>NZ_JCAFVV010000056.1:0-202 GCF_059295395.1 Vibrio sp. SCP2 | reverse complement strand
AAAGCTGTAGCTGCCATCGGCACGGATGGTTAATGTGCCGTAATCATTGCTGATCACCGTATCACTGCCGTCCGTCACTGCCGTCGCCGTGCCGGACGTGCCATTTAAGATGCCCGTGACTTTCAGGGCATCACCATCCACATCGCTGTCATTCGACAACACACCGTTGTCTTTATTCACGGTGAGTGTGGCGTCTTCTTTC
>NZ_JCAFVV010000055.1:0-210 GCF_059295395.1 Vibrio sp. SCP2 | reverse complement strand
CTACAGCTTTGAAGCTACTGGTGATGCTTCGCAGGCCCTTGCTAACGGTGAAGCTGCGAATGTACTGTTTACTTACACTGCGACCGATGGAACCGTAACTAAGACCAGTACCTTAACCATTACGGTGACCGGCACCAACGATGCACCGAAACTAACGGCTGATGTGGGTGAGGTAAAAGAAGACGCCACACTCACCGTGAATAAAGACAA
>NZ_JCAFVV010000054.1:0-220 GCF_059295395.1 Vibrio sp. SCP2 | reverse complement strand
TCTCACACCTTGCGGCGCCAGAACCTAAATCTGGTGCGTCTACCAATTCCGCCACTTCCGCATCAATTTTGTGTTCATCCCGCTAATTGGTAAAAGCGTAATGAAGTTGTAATGGCAGGTCTACCTGGATTCGAACCAGGGAATGGCGGCATCAAAAGCCGCTGCCTTACCGCTTGGCGATAGACCTGCAGTGCTCTAACTAAAGAGACTTCAAATAATG
>NZ_JCAFVV010000053.1:0-222 GCF_059295395.1 Vibrio sp. SCP2 | reverse complement strand
GCTGAGGTCTGGAATAAGTGGCGGAGCGGACGGGACTCGAACCCGCGACCCCCGGCGTGACAGGCCGGTATTCTAACCAACTGAACTACCGCTCCGCACTGGTTAGACTCTAAGTCTAAATTTAAAGCCTGGCGATGTCCTACTCTCACATGGGGAAGCCCCACACTACCATCGGCGCTAATTCGTTTCACTTCTGAGTTCGGCATGGAATCAGGTGGGTCC
>NZ_JCAFVV010000052.1:0-223 GCF_059295395.1 Vibrio sp. SCP2 | reverse complement strand
ACCTTGCGGCGCCAGAACCTAAATCTGGTGCGTCTACCAATTCCGCCACTTCCGCATCAATTTTGTGTTCATCCCGCTAATTGGTAAAAGCGCTATGAAGTTGTATGGCAGACTACTTAGAGCCGAACCAGGGACAATAGACGAGGCATCAAAAGATGTTATCCACTGAACCTATAAATAATGGCAGGTCTACCTGGATTCGAACCAGGGAATGGCGGCATCA
>NZ_JCAFVV010000051.1:0-223 GCF_059295395.1 Vibrio sp. SCP2 | reverse complement strand
TCCCGTACTTCTTACAATTGCGATGGGGGGACGGAGAAGGCTAGGTGGGCCTGGCGACGGTTGTCCAGGTTCAAGTGCGTAGGCTTGAGAGTTAGGTAAATCCGGCTCTCTCTAAGGCTGAGACACGATGTCGAGCTACTACGGTAGTGAAGTCATTGATGCCATGCTTCCAGGAAAAGCCTCTAAGCTTCAGATTGTAAGGAATCGTACCCCAAACCGACAC
>NZ_JCAFVV010000050.1:0-223 GCF_059295395.1 Vibrio sp. SCP2 | reverse complement strand
CCGCGGCTAGACGGAAAGACCCCGTGAACCTTTACTACAGCTTGGCACTGAACATTGACCCTACATGTGTAGGATAGGTGGGAGGCTTTGAAACCGGTACGCCAGTATCGGCGGAGCCGTCCTTGAAATACCACCCTTGTAGTGTTGATGTTCTAACTTAGACCCGTTATCCGGGTTGAGGACAGTGCCTGGTGGGTAGTTTGACTGGGGCGGTCTCCTCCCA
>NZ_JCAFVV010000049.1:0-223 GCF_059295395.1 Vibrio sp. SCP2 | reverse complement strand
CTACTGACTGACCGATAGTGAACCAGTACCGTGAGGGAAAGGCGAAAAGAACCCCTGTGAGGGGAGTGAAATAGAACCTGAAACCGTGTACGTACAAGCAGTAGGAGCACCTTCGTGGTGTGACTGCGTACCTTTTGTATAATGGGTCAGCGACTTATATTCAGTAGCAAGGTTAACCATCTAGGGGAGCCGTAGAGAAATCGAGTCTTAACTGGGCGTCGAG
>NZ_JCAFVV010000048.1:0-223 GCF_059295395.1 Vibrio sp. SCP2 | reverse complement strand
CTACTGACTGACCGATAGTGAACCAGTACCGTGAGGGAAAGGCGAAAAGAACCCCTGTGAGGGGAGTGAAATAGAACCTGAAACCGTGTACGTACAAGCAGTAGGAGCACCCTCGTGGTGTGACTGCGTACCTTTTGTATAATGGGTCAGCGACTTATATTCAGTAGCAAGGTTAACCATCTAGGGGAGCCGTAGAGAAATCGAGTCTTAACTGGGCGTCGAG
>NZ_JCAFVV010000047.1:0-223 GCF_059295395.1 Vibrio sp. SCP2 | reverse complement strand
TGGGAGGAGACCGCCCCAGTCAAACTACCCACCAGGCACTGTCCTCAACCCGGATAACGGGTCTAAGTTAGAACATCAACACTACAAGGGTGGTATTTCAAGGACGGCTCCACCGATACTGGCGTACCGGTTTCAAAGCCTCCCACCTATCCTACACATGTAGGGTCAATGTTCAGTGCCAAGCTGTAGTAAAGGTTCACGGGGTCTTTCCGTCTAGCCGCGG
>NZ_JCAFVV010000046.1:0-224 GCF_059295395.1 Vibrio sp. SCP2 | reverse complement strand
TACTACCTAATCTGGGCTTATCGCAAGTTACTACGTCTTTCATCGCCTCTGACTGCCAAGGCATCCACCGTGTACGCTTAGTCACTTAACCATACAACCCCAAAGGGTCTTTGTTAAACAACCAAAGTTGTCTGCATTTTTATACATGTGCAGACACGATTTTGCCGGACTCAAATTTCCAAGAACACTTGAATGTGTGTTGGTACCTAAAACATAGTTTTAGG
>NZ_JCAFVV010000045.1:0-231 GCF_059295395.1 Vibrio sp. SCP2 | reverse complement strand
GGGTGTTGTATGGTTAAGCCTCACGGGCAATTAGTACAGGTTAGCTCAACGCCTCACAACGCTTACACACCCTGCCTATCAACGTTCTAGTCTCGAACAACCCTTTAGGACTCTCAAGGAGTCAGGGAAGACTCATCTCAGGGCTCGCTTCCCGCTTAGATGCTTTCAGCGGTTATCGATTCCGAACTTAGCTACCGGGCAATGCGTCTGGCGACACAACCCGAACACCAG
>NZ_JCAFVV010000044.1:0-234 GCF_059295395.1 Vibrio sp. SCP2 | reverse complement strand
TAGTCGAGTCGGCCTGCGCGGAAGATGTAACGGGGCTAAGCTATAAACCGAAGCTGCGGCAATGCATTTTATGTATTGGGTAGGGGAGCGTTCTGTAAGCCGTTGAAGGTGGATTGTAAAGTCTGCTGGAGGTATCAGAAGTGCGAATGCTGACATGAGTAACGATAAAGGGGGTGAAAAACCTCCTCGCCGGAAGACCAAGGGTTCCTGTCCAACGTTAATCGGGGCAGGGTA
>NZ_JCAFVV010000043.1:0-244 GCF_059295395.1 Vibrio sp. SCP2 | reverse complement strand
AGTCATCATGGCCCTTACGAGTAGGGCTACACACGTGCTACAATGGCGCATACAGAGGGCGGCCAACTTGCGAAAGTGAGCGAATCCCAAAAAGTGCGTCGTAGTCCGGATTGGAGTCTGCAACTCGACTCCATGAAGTCGGAATCGCTAGTAATCGTGGATCAGAATGCCACGGTGAATACGTTCCCGGGCCTTGTACACACCGCCCGTCACACCATGGGAGTGGGCTGCAAAAGAAGTGGGT
>NZ_JCAFVV010000042.1:0-261 GCF_059295395.1 Vibrio sp. SCP2 | reverse complement strand
AATTGGCACACAGTATCAACACCTGATGGGGCTATAGCTCAGCTGGGAGAGCGCCTGCCTTGCACGCAGGAGGTCAGCAGTTCGATCCTGCTTAGCTCCACCATCTTTAAGCGCATTTGCGTAAGTGTTCTTAAAAATGGTTTCGAAAGAAATCTAGCTCTTTAACAATTTGGAAAGCTGACGAATAACAACAATCCCCATCTCTTTGAGATGCGTTGTTATTCAATTAAAAGTTCTCAAATCCTAAAACTATGTTTTAGG
>NZ_JCAFVV010000041.1:0-279 GCF_059295395.1 Vibrio sp. SCP2 | reverse complement strand
CCTGATTCCATGCCGAACTCAGAAGTGAAACGAATTAGCGCCGATGGTAGTGTGGGGCTTCCCCATGTGAGAGTAGGACATCGCCAGGCTTTAATTTCGACTTTGTCTACTCTGTAGACAAGTCACCATAAGATTCTAAAAAAGTTTAGAGTTTTATGTTGACTTACCGAGTCAATAGCGTATTATACGCGTCCTGCTTAAGTGCTAAGGCACTGAAAGCAAAGCTCTTTAACAATATAAACCTATCAATCTGTGTGGGCACTCGTTGATGATAATCCA
>NZ_JCAFVV010000040.1:0-344 GCF_059295395.1 Vibrio sp. SCP2 | reverse complement strand
GGCACGACCATCAGTTCACTGGCGGCGACGGCAGACAAAAAAGTGTGGACAGGTAACGTCATGGTACCGAGCAGCAGTGACCGCAGTGTGGGACTCGTGGTGAGCAACTACACCGATACACTGGGTAATGTAGGCGATGACAACACCACATATGCTTTACCGATCACCCCGACTATCGCGATTGGCAGCATTAATGGTGGTAATACGGTAAACGCTTCGGATGCAGCGGCGGTGGCTATCACAGGTAGCAGTACGCGTTTTGCAGCGGGAGAATCGTTAACGGTTCAAGCGAGCGACACGAACGGTGGTAAAACCCCAGAAACGACCGTCAATGTATCCGGTGA
>NZ_JCAFVV010000039.1:0-379 GCF_059295395.1 Vibrio sp. SCP2 | reverse complement strand
CGTATTCTCTATCCAAGGTCGTGGTACAGTAGTAACTGGTCGTATCGAGCGCGGTATCCTAACTGTAGGTGACGAAGTAGAAATCGTTGGTATCAAAGAGACAACAGTAACAACATGTACTGGTGTTGAAATGTTCCGTAAGCTTCTAGACGAAGGTCGTGCGGGTGAGAACGTTGGTGCACTTCTACGTGGTACTAAGCGTGACGAAGTAGAGCGTGGTCAAGTACTAGCTGCTCCTAAGTCAATCAACCCACACACTAAGTTTGAGTCAGAAGTATACGTACTGTCTAAAGATGAAGGTGGTCGTCACACTCCATTCTTCAAAGGCTACCGTCCACAGTTCTACTTCCGTACAACTGACGTAACTGGTAACATCGAG
>NZ_JCAFVV010000038.1:0-417 GCF_059295395.1 Vibrio sp. SCP2 | reverse complement strand
ATAGCGATTTGGACCCACCTGATTCCATGCCGAACTCAGAAGTGAAACGAATTAGCGCCGATGGTAGTGTGGGGCTTCCCCATGTGAGAGTAGGACATCGCCAGGCTTTAATTTCGACTTTGTCTACTTTGTAGACAAGTCACCATAAATCTTTAAGTTTTCTTAGAGTTTTATGTTGACTTACTGAGTCAATAGCGTATTATACGCGTC
This sequence comes from Vibrio sp. SCP2, assembly GCF_059295395.1. Lineage (NCBI taxonomy): Bacteria > Pseudomonadati > Pseudomonadota > Gammaproteobacteria > Vibrionales > Vibrionaceae > Vibrio > Vibrio sp. SCP2. Next base: position 207 of record NZ_JCAFVV010000038.1, on the reverse strand, counting down.
CTGCTTAAGTGCTAAGGCACTGAAAGCAAAGCTCTTTAACAATATAAACCTATCAATCTGTGTGGGCACTCGTTGATGATAATCCAAATAGATACCTCGGTATCAATTTAGGTTTCAATGAAACGAAGTGACCATTGAATCTTCGGATTCAGCACAGTCAATTCAAACATTACTTTATGTAATGTTCAGTATTCATTGAGCCGAACA
>NZ_JCAFVV010000037.1:0-421 GCF_059295395.1 Vibrio sp. SCP2 | reverse complement strand
TTAATTGAATAACAACGCATCTCATAGAGATGGGGATTGTTGTTATTCGTCAGCTTTCCAAATTGTTAAAGAGCAAATCACCTCAATGAGGTAACCATTTTTAAAAGCACTCAGGTAAGTACGCTTAAAGATGGTATCCCGTAGGGGAGTCGAACCCCTGTTACCGCCGTGAAAGGGCGGTGTCCTAGGCCTCTAGACGAACGGGACACTGAATTTCCAGACGGAAATTGGTGGAGCTAATCGGGATCGAACCGATGACCTCTTCGCTGCCAGCGAAGCGCTCTCCCAGCTGAGCTATAGCCCCATCAAAGCTCTAATAAAGACATATCAATCTGTGTGAACACTCATCGCAATAATCATCGTATAAGGAGGTGATCCAGCCCCAGGTTCCCCTAGGGCTACCTTGTTACGACTTCACCCC
>NZ_JCAFVV010000036.1:0-423 GCF_059295395.1 Vibrio sp. SCP2 | reverse complement strand
GGCGGCACGGCCATCAGTTCACTGGCGGCGACGGCAGACAAAAAAGTGTGGACAGGTAACGTCACGGTGCCGAGCAGCAGTGACCGCAGTGTGGGACTCGTGGTGAGCAACTACACCGATACACTGGGTAATGTGGGCGATGACAACACCTCACATGCGTTACCGATCACCCCGACTATTGCGATTGGTAGCATTAATGGTGGTAATACCGTAAACGCTTCGGATGCAGCGGCGGTGGCTATTATTGGTAGCAGTACGCGTTTTGCATCGGGTGAGTCGTTAACGGTTCAAGCGAGTGACACGAACGGTGGCAAAACCCCAGAAACGACCGTCAATGTATCCGGTGATGGTAGCTGGAATGTGAACCTAGACATGAGTGCGCTGCAAGACGGCCAAATTACCGTGACGGTAAAAGGGGAGAAC
>NZ_JCAFVV010000035.1:0-437 GCF_059295395.1 Vibrio sp. SCP2 | reverse complement strand
AACAGGGGTTCGACTCCCCTACGGGATACCATTGGGTCGTTAGCTCAGTTGGTAGAGCAGTTGACTTTTAATCAATTGGTCGCAGGTTCGAATCCTGCACGACCCACCATTCTTCTCCACGAAGAATTAAAACTTATGTGGGCGATTAGCTCAGTTGGGAGAGCACCTGCCTTACAAGCAGGGGGTCACTGGTTCGAGCCCGGTATCGCCCACCATTCTCTAAGTATTTTTGGATTAGGATTTCCAAACCACTTCAGTAACTAGTATGTGGTTGGAATTTTCGACGCCGAAAGTCTTTAGAAAATGTACTTCCTTGTGAAGAAACATGCTCTTTAACAATTTGGAAAGCTGACGAATAACAACAATCCCCATCTCTATGAGATGCGTTGTTATTCAATTAAAAGTTCTCAAATCCTAAAACTATGTTTTAGGTACCA
>NZ_JCAFVV010000034.1:0-463 GCF_059295395.1 Vibrio sp. SCP2 | reverse complement strand
GTTGCTCACCACGAGTCCCACACTGCGGTCACTGCTGCTCGGCACCGTGACGTTACCTGTCCACACTTTTTTGTCTGCCGTCGCCGCCAGTGAACTGATGGCCGTGCCGCCCAAAGTCGCGGTCGCAGACTGCAGCTCTTTATCAAACTCCAGTCTCACATCAACACTTTGACCAATGGCTTGGTAACCCGGAGTAAAGCTCGCAGCCGTTAAACTTGGCTTCGCTCGGGTCATTTGCACCGTGCCTGTCGCTGGCGTCGCCACCGCATTCAGGTTGTTCTCCCCTTTTACCGTCACGGTAATTTGGCCGTCTTGCAGCGCACTCATGTCTAGGTTCACATTCCAGCTACCATCACCGGATACATTGACGGTCGTTTCTGGGGTTTTACCACCGTTCGTGTCGCTCGCTTGAACCGTTAACGATTCTCCCGCTGCAAAACGCGTACTGCTACCTGTGATAGCC
>NZ_JCAFVV010000033.1:0-463 GCF_059295395.1 Vibrio sp. SCP2 | reverse complement strand
GTTGCTCACCACGAGTCCCACACTGCGGTCACTGCTGCTCGGCACCGTGACGTTACCTGTCCACACTTTTTTGTCTGCCGTCGCCGCCAGTGAACTGATGGCCGTGCCGCCTAAGGTCGCGGTCGCAGACTGCAGCTCTTTATCAAACTCCAGTCTCACATCAACACTTTGACCAATGGCTTGGTAACCCGGAGTAAAGCTCGCAGCCGTTAAGCTTGGCTTCGCTCGGGTCATTTGCACCGTGCCTGTCGCTGGCGTCGCCACCGCATTCAGGTTGTTCTCCCCTCTTACCGTCACGGTAATTTGGCCGTCTTGCAGCGCACTCATGTCTAGGTTCACATTCCAGCTACCGTCACCGGATACATTGACGGTCGTTTCTGGGGTTTTACCACCGTTCGTGTCGCTCGCTTGAACCGTTAACGATTCTCCCGCTGCAAAACGCGTACTGCTACCTGTGATAGCC
>NZ_JCAFVV010000032.1:0-480 GCF_059295395.1 Vibrio sp. SCP2 | reverse complement strand
GTAAAAGAAGACGCCACACTCACCGTGAATAAAGACAACGGTGTGTTGTCGAATGACAGCGATGTGGATGGTGATGCCCTGAAAGTCACGGGGATCTTAAATGGCACGTCCGGTACGGCGACGGCAGTGACGGACGGCAGTGATACGGTGATCAGCAATGATTACGGCACATTAACCATCCGTGCCGATGGCGGCTACAGCTTTGTGGCCAATGGGGATGCAGCGCAAGCGCTTGCAACGGATAAAACCGCGGACGTGGTGTTTACCTATACTGCGACCGATGGCACGGAGAGTAAGACCAGTACCTTAACCATTACGGTGACCGGCACCAACGATGCACCGAAACTAACGGCTGATGTGGGTGAGGTAAAAGAAGACGCCACACTCACCGTGAATAAAGACAACGGTGTGTTGTCGAATGACAGCGATGTGGATGGTGATGCCCTGAAAGTCACGGGGATCTTAAATGGCACGTCCGGC
>NZ_JCAFVV010000031.1:0-512 GCF_059295395.1 Vibrio sp. SCP2 | reverse complement strand
TAGTCGAGTCGGCCTGCGCGGAAGATGTAACGGGGCTAAGCTATAAACCGAAGCTGCGGCAATGCATTTTATGTATTGGGTAGGGGAGCGTTCTGTAAGCCGTTGAAGGTGAGTTGTAAAGCTTGCTGGAGGTATCAGAAGTGCGAATGCTGACATGAGTAACGATAAAGGGGGTGAAAAACCTCCTCGCCGGAAGACCAAGGGTTCCTGTCCAACGTTAATCGGGGCAGGGTAAGTCGACCCCTAAGGCGAGGCCGAAAGGCGTAGTCGATGGGAAACGGGTTAATATTCCCGTACTTCTTACAATTGCGATGGGGGGACGGAGAAGGCTAGGTGGGCCTGGCGACGGTTGTCCAGGTTCAAGTGCGTAGGCTTGAGAGTTAGGTAAATCCGGCTCTCTTTAAGGCTGAGACACGATGTCGAGCTACTACGGTAGTGAAGTCATTGATGCCATGCTTCCAGGAAAAGCCTCTAAGCTTCAGATTGTAAGGAATCGTACCCCAAACCGACAC
>NZ_JCAFVV010000030.1:0-551 GCF_059295395.1 Vibrio sp. SCP2 | reverse complement strand
AGACCCTTTGGGGTTGTATGGTTAAGTGACTAAGCGTACACGGTGGATGCCTTGGCAGTCAGAGGCGATGAAAGACGTAGTAACTTGCGATAAGCCCAGATTAGGTAGTAACAACCATTTGAGTCTGGGATTTCTGAATGGGGAAACCCAATTGCATAAGCAATTACTGTTAACTGAATACATAGGTTAACAGGGCGAACCGGGGGAACTGAAACATCTAAGTACCCCGAGGAAAAGAAATCAACCGAGATTCCGAAAGTAGCGGCGAGCGAAATTGGACTAGCCCTTAAGCTTTTAATGAGACAGGTGAAGCCTCTGGAAAGTGGCGCGATACAGGGTGATAGCCCCGTAACCGACATCTCATCATCAGTGAAATCGAGTAGGGCGGGACACGTGATATCCTGTCTGAATATGGGGGGACCATCCTCCAAGGCTAAATACTACTGACTGACCGATAGTGAACCAGTACCGTGAGGGAAAGGCGAAAAGAACCCCTGTGAGGGGAGTGAAATAGAACCTGAAACCGTGTACGTACAAGCAGTAGGAGCACC
>NZ_JCAFVV010000029.1:0-574 GCF_059295395.1 Vibrio sp. SCP2 | reverse complement strand
TTCATGACTGGGGTGAAGTCGTAACAAGGTAGCCCTAGGGGAACCTGGGGCTGGATCACCTCCTTATACGATGATTATTGCGATGAGTGTTCACACAGATTGATATGTCTTATTAAGAGCCCTTATTAGTGTCCCGTTCGTCTAGAGGCCTAGGACACCGCCCTTTCACGGCGGTAACAGGGGTTCGACTCCCCTACGGGATACCATCTTTAAGCATTCTTATGAGTGTGTTTAAAAATGGTTACCTCATTGAGGTGATTTGCTCTTTAACAATTTGGAAAGCTGACGAATAACAACAATCCCCATCTCTTTGAGATGCGTTGTTATTCAATTAAAAGTTCTCAAATCCTAATTCTATGAATTAGGTACCAACACACATTCAAGTGTTCTTGGAAATTTGAGTCCGGCAAAATCGTGTCTGCACATGTATAAAAATGCAGACAACTTTGGTTGTTTAAACAGAAGACCCTTTGGGGTTGTATGGTTAAGTGACTAAGCGTACACGGTGGATGCCTTGGCAGTCAGAGGCGATGAAAGACGTAGTAACTTGCGATAAGCCCAGATTAGGTAGTAA
>NZ_JCAFVV010000028.1:0-575 GCF_059295395.1 Vibrio sp. SCP2 | reverse complement strand
TAACGCCCTGTTAAGGTGTGAGCAACGCAATACAGAAGCCGCTGCAAACCACCTTAATCACTAAAATCAACGCATAGTAAAAATGCCACGCGTTGCGAATCACTCTTAAACAGTTTGTTATGTGGCTATTTTACATCTGTAGCATCCAAGTACTTTTCGAGCTTTGATGTTGCTAGTTTTGTAGCCATTGCTTGAGCTACCTTCCATACTGTCTCTATGGAATTTTCCTTGAGGTCTTCTTTTACAGCTTTCCAAATATTCTTTTGACGTAGTGCCGCCAAAAAGTCATGCCCTTGCGCTGTTAAACGCACATTACAGTCACACCAAGAAAAGTCATCAATATCATCGTAATCAGGGGTAAAAGGTGATCGACCATTACTAAAAAGATATTGGATAAAACCTTGGTCATGCAAAATCCCCATGTGAAAAGCAAATTGATTGTTTACTGAGCTAGAAATTTGGGAGATTTCACTGATAAGGGGGAAAGGTTTAGGAACTTCCTCAAATGCTTCTAGGAGTTGCTTCAAATACTCATAATCAACTTTCATTCTTGATTTTCCTAATAGTCACATAAC
>NZ_JCAFVV010000027.1:0-625 GCF_059295395.1 Vibrio sp. SCP2 | reverse complement strand
CAGTGACCGCAGTGTGGGACTCGTGGTGAGCAACTACACCGATACACTGGGTAATGTAGGCGATGACAACACCACATATGCTTTACCGATCACCCCGACTATCGCGATTGGTAGCATTAATGGTGGTAATACCGTAAACGCTTCGGATGCAGCGGCGGTGGCTATCACAGGTAGCAGTACGCGTTTTGCAGCGGGAGAATCGTTAACGGTTCAAGCGAGTGACACGAACGGTGGCAAAACCCCAGAAACGACCGTCAATGTATCCGGTGATGGTAGCTGGAATGTGAACCTAGGCATGAGTGCGCTGCAAGACGGCCAAATTACCGTGACGGTAAAAGGGGAGAACAACCTGAATGCGGTGGCGACGCCGGCGACAGGCACGGTGCAAATGACCCGAGCGAAGCCAAGCTTAACGGCGGCGAGCTTTACTCCGGGTTACCAAGCCATTGGTCAAAGCGTTGATGTGAGACTGGAGTTTGATAAAGAGCTGCAGTCTGCGACCGCGACTTTGGGCGGCACGACCATCAGTTCACTGGCGGCGACGGCAGACAAAAAAGTGTGGACAGGTAACGTCATGGTACCGAGCAGCAGTGACCGCAGTGTGGGACTCGTGGTGAGCAACTAC
>NZ_JCAFVV010000026.1:0-638 GCF_059295395.1 Vibrio sp. SCP2 | reverse complement strand
GTCAGGGAAGACTCATCTCAGGGCTCGCTTCCCGCTTAGATGCTTTCAGCGGTTATCGATTCCGAACTTAGCTACCGGGCAATGCGTCTGGCGACACAACCCGAACACCAGAGGTTCGTCCACTCCGGTCCTCTCGTACTAGGAGCAGCCCCCTTCAATCTTCCAACGCCCACGGCAGATAGGGACCGAACTGTCTCACGACGTTCTAAACCCAGCTCGCGTACCACTTTAAATGGCGAACAGCCATACCCTTGGGACCGACTTCAGCCCCAGGATGTGATGAGCCGACATCGAGGTGCCAAACACCGCCGTCGATATGAACTCTTGGGCGGTATCAGCCTGTTATCCCCGGAGTACCTTTTATCCGTTGAGCGATGGCCCTTCCATACAGAACCACCGGATCACTATGACCTGCTTTCGCACCTGCTCGAATTGTCATTCTCGCAGTCAAGCGGGCTTATGCCATTGCACTAACCTCACGATGTCCAACCGTGATTAGCCCACCTTCGTGCTCCTCCGTTACTCTTTGGGAGGAGACCGCCCCAGTCAAACTACCCACCAGGCACTGTCCTCAACCCGGATAACGGGTCTAAGTTAGAACATCAACACTACAAGGGTGGTATTTCAAGGACGGCTCC
>NZ_JCAFVV010000024.1:0-650 GCF_059295395.1 Vibrio sp. SCP2 | reverse complement strand
GTTACTGTTGTCTCTTTGATACCAACGATTTCTACTTCGTCACCTACAGTTAGGATACCGCGCTCGATACGACCAGTTACTACTGTACCACGACCTTGGATAGAGAATACGTCTTCGATAGGCATTAGGAATGGCTGATCGATTGCACGCTCTGGCTCTGGGATGTAAGAATCTAGTGCTTCTGCAAGCTCAACGATCTTGTCTTCCCACTGCTTCTCGCCGTTTAGTGCGCCAAGTGCAGAACCTTGGATAACTGGTAGGTCATCACCTGGGAAGTCGTACTCAGATAGAAGTTCACGAACTTCCATTTCTACTAGTTCTAGTAGCTCTTCATCGTCAACCATGTCACATTTGTTCATGAATACGATGATGTATGGGATACCAACCTGACGGCCTAGTAGGATGTGCTCACGAGTTTGTGGCATTGGGCCATCTGTCGCAGCAACAACTAGGATACCACCGTCCATCTGTGCAGCACCTGTGATCATGTTTTTAACATAATCCGCGTGTCCTGGACAGTCTACGTGTGCGTAGTGACGAGTTGGAGTGTCGTACTCAACGTGAGAAGTTGCGATTGTGATACCGCGCTCACGCTCTTCTGGAGCGTTATCGATAGATGCGAAGTCTTTCGCTTCACCGCCGTACACTTT
>NZ_JCAFVV010000023.1:0-650 GCF_059295395.1 Vibrio sp. SCP2 | reverse complement strand
TGGTTCATGACTGGGGTGAAGTCGTAACAAGGTAGCCCTAGGGGAACCTGGGGCTGGATCACCTCCTTATACGATGATTATTGCGATGAGTGTTCACACAGATTGATATGTTTATACACGTTAAGAGACGATACTGGGTCTGTAGCTCAGGTGGTTAGAGCGTTCGCCTGATAAGCGAGAGGTCGGTGGTTCAAGTCCACTCAGACCCACCAATCTTCCTCCCAGAAGAATTGGCACACAGTATCAACACCTGATGGGGCTATAGCTCAGCTGGGAGAGCGCCTGCCTTGCACGCAGGAGGTCAGCAGTTCGATCCTGCTTAGCTCCACCATCTTTAAGTGTTTTCTCAATAGAGAATATTTAAAAATGGTTTCGAAAGAAATCTAGCTCTTTAACAATTTGGAAAGCTGACGAATAACAACAATCCCCATCTCTATGAGATGCGTTGTTATTCAATTAAAAGTTCTCAAATCCTAATTCTTTGAATTAGGTACCAACACACATTCAAGTGTTCTTGGAAACATCCTTGTGATGTTTATATTTGAGTCCGGCAAAATCGTGTCTGCACATGTATAAAAATGCAGACAACTTTGGTTGTTTAAACAGAAGACCCTTTGGGGTTGTATGGTTAAGTGACTAAGCGTACACGG
>NZ_JCAFVV010000022.1:0-668 GCF_059295395.1 Vibrio sp. SCP2 | reverse complement strand
TCGTGGTGTGACTGCGTACCTTTTGTATAATGGGTCAGCGACTTATATTCAGTAGCAAGGTTAACCATCTAGGGGAGCCGTAGAGAAATCGAGTCTTAACTGGGCGTCGAGTTGCTGGATATAGACCCGAAACCAGGTGATCTAGCCATGGGCAGGTTGAAGGTTGAGTAACATCAACTGGAGGACCGAACCGACTAATGTTGAAAAATTAGCGGATGACTTGTGGCTAGGGGTGAAAGGCCAATCAAACCTGGAGATAGCTGGTTCTCCCCGAAATCTATTTAGGTAGAGCCTCGGACGAATACTACTGGGGGTAGAGCACTGTTAAGGCTAGGGGGTCATCCCGACTTACCAACCCTTTGCAAACTCCGAATACCAGTAAGTACTATCCGGGAGACACACGGCGGGTGCTAACGTCCGTCGTGGAGAGGGAAACAACCCAGACCGCCAGCTAAGGTCCCAAATTATAGCTAAGTGGGAAACGATGTGGGAAGGCTTAGACAGCTAGGATGTTGGCTTAGAAGCAGCCATCATTTAAAGAAAGCGTAATAGCTCACTAGTCGAGTCGGCCTGCGCGGAAGATGTAACGGGGCTAAGCTATAAACCGAAGCTGCGGCAATGCATTTTATGTATTGGGTAGGGGAGCGTTCTGTAAGCCGTTGAAGGTG
>NZ_JCAFVV010000021.1:0-710 GCF_059295395.1 Vibrio sp. SCP2 | reverse complement strand
TTTGTGGTTCATGACTGGGGTGAAGTCGTAACAAGGTAGCCCTAGGGGAACCTGGGGCTGGATCACCTCCTTATACGATGATTATTGCGATGAGTGTTCACACAGATTGATGGTTTATGTAGTTTAAGAGATAGAACATCCCCCAAGATGTTCAACTTAGTGTCCCGTTCGTCTAGAGGCCTAGGACACCGCCCTTTCACGGCGGTAACAGGGGTTCGACTCCCCTACGGGATACCATTGGGTCGTTAGCTCAGTTGGTAGAGCAGTTGACTTTTAATCAATTGGTCGCAGGTTCGAATCCTGCACGACCCACCATTTTCTCAAGATATGGGGCTATAGCTCAGCTGGGAGAGCGCCTGCCTTGCACGCAGGAGGTCAGCAGTTCGATCCTGCTTAGCTCCACCATTCTTGATTCGATGGGCGATTAGCTCAGTTGGGAGAGCACCTGCCTTACAAGCAGGGGGTCACTGGTTCGAGCCCGGTATCGCCCACCATCTTTAAGTGTTTTCTCGATAGAGAATATTTAAAAATGGCTCTTAAATGAATCTAGCTCTTTAACAATTTGGAAAGCTGACGAATAACAACAATCCCCATCTCTTTGAGATGCGTTGTTATTCAATTAAAAGTTCTCAAATCCTAAAACTATGTTTTAGGTACCAACACACATTCAAGTGTTCTTGGAAATTTGAGTCCGGCAAAATCGTGTCTGC
>NZ_JCAFVV010000020.1:0-855 GCF_059295395.1 Vibrio sp. SCP2 | reverse complement strand
TTACTACCTAATCTGGGCTTATCGCAAGTTACTACGTCTTTCATCGCCTCTGACTGCCAAGGCATCCACCGTGTACGCTTAGTCACTTAACCATACAACCCCAAAGGGTCTCTGTTTAAACAACCAAAGTTGTCTGCATTTTTATACATGTGCAGACACGATTTTGCCGGACTCAAATTTCCAAGAACACTTGAATGTGTGTTGGTACCTAAAACATAGTTTTAGGATTTGAGAACTTTTAATTGAATAACAACGCATCTCATAGAGATGGGGATTGTTGTTATTCGTCAGCTTTCCAAATTGTTAAAGAGCAAATCACCTCAATGAGGTAACCATTTTTAAAAGCACTTAACTAAGTACGCTTAAAGATGGTATCCCGTAGGGGAGTCGAACCCCTGTTACCGCCGTGAAAGGGCGGTGTCCTAGGCCTCTAGACGAACGGGACACTAAGGAGGGCTCTAATAAAGACATATCAATCTGTGTGAACACTCATCGCAATAATCATCGTATAAGGAGGTGATCCAGCCCCAGGTTCCCCTAGGGCTACCTTGTTACGACTTCACCCCAGTCATGAACCACAAAGTGGTGAGCGTCCTCCCGAAGGTTAAACTACCCACTTCTTTTGCAGCCCACTCCCATGGTGTGACGGGCGGTGTGTACAAGGCCCGGGAACGTATTCACCGTGGCATTCTGATCCACGATTACTAGCGATTCCGACTTCACGGAGTCGAGTTGCAGACTCCGATCCGGACTACGACGCACTTTTTGGGATTCGCTCACTTTCGCAAGTTGGCCGCCCTCTGTATGCGCCATTGTAGCACGTGTGTAGCCCTACTCGTAAGGGCCATGATGACT
>NZ_JCAFVV010000018.1:0-3242 GCF_059295395.1 Vibrio sp. SCP2 | reverse complement strand
CTCTTTTTCTACCTTTTTAAGTTCCTTTACTAGGAAGTTTTCAACCTCCTGAGAGACATTGAACTTTAGACCTTGCTTGCGTGCCTCGGCTCTAGCTCGCTTCAATCTTGCGTCAATGCTGCCCTGAACCTTGATATTTAAAGAAACCTTACTTTCTACCTTTTTTAGTGCCATTTTTAATTCCATCGATTTGTTATTGGGTTTACTTAAATATAGTAATTTTTCTACCTAGCCGCAAATCTAAATAGGTGCTTTTGTACGTGAAATCTGAGGTTTTTTTTGCAAAAACTCCCCCAGATTTTAAGCACAGAACCGCCCCCTCCCACCATCCTGCAAAGATAGGGAGCGAAGCGACGAAAAGGATCTAAATGTCCCCAATTGAGGACATTTATGTCCAACGAATGGACAAAATCAGATTTTCGTTAGTTATACCGCTCGCCGCAGTGCTGGAGCTAGGGAGCGAAGCGAGTCTGTCGGAAGCCGAGGAAGCGGAAGAGGCGGGATCTTAAACCGTGGCACTGTCACCGTAGACTTTGCCGAGCAGGGAGGCGAAGCCGTGGGACGGCTCCTGAGTCCCGTCTTATTCGTAGAATAAGATATAAGAAGGGATCACCCTCTAACCCCTGTAAAATGGAGATCCAATTTTCAGAATGAGTGAGTAGTACTATCAGATCTGGGTATAACGGCTATCAAAAAAACCCCATATTTTGATAGTTCATTTTCTGTACTATCATTTCAGAGTGCCATTTTGATAGTACAAAGTTCATTTTTTATTGCGGTACTATCAAAAAAAGGGTGGTTTTTGATTTGACTAGTATCATTCAATTGTTTAGTTTTAGAAAAAACACCCAACTATGAATGATCTAATGAAAGTAGAACGATACGATGTAAACCCCTTCCTAAATGAGCTTGTGGTTCCTGTGAAGCAAAGAAACGTTAAGGTTTCACCTCTTGGCAAGGATCGTAACGTTCTTATCAACCAAGAGACTGGAGAGCACTTCGGAACTCACGTTACGACTTATAAAAAAGTTGATGCAGAGAAATTTGTAAAACTCTTTACAGCAAACATAGCACTAACATTCAACCTTAAACCTGCGGGGATTAAGGCGCTTAGTGTTTTGATTTGGACTGTCCAGAACACTTCGATCAATAAGGATCTAGTGCTACTGGACAAATACTGTTTAGCTGATTTTATGAAGGCTCATGAAGACCAAGAGCCTCCTCTCAAGCTCTCTCACCCTACATTTCTTCGAGGCTTGGCAGAGCTTGAAAAAGCACACATCATTGCTAAAAACATCAGGAAGGGTTGGTACTTCATCAACCCTAACTTTGTATTCTCTGGGGATAGAATTGCCTTTACTCAAATCATTGAGAGAGACGAAGTAAAAGATGTAGAACTTACTGATTAATCTACATTTTAAATGCTCGGGGCTTCACTTTAGGAGCCTCTTTTTCTACCTTTTTCTTCTCTTCCATTTGGTTGATCAGATCAAGCAGCTCCTTGGTATCTTCATCCTCGATAAACTCAAAAGCTCCCTCTAGCACACCAACACGCTCCTTGGTGCTCTCCATTGCAATGTCTTGGATTGTTCCCGGTAGTTCGTCGAACTTCTCCACGGTGGCCGCTTTCAGCTCTTCTCGCTCTTGTTTCGCTTTCTTGGCCAACTCAGCAGCAAAGAACGTCTCCCTTGCACCGATGAACAGTTCGAGAGATTGTCTCTGAAGCTCCATATCGCGCTTTAATTGGTCCAATAGGAGCTTTTCCGACTCTACCTGTTGTTCGACCTTCAAAAGCTCTCTATGGACGTGCTGTTGCTTGTTTAGGTGCTTCGCTTGCGTCAGCTCCTTACTGTCGCCCCTCTCAAAACCGAGGTGCTTGAGGTGCTTTGCTGCAATATCTTGCTGTTTTGCCCATATCGAGTTCTTACCCCGTGTTTGGTACAAAGACAGGGGCGCACGCCCCTTGAGTGGCGTTTCTATCGTCTCTGTGAGTGGCTTGCCGTTCTCGTCCAACTCATAGAGATACTTGTTAGGTTTTTTGGGGTCACGCATGGCTTTACCATGCTGATCCTTTTTGGTGATCTTTTTCTCACGGGTCAGTGTCACGTCCTTGGTGCACACGTTCGCAAAAAGTAGATGGGCATGAGGGTTCAGCGTCTCTTTTCCCGTCTCTGGGTCTCTGTACCCCTCATCGAGGTGCATCTGATACCCAATAGGCATAAATCCAGTTTCTCGCTCCATTTCGTTCATCATTTCGGTGATACTCTTATGAAGCTCCTTACGCCAATTTTTATCGTCACTGGATAGCTTTTTTACCTGATCCAATGGCAAGACCAACACGCTATCAATCAGGCTGTTCTTTACCGTCTCTGGCATCACCTCCAGAGCTTCACGATAGCGCTTATCTATAACCTCGGCACTAGTGCCAAAGTTGCGCTTCGTGTACTCAGGGTTCAGCACGTTCTTATCGTGGGCGAACTCACGTTTCACATGCGCCATTTCTCCCCTAGCTTGGCTACGAGAGAAATACTTGCTGTTCACTGCAATTTTGTTTTTCATCGCTTTTCTCAAAGCATACAAAATTCCGCCTTTAGATCAAAATCGCCTTTATGCTCCTTTAGTGCGTCCAGCTCCTTTAGGCAAGGTGTACCACCTTTAGCACACTAAAGGCGTACCGCCTAAGATCGTGTGCCCTGCGGGGCTGTCCCTGCGCTTCGCTTGGGGGGTTCGCTACGCTCACGGCTTAGCAGGAAGGGGGGCTTTGCATTCGTCGCGCAGCTCCTCATACCCTGTTCGACCCCTGCGAAACTTTCTACCTTTTTTACTACCCTTTGACATTCGCTAGGCACAAAAAAAGCCACTCGTTCAGGGTGGCTATTTTCTACCTTTTTAGGTTTATATTACTCTGCGTTGTTTCTGGCGCATGAGTTACATTCACCTTGGTACTGGATGCTTGAAACGTTGCTGCTATCGCTGAAAGTTCTACCGCAGGACATACACGTTTCTGTGCCCATATCAGGCTCATAATTATCCATCTATTTTTCTACCTTTTTAGATTTGTTTTTAGGTTCATTACTAGATAGTAAATCTAGTTGGTTTTTTTCTTCATTAATATCTTGCTCAATGCCTAGCTCTTTTTCTACCTTTTTAAGTTCCTTTACTAGGAAGTTTTCAACCTCCTGAGAGACATTGAACTTTAGACCTTGCTTGCGTGCCTCGGCTCTAGCTCGCTTCAATCTTGC
>NZ_JCAFVV010000017.1:0-49677 GCF_059295395.1 Vibrio sp. SCP2 | reverse complement strand
AGTTGGAGTGTCGTACTCAACGTGAGAAGTTGCGATTGTGATACCGCGCTCACGCTCTTCTGGAGCGTTATCGATAGATGCGAAGTCTTTCGCTTCACCGCCGTACACTTTAGCTAGAGTAGTACAGATTGCAGCAGTTAGAGTTGTTTTACCGTGGTCAACGTGGCCGATAGTACCAACGTTAACGTGCGGTTTAGTACGTTCAAATTTTTCTTTAGACACGATCGTGTTCCTTCCTAGTTATGATTCGCCACGATCCGAATTGATCGAGACGCGCCAGAATTTGCTATTTTATGCGCCAACGCATGTCAGCGCAATATTTGGACGCATTGATCTTTAAAAAAAGCTAGACTTTTTTTCAGTTCAAGGCGTTTATACGTAACCACGGTCCGCCATGATTTTATCTGCAAAGTTTTTCGGTACTTCAGCGTACTCGTTAAACTCCATAGAGTAAGACGCACGGCCCTGAGTTGCAGAGCGAAGATCAGTTGCGTAACCAAACATCTCAGATAGTGGTACTTGAGCGCGGATGATCTTAATACCAGCCACACCATCGTCCATACCTTCGATCATACCGCGACGGCGGTTAAGGTCACCAACAACATCACCCATCCAATCTTCAGGAGTGGTTACTTCAACATTCATCATTGGCTCAAGAAGAACAGGCTGTGCTTCTAATGAACCCTTCTTGAATGCCATCGAGCCAGCGATCTTAAACGCCATCTCGTTAGAGTCAACATCGTGGTAAGAACCATCAAACAGAGTGGCTTTAATATCTAGTACAGGATAACCCGCTAGAACACCGCTGTTCATTTGCTCTTCGATACCTTTCGCTACCGAGCTGATGTATTCCTTAGGAACAACACCACCCACAATTTCGTCAACAAAGACAAAACCTTCGCCAGGTTCAGATGGCTCCAGTTTGATCCATACGTGACCATACTGACCACGACCACCAGATTGACGTACAAATTTACCTTCCACTTCCGCGTTGCCACGGATTGTTTCACGGTACGCAACCTGAGGTTTACCAACATTACAGTCAACGCTGAATTCACGTTTCATACGATCAACGATGATATCTAGGTGAAGCTCACCCATACCAGAGATCAGTGTCTGACCTGTTTCGTCGTCCGTTTCTACGCGGAATGATGGGTCTTCTGCCGCTAGTTTACCTAGAGCAATACCCATCTTCTCTTGATCGGCAACAGAGCGAGGCTCTACCGCGATCTGAATTACCGGATCAGGGAACTCCATGCGTTCCAGAATCACTTTGTGGTTCTGGTCACATAGCGTATCGCCTGTTGTCACGTCTTTAAGGCCGATTGCTGCTGCAATATCGCCCGCGCGAACTTCTTTAATTTCGTCACGCTTGTTTGAGTGCATCTGTACGATACGACCAAAGCGTTCTTTCTTCTGCTTCACAGAGTTGTAGACTGCGTCACCAGAGTTCACCACACCAGAGTAAACACGCATAAAGGTCAGCGTACCTACGAATGGGTCAGTTGCGATCTTGAATGCTAATGCTGAGAACGGTTCGTTGTCGTCTGCATGACGTTCAACTTCTTTCTCGTTGTCATCCACACCTTTAATCGCTGGAACGTCGATTGGCGATGGCAAGAATTCAACCACTGCATCGAGTACCGCTTGAACACCTTTGTTCTTGAACGCACTACCACAAGTGGCCAGTACGATTTCGTTATTTAGTGTGCGTGTACGCAGTGCTTGCTTGATTTCAGCTTCCGTTAGTTCGCCTTCTTCAAGATACTTGTCCATTAGCTCTTCGCTAGCTTCTGCCGCTGACTCAACTAGGTTGTTGTGCCACTCTTCAGCAAGCTCTTGCATGTCTGCTGGAATCTCTTCGTAAGTGAAGGTTGTACCTTGGTCAGCTTCACTCCAGTTGATCATTTTCATCTTGATTAGGTCAATAACACCCTTGAAGTCATCTTCCGCACCAACGTTAAGTTGGATAGGAACAGGGTTCGCACCAAGACGGTTTTTGATTTGATCAACAACGCGTAGGAAGTCAGCACCTGCACGGTCCATTTTGTTAACAAATACCATACGAGGAACGTGGTACTTGTCAGCTTGACGCCATACAGTTTCAGATTGAGGTTCAACACCCGATGAACCACAGAACACAACAACGGCACCATCAAGTACGCGCAGTGAACGCTCTACTTCGATCGTGAAATCAACGTGTCCAGGAGTATCGATAATGTTGATGCGGTGGTCTTGGAATTGTGCATCCATACCACGCCAGAAAGTTGTGGTTGCCGCAGAGGTGATTGTGATACCACGCTCTTGCTCTTGCTCCATCCAGTCCATGGTAGCAGCGCCATCGTGAACTTCACCGATTTTATGAGAAAGACCAGTATAGAACAGAATACGTTCACTTGTGGTTGTTTTACCTGCGTCTACGTGAGCGACGATACCAATATTACGGTAGCGCTCAATAGGTGTTTTACGAGCCACGATTGAATCCTCTTGAATTAGGGACTATTGCTATTTCTAGGCAGTTTTTATCCATAATAGACCAATTTTCACAGGCCCTAGATATAGCAATAGTTCCTAGGCTTGCGCATAGGAACTAGAGTAGCGCCGCGAGGGTTCCCGCGGCACTGAAAGGTATTACCAACGGTAATGTGCGAACGCTTTGTTTGCGTCAGCCATGCGGTGAACGTCTTCACGTTTCTTAACCGCAGTACCTTTGTTCTCAGACGCGTCTAGCATTTCAGCAGCTAGGCGTTGAGCCATAGATTTTTCACCACGCTTGCGCGCAGCTTCAACCAACCAACGCATAGCAAGTGCGTTACGGCGAACCGGACGTACTTCTACAGGTACTTGGTAAGTTGAACCACCTACACGGCGAGATTTAACCTCTACCGCTGGGCGAACATTTTCAAGAGCTTCTTCAAATACAGCTAAGTGATCTTTACCAGATTTCTCAGCCATTGCATCTAGTGCAGTGTAAACAATTTTCTCTGCAGTAGATTTCTTACCGTCAACCATTAGGATGTTAACGAATTTTGCCAGCAGTTCAGATTTGAACTTTGGATCTGGAAGGATCTTACGCTGACCGATGACGCGACGACGTGGCATGGATTTTCTCCGTTGTCTTCTTCAGGTTATCCAAAACTTTTCAGTTTCTTCAAAAATTAAAAATAATTTAGTGTTTGGCCTTACTTAACGGATACCATTAAGATTTTGGACGCTTAACACCGTACTTAGAACGACCTTGCTTACGGTCGTTAACGCCAGCACAGTCTAGTGCGCCGCGAACTGTGTGGTAACGTACACCCGGAAGGTCTTTTACACGACCGCCACGGATTAGAACAACTGAGTGCTCTTGAAGGTTGTGACCTTCACCACCGATGTACGAAGTCACTTCGAAGCCGTTCGTTAGACGAACACGACATACTTTACGAAGTGCTGAGTTAGGTTTTTTAGGTGTAGTAGTGTAAACACGAGTACATACACCACGTTTTTGTGGACACGCTTCTAGTGCAGGCACGTTGCTTTTAACAACTTGCTTTGCACGAGGCTTACGTACCAACTGGTTAATAGTTGCCATTAACTAGCTCCTGATTTACTTGAAAGTAAGCTTTGTGAAAAATCTATCCCTAACTGCCAGTGGCACTTAGGGACGCAAAATTCTATTCAGAGGTGAGAGGTGTGTCAAGAAATATACGGATCTTTTTTGCTCAATTTTGGCGAAATAAGTGTAAAAGGAAAACGACACGGGATAGTGGGGAAATGAAACTATTCCCACGTAACAGAATTGGGCTGCTCAGCGGTCAGTTCAACAAAGCCTTCAAAGTCCACTCGCTCAAGCGAAGGGCTGATTCGATTGGCGATACCACGTGCCTCAATATCTGCCTCTAGCACAGATGTATTGAGTCCTTTCACACGAGGGAAAGCAGCGTGCTGCGGGTTTGCGGCATAGACGGCTTGCTCCACCAGCAGTACTTTGTCTGTTTCAGTAGCCACTCGGCTCACATCTTCTAGTGCTTGAACCGTTTTAACGATATGTAACATAGAACACCTAAAAGGTAAGGACTTTATCTGCTTGATGAAGTTGAGCACTCAACGCTAATGGATCAAGTGGCTGAGCCGCAATGACTAAGTCAGCTTGCGCTAGCCCTCTTTCTAATAGCGAGGTCTCACATACATAGACTTGCTCGATGTCGTAAAGGTCAAAGAGCTTCAGCATTGGTGAGTAGTCTTTACTAAGAATCTCCGCGGTTTGCTGGCCAAGCAGCAGTTGATATACCCCATCGCCCATAAATACGACACTAATGTCTTCACAGTACGCTGAAGCAGCAAGCAGTGCATCAACCCCTTCACGTCCTGCTGACGAGCTATGGGGTGCACTACGGAATAGATAAGTTAGCTGACTCAAAACTGTACCACTCGATCTTGAACTAACATCGCCTCAGCCAAACTGCCAAGCCCTGCTTGATGAAACCCTTCTGCTAAGTTGCTTTGCGCCAAACCATGCTGGCTAGCTTCATCTTGACTCACCACACCTCGACGCAGGGCTGCCGCAACACAAGTTTCCAAACGTACATTGTGCTCTGTAGATAAGGTTTGCCATGCCGTGACTAAGTCAAACTCATCATTGGCCGGCACCGTAAGCGCACTGCCATTGGTGACACCATCTTGATAGAAAAACACGCTAACCAATGAATGCCCTTTCGCAATCAGCGCCTTCGCGAACTGATACGCGCTTCTCGCGGACTGACTGCCGTAGACGGGACCATTCACCACCAAGGTGTAAGTCAAACCACTCACTTTTCGTCATCCTCAGTTTTACGCTGACGAATATAGAGGTAAACGGTGTGCTTAGAGATATTAAGACGATCAGCGACACGGTTAATTGCATCTTTAATGTCAAAGATACCTTTGTCGTATAGCTCCATCACAATCTGACGATTCTTAGTATTGTTCGAGACCGATTTGTCAGCATTGATTTCTTCAATGGTGCGTTCAACGGTTTGGTCAACGAGTTCTTCAACATCGCTAGCGAAGTTAACCGATGATGCCGCTTGTTTTGCTTCTTCGGTCGGCATAAATGACTGCAATACTTGCGAGAAAGGTGCGTCAAGATTGACGTTCACACACAACAGACCAATAACTCGATTCTCACCATTACGGATGGCTACCGTAATAGATTTCATCAGTACCCCGCCCTTCGCGCGAGTAAAGTACGAACGAGAGAAGTTTCTTTCCGAGCCTTCGATGTCACGTAGCATTTTCAATGCTAAGTCTGTGATCGGAGAACCGACCTGACGACCCGTGTTTTCACCATTGGCAATTTTAATCGCCGACGTATTAAGATCTTCAAGTGAGTGCAGAACGATTTCACAAAACGGGCCAATTAGGCTCGCAATGCCATCAACGACTGCTTCATAAGATCTCAGAATGATTTTGTCATGCTCACTAAATGGCATCACATTGACAGATTCCATTTCGAGCAACATATCCGTGTTTACTGTTTCTGTAGTTGTCACTTCTTTAAGCCTTAGCGCGAAAAATCAACAAATTGGTGTAAGTTTATCAGAAATTTTGATAAGCACACCTAGCTAACCCACTATCTAGTGATTTAGAACAAAAAATTGCTTTATTACATTGTGCAATTTCTCGCAATAAAAAAGGCCTGGCAAAAACCAGACCTTTTAAAATCAGTGATTAAGGCTTACTGAACCGCTTCTTCACCGTTATCGATTTTTAGCAGCTCAACTTCAAATACTAGTGTTGAGTTAGCTGGAATCGTTGGCGTATCTTGTTCACCGTACGCAAGCTCTGGTGGGATAACAAACTTGAACTTAGAACCCACAGGCATTAGTTGAACGCCTTCTGTCCAACCTGGGATAACGCGGTTTAGTGGGAAAGTCGCTGGTTCACCACGATCGTATGAGCTATCAAACTGAGTACCGTCGATCAACGTACCTTTGTAATGAACTTGAACTGTATCGGTATCTTTTGGTTGCTCACCTTCAGCAGGGGTCATTACTTGGTAAAGTAGACCAGTGTCAGTCTTCTTAACACCTTCTTGCTTTTCAAACTCAGCGCGGAAATCAGCACCTTCTTGCTTAGCCGCCGCTGCTTTTTCAGCCGCTTGCTTTTGCATAGTTTCAGCAACACGCTTGTCTAGTGCTTCTAGTGCCGCGCGAGTTTCTTCTTCGTTAAGCTCTGGGTTACCGGCAAATACGTGCTCGATACCTTTAAGAACAAGATCTTTGTTTAGCGTGATGCCAATTTCGTTTGGCTTGTCTAGGCTAGTGCTTAGGTAGTTAGCAAAAGAGACACCAATCGCGTATGCCGCTTTGTCATCTTCTGTTGCAAAAGAAACCGTCTTAGCTGTTTCTGCTTGCACTTGCTCTGCCGCTGGTGCTGTTTCTGCTTTTGGTTCTTCTTCTTTTTGACAGCCAACAGCGAGTGCAACAGTTGCAGCAAGCAGTGACACTTTAAAAATCGATTTCATTTAACTCTCCAATTGAGACTTTTGTCTTTGTGCACAAATCTTTAAGAAACACTGGTACACATTTGAATGTTGTACCAATATAACCAATATGCGTCTTAATTAAACGTAAACAAGCGGATATTTGGACTTAATGCGTATAATTTTTAACTCAATAATCATCACGATTGTCATTACAGCGTTAAATGGGTGTTTTTTCTCCGCTCAAGACAGCCAGCGATGGACTATCGAACCTAAAGGCACCACCAGCTTTGCATTAAGCCGCGATGCTCGTTTCGCCCTTCTTTACTCTAAAGAACACCAACTTGTTTTATGGGATCTGGATGAAAGCCAAGAGCTCGCTTCATTGGGCGCTCAAGATCCCCAATCCAGTACTGTTTCACGTATCCGAATTTCAGATAATGGCCGCTTTGCGGTTACCGCGACACAGATCAACTTCGCAGTCTGGGACCTGGCTTGGACACAAGCTGAAGGACTTTGGTCAATTTCCGACGGCTTAATCCGCGATGTTGATATTGCCAGTAATGGCGGTCAAGTGCTGCTTGGTCTATCCAATGGCAAAGCAATCTACGTCAACTTAGTCACCGGTCGCCGCTTAGAGTTCCTTGCCCACAATGAAAAAGTCAATTCGGTTGCCCTTTCTCCCAACGGGCGGTTTGCTCTCTCAGGCGGTAATGACTACAAAGCACACCTGTGGGATACCAATACCGGACAGATATTAAAAACCTTTGAACATGAACAGAGAGTGAACCGAGTCGCCCTGCATCGCGATGGTAAATATGCTTTCACGTCTGACGGAGGTAACCAAGCGATTGTCTGGGATCTCACCACTGGAGAAGAAATGTCTCGACTACGCAGCTTCTCTCGCCAACTGATTTTCTCAACTGCTCGCTTTTCAGATGATGGTCAATACCTTGTTACCGGAACTCCATCGAGCCGTATCATGGTCTGGGATACTCACACGGGTAAGCGAGTTGATGGATTTGAAGCTGAACCACTAAAAGATACTCGCCCTCCACGCGCAGTGGTGTATGATGCTGCCTTTGATAGCCAAAACCGAGTGATCTCGGGGACATCGGCTGGTATCGCCCAAGCTTGGGATGTGGATTATTAACAGCAAAGATCAGTGAGCCATGACAGAAAAGCGAGTTGAACAATTAGAAAGCCGCGTGAATGACCTAGAGTGTCAATTGGCTTTCCAAGAGCAGACCATTGAAGAGTTGAACGATGCGCTTAGTCAGCAGCAATTGTTGATCTCAAAAATGCAGGACCAAATGAAATACGTGGTGGGTAAAGTGAAAAACATGGACACCTCAAACGTGGAAAACCCTGCCAATGAGCCGCCACCACCTCATTACTAAGCTCTACAAACTAGCCAAACACATAGGCAATGACGGCTCCAGCAACCACTAAACAGCCACCAATTCGACGTAACTGATTGTCCGGCTGTTGACTGAGTTGCGCGACCATATTGCGCCAACCGTTGGGAGCGATCAGTGGGCCAAGTCCTTCAACAATAAGTACTAGGCCAAAGGCAAGCCATAAAGAGTTCGACATAGATTTCCTACCATAAAAAAATAAAGGCTCCATTAAGGAGCCTTTATACTATCAGAGTTTATTTACTTCGCTTCTGCGCCAGTCGCGTTATTCATGTACTGGAAGAAGTCACTCTTCGGATCCAATACTAGGATATCGCTCTTATCGCTGAATGATTTCTCGTAAGCTTTAAGAGAACGCATAAAGCTAAAGAATTCTGGGTCTTTGTTGTAAGCATCCGAGTAGATTTTCGCAGATTTCGCATCCGCTTCACCTCGTGTTACACGTGCAGTCTTGTCTGCTTCTGCTAGAACTGTTGCCACTTCTAGATCAGCTTGTGCACGAATAACTTCTGCCTTCTCACGACCTTGAGAACGGTGCTTACGCGCAACAGATTCACGCTCAGCTCTCATACGGCGGTAGATAGACTCACTGATTTCGTCAGGTAGGTTGATTTTCTTCATACGGAAATCAACGATCTCTACACCCAAGTCTTTCATTGCACTATCTGTAGTGCCGACAAGAACGTTCTCCATAATTTGGTCACGCTCACCGTCCACTTCTAGCGCTTCTAAAGCTGCTTCAGTTGTCACTTCTTCGCTGTCTGCACTGTCAGGAAGTACATCTTTGTTACGCGGGCCAGAAACAATCTGCTTGATCTCACGAGCACCAATTTCAGAACGTAGTACGTCGGTGACTTTACGTTCAAGTAGCGCTTCCGCTGTCAACGTATTACCACCACCAGTGGTTAGGTAGTAACGACCGAAGTCTGAAATACGCCACTTAACGTAAGTATCGATCAGCACGTCTTTTTTCTCAGACGTAACGAAACGGTCAGAACGGCTATCCATTGTTTGGATACGCGCATCTAGCGTTTTCACACGATCGAATAGCGGCATCTTAAAATGCAAGCCTGGCTCGTAGATTCTTGATACGCCGTTATCATCAAGAACACGACCAAATCGAATCACCAATCCACGCTCACCCTCTTGAATCACGAATACTGACATTAGCAGTAGAACAATGGTAACGACTAATACAGGGATCATTAACTTACGCATTCTTAATATCTCCCTTGACGTGAACCAGTTGAACGAGATTGCGAGTCTGAAGTTGTCTCATTTGTCTGAGTTTCTAGCTCAATTTGATCGTATGCAGAAGAAGACTTCGTGCTACGTTTGGTTTGAGTCTTACCTTCACCAGCTAACTTATCGATTGGTAAGTAAAGCAGGTTGCCACTTGATTCAGAATCAATCAGAACCTTAGAAGTGCTACTGTAGACTTCTTCCATCGTGTCTAGGTATAGACGATTACGAGTAACTTCAGGTGCTGCTTGGTATTCAGGAAGTAGCTTCTCAAACTGCGCTACTTGACCAAGTGCTTCATTCACTACGCGCTCAGAGTAACCCAGTGCCTCTTTCTTCAAACGCTCAGCTCGACCCGTCGCTTTTGGAAGAATATCGTTACGGTAAGCTTCCGCTTCACGCTCAAAACGCTCTTCATCCTCACGCGCTGCGATAGCATCATCGAATGCGTCTTTAACTTGCTCAGGTGGACGTGCAGACTGGAAGTTGACGTCAACAATGACGACACCCATATCGTAGCTGTCTACGATTTCATTTAACGTTTCCTGAGTGCTTTGACGAATTTGCTGACGACCCGTCGTCAGGATGCTATCCATCAGAGAGTCACCAATCACTGCACGAAGCGCAGAGTCGGTCGCTTGGCGTAAGCTGTCGTCTGCGTTGGTTACGCGGAATAGATATTTGTACGGGTCAGCAACACGGTACTGAACATCCATCGCAACCGTAACTACGTTTTCATCTTTAGTCAGCATTAGACCTGATGAACGCAGTGAGCGAATCGCCTGTACGTTAACCGGTGACACTTCATCAATGAAGCGCGGACGCCAGTTTAGACCAGGATCGACAACGCGATCGTATTTACCGAGACGTAGCACTACGCCACGCTCTGCTTCACCGATAGTGTAAAAGCCAGCGAAGAACCAAATTGCTATTGCGATTGCTGCGATAACACCAAAACCTAGTGCTCCGCCACCGCCAATAGACGATCCTTTACCGCCTTTACCACCACCAAACTTTCCACCCAGTTTCTGACTCAGTTTATTAAACACTTCGTCTAAGTCTGGCGGTCCTTGATCACGGCCACCTTTGTTACCACGATTGTTATTACCCCAAGGGTCATTATCGCGGCCATTGTTGCCGTTGTTATTACCAGGCTCATTCCACGCCATTAGAAAGCTCCATCATTTGATATGACGTTATACTGTAGCAGTCATTTAAGTAACTATAAAGTCACGTAAAACTGCCCCTTCTCTTTTTTCAAGTCTAGACCAATCCACTTGTTGCATGCGAACATTAATCAACAAGTTACCTTCCTGGTCATATTCTTCTCGTTGAATACATTTCATCTGGAAGAATGTACTACGAATTCGCCCTTGATGTTGTGGCGGGATTCGCAATTGATACTGAACCATTTGACTCGCGAGACGCTCCGTCAACGCATCAAACAACAGTTCAATACCTATGCCTTCCATAGCAGAAACCCAAACAGCGCGAGGAATTCCTTCCTCATCACGTTCTATACGAGGTTTCTGGTCTTCTAGATTATCAATCTTGTTCATGACAACCAGAGTCGGTACCTCATGGGCATCGATCTCTTCTAGCACTTCATGAACAGCTTGAATATTCTCACGAAAACGGTCGTCGCTGGCATCTACAACATGTAACAAAATGTCAGCTTCTTGAGTTTCTTGCAGTGTTGCTTTAAATGCAGCAACAAGATCGTGCGGAAGGTGACGAATAAACCCTACCGTATCGGCTAAGATTGCCGGGCCAACATCCGCTAGCTCTATTTTACGTAACGTGGGGTCTAGTGTGGCAAACAATTGGTCTGCGGCATAAACGCCCGCTTCTGTAATACGGTTAAATAGGGTCGACTTACCTGCGTTGGTATAACCCACTAAGGAAACAGTCGGGATTTCCGCTCGATTTCGAGCACGGCGACCTTGTTCACGCTGTTTAGCCACTTTCTCTAAACGGCGCAGTATCGCTTTAATACGATCACGCAATAGACGTCGGTCAGTTTCTAACTGAGTTTCACCTGGACCACGTAAACCGATACCACCTTTCTGTCTTTCAAGGTGCGTCCAGCCACGGATCAATCGGGTTGAGATATGGCGAAGCTGAGCAAGCTCAACCTGCAATTTACCTTCATGAGTTCGGGCGCGTTGAGCAAAGATATCGAGGATCAAACCAGTACGGTCAACCACACGGCACTTACACAACTGTTCGAGGTTACGTTCTTGGGCAGGAGAGAGGGCGTGATTAAAAATCACAATATCAGCGCCAGATAACTGCACAGCCTGCGCAATTTCTTGAGCCTTACCCTCTCCGACATAGTATTTAGGGTGCGGAGACTGGCGACTTCCAGTTACAACTTGTAACGCAGAAACGCCAGCTGAAGAGACCAACATCTCAAACTCGCTGAGATCTTCCCACTCCCCTTCTTGCGTGAAGTTGATATGAACAAGTACGGCTCGCTCACCGGCTTCATAACGGTCAAACAAGCAATCAACTCCTTACAAACAAATATGGTAATTCAGAGAATTAATCTTCTGATTTCTCTTGCTGACGATCACCTTGAGGACGATCACCGCTGTGGTGGCTCACTGGACGAGCAGGAACTACCGTAGAAATAGCGTGCTTGTACACCATTTGGTTAACAGTGTTTTTCAGCAAGATAACAAACTGATCAAATGATTCGATCTGACCTTGTAGTTTAATTCCGTTTACAAGGTAGATAGATACTGGAATACGTTCGCGACGTAATGCATTTAAGAATGGGTCTTGTAGAGATTGCCCCTTAGCCATTTTTATTTTCCTTATTTTGTAATTTTGTTTTAGTTATTTAGCTAGTGGTGCGCTGCATTAAAAGATGCGGCCTTTGCTCTGAGCTAAACGAATAAAATAACACCCTGTCGCTACTTGTTATGACGGCTTTGAAGCGAAATTTCAAGTAACAGATCCTTTACAGGGCACATTCACGCAAAAGCGATCACATTATACACAGCTAAAACCTTCAGATGCTATGGCATTTGAGACAGTTTCTAGCGCGTGTTCAATGTTTTCACTATCTAACCAAGTTAAATCATCCCAGCTGCGTAACCAGGTGATTTGTCGCTTGGCCAATTGACGGGTTGCACAGACGCCCTTAAAAATGGCTTCATCTAACGTGCAGTTCCCATCCAAATAGTCCCACATCTGCCTATAACCGACACAACGAATTGAAGGTAGATCTGGGTGAAGATCATCGCGAGCATATAGCACACGCATTTCATCTTCAAAACCCGCTTCGATCATCTTCTCGTAGCGCAGCTCAATTCGGCGATGGAGCTCTGCCCTTTCCTTGGGAGCTATTGCAAACTGTTTAACTCGATACGGCAGGCTTTCGCCCTTAGTTTGAGTTAACTCAGTAAGAGTTTTACCTGAAATTCGATGAACTTCCAATGCCCTAGACAATCTTTGTGGATCATTCGGGTGGATTCGCTCTGCTGAGACAGGATCAATCTCTTTTAACTGATCGTGTAATTTATCCCAACCTAAAGCTAAAGCTTCTTGCTCTATCTGTTGGCGAATTTCAGTATCTGCGGCTGGTAGTGGCGATAACCCTTCCAGTAACGCTTTGTAGTAAAGCATGGTGCCACCGACGAGGAGTGGGATCTTGCCTTGCTCTACAATTTTATTCATTTCATTCAGCGCATCACGACGAAAATCAGCAGCAGAATAGGCTTCACTAGGATCAAGAATGTCGATCAAGCGATGTGGCGCTTGGGCTTGTTCCTCGGCATCAGGTTTTGCCGTACCAATATCCATTCCTTTGTAGATCAGTGCCGAATCAACTGAAATGATCTCTACTGGAAATTTCTGGCGTAAACGAATCGCAAGATCCGTTTTTCCTGACGCTGTTGGCCCCATTAAAAATAGAGCTAAAGGTAATTCTGTGTTGTTCATAATTCTAACGCTGCAATCGTTGCAGAAAAATCTACTGGCTTGACAAAGGTTTGGTCACTAAGTGGAAGTCTTCCTTGCCACAATTGCTCTACATCAGCAATGATCTGGATGGCTTCCGACAAAGTGTAGTCACTTTTTACCTGAGTAATATGATCACTAAGCCATTTTGCTAACTGGGTATGTGACAACGGCTGTGAAGCGGCTTGACACGAGACCGCGTAAGATAGCAGATCTGGCACCAGTTGTTGCAAGTTTTGTTGCCTCAAAGGTTGGGGCACGCCCATAACCATCAGCGCCTTATTACCGCGTGCTTTTAGCTCAATGCCGAATGTATCGAGCGTTGGCTGAAGCGCTTGTGCAACTTCCAGCAAAGCGTCATCTAACTTAACCGACAAAGGAACCAATAACGGTTGGCTTTTTAAATTGCCTTCGCGCGTCGACAATTGACCATTAACCCTCAGCCACTCTGCTTTAGCAAGGTTAACTAAACGCGTTCCTTGCTTATCTGCCATCACAAGATATCGACCTTGTACGACATGGATTGCTTTTCCTAACGATTCGACAACCTGAGTGTCAACTTGTTCATTTGAAATTATTTTTGCCGTTGGGATTTGCGCTTTTTCCGCTTCTGCGATCTCCGGAGTTTGGAGTAATTCCTGATAGGCTTTCACTTCCTGCTTACTCGGTGCAGGTTCGCTATAGCGCTCAGTGACTCTTGGCTTGTTTAGCGGGCGAGATTCTTGCCATTCATTTCTTGGCTGCGCTTCACGCACACTCTCTCGACTCTCGGCATAATCGGCTTTACCAGGATAAGAGGGCACTGACTCAATTGCGCGATATTCTTGTTGAGACGTACGACTTTCCACTTCACGAGGTGCAGAAATGGGCTCTGGCTCATCCGTTGGAATTGATGGCTGTTCTACATGGAATGCAGACGCAGTTTGCTCTGGCTTATCAATATGGGCACTTTGAGCCAAGGCATCACTCAGCGCTTGGTAGATGAAGTCATGCACAAGACGCGCTTGATGGAAGCGAACTTCATGCTTGGCAGGATGCACATTGACATCGACTTGATGTGGATCGAGTTCGATAAAGAGCACATATGTCGCAAACTGATCGGGGCGAAGGCTAGTCTCATAGCTTTGGCGAATCGCGTGATTGATCAGTTTGTCACGCATCATGCGACCATTAACGTAACAGTATTGCAGATCGCTTTGCTGACGAGCGCCCTCTGGCGTGGTGATCCAACCATGCAGTTTGAGCCCTTGATGCTCTAGCTCTATTTTAAGCATATTACGCACAAAGGCGTTGCCACACACAGCTGCAATCCGCTTTTCTGCCTGTGCCTCAGTTTTCGCCGCGCGATACTGTTTAATGAGTTTACCGTTGTGTCTAAGATTGATCGTAACGTCGAAGCGGCTCAGCGCAATCCGTTTCAATAACTCATCTATATGGGTAAATTCGGTTTTTTCTGTACGTAGAAACTTGCGCCTCGCTGGCGTATTGAAGAACAGATCAAGCACTTCAACCGTGGTACCAATAGGATGGGCAGCAGGCTGAAGCTTAACCAGCATCTCACGACCTTCACTGTACGCTGACCATGCTTGCTCTTGCGTCGCGGGTCTTGAGGTCATGGTTAAACGAGCAACAGAACTGATACTCGCTAAGGCTTCACCACGAAAGCCTAAGCTAATGATCGCTTCCAGATCGTCAAGGGTGTGAATCTTCGACGTGGCATGTCGACTTAACGCCAGACCTAACTCATCTTTGACGATCCCTTTGCCATTGTCGCGCACACGGATCAGCTTGGCGCCGCCCTTCTCGATATCAATATCAATGCGTGTTGCGCCAGAGTCTAAGCTATTTTCCACCAACTCTTTGACTACAGAAGCGGGTCTTTCTACCACTTCACCCGCCGCGATTTGGTTGGCAAGGCGCGCAGGAAGGATCTTAATCGTCACGTCTGGCACTCACTTTAGTTGTGGGGAATGATCAACACCTGACCAACCGCCAACTGATCAGAACGTAAGTTATTAGCTTTGCGAATGTTGTTCACACTGACCTGATACTTGCTGGCAATTTTGCCCAAGAACTCACCACGCTTCACTGTGTGCTTACGCAGTGGTTGATCTTTCATACTCACAGTAATCTTTAACTTTTGCCCAAGTTTTAGTGTATCGGACTTGAGCTTATTTTCTTTCTTAATAGCAGCAACCGAAACTTTGTACTTCTCTGCGATCTTTCCTAGATACTCGCCACGCTGTACTACGTGAGTCAGAGTCTTAGTTTCAACTGGATTTTTAATTTGTGGCACCGAGATAGACTTACTTGAGCCCGGAATCGTCAGGATCTGACCAATGGCTAAACTGGTACTCTTGAGCTTATTGGTCTGCATAATCGCTTTTGTCGATGTGCCATACTTGCTGGCTATCAACGACAGCGACTCACCGCGTGCCACTTTGTGCTTGATGGTTTTACCGCGATTAGCAAACAGAGTGCCTTCCGGAGGGTTTGCCTCAAAATACTGGACAATTGCCTTAGCAAGCGAGCGCGCCAGTTTGTCTTGGTGACTACGCTGGAACAACAACCTTTCTTCAGTCGGGTTAGTAATAAAGCCTGTCTCAACGAGTACAGAAGGAATATCTGGTGACTTCAATACTGCCAAGCTTGCGTTAACCGGATCTTTCTTGTGCAGCTTGATACCCGCTCGTGTCATTTCTCGCAGGATCTTCGTTGCCAGTTTATAACCTTCTTTTTGTGAGTGGCTAAACTGTAGATCGAGCAGAGTTTGACTGACATTCCTATCGTTATTGTTCTTTGAAAGGACTTCTCCAGCCCCTCCTAGTAGTTGAGATTGTTCCTCATGATTCTCTACCCAACGCGCTATCTCCGAGTTTGCTCGACGAGTATTCAAGACAAATACTGAACCACCACGCGGTTGAGGCGTATGGAAACCATCGGCGTGAATCGAAACCAGCAAGTGTGCTTTGTTACGGCGAGCTATCTCGGAACGTTTGTTTAAATTGACAAAGTAGTCACCGCCACGGGTCAGTACGGCTTTCATCCCCGGCACAGCATTGATTTGGGCAACGATCTTCTTGGAAATAGCTAAAGTCGCATGCTTTTCATATTTTTTGCTCGGACCAATAGAACCAGGGTCTTCGCCACCATGGCCAGGGTCAATCGCCACCACGATATCTGCCGTTCCGGCCAATTGAGAAGCATCACGGCTCACTGTTGTTGAGCTGCTTGATTTCGCAGGAGTTGAGGTTGCTTTCTTCTGACTACCATGAGGCATATCGATCACAAGACGGTGACCATACTGCCCACCTGGAGTGGGTGCGAGCTTAAACAGTTGAGGAGTTACTTTCCGTTTTAGCTCAAACACCAAACGATAAGTGCCTTTATTGGGCGGCGAGCTTTTACGGATCTTTTTCAAGACTGGACTATCTGTGATGTTGATAGGCAGCTTAGTGCTCAGAGACGTTTTCTTTAAATCAACGACTAAACGCTCTGGACTAGAGAGCGTAAAATAGCTGTAGTCAGCTTCTGATGAAAGATCGATGACAACACGTGTCTCATCAGGAGAAGGCCAAACACGAATCCCTTCTAGCGCGTTTGCGAATGCAAAACCGGGCGCAAGAGTAAGAGCAAGAAGAAATGGAAAGAAAACAGCTCTTATAAAAGTACTCTTCAACATAACTCCAACTGTTCTAATAATTGACATCCGTACTGATTATTTGCCGTCAGTACAACAACACGTGCCTCTCCGTCATAACGAAGATCAATATCCAGATCGGCTTCTGGCAGCAGACCTTGTCCTTTCTCAGGCCACTCCACCAGACAGATAGCATCTGAAGTGAAGTAATCACGGATCCCCATAAACTCAAGTTCTTCAGGATCCGCTAAACGGTAAAGATCAAAATGGTAAACCTGCCACTGATCCAGTTGATAAGGTTCAACAAGAGTGTAAGTTGGGCTTTTCACATTGCCTTCATGACCAAGCGCGCGAACAAAACCACGACTAAATGTCGTTTTACCTGCACCCAAATCACCGTGTAAGTAGATGGTGGTTTGCTGAGAGCACAAGTGTGCCAATGCTGTCCCTAATTGAATCGTTGCTTGGTCATCTTTAAGGGCAAATTGTTTGGTGGTCATGAAGATCAATCTCTACGCTGTGACTATATAAAAATCAAAAGAACAGGAATAGTAAACTGGGTTGGAATTGAGAGACAAGAGATCTTGTGTAAGTAAAACGAAAAATCAGCGATTTCTTGCCATTTTTCGCTTTTCCTTGGCTAGATCCTGCATATAAGATCCGTTAAGATCCTGCCCCCTTTACCCGGAGCAATCAGAATGAACTACCAAGAGCTCGCAGACAAGATCAAAATTTGGGGCCAAGAACTTGGCTTCCAAAAAGTTGGCATCTGCGATGTAGATCTCTCTGAGCATGAAGCTGAACTACAAAAATGGCTTGATGCAGGCTATCACGGGGAAATGGACTGGATGGCTCGTCACGGGATGATGAGAGCGCGTCCTGCTGAACTACTACCAGGTACTGTCCGTGTCATTAGCGTACGTATGAACTACCTGCCTCCTGAAGCGCAATTTGCTGCCAATCTATCAGATCCGACTCAAGCCTATATAAGTCGTTACTCTCTTGGGCGTGATTATCACAAGTTAATCCGCAACCAGCTAAAAAAGCTCGGGCAAAAAATAGAACAAGAAGTTGGCAGTTTTGGCCACCGACCTTTTGTTGATTCCGCACCGATACTTGAAAGGCCTTTGGCGCAGAAAGCCGGATTGGGCTGGACTGGAAAACATTCACTTATTCTAGATAAAGAGTGTGGTTCATGGTTTTTCCTTGGTGAGTTACTGATAGACCTTCCTCTTCCAGTCGACGAACCCAGTGTTGATGCATGTGGCAAATGCAAAGCTTGTATTACCTCATGCCCGACGCAAGCCATCGTAGATAATGGTATTGTCGACGCAAGGCGCTGTATCTCCTACTTAACCATTGAATTCGACGGCGTCATCCCAGAAGAGTTTCGCAAAGCCATGGGCAACAGAATCTATGGCTGTGACGACTGCCAACTTGTTTGTCCTTGGAACCGCTTCTCAGATTTAACCGATCAGCCAGACTTTCACCGTAGAGAGGCATTGACCAATGCGAATCTCGTTGAGCTATTTAAATGGGATGAAGCGACTTTCTTAAAAAATATGGAAGGTTCAGCTATTCGCCGTATCGGACATTTACAATGGTTAAGAAATCTGTCGGTCGCAATGGGAAATGCTCCCTACTCCATCAACATCATTGAAGCGCTAGAAAGTCGCCTCGGCCTGAGTGAGACTTTAGATGTACATATTCAATGGGCTCTAGAACAACAACACGCTCAAACCCCAACACAATCAACTAAGCTAAATAGGTTGATTAGAATTGTCGAAAAAGGCTTACCACGCGATGCATAATGCTTGCCGAACTTAGCCACTCAGAGTTTGACCTAGCTCCAAAAACCAAAATGTGGAAAAAAGAAAGAACGATTACTCATTTTCTTACAGATAGAGAAGTTAATCACAGTGGCAAGAAATGACTAGGATCAAAAAACAGTGACTTAATGATCGTAAATACCTACTAACCCAAGCTAGGTAAAACATAAAAACAACTTAAAAATCAACAAGTTAAATTAAATCTAGAGTTAGGTAGGAAAGTTTCAAAAACAAAAAGATCGTTTTAGTCAAGCGTTATACATGAATAAAAATCAGGTTACCCACCAAGTTATCCACAACTAGATATCTGTGGATAAGTCTGTTGACTAACATGCCAAACCCTAGCTCACATAATGCTTGCTATTGATTCTGACTGAGCACATCTCGTGCTGAGATTTAATATTGAGACATAAAAATGCCCACCTAAAAACTAGGAGGACTTTTTACTGATTTGGGGTTCATGCTTCGCAGCATTAGCTAAAGAGCGGTGACCGTGAGGTCTATTCAAATGAAATTCAAATGAAATTCATTTGAAGGAGATTTGGAGCGTCTCGGCTGGATTCAGTCACGAGGTTCCTCGTGTACGCCAAGCTTCCTAAAATTTGGAGCGACACACGAGGTTCGAACTCGTGACCTCAACCTTGGCAAGGTTGCGCTCTACCAACTGAGCTAGTGTCGCATCTTTGTCACCGTTAAGCACGATGAAGGCTATCAAATTGGAGCGACACACGAGGTTCCCTATTCATAAACAGAAAGGCGTGACCTCAACCTTGGTAAGGCTGCGCTCGATAAACTGAGCTAGTGCCGCATTCTTCACCGTTAAGTACGATGATAACTATAAATTTGGAGCGACACACGAGGTTCGAACTCGTGACCTCAACCTTGGCAAGGTTGCGCTCTACCAACTGAGCTAGTGTCGCTTTGGTTGCGAGGCCGGATATAAACCGATGACCTTCGCGAGGTTTTATGAATAGCTGAGCCCGACGAGCTAGCGAATCACAACACCTAAAAATTTGGTTGCGGGGGCCGGATTTGAACCGACGACCTTCGGGTTATGAGCCCGACGAGCTACCAAGCTGCTCCACCCCGCGTCCGTATTCACCATTTAAGGCATGATGAAAGCCTTTAAATTTGGAGCGACACACGAGGTTCGAACTCGTGACCTCAACCTTGGCAAGGTTGCGCTCTACCAACTGAGCTAGTGTCGCATATTCTCATAAGAGAATTGGTTGCGGGAGCCGGATTTGAACCGACGACCTTCGGGTTATGAGCCCGACGAGCTACCAGGCTGCTCCATCCCGCGTCCATAATCATTGTTAAGCACAATGAAAGCTTTAAATTTGGAGCGACACACGAGGTTCGAACTCGTGACCTCAACCTTGGCAAGGTTGCGCTCTACCAACTGAGCTAGTGTCGCATATTCTCATAAGAGAATTGGTTGCGGGGGCCGGATTTGAACCGACGACCTTCGGGTTATGAGCCCGACGAGCTACCAAGCTGCTCCACCCCGCGTCCGTATTCACCATTTAAGGCATGATGAAGGCCTTCAAATTTGGAGCGACACACGAGGTTCGAACTCGTGACCTCAACCTTGGCAAGGTTGCGCTCTACCAACTGAGCTAGTGTCGCATATTCTCATAAGAGAATTGGTTGCGAGGCCGGATATAAATCGATGACCTTCGCGAAGTTTTATGAATAGCTGAGCCCGACGAGCTAGCGAATCACAACACCTAAAAATTTGGTTGCGGGGGCCGGATTTGAACCGACGACCTTCGGGTTATGAGCCCGACGAGCTACCAAGCTGCTCCACCCCGCGTCCGTATTGTGTCACCGTTAAGTACGATGAAGACTTTTTAACTGGAGCGACACACGAGGTTCGAACTCGTGACCTCAACCTTGGCAAGGTTGCGCTCTACCAACTGAGCTAGTGTCGCATCAACAACGTTTCCGTCGTTCAGGGCTGCGAATTATAAGAGCATTTTTTTGTGATGCAAGTCCTTCATGCAAAAAAAATCCATTTTTTTCCTGTTTGGATGAAAAGCGCACATCAATCATCAAAACAGCTTGAAATTTAAACGAAATGCATTTCGTTAAATAACACAAAAGTAACCTCACCTACGCTCAAATTGGGATATTGACCTGCATTTTGGTGACTTAATGTCGCTGATGAATGCAAATTTTAATATAACTATTGGCTATAAAAGCCTCTTTCCAATGGTTACAAGATTTCTCCTAGTTAAGGTTCAGTGTCCATGTCGTTGCAAAGGATTGTTTTTCGAACGCTCATACCCTTATTTGTCGCTACGCTAATTGTTGGTTGTGGCTCTATGCCTAAACCCATGCGTAATCTCGGCAAAAGTGACGTTGATTTTGTTATGGATGTCCATGCGAGACAGCTAAAGATACAGATGGTGGAGCTGACACGAAAACTCTACGTCCGCAATCCAATTCAACTGCATAAGAACCCGCAAGCAACCATAGAAAGTCGCATTACCCAGATTTTTGGTTCTGAAGAGAGTATCGAACTTCCCTCTTTAGTTTTTGATGAGCTTAATGGCGTCACTGGAATTGATGCAATCTTGCTAAGTTTTGATGAGAATTTTCAGGGAGACCGAGTATTTGCCGCTATCGTCGGCCTATCAGAGATGCTGCGCCGTTCATACAACCACCAGCAAGAGTTTTTTATCATCGATTCATTAGATGAGCAGTCTTTATATAACAGTGCGCGAAACATAGAGATCTTCGTGTGGCGACTCTATCATCGCAAAGACCAGTATGGGAACCCGCTGATTTACAGTAATGATACCGATGAAGATGGCGGTGATATCAGCTTTGACCGCCGATTCACTAAGATGGTCATGATTCAAGATATGATGGCACTCATCGTTGCAGACAAAACAAATCGAGGGATTACCAAGGTAGTCCATGGTGTAGCTCAGTTTGCTTTCCTCCCCGTGCCATAAACAAAAACGCCAGCGAATGCGCTGGCGTTATTAAAGTCGATTAAATTGAGATAATCGTTTCACGGTAGTACTGAAGTTCGGCTATCGACTCTCGAATATCGTCTAACGCAAGGTGACTGCCTGTTTTCGAAAAGCCATCGAGTACTTCAGGCTTCCAACGACGAGTAAGTTCTTTCAACGTACTCACATCAATGTAGCGGTAGTGGAAATACTGCTCAAGCTCGGCCATGTGCTTGTACAAAAAACGTCTGTCTTGACCAACACTGTTACCACAAATTGGCGATTTACCTTTAGGTACCCATTTTTCTAAAAACTCAATCGTTTGGCGGATAGCTTCTTGCTCATCGATGTTACTTTCGCGTACACGCTTAACCAAACCACTACCTGCATGCGTGGTTGTGCACCACTCATCCATTTTAGCCAGTTCTTCTTCTGGCTGATGAATGGCAAGTACAGGTCCTTCAGCTAAAATATTCAATTCACTATCAGTCACTATGGTGGCGATTTCGATAACTTTGTGGGTTTCTGGGTCCAGTCCTGTCATCTCAAGATCAATCCAAATTAAATTTTGATCGCTAAAGGACATAAATCGTTGCCTATTGGTTTTGTGCTAAAAGAGGTACTATACCCAAATTCCGATACCCAAGATAGATTGAAATACTCGCTGTCAGACAGGTATCACCCGATAAATTAATCAACTGAAGTAGAGAAACGTGGCTAAAAAGAAAAAGCTAACCAAAGGTCAGGTGAGGCGTGTACGCCATAACCAAAAACGCAAACTTAAGCAGGAAGAGACCATCCAGTGGGATGAATCTATGCTTGGAGGGAGTAAATCTGGCCTGGTTATCACTCGTTTTGGACAACACGCAGATATAGAAGATCTCGAAAGCGGAGAAGTCCAGCGCTGTAATCTTCGTCGCGGTATCGAATCTCTGGTTTCTGGGGACAAAGTCATATGGCGCCCTGGCCTAGAGTCGATGGAAGGCATCAATGGCGTGGTTGAAGCCGTCGAGCCAAGAACTTCTGTATTAACACGTCCTGACTACTACGACGGTTTAAAACCTGTCGCTGCGAACGTAGACCAAATGGTCATCGTTTCTTCAGTACTACCTGAGCTGTCGCTCAACATCATTGATCGCTACTTGGTCGCCTCTGAAACCTTAAGCATTGCGCCACTGCTGGTACTGAACAAAATCGATCTTCTTGAACAAGAGCAACTGGCTGAATACAAATCTTGGCTAAACGAATACGAGCGCATTGGCTACAAGGTGCTGTTTGTCAGTAAACAAACCGGGGAAGGTATTACTGAGCTCGAAGCTGAGCTGAAAGATCGCATCAATATTTTCGTCGGTCAGTCTGGTGTCGGTAAATCAAGCCTAGTTAATGCGCTTATGCCTCAATTTAATGTTGAGGAAGGCGAGATCTCAGAAAACTCCGGCCTAGGCCAACACACAACCACCGCATCACGCCTTTACCATATTCCGACAGGTGGCGACCTAATTGACTCACCGGGAGTTCGTGAGTTTGGTCTGTGGCACTTGGAAGCCGAAGAAGTGACTAAAGCCTTTGTTGAATTTAGACCTTATCTAGGTGGCTGTAAGTTCCGTGATTGTAAACACAATGACGACCCAGGATGTGTACTGCGTCAGGCCGTTGAAGATGGTGAGATCAACGAAATACGCTTTGAAAACTATCACCGTATCCTCGAAAGCATGGCGGAAAACAAAGCCAATCGACAATACTCTCGTAGCAAAAAAGCGGATTTGTAACCGCAATTTTGTAAGCAAACTCTCGCAACTGCTGACTTTTGGGCGCATTTTGAGTAACATCTCGCGCCCAGAATATAGTCAATCATCAAAATAGCATTGGAATTGAACACAATGGATAAGATTAAAGTTGGACTGCAATATTGGATCCCTCAGCACGGCTTAACGCGCTTAGTGGGTAAGCTAGCTTCAGCGAAAGCTGGCGGTCTAACAACAGCAATCATCAAGTGGTTTATTAAGCAATACAACGTCAACATGGATGAAGCACTTCATTCTGATCCTAAACACTTTAAGACGTTTAACGAATTTTTTGTTCGTGAGCTAAAAGATGGCGCACGCCCAATCACCGAAGAAGCCACTGTTATCACGCACCCAGCAGACGCTTGTGTAAGCCAGTTTGGTCCTATCACTGATGGCAAACTGATTCAGGCAAAAGGCCATGACTTTACAGCACAAGAGCTACTAGGCGGAGATGCAGAGTTGGCTCAAGAGTTTGCCGACGGCGAATTCGCGACACTGTACCTTTCACCGCGTGATTACCACCGAGTACACATGCCATGTGACGGCACACTTCGCCAGATGATTTATGTACCAGGTGATCTATTCTCAGTTAACCCGCTGACTGCTGAGAACGTGCCAAACCTGTTCGCACGTAACGAACGTGTAGTATGTATTTTTGATACTGAGTTTGGACCAATGGCACAGGTGCTTGTTGGTGCGACAATTGTTGGCAGTATCGAGCAAGTTTGGGCTGGCACGGTAACCCCACCACGCGGCAATACCGTTTACAAATGGGACTACCCAGCTGAAGGTGACAAAGCAGTAATCCTTAAGAAGGGTGAAGAAATGGGTCGCTTTAAGCTAGGCTCAACGGTTATCAACCTATTCGCCAAAGATGCGGTGAAATTTGATGACACGATGCAAAATGGTCAACCAACGGTAATGGGTACACCTTACGCTCATACCGTTCAGGCTGAACAAGCAGCGGAATAATCACCAACGTTCGACTCTCAAGCCTCGCAATCGCGGGGCTTTTTTTGACCCAAAGCAAACCTCCCTCAACAATTTCAACTGTTTATCAAAATTCTAGACTTGGTCTAAGACCTTTAATTCATTGTGAACTAATCTGTGGCTTCACTAATACTTTTGAGGTAAAGGATTGTATGCCAAAGGTAGAATCGGGAATTATCATTAAGCTATTGATCAGCTTTGGCCTGCCAATCGGTGTGCTGTTTATGCCCATTGACTGGATCCCTATTGATGATCTGACCCTGATTCAACATCGACTGTTGGCAATCTTTCTTCTCGCAGCACTGCTTTGGGTACTAGAACCCGTTCCGGTGTTTGCAACTTCGATTTTGATCATCGCCTTAGAGCTGGTGATGATTTCCGACAAAGGGCTACATTTATTCCGCAACCCTCCTACAGGACATGATTTGGGGGAGTTGATGAACTACACAGACATCTTCAGCGCCTTCTCTTCGCCGATCATTATTCTGTTTATGGGTGGTTTTGCCCTTGCGATCGCAGCCTCTAAGTATGAACTCGACAACAACTTAGCGCGTGTACTACTCAAGCCTTTTGGCCACCAGCCTAAGTTCATCATGCTTGGCTTAATGTTGATTACCGCCGTGTTCTCAATGTTTATGTCCAATACCGCAACAACGGTAATGATGCTCGCTTTGCTTGGCCCGATTGTCGCTTCGGCACCTAAAGGCGATATTGGTATTAAAGCCTTAGTACTGTGTATCCCGATCGCCGCTAACACAGGCGGTATTGCGACTCCAATCGGTACGCCACCGAACGCCATCGCACTCCAGTACCTCACTGGCGAGAACAGTATCGATTTCTTAAGCTGGATGATGATGGGATTACCTTTCGTGATTGTGCAACTGACTATCGCTTGGTTCCTGCTGCAAAAGCTGTTCCCTTATTCCCAACAAACTATGAAGCTTAAATTAGATGGGCAATTCCAAAAGAACTGGCGCGCGATGGTAGTTTACGCCACGTTTGCCTCAACCATCCTTTTGTGGATGACGACCAAACTGCATGGCATGAACACCTATGTTGTTTCCATTATTCCACTGGCTGTTTTCACGCTCACTGGCATTATGGGCAAAGCTGAACTCAAGCTGATTAACTGGGATGTACTGTGGCTAGTCGCCGGTGGTATTGCGATTGGTATTGGTTTGGATAAAACCGGATTAGCAGCCGCCCTAGCGCATGCGATTGATTACGAATCGCTATCACCAATCGCCGTGGTTCTTACTCTGTCGATCGTCTGCTGGCTAATGGCAAACTTCATGTCCAACACCGCGACTGCTAACCTGCTGATGCCGATTGCGGCTGCCATTGGGGCTTCCATGGAGAGTTTAGCTAGCGTCGGTGGACTGCAAGGACTGTTAGTCGTTGTCGCCTTCTCCGCATCACTTGGCATGATTTTACCCGTATCAACACCACCAAACTCTCTGGCTTACTCTACTGGTCTTATCGAGAGCAAAGATATGGCTAAAACCGGGCTAATTATCGGTGTGATTGGCTTAGCAATTGTTTATGCCGGAGCACTGCTACTTACCTAATTACCGTATGGCATTTATTATTTATTGACTGAAGGTCACAGTTCAATCAATATTCGCCCTAAATAGGTAAGTTAGTCGGTGTTCCTGTACATAGATCAAGCAAATTGGTCGCTTGGGATTATAAAATCAGTTCAATAATAACAAGAACATCCATTTCACTTTCAATGTGAGATTTCTATCCGGCGGTAGTGCCCACGAGGTTCGGTTGATGCTCTCCACATGGCAAACACCTTCTCCCAGTGTCTCTCCACTCCGCTTTTCTCAATCTATTGTCTCGTAAATGAAGGAAAGGCAATGAGAAATACAATAAAACTAAAAATGCAGATTGCGATTGCAATCGTTATCGCAGTGGTCAGCGGGGTTCAAGCTTGGATCTCGGTAAGCCAATTAAAACAAGAAACCACCTCAGCCCTAAATAGTGAAATGGCCAATGTCAGCCACGCCACTACTCGCTACATTAGTGATTGGTTAGCCATACGCAGCGATATGATGCTTGCTAACGAGAAAACCATCGTCCAGTCAGATAACTCTGACCGTGAAATGCTGATTACCAAGCGAGCGGGGGATTTTCTTTCCGTTTATGCTGGCTTCGATGACGGCTCCATTGCCTACGGCGATAAAACTGAAGACTGGCCTGCCGATTACGATCCAAGAACTCGACCGTGGTATCAAGATGCCATGAAGGCCTCTGGGCTAATCCTGACCGAACCTTATCAGGATTTTGATGGCAGCATTGTTGTCAGTTTTGCTAAAGCCTTTTCCGGTGAAAGAAAAGGGGTGCTTGCCGCCGATTTAACCGTCACTAACATCATCAGTGAAGTCCTCAATGTCACGCTAGATAACGATGGCTTTACTTTCTTAGTGGATGGTAACAACAACATCGTTGCCTATCAGGATGAAAAGCTAAGCCAACAGCCTTTAACCGTTCTTAACCCAGTACTGAGCCATAACATGGTTAATGAACTTGTCAGTAAATCAGCCCTATCAACCATTAGTTGGCCGGATCAAGGTGACAAACTTATCTATGTTACCAATGTTCCGACAACGGACTGGTCTCTAGGTATAGTGGTCGATAAGGATCTCGCCTTCGCTTCCGTTACCGAACAAATCCAGTTTACGGCACTCGCTTCTATCATCCTGTATTTAGTAATTGCCACATTCAGTACCTATACGATTACTAAACTGCTTAAACCGCTACAAGACTTGTCAGCATCCCTTTCACAACTGTCTAAAGGTGAAGGCGATTTAACCCAGCGCGTCGAGATTAAGCGCCGAGACGAAATCGGTGAAGTCGCGGAGCATGTGAATCAGTTCTTGAGTCAAATGCAGGCAATGATCAGCGGCATCATCAACCACAGTGAAAAGCTCGCCAACCAAGCTGTTCAGGCAAATGAACTATCACAACAAGCTTCTCATCAAGTTGAGGCGCAACAAAATGATGTTAACCAGATAGCGACAGCCATCCATGAGATGTCGGCTACCGCGGCAGAAGTCGCAAGCCATGCAGAGCTCACAGCTGCCGCTTCTCAAACTTCATCAACCGCTTGTCAGGACGGCCAACAAGTGATTCAGAAAAACCGCCAAGCGATCGTTGACCTAGCAGATCAGGTCATGGCTGCCGCGGGCGTAATCTCTGAGTTAGAAAGTAATACTCAAAGCATTAATCAGATCCTTTCTACCATTCAAGAGATTGCCGAGCAGACCAATCTACTGGCGCTTAACGCAGCGATTGAAGCGGCACGCGCTGGTGAGCAAGGGCGCGGTTTTGCGGTCGTTGCGGATGAGGTTCGCGTGCTGAGCCAGCGTACTCATGGCTCAACCGAAGAGATCCGCAATATGATCGAGACGCTGCAAAACAATACTCAGTTAGCGGTTAACAGCATGCAGAGCAGCACGTCGCTTGCCGATACAAGTGTCGACTATGCTCAGCAAGCGGCCGATAGCTTGGGTCATATCACTGACGCGATTACTGAAATCAATGATATGGCACTACAGATTGCGAGTGCAGCCGAAGAGCAACGAGCTGTGAGTGAAGATATCAGCCGCAATACGCAAGGGATTAAAGATGCTTCTGATGTCCTTGCTTCACAAGCGCTTCAAAGCAGCGAAAGTGCCGATAACATGCGTGACTCTGCAGAAACCATGCGCCGCGAGGTGGGACGCTTTAAGGTTTAACCTATGATTTAAACTTTTTTTAATGCATATTGTCAGCCATTACTCTTCCAAATTCACAAGGATTTCGTGTCAATGGGATATGAATGGCTGGCATTGGCAGCGGCATTTCTTTGGGCGGTAGCCAGTCTACTTTCTGTTGTTCCCGCACAACATCTAGGAACCTTTGCCTATAGTCGTTGGCGTATGGGCTGCACCTCTGTGATTTTAGGGGGTATGGCACTGATTACAGGCGGTTGGGCCAGCGTAGAAACCAGCGCCATTTCTGCCATGATGCTATCTGGCGTGATCGGTATCTTCATCGGAGATACTGCCCTATTCGCCTGCCTCAATCGTATGGGGCCAAGACAAGCTGGTCTACTCTTTTCTTGCCACGCCGTCTTCTCCGCTGTACTAGGTTACTTCCTGTTTAGCGAAACCATGACATCTCTCGAATTGTTGGGGTCGGCTTTGGTTTTTTCTGGCGTGTTAACCGCGATATTTTTTGGTCGTAAAGGGCAAGCCAATAATCAACTTGAGTCAATCAAAGGCAGTATTTGGGTCGGGGTCGGTTTAGGTTTACTAGCAGCTCTTTGCCAAGCACTCGGTGGCATTATTGCTAAACCTGTTATGCAAACAGCAATCGATCCTGTTGCTGCATCTGCCATGCGTATGATGACAGCGTTTGCTGCTCACTGTCTGTTTTTCCTCACTGGCGCCAAACTTGCGCGAGCGACACAACCCATGAACCTGCGAATTTTCTCCATTACTGCAATCAATGGTTTCCTCGCCATGGCAGTCGGAATGACGTTGATCCTATATGCCCTTCAGGAAGGAAATGTCGGTATGGTGGCACTATTGTCTTCTACAACTCCTATTATGCTGTTGCCTATACTTTGGATTTACTCAGGTAGGCGACCTAACCGCTTTGCATGGATTGGGGCAATCGTTGCCGTTGTAGGAACAGGAATTTTGGTCGCATAGGCTATTAGAGTAATAGGTATTTCCCACTGTCAATTTCCGCCTTACGCGAGAAAATAACGGCAACAAAATGATTATTATAAGTGGCAGGGAAAAATACCTACTGGAAGTAAGGTGAAAGATAACAACAATATTTCACAAACAATATTTGATCTTAACCTACAGTTTTGGTTAAAAAGTGTAGTAAAATTACGCTAATTTAGTTTCCAAAGTTACTTTGAAATTTGACGAGGTCATCACTATGACAGCTAAGAAGCCTATGGCTCTAGTTATTCTTGACGGTTACGGACACCGTGAAGATACAGCAAGCAACGCGATCGCGAACGCAAAAACTCCATTCCTTGATAGCCTGTTTGCTAACAAACCAAACACTCTAATCTCTGCTTCTGGCATGGATGTTGGCCTACCTGACGGTCAAATGGGTAACTCTGAAGTAGGTCACACAAACATCGGTGCTGGCCGCGTTGTATACCAAGACCTAACTCGCATCACTAAATCTATCGCTGACGGTGAGTTTGCACAGACTCCAGCTCTAGTAGAAGCAATCGACTCTGCTGTAAAAGCAGAAAAAGCAGTACACATCATGGGCCTAATGTCTCCAGGTGGCGTACACTCTCACGAAGATCACATCTATGCAGCCGTTGAAATGGCAGCAGCACGTGGCGCTGAGAAGATTTACCTACACTGCTTCCTAGACGGTCGTGACACGCCACCTCGCAGCGCAGAGAACTCTCTAAAACGTTTTGACGAGCTATTCGCTAAACTAGGTAAAGGCCGCGTGGCATC
The DNA here is from genome assembly GCF_059295395.1 of Vibrio sp. SCP2. Taxonomy (NCBI): domain Bacteria; kingdom Pseudomonadati; phylum Pseudomonadota; class Gammaproteobacteria; order Vibrionales; family Vibrionaceae; genus Vibrio; species Vibrio sp. SCP2. The sequence goes on along the minus strand of NZ_JCAFVV010000017.1, from coordinate 19,911 downwards.
GCTAGTTGGTCGCTACTACGCAATGGATCGTGATAACAACTGGGATCGCGTACAAGTTGCTTACGATCTTCTTACTCAAGCGAAAGCAGAATTTACTTTTGACTCAGCAGTCGCTGGTCTTGAAGCAGCTTACGCGCGTGAAGAGAACGATGAGTTCGTTAAAGCGACAGCGATCAAAGCTGAAGGTCAAGAAGACGCAGTTATCGAAGATGGCGATGCAGTAATCTTTATGAACTACCGTGCTGACCGTGCTCGTCAAATCACACGTACTTTCGTACCTGCATTCGACGGCTTCGAGCGCGCTGTATTCCCTGCAATCAACTTCGTAATGCTAACGCAGTACGCAGCTGACATCCCACTAGCAATCGCATTCCCGCCAGCATCTCTAGAAAACACTTACGGTGAGTGGCTATCTAAGCAAGGTCAAACTCAGCTACGTATCTCTGAAACAGAGAAATACGCACACGTAACTTTCTTCTTCAACGGTGGTGTTGAGAGCGAATTCGACGGCGAAGAGCGTCAACTTGTTGCTTCTCCAAAAGTAGCAACTTACGACCTACAACCAGAAATGAGCTCAGAAGAACTCACAGAGAAGATGGTTGCGGCGATCAAATCTGGTAAGTACGACACTATCATCTGTAACTACCCTAACCCAGATATGGTTGGTCACACTGGCGTTTACGAAGCAGCAGAGCAAGCGATCGAAGCAATTGATGCATGTGTTGCTAAAGTAACGGCTGCTATCGAAGAAGTTGGTGGCCAAATGCTGATCACAGCAGACCACGGTAACGCGGAAATGATGGTAGACCCAGAGACAGGTGGCACGCACACTGCTCACACTAACCTACCAGTTCCTCTAATCTACGTTGGTGACAAAGAGGTTGAGTTCAAAGAAGGCGGTAAACTGTCTGACCTAGCTCCAACAATGCTTTCTCTAGTCGGTCTGGAAATTCCAGCAGAGATGACAGGTGAAGTTCTAGTTAAGTAATTAACTTTTACTCCCGCATTTCAAAGCCCGAGTCATTGCTCGGGCTTTTTGTTTTCAGAGGCTCAGTAACAAGTTTTGACATTGCGCTTTCTTCTAATCAAAAGGTTTGGGTATACTGGAAGCTTCTCAAATAGTTAGGGCAAATTTGTAACATGGCTAGCACCCCACTAAAGACTCTGTTTACCAACAAGGTTTGGCTTACGCTCGGGTTAATGCTTTGTTCTTACTCAATCACTCCTAGCTATGCAGCAAACAACTCTGAGCTAAAAGGCGTCAGCGGTGAGATTTCTCGCCAAAAGCAGTCACTGTCTTCCCAACAAAAGAAACTCGACTCACTGCAAAAATCGCTCAAATCCCAAGAAATCACCATCACTCGTTTAGAAAAAGAGATCAAAGAATCCAAGGCCTCTTTAGCCAATACGAATAAAAATATCCGTAATCTTGAGTCTAAAGTCGAGCAGCTCGAACAGCAAAAGAAAGCTCAAAGCGATAAGTTGGCTGAGCTCATCCAAACTTACTACGTCACTCAACGTGCTAAAACCTCCTCTAACATTCTTAACCAAGGTGTCGAAGAAGATAGAATTAGCCAGTATTTCCAACACCTTGCTAAAGAACGAGCAACTACCATTGCCGAACTAGAGAAAACGGTTGGTGAGCTAGATGATAGCCGCGAACAGCTCAAGCTTGAGAAACAGCAAATCACCAACCTGCTTAAACAGCAGACCAACAAACGCGATCAACTGGCAAGTACTCAGTCTAAACGTAAAGGGACTGTCTCTCAGATACGTAAGAGCATTTCCAATGACAAGGTTTACCTCTCTGAGCTGCAACGCAATGAAACTCGACTGAAAGCAGAAATAGCTAAAGCCGCTAAGCGCAACGCCGTCCCTATGGATGGTTTAGCTCGTCAAAAGGGCAAACTGCCATGGCCGGTCAAAGGTAAGATTCTGCACAACTATGGCTCTCGCCAAACTGGGCAGATCAATTGGAAGGGTATGGTAATTAATGCCAACTACGGCCAATCAGTGAAAGCGGTTTATTCAGGAACGGTTGTCTTTGCTGACTATCTACGCGGATATGGCTTGGTGGTGTTACTCGACCACGGTAAGGGTGACATGACTTTGTATGGCTTCAACCAAAGCCTACTTAAGAAGGAAGGTGATAAAGTCATTGCAGGAGAGAGTATTGCTTTAGCTGGCGATACCGGAGGCCAACCACGCCCATCGCTCTACTTTGAGATTCGCCGTAACAGTAAAACTCAGAACCCTAAGAGCTGGCTAACTCGCTAGTAGCAACCAATGTGGCGTTCAATTAGCGATGAACGCCCAATCCAAGCGATTTTACCCGCGATAGTATTGCTCAACCGCCTCAATAAATGCACTTAACTGCTCTTTAGGTAATGCATTAATCCCCGCAGCGGCGGCTCGTCCACCGCCACTAGGAAACTGAGTACAAATATCCCCTGCCCCTTGTTTATTGTTCAGCGGCGCACGTAGCGAAACAGTATAAGTTCCATCACTGTTTTCAGTTAATACCGCATGCGCAGAATTTGGCGCTTGATTTGCCAAGTGATTACCATAAACACCACTAATCCTGCGAGATGACGCCTGATTGGGTAATTCAAAGACAGATAACTTAGCGCTGCGATATTTAGCTTTTATCGCCAGCGCCCCATCCATATCTGCCTGATAAGCCGCCTGCAAAACTAAAAATGGAGAGTTGTGATCAGCTATAACAGCAAAAGGATCATCGTAGGCCAAAAGCTCTTGGAACAGTGCTGCAGGATGGAAATGCAGATCTTCTAACTCTGCACCGTAACCATTGTAGTTGATGAGTGTCCCTAGCTCTTTGAGTTGTTGTTTTTGCTCATCACTCAAACCCGCTTTGTCAGCCAGAGCATCCGCTTTAGCAATCAGATTGTCACCGTAGGCCGCCGTAATCGCCCAAGCGTGATATCGTCCATCCAGTAACTCATCAATGATTAAAGCGGTACAGGTATTTGCATCTAGGTCGATATGTGCGTCCAAGTTGGCATTACGCGGAATATCTCCAGACTTATGGTGATCGGCATAGAACACGTCTAGACCCATAGCTAACAGTCTTTCTAGGCCGGACTTGTTCTTTTCCATCGAGATATCCAAAACCGTAACTGAATCACCAAGGCTCGCCTCTAGCTTATCTAGCAATTGAATATCGCGCTTAACACCTGTCACTAAAGCAGCGACCTTTGGTTCAGCTAAGCGGAGTTGAAGCAGAGCGATGATCCCGTCGGCATCACCATTGAATACATCGAAGTGCATAGAGGGTTTGTTGACCTTTCGTGGTTAAATTTTGTTCGAGCAAAAAGCGTTTTAGACGCGAAGAGAGCTTTGAAGCCTAGTGGGTCTAAGTAAAAAGTTCTCGACAAAGTATAAAACGCCTTTGGCCGAACCCTTCGGGCAGCGTTTGTGGACTCTTTCTGCTGCGTTATCGACTTATTAAGTAGGGCAACTACATCTCAAAGCCTCTGCCTTGCATAAAAAGCCCACAAACCGCTGCAAAAATCATCACGTAAGGTCAACAGACCCTAGCAACCCATTAAAATATCTCTCGATACTCTAATGGGTTCTCACTGATTGAACAATTTCAATTAGTTATGACTAAGCATGAATTGCTTTAACGCCATCTTCCAATAATTGAAGCTGCTCCAAGCCTTGTGCTGTGGCTTTCGGTTTTACCACAGAAATCATTTGTAGCATGCCCTGATGGATAACCTGCTCGGTGATCTTTGTTTTCGGTGACATTGCCGCTTGGTAGCCCAACCAACTCGAAGCAATCATATGTAGAGTCGTCACCAGTGACTTCATCTCGCTATCTTCCACAGACACAAGATCAAGGTCGACAAACGCGCGCATGATATTGATGAGGTTGGTTTGCAGCTTTTCTTGAACCTGGATGTATTCTTCATGTAGTTGCTCATCGCGCTGAAGAATCTCCGGCAAGTTGGCGTAGAAGAAGCGATACTTCCACATCAAAGTAAATATCGAATCCAGATAGTGCTTGAGTAGAACTAAGCTCTCTTGCTGACCTTGAATCGGCGTGAAACGCTCAAGAAGCTCATTAGAGTATAAAGCGAAGATCTCGCGCACGATTTCTTGCTTGTTACGGAAGTGGTAATACAGGTTACCCGGACTAATATCGATATGTGCGGCAATATGATTGGTTGTGATATTACGCTCACCATGCTGGTTAAATTGTTCCAGTGCAGCTAGCACTATCTTGTCACGAGTTTTCATGAATTATCCGTATTCCTTTCTATATGTCTAACGGCAGTATAGCGGCTAGTGTAACCTATAACAAAAAAGCGCCTGGTCGTATCAGGCGCTTTTCATAAATTACTCAGTTATTTGTGGTACGGCTTGGATAACTCATGCACCGCTTCAACAAATACACCCGCATTTTCTGGCGGCACATCTAGGTGGATACCGTGACCAAGGTTAAACACGTGACCTGTGCCTGCATCGCCGAAGCCTTCAAGGATAGTTGAGACCTCTTCGCGGATACGCTCTGGTGATGCGTAAAGCATAGATGGATCCATGTTACCTTGCAGAGCAACCTTATCGCCCACACGTTTCACCGCATCTTGGATATTGATTGTCCAGTCAAGACCTACTGCATCACAACCTGTTGCTGCGATTTGCTCTAGCCACATACCACCGTTCTTAGTGAATAGAGTCACAGGTACACGGCGACCATCGTTTTCACGGATTAAACCGTCTACAATTTTGTGCATGTATTGCAGTGAGAATAGGTTGTAGTCACGTGGAGTTAGTACACCACCCCAAGTATCAAATACCATGACAGACTGAGCACCCGCTTTAATCTGCGCATTTAAGTACTCGATAACACTGTCTGCTAGTTTATCTAGTAGCAGGTGTAGCGTTTGTGGTTCTGCGTACATCATCTTCTTGATCTTAGTGAAAGCTTTAGAGCTACCACCTTCAACCATGTAAGTAGCCAGCGTCCATGGGCTGCCAGAGAAACCGATTAGCGGTACATCACCATTAAGATCTTTACGGATCTGACGTACTGCGTTCATTACGTATTTAAGCTCACCTTCTGGATCTGGGATACCGATCTTTTCGACGTCCGCTTTGCAGGTAATTGGCTTGTCAAATACAGGACCTTCACCTGCTGCAAAACGTAGCTCAAGGCCCATTGCGTCAGGAATAGTTAGGATATCAGAGAACAGAATCGCGGCATCAAGAGGAAAACGGCGCAAAGGTTGAAGCGTTACTTCTGATGCTAGCTCTGCATTCTTGCACAAAGACATGAAGTCACCCGCTTCTGCGCGAGTTGCTTTGTACTCTGGAAGGTATCGACCTGCCTGACGCATCATCCATACTGGAGTGTAATCTACTGGCTCTTTTAGTAGCGCACGAAGATAGCGGTCATTCTTTAATTCAGTCATTCCGTTTTTCCAATTTTTAGGCTCATTTTTGTTGCGGCTATTCTAACACTGTTTGACTCGCAAAAGCTGTGTGCTTTGCAACCTAGATCAAGTTATTAACTTTTAAATCAGTGCTTAATTTGCACCCACTAAGTATCAGTGTTAAAAATTTGTTTGCTAGCGAAAACTACAATTATAAACCGAGCACACAGTGCTTGGCATCTCATAACGACATCTTACTTACCCCCTCCTTCTGGAGGGTTTTTTTTATCTATATTTCAGCTAGATAGCTTAATCTCATCCAGCGTATATTCAATCAATTGTCGAGCAATCGTTCCGACTGGGGCAACGGGCGGTAACTCTTCGATCCCAAACCAACGCGCGTCACTAAGCTCACTGTAGTCGGGCTTCAACTCCCCCGATTGATAGTCGGCGACAAAGCCCATCATCATGCTCGACGGAAATGCCCAAGGCTGACTGCCAAAGTAACGAATGTTAGTCGCCTCTATTCCAGTTTCTTCCTTGACCTCTCGCGCAACGCACTGCTCTAAAGTCTCACCGACTTCGAGAAAACCCGCGATGACGGTATACATACCATTACGATGTCTCGGGTGTTGCGCAAGTAAAATTTGTTGCTTGTTACGCACAGCAACAATGATACAAGGGAAGATACGCGGATAATGTAAGGTTCGGCAATCACCACACTGCATGGCTAATTGATTGTGATTAAGGTGGTTTCGACCACCACATTGAGGGCAAAAGCGTAGACTTTGACTCATATGTCCGTACTGAATTGCCTTACTCATCAGCAGAAATAGCGGCTCTGGAAAATGCAAACAATCACGCAAAGAGGTTAGCTCAAGCTCCTCAGACACATCCGCTTCATTAAGCCACATCAGCGGGCAATTCTCCCACCTTCCGACTTCAATTGCCTGCTCATAGGGTAAGTTCAAACTCTCAGCACTTCCCTTAGGCAACTGGCCGTTTTGCAGCCAAATATCGCTTCCTGATACAACACACCAATAAGCATTCTTCGTACGGTTTGTGTCACTTTTATTCAACATTGACTCACCTCTTCGCTTGCAGTTCGTCTATTTTACTGGCAATCTAAATTCATACCAGAGTTTGTAGTCAGTCAATTTTGAGACTATAAATTCTAGTAAGGACAAGAGGTTGTACTCTGTACGTGCTTTGGGAGTCAAAGCGTAATGATCACCGGAGAAGTGATCCGATCATGAGGATATGGTCATGCTGAATAAATTCAAACAAACACAAGAACAATGGGGTGGCTCAAGCGAAGTCATCGACCACTGGCTCGAATCAAGACAATCACTGATTGTCGAATATTGTCAGCTGGGCTCCCTTCAACCTGCAAACGGCCACTCTAACGTCGTCGAACTTCCTTCCCCAAAACAGATCAGCTCATTCTGCGATCATGTGGTTGATTACATTTCTGAAGGCCACTTCAAGATCTACGATATGGTGATGAAGAAATGGCAAGCAACGGGCTTTAAGACTAACAACGAAATCGACGCGACCTATGCCAAGATCGTTTTAACTACAGAACCTTTGCTTGAGTTCAACGATAAGTATGTCAGCGTCAGTGCTGATGATGAGCTACCTAGCTTTGAAGCAGATATGTCAAAAGTGGGCGAACTGCTCGAAGTACGCTTTGAAGTGGAAGATCAGTTGATTCAACTTATCGCAGATAGCTTGGCGATTCCGCCTGGAGCCTAAAGAGCTAGAGAGCTAGAGAGCTAGAGAGCTAGAGAGCTAGAGAGCTAGAGAGCTAGAGAATCTTGAAGGGTTGGCGTTTTGCGTCAACCCTTTTGCGTTTTGGATAACTGGATAACTGGATAACTGGATAACTGGATAACTAACGTTGCTCTGTAGTGAATGAGGAGTCAACTCTCTTTCCACAAGGGCGAAGCCCGATCCAGTTATCTAGCAGCGAAGCGATCCATAGGACGAAGTCCGTTCTAAAATCTCGTAGGACGAAGTCCGTTCCCGCTTCCCGCTCTCCAAAAACAAAAAAGGCACCCGAAGGTGCCTTTTGTCATTTCTTAGCTAACGATTACTCGTCTGCAGAGAAACCTGCGTTTAGTAGTGCTGCAAGGTTGTCAGTCGCTTGTTCAGCTGAAGGACCTTCTTGCTCTTCTACACGCTTAGCTTGACGATCTTGGTGGTAAGCGAAACCTGTACCTGCTGGGATTAGACGACCAACAATTACGTTTTCTTTCAGACCACGTAGCTCATCACGCTTACCAGAAACCGCAGCTTCTGTTAGTACGCGAGTTGTTTCCTGGAACGATGCCGCAGAGATGAACGATTCAGTCGCTAGAGATGCCTTAGTAATACCAAGTAGCTCACGCTCGAAACGAACTAGCTCTTTGCCTTCAGCTTCTAGCTGACGGTTAGCAATCTTAACGTTCGCATATTCAACCTGCTCACCCACTAGGAACTCCGTAGAATCACCAGCGTGCGTGATTGTACACTTACGTAGCATCTGACGAACGATAGTTTCGATGTGCTTATCGTTAATCTTAACGCCTTGTAGACGGTATACTTCTTGAACTTCGTTCGCGATGTATTGAGTCACAGCGTGGATACCACGTAGACGTAGAATGTCATGTGGAGACTCTGGACCATCTGCGATCACGTCACCACGTTCAACTTTCTCGCCTTCGAATACGTTAAGCTGACGATGCTTAGGAATCATCTCTTCGTAAGCGTCACCGCCTTCACGAGTGATTACTAGACGACGCTTACCTTTCGTTTCTTTACCGAAGCTTACAGTACCTGTGTGCTCAGCAAGAATCGCAGGCTCTTTCGGCTTACGAGCTTCGAATAGGTCAGCTACGCGTGGTAGACCACCGGTGATATCTTTGTTACCGCCAGATTTCTGAGGGATACGAGATAGAGTGTCACCCACGCCTACTTCAGCGCCGTCTTCGATGTTTACAATCGCTTTACCAGGTAGGAAGTAGTGAGCTGGCATTTCAGTACCAGGGATCATTACGTCGTTACCTTGCTCATCAACAAGTTTGATAGCTGGACGCATATCTTTACCTGCTGCTGGGCGAGCTGCTGCTTCAGTTACTTCGCTTGAAGATAGACCTGTTAGGTCATCTGTTTGACGAGAAACTGTCACGCCATCGATCATGTCCACAAACTGGATGCGACCTGCCACTTCAGTGATGATTGGCATAGTATGCGCTTCCCAGTTCGCTACTGTTTCACCAGCTTCAACCGCGTCGTTGTCGCCTTTAGATAGTAGAGAACCGTAAGGTAGTTTGTGTTTCTCTTTAGTACGACCAAATTCGTCGATGATAGTCAGCTCTGAAGCACGAGAAGTGATTACAAGCTTCTTATCTTTGTTGATAACGAATTTAGCGTTGTGTAGCTTAACTGTACCAGTCGTCTTAGCTTGGATGCTGTTCTCTGCTGCTGCAGTAGATGCCGCACCACCGATGTGGAACGTACGCATCGTAAGCTGTGTACCCGGCTCACCGATAGACTGAGCAGCGATAACGCCCACTGCTTCACCTTGGTTCACTAGGTGACCACGTGCTAGGTCACGACCGTAACACTGAGCACAACAACCGAAGTCTGCATCACAGGTAACTACAGAGCGCACTTTCATGCGGTCAACTGAGTTCTCTTCCATGATCTGACACCACTTCTCATCAATTAGAGTGTTACGTGGGATCAGTACATCTTCAGTACCTGGCTTCAGTACGTCTTCTGCAACTACACGACCAAGAGCCAGCTCAGAAAGTGCAACTTTAACGTCACCACCTTCGATGTGCGGCATCATGTCAACACCTTCATGGGTGCCACAGTCATGCTCGTGTACAACAACGTCTTGAGCAACGTCTACTAGACGACGAGTTAGGTAACCCGAGTTCGCTGTTTTCAGTGCTGTATCCGCAAGACCCTTACGAGCACCGTGCGTTGAGATAAAGTACTGAAGTACGTTTAGACCTTCTTTAAAGTTCGCAGTGATCGGCGTTTCGATGATTGAACCATCTGGACGCGCCATCAGACCACGCATACCTGCAAGCTGACGAATCTGAGCTGCAGAACCACGTGCGCCCGAGTCGGCCATCATGTAGATGCTGTTGAATGATTCTTGCTGCTCTTCTTCACCGTCGCGGTTAACAACAGTTTCAGAAGATAGGTTTTCCATCATCAACTTAGCTACGCGATCGTTGGTCGATGCCCAAATATCGATCACTTTGTTGTAGCGCTCACCCGCAGTTACAAGACCAGATTGGTACTGCTCTTGGATTTCGCGAACTTCTGCTTCCGCTTCTTCGATCTCAGTGTACTTAGCTGCTGGAACAACCATGTCGTCGATACCAACAGATACACCAGAAAGTGCCGCGTAAGCGAAACCTGTGTACATGATTTGGTCAGCGAAGATTACAGTGTCTTTTAGACCTAGCTTACGGTAAGCCTCGTTAAGTAGGTGAGAGATCTGCTTCTTACCTAGCTTTTGGTTAACGATGCTGTACGGAAGACCTGCTGGCACGATTTGCCATAGCATTGCACGACCGATAGTTGTATCAACCATCTTAGTCTCAGTTGTGCTGTTGCCATCTTCGTCTTTAACAGTCTCAGTGATACGAACTTTAACGCGAGCGTGTAGCTCAGCAGTCTTAGTACGGTATGCCTTCTCAGCCTCAGCTGGGCTAGCAAGGTACATACCTTCGCCTTTCACGTTGATCTTGTCACGAGTCATGTAGTAAAGACCCAATACAACGTCCTGTGAAGGTACGATGATCGGATCACCTGACGCTGGCGACAGAATGTTGTTTGTCGACATCATCAGAGTACGAGCTTCAAGCTGTGCTTCTAGAGTTAGAGGCACGTGTACCGCCATTTGGTCACCATCGAAGTCCGCGTTGTACGCCGCACACACAAGTGGGTGTAGCTGGATCGCTTTACCTTCGATTAGTACTGGTTCGAACGCCTGGATACCTAGACGGTGAAGTGTAGGTGCACGGTTCAATAGTACTGGGTGTTCGCGGATTACTTCGTCTAGGATATCCCAAACGATCGCTTCTTCGCGCTCTACCATCTTCTTAGCAGCTTTGATTGTCGTTGCAAGACCACGAGTCTCTAGCTTGCTGTAGATGAATGGTTTGAATAGCTCAAGTGCCATCTTCTTAGGAAGACCACACTGGTGTAGACGAAGGTATGGACCTACTGTGATTACAGAACGGCCAGAGTAGTCTACACGCTTACCAAGAAGGTTCTGACGGAAACGACCTTGCTTACCCTTGATCATATCAGCAAGAGATTTCAGAGGACGCTTGTTCGAACCCGTGATCGCGCGACCGCGACGACCGTTATCTAGAAGTGCATCAACAGACTCTTGTAGCATACGTTTTTCGTTACGTACGATGATGTCCGGAGCAGCAAGCTCTAGTAGACGCTTCAAACGGTTGTTACGGTTGATTACGCGACGGTATAGGTCGTTCAGATCAGAAGTCGCGAAGCGACCGCCATCTAGTGGTACTAGAGGACGTAGATCTGGCGGAAGTACCGGAAGCACTGTTAGGATCATCCACTCTGGGTTGTTACCAGATTGAACGAACGCTTCAACTAGCTTCAGACGCTTAGTGATCTTCTTACGCTTAGTCTCTGAGTTAGTAGACTGAAGCTCTTCACGCATTTCTTCGATTTCAGCAGGCAGATCCATAGACGCAAGTAGGTCTTTGATCGCTTCTGCACCCATCTTAGCCGTGAACTCATCACCCCACTCTTCTAGACGATCTAGATACTCTTCTTCAGTCAGCATCTGAGATTTTTCTAGGTCAGTCATACCCGGTTCAGTTACTACGTACATTTCGAAGTAAAGAACACGTTCGATATCACGTAGAGGGATATCCATAAGTAGACCGATACGAGACGGCAGTGATTTTAGGAACCAGATGTGAGCAACTGGTGAAGCAAGCTCAATGTGGCCCATACGGTCACGACGAACTTTAGTTTGTGTAACTTCAACGCCACACTTCTCACAGATAACACCACGGTGTTTCAGACGCTTATATTTACCACAAAGACATTCGTAGTCTTTTACTGGACCAAAAATACGCGCACAGAACAGACCATCACGCTCAGGCTTGAACGTACGATAGTTGATCGTTTCAGGTTTTTTAACTTCACCGAAAGACCATGAACGGATCATGTCTGGTGAAGATAGACCGATTTTGATTGCATCAAATTCTTCGGTCTTATGCTGCGCTTTTAGAAAGTTTAATAAGTCTTTCACAATCAGCTCCTGTAAGGAGTTAAAAGGGGCTCACCCGCAAAAGTGAGCACCTTCTACCAAATAATCGCTTTTCTCAATTAAGAAAGAAGGGATTACTCTTCGTCTTCTAGCTCGATGTTGATACCTAGCGAGCGAATCTCTTTCAACAGTACGTTGAACGATTCTGGCATGCCAGGTTCCATGCTGTGGTTGCCATCTACGATGTTCTTGTACATCTTAGTACGGCCGTTAACGTCATCCGACTTAACTGTTAGCATTTCTTGAAGCGTGTAAGCAGCACCGTATGCTTCTAGTGCCCATACTTCCATCTCACCGAAACGCTGACCACCGAACTGAGCTTTACCACCAAGTGGTTGCTGAGTTACTAGGCTGTACGAACCAGTTGAACGAGCGTGCATCTTGTCATCAACAAGGTGGTTCAGTTTCAGCATGTACATGTAACCAACAGTTACAGGACGCTCAAACGCATCACCTGTGCGACCATCAAACAGCGTTAGCTGACCAGATTCTGGTAGGTCACCTAGTTTCAATAGCTCTTTGATTGACTGCTCAGAAGCACCGTCAAATACTGGAGTAGCGATCGGTAGACCACCACGTAGGTTCTTGATCAGCGTACGAACTTCGTCATCAGATAGAGACGCAACGTCTACTTTCTGACGAGTATCACCAAGATCGTAAACTTTCTGTAGGAAGTCACGGAACTTAGCGAGCTCTTGCTGCTCTTTCACCATCTGGTTGATCTTGTCACCGATACCTTTCGCTGCCAGACCTAAGTGTACTTCTAGGATCTGACCGATGTTCATACGCGAAGGTACACCCAGTGGGTTAAGTACGATGTCAACCGGCTGACCTTTCTCATCGTAAGGCATGTCTTCAACAGGGTTGATCTTAGAGATTACACCCTTGTTACCGTGACGACCCGCCATCTTATCACCAGGCTGGATACGACGTTTAACCGCTAGGTAAACCTTAACGATCTTCAGTACGCCAGGTGCTAGATCATCACCTTGTGTGATCTTACGACGCTTAGTTTCAAACTTCTTATCGAAGTCAGCACGTAGCTCGTCGTACTGCTCTGCTAGCTGTTCAAGCTGAGTCTGTTGAGCATCATCTTCAAGCGTTAGCTCTAGCCACTTCTTACGATCGATAGCGTCTAGTTTCGCTTCAGTGTAACCACCGTCTAGAAGTACAGCTTTAACACGGTTTAGAAGGCCACCCTCAAGAATCTGGAATTCTTCAGTAAGGTCTTTCTTCGCTTCTTTAAGCTGCATCTGTTCAATTTCAAGTGCACGTTTGTCTTTTTCAACACCGTCACGAGTAAATACTTGAACGTCGATGATTGTACCTGAAACAGAGTTTGGTACGCGTAGAGACGTGTCTTTAACGTCTGACGCTTTCTCACCGAAGATAGCACGTAGTAGCTTCTCTTCAGGAGTTAGCTGAGTTTCACCTTTAGGCGTTACTTTACCTACAAGGATGTCACCGCCCTTCACTTCCGCACCGATGTAAACGATACCTGACTCGTCTAGTTTAGACAGAGCAGACTCACCTACGTTTGGAATGTCAGCTGTGATTTCTTCAGCACCAAGCTTAGTATCACGCGCCACACAAGAAAGCTCTTGAATGTGGATCGTAGTGAAACGGTCTTCTTGAACTACGCGCTCAGATACTAAGATCGAGTCTTCGAAGTTGTAGCCGTTCCAAGGCATGAATGCGATACGCATGTTCTGACCAAGTGCTAGCTCACCAAGGTCTGTTGAAGGACCATCAGCAAGAACGTCACCACGTGCAACTGGTTCACCCGGCATCACACATGGACGCTGGTTGATACACGTATTTTGGTTAGAACGAGTGTATTTAGTTAGGTTGTAGATATCGATACCTGCTTCACCAGGGATCAGCTCATCTTCGTTTACTTTAACAACGATACGAGAAGCATCTACAGACTGGATTACACCACCACGTTTCGCTACCGCTGTAACACCAGAGTCAACTGCGATGTTACGCTCGATACCAGTACCAACTAGAGGCTTGTCAGCTTTAAGTGTTGGAACTGCCTGACGTTGCATGTTCGCACCCATCAATGCACGGTTCGCATCATCGTGTTCTAGGAACGGGATAAGCGATGCAGCGATAGATACAACCTGGTTAGTTGCAACGTCCATGTAATCAACATGTTCGCGTGGGTGTAGGCCAGATTCACCTTTCTGACGAGCAGTGATTAGCTCTTCAGAGAATGTGCCTTGTTCAGTAAGAACAGTGTTCGCCTGAGCGATAACGTACTGACCTTCCTGAATAGCAGATAGGTAATCTACTTCGTCTGTTACTACGCCATCTACTACGCGACGGTATGGAGTCTCTAGGAAACCGTACTCGTTACAACGCGCAAACGCAGATAGAGAGTTGATCAGACCGATGTTTGGACCTTCAGGCGTTTCGATTGGACATAGACGACCGTAGTGAGTTACGTGTACGTCACGTACTTCGAAGCCAGCACGTTCACGAGTTAGACCGCCAGGACCCAATGCAGAGATACGACGCTTGTGCGTAACTTCTGATAGAGGGTTGTTTTGGTCCATGAACTGTGACAGCTGTGAAGAGCCAAAGAATTCTTTAACCGCAGCAGAGATAGGCTTAGCGTTGATTAGGTCTTGAGGCATGATTGCATCAAGATCACCAAGGCTTAGACGCTCTTTAACAGCACGTTCAACACGTACTAGACCAACGCGGAATTGGTTTTCTGCCATTTCGCCAACAGAACGGATACGACGGTTACCTAGGTGGTCGATATCGTCCACTTCACCGATGCCGTTACGGATAGCGATAAGCTTCTTCATCACTTCAACGATATCAGTTTCGTCAAGTGTGCCTTGCTCTTGAGCATCTTCACGTTCGATAGAGCTGTTGAACTTCATACGACCAACAGTCGATAGATCGTAACGCTCTTCTGAGAAGAATAGGCTTTCGAATAGTGCTTCAGCAGCTTCTTTCGTTGGCGGCTCACCAGGGCGCATCATGCGGTAGATTTCTACCAATGCAGAAATACGATCAACAGTGCTGTCGATGCGTAGAGTTTCTGACATGAACGGACCGTGGTCTAGATCGTTAGTAAATAACGTCTGTAGCGCTTTGTGGCCTGCTTGAGAAAGGTTAGCTAGAGCTTCTAGGCTGATCTCTTGGTTTGCACCAACAATGATCTCGCCAGTCGCTTCGTTGATGTAATCTTTCGATGCAACTTTGCCTACGATGTACTCTACAGGTACTTCGATGTGCTCAACGCCATCTTTTTCAAGCTGACGGATGTGGCGTGCAGTTACACGACGACCGGTTTCAACGTAAGTTTTGCCGTTTGCTTCGATATCGAATGACGCAGTTTCACCACGTAGACGATCAGGAACAAGCTCCATTAATAGAGTTTGATCTTTCACTTCGAAGTTCACCTTCTCAAAGAAGATGTCCAGGATCTCTTCTGTCGTCTTACCTAGTGCGCGAAGAATGATAGATGCTGGTAGCTTACGACGGCGGTCAATACGTACGTATAGGTTATCCTTAGGATCAAACTCGAAATCAAGCCATGAACCACGGTAAGGAATTACGCGTGCATTATATAGAACTTTACCTGAAGAGTGGGTCTTACCCTTATCGCTGTCGAAGAATACACCTGGGCTTCTGTGCAGCTGGGATACGATAACCCTCTCGGTACCATTGATTACGAAGGTACCATTGTCTGTCATAAGCGGAATTTCGCCCATGTAGACTTCTTGTTCTTTAATGTCTTTTACAGTACCTGCTGGCGCGTCTTTATCAAAGATAACTAGGCGTAGTTTAACGCGTAGTGGTTTTGAATAAGTTACGCCGCGGATTTGACATTCTTTAACGTCAAAAACTGGCTCACCAAGACGGTAGCTAACGTATTGCAGCTCGGAATTGCCGTTGTAGCTCTGAATTGGAAATACAGAACGGAAAGCAGCTTCAAGACCGTATTGACCTTCAGGATCCTGTTCGATGAATTTTTCGAACGAATCGAGCTGGATCGATAGCAGGTATGGAATGTCCAACACTTGTGGACGAGTACCAAAGTCCTTACGGATGCGCTTTTTCTCGGTATAAGAGTAAACCATGGGGTTCCTCAGCTCGCTGATAAGTGACCCAAACTGTCTCCAATAGTTATGAGACAGTGACTAACATCTGTTTGATTGTAGTGACATTTCATTAAGAGCTAATGAAATGTTTTTTGCTAGGAATCTGGGTGCTCAAACAGCGGAAAAATCACCCAACCCCTACAGCGCAAAAAGGCCGGTGGTTATAAAACCACCAGCCATTAGCCGTTAGGCTAAGAAACTAAGCAATAATTACTTAACAGTAACACTTGCACCAGCTTCTTCTAGCTGAGCTTTAAGAGCTTCAGCTTCGTCTTTCTCTACGCCTTCTTTAAGAGGTGCAGGAGCGCCGTCTACTAGAGCTTTAGCTTCTTTAAGACCTAGGCCAGTTGCGCCACGTACTGCTTTGATTACAGCAACTTTGTTGCCGCCAGCAGATTCCAGGATTACGTCGAACTCAGTTTGCTCAGCAGCAGCTTCGCCACCAGCAGCGCCGCCAGCTACAACAGCAGCAGCAGCAGAAACGCCGAATTTCTCTTCCATCGCTTCGATTAGTTCAACAACTTGCATTACAGACATTTCTGCAACTGCGTCTAGGATTTGCTCGTTAGTAATAGACATAACAATTCTCTTTTAAATCAACAATAAGTTTATTAAGCAACCAGAAAAAAGCAAGGCTTATGCCGCAGCTTCTTCTTTTTGATCGCGTAGTGCAGCGATAGTACGTACCAGCTTGCCTGCAGAAGCTTCTTTCATGCACATCATTAGGCGTGCGATTGCTTCGTCGTAAGTTGGTAGTGTCGCTAGTACTTCAGCATCAGTAACTGCGCCTTCGAATGCAGCAGCTTTGATCTCGAACTTGTCGTTCTCTTTAGCGAAGTCTTTGAAAAGACGCGCTGCGGCACCTGGGTGCTCGTTAGAGAATGCGATTAGAGTAGGACCAGTGAAAGTGTCAGTTAGACACTCGTAGTCTGTACCTTCAACCGCACGACGCGCTAGAGTATTACGAACAACTTTCAGGTAAACGCCCGCTTCACGAGCTTGTTTACGTAGAGAAGTCATCGCGCCTACTTCAACGCCACGAGAGTCAGCTACAACTGCAGAAAGTGCACCACTGGCAGCTTCGTTGACTTCAGCAACAATTGCTTTTTTGTCTTGAAGGTTTAAAGCCATCTTGGATTTACTCCTGGTTGTCGTTACACCACTCACTATTATCACAACAGTGAGAGCTATTGAGGTGCTTCCCAGAAGAAAGTTAACTATTTACATAGAGCTTTCTGTCAGTTCGGGCACCATCTACGTAGGATGATTAAGTCTTTATTTGTCAAACAAACTCAGACACCTACGGTCTTGGACGGAGACTGGGTCATAATTCACAGCAAATTCTAGAAGAATTTAATGAACCAAAGTTCAGCCCCAACCACAAATATTAGGCGCAGGATTATACACTAATTCTACGCCTAAGCAAATTTATTAGTTTGCTAGAGTGTTCAGGCTAGCCTGATCAACAGCAACACCAGCACCCATTGTAGTAGAGATGCTAACCTTCTGTAGGAATGTACCCTTAGCAGAAGACGGCTTAGCTTTCTTCAGAGCAACTAGAAGTGCTTCTAGGTTCTCTTTGATCTGCTCAGCAGAGAAGTTTGCTTTACCGATAGTAGTGTGGATGATGCCGTTCTTGTCGTTACGGTAACGAACCTGACCAGCTTTAGCGTTCTTAACCGCTTCAGCAACGTTAGGAGTTACAGTACCAACTTTAGGGTTTGGCATAAGGCCGCGAGGACCTAGGATAGTACCTAGTTGACCTACAACGCGCATTGCATCTGGAGAAGCAACAACTACGTCGAAGTTCATTTCGCCTTTCTTAACTTGCTCAGCAAGATCTTCCATACCAACGATGTCTGCGCCAGCTTCTTTAGCTGCTTCAGCGTTTGCACCTTGAGTGAACACTGCAACGCGGATTTCGCGGCCAGTACCGTGAGGTAGTACAGTTGCACCACGTACGTTCTGGTCAGATTTACGAGCATCGATGCCTAGGTTAACAGCAACGTCTACAGACTCAACGAATTTAGCAGTAGCTAGTTCTTGAAGAAGAGCAACAGCTTCGTTGATTTCGTATTCTTTAGTTACGTCAACTTTTTCGCGGATTACGCGCATGCGCTTAGTTAGTTTAGCCATCTTATTAACCCTCTACCACTAGGCCCATTGAACGAGCAGTACCAGCGATTGAACGCTTCATTGCTTCGATGTCAGCACCAGTCATATCAGCAGCTTTAGTTTCTGCGATTTCTTGGATTTGAGCGTCAGTTACAGTACCCACTTTTTCAGTGTTTGGACGACCAGAACCAGACTTAACGCCAGCAGCTTTCTTAAGAAGAACAGCAGCAGGTGGAGTCTTAGTGATGAACGTGAAAGAACGGTCGTTGTATACTGTGATAACAACTGGAGTTGGTAGACCTTTCTCAATAGATTCTGTTTTCGCGTTGAACGCTTTACAGAATTCCATGATGTTTACACCGTGTTGACCTAGTGCAGGACCAACCGGTGGACTTGGGTTTGCCATACCAGCAGCAACTTGCAGCTTGATGTAAGCTTCAACTTTCTTAGCCATGATAATTCCTAATTTTGGGTACAAACGCTAATCGACTGACCAGCTCCCCGTTGATATAAAAACTTGTTATTTTGGATGGAAACTTTTGCTTCAGCCAAAATAATAAGGCGCGAAATTATAGTCATAATCCGCGCCTTATACAACCCTAAAAAGGTGATTTTTTATACTCTGAAAAACAGAGTCTTAGTCTAGTTTTTCAACCTGACCAAATTCAAGCTCAACTGGTGTTGCACGACCAAAGATCGATACAGACACTTTCACTCGGCTCTTATCGTAATCCACTTCTTCAACAGTACCGTTGAAGTCAGCAAATGGACCGTCAGTAACGCGTACCACTTCACCCGCTTCGTACATAGTACGTGGACGAGGTGCTTCGCTCGCTTTCTCAAGACGGTTCAGAATCGCATCAGCTTCTTTATCAGTGATAGGAGCTGGACGATCAGAGGTACCACCAATGAAGCCCATGACACGCGGCACACTGCGTACTAAGTGCCATGATTCATCGTTCATGATCATCTGAACTAGGACGTAACCAGGGAAGAACTTACGCTCAGACTTACGACGCTGACCTGCACGCATTTCCACTACTTCTTCAGTAGGAACTAGAACTTCACCAAACAGCTCTTCCATGCTGTGCATTTTGATATGCTCACGAAGAGATTGGGCTACACGACCTTCGAATCCAGAGAAGGCTTGAACCACATACCAGCGTTTTTTTGGAGCTTCACTCATGAATTAAAACCCTCTATACCCCAGTTGCTAGAGCAACAAGACGAACCATAATGCCGTCGATGCCCCAAAGCACTAGAGCCATTACAATACTTACAGCTAAAACGATCAAAGTCGTTTGCATTGTTTCTTGGCGTGTAGGCCAAACAACTTTACGTACTTCCATACGCGATTCTTTTGCAAACTCGATCGCAGCTTTACCCTTAGTTGTTGTAGCAGCAACACCAAGTGCCGCAGCGATTAGTACAACAACACCTGCAGCGCGAATCACTACAGACATTTCACCATACAGGTAATTACCCACAACAGCGGCAGCTAGCAGAGCAAAAGTGACAATCCACTTGAAGATATCTGCGCCATTTGAGCTATCAGGAGTTTCAGCATTATTTGCTTTCATAAAACCAACCTGTCTAAGTCTTAATATAGACGACAACAACCCCGCTGTTGCAGGGCAAATCCATGAAACGACAATTTAAATAAATTGACGTACTCTTTTATTGATTGAGACGCAACACCTCAACCAAAAAATCCTGCTCAATGCCATGCTGAATAAGAAAACAACAGACATTTTGTATAGTGCAGAAAAAGGGCATCAAATGATGCCCTTTTTGCTACTGGTTCGTCAAATCTTATTCAAAGATTTTCCGAAGTCTTTAGCTAATTCCGAAGAATTAGTCGAAGATCTTAGCAACAACACCAGCACCAACTGTACGGCCACCTTCGCGGATTGCGAAACGTAGACCTTCGTCCATCGCGATTGGAGCGATTAGTTCA
>NZ_JCAFVV010000016.1:0-55809 GCF_059295395.1 Vibrio sp. SCP2 | reverse complement strand
TTCAGTTGGTTAGAATACCGGCCTGTCACGCCGGGGGTCGCGGGTTCGAGTCCCGTCCGCTCCGCCACTTATTCCAGACCTCAGCAGAAATGCTGAGGTCTTTTTGTATCTGCGGGATTATTTTGGTCTGCGACCAACGAGTCCCGGTTGCCCGCAACCCCGGCCGTCAGCCACTTATTTAAAAACCCAGTCTTCGGACTGGGTTTTGTCGTTTTAGAAGCCCGTTACTGACGCAACGGGCTTCTTGCGTTTAAGGGGGAGATGGAACGGGCTACGCCCTATGGAACACTTCGCTTGAGATGCGAGAGCGGGCTTCGCCCTGCGAGAAGTGAGCGTTGAAATTAAGTTGATAGAGCCGAGGGTTTAGAAGGCTTTGACAGGACTCGTCCCCTAGAAGACACAATCCTCCAGTTCTCCAGTTCTCCAGTTCTCCAGTTCTCCAGTTCTCCAGTTCTCCAGTTCTCCAGTTCTCCAGTTCTCCAGTTTTCCGTAGGACGAAGTCCGTGTGGTCCTTAATGTTTTTCGCTTCGCGCCGTGTTGATTAGATATAAAAAAGCCACTCGAGTGAGTGGCTTGGTTATTGGTATTTGATTTATTAAGCGGCAGGTTCTTTGATAAGCGTGAGTGCCTTCTTCGACACTTCATGAGCTGCTTTAGTTAAGTTCTGCTTCTCTAGTGCGTCAGAAAGGTAACCGTAGTCCGACACATTAGAGCGTACAGACAGTGCCTTTTCTAAGTGTTGCTGAGCCTCACTCCATTCTTCATTGCGTAAATGGAACTGAGCGATGGCGCTGTGTGCTTCTGCATTATTTGCGTCTTTACGTAGAGCGCCTTCTAGGAAGGTCACTACTGGGTGATTATCGGCAAGCTTAAGCTCTGGCAATAGAGCGTAGAGGTCAGAGTTAGGGTGCTTTTTAAGTGTCTCTTTGATTAAAGTAAACGCTTCATTGTCTGCTTGGCGCGAGATCAGCTGCTTAGCAAAACACTCAACAAGGTGAGCATCTACTTTCGCCTTACGCGGTAGACTATTCCAATGGGCAATGAGGCCTTCACTGCCTTTCTGCTCTGCTACATCGCTAAGCAGTCCGCATTGGGCGCGTTGCATCAAAGGCTCTTGCTCTTCTTTAGAGACAATTTTGTTTTTGACTAATTTAGGCAGAAGATCTAACAGTGGCTGCCATAGCTTTAGCTCTATATAAACTTGTTTGAGTAGGTTTAAGACGATAGCGTTATTGGGATAGCTGCCCTTTATGTTCGAGAGCGTATCGAACGCATCGTTATAGTTGGCATCACGGATCTGCTGCTTAGCACGGGTAAGCTCTACTGCTAGCTGCGAATTTTCCTGCTGAGAGGCTAACTCTAGGTAACGGTCGCGCTGCTGGTTGTTACCCATACCCTGTGCCGCTTCTGAAGCGACCAGGTAGCAGAGCAGCGGCATATCATGATGATTTGCCCAGCGCGTGACTTTCTTCTCTGCCAGTTTGAAGTCGCCTTCTAACAACTTGATGATGCCTTCATTTGTATAGCGGCGTGAGCGGCGCATTTTACGTACGCTAAACCAGTTCCATGTTGCTGAACTCGCGCTAAGTGCTCGTTTAATCAAGAACTCTAGACCAAATAGAGCGGCGAGTGCGGCGATAACAAAGATAACCAGAGTAGTAACGCTCATCTCAATGGTTTTATTTGCTACGGAGATTAGCACGTAACCTTGCTGGCCTGCGTATTGAGTCCCGGCAAACAAACCTAAGCCAAGAACGACAAAGAGGAAAATAATTCGAAACATTAGTTTTCCTCCGTCACTAGGGTGGTGACTTCTCGGCGTAAGCGGTCACGAATCACATCCGAGAGCTGCTGCTGTGTTTCCAGTTTGACTGGGTACTCAACTTGCACCGTCTGTTTGCTTAACAGTTCAAGCGCCTTATTGAACTCTTTCACTTCATTAGAATCTTGGTTAAAGAAGGTCGTTGACCATTTATCCGCAGTCGTTAATGCTGTGCTGTAGATATCTTGCTGCTCGACGTAAACAGCTTTAATTGCGGTCTCTAGCTTAGCTTTAATGTTCTCTTTTAAATAAAAGTGTTGCTGTGGAGAAAGTAGTGGAATGACATTGCCATCACGAGTTCTAAACGTAATGAAGTTCTCTGAGAAATCTTTTAGAGACGTCATTAAGTTACTTTGCCAGTCGTTTACATCTTCAGAAACAACCTGTTTTTCAACTTGTTGTGCTTCTGGTAATAGTGCATTGGCTAATGGTAGGTTATCCACTTGTTGTTGTAGTGAAGTGATGCGCAGCACTAAGCCTTCTCTGTCGACCAGGGGAACCGTTTTTAGTTTGGTGATGTCGTTAGCCATAGATTTACGCAAAGGCACTAGGCTTGGGTCATTAAGCGCCGCAATTCTTTGGTCTGCACTTTCCATCAGTTTGGTCGCACTAACGGCATCGTGCTCTAAGAACAGTTTTCTACCCGCTAGTTTAACTAAGTAATCGGCTTCTGCGAGCAGCCAGTCATTTGGTCGGCGACCTTTCACGTCAGCTACCGCAACTTGTAGGCTTTCGATGCTTTTTTGCTGCTGCTCAAGAACGGTTTCAGCACGGTGGGTAATTTCTGTCGCTTTGGCAATAGCTTGTTGCTTGGTTGAATCGAGTTCTGACTGAACACTGGTTTGAGTTTGCTTTAGTTGAGCTTGAAGAGCATCTATCTGCGCTTGATATTGAGCGTTCTTTTGCTGCATTTGGAAAGTGAGACCACCGCCTATCAATAAAGAGATGACAATGGCGATAGTGCCAAGTTTTACGCCGCGCTTACCTTGCTTCTCTTCAAATTCAGGTTGTTTAGTTGCGGCAGACTTGGCTTCAGGCTGAGAGGCTTGTTCAACGGCCGGTTGTTCCGCTTTTGTTTCAGTAGTATCAGACGCGTTTGTTGCTTTGCTTATTTCCTCTGCCGATTTTTTTTCTTGGTCAGGGGTATTGTTATCGTTGTTATTTTTTTTGGTCATTACTTATTGTCCTGTTTCACTTGGCCGGAGAGCAGCCAGTAATACTTTATTAGAGGCACTGAAGGTGTTGGTAACAACTTTAAAACCGACTTCTCGTGCTTGTTGCGCTATTCGCTCACTGGGTACATACAGATGGAGCGTAAACAGCCAGGCCTTATGCTCATCAGTTAGTTGAGAAACAAAGTAACTAAGCTGACCTGAACTGGTGATGACTAATTGAGTTATTTTTTCATTTTGCCAGATAGGTACGAGCAAATCTGAGCGGAAAGCTAGGTTTTCTCGTTTATACACCTCGCGATATTCAACTTGAGCGCCACGGGCGACTAGAGTATCGAATATCAACTCTCGCCCTCCATTGCCTCGTAGAATCAGGATCTTTTTGTTGGCGATAGAGAGTAAGGCGTCTTGTAGTAGCAGATGTTCACTATCACTGACTTCTGGGTAGTGTACTGTTTGTCGGGTTGCTTTGCTTAAAACGTGTGCAGTTTTTTGACCAACGGCAAGGTAGGTCGTGCTATTGGGCCAACTTTGCTCAAGTTTTTGCAGGTATCTATCGGTAGATGTCACCGCATGCTGACTGACGGCGATGATAATATCGAAATGAGAAATGGATGTTTCCAGCCCTTCGAGTTGCTCTCCGGGCTGAATGTCTATCAAAGGTTGGTGATGGCTTTCAATACCAACCTCTGACAGCTTGTTACATAGCGAGCGGCCTTGTTGTCCCGGCCGAGTGACCAGTACTGCCATAAGGAGTTACTCGTGCTCAGCGTATAGCTTGGTTAAGATCTCTTTCGCACCTTGGTCGAGTAGCTGGTTGGCAAGCGTAATGCCAAGAGCTTCAGCATCAGTACGAGAGCCACGAATCTCACCACGAACGATCTTTGAACCATCAGGTTCGCCGACTAGGGCACGTAACCATATGTTGTCGCCATCAATTAGAGAGTAACTACCAATTGGTACTTGACAGCCGCCCTCTAGAGTGAGGTTCATCGCACGCTCACACAGTACGCGATCGGCGGTTTCTTTGTGGTTGAGTGGTTCTAGTAACTTAATTAGGCGTTCGTCATCAAGACGACATTCAATACCTACAGCGCCTTGTCCTACCGCCGGTAGAGATTGTTCTGGTTCGATAAAGCTCTTGATGCGCTCTTCTAGTTCAAGGCGTTTCAAGCCAGCGGCAGCAAGAATGATGGCATCGTATTCACCTGCGTCTAGTTTACCTAGGCGAGTGCCGACGTTGCCACGTAGCTCTTTGATTACTAAATCTGGGCGAGATTCTTTTATCTGACATTGACGACGTAAGCTGCAAGTACCTACTACGGCACCCTGAGGCAGCTCATCAATATTGTTATAGGTATTTGAAACGAAAGCGTCGCGAGGATCTTCACGTTCACAGATCGTCACCAGACCAAGACCTTCAGGGAAATCGACAGGGACATCTTTCATTGAATGAACGGCAAGGTCGGCGCGTCCTTCTAACATAGCCACTTCTAGCTCTTTAACGAACAAGCCTTTACCACCCACCTTCGCTAAAGGTGTATCTAGAATGATGTCGCCTTTGGTTACCATCGTCACTAGCTCAACTTCTAAACCAGGGTGAGCAGCCATTAAAGCGTCTTTAACATAGTGAGCTTGCCAAAGGGCAAGAGGGCTTTTGCGCGTCGCAATTCGAATTGGAGTTTGTTGAGTCATAGTGTTCTGCAGATAACAAAATAATGGCTTAATCCTACCATTGTCAGCTAGAAAAGTATTATTGCTTATTCGACCGCATGAGGCTTAGGTGTTTGCTAGCACAAAATGATTAAAAGAGTGTGACTAAGGTCTCGTTTGTAAAATAGGCTATTATTATTAATAGAAGTTACGTACCACACTAAGAGCGACAACTTCGGATGGGCAAAATTGTGTCGAATCGATCGTACATTTCTTTACCAACTCAAAGAAAAGTGATAGATTGATCACGTTTTGTTGGTGCTTTAGAACAATTAATAGTCAAAGTGCCATCTAGGATATGAACCAAGGAAACCCCCTTGCAGGCTTACACCAAGACGCTAATTAAAAGACTTGATAACCTAAACCAGCAACGTGTTGAGCGTGCGCTGGCTCTTATGGATTTGCCAAGTCAGCGTGTGTTCCATCTGATCCCAACACTGCTTCATTTCAATCATCCAGTTATCCCTGGTTATTTCGACGCGCAAGTACCATTCGGTGTTCGCGAGTTTGAATTGAATGACATCCAGCAACAATTTGTTGAAGATACTCAGCTAACGATTGGTCAGCCGCTTACTACCAGTGACAACCCAGCGATCTTGGGTCTGTACACTATGGGCAGTACTTCCTCGATTGGTCAAAGTACTTCCAGTGACCTAGATATCTGGGTGTGCGTTTCGCCAAGCATGAGTTGTGACGAACGTGAAAGTCTTACTAACAAATGTTTGCTGATCACTGATTGGGCTCAAACGCAGGGTGTGGAAGCCAACTTCTTCTTAATGGATGAAGAGCGATTCCGTTCAAATCACTCAGAAGAGATGACGGGTGACAATTGTGGTTCATCTCAACACTTACTGCTGCTTGATGAATTCTATCGCAGTGCAGTGCGTCTCGCCGGTCAACGTCTACTGTGGCAAATTGTTCCTCCTGAAATGGAAGAGTGCTACGACGAATACGTGAAAGACCTCTGTGGCAAAGGTTATATCGATTGTTCGAAATGGATCGATTTCGGTCAGCTTAATCGAATCCCTGCAGAGGAATATTTTGGCTCTAACTTATGGCAGTTATATAAGAGTATCGACTCGCCATATAAGTCAGTTTTAAAAGCCATATTGCTTGAAGCTTATTCGTGGGAGTACCCTAACACTCAACTCCTTAGCCTAGATACTAAGCGACGCTTCTTTGCGCATGAGCCCGACCTTTATGGTATGGATGCGTATTATCTGATGCTAGAAAAAGTCACCCGCTATTTAGAGCGTATTGGTGATACCACTCGTTTAGATCTTGTGCGTCGTTGTTTTTATCTTAAAACGCACGAAAAGCTCTCTCGTGAGCCAAGTGTCGGCTCTGTTGCTTGGCGACGTGAAGCACTCTCTGACATGGTGCAGAAGTGGGATTGGGATAGCTCAGTGATTGCTGAACTTGATGACCGCCGTAATTGGAAGGTGGAGCAAGTAAAAGTGGTACATCATGCGTTGCTTGATGCCTTGATGCAGAGCTACCGTAACTTGATTCAGTTTGCGCGTCGCAATGACATTACTTCGGCGATCAGTCCGCAAGACATCAGTATTCTTGCGCGTAAGTTATATGCGGCATTTGAAGTCCTGCCTGGCAAGGTGACGCTGCTCAACCCGCAGATTTCACCTGATTTGCACGAGTCAGACTTAACTTTTATTGAAGTGAGACCAGGGCGTACTAACCAGTCTGGCTGGTACTTGTATAAGCAACCTCTCACACCACACCGCATTCTTGGTCAGGCGCCATTAGAGCACAACGAATATCTCAGTAAGCTTGTTGCTTGGTCTTTCTTTAACGGTCTAATCACTGAATCGACTCGATTGCATTCTGTTATCCGCGATGCGCATCTTGATATCGACAAGTTCTATCAGATGGTGAGTGATTTGCGTAATACCTTCTCACTACGTAAGCGTCGTCCTACGATGCAGGCATTAGCTAGTCCTTGTGAGATTAGCCAATTAGCGATGTTTATCAACTTCGAGAATGACCCAACGTCTGAGCTAAGCGGCAAGTCACTTAAGCTTGATCCTAAAACGACCGATATTTTTAGTTTTGGTTCTGAACTGAAGTGTTTAGTTGGCAGTGTCGACTTGGTTTATCGTAACTCTTGGCATGAAGTACGTACTCTGCATTTTAAAGGCGAAACTGCCATGCTGGATGCCTTGAAAACGGTATTAGGTAAAATGCACCAAGATGCGATTCCGCCAGAGTCAGTTGATGTGTTCTGTTACAGCAAAAACCTGCGTGGTGTGATGCGTAATATGGTGTATCAGCTTCTTGCTGAGTGTATCGATTTACGCTTAAAACCTGTTGAGCAAGAAAAGCGCCGTCGCTTTAAAGCGTTGCGTATTGGTCAACAAACTTATGGTTTGTTCTTTGAGCGTCGCGGTGTTTCGGTACAAATGCTGGAAAACTCGGTCGACTTCTATCGCAGTATCTCAACCAACAAGTTGAAGGGTTCACCGCTGTTAATGCTTGATAAAGAGCAAGATTACCAGCTACCTGAAATTGTTGATGGGTTTGCCAGTGAGGGTCTGATCCAGTTCTTCTTCGAAGACAGTGAGCAAGGCTTTAATATCTATGTACTGGATGAAGCGAATCGCGTTGAAGTCTACCATCAGTTCAAAGGTGAGAAAGACGAGATGATCGCGAGCGTGAATAGTTTCTATACCTCGGTACAAGATGAAAATCCGTTGTCTTCTAAGCTGATCAATTTCAACCTACCGCAGTATTATCAGATTGTTCACCCTGAAGATGATGAGTCTTACATTGTTCCGTATCGTAATGATGGAGCAAGTTACTCAAGACCGAGCAAAATCGTTAACGCCTAGATACAAAAAAAAGAGCATCCACAGATGCTCTTTTTTATTGTTGTTGATGGGCGATTATTCCCACTCAATGTCTTCATCGCTGTGCTTTTCACACTCTTGCTTAACCATTGCAATTAGCTCAAGACCTGTTTTCGAGCAAGTCCACTGCTCTTCAACGAGCGCAAAATGGAAACCACCAGATTTAGAGGCTAGCCAGATCTCTTTCATTGGTTCTTGGCGGTTGATAATGATTTGACTACGGTCTTCAAACTCCAGTGTCATTACGTTTCCAGAAGTCTCGTAGTCGATGTCCGCACCTGAATCATCAATCATTTCCTCGATGATTTGCATTTGAACATCTACTAACTGATGAAATTCAGTATCGTTCATCTAATCTATCCTATTGCTTTTCTTGAGTGTGGTGCGATTATAGGGGGCATTGACAGAATAATCACGATAGAACCCATGAAAAAATTAATCTTAGCGCTATTTATCTTTTCAGTCCTTGGCTTAGCTGGCTGTGGTCAAACTGGACCTCTATACATGCCTGAAGACGCTCCACAAAAAGAGCAACCTTCACAATAAAACGATAATCAGAATATAAGGGAAAGTACTTTGGATTACTTCAACTATCAGGATGATGGCCAGCTATGGGCCGAAGACGTCTCATTAACTGAACTGGCGCAGCAGTTTGGTACACCACTTTACGTATACTCACGCGCGACTCTAGAGCGCCATTGGCATGCTTTCGATAAATCAGTCGGTGAACATCCGCACCTTGTCTGCTACGCAGTCAAAGCGAACTCTAACATTGGTGTATTAAACGCTTTAGCACGTTTGGGTTCTGGCTTTGACATCGTCTCAGGTGGCGAGTTAGAGCGTGTGATTGCTGCTGGTGGTGAGCCAAGCAAAGTGGTGTTCTCAGGTGTGGGTAAAACCGCAGCTGAAATGAAGCGCGCGCTAGAGCTAGGCATTAAGTGCTTTAATGTGGAGTCTGAGCCAGAGTTAGAGCGTCTGAATAAAGTAGCTGGCGAGCTTGGTGTGAAAGCGCCAATTTCACTGCGTATTAACCCAGACGTTGATGCGAATACTCACCCTTATATTTCGACAGGTTTACGTGATAACAAATTTGGTATCGCGTTTGACCGTGCGCCTGCGGTTTACAAGTTTGCGCAAAGTCTAGAAAACCTCAATGTTCAAGGTATTGATTGCCATATCGGTTCACAGCTAACCGACATCGAGCCTTTCATTGATGCGACCGATCGACTGCTTGCGCTAATTGATGATCTTAAAGCACAAGGCATTACCATTAAGCACCTTGATGTGGGTGGTGGCTTAGGCGTTGTCTATCGTGATGAACTGCCACCAGAGCCTTCAGATTATGCTAAAGCACTGCTTGGCCGTTTGGATAACCATCAAGACCTTGAACTGATTTTTGAGCCAGGTCGGGCCATCGCCGCAAATGCCGGACTGCTGCTGACTAAGGTTGAATTCCTTAAGCATACCGAGCATAAAAACTTCGCCATCATTGATGCTGCGATGAATGACTTGATGCGTCCTGCTTTGTACCAAGCTTGGCAAGATATTGTGCCAGTTGTGCCGCGTGAAGGCGAAGCCGTGACTTATGACCTAGTAGGACCTATCTGTGAGACGGGCGACTTCCTAGGTAAAGACCGCGCATTAGTGCTGCAAGAGAACGATCTCTTGGCAGTGCGCTCTGCTGGAGCCTATGGTTTTGTGATGTCATCGAACTACAACACGCGCTGCCGATCGGCAGAAGTGATGGTTGATGGTAAGCAAGCACACCTAGTTCGCCAGCGTGAAGAACTATCTAGCCTGTGGGCGCTCGAAAACGTACTTCCGGAGTAATTGGAGTCTTATGCATTTCCATTTTTCTAAAATGCACGGTCTGGGTAATGACTTCATGGTCGTTGATTGCATTACCCAGAACATTTTCTTTTCCCCTGATCTGATCCGCCGCTTAGCGGATCGTCATACTGGGGTGGGTTTTGACCAACTACTCGTGGTTGAAGCGCCATATGATCCAGAAACAGACTTCCACTATCGGATTTTTAATGCTGATGGCAGTGAAGTAGAACAATGTGGCAATGGCGCGCGCTGTTTTGCTCGTTTTGTGCGCATGAAAGGGCTGACTAATAAGTACAGCATCAGTGTCAGCACTAAGAAAGGCAAAATGGTTCTTAACATCGAGGAAGATGATCAGGTCACGGTTAATATGGGTGTGCCTGAATTCGAACCGAGTAAGATTCCATTTAAAGCTAAGCAAACGGAGAAGACCTACATCCTTCGTGCAGAAGATAAGACGCTTTTCTGCGGCGCAGTCAGCATGGGGAACCCCCATGTGGTGACTGTGGTTGATGATGTCGCGACGGCGGATGTTGATACGCTGGGACCTCTATTGGAATCTCATGAACGTTTCCCTGAACGCGTTAACGCTGGCTTTATGCAGGTTGTCAGCCGCAATGAAGTGAACTTACGAGTGTACGAGCGCGGCGCAGGAGAAACTCAGGCTTGTGGCAGTGGTGCATGTGGTGCGGTTGCCGTTGGCGTTGTTCAGGGATTACTGGATGAGAAAGTCACGGTTAATTTGCCGGGTGGCTCGCTTAAAATTGCGTGGCAGGGCGAGGGCAAACCTCTCTATATGACAGGGCCTGCTACCCATGTGTTTGATGGTCAACTAAGCTGCTAATAGCCCCAACTATTTTGGGTAGATAATAAGAAACAATAAGGAACAGACGTGTCTCAAATTGAAGCGGATGCGCTTACGGCAGAAGTGGTTGCCGAATACTTACGTGACAATCCGGACTTTTTTCATCATCGTCGAGATTTAGTCGATAGACTGGCGTTACCTCATCAAGAGCAAGGTGCTGTTTCATTAGTGCATGTGCAAATGAACCGCCAACGTCAGCGTATTGAAGAGTTGGAAGAAGAGATCACCGCTTTAATGTCATTAGCAAAGAGTAATGATCGTACGTTCCATGAGTTTATGCAGCTCCAGGAACAAATCCTTAAGTGCGATTCATTGCTTTCGGTGGTGAAAGCGATTGAAGAAATGGCTAAATCACTTGATCTGATTGCCTATGTTCGTCTGTTGGATAACGAATCAAGTTACTATTCATTAAGCAAAGAAAATTACCAACGCTTTGCGACCAACCATCTCAATGGCAAGGGCGCTTATCTAGGCCGTATGCGTAAAGTGGATCGCGAACTGTTGTTTGATGACAACCAACGTGCTCCGGAAATGGGTTCCTACGTGGTATTACCGCTACAGAAGAAATCTCTGCAAGGTGTGCTGGTCTTTTCGAGCAGCGATGGCGGACACTTCCAACCGCATATGGATACTTTATTCTTGCGCCATCTAGCCTTAGTTCTTTCCCACCTAGTCGACAGCCTACCTTGGCAAAGCGAAGACCATGAGCGAATCACTAGCACCTCTGCCTAATGGTCTCCAACGGCCCCTTGAACGTTTCTACGAATATATGCGTAGTGAAAAGGGGCTGAGCTTACATACTCAACGTAACTACAAACAACAACTTGAAACCATGGCGCAGCATCTGGCTCATTTGGGGCTTAAAGAGTGGCAACAGGTTGATGCGGGCTGGGTGCGTCAGTTAGCCAGTAAAGGTATGCGAGAAGGTATGAAAGCCAGCAGCTTGGCGACTCGCTTATCTTCGCTGCGTAGCTTCTTTGATTTCCTGATCTTGCGTGGAGAAATGACGGCAAATCCTGCTAAAGGTGTCTCGGCACCACGTAAGAAACGTCCACTGCCTAAAAATCTAGATGTGGATGAAGTGGGGCAACTACTTGAAGTGAACGAGGACGATCCATTAGCGGTACGCGATAGAGCCATGATGGAACTGATGTATGGGGCCGGTTTACGCTTGGCTGAATTGGTCAGTATCAATGTTAAAGATGTCAACTTCTCCGCTGGCGAACTTAGAGTTGTCGGTAAAGGTGACAAAGAGCGAAAAGTGCCTTTTTCTGGTATGGCGGCAGAGTGGGTTGCCAAATGGTTGAAGCTAAGAGTTAGCGTAGCCAATAGCGATGAGAATGGTTTATTTGTCTCTAAACTAGGCGTAAGAATCTCACATCGCAATGTGCAGAAACGAATGGCTGAGTGGGGACAAAAGCAGTCGGTAGCCAGTCATATCAGCCCCCATAAATTGCGTCACTCTTTTGCCACGCATATGCTGGAATCGAGTAACAATCTGCGTGCGGTGCAGGAATTGCTCGGGCATGAGAATATCTCGACCACGCAAATCTATACTCACCTAGATTTTCAGCATCTTGCCGAAGTGTACGACCAGGCTCACCCAAGAGCGAAGAAGAAGGATAGCGAGTGATGAAGTTTTTCCGCCATTTGCAACCGATCCAAGCGATGACCTTCGACCTTGACGATACCCTTTATGATAATCGCCCGGTGATTCGACAGGTTGAGGCAAAAATGGTGGCTTGGCTGCATAAGTATCACCCTATTTCTGCCACTAAGACATTGCGCTGGTGGTATGACTTAAAGCGCTCATTGGCGGAGGACGAGCCTTGGCTGCTCAATGACGTCACGCTGTGGCGCTTTAAGCAGATTGAGAAGGGTTTATATATTCTTGGTTATCAACCGCAGCAGGCAGAGCAGGCGGCGAACGAGGCTATTGATGAGGTGCTTCGCCTGCGTAGTGATTTTACTGTCCCGAAGGAGTCACATGAGGTCATGGCAGAACTCGCTAAGCGCTTACCATTAGTTGCGATAACCAATGGTAATGTTGATGTTGAGAAGATCGGTTTGTCTGACTATTTTTCATTAGTATTAAAGGCAGGGCCGGATGGCTACGCAAAACCTCACTCCCAGTTGTTCGACAAGGCTCAATCTTTCTTAGCAATGCCTACAGAGAATATTCTGCATGTCGGAGATCACTTAATTTCTGATGTGGTTGGTGCAAAGAAAAGTGGCTTTCAAGCTTGTTGGTATAATGATCAAGGTGTGAATATTTACCAGGTCAATAAAGCCCGCATGCTACCAGATGTTGAAGTGAATCGTTTACATGACTTATTGCTATTGAGTGAGATGTAAATAACATCTGACCAAAACAACACTTTTCATATTGGTTTAGTTGGATTACGGTATAGCAAAACATAAATCTAATTAAACAACGTCTCAGGCTTTTGAATGCGCACATATTCAGCGCTGGTTAACAACAATCAGCAATTACAAGCGCATCTAAGGGATATACCGACGGAGAAATACTCTTCGTTTCTTGTTCAGCTTCTGTCTACGGATCCGGAACAGGTCGCATGTGATTATGCGGACCAAATTCTAGAGCATATTCCTGGATGCCACATCATAGGTCATAGTACTCGCCATACTATTTTTGATGGTCAGATTGTCCATCGAGGTAGCTTGGTGTCAGTTTCCTGCTTTGAACACTCTTCCATTACTTCTACTTGTGTCCCCATTACCAATAATCCGCTCTCTGAAGCGAAAGAGATCGTTAATGGCTTAGCGTTAACCCACCAAACTAAGTCAATTATTAGCTTCTCACAGCATGTCAGTTCCCTCGATTTTAATCTCTACCAAGCGTTAGGCTCTCTCACCGATGTACCGATCAGTGGTGGCGTAGCAGCCAATGTTGATGACAGAGATGAGTGGGTTCTATGCGGCAACCAAACATTCCAGAAAATGACGGTGTCAGCTGCGCTGCATGGGGACAAGTTACAGGTTTGGCGTAGCGCTTTCTCTGAGTGGACGCCGATAGGTGGACCGCTTCGGGTAACGGATGCGCATGGGACTCAATTACGTTCGTTGGATTACCAACCTGCTTATGAACTCTATCAGACCCGTCTCTCTGAAGGTCGGACTCTGGCTTTAGAGCAGATGCTGAGTTTCCCTCTTAAAAGTAGCTCTGGCGTGGTCAGCTGCCCTAGAGAGCTCTATCCCGACGGCAGTATTGAAGTCGATAATGCGGTGACTATTGGTGATGAAGTGCGTATTTGCTATAACCACCCGTCGTTGACTTTAGAGCAAGTTAGGCATGATGTTATTGGTTTAGCCCAGCATAACCCAGAGTCTATATTCATCTATAACTGCGAGTCGCGTTTGGAGTTTATTGAAGGCGTCAGTGAAATCCAACTGTTCGATGAGTTCGAAAGCTGTTGTGGCTCTTTCTGTTTGGGCGAGTTTTTCCGAGGTGACTCTCAGCAATCACTTCATCACAGCATGACTTATGTTGCTTACAGTGAAGACTCTGCTCGTCCGGCGCTGACTTTTAACGAAAAAGCAGAGTTTCCGGTTTCTCCTTTGTTTCATTTAATTAGCTATACGATTGATAACCTGAATCAAACGCAAAAGAGTATGGAGCTAAAACTTGCTGAGCAAACCGAGAAGCTGATCAATAGTTACCGCCTGGACAAGCATACCGGGCTAAAAAATCGCGTTGCTTTGCAAGAAAGGCTCAAAGTCGTCAATACGGATGAGCATGTGGCGACATTGAAACTGTCTAATTTTCATCAGATTAATGAAAAGTATGGTTATCAAGTTGCGGATGAGCTTATCCGCGACTTAAGTGATTACTTTACGGATAACCTCTCCGATCTGCATTGGGCCCCATTTGTTCAGCAGCTCTACTATATTGGCACAGCAGAATGGGCTTTGGTGTTTTCATCGGATATCGCCACCAATGAGCTCCAACAAGAGCTATCTCAGTTTGCTGATAAGGTAGAACATATTAACTTTGAGCCTTATGGGTTACCTGAGGTCGATTATCTGTCGGTGTCTATTTCTGGTGGCATCGCCAGTAAGCGCGATTTCCCGACGATCTCTGGTGATGAACTTTTACTTAAGTCGATCGATGCACGTCGGATTGGTAAAGCGCGTAATACCCACTTTATTAACGCCAAAGATTATTCTATCAGTGAGTTAGAGCAAAGGGACAAGCTCGATTTGATGGGGGTAGTCAGCCGCGCCATCCTCAATAAGCGAATTATTACCTATAGCCAACCGATTTTTGCCGCACATACCCGTGAGCAGGTTTCCCAAGAGTGCTTAGTACGTATTGAAGATGATGGTGAGATTATCGCGCCAGGGCGTTTCTTACCTATCGTTGAGGGTACGCATCTCTATACTCGTTTAAGTCGTCATATGCTGACATCAACCATAGCGCATATGGCAGACAAGCAAGCCTCATTTTCAGTCAATTTATCTCCACAGGATATGCTCAGTGACAAGACGCTTTACCTCCTTGAGCAGTCGGTTGCGAAGATGAATGACCCATATCGCTTAGGCATTGAGGTCTTGGAGTCTGAACGGATTAAGGATTTTGGCCGTATGGCTGAGATTTGTGGTCACTTTAAGCAGCTTGGTGTTCGTTTGCTGGTGGATGATTTTGGCTCTGGTTACTCCAATATTGATGAAATTATTCGCCTAGAGCCGGATGTGATTAAACTCGATGGTAGTTTAATTAAGACTATCGATAAGGATCATAAACAGCGTCAGATTACCGGTCAGTTGGTCAAGTTATGCCAAGTGCTTAATGCAAAAACTGTCGCCGAGTTTGTTCACAATCAAGAGGTGTGCAACATCGCGGAAAGTATCGGCGTCGACTATCTGCAAGGGTTTTACCTCGCAGAGCCTAGTCGCTTGTTTTAGTCTTTAAAAACGTGACCGCTTTTGTCGGCCTTGAAAGCCAGCATATAGCGGTCAAAAAACTGCAACAGTTGCTCTGCTTGCTGTACTTGCTTAGCTTGTTTTAGCACTTCGCAGCCAACTTCTAACGTACATAAATGACCTTGCTCTTGGTTGCGACGTAATTGATAACGTGACGCTTGAGTCGGGTTAATATGCACTAAAGGTAGCTGCCTGAGCCACGGGCTCTTACGCAGCATCTTTTTCGCTTCCTGCCATGTACCGTCAAGGATGATAAACAAAGGTCGTTTCTCGTTCACTGCTGTCTCATCAATTGCCTGCGACACTGGAATACTTCCGTCATCAGGAAACAGCAAGTAGGCTTGATAATTTTCACTTTGTATTAAAGCCATTAACTTGTCACAAGGCTGAGTACGTTGCCAAACATGCACGCTCGTCGTAGACAGGCTTTTCTCTAACCACTGGCCAGTATTGGTCTCTCGGCCAATCTCATTCTCATGAGTTAACAGTGCAAGGTGGAAGCGAGTCTTGATGCTTGGTAGGTAGTGGCATACGCATTGATGCTGCAACTTGCACTGAGGGCAGTGATTGCCCTCAGTTGATTTAGCTTGGCTCACATTACTACGCCTTGCTGGTGAGGAGTTTGACCGTCAGAAAACAACTGGACAGGGCTAATCTGATCGTAGTTAGCGATGGGCGCAGAGCTTGGGTTAAGCGGATAGCTGTCCCCTTGATACTTTAAGACGTGTTGGTTCGGTGTCGCGCCACCACCGCTAACAAATAGGATTAAATCTTGCCACCCATTGGTTTGCTCTAGACCTAAGTTAATCGGC
The DNA here is from genome assembly GCF_059295395.1 of Vibrio sp. SCP2. Taxonomy (NCBI): domain Bacteria; kingdom Pseudomonadati; phylum Pseudomonadota; class Gammaproteobacteria; order Vibrionales; family Vibrionaceae; genus Vibrio; species Vibrio sp. SCP2. The sequence continues at coordinate 39,790 of NZ_JCAFVV010000016.1, read as the reverse complement.
GTTCTTACTAGAGTAATGCGAGAGTTAAACTGCCATTGCTGTTGTTGATTCTCAAACAGCAGTAAGGTACAGCCGCCAGAGCCACACCAGTTCAGTTGAACTAAGAGTTCTTTATTGCCATCACCATTTAAGTCGTACTCCAACCAACGGTACTTAGTGTCGGTTGGGTCGATGTTGTCCGATTTAAAATACTCACGTATTGCATTGTCGACCTTAGGGTTGAACTCGGCGCTAGAAGGGATGGCTTGCGGATTTGAAGTCGCCTTCGAAGTAGCGCTTTGCGCGTCTTGCTGAGCTTTAAACAGAGTCAATCCACCATCGGCAATCGGATAGATAAGACTGCCTACCTTCTCTTGGCTAGCACTGAGTTGATAGCCATCACGAGTGAAGATTCGCTCTGACAATAATGCTTGCTGTTGATGACGAGTCATCACTACTTGAATCTGGTCTTTGTTAAGCTGCTGCCAGTAGCCACTCTCAACGGAATCCGCTTCTCCTGTCGTGTAGCTGTAGGTGGTTGTCGCTGAGTGATCCGGAAAGATTTTTAATGCGACGCTAAAGTTGCTCGATTTGGTTGAGGCCGCTTGATAAAGACCAGTCCAATCCTGAGTGGCGTCTTGATTCGACAGGGTGGCACATCCTTGGTAGCTGTTTCCTTCAAGCTCAAGGGTTGCACTCCAACCATAAAGTGAGTCGCTCATCCCATCAACACAGCTACGTTGGTTGAGCTCTAGTGACCCGCCTTCAAACTGGTAACGACGTCGATCAGATTCAATACGGCTACCTGAGAGCGCTAACTGGCGTTTATCTTCACCGATTTTCTGAAAAGTCAGCGCGTTGCTGGCGAAATCAATCGACCAGAAGGGCTCATTACCAAAAGCTCTCGTCGGTTTAAGCGCTTGATCGCAACGCTTTGGATTCTCTGCACTAAGCAGGTTAATCGAGTCGACAACAAAGCGTGCACTGTAGTCAGCAACAAAACCATCCGCGTGGCCAGTTTCAAGGTGACCGATAACTTCGCCATAAAGAGGAGCGTAAGGAGAGCGAACTAACTTTAGTGCTTGATGAAAGCGATCATCAGAGATATCGAGCCAATACTGTTGATTACTATCACAGGGGGTAATAGAGCGCACTTCATGGCCAAGCACGATATCACCGCGCATAACAAAATTTTGAGGCTTTATTGTGTCAGGCTTGTCTAAGCTCGCTTGCACGACAGGTTTAGATTCGCTGTCTTTGATGGTCGTTGACGTCGAACAGGCTTGCAATGCGAGTAAAATGATCACAGCCGCTGGGTTTCGGAGCGCCTTCATGCTATATCTTCCCTATTAAGAAACTGGCGGAGCCTATTATGGCATATTGGCTATTCAAAACTGAACCAGACACCTTTTCTATTGACACACTCCGAACACAAAATACCTCATGCTGGGAAGGAGTACGTAATTATCAGGCACGTAACATGATGCGTGATCAGGTCAAACTCGGTGACTTGGTGCTGATCTATCACTCATCTTGCAAGAAAGTGGGAGTGGCAGGGATTGCGAAAGTGGTTAAGGAGTCATACCCCGACCATTTCTCATTTGATCCTGAAAGTGATTACTACGACCCGAAATCAACGCCGGATAACCCACGCTGGTTTATGGTTGATATTGAATTTGTGCGTAAGACAGATCGTTTGATCCCATTGTCTGTGATGAAAGCGATGCCAGAACTAGAAAATATGCCGCTGGTGAAAAGAGGTAATAGGCTGTCTATCATGCCGGTCACAGAGCAAGAGTGGGCTGCGATTTTAGATAAAGAGAAGCTGCCTAGCCAAAGGTAACTGCGATAACAAAACAGGCTGCACAATGCAGCCTGTATTAAATTGATAGCGATAGCCGCTAGTTAAAAAAGATTGTCGTGCAGGTAGTGAGCCACAGCATCATCTTCATTGCTGCCAATCACCTCATTGTTTGGTAGCGCTTCTTTCACTTTATGGTGCGAGGTGCCCATCACCAAACCTTTTCCTGCCATTTCTAGCATCTCTGCATCATTCATCCCGTCACCAAAGGCGATACAGTTCTCTAGGTTCAGATCTAAAGATTTTGCGACGGCTTCAAGCGCGTGGCCTTTTGATACTTCAGCAGCCATGACTTCAAGGCACCAAGGTGTTGAGAAAGCAATGTTGAGTTGATCACCAAACTTTTCACGTAGTTTGTTTTCGAACGTCACAAGATGGTCGTGGTCTTGATCTGGGTGAGTGAAGAAGATTTTCGCAATGCCATCATTTGGCGCTGACGCTGCGTTAAAGCGTTTGTAGCTAAAGCCAGATTCACTGTGGAATTTAGCGAGTATTTCATCTTCTCGATCGAGTAACCAATCTTCGTTTTGATACATGTGGATAAAAATGCCTGGATCTTCGCTGATCACATCGATCACTGGCTGAACTAATTCTTCAGGGACATTCTTGCTGTACATCAGTTGATCATTTTGGTCATGAACACGCGCACCATTAGAGGTAATCATGTAAGCAGGAATACCGGCGATCTCACGGATACCAGCAACATCGACATGGTGACGACCCGTGGCAAAGACAAAGGTGAAGCCTTTTTCATGCAGCGCTTTCAGGGTTTGTTTTGAAAACTCGCTCAGCTGGTGGTTTGGTGCGAGTAAAGTGCCATCGAGATCGGAGGCTACAATGTGAAAAGGAGTATCTTTGCGTGCTTCGGTCATATCACCCTCATATGTACAACATGAATTACCTAATAAGGTAGAGGGCTCAGTTTACTTGAACATAAAGGGGAAAAAGAGGGTAAAGATCACCCTCTAGTATTTCCTATTTTAGTACTGCTCGAAAAAGGTCAGGGCGGTATCTAGGGCTTGGTTGCGATACTCATCTTTTTCAAACAACAGTTCATGTTTCGCGCCATGTACTATTTTAAATGCGCACTGAGTGTTGGTCCGAGCAAGTTTCTTGATAAATTGGATTTGCGCTTGATTAGACACGATTTGATCTTCGCCTGCCTGCATGACCAATAAAGGGACTTTTAAATGGCGAGTCATTAGATAACATTGCTTACAGGCCATTAGCCCTTGCCACACCCAACGTGTACTTGCGCCGCCAATTTTAAGCTCAGGTTGTTGCTCATAGAGATCGCGGAACCAATGATAGCGAACATCACTTTGGCTGAGAAAGTTCCCTTTAAACGGTTTAGGAAAATAAGCCACTTGGCCGGGAGCAAATGTTGGTTTGGGGTAAATAGCCGTTAATAGCTGGCCTAAAATTGTTGCAATCGGTTTTAGGTGCCAAGGGAGATCGACACCATACATAGGCGCACTGAGCGAAACCGCATCAAATGGGTATTCATAACTTTGAAGGTAGCGCGTGGCAATATTGCCGCCCATGGAGTGACCCAACAGATAACGCTTTTGGTATTGCTCCAAATTGAAATGGTGCAGCAGTTTGTCTAAATCTTTGACGTAGTCATCGAATTCTTCCACATAGCCCATCTGCTTGTCTTCAATCAGGCGGTCAGACAAACCTTGGCCGCGATGATCGTAAGAATAAATATCGTAACCTTGGCGGAACAGGTCGTAAAACAGCTCTTGATACTTTGCGCAGCACTCAATGCGTCCGTTGACCACAACAATTGCTTTGGTGTGTTCTGGAGCGCTGAGTTTAATCCAGTACAGAGCGGTTTTGTCGAACGATTTTATATAGCCTTCCTCTCTAGACTCCCATAATTTAGCAATATTGCTATTGATTGCTTGCTCAAAATTGGACTCTTGAGTATAAGAAGGAGTAATGTTGAAGCTTGAATCATTCATGGTTGTTAAGCGCCTGATTACGATTTCATTTTTGCGACAGATTTAGATTATGTGTCTCTAGCTGCATTTAGTCGAGGGGAAATACGATGGATATGCATGTTTGGCTTGCTTATGTAGTCACAGCGATTGTTTTTAGCTTAGCTCCGGGGTCTGGTACGGTGAACTCAATCAGTAATGGCTTGAGTTATGGTACGCGACGCTCGTTGGCGGCTATTGCCGGTCTACAGATAGGTCTGACTATCCATATTATGCTCGTTGGCGCGGGTATTGGCGCCTTGGTTGCTCAGTCTGCATTCGCCTTTAGTGTGATTAAGTGGGTGGGTGCCGCTTACTTAGTATGGTTGGGTATTCAGAAGTGGCGCGATCACTCTAGCTTAGCAGCCACGGAAGCGACTCAGCACCTATCGAGCATGAGTTTGATGCGTAAAGCGGTACTGATCAACCTGACTAACCCTAAATCGATAGTGTTTTTGGTGGCGCTGTTTCCTCAGTTTCTGGATCCGGCAAAAGACCAGTTAACTCAGCTTCTCGTGCTTGGAGTGACAACCGTGATCATTGATGCGTTTGTTATGTTGGGTTACACCAGTCTCGCAGCGCAGATGGGACGTTTTATTCGTTCAGATAAGATTATGTCGCGTATCAACAAAGTCTTTGGCTCTATGTTTATGGGTTGTGGTGCTTTATTGGCAACAGCGAAGGCGTAATTCACCATCATGCAAAAACGGATGAGAGACACCTATGTGGCTCGCCAACCTATACTTAATGCCAAGCGGCAAACCTTAGGGTATGAGTTGCTTTTTCGCGACGGTGAGAACAACGCATACCCTGCGCATGTTGAATCCAATCGGGCGACATACCGCCTGATTGTTGAGAACTTTCTTTCCATAGGCACCAATCCAGCCTTGGCCACCTCACGCTGTTTTATCAACTTTCCTCACTCTAGTTTAGTGCGCTTGTTGCCTCTCTCTTTGCCTAAAGAACAAATTGTCGTTGAAGTGTTGGAAACCTGCACACCAAATGACGAGTTGTTTTCAGCAATCAAGCAGATCCACGCTAATGGCTACCTAATTGCATTGGATGATTTTGTCTATAAGCCTGAGTGGGAACGATTTCTGCCTTATGTGCAAATAGTCAAAATCGATATTATGGCGACGGGGCTGGAAGAGTCTTGTGCTTTAGTTCAGGAACGCTTAGCCAAGGGAGTAAAGCGTAAGTTCCTCGCAGAGCGAGTCGAAACTGAGGAAGAGTTTATTGCCACGCGCTCAGCGGGTTTCAGCTTTTTTCAGGGCTACTTTTTCAGCAAACCACAAATCGTCCGCCAACGCTACGTCAGCCCTCAACACGCCATCGCGATGGAGCTGTTTAAAGAGGTGTGTCAGCCAGAAGTGGATTTTGAAAAGGTTGAGCGAATTGTCGCTCGTGATGTTGCGCTGTCGTACAAGCTACTGCGTTTCGTTAATACCATGTCGAATCGCATTGAAGTGCCTATCTCTTCTTTCCGTCAGGCCTTGGTATACCTTGGTCAAGATAAGCTTAAAATCTTCGTTTCTTTAGCGGTCGCCTCGTTCGTTTCGGCCAACAAGCCGAAAGAAATCTATACCTTATGTCTGCAGCGAGCTCAGTTTTTCTTGCTGATGGCGAACGACAATCCTTTCAACCAATTCCGCGAACAAGCCTTCCTGATTGGATTGCTGTCTCTGTTGGATTCGATGTTGGATATGTCCCTTAAAGACTTGGTGGATCAACTCCCTTTAGCGGCGGCAATCAAGGTTGCTTTGTTAGAGAGGCAAGGTCCTTTTGGCGACCTTCTAAGATTGGAAGAGTGCTACGAAAGCGCGGACTGGCAGGGGATGGAAGCCGCGTGTGATCAGTTGAATCTATCACTCAATGAAGTTATGCCGCGTATCTCTCAGGCTCAGCGTTGGAGCCAAGATCTCAACACCATCGTTTAGTCCCTTTATTAAGCTTTTATGACAATGTATATGTCAGGCTTGATCTCAGCTCGTTTTTAAATAAACATATGCGCATATCCATATATGAGTATGTTTTATGTTACCTCACCAATTCTTTAAGTTGTTATCTGATGAAACCCGAGTTCGCTGCTTGATGTTGATTATGCGCGAAGAGTGTTTGTGTGTAGGTGAATTGACCGAAGCGCTGCAAGAGAGCCAACCGAAAATTTCTCGTCATCTGGCTCAGCTACGCTCAAATGGCATTTTGGTTGATGTCCGTCAGGGGCAGTGGGTGTTCTACCGTTTAGCTGCTGATTTACCGGGATGGATGAAAAAATTGATAGATGATCTTGTTGCTTCTAACTGCCTTAAAACAGAGTACCAACAAGATATTGAACGACTTCATGCAATTCAGGCTCGACCTGTTTGCTGTCAGTAATTAAGTAACAAAAGAGATAGAGTTATGGCAATTAAAGTAGGTATTAACGGTTTCGGTCGCATCGGACGTTTAGCGCTTCGCGCGGCTTTTGATTGGCAAGAGCTAGAGTTTGTCCAGATTAATGACGTAGCGGGTGATGCTGCGACGCTCGCGCACCTGTTAGAGTTCGACTCAGTACAAGGCCGCTGGCACCATGAAGTGAAAGCCGAAGGCAACCAAATCTTAATCAATGGTCAGGTTATCAATACTACGCAAGAGAAAGATATCGATGCGATTGACTGGTCTGGCTGTGACGTAGTGATTGAAGCGACAGGTGTGCATCGTAAAACTTCATTCCTAAACAAATACCTAGCTCAAGGTGTTAAGCGCGTTGTCGTATCGGCACCCGTCAAAGAACAAGGCATCGCGAATATTGTCGTTGGCGTAAATGACGAGATATTCGACCCAGCGGTACACCAGATTGTAACTGCCGCCTCTTGTACCACTAACTGTATCGCTCCGGTAGTTAAAGTCATCAACGAGAAGCTAGGTATTGAGAACGCTTCGTTCACCACTATTCACGACTTGACCAACACACAAACCATTCTTGATGCGCCGCACAAAGATCTGCGTCGTGCGCGTGCTTGTGGTATGAGCTTAATTCCAACCACAACGGGCAGTGCGAAAGCGATTGTTGAGATTTTCCCTGAACTCGAAAATCGCATTAACGGTCATGCTGTACGTGTACCTTTGGCGAACGCTTCTCTTACCGACATTATCTTTGAAGTGAAGCAAGATACCACCGCAGAAGAAGTGAATGCGTTACTTAAAGAAGCTTCACAAGGTGAACTGAAAGGCATTCTGGGTTTTGAAGAGCGTCCACTGGTGTCGATTGACTACAAAGGTGACCAACGCTCTACGATTGTTGATGCGTTATCCACCATGTTGGTGGGTAAGCGTATGGTGAAAATCTACGCTTGGTACGACAACGAGATGGGTTATGCAACCCGTACGGCTGAGTTAGTCCGTACCGTTGGCTTGGCATAATACTCCTCATACTGAAGCGGCAACTCCAGTTATTTTGAATATTGGTTTTAAAAATTATTTAAGAGATTGATGACGATGACACATCCAACCTGGCAACTCGATGTTGAAAATGGTGCGTTAGTACTTACTCCGTGTCCTGGTACTAAAGGCGTTGAACTAGAGGCTTCTCTTGCGCAGTTAAAAGAGCAAGGCGTAGAAGCGATTGTGACCGCTTTAGACGATGCAGAGCTTGCAAGTAAAGATGTCTCTGAGCTTGGGGCTAAAGCACAGCAACTTGGTATGCAGTGGTTCCAAATTGAGATTGAAGATGATTGCGCTCCAGGTGCTGAGTTTGCCGCTAAGTGGCAAGCCGCTAGCCCGGAGCTACACAAAATCGTTGATAACGGCGGTAAAGTAGCCATGCACTGTATGGGCGGCTCAGGTCGTACGGGGCTTTTTGCGGCTCACCTATTGCTAGAGAAGCAGTGGAAATTGGAAGATATTGTGCGTGAAGTTCAAGCGCTGCGCCCAGGTGCCTTTACTAAACCAGTCCAAGTTGAGTACATCACCGCAGTAGCGGCCAAATAGTTGGGTCGAGAGCTTTTGGATCATAGGTGTCCAAAAGCTCTATCCGCTGTAACTAGTCGAGGGTTTCACCTATGTTCTCTAATCTCAGCAAAAGTGTCCGTCAGTACATGCTGGTGACGTTCAATTACTGGAACTTCACTATTACTGACGGTGCTCTGCGTATGCTGGTGGTGCTGTATTTCTATGACTTAGGTTATAGCTCGCTAGAGATCGCTTCACTGTTCCTTTTCTATGAATTTTTTGGTGTCGTGACCAATTTGATTGGTGGCTGGCTTGGTGCGAGGTTGGGTCTCAATAAGACCATGAACCTCGGTTTAGGAATGCAGATCGTGGCGTTGACTATGTTAGCAGTGCCACATGCTTGGCTGACTATACCTTGGGTCATGGCCGCTCAAGCCCTGTCTGGTATCGCTAAAGATCTCAACAAGATGAGCGCCAAGAGCTCAATCAAAACCTTAGTTCCGGATGAACAGCAGGGTGCGTTGTACAAATGGATAGCGATCTTAACGGGCTCTAAGAATGCTCTTAAAGGTGCGGGCTTCTTTGTCGGTGGTTTTCTGCTTTCCACCATTGGATTCAAATATGCAGTGTTGACTATGGCTGGGGTGCTGACGTTAGTGTTTATCGGTAGCGTGTTGAGCTTAGAAGCTGATTTAGGTAAAGCGAAAAGCAAACCTAAGTTTAAGCAGATATTCTCCAAATCGGAGTCGATCAATATCCTTTCCGCTGCACGAATGTTCCTATTTGGTGCTCGTGATGTGTGGTTTGTGATTGCTCTGCCCATCTACCTTGGCAGTGTATTTGGTTGGGATCACTCATGGGTAGGTGGTTTCCTTGCTATTTGGACGATTGCCTACGGTTTTGTCCAAGGTATCGCCCCTAAGATCACGGGTAAGGCTCAAGGTAAAGTGCCGGATGGCCATGCTGCTATGTTGTGGGCGGGTGGGCTTGCTATCGTCACGGCGGGTATCGCCTATGCTGTACAAGTCGGTTGGCAGCCACAATTGGTGATTGTTGGAGGCTTGATGGTTTTCGGTGCTATTTTTGCCGTCAATTCTTCACTGCACTCTTATCTGATCGTCAGCTATGCAAAAGGCGATGGTGTGTCACTCGATGTCGGTTTCTACTATATGGCTAATGCGATGGGGCGTTTGATTGGTACTATCCTTTCAGGGTTTGTGTTCCAGATGGCCGGTTTAGCTGCGTGCTTGTGGGTCTCTTTTGCTTTCCTTGCTTTGACGACCGTCATTTCGATTAAGCTACCTAAGATTAAACAAATCGCAACAGCGTAGAAATTTCCCACTGTTTCATGACTAAAAGCTGACCAAGGTAATACTTAGGTCAGCTTTTTTATTGCTATATTCAATAGGTTATGAGTACAAGGGGAGTGTCATGAGAGAAAGAGTTCTGTTTTTTGACTTACTGCGATGCGTAGCTGCGGTTGCGGTGATTGCGATTCACGTTCTTGCTCCGTACCGCCACGAACTTGGGCAGATCCCTTTTGGAGAGTGGGCCACTGCTGTCGGCGTGAATAGCGTCAGCCGTTGGGCGGTGCCAGTCTTTATCCTTATTACAGGCGCTTTGATGCTCAGTGATACACGCCCCTTCGATGGCAAATATTATGTCAAAAGGCGCTTGGGCAAAGTCCTTGTTCCATTCTTAGTTTGGTCATTGTTCTACGCTTATCTATCAGGTTGGAGCATCAACGGCTTTGATGCTTTAGTGGCTAAACAGGTACTCGCTGATAGCGCGACCCATGCGACTTATTATCACCTAGGGTTCTTCTATTATTTCATCCCACTCTATTTTGTGATTCCGTTTTTCCAATATGTGGTTAGGCAATATGGCGATAGCGCTCTATATGCCGTTGTCGCTATTTGGTTAGCGACGAGCTTACTGTTTTTACTAAGAGTTGATGGGCCTTGGAGTCATGAACTATGGCTATACAGTGGCTATCTTCCGCTTGGATACTTGTTGTATCAGCGAGTGCCACTCACTAAGTCTTATGTTGCTCTATTCACGTTACTTGGGGCAGCGGCACTATTTACTACCGGCTATATGGTGATCACTGACAGTATCGCGGCGCAGGAGTACACAGTCGGTCGATGGCTTTCGTACAAGACACTCAATGTTATTCTTGCAGCGAGTATGATTTTTATGCTTTGTCGTTACTTTGGCGAAGGGCTTTCACAAAAGTCTAATCAGGTGATTGGATTTATCAGCAAAAATAGCTTAGGTATCTATATTCTGCATCCGATTTTTCTTTGGCCAATGAAAGAGCTTGGTTGGCATCAAGGCCATCCGGCTTGGGTCATTCCGCTATGGATAGTGTTAAGCGGTGCGGGGGCATTGGCCTTAAGTTGGTTGCTTTCTCAATCTTCGCGTACGCGCTGGTTATTGCCTTAGCGCTTCATGGCGAAGTGAAGAAACTTGTCACCTTGGTAGGTTAGCGTACCTTGATCGCCTGGGTTTAGAGCGTGGAAATAGTGGATGCCTACCTGAAACTCACGCTTTGGCCCAATACGACCTTTCTGGACATAAATCCAATACTCTTGGTCATCTTGGCCTGGCTCGGCATCTTCGACCGCAATAGACTGCTTGTCGAGGACGGTAACTTCTGCGGTCTGTTCAGGTGCGTTTTCACCTTGAATGTGTTTACGATAGAAATGAACGAACGCCCAACCACTCGCCAAGGCGAAGATCACGATAAAAGCAAACAGTAATGGTAGTGACATGGTGGGGTCTCTCTTTCTCTCATCTCCTTTATAGTTTATCGACATTCTATAGATTGTGTTGGGCACGGCTCTTGCTATAAAAACAAAGTGATCAATAGCGTTAGAATCTTCGAGGCATATCACACACTAATAAGCGGCGTGACGACGCATTTCTGGTTAGCTATTGATTCTTTTACACAAATTTACTTGAAACTTGCACAAAAAGTGGGACAGTAGATAGAAGAAAGATCAAACACCCCCTAAACTTAATAGCGATGGAGGGAAACTATGTCTGATATTGAAAAAGTGGTCACTCGAACACGTAGACTCGAGAAGCTCCTCCGAACGCAATATCATGCTGACGGTAAGGGAATGCATCAGCTTATTACCAGTTGTGAAGAGCGTTTGCCTCATGATGTGATTGATAAGCTGAGATATATCGCGACCATTCGTAACAAGGTGGTGCACGAAGAAGATTTTAAGCTCGATAGCCGTAGAGACTTTCTTACTGTGTGCGATGAATGTGAAAAAGAGCTCACACCAAGAAGCAGTCGATTCATTTGGAGAGCAGCAATTACCTTGATGACGCTAATAACCTTGGCGGCATTACTCTTTTATTATGCGCATTGGGATATTTTATCGAAGCATTTATAGCTTAAGCTTTAAAAATGGCACTTTTTACAAGTGCCATTTGTTTAACCAATTGGCTAACTTTTGGTAGATAAATGAGTGCTAAATCACCAGAAAGTAAAAAGGGACGCAATCGCGTCCCTTTTTTATTTTGTCTATTTTTCTTAGTACATCATCGGCAGTGTCATTAGACCAACGACTACTGCGATCATTACAAGTCCTTGTTTTTGTGAAGAAGAAATCATAGCACTGCTCCTTAAATTTGATGTTTTACGATATGTTTTAAAGAATAGCAGCTTTTTTATGGTTAGATCAAGTAATTTAATGACTAGGCCTTAAAAAAATAACTTTTCTTACTTTGATTAGGGCATTTTGTCGTAACTATTTTGATTTTTAATGATGAGGTTTCTGTGTAAAAACTAGACTTTAGTCACTTTGTTGTGACTGTAAGGTGTTGTTTTTGTGTGTTTTTTCTTGTGTTTCAAAGTTGTTACTTTGCTAATTTTGTCGGTTTTGAATGCTTGGATCTTCTAGGCTTGGATGAGTGTCAATTTACAGTTTTATGACTTAATTCTGGCGTCATTTTAAATAAAGAGGTGTTGAAAAATGCCCTGAGTGTTCTTAGTTCAACTCATAAAATACAAACTGAAACTTTCCTCATCGCGCTTTTGATTGTAACTCATTGTTTATAATGGCTTATATTTCTTAATTGAGTGGCGATGCCTAGAATTGTGGGAATTTTGCCAGTTTGGTTAGCTAGGAATGAGCTAGGTTCTAAACAATAAATCATTATGAGCAGGTTGGTCCAAGTTGGTGCTTGGCTAGAATATCTTAGGGCTAGCTCTAGAGAGGTATTAGTATTATCGAGATCCAAGTTTTGCCTTTTGGCGGTAGACATCTATGACTCTCTGCCTACACTAGCAGCTCATTTTTATTGAGGTGTTCGAATGTGGAGCTGGCTATCTGTTGCCCTTTCTGGGTATATCAGTATTTCCGCTAATGAAAGTAATCACATAAGACAAGCAGCGATGTTTAAAACGATGTCGCTACTGATGCTACTCGTGATGCTCTGGAGCCAACAAGAGCTTGTAGGAGCGGCCGCTTGGTGGGTATCACTCGGTCTTATCATTTCAATGTTTGCTGATGGGCTCTACATCTTTAAAAAACACCTTAAGCTCTGCTTTGCTGGTTTTATTGCTGCGCAGCTTTGCTACAGCGCATCGTTTTGGTTCAAGCTTTCTGGCGAGATTGTTTGGTGGCTGCCAGCTATGTTGCTCGGTATAGGCGTGGTGAGTTTTTTCTTACTGCTGCCTAAAATAGACCGATTGATTTTTCCTGTAGTAATGATGGGCATTGTCTTGCTGCAACTAAACTGGGCGGCAGGGGAAGTGTGGTTAATTAATGGTGGTCTTGCTAGCCTTGCTGGGTTTATTGGTTCTATTACCTTAACGTTCTCAGCCGCTTTGTTAGCCATTCATGATTACCGACACTCTATAGTTAAAGGCCGTTATCTTATATCTGGTAGCTACCTACTCGCGCACTCTTTAATTACTGCGTCACTGATTATCTAAAATCAAAGAAACTTTTCTTATTGAAGGTATCCTCAATACAAACACATTATTGAGGATGGTTCATGTCAACTGAAATTCATGCCCATAACGTTCTAAACTTGCTAAGAGAACGTCCGATGTCTAAGCCAGAGCTAGAACAGGCGGTAAGTGAAGCATTTGGTGAGCAAGCGCGTTTTCGTACTTGTAAGTGCAATGGCTTCAACCTTGATAGCTTGCTTGAGTTCTTCATTGAGCGCGAAAAAGTGATCGTTAAGGATGGAATTTGGAGTGTGAATGCTGAGCGAGTGTGTAGCCACTAGGTTATAGGTTAGCCAACTCCTTGCTTGTGTCGATACTCATTTTATTGGCAAGATAAATTGCATTGATGCCTCCAAATCCTTGAACGAGATTGCTATACTTCGCCGACTTTTTATGCGCTTAGATTTATCCCGTTTTTTGGAGGCTTTTTATGGACATACTTTCCGCAGCGACCATGTTGTTCTTAATCATGGATCCGCTTGGCAATCTTCCTATTGTCCTATCTATCCTGAAACACTTAGATCCTAAACGTAGACGTAAAGTCCTGGTTCGTGAGTTATTCTTTGCGCTGGGCATCTTGCTGCTGTTCTTGTTCGCAGGTAAGAGCATTCTCAATTTCTTACATGTCCAGCCAGAAACGTTAAGTATCTCGGGTGGTATTATCCTGTTTATCATCGCCATTAAGATGATTTTCCCAAGCGGCGGTAGTATTACTGGCTTAGCAGCAGGTGAAGAGCCATTTATCGTTCCCATGGCGATCCCTATGATTGCTGGTCCGTCAGTGATTGCTGCGCTGCTGCTACTTTCTAGCCAACACCCAGATAACCTAGTCGAGTTATCAGCGGCGGTTCTTCTGGCTTGGGGCGTGACCTTCTTTATCTTAATGTTCTATAACTTCTTCCACCGTATATTGGGTGAGCGAGGTCTAAAAGCGGTAGAGCGCTTGATGGGATTACTACTGATTATGATCTCCACCCAGATGTTCCTAGATGGTGTGAAGGGTTATCTAGCCTAGGACTGACAGAGACAAAAATGCCGCTTTCAACAGCGGCATTTTTTATTTTCTTAAGTCATGTACTTACGACGGATATCGAGTAGGGCGAAAATACCGAAGATCAGAATTGACCACTTCTCCCATCGAGTCATCTTAATCTTGTCGCCAAAGGCACCAATGAAAATAGCCATTTGTATGCCGTGCATGATAAATAGGAATGCAGTCATGATGTAAAGTGCAATGGCTGCTTTACCTGGGAAAGGCATGAAAAAATTAAGAATAAGAATAAACCAAACAAAACCAATCGCGGCTTTGGCTAACATAATAAGTGCTTTCATTTAAGGTTCCTTATTAGCTTTGTTGTCTTTCAAACAGTCTGAAGCTGACCTGGCCTGCGTGCTTTTCTCTATGCAGATGCCAGTGGGCAGGGATTCCGTCAAGGCTCAGCTCTTTTTCTGTTTCAACATAGATCATCGCATCTTCGGCTAACCAGCCATTTTTCTCAAGTAGGGAAATTGTTTCGTTAAGTAACCCTTTACGAAAAGGGGGATCAATGAACACGACATGATGCGGCGTTCCAGCTTGCTTCAGATAACTAAGCGCATCGGTGTTGTGGGCCTGAAGGTTGGTTGCTTTCAATGCCGCGATGTTCTTTTTAATCTGATTGAACGCATTGGCATTGAGTTCAATTAAAGTCACCATTTCAGCTTGGCGAGAGGCGGCTTCAAAACCAAGCCCACCTGACCCCGCAAACAAATCTAAGCATTTAGCTCGAGGAATGTCCTGTGCTAGCCAGTTAAATAGTGTCTCTTTTACGCGATCGGTTGTCGGCCTTAATCCTTCAGCATCATGAACAGGGAGTTTACGTCCTCTCCATAAACCGCTAATAATACGAACAAAGCCAGTTGAAGGCTTTTTTTGTGATGTGTTTTGCTGGCGACGTCTTACCATAGATTTTTTGACCGCTAATAAAGTGATACTATAGCCAGTCGCTCTGCTGTGAGCGCTAACATACAGCCCAAATTTGTTGATGACAAAGTGTATACCATCCCATAGGTAGTTAAAAACTTTTCACTGTGTTGTCATTTTTCTTTTCTGTGCGTGGATAATCCGTGCGGAAAAGAGTCTGAGTTAAAATAAGACGATCTAGGATAGCCCCAGATGACGGAAAAAAAGAAGCGCGGATTACTTTCTTGGCTTGGTTTCGGCGATGAAGAGCAAACCAAGCAACCCGCTGAAGAACAACAAAATACCATTGAAGATGCTGTCGAAGAGACACCAGTTGTTGACGAGCAAGTTGAGCAACCTAAAACTGAACTAGCAGAAGCAGAAGCAGAAGCAGAAGCAGAAGCAGAAGCAGAAGCAGAAGCAGAAGCAGAAGCAGAAGCAGAAGCAGAAGCAGAAGCAGAAGCAGAAGCAGAAGCAGAAGAGGTTGTTGAAGTTGTCGAGCAGCCAGCTGAGCCACGTGTCGTTGAACAAGAAAAACCGACAGAAAGCTTCTTTGCTCGCTTAAAACGCAGCTTGGCTCGTACTAAAGCCAATATTGGCGCAGGCTTCTTCGGCTTGTTTAAAGACAAGCAAATAGACGATGAGCTATTTGAAGAGCTGGAAGAGCAGCTACTTATTGCCGATGTGGGTATGGATACTACGCTCAAGATCATCGATAACCTGACCGAGAAAGCGTCCCGCCAAGATCTTAAAGATGGTGAAGCCCTTTACGGCTTGCTCAAAGAAGAGATGGCAGAGATCCTATCTAATGTAGAGAAGCCACTGGAAGTCGACACCTCTAAAACCCCTTACGTGATTCTTATGGTCGGTGTGAACGGGGTTGGTAAAACGACAACCATTGGTAAGCTAGCGAAACAGTTCCAAGCTGAAGGCAAAAAAGTCATGCTTGCTGCGGGTGATACGTTCCGTGCCGCTGCGGTTGAACAGCTACAAGTTTGGGGTGAGCGAAACAATGTTCCTGTTGTCGCGCAGCATACCGGCGCAGATAGTGCTTCCGTTATCTACGACGCAATTGAATCAGCCAAAGCGAAAGGTGTTGATGTGGTTATCGCTGATACCGCGGGCCGCCTGCAGAACAAAGCGAACCTGATGGAAGAGCTGCGTAAGATCGTTCGTGTAATGCAGAAGGTCGATGGTTCTGCACCGCATGAAATTATGCTGACTTTGGATGCAGGTACCGGTCAAAACGCTATCAGCCAAGCAAAACTGTTTAGTGATGTCGCGCCGCTAACGGGTATTACCCTCACTAAGTTAGACGGTACTGCGAAAGGTGGCGTGATCTTCGCACTTGCCGATCAGTTCCAAATTCCAATTCGATACATTGGTGTGGGTGAAGGGATTGATGATCTGCGCCCATTTGAAACTCAAGAGTTTATTGATGCGCTGTTTAGCCGCGAAGACTAATCCCCGTCATATTTGAAGCTGCAGCGTTGTTGACGGCATCAATTCCGCCCTAATCAAATAGAGCACCTATGCTCATAGGGCTGAATGGATTTGTCGCCTAGCTGCAACTCCAACTATTTAGGGGATAAATACAATAGAGAAGTTCATAAGAGGGATTTCGGGTGATAAAATTTCAGCAAGTGAGTAAGGCTTATCGTGGTGGACGACAAGCCTTACAGAAGGTCGATTTTCATCTTCGTCGTGGTGAAATGGCTTTTCTTGGCGGACATTCAGGTGCCGGGAAAAGTACCCTGCTAAAGTTAATCTGTGCCATTGAGCGACCTACGGATGGCAAAATCAGCTTTAATGATCACGATATCACTCGAATTCCTAATAAGGATATTCCCTTTCTACGTCGTAATATTGGCATTGTGTTTCAGGATCATCGTTTGTTGATGGACCGAAGCGTGTTTGATAACGTCGCTTTGCCAATGCGAATAGAGTCAATCTCTGAGAACGAAATTAAGCGTCGAGTATCCGCGGCTCTGGATAAAACTGGGCTGTTAGACAAGGCGAAATGCTTGCCAAGCCAATTGTCTGGTGGTGAGCAGCAGCGTGTTGGTATCGCGCGTGCTGTGGTGAATCGACCAACCTTACTATTAGCGGATGAACCTACCGGTAACTTAGACCCTGAACTCTCTAGCCGAGTACTGAAGCTATTTGAAGAGTTTAACCGTGCTGGTGTCACTATCCTTTTAGCAACGCACGATATTGGGTTAGTGAACACTCGCCCACAATATCGCCATCTAGAGCTAAACCAAGGTTTTTTAAGTGAGGTGGAAGATTATGGGCACTAATAAGCGCAATAAAAACGCCAACGCCTCACGCGCTAAGAATCGAGTAAAGAAAGACAGCTTTTTTACCGTTCACTTTAAGCAAGCTAGACTTTCTCTGGCCGAATTTTGGCAGCGACCGCTGGGTAATATCCTTACTTTAGCGGTTATCTCGATGGCATTAGCCATGCCTTCTGCTTTGTACCTATTGGGTAAGAATATTTCTGCGGCTTCAACCAATGTCACTAGTCCGTCGCAAGTAAGTGCTTACATAGAAGAGCGCACACCTGAAGCACGGATCATGGTCCTCAAAGATGAACTAGAAACATCGCTTGATGTGGCTAAGGTTGAATACATCTCCCCGCAGCAAGGGCTAGACGACCTCAGCCAATACTCCGGTTTTGAACAGGCACTGAGCTTGTTAGACGACTACGCATTACCTGGCGTATTAGTGATTACACCGAGTAAAGATGATAAACAAGCGATTAAACGTCTCGCTGAGCGCGTCGCTAATGAAGAAGGTATTACCGATGTTCGCTTGGATGAAGATTGGTTAACACGACTCGACGCGATCAAAAATCTCGTCAGTGGCATCGTGATTACCTTATCAGTATTGATGCTTGGCTCTGTGTTCTTAATTGTTGGCAACACATTACGCTTTAACGTGTTAGCCAATAAAGAAGAGATTCAAACCATGAAGCTGATAGGGGCGACTAATAGCTATATTCTTCGCCCATATTTGTACTCTGGTATGTGGTTTGGTCTGTTAGGTGCGATTACAGCGTGGGTTTTAACAGCGGTAATCACAGTTCTACTTAATAGCAGCGTAGAAAAGTTGGCGCTTCTGTATGATAGCCACTTCAGATTAGTCGGTTTAAGTTGGGATGAGTCTTTACTGCTGGTGATGCTAGGAACCTTCCTCGGTTGTTTGGCGGCAAAGGTTTCAGCGCAGCGTCATCTCAAAGAAATTGAACCTGTTTAATTGAACCGGATTATTTTGTTGTTGTCATACTATTGAAAAAAGTAGACGCTACCGTATACTTTTTCTCTTGTATAGATGAATTGTTTATGCATAATAACCTTCCCCAGCTTGAAACCTGTTCATTTTAGGTTCAAGATTGTTGGGCTAAAACATACTCCAGATCAGAGACTGATGAGGACTTGAATGACTAACCAAGCATACCCAATGGCTGTAGTGACACAAGATAGCTTAGACAGCTATATTCGTTCAGTGAACAGCTATCCAATGCTAACTCCTGAAGAGGAGCGTGGACTTGCAGAGCGCCTGCATTACGACGGTGAAATCGAGGCTGCAAAAGGCTTAATCCTTTCGCACCTGCGCTTCGTTGTACACGTGGCTCGTGGTTATTCAGGTTACGGTCTACCAATGGCTGACCTTGTCCAAGAAGGTAACATTGGCCTGATGAAAGCAGTAAAACGCTTTAACCCTGAAGTCGGTGTTCGCTTGGTTTCATTCGCGGTGCACTGGATCAAAGCTGAGATTCACGAGTACGTTTTGCGTAACTGGCGTATTGTGAAAATTGCGACTACTAAAGCGCAACGTAAATTGTTCTTCAATCTGCGTAAGTCGAAAAAGCGCCTAGGTTGGTTTAACAATGGTGAAGTTGAAACTGTAGCGCGTGAGTTAGGTGTAGAGCCTTCAGAAGTTCGTGAAATGGAATCTCGCTTGGCTGCGCAAGATGCGACATTTGAAATGCCAACCGATGATGATGACTCAAATGCTTCTTACACTGCACCTATGGTGTATTTAGAAGACAAGTCTTCTGATGTTGCCGACAATGTTGAAGCAGCAAACTGGGAAGCGCACACTAACAATCGCTTGAGCTTAGCACTAAAGAGCTTAGATGAGCGTAGCCAACATATTGTACGTTCACGTTGGTTAGATGATAACAAGTCGACGCTGCAAGAATTGGCAGAAACGTATAGTGTATCTGCAGAGCGAATTCGTCAGCTAGAAAAGAACGCGATGAAGAAATTGAAAGCGGCGGTTGGTGAATTCTAACCTCTGACTTTTCAAAAAGAATTTAGAAAGCCGAGATCATATGATCTCGGCTTTTTTTATTGCTGATCATTTATTGAGTTATTTGGATGATTATAGATCGAGTTTGTCTCATCTTGCCTGTGGGTAACTCTGTGATAAATTTCTTTGCTATCTGTCAGAAAGCGGGGTAGATAAAGGCATCTCGACCCATTATCTCGTGGGGATAGTTTTACTTTTACACACAATAAAATAATGATCATCACTACATATAGTGGATCAAAAATCATCGAGATACTTTATCAACGCAATCCACAGATTTATCCACAGTTGATGAATTTATGATCGCTGGTGGATAACCTTACTGCCCTCGTGTACTTGTTGACCACTGGATAGGTTACAATGGCGTTAGATAATTACGATATAAAAGAGAAAGTTCATGGATCAGTTTAAGCATATTGATGTGGGTAGTGCGCAAAGTCTTCTTGAGCAAGGAGAAGCACGTATGGTGGATATTCGTGACCCTCAATCTTTTGCCGTGTCTCACGCCAAAGATGCCTTCCATTTAACCAACGATACGATTGTGACCTTTATGGACGATGTAGAGTTCGAGCAACCTGTGTTGGTGATGTGTTATCACGGCATCAGCAGCCAGGGTGCGGCTCAGTATTTGGTTAACCAAGGCTTTGAGCAGGTGTATAGTGTTGATGGCGGCTTTGAAGCATGGCAAAGAGCCGAACTTCCGACAGAATCCAACTTAGGATAGCTTTATGTATCGACTCATCTCCCTCAATAATCCACGTATGGCACAAGCATTTATCGACTATATGGCCTCGCGCCAGATAGATATTCAGATGATGCCGGAGGGGGAAGGGCAGTTTGCATTGTGGTTGACCGATAGCCAGCACCAAATAGAGGCGGAGTCAGAGCTGAAGCAGTTTTTATCCGATCCCAATGCTAACAAATATCAAGCGGCGTCATGGGATATGGCCGAAAGCCGCAAGAATCACTTTAGCTATCAATCGCCAAGTATGTTAGCCATGATTAAGGCCAAAGCCGGGCCGATAACATTGTCTGTTATGGTGATCTGTTTAGTTATTTTTACCATGCAGCAACTTGGCTCTGGTGAAGGGGTGTTTGCCGCTTTGCACTTCCCAGCATTTGCAGGACAAGAATGGCAACTTTGGCGCTGGGTAAGCCATGCCGTTCTTCACTTTTCTGTTATGCATATCGCCTTTAACTTACTCTGGTGGTGGCAGCTTGGTGGTGATATTGAGCAAAGGTTAGGTTCGGGCAAACTACTGCAGTTGTTTGTAGTTTCTGCTGCGCTCTCTGGAGCGGGGCAATACTGGGTTGAAGGCGCTAACTTTGGCGGCTTATCTGGTGTGGTTTATGCTTTGGTTGGCTACTTATGGATGTTGGGCTACAAAGCGCCACAACTTGGACTCAGTATGCCTAAACCTATGATAGGTTTTATGTTGGTGTGGTTGGTGCTTGGTTTTGTTCAGCCGTATATGGCGATTGCCAATACCGCCCACTTAGTTGGCCTGTTATCTGGTGTGGCTCTAGGCTTGTTTGATGCGAGTCGAGCGAAAAAATAGCAATAAAAAACGGCGCTCTATGCGCCGTTTGATTAGCTAGTTGGACTACTGATACAGGTATTTGGTAAACAGTAAGTCAGCGATGATGGTTTTGCCCGTTTCGGGTAACAGCGTCGCGTTAAGCTGCTCAACTAAGGTCTTACGTAAATCTTCACGCCCCGCCAGAGAGGTAATGGTATCTTCTGACTGTTTACCCAGCAGTTCAATTACAGCGTCGCGAATTAATGGTTGGTGAAGTTCGATTACGCCGAGGTCTGCTTCGTTGGCAACCATAATATCGATTCGAACTTGGATATAGCCAAGTTTTTTGCCTTTGGTATAGAAGTTGGTGGTGAGATCTGGCTCTAACGTAAAGTAAGCAAGTTTCGGAGCACCTTCTTCTTGGGCTAAAACAGGTAGGCTGATAAGTAAACCCAAAGCGATAAATATTTGGGCTATGTAACGTTTAATCATATTTATAACTTTTCTTTCTTCCAATCACGATACTCGAATCGCCTGAGTCTTGTTACAATAGAGCATCTATTTGTAATAAAAATGCGTTAAGCACTCATTGTAGTGGTTAACTTTTGAGATTGAAGCTTTATTGTACGTTGATAAGGCTACTTATTGAATACTAGTATGAATCAACCAACTGCGCTTTATTTATCTGCTCTTCGCCAAGTTGAATGGCAACAACCAGAGCATTTTAGCTTTCCTACGCAAAGTGCAAAAAAATGGCTGCTAGAACAGGGCTCGTTGTCACGTTTATTAGAGTCTTATTGCCAAACGTTAAGTGTCGACCTTCTGCATAATAAAGTGATTCGAGCTGAAAAGCTAAATACGCAGGAAATAGAACTGCTAGCACTAGAAGAATGCTTGCTGAGAAAGGTTGTGCTAAAAGGAGATGAAGAGCCGTGGGTATTGGGTCGAACCTTAATTCCGCACTCTTCGATGCAAGGTCAAGAGTATGATTTAGCTCGCCAAGGTGAAATCCCGTTAGGCTTGACGGTGTTTAGTGCCAATGATGTTAAGCGTGATGCTTTGCAAGTTGGTCTGGTTGAGTTGGATGGCAAACAGCTGCTTGCTCGCCGTTCGCGATTATGGATGAATCATAAACCTATGTTAGTGGCAGAGCTGTTTCTGCCGACCGCGCCCATTTATGCAAAGGAGAGCGTTTAGAATGACGGCAGATAAAGCAGTCGCTTACTGGCAGTTAATGCGTATGGATAAGCCGATTGGCACCTTGTTATTGCTTTGGCCGACATTATGGGCGTTGATCATTGCCGCAGAGGGTGTGCCGAGTCTAAAGGTTCTATTTGTCTTTGTTCTTGGTGTGATCTTTATGCGAGCGGCTGGATGCGTAATTAATGATTTTGCTGACCGCAAAGTTGATGGCCATGTAAAACGCACCAAGCAACGCCCGTTACCCTCAGGTCGAGTGACCTCTAAAGAAGCAATCGGGTTGTTTTTGGTCTTAGCGATCAGCTCGTTTCTACTTGTGCTGAGTATGAATGCGTTAACCATTCAGCTCTCATTTGTTGGCATCTTCCTCGCTTTCATTTACCCATTTATGAAGCGCTATACCCATCTGCCACAGCTGTTTCTTGGTCTCGCTTTTAGTTGGTCAATTCCTATGGCGTGGGCCGCTGAGGCGAACGAAGTCACCATGATGACATGGTTTATCTTTACTATTAATGCCCTATGGACTATCGCCTACGACACTCAATATGCCATGGTAGATAGGGATGATGACCTGAAAATTGGTATTAA
This sequence comes from Vibrio sp. SCP2, assembly GCF_059295395.1. Classification (NCBI taxonomy): domain Bacteria; kingdom Pseudomonadati; phylum Pseudomonadota; class Gammaproteobacteria; order Vibrionales; family Vibrionaceae; genus Vibrio; species Vibrio sp. SCP2. The sequence continues at coordinate 17,499 of NZ_JCAFVV010000016.1, read as the reverse complement.
GTCGACGGCTATTTTGTTTGGTCGATTAGATAAAATGGTGATTGGTGTATTGCAGCTCATCACTCTTGCTATGCTGATGTATGTCGGGATTTGGTTTGAGCTTGGTGCAAGTTACTACTGGAGCTTGCTGATTGCTGGCGCTTTATTTGTGTTTCAGCAGCACCTGATCCGTCATCGAGAGCGAGACTTGTGCTTCAGGGCATTTCTCAATAACAACTATGTCGGCATGATAGTCACCATAGGTTTGTTTATCGCTTTCTGGTAAACAAAAAGGGCATCCACTGGATGCCCTTTTTCGTACTTAGCCGTTGTTATTTAGTCCCTGTCGCCTGACAGATACTTTCTTTGATGGTTAGGCGAACTTCTGGGTAGAGCATAGAGTAAAGCAGGTTGGCTAATTCTGTGCTCTTATCACTATCGCAGTTACCGTCATTGTCGAGGTAAGCTTGTTGTTTCAATGTCGTAAACAGTGCAGAGAAAACGCCCTTATCAAAAAACTCTGGGGCATTAATGCCATGTAAACGACCTAAGCGTTGTGCGATATCTTGGCTCTTAAGCTCTAAATCGGCCTTACCCAGCTCTGGGTTTGCCACTAGCAGGTTAAGGGCAATCGCATAGCGTTGCAGTGTTTCGGTAATGGTGCGACCAAGCAGAACCAAGACTTGGTTGTTGGCTTGGTTAATCGCCACATTGTGCTCGCTATCGATGGTCACTAAGCCTTGGTGAGCGATCTCTTCGATGTAAGCCTCAGTCAGTTCACCAAGCTTCTCTTCCTCAATACTTAAGAACAGCTCTTGTTTTAAGAATGGGTAAACCAGTGCTACATTCTGCTTGATTTGCTCTAGTGACAACTGCTGATGGCGAACCAACATTTGAGCGATTAAAGACGGCAACGCCAATAAATGGATGATGTTGTTGCGGTAGTAAGTCATCAGAATCGACTGATTGCGATCCAGCGATACGATTTCACCCATGCTGTCTGTCTCGATAAGGAACTTATCCAGTGTCTCGGCATGTTTAACTAACGCTTGGGCATCATCTTCAGGCACCGTGTAGGTTGAAGAGTAAGGCACATTCTTAAGGATCGACAAGTAACAATCGATCTGATTGACTAAGCTATCACGAGACAATGCGCGTTGACGTGAAGCGAGCAGGGCGGTCGCACATAATGTGAGTGCGTTAGTCGCAGCCGCATCGTTAATGTGTGTCATCATCTTGGTGGCTAAGCCATTCACTACTGGGTTGAGCCACTGTGGTTTAGTTGCACCCATAGGGTCGATATCTTTAGTCCACTCCGGCGCATGCTCGTTCAGATATTGGTTAAGCGGAATCGGCTCACCGAAGTTAACGTACCCTTGGCCGAAGTTGCGTAGCTTACGAATCGTGCGCAGCACTAGGCCGGCATTTTCTTTCTCTTTGCGCTTACCACGTAGCTCTTTAGCGTAAGTCCCCACCTCCATAACATGCTCATAGCCGATGTAAACCGGAACCAGTGTCACTGGGCGATTTAGACCACGCAGCATAGCTTGGACTGTCATGGCCAGCATACCGGTTTTCGCTTGTAGCAATCGGCCAGTGCGCGAACGTCCGCCTTCACTGAAGTACTCTACTGAGTATCCTTTAGCAAACAGCTCCGCTAAGTACTCACGGAAGATAGTCGAGTACAGTTTATTGCCTTTAAAGCTACGGCGAATAAAGAACGCGCCACCACGGCGGAAGATAGGTCCCGCAGGGAAGAAGTTTAGGTTAATGCCTGCCGCAATGTGTGGAGGAACCATGCCTTCTCGGTAAAGCACGTAAGAAAGCAGTAAGTAGTCCATATGGCTTCGGTGACAAGGTACATAGACGATCTCGTGGCCATCTTGCGCCAGTTTACGTACCGTAGCGGCATTGGTAATGTTCAAGCCTTGGTAAATACGATTCCACAACCAGCCGAGTAGGCGTTCGCCATTTTTTATCAAGGAATATGAGAAGTTTGCGGCAATCTCATCCATGATGGCGTGTGCTTCTTTGCGCACTTTTTCAATTGGCACACCTTTCGACTTTGCTTCGTCTTCGATAACCTTTTCAATCGCTTTTGATTTCATCAGACGATTAAATAGTGCTTGTCGACTTGGCAAGTTAGGTCCTGAAGCGGCTAGCTTCTGACGAGAGAAGTGGATACGTGCCACGCGTGCCAACTTATGAGCAATCGAAGCATCTGTGCCATGTGAATCCGCCATGTAACGCAGAGAAACCACAGGGCTAATACGCACTAAACAGTCACGACCAGATAGCAAAACAGCTTTGGCTTTTTGTGGACCGTTTAAAGACTGTAGATAAGGTTTTTGCTGCGATTCTTTACCAGGCTTACGTCCCCAAAGGACCGTTGCAGGGATCATTTGCACATCGAGTTCTGAATCAAACTTGTGCAGTTCAAGCAGATCAGAGAAAAGCGTCACTGATGTGCTAGGTACATCTTGATCGCTGTCCATTACGGTTTGGCGAGCAGAAGTAAAGACGTAGCGGTTAAATGCTTTGCCGTTGATTTCCACTGGCTCTAGCGGGTCGGGTAAACCAAGTGAAATGACTTGTTTCTGCAGCGCGAGGAGATCAACAGCTGAGCGATATGGCAGAGCGTAAATAATGGGCTTGTTTATATCAATGCTATGATCTTCAATAGGATTTGAAGGAATTGTGGTCCCTTTAACTAACACTGACATAGGCAGTTTTAGTAAGGTGCGCGATAACATTCGTCCAGAAGACATAAGGTTCTTAGCCTCAAAAATAGATGGTTTGCATAAGCACATTTCCATTTCTCTAACTATAGAACTGGGAATGCGCCCAAGCGTGTATTTTTATAGCGGGCAAGGATAACAGAAACTGGTCGAACCTTTTACTTATTATTGATTAGGAAAACGTCAATTTTTAAGTCATCAAGCTATCGAGATAATTAATAAAGAGAAATTAACTTGCCAGACAAAACACTCCATGGATTTAAACGGATTAAAAACGCAACGCAGTACTCCTGCCAAGGTCTCAAGGCTGCATTTAAACATGAACCGGCCTTTCAAGAAGAAGTCGTGTTAGCCGCGATCATGATTCCGGCGGCTTTATTTATTGGTGACAGTCAGTGGGAGAGAATATTGCTGATCGCGACAGTGGTGTTGGTATTGATCGCTGAGCTGTTTAATAGTGCGATTGAAGCAGTTGTTGACCGAGTTGGAACGGAACACCACGAGCTTGCCGGACGGGCGAAAGATATTGGCTCGGCTGCTGTAATGGTGACTATGCTATTAACCGGTTATGTCTGGCTAGAGATCCTGCTTTTTTAAAGTGAGCGGCGGGTAAATTGCTAACTCGCTAAAAAACAAGCAATTGGCTTTTCATTTGAACAATTACTGGATATACTCACAGTTAACTGTATAAAAAGACAGGTGACTTATGAAGCCGTTAACGCCCCGCCAACAACAAGTTTTTGATTTGATCAAAAGCAAAATCGAAGATACTGGTATGCCACCAACACGTGCTGAAATTGCACGCGAACTTGGCTTCCGTTCAGCAAATGCTGCTGAAGAACACCTTAAAGCCCTTGCACGTAAGCAAGCGATTGAAATTATTCCTGGTGCCTCTCGTGGAATTCGTATTCTACTTGAAGATGCCGCCAACGATGACGAAGGACTGCCTCTTATCGGCCAAGTAGCGGCGGGTGAGCCAATCCTTGCTCAGGAGCATGTCGAGACTCATTACCAAGTTGACCCGGGTATGTTCAAGCCTCAAGCTGACTTCTTACTGCGTGTAAATGGCGAAAGTATGAAAGACATCGGTATTATGGATGGCGACTTGCTTGCAGTGCATAAAACCCAAGATGTACGTGATGGTCAGGTTGTCGTTGCACGTGTTGACGATGACGTAACGGTTAAACGTCTAGAGCGTAAAGGTTCGACAGTACTGCTTCATGCTGAGAACGAAGAGTTTGAGCCAATTAAAGTGGATCTGACTAGTCAGCACCTAGCGATTGAAGGTCTAGCGGTAGGCATTATTCGCAACACAGATTGGATGTAACCGACTCTGTTTGAGATTCATTCTCACTTGTTGATTTTGTAACTGATATTCATTATCATCTTTACTCTGGCTACGGAAGGAAGATGATAATGGCCGTCGATCACACATCAGCTAAACATCGCTATCAAATCCCTGCTAATTTATTGCAACCATTATGGCTTCGTAGCCGAGAAAGTTTAGTTGATAATGGATTAGTCTACGACCCGATTGCAGCGCGTGCCTGTCAGCGCTGCCATTTAGCACCAGAATGTCTTTCTGGTGATATTGACCAAAAACAACTCCTTCACGTTACGCTTACTCAGCTGTGCGATCAGCAGGTTTCTGCTTTTATCAAACGTAATCCAGATGGTTGGATCGTCAATGTTGGTGCAGGGTTGGATACGCGTTTTTATCGTGTTGATAACGGCCGATGCAACTGGTTAGAACTCGATGTGACAGAAAATTTGCTCTGGCGTCAGAAACTGTTTCACAGTAGTGAGCGTTATCACCATGTTTGCGGTAGCGTTGATGATGTCAGTTGGTTAGAGCAGTTACCTATTCCAGAAAAAACGCCTGTGATGATAGTGTGTGAGCACGCTTTGCTTGATTGTAGTCAGCAGCAAGTGGCCAAATTCATTCAAGCGCTAGGTTGCCACTTTGACTCAGCACGAGCTTGCGTTGTATTAGCAGGCGATCTCAGCCATTCCAAGCTAGGGCGGAAAATGGGCGCGGGGCAATATGCTCACGGGTACAGCGCACCGGGCGATGCTATGTTAGGCTATTTGCCTTGGGCACGCTGGGCGAAAACCTATTCTCCGCTTGATCGCGATTGTGGTCGCTGGAAACTATGGCAACGCTGGCTGACTAAGATGAACTTTTTAAAGCAAAGATTAACGCCGGTATTGGTTCAGCTTCGCTGGTAATCTCGTTACACTTGTCACTCAATTCTAGTCAGAGTGACAACGTGCAAATTCTTCAAACCCTTTCTAACCGCACCGTGCATAAGCAAGTCTTGTTGCTTGCTATTCCTATGGTGCTTTCCAACATCACAGTGCCATTACTTGGACTGGTGGATGCAGCAGTCATCGGTCACCTCGAACATGCGTGGTATCTCGGCGGTGTTGCGTTGGGCAGTACTATGATCAGCGTGACATTTTGGCTGCTAGGCTTTTTGCGTATGTCGACCACTGGGCTTGCTGCCCAATCTTATGGCGCAGAGAGCAAACATCAACTTGGGTTGGTCTTCACCCAAGGCATGACAATGGCGCTTGGTTTTGCTGCCGTTTTTCTTCTCTTCCATCAATCTATTGCGCAGTTGGTATTTAGCTTTAGTGACGCCAGTGAACAGGTAAAGCATTATGGCGCGCAGTATTTCGCTATCCGAGCTTGGAGTGCGCCTGCGGCCTTGGCTAATTTCGTCTTGCTTGGTTGGTTGCTAGGTACGCAAAACGCAAAAGCACCGATGTGGATGGTGATCATCGCTAACGTGACTAACATTGTTCTCGACGTATTATTTGTGATCGGATTAGGTTGGAAAGTCGAGGGCGCGGCGTTGGCCTCTGTCATTGCAGATTACACCGGAATGAGCTTTGGTCTGATTTGCGTATGGCGTAAATGGACCCGGGACAGCCTACCACCAGTGTTGAACTTGATTAAAGACACCACCAATGGATTGAGTCGCTTTGTTAAGCTCAATCGAGATATCTTTTTACGTTCACTCTGCTTGCAAGCCACGTTTACCTTTATGACCTTTCAAGGGGCGAGTTTCGGCGACGAAATCGTTGCTGCCAATGCCGTGTTGATGAGTTTTCTGATGATGATTTCTTACGGTATGGATGGATTCGCTTACGCGATGGAAGCTATGGTGGGTAAAGCTATTGGCGCGAAAGACCGAGAACAGCTCAATCAATCGCTCATAGGCACCTTCTTCTGGAGCTTGGTCATTTGTGGATTACTGACCTTAGCATTTGGTCTGATGGGATCGAATCTGATCGGATTGATCACTGATATTTCAGCCGTTCATGCATTGGCGATGGAGTATTTGCCTTGGTTGATTGCCATGCCGCTAGTGTCGATGTGGTGCTTTCTATTCGATGGCATCTTCGTTGGCGCAACAAAAGGTAAAGAGATGCGCAACAGCATGTTCTTATCAACCTGTGCCTTTTTTACGATTTTCTATTTATCGATGGATTTAGGTAATCACGCTCTGTGGCTAGCTATGTTGAGTTTTATGGCTATGCGCGGTTTAACCTTAGCGATAATCTTTACCCTCCAGTGGCGGAGAAACACTTTTCTCGCCTAAGTAAAAGATACCAGCCGAGTCAACGCACTCGGCTTTTTTATATCTTCATTTACATTATTACGCATGTGTAAAAATTATTTTCAAAAAGGTGGGATTATCAAATTTCTATTAGCGCCTAAAATACTCAGCAACAAAACGACGCAGCGCAGTGTGAGTTCCTCAACTACGCTTATGACGTCCCTATATACATAAAATATAAAGGAAGCATCCAATGGCGCTTGAAATCAATCCTGGTCAAACTCACATTAAATCAAAAGCAATGGTGGCGTGGGCTGCTGGTGAACCACTTAAAATGGAAGAAGTTGATGTACAACTTCCTAAAGCTGGAGAAGTGCTAGTACGCATCGTAGCAACGGGTGTTTGTCACACTGACGCATTCACCCTATCTGGTGATGATCCAGAAGGTATTTTCCCTTCAATTCTGGGTCATGAAGGTGGCGGTATTGTCGAAATGGTTGGCGAAGGTGTCACTAGCGTTGAAGTTGGCGATCATGTGATCCCACTTTATACGGCAGAATGTGGCGAATGTAAGTTCTGTAAGTCGGGTAAAACTAACCTATGTCAGGCCGTTCGCGAAACCCAAGGTAAAGGTCTAATGCCAGACGGCACAAGCCGCTTCTCTATTAACGGTGAGACTATCTTCCACTACATGGGCTGTTCTACTTTCTCTGAGTACACGGTTCTTCCAGAGATCTCACTAGCTAAAGTAAATAAAGAAGCTCCGCTTGAAGAAGTTTGTCTTCTAGGTTGTGGTGTGACAACAGGCATGGGCGCAGTGCTTAACACGGCAAAAGTAGAACAAGGCGACACCGTTGCGGTATTTGGTCTAGGTGGAATCGGCCTATCTGCCATCATTGGTGCGCGTATGGCGGGTGCAAGCCGTATCATCGGCATTGATATCAACGAGAGTAAATTTGACCTAGCCAAACAACTAGGCGCTACAGATGTCATCAACCCACAGAAATTCGATAAGCCAATCCAAGAGGTTATCGTAGAGATGACAGACGGCGGCGTAGATTACTCATTTGAGTGTATCGGTAACGTTAATGTGATGCGTCAAGCACTTGAGTGTTGTCACAAAGGTTGGGGTGAATCAGTGATCATTGGTGTTGCCGGTGCTGGCCAAGAGATCTCAACCCGTCCATTCCAACTCGTAACTGGTCGTGTATGGCGTGGTAGCGCTTTCGGTGGTGTTAAAGGTCGTTCTGAGCTTCCAGAAATCGTAAACCGCTACATGGCAGGTGAATTCGGTCTACAAGAGTTCATTACTCATACCATGGGTCTGCAAGACGTAAATGAAGCGTTTGAGTTGATGCACAAAGGTGAATCAATCCGTACTGTTCTTCATATGGATAAGTAACTGAGCTAAATAGATAAACACAACGCCCTGATACAAGGGCGTTGTTGTCTTTTGAATTTTTAATCTGGGGTGGTTATGACCATTGAAAACGTAAGCCAAGCCAAAGTATTTGGTGGATGGCACAAACAGTACACGCATGATTCTAACGTTCTAAACTGCAACATGCGTTTCGCAATCTTTTTGCCACCTAACGCAACCAAAGCCAAACCCGTTCCTGTGCTTTACTGGTTATCTGGCCTAACGTGCACCGACGAAAACTTTATGCAAAAGGCAGGGGCGTTTCGCCGGGCTGCTGAATTAGGTATTGCCATCGTTGCGCCAGATACTAGCCCTAGAGGTGAAGAGGTCGCAGATGATGAAGGTTACGATCTAGGACAGGGTGCCGGTTTTTATCTTAATGCAACTCAAGAGCCTTGGTCTCGTCACTATCATATGTATGACTATGTCACCCAAGAGCTGCCATCTTTGATTGAAGCTAACTTCCCAGTTTCGTCGATTAAGTCCATTGCTGGGCATAGTATGGGTGGACACGGCGCGTTGACTATAGGGCTGAAAAATTCGCAGCAGTATCGTTCGATTTCTGCCTTTAGTCCGATCACTAATCCTATGCAGTGTCCTTGGGGGCAAAAAGCGTTTAATGCCTACCTAGGTAATGACTTTGAGGCTTGGCGAGAGTATGACGCCAGTGAGTTATTAAAGCAGGCGCAAGCAAAGCTGCCGATTTTAGTCGACCAAGGAGATGCGGATAACTTTCTGGTTGAGCAACTAAAGCCACAAGCATTGATTGCCGCAGCGCAAACCCATGATTCTGACGTTGAAGTGAGAATGCAGTCAGGTTATGACCACAGCTACTATTTCATTTCGAGCTTTATTGATCAGCATCTTGAGTTTCATGCCACTTACCTGAATCAATAATTGATGAAACTAAAAAGCCGCAACTTAATTGAGTTGCGGCTTTTCTATATTTAGCTGGTGGCTTATTTAAAACAAACGGTTAAGACCATTAAGTGCTGCTACGCGATAAGCCTCGGCCATAGTTGGGTAGTTGAAAGTGGTGTTGACGAAATATTCGATGGTATTCGCTTCCCCTTTCTGCTCCATAATGGCTTGGCCGATGTGGATGATTTCCGCTGCACGCTCACCAAAACAATGAATACCGAGGATCTCTTTCGTTTCGCGGTGGAAGAGAATCTTCAAACTACCAATATCTTTCCCCGCGATCTGAGCGCGAGCTAAGTGTTTGAAAGAAGAGCGCCCAACTTCATACGGCACTTTTGCGGCGGTTAGCTCTTGCTCTGTTTTACCCACAGAACTGATCTCTGGAATGGTGTAGATGCCAGTTGGAATATCTTCAATAAGATTGCCGTCCGCTTTGCCTTTGGTGATCGCCTGAGCAACAAAGCGTCCTTGGTCATAAGCGGCACTTGCTAGGCTTGGGTAGCCAATCACGTCACCGACAGCATAAACATGTTCAACTTCGGTTTGATAGTTACCATCGACCTTTAGCTGTCCGCGAGAGTCAGCTTCTAACCCAACTGCAGTGAGGTTAAGCTTGTCTGTGTTACCTGTACGGCCATTGGCGTAAAGGATACAGTCGGCACGCATTTTCTTACCGGATTCAAGATGAACAATGACACCATCTTCAGTGCCTTCAATCTTCTCAAATGTTTCATCGTTGCGAATCACAACGCCACTGTTCCAGAAGTGGTAAGACAAAGCGTCTGACACTTCATTATCTAAGAAGGCAAGTAGGCGATCTCTGGTATTGATTAGGTCTGTTTTGACACCTAAACCACGGAAAATCGATGCATACTCACAGCCGATAACACCTGCACCGTAAATGATGATATGACGAGGGTCGTGCTTGAGGCTCAGTATAGAGTCACTGTCATAAATACGCTCGTGCATAAAGTCGACATTGTCTGGTTGATATGGGCGAGATCCCGTCGCGATAACAAAGCGGTCGGCGCTGTAGGTTTCTTCTGTGCCATCACTTTGCATCACGGCAATGGTGTATTTATCGATAAAGCGAGCCGTACCAAAAATCAACGAACATTGGTTGCGATCATAGAAGCCTTGGCGAAGTCGTGTCTGCTTATCAATCACCGATTTTGCATGACCGAGAATGTTGGAAAAGGTTGAATGTAGGCTAGTGTTGTTGTGACAAAACAGAGGGTTGTTATTGAACTCAATGATTCGGCTTACTGCGTGACGCAAAGCCTTTGAAGGGATCGTGCCCCAGTGAGTACAGCCGCCACCGACACTGCTTTCCTTTTCTACAATGGCAACATTTAAGCCCGCTTTGGTTAATCCCATCGCTGCCCCTTCGCCTCCGGGACCACTACCAATAACGATTACATCAAAGTGGTTGCTCTGGGCCATAGTTTCTTCCTTGTTATAGATTCTTAACATTGCTTTAGCGAGATTTTAACTGATTCCGTTCGGGCGTACACCTAAAGCATACTAGACAGTCGGCGAGATCACGGAGAATCAAGCAAATAGATTAAAGGGTATGTCGTATGTCTCTTATTAGGGTGGAAAAGATTGAATTCTCAACTCAACTCGGTTTAATTGCCACTCGGTCAGCAAAGCACAAGATTATGGCTTATCTCCTTAAGGCAATCGTTGTATATTAATGGCTATCGAAGTTAGAAAAATAGAAAAATAACTATGAAATCCATGGGAATCCGTGCTCAGCAGAAAGAGAAAACGCGTCGCTCTTTGATTGACGCTGCATTCAGTCAGTTAAGTGCTGACCGAAGCTTTTCCAACCTGAGCTTGCGTGAAGTCGCACGAGAGGCGGGTATCGCTCCAACTTCATTCTATCGTCACTTTAAAGATATGGATGAGCTAGGTTTGACCATGGTTGATGAGGGGGGCTTGTTGCTGCGTCAGCTAATGCGTCAAGCTCGCCAACGCATCGTCAAAGAGGGCAGTGTGATTCGCACTTCGGTAGAGACTTTTATGGAGTTTATCGAAAGTAGCCCCAACGTTTTCCGACTATTATTACGTGAACGTTCGGGAACCTCGTTTGAATTTCGTACTGCCGTTGCTCGTGAGATGCAACACTTTGTCGCCGAGATGACAGAATACTTGATCAGTACTGGTATGGCCCGAGATGAAGCTTTCACTCAAGCAGAGGCATCGGTCACATTGGTATTCAGCTCTGGCGCGGAAGCTTTAGATTTAAATCGACGTGAACGCGATGAACTTGCCGAACGTCTAATTATGCAATTGCGAATGATAGCCAAAGGGGCTTTCTGGTATCGCAAAGAACGTGAACGTAACCGATTAAAAGGTGGGATAGATTAATGTCGAATGAAACAAACCAAGTTAATCATGGTTCTGAGAAGAAAACACTGGTACTGGCTCTAATTGCGGGTATGTGTGGTGATGCTATGTTGTCATGGCTAACCATGAGTGATGTGCCTTTCTCAATTTTTCCACTGATTGCGCTTGTGCTGTCAGTGCAAGCACTTTACCGAGAGTACCTAAGTAACCCTGTGTCTGAAGATATCCCGCTAGTCGGTCTAGCGTGTTTCTTCGTCGGCGCATTTGGTCACTCAGCATTTGTTAAAGCTCAGTACCCAGATTCTGGCTCTAACATGCTAGCAATCTTTATTACGCTTGGTTTGCTGCTTTGGGTAGCGAAGAAGCTTGGCTTCCTAACAGCGCCAGCGAAGCCAAAAACTGAGTCGTAATGTCAGCTTAGTTAATGGATACAAAAAACGAGCCTATTGGCTCGTTTTTTATTTGGTAGCTGCGGTTAAGCTTTGCGTTCCAGTAGCACACCGGCTTCCATGTGGTGGGTGTATGGGAACTGATCGAATAGAGCAAAGCGCGTCACTTTGTGAGTCTCACACAGCACATCTAAGTTTTCTTTCAGTGTCTCTGGGTTACACGAAATGTACATAATGCGCTCGTAGCCTTGCACCATCTTACAGGTATCGATATCCATACCTGCACGTGGTGGGTCAACGAAAATGGTATTGCAGTTGTAGCTCTTAAGGTCGACACCCGCATCCTGCAGACGACGGAACTCGCGCTTGCCTTCAATAGCTTCAGTAAACTCCTCTGCTGAAAGGCGTAGGATCTGCACGTTATCAATCTTGTTGGCTGCAATATTGTATTGCGCTGATACAACAGAAGGTTTCGCCAGCTCTGTTGCGAGTACGCGATCAAAGTTTTGTGCCAGAGCAAGCGAGAAGTTTCCGTTACCACAATAAAGCTCAAGTAGGTCACCCGTGCTGTCTTGAGTACAGTCTACTGCCCACTCCAGCATCTTCTCGGCAACCTTACCATTTGGTTGGGTAAAGCTGTTTTCTACTTGCTGGTAAATGTATGGCTTACCGTTAACATCGAGCTTTTCAATCACGTAGTCACGATCGAGAACAATCTTCATCTTGCGTGCACGACCAATGATGTTGAGGTTAAAGCCTTCATCATTCAAACGTTGCTTTAACGCTTTCGCATTGTCGGTCCATTCCTCATCAAGCTGACGGTGATAAAGCAGTGACACTAAGATTTCTCCGCTTAGCGTCGAAAGAAAATCAACTTGGAACAGCTTACGGCGCAACGAGTCATTGTCTTTCATTGCATCCACAAGCAATGGCATTAAGTCATTAATTAATCGGCTTGCCGCTGGGAACTGATCGACACGGTACTTCTCGCGAGTCTCTTGGTTGAACATGATGTAATAAAGGTCTTCACCTTCATGCCAAACGCGAAACTCTGCACGCATACGGTAGTGTTGCTCTGGAGATTCAAATACTTCCAACTCAGGCACTTGGTAAGGCGCGAACATCTCATTGAGACGGTCGATCTTCTCAGCCAGTTGTTCTTGGTAGCGTTGCGGGTTTACATCAAGAGTCGCCATGATTATTGCCTTAGGTTGGTACCTGTCGAGGTTGTATTTAATTTAAGAGCGCAGATTTTATTCAATCTCAGCGCTATGTCCAGTCTTGTCCCACCAATGCCTTAAAGATAGTGTGTAAATCGCACTTTGGTGGTGCAACTCGCTATATCATATAGATATAAATCCCAAATCTGCTCTGGACAAATAATCCATAGCTTAATAACATCTGCGCCTAGCTGGTGCTTTCTAGATGTATAGATGGCTGAAAAGGGAATCTGGTGTAAATCCAGAACTGACGCGCAGCGGTAAAAGAGAACGAAAACTCAAATGACACTGCATAGAGGACTATGTGGGAAGTCGAGTGAGTAGGTGGCCATGCCGAGCTCTTAAGTCCGAAGACCTGCCAGCAGCTGAGCAGTGGTACTGGAAGCAAGCGCTCCATGCTCGGTAGGACTTACGCGATTTAGGATTATAAAAATGAACCGATCTATTCTAGCGATTGCTGTGGCATCGCTACTTCCGCACGCCTCCCTTTCTTACGCCCAAGAAGCATCTTCTGATGAAACTATGGTGGTTACTGCAAACCGCTTTGAGCAGTCAGTTAGTACTGTTTTAGCACCTGTAAATATAGTTACACGAGAAGAAATTGAACAAACTCAAGCCAAAAGTTTACCTGAGATATTGAGAAAACTACCGGGGGTTGAGATAGCTCAAAACGGCGGGCGCGGGCAATATGCCAGTATTTTTGTACGTGGCACAGGCTCTGACCAAGTACTTGTTCTTGTTGATGGTGTGCGAATGGCAAAATCGTCAACAGGCGCGGTAGATTTCAACCAAATTCCAGTAATGCAAATAGAAAGAGTTGAATACATCCGTGGAGCTCGTGCGGCAATGTACGGCTCAGAAGCTATTGGTGGCGTGATCAATATCATCACCTATGCGAAAACAGGTCAAGAAGGTTCCTCTTCACTTAGTTTAGGCGTAGGCAGTAAAAGCCAAGATGCTAATGTCATGGCTACCGTTAAAACATCAGAGTCAGGTAAGCTAAAACTAACAGCAGGTTATGAAAAAGACGAAGGTTATAATGTATACCCTGTAGCAGGTATTAACGATGGTGAGGAGCATGGATTCTCTTCTGTAAATGGGTCTCTAGGTTACGATCATAGTTTTGGTGAAAAAGTTACTGCTTCTATTTTTGCTCGAACCTATCGCAACAACTACCAGTACAATGATAGTACAACTAAAAGAGCGACCGCTGAGTCTGAAATCGACAGCAAAGTTTTAGGTGGCTCGGTTCAATACAAGCAAGGAGGTTTTAATTCAGTATTGAACTACTCCCATGAGAACACTTCTTCTCGGACGTTTGACCCATACAACTCTAGTGCAGCTGATAAATATCAAAATGAGTACAAGCAGGATAATGTGAGTTGGGTTAACGGGTACTCTCTTAGTGAGAGTACTCAGTTGTCTGGTGGAGTTGATTGGCGTAGAGACTCACATGAAAAACCGGATACCGCGAACTCACTCCTTACGCGTAAGAACGTTGGTGTTTTTGGTGTTATCTCGACTAAATACAATATAGTGACCGCTGAATTGTCTGGACGCTCAGATGATAATGAAGATTATGGTCGCAACAGTACATATAACGCAGGCTTAGGCGTTGATATAACAGAAAATTTCCAACTGTTTGGTTCATATGGCACAGCCTTTAAAGCGCCAACGCTATCACAACAAAATGGCTCAACTTGGGCTGATGCGAATCCTAACTTACGCCCTGAGAGTTCAAAGAATGCAGAATTAGGAGCTCGTGGTGAGTTTAGCTCCGTGACTTGGACTGTTACTGGCTACGATATTAAGATTGATGATCTTATTACGTATACTAGTCGTACTGCACCACAAAAAGCTATCTATGAGAATGTCGAAGGGGTATCTCGTATCAAAGGTGTGGAACTAGAACTTGGCTTTGATACAGGTATTATTTCTCATACGTTATCTGCAGATTTCAAAGATCCAAAGGATAGCAAAGGAAAGCAGTTAGCTCGTCGCTCGAAGCAGAATGTTAAATGGCATGCTTACGCGACATTTGGAGATGTAGATGTCTCTACTAGCTATCTATATTTCGGTGAGCGCCCTGATGGCACAAATACTTTAGATGCCTATGATCTAGTTGATGTTGCAGCCACTTATTGGGTTCAATCTGATTTAGCTATTCGAGCTAGAGTTGATAATTTATTCGATGAGGATTATGAGACTGCTAAGGGTTATCCAGCGCCAGAGCGCTCTTTCTACTTGAATATGACTTATCAATTCTGATTAGAAGCATTTTCCAAACCGCCCTCGGGCGGTTTTTATTTATCTATATAAGCAAACTATGAAAAAGAACGTCATTATTAGCTGGTCGAGCGGTAAAGATTCGACTTTGACCCTAGAAAGGTTGATTGAAAGCGAAGAGTATCAAGTGGTGGGTCTATATACGACCTATGTCAAAGATGAAGTCCCTTTTCAAGCTACCCCTGTTCCTGTGCTTGATATGCAGGCGGAGCTACTTGGGTTACCGTTAATTAAGATCGAAATGCCGCAAGCTTTTCCACCCAATGAAGTTTATCAATCGACGATTATTAAGGCGTTAAAAGAGAGCGGCCTTGCGATTGATGGCGTCGCGTTTGGCGATATGTTCTGTAATGGGATTGAAGCCTATCGTCGTAGCTTTATCGAGCCTGCAGGGTGGGAGTGTGTGTTTCCTCTACTAGGGCAGCGAAGTGAAGACTTAGCGCAAGAGATCTTACAACGAGGAATTAAAACCTTGGTTGTGACAACAGATGGTAATGCATTAACGTCTGACTACTGTGGCAAGTGGTATAGCCAATCCTTTCTCAATAGCTTACCAAATGGTGTTGATCTTTGTGGAGAAGATGGAGAGTTCCATACACTGGTAACAGAGACTCGCAGCTATAAAGGTAAGATTGAGCTAAAGCTAACTCATCAGGAGCGAGGAGAGCGCTTTACTCATCAACGTTATCAAGCTCAATGTTTGCCAAAATAGCCATAGCGAGTATCATTGCCAAGTCGTAAAGTAATGAGCAAATCAAGTGTCCCAGCAACAAGCAAAAATCTTAATCTTTGATTCTGGTGTCGGTGGTCTGTCTGTGTATAAAGAGATACAGGCAAAATTACCCCAGCTTGATTACCTCTATATCTTTGACAATGCTGCTTATCCTTATGGTGAGCTAGAACATGAGACGCTTATTGCTCGTGTTAATACGTTGGTTTCCTCTTTAGTTGAGCAACATCAAATCGATTTGGTTGTGATTGCCTGCAATACTGCCAGTACCATTGTTCTACCTACGCTGCGTGCCAAGCTATCCGTTCCCGTTGTTGGAGTGGTACCTGCTATTAAGCCAGCGTCGAGCCTTGCTAACAAAGCCGTTGGGCTGATTGCCACTCCGGCGACAATAACTCGTCGTTATACCCATGACTTGATCCGAGATTTCTCGCAAAGCAAACCTGTAGAGCTACTAGGTTCTACTCGTTTGGTGGATATGGCTGAAGAAAAGCTGCGTGGTAAACCGATCGATCTAGCGGAATTAAAGCAAATTCTTATTCCAATCGACAACAAGGTTGATGTCGCTGTATTAGGCTGTACCCACTTCCCCTTGATTAAACAAGAAATACAGCAAGTGCTTTCTGGCAATGTGGCGCTGGTGGATTCTGGAGAGGCGATTGCCCGTCGAGTGATGGACTTGCTGAAAGATAAAGTGAGTACAGGGTTAGATGGGAACGGCACAAGAGAGATTTTCTCAAGTGCTCCCCCTTGGGAAGAGGGAGCGCTGAATATCGCATTACATGAACTTGGTTTTAGCCCTGTTCAATATTATCCGATTGAGATTTAGGATCGTTAGCGATACGAACTTTCAATGTGCGCTGCATATAATCCTTTTCATTAAGTGCCTCTATAGCAGGTTGCGCATCCGCAGCGGCCATCACAACAAAACCAAAGCCTCTTCTTTTACCTGTTCGTTTATCTTTCATTAAGCGAACAGCAAAAACTTCACCGTGTTTGGCAAACAGCTCTTTCACGTGAGATTCATTGGCCTTATAAGGCAAGTTACCTACATAAAGTGTTTTAGTTGATGGATCGTTTGATTGGTCTTGCTCAATATTGGTGTTGGAAAGTTTAAGAATAAAAGCGGAAGCAAAAACACCCAGAACAAAACTTAAAGCAGGAGAGATTGCTACCTGCGAAAAGATGATTCCGCCCAAAACAGCTAAGGCGACAATCATTAAGGTCGATTTGTTTGAACTCATATTGGAATACAACTTTTAGGTTTAAGAAAAAATAGGTCTACCGTTAACAAAATAGACACATGGATCTTACGTATATGGTTGTAGTTTTTCCAACGTATTGGTGTGACATGACTCAAATGTTGAAATTTTATTCTATTTTCAGGGTTTTGATTTGTTTTTAACCAAACAGAAGTTAATTTCAAAAAAACACTTGTCTTCCTCTCAGACCTCCCTATAATGCCGCCTCACCGACACGGAGTGAGACGAACATCACACACCGAGTTGGAAAGAGAGAAAAGAAAGTTTGAAAAAACGCTTGACTCTCAAAACGGGAAGCGTAAGATACGCACCCCTAACGACGCGGCGCTGAGCGCAACGGAAGTTAGAAAAAGCTCTTTAAAAATATAGACCTATCAATCTGTGTGGGCACTCGTTGATGATAATCCAAATAGTTTCTTCGGAAACAATTTAGGTTTCAATGATACGAAGTGACCATTGAATCTTCGGATTCAGCACAGTCAATTCAAACATTACTTTATGTAATGTTCAGTATTCATTGAGCCGACAAAATCTTAAATTGAAGAGTTTGATCATGGCTCAGATTGAACGCTGGCGGCAGGCCTAACACATGCAAGTCGAGCGGAAACGAGTTAACTGAACCTTCGGGGAACGTTA
>NZ_JCAFVV010000015.1:0-56957 GCF_059295395.1 Vibrio sp. SCP2 | reverse complement strand
TAAGGCAGCGGCTTTTGATGCCGCCATTCCCTGGTTCGAATCCAGGTAGACCTGCCATTATTTATAGGTTCAGTGGATAACATCTTTTGATGCCTCGTCTATTGTCCCTGGTTCGGCTCTAAGTAGCCTGCCATACAACTTCATAGCGCTTTTACCAATTAGCGATATGAACACAAAATTGATGCGGAAGTGGCGGAATTGGTAGACGCACCAGATTTAGGTTCTGGCGCCGCAAGGTGTGAGAGTTCAAGTCTCTCCTTCCGCACCATTTGGCTACGTAGCTCAGCTGGTTAGAGCACATCACTCATAATGATGGGGTCACAGGTTCGAATCCCGTCGTAGCCACCATTTATTTCGATCGTCTGTAGTTATACACATGATCACGTAGTTTCAAGATGCGGAAGTGGCGGAATTGGTAGACGCACCAGATTTAGGTTCTGGCGCCGCAAGGTGTGAGAGTTCAAGTCTCTCCTTCCGCACCATCTTGAAGACTACAGCCATATTTATGCGGAAGTGGCGGAATTGGTAGACGCACCAGATTTAGGTTCTGGCGCCGCAAGGTGTGAGAGTTCAAGTCTCTCCTTCCGCACCATTGGCTACGTAGCTCAGCTGGTTAGAGCACATCACTCATAATGATGGGGTCACAGGTTCGAATCCCGTCGTAGCCACCATTTACAACTTCGTATTGCTTTTACCAATTAGCGATATGAATACAGACTTGTTGCGGAAGTGGCGGAATTGGTAGACGCACCAGATTTAGGTTCTGGCGCCGCAAGGTGTGAGAGTTCAAGTCTCTCCTTCCGCACCATTATTGAAGAAACCCAGCTATTTAGCTGGGTTTTCTTTTATCCGCAATATACTCATCTCTACTTTTCATACCTATTGGACTAATAGGTGAGCAGATTTTTTCTAGCTGGTATCCTGCCAATCGCCACTACTTATCCTATACAGCGCGTTTTGAAGAACTACAAGCATAAAAAATCCAGCCGAAGCTGGATTTTAATTAAGTCATGACTTTTGTTGTGCTAAGAGACTAACTCTTTAGCCTAAAAGCCCCAACGCTGAGTTGGGCGCTTGCTTTGCTTGTGCAAGAACAGAACTTGATGCTTGCGATAGGATCTGAGACTTAGTAAGTGCCGTTGTCTCTTTCGCAAAGTCTGTATCCTTGATACGGCTCTTAGACGCGTTCACGTTTTCGTTGATGTTGTCTAAGTTGTTAATCGCATGGTTGAAACGGTTTTGGAATGCACCAAGCTCAGCACGGTGACTATCAACAAACTTAAGTGCTGAGTCGACAATCGCTACGGCTTGTTGCGAACCACCAACAGTAGTCACGTCCATCGTATCGACTGTAACTGCTTGCGCTGCACCAATGCTTAGCTCACCAGCAAGTGCGCCACCAAAAGTCGCAGCACCTTCAACTCGGTTGTTATCCGTGAATAACTGTAGTTTACCATCTTCGTCAACAGATGCTGTTACTAGATCTGTTTGACCGTTGATGTAAGTGGCTAGCTCTTCGATATCATCACCTTCTTTGGCATTAATGGTAACGTTTTGAGCCTGGCCAAACTTGTCAGTCAGTGCAATGGTCAGATCATTCGCGCCCGCTTGTACGCTCCAGTCTTTGTCTTGACCGTTTGCGGCAATATAACTATTACCACCCATCATTGAGTTATCACTGCGCATATTGTTAAGCGTTAACATGACCGCTTCACCATTGTCCGCACCGATCTGGAATGATTTGGTTGCAAATGTGCCGTTAAGTAGCTTGTTACCACCAAATGAAGTGGTTTCAGCAATACGGTTTAACTCATCGTTCAATGCCGTTACTTCCTCTTGGATCGCGACACGCTCAGACTTTGAGTTTGAACCGTTAGCAGATTGAAGTGACAAGTCACGCATACGCTGCAGAATGTTAGTCGTTTCATTCATAGCACCTTCAGCTGTCTGTGCCATTGAAATACCATCATTTGCGTTACGTACTGCGACATCTAAGCCACGGCTTTGCACATGCAAACGATTAGAGATCTGAAGACCTGCTGCATCGTCTTTTGCGCTGTTAATCTTAAAGCCAGATGAAAGTCTTTCCATCGACGTTTGCTGGGCAGAAGTCGCACTGTTTAAATAACGCTGTGCTGTCATTGCCGAAACGTTTGTATTTACATTAACCGCCATAGTGGTTTCTCCTATTGATTTCCGTACACCGGAGGTAAAGGGTTTCCGACGTCTCGGTAAACCAATTAGTTCTCTCAAAGTAACCTTATTAACGACGTAAAATTGATTATCTTTAGAGCTAAATTGGCAAATATTTTAAAAAACCAAGGATTAGAAGGAGATATTGACACAGACCACAGATATGAAATCAATTGCTAAAGTTTTTCCATCGTCTGCCGATGCTGCGCGGTTTTGAATTAAATGGGGGATAGAAAATAGATGATATTTTCTTTAGGCAAAAGAAAAGCCCCTTTCCTTTGAGAGAACCGGGGCTATTTGGTAGCCAATGCCAATATGGAGATCGAGAGAAATGATCACAGCCTGGCTGCCGTGCTACATAAGTGACTCCAGTTATGGAGCAGGTGTGAGAGAGAGCTCCATTACCTGATCACCTATGTTTGCCGTCAAAATCACACTGACCCTACGTCTAGGTTAATGTCAGTGTAAAGTTTGACTATTACTGCAATAGTGACATTGCAGAGTTAGGCAACTGTTTTGCTTGAGCAAGTATTGATGTACCCGCTTGTTGCAGAATTTGTGCTTTCGTCATCGCCGTCGTCTCTTTCGCGAAATCGGTATCGCGGATTCGACTGTTCGATGCTTCAACGTTTTCTTGGATGTTAGCTAAGTTGTTGATACTGTGGCTCAAACGGTTTTGTTTCGCACCTAAGTCCGCACGTTGTGAATCCACATACTTAAGAGCCGCATCAATAATACCGACCGCATTTTGCGCACCACCGACTGAGCGAACATCAATATTTTGTACTGATGTTTGAACACCCGGACCGCCACTTAGACCAAGCTCACCAGCAAGACCACCTGAAATATTCAAGTTACCCTGAAGGTTAGGTTCTGCGGCAAAGATTTGCAGTCTACCATCTTGGTCTACAGATGCTTTTAGCTTGTCTGTTTGACCATTGATGTAGGTTGCTAGCTCTTCAATATCATCACCCTCTTTGGCAATAACATCTAATGTCACAGCTTCACCATCTTTGGTTGTAAACTCAAACTTCAGATCTTTGGCCGTTGGAGGTACGCCCCAGTCTTTATCTTTCGCCTGTTCAGGTGCAGATATAAAGGATTGGCCACCCATACGGAAATCATCCGCACGGATACTGGTCAAGCCCATAATAATAGCCTCACCAGAACTCGCGCCAATTTGGAATGATGCTTCACCAAATGAACCGTTTAGTAGCTTCCGACCACCAAATGACGTTGTTTCTGCGATTCGGTTAAGCTCATCTTGCAGAGCAGAGACTTCTTCATGCAATGCTTGGCGCTCAGATGCCGAGTTAGTGCCGTTAGCCGATTGCAGTGACAAGTCACGAATACGTTGAAGAATCGAAGTCGACTCATTCATCGCACCTTCCGCTGTTTGAGCGATCGAGATGCCGTCATTTGCATTGCGCATCGCCACATCTAAACCACGAGACTGAGCAGTCAATCGGTTCGAAATTTGTAGGCCCGCCGCATCATCTTTCGCACTGTTAATTCTTTGACCTGAAGATAGACGTTCCATGGAGGTATTTAACTCTCCAGTCGCCTTATTCAGGTAACGCTGAGCGGTCATCGCCGACACGTTAGTATTTACTGTAATGGTCATACTTTGCTCTCCTATTGAGTTCGCAAGTGCTTGCGAAGCGGCCAGCTTAGTCTCATTTGGAAGCACTGACCGTAAATGACTTGCTAAGTAGATCTATTGCCTACTTAAAACTAATTTGTTTAACTCTGCCCTAACTCAATTCAAGTTATGTGCCAGTTTTAAAATAGTTACTAAATAAATTAATTTCCTTATATTTATTAGTAACTTAAAAAGCAAGTTTATTATTTACTCGCATTGAGCAAATATCACCCACTTAAAGCGGCAAATTGATTGCCGCCCTTTTGCCACTAGATTGCCACTACTACTGTGGCCGTTTTTCCAATAGCTGTTTCTATCTCGCACTTATGGCATAGCACATAAGGCTTTGAGCTTAGATGTAATTAAATAGAGTCAGGTCTTTGGTTTTGCCAAATGCCTGTTGAGATGCCTGGAGCGCACGCGAGTTCTCATTGAACTCAATGATCGCTTCAGCATAATCAAGATCTTCAAAATTACTTTTGGACTTGGCCAATGTCATATTGAAGTCATCATGCTGCTCTTCTTGAATGTCTAGCGTACTTAATCGAGCACCCACATCTGTACGTGCCTTGTTCAAGTGAATAAAAGCAGAGTGAAATTCTTCCACAACTCGGTGTAATTGAGCGGTGTTTGATGTGTCAGATACAGAGCCTTGCGACAGTGCCATCGCATCTTGAAAGGTTTCAAAAATGCTATAAGTGCGTTTGGGCTCTAAAGTAATTTGGTCACCTTTAGTAATTTGCCCTTTTACTTGAATCGACACATCTTCAAACTTGATACCCACGGCAGGATCGAAGGTATCGGCTTTTACCACTGCACCATCGCGCTCAAGTTGATAACCGTATTTTCCATCAGGCATATCAACAAATGTCACCTTGTAAGTAGAGGTATCATCAGGGTTGATATTGTTCGCGCGCTCAAGTAAGAGCTCTGAAGTCTCGTTTAGAGTGTATTTAGGCTCAAAATCACCAAACGGGTTATCAATCTCCATAAACAATTTGCTGCCTGGATCGTTGATTGGCATTTCTAAACTGTTAGAGATTTTCATCTTGCGTTGATAATCATCGCCTGCATATACGACGTCACCATCTTTATCACGAAAGAAAGGCTGATTCTTAGGCTTAGTTCCAGCAAAAATATAGTTCCCAGACTCATCCTGAACATTTACTAGATTCAAGAAGTTATCGGCAATTTCCTGCATTTCACGGCGTTTCGCGAAACGGTCTTCCGGTGACAACGAACCATTGATCATTTCCATTACGGTTCGTTTTGCTTCATCAGCATAATCTTCCGCATTGGAGATAATGACTTCATGATGCTCTAGGCGATTACGGGAAAGAGTAATTGCATCGGTAAACTGACGCAGTTGCTCTTTCTGCTGACCGATGTTCTGTATGTAATGCGTGGCGAGTGGATCGTCACTCGCTTTCATTAACTTTTTACCCGATGCTAATTGCGCTTGGTTGTGATGCACTTTTGCTTCCGAGCGACGTAAGTCGTTCTGCACCGACTGATAGTTATGGAAGCTAGAAATACGATTCATCATTTATGCCTCCTTATCTCAGCGCAAGAATGGTGTTAAAAGTGTCGTTAGCCGCCTGCATGATGCGCGACGACGCCATATAAGCTTGCTGAAACTTCATCATGTTGGCCGCTTCTTCATCCAAGTTAACACCTGAAATCGATGCAACTCTTTCCTGTGCGGCTTCTTTCTCCAAACGAGAAACATCGGTTAAGCGCGAAGCCGTAGACATTTGAAGACCGACATCGGTATTGAGGTTGTGGTAAATGTCTAGAATGGTCGACTCACCATCATTAAGCTTTTTATCCGTTTGGATGTTTTGCATTTTTAGTAGGTTGCCGTTATCACCTTCAGAGGGGACAAGATTTGCCGTAAACTTATCATTTGGCAGAGCGCCTCCAGTAAGCTCAAATGAGGTACCCTGAACCGTTACAGCGCCACTAGGTGGATAAGCTTGTGGTTGAAGTAAAATGTTCCCTTTAGTATCCGTTACTGCAAACTGCTGACCATCAGGTGAAATAATCACTTCAAACTCTCGCAAATCACCTGCTTGAGCAATGCTAAATTGCGCGTTACCTTGAGCAAAAGTCGTAGAGGCTTCATAACTTTGCGCGGCAATATCACTGGGATCATTGGTCGCCATTTGCATCTGAGCGGCACCGCTCCGAGTCGGACGAATAAGGACTCTTTCACCTGCCTCTAAACCGTTGCGGATATCAATTCTCAAACCATCTAAGGCAATAGCATTATCGACAACCGGAACAATAAACTGCTCTCCTGATGGACGGGTGACATAATAATCACCACCCACATATTGCAAAGAATATTGCCCGCCAACGAGCTGACTAGTGTCTTCGATATAAACCGCCAAGTCCGCTTTTGAGTTAGAAGAAGTGACAACACGGGACTCTGCAATAAAATCGGAGTTCACATCTGTGAACATCAAACCACCAATGTTTCCGCGTAAATCTAGACCTTGGGACTGTAAGCTATTGACTTCATAAGAGAAGGAAGTTGCAAGCTTACCAAGTTCATCCATTAACTGAGGAATCTTTTCGTCACGCATTGTTAGCATGGCACCGATTTTTCCATCAATATCTTTGGTGGTAATCGCTTTGATACCCTTACCTTCAATCATGGCTAAGCGACGCTGATGTACATCTGGATAGCCATCGATCATTTTTAGCTCACTGGCTTCAGTACCTGAAACCAAGGTATGGCCGTTACCGATATGAACGTTAAAACCCTCTGCGTTTTTGCGCGGCGTTACGGTAACTTTGGTGTACTCAGAGAGTTCTGCGATAAGCTTCTCATGCGTATCCATCAAATCATTATGTGGACCAGGCGTACGCATCATAAGGCGGTGTAAGTCTCTGATCTCTAATGCAAGCTGGTTTACACGCTCGATACCTAAATCAAGCTTCTTGTTAGTCACATCAGACTGACGACGAACCGTTTCATGGAAGTCATTTAGGTTCTGGGTAATCAAGTTTGCCTTTTCAAGCACAACTTTACGCGCACCCACGTCATTCGGGCTATCAGCCAATGACTTCACGGCATCAAACCACTCGTTGAGGTTTTCTGGAATTTTTTTCGAGGCAACCGATGACAACATATTGGAAAGCATTTCCAAATTAGCTTCGTCATCGACTTTATGGGCGTAATTGGTGGTGGAAACATTCAGTTCATTAACGGCAAACTGATCCCACGAGCGGCGAACTTTTTCCACATGAACGCCCATACCATAGGTTTCCCCGCCATATTGGCGTGGCATATTTGTGCCTTGTATCACCGACTGACGGCTATAACCCTCTGTATTCACATTAGAGATGTTATGACCGGTGGTGTTTAGTTGTCTCTGAGCTGTGAGAACGCTTTGCGAACCAAGATTCAGAAGATCAGACGACATATTGCCCCCAAGAAACCTTTTAAAATCAGCGTTAACTGAACATCTGACTTAGATTTTGCAATATGTATGCCAAACTGGAGAGCTGGAGAGCTGGAGAGCTGGAGAGCTGGAGAGCTGGAGAGCTGGAGAGCTGGAGAGCTGGAGAGCTGGAGAGCTGGAGAGCTGGAGAGCTGGAGAATTTTTGAGGGTTGGTAATTAGCTTCAACCCTTTTATTTCAACAGGTTAATTTGTCATCCTCAAGAGTGAGGCACGAACGAGTTGGGGATCTCGAAAAGCATGTAGAAAACCTCTAGAGATTCCCTACTCCTTCCTTCGTCAGTCTAGGGAATGACGGAAAACTAGAAAATTTACATTGCTTTGTTTGAGCTCGCCAAACTCGTTTTCCAGCGCCGGAGCGATCCATAGGGCGAAGCCCGTTCTAGTACCTGTAGGACGAAGTCCGTCCTTCACTTTACATCTGATCAATGCGCGCTTTTACGCTAAGAACTTTATCTGCGTATCTAGGATCAGTCGCATAGCCTGCTTGATGGATACCACGAATAAATTCTTCGTTATTGCCGCCATGACGTAAAGCTGTGGTATAGCGAGGGTTTTCATTAAGAAAACGCACGTAGTCGTTAAAGCTCTCTTCATAGTTAGCGTACGAGCGGAAAGCGGCATTCTCTTTAACTGGCACGCCTTGGTGATACTCTAAAGTTTGAGTAGAAACTTTATCACCTGACCAGCTTCGATCTGCCTTAATATTGAATAGGTTATTACTGCTGCCACGAGAGTTATTAACTACTTTCTGCCCCCAACCCGTTTCTAACGCAGCCTGCGCTAATAGAAGCGATGAGTCGATGCCAAGCGCTCTTGCCGCTTTTTCAGCATAAGGCTTCATTGAAGTCACGAAAGTTTCCGGCGACTCAAAGCGAGAAGGTTGCGACTGTGAAGGTAATTCAACGCTAGTTGCATCAGCACGTTCATGGCGAATACGGTCAATTTTCTCCATCACAGCTTCAAAATCTTCATTGCGCGCTTTGGCACTCTGGTTTTCAACGCTACCTGTAGAAAGTTGAGCGACAATCATATCAGCCAAGCCGAGTGAGCCAGAAGCGCTTAGCTCGCTGGACATCTGCTCGTCCATCATTTGTCGATAAAACTGCTGGTTTTGACTGTCCATCAAACCCGACTCAAAAGTCGAGTTGGCATCACGCATGGACTTGAACAGCATCGAGGTAAAAATCGCTTCAAATTGCTTTGCTGCCGCGGTTAGCGCTGCTTTTTCACTACCTTCGTCACCTTCCACTGCTTGCTTACGTAACTTATCTAAGCCTGCAATATCGTGAATAAAGCCGATGTCATTACCATTGTTAATCATGCTCTACTCCTTAGATAACGATCAGTTGACCTTCAATCGCCCCTGCTTGCTTAAGAGCTTGCAGAATTGCCATTAAGTCCGAAGGTGCTGCACCAACTTCATTCACCGCTCGAACCAGATCATCCAATGTCAGACCCGGCTCAAACTTAAACATTTTACCTTGCTCTTCCGTTACCTCAATATCCGTATCTGGCACGACAACGGTTTCTCCGCCACCAAACGCGTTAGGCTGACTAACATTGAGGTTTTCTTTAATCGCCACTGTCATACCGCCATGGGTGACCGCCGCAGGCTTCAAACGCACATGCTTACCCACCACTATCGTACCAGTGCGTGAGTTGACAATGATTTTTGCCGAGCCTTCGGCAGGATTAAATTCGATATTTTCAATCGCAGATAAGAACGCCACACGTTGAGTAATGTCACGCGGTGCACGAACCTTCACAGACGTCGCATCAACCGCAGAGGCCATTTGAGGACCAAGGAAATTGTTTACCGCATCAGCCATGCGCTGCGCAGTGGTAAAATCAGATTCAAGAAGGTTAAACGTGATGTAGTCACCACGGCTAAACGGAGTGGGTATCTCACGTTCAACCATAGCGCCATTAGAAATCATGCCCGCTGTCGGGTTATTGCCGACAATTTTTGAGCCGTCCGCCCCTGTTGCACTAAAGCCGCTGACGACAAGGTTACCCTGTGCTACGGCATAGATTTGCCCATCGAGACCTTTAAGCATTGTCTGCATAAGCGTACCGCCTCGTAGGCTTTTAGCCGAACCTATTGAAGACACCGTCACATCAATGGTTTGACCTTGCTTTGAAAATGCAGGCAGCTCAGCAGTCACAATCACGGCAGCAACGTTCTTACTTTTTGGCTTTGTGCCCGGTGGCATTTGAATGCCAAAGTTTTGCAACATTGCATTAAAGCTTTGATCAGTAAAAGGGGTTGATTCTCCAGTCCCAGGTAAACCTGTGACCAAACCATAGCCAACCAATTGGTTACTACGCACACCAGCAACTTGCGAGACATCTTTGATACGCGCGGCCTGAACCGACGTCGCGATAAACATCATACTGGTTAAAAGGAGAAACAACTTTTTCATGATCATACCCTTGTTCTAATCTCTATGCCCACTTTACACTCTGCCAAAAAAGCGGCATCAGATGGATTTATAGGGAGACATTAAAGAATCGTGCCAAGAATCCCGGTTCTTGCATATCTTGTTGCGTTCCAGTGCCTGAGTACTGAATACGAGCATTAGAAATTCGGTTCGATGCAATCGTATTATCGTACTTAATGTCATCCGGACGGATAGTGCCACTTAAGCGAATGTACTCATCGCCAGTATTAAGCGTAAGCCACTTTTCACCACGAATAATCAAGTTGCCGTTGGCCAGTACCTCGATAACTTCAACTGTAATTGAGCCAGAAATACTGTTGCTCTGGTTGGCTGCCGCACTGCCCTTAAATTTGTTGTCATTACTTAAGTTATACGAGAAATTATAGTCGCCAATATTCAGTTGCTGACCACCGACCTCTAGCGGATCCATTGACGCGTCATTGTTTTTCGATAAATCTGCGTCAGAGCTTTTAGCCGCTTTGGTGCTCTCATCAAGTGTTACGGTAATGATGTCTCCGATGCCACGTGGTTTTGAGTCATCATATAAGCTATTAGTGCTTGCCGTGTTGAACAGTGAACCTGTTTCCGCTGCATAGTGCTCAGGTTTGTGCTTAGGGTGAATTGGCGCCCAAGCTGGGTCACCTGAGACAGGGTCTGTACGGTTACGTAGAGAATCAATTAGCCCAGAACTTTCCTGCTCTGATTTGTCCCCTTCAACAGCATCGACAGTCGTCGTGCCTTGAGTCACATCTGGGGTTTCAATTGGCGGCTCTAACATCGAGCATCCAGACATCACTGCTACTGTAAAAAGTGCGATTATGCGTTTCATTTTTTATCTCCACCCTAAACAATGATTACAGCTGCTGATTCACGAAGCTCATCATCTTATCGACAGCAGAGATGACTTTAGAATTCATTTCATACACACGCTGAGCTTCGATCATATTCACTAGCTCTTCGGTCACGTTAACGTTGGAGGTTTCTAGCATCGATTGTCTGACTTCACCAAAACCGTCAAAACCCGGTACGCCCTCTTGAGGATCACCACTCGCACCTGTTGGTAAGTAAAGGTTTTGACCAATTGGCTCTAAGCCACCTGGGTTAATGAAATCGACCGTTGCAATCTGACCAACCACTTGGTTGTCTTGCTGACCACGAACGCGAACAGAGACCTCACCATCCGTACCCACCGTAATGCTGATAGCATCTTCTGGGATAGCAATTTCAGGCTCAAGGGCATAACCTGCGCCTGAAGTCACAATGACCCCTTCGTCGTTAACGGTAAATTGACCGTTACGAGAATAACCAATGTTGCCGTCTGGCATCAGAATCTGGAAGAAGCCGTCACCTTCAATCATCATATCCAGGCTATTGTTAGTTGTTTGAGTGTTGCCTTGAGTATGGACTTTTTGTGTCGCAACAACCTTAGAACCTGCGCCTAGCATTAAGCCGCTTGGCAGTTCGGTGTTCTGAGAAGACTGACCACCTGGCTGATTGATGTTCTGGTAAAACAAATCTTCAAAAACCGCGCGGCTCTTTTTATAACCAACGGTTGAAGCGTTCGCCAAGTTGTTTGAAATGGTTGAAATATTGGTTTGTTGAGCGTCTAAGCCCGTTTTACTTACCCATAGTGCCGGATGCATAGCTCTCTCCTAGAATCTGTTAGCTCATACGAAGCAGAGAATCAGACGCTTTGTCCATATCTTCTGCTGTGCTCATCATTTTTACTTGCATTTCAAACTGACGTTGCAAGTCAATTAGATTGGTCATCTCGCCAATAGCATTGACATTACTACCTTCAATTGCGCCTGTGAGCAGTTTTACACTGGCATCCGCTTCGTATGCCGCATTAGGATCTTTTGCACGGAACAAGCCGTTAATATCTTTGAATAGTGATTGATTGTTGGTGCGAGTGAGTTTGATACGGTCAACAACTTCAATTGCATCGGCTGGAGCGCCTTGAGGTACAACAGAAATCGTACCGTCGTTACCAATCTCAACTTTACTGATTGGGATAGGCAATGTGATTGGTGCACCCGTTTCACCTAGAACAAGATTACCGTTGCCGCTGACTAGTAAGCCGTTGACATCAATCTTTAGGTTACCATTACGCGTAAGACCTTCTTTACCCGTTTTATCCAGTACAGAGATCCAGCCATCACCTTGGATGGTGACGTCTAAGTCCCGCCCAGTGGTAATCACGCTGCCTTGTTGGAAATTATGTCCCGGACGTTCTGTCATGCTAAACACACGGCTTGGTAGACCATCGCCATACGCTTGCATCGAGCGAGCTTGCGCCAAATCAGCACGGAAGCCCGTGGTACTGACGTTCGCCAAGTTGTTTGCTCTGAGCTGCAAAGCCTGCATATTTTGCTTGGCGCCGCTCATAGCGAGAAACAGTGCACGATCCATAATTTGCTCCAAAAATCACAATTCAGATCAATAAAAGCAATTGGCGTGCCAGTTTTATTTTTACTTAAAAATCAAAATATTAAACAAAAAACGGCAAGAAAATAAGAGGATTTACGGAGGGTTTTGCCGTAGTGGCAACAATAGCAAGCTGATCATTGCCACCAGCTTGCTATTCAGATGATTGCGACATCTCGCTAGGAATACCTTACAAAGATTAACGAATCTGTAAGATGTTCTGTTGCGTTTGGTTATGAACTTCTAGCGAGCGAGAGTTAGCTTGGAAGTTGCGTTGCGCAGAAATCAAGTCAACCAGCTCTTGAGTCATGTCGATATTCGACTGCTCTAGAGTACCGCTACTGATCGTACCGAATGAACCTTTATTGGACTCACCCCAAATCTTGTCACCAGAGAACTGAGTAGAATCCCACTGAGTACCACCCTTCTTATCTAGCCCTTGCTCATTCGCTACACGAACCAATGAAACACGACCTAGAACGATGTTTTCGCCGTTAGAGTAAGTACCTAAAACGCTACCATTCTCATCGAAGTCAACCTTAGTTAAGAAACCTGTCGTCGCACCATCTTCATCGAATTTAGTCAATTCAAATGGAGCAGCAAACTGAGTCGCATCTTGTAGGCCGAATGAAAGAGTCTGGTTTACGTCAGCACCGTTAAGCTCAATTGGATTTGCACCTGTACCTAGAGGCTCAGACACAATGTTTTGACCATTGTTAAGACTCGCTAAAGTACCATCATTATTGAATCTCATCGTATGACCAATATGGCCTGTAGGTGCTGTCGCATCACCACCTACAATATTGATCGGCTTCTCACCCGCACTATCGGTGACTGTATAGTAAGTCTGCCAAGTGTTTGGTTGAGTTTGATCTTTGAGGTAGTAAGTCGTCAGCTTGTACGATTGACCCATAGAGTCATAAATAGTCGATGAAGTTGAACGGTTGTAAGTTTCAGGATCGGTGTAATCAAATAGCGCAGGATCTTTGAGATCACCACCAGCAGGAAGGTTAACACCTACATCTATGTTTGATGTCTGCTTTGGCTTACCGAACTCTTTTGGAATGTTGATTGGCGAAGGCTCATAAGAAAGAACATCACCAGTATCTTTATTCACCTGATAGCCTAGCAAAAACTCATCGTTCGCCGTGACCATGTAGTTATCTTTGTTAAGGTGGAATGCACCATTACGCGTTAACTCATTGGTCGTTGGTGTTAGACGATCTTTTGCTACTGCAAAAAAGCCAGTGCCGCTAATACGCAAGTCCATTGGGTTGTTAGTATAAATACTAGAGCCTTCGTGGAACTGCTGAGCAACCTTAGCCGCTTGCACACCTTGTCCGGGTGTTGTTTTCGCATGAGTGAAAAGTGAATTTGAGTAAACATCGCCAAATTCAGCACGAGACTCCTTAAAGCCGTACGTGTTCGCGTTCGCAATGTTGTTACTGGTTGTGTTCAGATCTAACTGAGCTGCGGAAAGACCGCTTAGTGCAACATATGACATTCCAAAATCTCCTATCTAGCTAGCATATCTACTTATGAGTTACGCTTTGCCAACTTCTAGTACTTCAGCAAGTCGAACTGGCGACTCAAAGCCAGCCAGATTGAGTAGTACGTTACCATCGCCTTTACCTAAGAGAACGCTGTTTACATTAGCGTAGGTCGAAACCTCAAACTCTTTGGCCTTGCCATCTAGTAAACCCGATGCTTTCACATTGTATTTACCTGCCGGCAATGGATTACCGTTTTGATCTTTACCGTCCCATTCAATTCGGCTGTCACCTGGTGGTTTAGAGCCAACATCAAAGGTACGGATTAGCTGACCCATTTGATCTTCCACTCGCACCATCAAGTTATCGACAGATTGAGGAAGTTTCACCATGGCAGCCATTGAGCCGTCATCTGCTTTAACTCCTGCTGCACCAGGGACGAGAACGTCTCGACCAACAAGAGAAGAAGCTTGAAGCGCTTGGTTAGAAGTCATCGACGCATTCAGTGTTTCAAACTGATTGTTCATTTTGCCGATTCCGTCCACCGTCGCAAATGACGCCATCTGTGCAATCATCTGGTCATTGCTAACCGGCTTAAATGGGTCTTGCTGGGCAAGTTGCTTAGTGAGCAGAGATAAGAAGTCTTCTTGTTTAAGATCCTGCTTACCTGTTGTCTCGTTGGGCTTGTTCTTGTCCTGAAGCTGTTTAAGCTGGTCTACATAGGACAAGCCGCTTTGACCAACATTATTAATGCCATCGGCCATAGTTACCTCCTATCCTTATTGACCCATCTGCAGCGTACGCAGCAGCATTTGTTTGCTTGCATCTGCTACTTGAACGTTCGTTTGGTAAGAACGTGAAGCAGAAATCATGTTAGCCATCTCTTCCATCACATTAACGTTAGGTTTGTAGATATACCCTTCATCATTTGCGAGTGGATGGTCAGGGTTGTACTCCGCATCTAGCGGCTTATCGCTTTCTACAATACCCATCACTTTCACTGGCACCGTATGATCGCGGCCATACTTTGCCTTACTTAACTCCGCACCGAACACAGCATGGCGGGCTTTATAAGTATCTTTCGCAGAGCTAGAGACACTGTCCGCATTGGCTAAGTTACTTGAGGTCGTATTTAGACGAACAGATTCAGCGCTCATGGCAGAACCAGTTACATTGAAAACGTTAAATAAGCTCATCAGTTACCACCTTTAATTGCTTTAGTTAAGTTCTTGAATTTACTTCCTAAGAAGTCAAGTGAAGCTTGGTGTCTGATTTGATTTTGCATAAACAAGTTACGCTCTAAATCCACATCAACCGTGTTGCCATCACCTGTGTCAGGTTGTGTAGGAAGACGATACAAGACTTCCCCTGTCACCCTAGTAGAGGCAGGAATATGCCGACTATCAGTACGGCTAAGCCCGATGCTTGCCTCTGATGTTGCCGCCTGCAAGGCCTTTTGGAAGTCCATTCCTTTCGATTTGTAGCCTGGCGTGTTCGCTTGAGCAATGTTGGTGGAAATCACCTCAGCATTGCGCTCACGTACGCCCACCGTGTGTTGGTGGATACCTAATGCGTTGTCGAAAGAAATAGCCATGTTAACCTCTACTCAAGAACTGACCGTTACTATTAAATCTAAAAGCAATTAGCGTACCAACTTTAGAAAAAACTTGTTCCACCGTTGCTTTCAATTGGATATTTAGCAATAAGTACGCCAACTCATATGGCGCCAGCATGCTAGAGAGTTTGGAATGACTCGTAAAAAAAGTATACAAGTTAAATAGGGATTAAGTACAAAAATGCCCAGCATAAAGCTGGGCATTTGAAAGATTAAGACTCGATTATTTGAGTTTGTAGATAATACCTGGGTTACATCGAACCATCTCAAACCGGTCAGTAAGACCCGTTAAAGATTCAGATGCCCCCAACAGCAAGTAGCCACCAGGGTTTAAGCTATTTGCCATCTGGTTCAATACTTGCGACTTCATATCTGGCGAAAAGTAGATAAGTACGTTACGACAGAAAATAATGTCGAACTTACCTAGCAATGCGTAACTATCCATTAAATTCTGCGGTCGGAAGTTAACCAGACGCTTCACATTGTCTTTGACCTTCATTCGGCCATCGCCGGCATCTTCAAAAAAGTTGCGTCGACGTTCAGGTGAGAGACCTCGACCTAACGCCAGATTGTCGTAGACACCAGCGCGACACATATCAAGCATGCTCGCTGAGATATCAGTTGCAGTAATAGACACGCTCGGTAGCATGCCGGGCTTACGCTGCTGAGTCTCAAGTATCGTCATCGCCATGGAATACGGTTCTTGACCGGAAGAGCTTGCCGCAGACCAAATTTTAATTGGGCGCTTGTTTGCCGCCGCTTCAGGTAACAGCTTATTAGCTAACACTTCAAACGGGTAAGTATCACGAAACCACAGTGTCTCGTTGGTGGTCATGGCATCAACAGCGGCAACACGCAATTCACGATTACGCCCAGTCACCACATCTCTTAGCAAGTCAGACAAAGTCGCTAACTTAAACTTAGTGACGAGTGGGCTTAGTCGGCTTCTTACTAGGTACTGCTTACTATCGCCAAGCACAATACCACATTGTGACTCTAAGAATCGGCTGAAATCACGATACTCTTGATCGCTTATAGTTATCGCTGTCATTAACTACTCTTTTTATTCTGTAAGTGCGGACTTAACCGCATTACCAAGTTCATCTGGATTGAATTTCGCAATAAAGGAGTTAGCTCCTACACGCTCAACCATCGCTTGGTTAAATACACCACTGAGTGATGAGTGAAGAATAACATACAGATCTTTAAGATCAGGATGGCGTCTCACCTCTGCTGTTAGAGTATAGCCGTCCATCTCTGGCATTTCGATATCTGAGATAACCAAAGAGATCTGATCGTAAATACTTCCTTCAGATGCCATCTCAATCAGTTTATCGTATGCCTCTTTACCGTCCTTAACTGAAACGACTTCAAACCCCAGCGAGGTAATTGCGCGCTCTACCTGCTTACGTGCAACCGTCGAGTCATCTGCAATGAGAATGCGGCGAACAATTTCTTTCTCTGCCTCAACCTGAGCGATTTCTTCACCGATTGAAGAATCCATTGTTTCATCGATTGGCGCAATTTCTGCAAGAATCTTCTCTACATCGAGGATCTCTACGAGCTCATTATCAATGTTGGTTACTGCTGTTAGGTAGTTCGCTTTGCCTGCCCCTTCTGGAGGTGGCAAGATCTCCTCCCAGTGCATATTGATGATACGCTCTACAGAAGAGACCAAAAATGCCTGCATGGTTCGGTTGAACTCGGCAATAACAACAAACGCTTTATCAACATCAACAGTTGGGCGACCACCAATCGCTAAACTCAGATCGATAACCGAAACAGTATGGCCACGAATATGAGCCACACCTTTAACCAGGTGGTGTAAGTTTGGCATTGAAGTAAGCTTAGGGCACTGAAGTACCTCTTTTACTTTAAATACGTTAATTCCATAACGTTGACGCCCCATCAGGCGAAAAGTTAGGAGTTCCAATCGGTTTTGTCCGACGAGTTGCGTACGCTGATTCACAGAATCAAGAATACCCGACATAAGCTCATCTCCATCTCAAACTTTAATGCTAAAAAAAATGGTAGTCTACTAACGGCCATGTAAAACTTTAGAGAAACAGAATGACATACTTTAAATCACACTTATGCTCATTTTCCATAACTAATTGTAGAGCTTTCTATAAAAAGTTTTATAAGTCTATCGGCTTTTTGTTGTTTTTCTTTAGTTTTTCAGCGACATCTGCAACAGAAAACCAAATTCAACTTATTCAACAAGCTGCAGAAGAGTACATTCTTGCAACTATTGAGTGGCCTTCAGGTGGCACACTAGAGGCCAAAGCGGCAAATTTAGATAGCCGAATTTTTGCGACTGACTGTCCTACGGCACTTAATAGTTCTTCTTCATCGACCAACCCCAATGCCAGTAATATCACCGTACTGGTGGAATGTCCCGACGATGACTGGCGAGTCTACGTACCTGTACGTTTAACTCGCACAGGCCCCCAAGTTGTACTCACTACGCCACTATCACGCGGGCAAATCATTGCTGCTCAAGATATCACTATTAATATGGTAGACTTACAACGCTTTAGGCGGCAAGGCTTTTCCACAATTGATGCTGTAATAGGCGCAAAAGCAAAGAAAAACCTTCGCTCTGGTGACATTATAGAAGCTAGAGATATATGCGTTGTATGCCGCAATGAAACCGTCACAATTAAAGCGATAAAGTCTGGTATGACGATCACCACAAAAGGCGTTGCGCTCACAGATGGTTCACATGGTGAACAGATTAGAGTGAAAAATAGTAAATCCAACCGTATAATTGAAGGACGTGTAACTGGAATTTCAGAAGTGACGGTCATCTTTTAGAACTTTTTAAAAAAAGCTAAAGTTTTAACCGTGTTCGTCGATATTGACAGTACATATCGATAAATCTTCAAAAGGCTCAACAATTATGGCAGGTATTGACAACATACGCTCAGGGCAAACGCTATCGACTTCGACGCGTAGTTCTGTTCGTAACGAAAGCAGTCCAACAAGCAGCTCAGATTCAGCAAAAAAGTCTGATGTTGCTCAGGATGCAGTTTCACTCAGCTCACAAGGCAAGGCGGTGGGAGAAATGCATAATCAAATGGTCAGCCAACCTAGCTTTGACAAAGCTAAAGTAGCCGCAATCAAAGAAGCGATTGCCAACGGCTCATACAATGTCGATCCTCAAAAACTCGCCGACAATATGATTAAGTTCGAAAAAGAGCTTGGCGGACTGTAATCTGCGAGATTGTTACCATGGCTGCAATTCTAAGTTTGATCGAATTTCAATTGAAAAATGCCCAAGAGCTGACAGAAGTTCTTGAGCAAGAAAGAGCTGCGATTGCGAATCGAGTATCAAAAGATATCGAAGCCATCGCCAAAAAGAAGATAGTGTTAATTGAGCAGTTGCAGAGCACTGACGAACGTCTTCGTCGCCACCCTGAAGTAGACAACTTATCGAGTGATCCAGAGTTGAGCCCTCTGGTTGATCAGATTCGCGCTTTAGTCAGTAATTGCCAACAAGCCAACGAAGTAAATGGCCAAGCGCTGCAACGTGCACAGCTTAGCTTTAACAAACTCAATAACCTAATGCAGCAATCTCAAGGCAAATTAGGTATGACCTATACTGCTGAAGGCCAAACCAAGAATGTCACCACGTTAGGCACTAATATCAAGGCTTAACAATAGAAATAAAAAAAGCGGCAACCAATGGTTGCCGCTTTTTGTTTGTTCGGAGATTAAAGTTTTAAAATAGTGTCTGTTGACGTTTTTCAGGAACCGTTTGTACCTCACCATAATCACGTAGCTTATTCATTTTCTGAATATCTAGTCTTAGCTCTGTGACATAGCTATCGCCGACTTTATAACTACGCACGACTTCAGCACCACGTATCACACCATCAACAGCGCCAGATGTCAGTTCAGTGCCAAGACGTTGGTCTTGCAGGTCAGCACGGCCACTTACGCGCATCCCGTAGACTTGCTCGGCTAACTCACGATAAGCATCGATTTTAGACGCACGCATCGCACGGACTTGCTTTTCTTCTTCATTGCGACCTTTTTGTTCGCTGATGCTTGCATAACCAACGGCTGTTAACCAGTCATCTTTACGCATATCGGTTAGAGGTTGGCAACCGACCATAACTAAAGCAACAATCAGCAGTAGTAGCTTTTTCATCTTGTCTCCTATGGACGCAATATAACCGTGTAAGGCTGAGTAATCGTTGGATCAGAACGGATTAATACACCATCTTGGGTACGAATACTATTAAGGGTATCAAGATCTCGACCAATACGATCCGCTGGTAAGAAGCCTTGCGCCGTAGCAACCACAACACGCGACTGCATGCCTACAACACGAGCGTTCACCAATACGCCGCCTTCTTGGCGTAACATCGTACCCGTTAGTACGTATTGAATATCTTGCTCTTGCGCCAAATCTTTCCAATCGCGACTAAAGGCAAAATCACCTTGATGCGTTACCTGTATAGACCCCGTTGTTTTGAAGTCTACCACTTTAAAACCGCGACGTTGGAACTGATGGATAAAACCTTCAGACACAGAGTTACCTAACCAGTTGGTCGCATCCATGTTTTGTAGGTCAACAAACGAGGTAACCGCAATTGGCGTACGTGCAGACACACTGGTGTTCGAAACCATTAAGTCTTCTGTCATACTCTCTACAAAGAAGTCAAGAGTATGACGCGGGCTCTCCATAAGCATAAACTGCGAGCCTGGGTACGGTTCTTTACCGTTATATATTGGAGCATAGGCACAAGCAGTGAGAAACACCACAGGGACTAGCGATAGCCATTTTTTCATTCTCAAATCTCCGATACATTAAGGCTTAAAATGTCAGATCTTTTAGCTCTCTTCTAAAAGTGGAACATTCCTTGCTTTTCTAAGTTTGCAACTATTTAGAAAGGCAATGCCTAAATCAGCTAAGATTTTACAAGCAAGAAATGAACCAACTTGGTAACTAGATATGAAAAAATCGCTTCTTCTCTTCTTCTCCACACTTTACCTAAGCATGCTTGCCAACACGGCAACAGCAGCGTGGTTTGAAGTGACAGGGACTGCCACGGTTGTCTCTTCAGAAGAAGTCGCCCGCATCCATGCCTTGGAGGATGCTCTGTTCAAAGCTGTTAGCTTCTCTGGTGCAGATATTGGCAGTATTGCGAATCTACGCCCTCTATTAGAAAGCGATAGAAAAGAGTATCAATTTACCAATAGCGAAGTGCGCTACATCTTAGTTGATGAGCAAAAAACACGCAGTGGCGTGATGTTTGTAAAAGCTCGCATTGATATTTACCCATCGGCAACGGGTTGCCACGTTAGCCAGTATAAGAAGACGTTTCTAGTCGGTAATATCGATATTGCCTCTCCTCAACAAGCGGTAATGGGGCAAATCTATAGCGTGGGTGATGACTTCGCTAATGTCATCAATCGTCAGCTAGATCAGCAGTCTGCCAACTTCGTCTCTGTCGGTACCACCGATTTTGAAATTAACAAGCGCTATCCAGAGCGGCTAAAGATGATCGCTGAAGATACCGGTGCTCAATACATCATTGGGGGCGTGATTACCGACTTAACTGCCACCATTGAAGCAGGTGGTTTACTCAGTGATGACGTGATAAATCGCCAGTTTGCTTTAGAGATGCAAGTATTTGACGGTAAGACAGGCAACGAAGTCTACAACCGTAATTATCGCGAAGTCGCACGTTGGCCGTTTGCTAAAACCAGTCAGGTCGACACTCGTAGTGCGCGCTTTTGGGCTTCGACCTATGGCGACATGATGCTGCGCGTAAGCCGCAATATTATGTTAGACCTAGAGTCAGAGGTCTCTTGTAAAATCACACTGCCAGAAGTAGTAGCCAAATGGGATAACACCATCACAATCGATCTCGGGCGCATTCACGGCGTAATGGAAGGCGACAAACTGCAATTGTGGCATACAGGTTCATTCATCGACCAGCGTGGATTGCCACGAAACAAGGTCACTGAAACCGATATTACGCTAACGGTATCTCGCGTATACGAAAACGAAGCGGAGCTTACTGTTGACCAAGCAGAGCTTTCAGGAAGCATTCAAATCGGCGATGTCATGCACAAGCTACTATAAAAAAACACTTCGGACTTAACTTATGATTTGAAATCAGTATCATAAGAATAAAGCTCCCGTGGCACAGCTGGATAGCGCGATCCCCTCCTAAGGGATAGGTCACAGGTTCGAATCCTGTCGGGAGCGCCAGAACTTTTAAGGGGCTAAATAACCATTATTTAGCCCCTTTTTCTGTTTGTCAGGCGCAGCAACGACAATTTTGCGAGCAAGTTCGTAGCTAAGATGATACAAAAAAGCGGCTATTAAAAATCAAACCTTCTACATTTGGGGACATTCAACTAAAATAGCTATTAATAAAACTATTTATAAAAATTGAATGACCAAAAGTAACTTGACCACTAACACTGGTCACCGCTTTATTTCAAAAGCCAAGACAGCATTTAAGATTCATATCCACACTCCTGATGACAAAGTTCTTCATCGCTCAGTGGGATACGTACGTATTGGTGAAAAAAAGGGCTTGAAGAAAGCGATCAAACTTCGCAACGAACTTGGTTCAGAAATGTGGGGCAAGTTTTGGCGTAAGTTACTCAAAGACCCTTATTTAATGACTCGCTTGCCGCATTCGCTAGAGCCCAAGATCATCTTTAAACCTAGACCAACGAAAGAGAACCCAACGGCGAAAGACGAATGCTATATCGCTGCTTGGCGTAATTATGATGAGAACGGCAAGCTGATCTATAAGAGCGTGGTTTGTTCAATCAAAAAACATGGTCGATTAGCCGCCTACTCGAAAACGAAAAAAGCCTTATTGGCAGCGAACAAGGAGAACCTAGAAATTCTAGAGTTTATGGGGCGATTAAATAGTATCGATTTGAAGTGATATCCAACTAAGTTCAATCAAAAAGCCTTGGTACAACGCCAAGGCTTTTTTGGATGTTATTGAGATTACTCTGCTTCGTATTCAAACGCAGGGACAATGATTTCAACACGTCGGTTTTGAGCTCGACCTTCAGCGGTGTCATTTGAAGCGACTGGATTATTCTCACCTTCACCTTTCGCCGTGATACGTGAGCTATCAACACCTGCATCTAGCAATGCACTCTCAATCGATTTAGCACGCTTTTCAGACAGTTTCTGGTTGTATGCAGCCGCACCACTTGAGTCTGTGTAACCGGTGATTTCAACATTTGACTGAGGGTACTGCTTCATAAACTGAACCAATTCCTCTAGCATTGGCAAGCTTTCAGGCTTTAGTTCGGCACTGTTTAAAGCAAAAGCACCAGAATCAACAACCTTAGTTTCAAAAGTCTTCAGCACTGGTGTGACAACCACTGCTTCTTCAACGACAACTTCTTCAACCACTTTCTCTTCTGCCACATAAGGCTCAGATGCTAGCTGCTCACTTGCCCCAAACTTATAGGCAAATCCTAACGTAGCTGAGTTCACTGCCGCACGTACATAGTCGTTGTTTACGTCAGTCAGACGCTGATACTCAAGACGAATTGACACATTTTTGTGCGAATCTACCTCAAAACCAACCGCACCAAGAAATGAGTTGTCATTCTTGTTGCCGTAGTCAACTCGTGCGCCACCAAACTTACCGTAAAGAGAAATATCTTCAGTCAAAGACAGGTTTAGCTTTGGGGCAATAGTGAAGGCTTTTACTTTATCATCAGCTAAGCCGTCTGCTGTAAACTCGCCCAGATAGTCATAGCCAGCTTCCAGCGACAAATAATCCATAAATTGGTAACCCGCTAAAACACCTACCGCCATTGAATCATCATCACAATTGGCCGTAATTGAAGTACAAGCGTCATCCAACCATGACTTACCGACTTTACCACCTAAATAGAAATCTGCGTTTGCATTCATTGATGCCAGTGCAAGCGTACTTGAAATTACCACTGCTAACTTTTTCATGAGTCCTTCCCCATTTTTCATTATGTTTATGCTAGTCAAACTACTTTAGACCAACTGCTCTAGTTTAGTCTTAGAACTAGAAGATAGCATTACTATTGCATATGCCAAACGAAATATTTCGCAAGCCAGATAGCAAGCGCCATTATAATGGGCTTACCTGTCTTACAAATAAGACAAAGCCCCAACCATTGGTTGAGGCTTCGTATGAGGAAGAAAAACTGCTAGTTCACTTGATATTCGAATTCGTTGATCACTACGTCAGCACGTCTGTTTTGAATTCGACCTTCTCGGGTTTCATTTGAGGCAACCGGATTACTTACCCCTTCGCCTTTAACGTTAATTCGAGAGTTGTTCACACCAAAGCTATTAATCACGTCAGCGACAGATTGCGCTCTTTGTTCAGACAGCGTCAAGTTATAACTTGCTGGTCCGCTGATATCTGTATGTCCTATAACATCAACGCTCGATTCTGGATATTGAAGCATAAACTCGGACACTTCTTGTAGAGCAACCTTGCTGCTATCCGTCAACTCTGCACTATCAAACTTAAACTGGACCGAGTACACAACCTGAGTTTCGTATGTTTTCATCACTGGTTTAAC
Organism: Vibrio sp. SCP2; assembly: GCF_059295395.1. NCBI lineage: Bacteria > Pseudomonadati > Pseudomonadota > Gammaproteobacteria > Vibrionales > Vibrionaceae > Vibrio > Vibrio sp. SCP2. The sequence continues at coordinate 33,113 of NZ_JCAFVV010000015.1, read as the reverse complement.
AAGGACTTCTTCAACAGCAACGTTTTGTAGCTGCATCTCTTCTTGAACAACAGGCTCATTGACCGTATTCGCCGAGCTGCCAAATTTAGTGGTAAAACCTAATGTAACCGCGTTACCCGAAATTCCATGAGACTCGATATCTATATCCGCTAGACGTTGATATTCTAGTTGAATATCGATGTTTGGTAGAACGTTGTAGCTAAGACCTAAAGAACCCATCAACGTGGAGTCACTTTTATTTCCATACTCCACATAAGCACCACCAGCTTTTGCAAACACATCAAGGCTATTGGTTAGCGGAATATTAAAACGCGGCGCTAGAGAATAAGAAATTAGGCCTGCGTCGGTATATCCAGCACCTGTTGTTTTACCCAACGTATCCAAGCCTGCCTCTAAGGCAAAATGATCGTTAAATTCATAACCTAAAAACGAACCAAGTGCCCAAGAATTTTCATCACACTGACTTCCAGAAGTACATAGATCATCTACCCAACTTGCACCTGCCTTCGCTCCAAGATAGATTTGAGCGTTAGCGGAAGCTGAAACAAGCAAGATAAGACTAGACGCAACCACCACTTTTTTATTCATTCTCTAATCCTTAATTATTGAATGTGGCCATTACTTGGCTGACATTCCAATAAAACAATAACTTAATTGGTAATTAAGGAGCAAAAAATACACATATATTTAATCAATAACAATTTTCTTTTCCAATTTTTATTTTAATTCATGGATTTATAGGTTTTCAGGAAAATCAACTGGAAACATGCGGCTAACTAGAAAGCTGAGGCAATATGTTTAGGCAATAAAAAACCGCAGCGATTTGCTGCGGTTTCGGTTTTGATTCAGGCGAACTTGTTATGCGTTAGCTTCGCGCTCAGCAATAAACTCTAGTGCCATCTTGATGCGAGCAATAACGCGCTCTTTGCCTACGAGTTCCATTACTGCGTCAACTGATGGAGATTGACCACCGCCAGTTACCGCAACACGCAGTGGCATACCGATTTTGCCCATGCCGATCTCGAGCTCTTCACAAACCGCAGCGATCACGCCTTGTTTGATGTTGTCCGTCGTCCACTCTTCTAGCGCTTCAACTTTTGCTAATGCTAGTGCTAGAGGCTCTTTCGCTACACCGCGAAGGTGCTTCTTCGCTGCACCCGCTTCGAACTCAGAAAAGTCTTCGTAGAAGTAACGGATTTGCTCAGCTAGCTCCACAAGCGTATTGCAGCGCTCACCTACTAAGGTGATCACTTCCGTGATAGCTGGGCCGTTTTCAACGTTTAGGTTTTGGTTATCTAGGTGCCATTGCAGATGCTCAGCTACGTATTCAGGAGCTGAAGTCTTGATGTAATGGTTGTTCAACCAAAGTAGCTTTTCAGTATTAAAGGCAGATGCTGACTTCGAAATCGCGTTCAAGCTAAATAGATCAATCATCTCTTGCTCTGAGAAGATCTCTTGGTCACCGTGAGACCAACCTAGACGTACTAGGTAGTTGTTCAGTGCATTTGGTAGGTAACCTTCATCACGGTACTGCATCACAGAGACCGCACCATGGCGCTTAGACAGCTTGGCACCATCATCACCAAGAATCATCGCACAGTGTGCAAATGTTGGTACAGGTGCACCTAGCGCTTCATAAATATTGATTTGACGAGGCGTGTTGTTGATGTGGTCTTCACCGCGAACAACGTGAGTAATGCCCATATCCCAGTCATCCACCACAACAACAAAGTTGTAGGTTGGAGCACCGTCTGTACGGCGAATAATCAGATCATCTAACTGGCTGTTTGCGATTTCAATACGACCACGGATTTGGTCATCAAATACCACGCTGCCTTCTTTTGGGTTACGGAAACGGATAACAAACGCATCACCCTCTTTCGCTTCTGCGTTTGCAGCTACGATTTTCGGATGGTTTGCATCGTAGCGAGGCATCTCTTTCGCCGCTTCTTGCTCAGCACGGATCTCATCTAATAGCTCTTTAGATGCGTAACACTTGTATGCTTTGTCTTCAGCAAGCAGCTTATCAACCATTTCGTTGTAACGGTCAAAACGCTTAGATTGGAAGTAAGGACCTTCATTCCACTCTAAACCCATCCACTGCATACCTTCTAGGATCGCATCTACCGCTTCCTGAGAGTTACGTTCTAAGTCTGTATCTTCGATACGTAGAACAAATTCACCACCTTGGTTTTTAGCGTAAAGCCAAGAATAAAGTGCAGTACGAGCACCACCAACGTGTAGGTAGCCTGTTGGGCTAGGAGCAAAACGAGTTTTAACCGTCATGTAAAATACCTTGATTGTCTAAATGACCGCACCACTCTATTCAAATGAGGATGGTGCCAAAATTGCGCGTTATTTTAGCACCGATATGCAAATCTACAATCCATCTACACCATGTTTTGTTTATTCATTGATGTGTTTGACTGCCCAAGAGATAAACTCTTGGCGCTGAGTTGGTGTCATCGACAAAAAGTCGCTTTTAATTGAACCGCTTGAAGTCGCAATAGCTGCCTTCATCTCAGCTTGAGCACTTGTGCTCTTGATTTCCTCATTGTTGCTTGCGTGAGGTACTACTGTATCTGTATGTGAGATAGAGGCAATGCCCCCAACTTGGTTATACTCCGCAACTGCCGCTTCATAATCATTGAACTGGGAAAAGCCTTTGATGTGTAACAGATCAACCTGGTAATCCACAGCCTTACCCTGAGCATCGAGTAGTGAGAAATCCAATGCTTTGCGGAACGATTTCGCTTGGTCAACATGACGAAAAACCGGATAGCTAAGGGTGGCCGGAGCAGACGCTGCATCAAATTTAATTACGACTGACGGAAACACCAATTTATTGCGACGGCCATCTTCAACAACCAGTTGGTCAAGGGCGAATAAGAGCTGGTTTTGACCCTCTTGCAAATTAATCACTTGAGCGCTTTTATAATCGTTACGAGTCAGCTCTTTTCCATTTAGCACTAACGGCTCAATCTCGTTAATAATAGTAAGTTCGGTCGCTCCCACTGGCAGTGCCATCGCAGCGAATAAAAGTGCGCTTGTTAGTTTTTTCATAGATTCCTCGACGTCAAAGCGAATAGTAAACAACGAAGGGCGGCATAAAGCCGCCCATATAATTTTAATTAATAATTAGAACCAGTATTCGATACCGACAGACGCTTCATCAAAGCTGTCTGACTTCCAACGACCTTGGTAACCTTCACCAGTAGTTCCAGTGTTTTCTAGGTCATTCATTGCGTAACGAGCGTACACAACCGCGTTAGTATCAACCGAGTACATTAACTGCATGGAAGTCACTTTATCTTTAGTGCCTTCAATATCTTTACCATCAACTTCTAGGCCAAGGTTTTCAGCGCGAGCGATCTTCGCTTGCCACTTATTACCTTCACCAAAGTTGTAGGTTAGACCCACAGAGTAAGAGTGCTCTGTTTCATCACTGCCTTTAGTATCTTGCGCTTCAGCAATACGGTAGTAAGCGAAATAGCCTAAGCCGTTAGAGAAACCACCTTGAGAGCCCAATAGGTAGGTTTGGTTGTCCCAATATTTAGCATTATCGCCTTCCATTGTGTCGTAGTTCATTTCATATGCTAAATCGAGCTGAACCCAGCCCCAATCACCGTTGAACTGCTGGTGCGCGGCCATACCATGCCAGTAGTTGCTACCCGCTTTTGTGCTACTTGTACCGCCCGCTCGGTCTTGACCTGCACCCGCTGCGATATCCATGGTGAAGCCTTTCCACAACTCATTGGTATCCCAGCGAATCGTGTCGGATTGACGGTCATTAAAGTTGTTACCGCCAATGTTGCCACCCCAGTCCCAAACGTTACCCATACCTGGGTTGGTCGCTGGCCAGTCAATCAGTTCATAGATTGGCGTTAATACGCGGCCTAGGCGAACTTTACCAATCGTGTCATGTTCAAAACCGACGAAGGTATCACGACGACCTAGATAGCCATTACCACCATCTTCACCTGCAAATGACTCATCAACGTAGCCTGACTCGATTTGCCACAAGAATGTCCAGTTATCCCAACTATCGAACTTCGCTGTACCACGCCAACCAAGGCGAGACTCGTTATTGAACTGAACACCATCGTTCTGTGGTGAGTTGTCGTAATCACGGTTTGCTACCTGCATAGCAATCAAACCATAGATACCTTGCTCATATTTAGCTTCTGCGGGATTCAGGTTCGTATCTGCGGCGGCCATGCCAGAGAAACCTAATACAACGGTCGAAACCGCTGCGCCAAGAAGTGTCTTTTTGAACATAGACATAGTATTAACCCCTAGTAATTATTCATTTTGGTCGTTTTTCTTAGTACCCCTCTCTCACTTATCAATTGGTGTTCGAGGGGGACTATTTATGGACAGGGGCATGGTGGCAAACTTTTTTCGCTGCAAAAAATGAGGCGAAAAATAATCTGACTACGTTCAAATCAAAAAAAACACAAACAAGATAAAACAAATATAAACAACAGGTTAAAATCACAAATCAATAAACAAAAACGTCAAAACACTCAGTTACAATCAAATTAGCCAGTTAAGTCAGGGAAATTTTCGGCGCAGATCACCGTAAATTTTTATTCCTTTATAGGTATTAACAAGTTTCCCAGTAAAAGTTTGAAATCTCTCGCAATCATCTGTGCTAACAATTTTCAAATAATTCTAATTTTGACGTTTTGGTTTAAAGGCTTGACCTTACCCTTGAGGTAAGGTTTAGGCTAAGCAACAGTTCCATTTTTCGAGGTGTTGATATGTCTAAGTTTGATATTCCATTGTCAGGATTAAACTGTATGGGATGCGCACGTAATGTAGAGCGAGCCCTTACCGCAGAACACCAAGTACAGATTCACCAGCTGTCCCCAACCTTTATCTCATTGGATACCGACAGTTCATTCTCATCAATCGCAAAAGTGGTGGAGAAACTCGGCTATTCAGCGGGCAATCAGCATCATTTTTTCTTAACTGGACTAAATTGTGGTAAATGCGTCGCCAAGCTTGAGCAAGCATTGGCACAAGATCCGCTCAATGGCACATTTGCAGTTTCGAAAACAGAATTAGCCATTACTACTCTGCGAACCGCTGAAGAAATTACACAGTTAGTTGCATCACTTGGCTATCAAGCTAACCAAGAGACAATTGAACTTGATGAAATTAATCCTGCTAACACTGAGGTAGTTCAACCTGTCAGCCCTATAGAAGAAGTATCGGCTCACTCTTTTCATTTAATTATCTCCGGCATGACCTGTGCGAGTTGCGTATCGTCCGTGGAGAAGGCTCTGATTTCTGTCAAAGGTGTTCAAAAAGCTCAGGTCAATTTAGCAGAGCAAAGCGCGTTAGTTTTTAGTACAGAACCAAGAGAGCAAATTGAAGCTGAGCTTGTTAACACAGTCAAAGAAGCAGGTTATCAAGCCCAAATCATTGATGATCCAGCAACGCAGCAACAAAAACAGATTGAACAACAAGAGCAGGCACAAGCGCAGCATAGAAAAAGTGCGTTAGCCGGTATTGTTGTCGGTGCTCCACTGATGCTCTGGGGAGTGTTTGGCGGCAACATGATGATTCGCAACAGCCAAGACCAACTGGTTTGGGGAGTCATTGGTGTCGTCTGCTTTTGGCTATTAGCAACAGCAGGGCGAAGCTTTTTTACTAATGCATGGCAAGCGCTTACTCACAAACGAGCGACGATGGATACCTTAGTCGCGCTTGGTACAGGCGCAGCTTGGCTGTTTTCCATGTTAGTAGTCACTATCCCTGAATGGTTTCCACTTGCTTCAAGGCACGTTTACTTTGAAGCGAGTGCGATGATCGTCGGATTAATCTCACTCGGTCACTATATAGAAGCCAAAGCCAAAGCCAAAACGACCCGCTCACTTCAAGCCTTAGTGAACCTTCAACCGCAGAACGCCACTCTAGTCACTGAGGATGGTGAACGTGAGATTCCGCTTGAGCAAGTCACCTTAGGCATGAGATTAAGAGTAAAACCCGGTGAGAAGGTGCCCGTAGATGGTGTAGTCGAGAGTGGCGAGTCTTATCTGGATGAATCTATGCTCACCGGTGAGCCGGTTCCAGCATACAAAGCATTAGGTGAGACAGTGTCAGCAGGTACCATCAATCAAGATGGCAGCTTAGTAATAACCGCTTCAGGCATCGGTAGCGATACCATGCTGTCGCGAATCATCACTATGGTTCGAGAGGCTCAGAGCAGTAAACCGGCAATTGCCAAGCTCGCCGATCAAATTTCATCGATATTCGTACCGGTTGTGGTTGCCATTGCTATTGTCTCTGCACTTGTGTGGTTTATGTTTGGTCCAGAGCCAAAAGCCAGTTATATGTTAGTAGTGACTACCACTGTGCTGATCATCGCTTGCCCTTGTGCGCTCGGGCTCGCGACTCCCCTATCAGTCACAGTTGGAATTGGTAAAGCTGCTGAGATGGGCATTTTAATCAAAGATGCTGATGTACTTCAGTCCGCAAGCAAAATAGATACGGTTGTATTTGATAAGACCGGAACCTTGACCAAAGGGAAGCCGCAAGTTCAAGCCGTTCATTCAATCTCCAATGACGTTGACCACCTACTTGCTTTGGCCGCTTCGGTTGAAAAACATTCAGAGCATCCTCTGGCTAAAGCCATTGTTAATCAAGCCAACGAAAAACAACTCACTCTCGTTGATGTAGAGAACTTTGAGAATCGCCGTGGGCAAGGTGTTTTTGCCCAGTATCAACAAGAAGAAATTGCGATTGTCTCACTCAACTATGCTCAGGCGCAGTCTTGGGACATGTCATCAATAGAGGCAGAAATTCGTCATTACTTAGACAATGCTTGGACCCCAGTTGTTATCGCAGTGAACGCTGAAGTCGTCGGCACGATCGCTATTGCCGATCCGATTAAAGAAGACGCAAAGCAAGCGGTCTCCATGTTAAAAGCAATGGGTATTACACCTGTCATGCTCACAGGAGACAACCAGTCCGTCGCACAAGCAATCGCGACTCAATTAGGTATTGAACGCGTCATCGCCCAAGTATTGCCAGATCAGAAAGCGAGCCATATTGAACAGCTTAAAAGTGAAGGCCGTAAAGTTGCCATGATTGGTGATGGTGTCAACGATGCACCCGCTCTCGCTTTAGCTGATATCGGTATCGCAATGGGCAGCGGCAGCGACGTCGCAATTGAAAGCGCGCAAATTACCTTGCTCAACTCATCGCCAGTTTCTGTTATCAAGGCTATTGAGTTGTCAAAAGCAACACTGCGTAACATGAAACAGAACCTGTTTGGCGCATTCATCTACAATTCACTAGGTATCCCAATTGCGGCTGGGGTACTTTATCCAGCCTTTGGCTTTTTGCTCAGCCCTGTTATCGCTGGTGCAGCAATGGCCTTATCATCAATAACGGTGGTGAGTAACGCCAACCGCCTAAGACTATTTAACACTTCCGAGAGGTCACTATGAATAGAAAAGCTCTAACTTTGGCTACCCTTGCACTCTTGTCTGGTCAAGCGTTAGCTGCTGATGTCATCAACCATAAATCACCTTACTGTGGTTGCTGTACGGAGTGGACCAAACACATGCAAGATGCTGGGTTTAATGTCGATGAAAAACTGCATGAAAACATGAACCCAATTAAACAGAAACTCGGGATTACACCAGAGCTTGCTTCTTGCCATACTGCTGAAATCAATGGCTATGTGTTTGAAGGGCATATCCCTGCCGAAGACATTAAAGCCTTCTTAGAAAACCCGCCACGTAATGCAAAAGGGCTCGCTGTTCCAGGCATGCCGATGGGTTCACCAGGTATGGAATATGGCAATGAGAAAGATGAGTATTCTGTATATGCATTTAATGAAAAGGGTCAGGTATTCACTTACCGACACTACGAAGGTAATAAATAACGGATTCTGTTGATTCTATTTGTATTGCACTTTAATTCACTCAGGCAGATTAAAGTGCAATAAAGATCCATTTAAATCATAGATATAGATCTAAATTAACATCAAGTGTAACTACGTTTACTTTTGTTTTTCGCATTTTTTCTCTCTCTCAGATAACTTTCTCACCAACTTAACGACGCCGAGAAAATGGCGTTCAATCGACTCTAGCTGCATTACGCCTATTTAATAGAAACGCAGCAAATGAGTACTCGTTACCTAACAAAACTGAGAAGTACTATGCGTAAACATCTACTGATTGCAGCGACGGCTGCTGTGGTTTCACTACCAACTTTCGCTAATTCACCTTACATTGCAGTTGAACTTGCTGGCGGTAAATACAGCACCTCAGCAGCGGATGCCGAAAGCAAAACTGTCGTTGATAAACTTGATAACGCAGGCTCTTTTGCAATTAAAGGCGGCTCTTACCTAACTGAGAATGTACGTGTTTATGGTTACTTGCAGTACAACGGTGAGTCAGAACTAAGCATCATCGATACTGAAGAAAATGCTCAAGTTAAGTTTCAGTTAGATGGATACCAATTTGGTGCGGGCTCTGACTACGTTTATCACATTGACAAAAGTTTCTATGTACTAGCTGGCGGTTCATTAGGTTACTACAACAGTGAGCTAGAAACTAAAGTGACACCAGCTATGGGCTTGAGCGCTTCCACTACGAGCAAAAACTCAGGCTTAACGTATGGTCTAAATGCAGGTTTGGGGTACATGTTTACAGAACATTTTGGTATGGAAGCAGGCTACCGATTCAACTACTTTACTGGCAACGAGCATAAAGTAGATGACGAAGTGCTTGGTAAGTTTAAGTCGTCAAACCAAGGCTACATCAACGCCACTTACAAGTTCTAATTATTGAAGTTAACTCGGTGTGTACTCCCCTAGCACACCGAGTTTCTCAAAAATGATACAAACAAGCTAACTTATGAAGGGATCTATAAGTCGGAAGAATATTTTTGTAGAATGCGCGGCGTCTTTTCGCTCCCCTGTGACTCGTATGAATATACTCGCTCAAGCCAAGCAAAGCGGCCAACTCATCGCTATTGCTCACTTACTCTATGACCCTGAACATAAAACGCTAACCAATGGCAGCACTGAAATCGCGCTAGAGCCGCGTAATGTCGCCTTGTTAGAAGTATTGCTGTCTAATGTCGGTGAGCCAACCTCCATCGAGCAATTTATTGAGCAAGTTTGGGAGAACCAGTACATCTCAAAAAATGTGGTCACAAACCGCATCAGTTTGCTGCGCAACCTCCTAAGAGAACATGTCCCAGAAATTGATTCGACCAAACTGATCGTGACCTATCCTAAAAGAGGCTATTACATTCCAAACAGTCATGTGAAACTGGTCAGTTCATCTCGCGTAAACCTAGATTCTGACAAACAGACCTCTGTTAAGCATAAACTAAAGCGAAAACCATCGAAGTTTGCTTTTTGGAGCTCTGCTTTTGTTATTACAGCTCTTGTAGCGGCAGTAACTTTGGTCAATACATTCTTTGACGTAAAGGTCGAATCCAAAGATCAGGCTCTGTACGTACCTCAGGTTCGTTTGCTACTCGATCAAATCTCTTCGTCACGACAATCAATGCAGGAAGATGCTTTAAAGCTCAAAGTATTGTTACTCCATGCTTACAGCCATTCTCCTTATATCCACTTGGCCAATATGCGCTCACCGAGTTACTACTTGATGAGCTTAAGCGAGCACCATCACTTCCCGGGTTCAGATGCAATCAATGATTCGGATTATAAGTTGACGTTTAACCTGATAAAGGACAAAGAGGCAACAGATACACTAGAGGTCATCCTTTACCATTCGGCGTCCGCTCGTGTTGCGTGGCGTAACTTATATTCGCTTGAAGACAGTGAGTTGGTTGCAACAATTAACGAATTAAACTCTGATTTGACCGAATACTTTAAGCTACCAACGCCTATTTTGCGCATCGATCAGGAACTTAAAACCAGTCTCACTCAACTATCTGAAGCTGAGTTCGATAAGTTAATTGAGCAAAATATGAGTGGCGCAGAGATCAGCTTCTATACCCGAGAGCTACTGTTTAGTGACCAGTCGCCTGACGTACTTCGCCATTGGATTGACAAGGTTAAACAGAGCACGCCAACGCCTTCTCCAGAGCTGCATATGCTGCTCGCACTGCTTACCTATCGCTCAGGTGAGATAGAAAAAAGCTTACAGATGCTGCAGCGGGAGTATGTCGCAGAAATTCCAAACAATGCGCTTATTTTGATGCTGCAAGCCAATATTAGCCGTAAGAAACGCAATATAGAGCAATATTTAAGTAACTACCTAAAAGCGACTGCAGCACTCACCAGTAGCATTTCGGCTAAGCAAGTCCTAGCGCACTATACGAGTGACAATAAGCAGGCTGCTTGCTTAGGTTTATGGAAAGACGCGCTATCAAACATAGAATACATGCAAATGCCGGATAGTATACTTTGGCAAGGTGTAGAGCGCTTTTGCGCACCAATCAAAACAGCATGATACGAAAAAGGCCCAGTAACAACTGGGCCTTAGTGTTAGGACAGTAAATTTAGGTTGGCTTAGAAGCCGTAAGAAGCACCGAATACAAATGCAGTGTTCTCTTTCTTATCAGAACCGTCTAGGTTCTTCGCACCGTGGCCTTGGCTACGCAACTCGAAGTATGGTTGAACGCCTTCGCGAGTCCAAGTAGCACGGAACTCATGGTCCATTGTATTTTCAGCTTTGTCGTTACGTACGTAAACGTTGTTGTACGCTAGAGCTAGAGGCATATCTGCCACTGCGTAACCGATACGGTTGTCAAAACGCAGTTGGTCATTGTCGCTATTCTTAACGTTGTGGTAACGAGTACGGTTGCTGATTGCAAGGCCGTTGTCGAAGTTATAGCCAATTTTCACTAGTGGACGATTTTGTACCGTTTCACCGTTGTTCAGTAGGTGGTGGTAACCAGCTGCTACCCATAGGTTATCGTTGATTGAGTAGCTCTGCTCGATACCTAGCGTGATGTAAGGCGTTGTACCTTGTGCTTCTTTAAATTCACCTTCGTAGCTACCTAGAGAAATACCATCAAACTCAGTTAGTAGTGTTGTACCAGTATCAAATGTGTGGCCAGCTTCTAGTGTAGAAGTCGCGTTAGGGTTTTTGTTTTCACTGTGGAACTGAACGTTACCTGTTACGTAAGAAGAACCTGCGTATGCAGTAGATGCGAAAGCAAGCGTGATTGCGCTAAGAGTTAGTAGTTTTTTCATTATAGTCTGCCTTTAATTACTAAAATGTGTTGCGGCTGTATCTTGGTAGTTCTTCACCGTTAACCGCTAAATAGGTTTGCCTCCCTGGCTTGGCAGTCATAATGTCGGATTTAATTCACGATAAAAAATTAATCCATTTTTTGTGCGACGGACTTCAACGTAAAAAAGAGAAAAGTAATTTAATTCTTAACTTTCATGCTCTTACAAAAACAAAAAAATTAATAAAATAGAGATTGGTGATCCCTATCACCTAGAGACTCCCTATTAACCAGATTAACAGTATCGAGATCACACAGCTTTTAGCTTTTTATTAATTTTCGATAATAATAATCTGATCCTGATCACCAAAATATCGATCAGACGAATAACTTAATCAGACAGTTTTAACGGGGGTCTATGTGTGTTTGACGTTACAGATGCAGGGTCGAGCAATAAAAAAGGCCGCTTTTGCGACCTTTCGAAATGACCAGTCATGCCTTTAACGGCTCGATATCAAGTCCACCATCATTTGAATATGCAGCTCATCGTCATTAAGACATGGGACGTAAGTGAACTTCTCCCCACCATGCTCCATAAACAGCTCACAACACTGCTCTGAAATCTCTTCTAATGTTTCAAGACAGTCTGCAGAGAAGGCTGGCGCCATAATGTCGAGCTTTTTGATCCCTTTGGCTGGTAAGGTTTCTAATGTTTTGTCTGTATAAGGCTGCAACCATTCCTCGCGACCAAAACGCGATTGATATGTCATGCCAATTTTGTCAGGTGACAAACCAAGTTCCTCGCCAAGAAGCGCAGTCGTTCGCTCACAATGTTGCGGATAAATATCGCCATTGTCGGCAAAGCGTTTCGGAATACCATGGTATGAGCAAAGCAGGTAATCACCTTGACCGTTCTCTTGCCAAGAACGCTTAACACTCTCAGCCAGTGCTTTGATATACAAAGGGTGCTTGTGGTAATCACGAATAAACTGAAAACTAGGCATTACAGGAATCTGCTTGAATGCCTTAGTCAAACCATCAGATACCGCTGCCGACGTCGTTCCTGAATACTGAGGGTATAAAGGCAAAACCATGATGTCTTCAACACCTTGGTCTAGTAAAGCCTCTATACCAACTTTCAGGCTAGGGTTGCCATAAGTCATCCCCAACTCAACCGGCATATCAAGCTGCTGGCGAAGTTTTTCAGCTTGCTTCTTGGAGTAAACCAGAAGTGGAGAGCCCTCTTCCATCCACACGGTTTTATACAGCTTCGCTACTTTGGGTGCGCGAATTGGCAAAATCACACCATGCAAGATTGGACACCACAACCAACGCGTCATATCGACGACACGCTTGTCATGCAGAAACTGACTTAAAAAGCGCTTAACCGCAGGGGCGGTGGCCTCATCGGGCGTACCTAAGTTAACCAGGAGTACACCTTGTTTTTTGTTATTTTGCATAGCTTCCTATCGACACTAAAAAGGCTCTTTACGTACCTATCTCAGAAATGGATCAAACTAAGAGCATAAAAAAAGCGATCCTAAAACGGATCGCTTCACTATAGCAAATTTTCAAAATTCGCGGTTAGCGATTTATGCTAGTGCTTTCTCGATATCTGCACTAACTTCAGCAACTTGCTTAGTACCGTCGAACTTAAGGTACTTAGTATTACCTGCTTCAGCTTCTTTACCGTAGTAAGAGATAAGCGGTGCAGTTTGCTCATGGTATACACCTAGACGAGCGCGTACTGTCTCTTCTTTGTCGTCATCACGAACAACTAGATCTTCACCAGTTACGTCGTCTTTGCCTTCAACTTTAGGCGGGTTGTAAACAACGTGGTAAGTACGACCAGAAGGTAGGTGAGCACGACGACCAGCCATACGCTCAACGATTACGTCGTCAGCAACATCAAATTCGATTACGTAGTCTACGTCAACACCCATTTCTTTCAGACCATCTGCCTGAGGAATAGTGCGAGGGAAACCATCTAGTAGGAAACCTTTTTCGCAGTCATCTTGAGCGATACGCTCTTTGATTAGACCAAGGATGATTTCATCAGAAACTAGCTGACCAGCGTCAATAACAGCTTTAGCTTGTTTACCAAGCTCTGTACCTGCTTTGATAGCAGCACGTAGCATGTCACCAGTAGAGATTTGCGGAACACCGTATTTTTCCATGATGAAATTAGCTTGTGTGCCTTTACCTGCACCTGGAGCACCTAGAAGAATGATGCGCATGTTGAATCCTCTTAAGATAATAATGATTTATACCGAAGCTCACTATGGGGTGACCAAATGAACACATCTAGCGCTCACGGTAAGTTTCGGTATAACTGTTCTACAGTTAACAATAAAGCAGGCGTGCACATTACACGCCTGCTCATTGGGTTTCAAGGTTGCATTCTATCATACAATTTAAAACCAAAGCGCGAATTACGACTAAAGAATGCTTAAACACTCACACAAGTCTGCAACTTCTCGCGGTTTTATTCATGATTAACGCAAATAAATCAAAAAGCCCGCAAGATGCGAGCTTTTTGGTGTTTTTAGGCTATTAGCCCTTAGTCAAAAGCGTGTTGATTGCACCTAAGAACTGCGATGGATCTTCCATCGAACCGCGTTCAGCTAACATCGCTTGACCTAACAGTAGTTCTACCCAACGACCAAACGCTTCTTCGTCGGCTTCGTCGGCCATGCGCTTAACAAGTGCATGCTCTGGGTTAATTTCAAAGATGTACTTCACTTCAGGTGCTGCCTGACCTGCGGCTTCAAGTAGCTTAGCCATTTGTGTGCCCATCTCGAAGTCATCCGTCACCACTACCGCTGGAGTATTGGCTAGCTTGAAAGTAGTACGAACCTCTTTCACTCGCTCACCTAAGTACTCTTTAGTGCGCTCAACGACAGACTTAAACTCTTCTTCGGTCTCTTTCTGCTTTTCTTTCTCTGCTTCGTCTTCAAACTTGCTCAGATCAAGACCCGCTTTAGTGATTGACTGAAACTGCTTACCATCAAACTCAGTCAGGTAGTTCATCAGCCACTCATCGATGCGGTCAAACATCAGAATGACTTCGATGCCTTTCGCTTTAAATTGCTCTAAATGAGGGCTGTTCTTGGCTGCTGCGTAGCTGTCTGCAGTCAGGTAGTAAATCTTGTCTTGATCTTCTTTCATGCGTTCTACATAAGACGCAAGACCAACAGTTTGCTCGGCAGAATCAACTTCAGTAGACGCAAAACGAAGTAATGCTGCGACTTTCTCTTTGTTGCTCATGTCTTCTGCTGGGCCTTCTTTTAGCACCAGACCAAACTCTTTCCAAAACGATTGGTATTTCTCTTCATCGTTTTTCGCCATGCGCTCAAGCATAGTAAGCACACGCTTAGTACAAGCATTACGTAGCGATTGGGTAACTTTGTTGTCTTGCAGAATTTCGCGCGATACGTTGAGTGGTAGATCGTTTGAATCTATTAGACCGCGAACAAAACGTAAGTATGAAGGCATGAACTGTTCAGCATCATCCATAATGAATACGCGCTGCACATACAGTTTAAGACCAGATTTGTGGTCGCGGTTCATCATATCCCAAGGTGCTTTCGCTGGGATGTACAGCAAGCTTGTGTAGTCGTTCTTACCTTCTACGCGGTTATGGCTCCATACCAATGGATCAGCGAAGTCATGAGAAACATGCTTGTAAAACTCTTGGTACTCTTCTTCAGAGATATCAGACTTATTACGCGTCCAAAGTGCCTGAGCTTTGTTGATCTGCTCCCACTTTTTCTCACCGGTTTCTTTGCCTTCTTCATCACGCTCAGCGGTCTGAATCGCCACAGGAATACCGATGTGATCAGAATATTTGCTGATTACTTCACGCAAGCGCCACTCGTTTAAGAACTCTTTGCCCTCTTCACGCATGTGAAGAATGATGTCTGTACCGCGGCTCTCCTTAGAGATAGTTTCGATGGTGTACTCACCTTCGCCCGCTGAGTGCCATTGAACGCCCTCTTGAGCATCTAAGCCTGCTGCACGCGTACGAACCGTGACTGCGTCAGCCACAATGAATGCTGAGTAAAAACCAACACCAAATTGACCAATGAGTTGCGAGTCTTTCGATTGATCTTCAGACAATTTTGAGAAGAACTCAGCCGTACCTGATTTTGCGATAGTACCTAAATGCTCAATCACATCCTCACGGCTCATACCAATACCGTTGTCAGAGATTGTCAGAGTATTCGCTGATTCGTCGAAAGAAAGCTTCACACCAAGGTCTGCATCACCTTGGTACAGTTCTGAATTTGACAAAGCTTGAAAGCGCAGTTTGTCAGAAGCGTCAGACGCATTTGAAATTAGCTCACGAAGGAAAATCTCTTTGTTTGAGTAAAGAGAGTGAATCATAAGGTGAAGTAATTGTTTTACTTCAGACTGAAAGCCACGAGTTTCTTTGTTTTGAGTTGCTGTATCGCTCATGATAACTCCATAAGTTCTATACTTATCAAGCCAATACATTCATAATAATGATGTCTATTTGGCCTAAATCTGCCAATTAACATGAGGGTGACAAATGTAAATTCAAGGTCAAGAATCATAAAAACAGTGTTTTTTTTGTTTTATTTTGACTATCCTTTGCCACGCCAAAAAATCAAAAAATATAAACTGATTTCACCGAAATTGGTTGTATTGAGCGCTTTAACAACTTAACTGTCTGAAACCTCTAATATAGTGGCCGCAATTAATGAGTAACATAGGTACTAAGTTTAATCTTGATAATAGATTTACCTTTGACCCAAACACCAACTCTCTCGTCGACAAAGAGAATAACAACGAGCTAATTCGTTTAGGTAGCAACGAAAGCCGTATCCTGCTGTTGTTGTGTGAGAAGCCAAGCGAGATTGTCTCTCGTAACGATCTGCATGACTTTGTTTGGCGCAAACAAGGCTTCGAAGTTGATGACTCAAGCTTGACTCAAGCAATCTCTACGCTGCGAAAACTACTCAAAGACTCTACAAAGTCACCGATGTTCGTAAAAACGGTGCCAAAACGTGGTTATCAATTGATTTGTTCTGTAGAGCGCGCAACCACACTAATGAGTGGTGAATCCCTTGAGGAAGAAAACTCAGAGGTTGAAGCCGTTGAAGTTTCCGAGCAAATCAAAGTTGAAGAGACAATTGAAACACCTGTCGCTCCAAAAGCTGTTAGCTCTTTTAATGAAACAGCTGAAACACAAGATCCGGTTCGTAAGCCAAGCTCATTGCTATCTAAACTACTAGTTGTAGTAGCGTTCTTGATTCCTTTATGTGTCATCTTATTCACTAACCCAGCTGAGTCTAAGTTCAGACAGTTAGCTGTGTTCGATAACACTGTTGTCAAAGCACCTATGAATCATCCAGATCTCAGCAAATGGTACCCGTCCATCGAGCAGTGTGTGAAGAAGTACAATGAAACACATGTTGAAGCACTGGCTCCAGTGGAAGTGATCGCAACAGGTGGTCAGAACAATCAACTTATCCTGAACTACATCCACTCTTTGGATAATTCAGGTGAAAATATCACGTTGCGTATCTTCGCAGAGCAACAAGATCTCAGTAAAGTTTGCCAGTAGGAAGTACACCGATGAATCAAAAAATTGCAGCTAGCCTACTTGTTATCTCCGCTGTATTTAGCGCTTGGTTATACTGGGGCAGTGACCTTAAAGTTGAACAGGTTCTTACTTCAAAAGAGTGGCAGTCTAAGATGGTGACGGTTATCACTGAGCCGCTTCAAGAAGAGTCTGTTGGCTCACTTCGCAAAGTCGATGTGGTGTCGAA
Organism: Vibrio sp. SCP2; assembly: GCF_059295395.1. NCBI lineage: Bacteria > Pseudomonadati > Pseudomonadota > Gammaproteobacteria > Vibrionales > Vibrionaceae > Vibrio > Vibrio sp. SCP2. Next base: position 16,146 of record NZ_JCAFVV010000015.1, on the reverse strand, counting down.
CGTTAAGTACTTACCAAACAACACTTACATCCGTGTAGCAACAGTGCGTTTGTATCCTTTCAATGCTAAGACAGAGAGCGTGATAAACATCTCTGAGACTGGCGAGTGGGACATCAGTGATAACTACCTGCTAGTCTCTCCGACAGAGTTTAAAGATGTTTCTTCTGCGCAAAGTAAAGACTTCACTGCAGAACAGTTAGACTTGATTACTCAGATCTTTAAGATGGATGCTCAGCAAAGCCGTCGTATCGATATTGTTAACGAAAAGACACTGCTACTGACGAGCCTAAGTCACGGCTCTACCGTTCTATTTTCTAACTAAATTCAATAAAGGGGCATGATGCCCCTTTTCTTTTTTCATATGGATTGGATAAATACCTTCGGCCTGTTATTGGGCTCACTTATTGCGAATACACTCGCCTCACTCTCTGGTGGTGGTGCCGGGTTACTGCAATTCCCACTGCTGATTTTCTTTGGTCTGCCTTTCTCTATCGCTTTAGCCACCCACAAGATCGCCAGTGTCGCCCTTGGTCTCGGGGCTGCATACACCCACATCAAAAAGAAAAGCTTCAGCTACCAAGTAGCTTTGTATCTTATTGGTGTGGGAAGCTTCGGCGTCATCATTGGTGCTAACATTGTCTTGCTTATTCCCGGTGATATTGCAGAGAAATTGCTTGGTGGAATGATATTGTGCCTTGGTATCTATTCACGTTTTAAAAAGCAGCTTGGACAACAAGAGCTACCGTTAAATCGCGACACTAAAGGCTGGGTGATTGGCGGACTTGGCCTAATGCTAATCGGGGTGATTAATGGCTCACTGACGGCGGGGTCTGGCTTATTGGTTACACTATTTCTAGTCCGCTGGTTCGGTTACAGCTATAAGCAGGCTGTTGCGCTCACCATGCTGTGTGTCGGCCTGTTTTGGAATGGTATTGGCGGTATTGCAATAGTTCAGGCAGGCGCTCCCGTATATTGGCCTTGGTTACCTGCTCTTCTACTAGGCTCATTCATTGGCGGTAGTTTAGGGGCTTACCTAACCACTCGTTACAGCAACCAATTCATCAAGGTATGCTTTGAAATACTGACCTTCGCCGTTGGTATCAAGCTTTTGTTTTAAAGGAATTTTCATGGATAAAGCCATCATTGATATTTACTACTGCCGCCAATGTAATTGGATGCTGCGTTCAACGTGGCTATCTCAAGAGCTACTGCACACTTTTAGTGAAGAGATAGAGACAATTTCACTCCACCCAGACACGGGGGGTCGTTTTGAGATTCATTGTAATGGTCAGCTTATATGGGAACGCAAACGCGACGGCGGATTCCCAGAAGCTAAAGTACTGAAGCAAAAAGTGCGCGATGTCATCGACCCAGAAAGAGACTTAGGTCATTCAGATTCGAAATAGTGCGAAGTTAAATACAAAGGCAGCTCACTGAGCTGCCTTTGTTTCATTTTGGCTGAGTACTTAATTAATTAGTACCGAGGCCAGTACCTCACCTGAGAAAGTGACGACTCTAAGTTCATTACCTTCTAACAAGCCGTAACTAGCAGAAAATCCATTGCGCGGAAAGGTGATTGAGCCCGGGTTAAATATAAACTGCTCCCCCTCTCGCTGAGCGACAGGAATATGAGTATGCCCATGAGCCAACACATCTCCCTGCTTTAGCGCAGGACGCTTATTGGAATTGTAGAGATGACCATGAGTTAAAAACAGTCGTTGTCCGGATTCTAATAACACCCAAGCGTAATCCATCATCATGGGAAACGAGAGCAGCATCTGATCGACTTCACTGTCACAATTACCACGCACCGCAATGATTTGGTCAGCATATTGATTGAGCAGCTCACTCACCGCTGGAGGATTGTAACCTTCGGGGACAGGATTACGTGGGCCATGGTTTAATATGTCCCCAAGTAGTACTAACGTCTCAGCACCAGATTTTTCATATTCAGCAAGAACTTGCTGGGTTGCAGGCAAACAGCCATGCAAGTCAGAGGCAAAAAAGAGTTTCACGACATCATCTCCTCAAAAATAATGAGGAGATTCTACGCACTCTTCGGCTGTTAGTCATCATGTACCATGCCGTTAATGACGATGTTGTTGTAACTGACCATTCCGATGATTTTACCTGCTTCAATCACTGGCGCTCGGCTAATACCAAAGCGCTCAAACAAACGGGCGCAGTATTTTACATTCATATCAGGATCGACCGATAACGCGGGCTTAGTCATAATCTCATAGATGTTAGTACGATCTGGCGAACGGTTTTGCGCGAGCACTTTTTTAGCGATGTCATTCATCAATACCAATCCGTATTCATCATCTTCATTACGCTTATTCACCACCAGCGCTTTAACTTCGTGGCTACGAGCTAGCTGAATCCCTTCTTTTACCGTTGTTAAGCCATCGATGACCGCATAGTTATTAGTCATTACATCCCGAACTCGAACCTTTTTGTGTGTGCTCATAACTCATCCTCTACCACTTTGCTTAACTTCTCGACTTGATGCGCGACTCCAACGGCATCTTCAATATCAATCTGAACCGCAATCCCTTGGCCTGACTCTTGGTCAAACTCTCCGACTTCGCCAATCGTCTCTAAAATATGTCGGGATAAATGTTCTTCAACAACAAACAACAAAACGTCTTTCTGTACATCTAGGGTGAGACCAAAAAAGGTTTTCTTTTGATTCAGCCCCTCCCCTCTCGCGTTATTGATCACTGTTGCGCCTGTCGCTCCAGCCTTACGAGCGGCATCAAGCACCACGTCTGTTTTACTGTCTTCAACGAAAGCCAATAACAATTTAAAGCGCATTTTCTTCATCCTCCCGCTCAGCACCTTTGTTTAACCGCTGAGTGATTTGTGCATACCCCATGACCGAAATCATGGGAAATAAACTAGCGAACGCTATCAGTCCAAAACCATCTATCATTGGATTGCGCCCCGGAACCGTCGAGGCCAACCCTAAACCTAACGCCGCGACTAACGGAACCGTGACCGTAGAAGTCGTCACCCCGCCGGAGTCGTAAGCGAGGGGAATAATAAGCTTTGGTGCATAAAAGGTTTGTATTACTACTACGATGTAACCGACGATAATGTAGTAATGGATGGGATCACCAACGACTATCCGGTAGCTGCCTAAAGAAATCCCCACCGCAACGCCAATCGCTACTGCAATTCTTAATCCATTGACACTGATACTCCCACCAGAAACCTGATTGGCTTTAATCGCAACCGCTATCAAAGAGGGCTCAGCTATCGTAGTGCTAAAGCCAATGAAGAAGGCAAACAGATAAACCCAGTAGTAGTCCATCCATTCGAACACGGTTCCAGCAGAAAGCTTGAACTGCTGAATAAAGCTTGGAGCGGTAAGCTGCTGCGCCATGGTTTCGCCAAGAGGAAACAGGGCTAAATCGAGGCCAAGTAAAAACAGTGATAGACCAAGAATGACGTAAAAAAAGCCGAGAATGACTTTTGGCAGATTAGTCACTGGTCGCCTGAGAACGGCAAACTGAAAGCCAAAAATGATGGTGGCGATCGGCAATACATCGGTAATCGTACCAATAAAGGTATCTAAGAAATGAGTCCACTCGATCATGCCACCACCATTCCGTAGACCATCACAAACATCATGGGTAACAGTGAAGCGAAAGCAATCAACCCAAATCCATCTATCATTGGATTACGCCCTTTAATTGCCGAAGCAAGGCCGACACCAAGCGCTGTCACTAGAGGCACAGTAATGGTTGAGGTCGTCACTCCACCAGAATCATAAGCAACACCAATAATGCTCTGTGGCGCAAACATAGTAAGAACCACCACACCGATATACCCGCCAATAATCATATATTGGATGGGCCATCCTTTGAGAATGCGCAACACGCCGAGTAAAATCGCGATCCCGACCGACAGTGCGACGGTGTAGCGCAATCCGTTGGCGTACTCCTCCATAGACTCCTCGTTGTGAAGAATCATCCCTCCTTCTGCAGCCACTTCTGCCGCTTCATCAGCAACAGCAGTTAATGCGGGCTCTGCGACGGTGGTACCAAAGCCTAAACAAAATGCAAATATGAGCAGCCAAAACACACTTCCCTTACGAGCAAAAGCTTGGGCCATGGTTTCACCAATAGGGAATAAGCCCATCTCTAGACCAAAGATAAAAAACGTTAAGCCAAAGACAACTAATACAAGACCAAACAAAATAGACAATAAATTGGGGAGAGGCTCTTGCAATACAACAAGCTGAAAAAAAGCGATGACAACAATAATGGGTAATAGATCCCGTAAACTTCCTAATAGCGCTTTAAACAACGCCGTCGCTGCTTCCACTGAACCTCCTTGCAAGTCAGTTAATCGCTAATCTTTTCTCTAGCATGGCAAACAATTTCGCTTTCTTATGTGATACCCGCAACGTCGATAAGGATAAACGTAACAAAATGTGAATTTTGTGATATTGCCACGAGTGATCACATTTGCTGCTAAGTAACTATAATTAGTAACAATAGTTCACTATGGTTAAAATTGGACTTGTCTGCTCTGCACAAAAAAGAGGATTAGGAATGAAGGTATTGCTCACTGGGGGAACCGGCTTCATTGGTCGAGAATTGCTAAAGCATTTAACTACTCATGAAGTAGTCTTGCTTACTCGTGAGCCAAGACATGCCAAAATGGTCCTTAGCCATACAGATATGGGCAATGTCACTTACATTTCTTCACTGGATGATTTTCATCACCTCAACGATTTTGATTCCGTCATCAACCTCGCAGGAGAACCGATCGCTAATAAGCGTTGGACTAAAAAGCAGAAAAAAAACATCTGCGACAGTCGCTGGAAACTGACTGAAACCTTAGTTGAGCTTATTCATGCCAGTACTACCCCACCAGAAGTTTTTATCAGTGGTTCTGCGGTAGGCTATTACGGCGATCAACAAGAGCACCCTTTTGACGAAAGCCTGCATGTAAATTGCCAGGGTTTTCCACACCACGTATGCAGTAAGTGGGAACAAATTGCCAACCGTGCCCGTTCTGAGATGACACGTGTTTGTATTTTGCGCACTGGTGTGGTGCTTGCTCCACAAGGGGGAGCACTATTAAAAATGCTTCCTCCTTACCGTTTAGGGCTAGGGGGACCATTGGGGCATGGTCGCCAATATATGCCTTGGATTCATATGTTGGATATGGTCCGCGGTATTATCTACTTGCTCGAAACACCCCATGCTCACGGGGAGTTTAATCTCTGTGCGCCGCACCCTGTGTCGAATAAGCAGTTCAGCCAAACATTAGCTAAAACGCTCAAGCGTCCACACCTTCTTTTCACGCCTAAATGGGTAATGTCAGTGGCGATGGGAGAAAGCTCAGTACTACTGTTCGACAGTATTAGAGCCAAACCCAAGAAGTTAACTGAACTCGGATTTCGCTTCAGTTACTCACGCCTTGAACCTGCACTAAAAAACTTGTTACAACACCATGAATAATCCAGTAACCTAACTCCAATTAAAAGAATCAACGGGTTAGATCGCGATGGATAAATCGATATTAATTACGGGCTGTTCAACTGGAATTGGCTATGTCTGTGCCCACGCTCTACATAAGCGAGGCTATCAAGTCATTGCATCTTGTCGCCAACAACAAGACGTTGAAAGACTGCAAGCAGAAGGTCTCACCTGCATCCAGATTGATCTTGCAGACAGCCAGAGCATTACCAAAGGGGTAGAGCAAACATTAGCACTCACTAATGGCAAGCTTGATGCTCTGTTTAATAATGGGGCTTATGGCCAACCTGGTGCGTTAGAAGACCTGCCTACCGATGGTTTAAGAGAACAGTTCGAAGCCAATTTTTTTGGTTGGCACCAATTGGTATGTGAACTCCTTCCAACCATGCGCAAACAGGGTTATGGTCGAATCGTACAAAACAGCTCCGTGCTCGGCTTTGCAGCGATGAAATATCGCGGTGCCTACAATGCTTCTAAGTTTGCGATTGAAGGTTGGAGTGATACGTTAAGACTCGAACTGATGGATACCGATATCCACATAAGCCTGATAGAACCAGGGCCAATTGAAACCGAGTTTCGTTCTAATGCCCTTATCGCCTTTAAGAAATGGATCACAATTGAAGGCAGTGCCCATGAAAAGCAGTACCGCCAGCAAATGGAAAGGCTGAACAGCGACACCTCAAACAACGCGTTTGTTTTGCCAGCTGAGTCGTGTATAGATCCCCTTATTCATGCGCTAGAAGCAAAAAAGCCTAAGATTCGATACCGCATTACCACGCCAACTAAAGTGTTTGCTGTCTTAAAGCGCCTACTGCCAACACGAGTACTGGATAAGATATTGCGCCAAGCAGCGTGATGTTTTCTACACGATTGTAATTATTCCGTAACAATAAGACGTTAGATTAATCCTTAGGGCAAGCCCTAGTTATAAAATTCAAGCGCTACATTCGGTATAATAATATGACTTTAAACCAGTTAAACTGGCTGAGTGTGGGTGTTGCGCTAACGTTGTTTATCGTTTTATAGACACCTTCGCTTACCCTTTCGGGAGAACATTAACACCGCCACTGCAGGCGGTGTTTTTGTTTCTGCCAACAATATAATCTCAAATTCAAGCTCTTACCTTGAACTCTCCTCTACTAGCCCATATCTTTGATCCATAGAATAAGTCGCAAGGAATTCATAGATGCAGTCTCCATTTATTGTTGAGCTAAACGAACAAAACTTCCGCCAAGTGCTAGAAGGGTCAATGCAGACCCCAGTGCTAATCCACTTTTGGGCGCCAATGAGCGAAGAAAGTGCGCAAGTGATACCTGACCTGCAAATGCTAGCGCAGCAATATAACGGAGCCTTCACATTAGCTCTTTTGAACTGCGAACAGGAACAAGCGATTGCAAGCCAGTTTGGTGTTCAAGCCTTGCCTACCATTGCCCTATTCGTAAATGGTCAGCCTGTCGATGGTCTTGGCGGTCCACAGACAATTGCTGCTATTCAGCAGATGCTAGCAAAACATCTCCCTAGCCAAGACGAACTAAATTTAAAGCAAGCACTTGAGCTCATCCAAGCAGGTCAACATGCCCAAGCTCTCCCGCTTCTAGAAGCTATCGCCGAGGAATGGAAACAAAAAGGCGATGTAAAACTTGCTCTGGCAGATTGCTATTTAGAAACACAGAATTTTGACCAAGCTAAGTTGCTGCTAGAAAATATTCCTCTTGAGTACCAAGATAATTACTACAAAGGCTTAGTCGCTAAATTAGAGCTTCATGCGCAAGCAGCAAACAGCCCTGAGATTCAGTCTTTAGAAGAAGCATTGGCACAAAACCCGAGCGATCTAAAACTGGCTAACGAACTGGCGCTTAACTACCACCAAGTCAATCGCGACGAAGAAGCATTAGAGATTCTATGGAACGCTTTACGTACCGATTTGAACGCGCTAGATGGCGAAATGAAAAAGTCATTTATGGATATACTTGCCGCGCTTGGGCAAGGTAATCCAATCGCAGGTAAATACCGCCGTCAACTTTACTCCATTCTTTATTAGTTCATTCTAAATCATAGACTTAAAGCCGGCACTGTCCGGCTTTAATTTCGCCCAAATTTCGCTAAAGTTCTCACTTCTGCCATTGTCACAAGCGACTCTATAGGCAACAATCAATAGACTATTCTCATAAGGAACTCAGATATGGCTATTGATTCATTGATTACTATCGGCGTGTTTCTCGTTGTTGTGATTACGCTGATTATCGCCGGTGTAAAAACCGTCCCTCAAGGCAACAACTGGACCGTTGAGCGATTTGGTCGCTATACCCACACCCTAAAGCCAGGCTTAAACATCATCATTCCATTTATTGATGGTATTGGCCATAAAATCAATATGATGGAAAGAGTACTGGATATTCCTGCTCAGGAAGTTATTTCTAAAGACAACGCGAATGTCACCATCGATGCGGTCTGTTTTGTTCAAGTGATTGATGCAGCACAAGCGGCTTATGAGGTTAACGATTTAGAACACGCGATTCGTAACTTAACACTGACGAACATTCGTACTGTGCTAGGTTCAATGGAGCTGGATGAAATGCTCAGTCAGCGCGACATGATCAATACCAAACTGCTCTCAATTGTTGATGAAGCGACCAACCCTTGGGGCGTAAAAGTTACCCGTATAGAAATCAAAGATGTTCAGCCACCATCAGATCTTACCGCAGCAATGAACGCTCAAATGAAAGCGGAACGAAACAAGCGCGCAGAAGTACTCGAAGCGGAAGGTATTCGCCAAGCAGAGATTTTACGAGCAGAAGGTCACAAACAGTCCGAGATTCTTAAAGCGGAAGGTGATAAACAAGCGGCTATTCTTCAAGCCGAGGCTCGGGAGCGTGCGGCGGAAGCGGAAGCGCGCGCAACGACTATGGTTTCAGAAGCGATCGCTAAAGGTGATATGCAAGCCGTTAATTACTTTATTGCTCAAGGCTATACCGACGCACTCAAGTCAATCGGCCAAGCTGAGAATGGTAAGATCATCATGCTTCCACTTGAAGCGTCTGGCCTAATGGGCTCAGTCGCGGGTATCGCCGAAATGTTTAAGCAGTCGAAAGAGTCAACTAAGTAGAGGCTAATGTGTTTGAATTTCTAGATAGTATCAATCATTGGCATTGGCTAGCCTTCGGGCTAGCTTTACTTGCCATCGAGCTGCTCGGCACCGCAGGCTATTTTTTATGGCTTGGGTTATCAGCTTTAATCGTGGGGATTTTACTCACATTTATTCCCATGAGTTGGCAACTACAGTGGGTCGCTTTCGCAGCATTTGCTTTAGTAACCACTTGGCTGTGGTGGCGTAGACAATTTAAATCAGATAGGCAATCCGATGCTAACCGTGAACTTAATCAGAAAAGTAAGCAGTTAGTCGGTCAAATCATTCGTCTTGATGAGGACTTTCCAGCCGGGAAAGGACGCTTAAAGGTGGGTGACACCACATGGAGTGCTCAGGCAGAAAGCGCGATTAGTGCAGGTCAACAGGTTGAAATTATCAAAGTGAGCGGAATTATTTTAACCATAAAACCACGAGATAATTAGACTAATCACTTCAATTGACGCGTTTTATTCGTTTTTAATTAAAATTAAGTCGGTAACTAGTTAAAGGAACTCTATTTTTTAAGTTTAATTCGAGAAATTAAGTATTTAACTAGTTGCCAAAATACATAAATACACTTATCAGAACCATCAAGCCCTCAAAATAATAACCAAAGCTTTCATACATTTAAAAATAGCCCCCTCTTTCCCCCTCCAACTTAATAAACTTTAAAAAATTTGATTTCTTGCAATTATTTTTGATCCTTCGTGGTCTATTGCCATACTAGTCAATATCTCTGACTAGGAGATTTTAAGACACAAGGAGAAATGTTATGAGAACTTTACTAGCGCTAGCAGTTGCCGGATTACTTTCTTTTTCAGCTTATGCAGGTTCTACTGGGTCTACAGAAATGGGACCATTTGTAGATTGTAAATTTAAAGATGGCTCGATGGATTATATCCCAAGCATGATGTGTAGATTAAATGGTGGTAAACCAATGTAGCGACGAAAATGCGGCGTGCTATCGTAGCACGCTGCACAATGGAATTGTTTATAGTGAAACTAGGTGAGCAAGGATCTTCTTACGCTCGACATCACTTGCTTTGTTATACCAATAGCCCAACATTTGAACAGGTTGGCTTGAGTCATTGGGCACTGAAACCTCCGTTTTACTGCGAGCAGCAAATGCTAACTCAGTAAATCGATTAATTTCGTCTGGTGTGGCTTGTTCTAGCCAATAGCCAAACATATTCTCCTGTTGAGAAACTTTATTATTAGATACTGCTAATTTTTCGCTAGTTGTATTTTTAGCGGTGGTAATAGCCGTTGCCGTGACAACATTTAGATCTGGGTAATTATTGTCATTAAATTTAACAAGTTCTCTTTCGTAATCCCGAGTTAGACCGTCTGATGCTGGTAACACTGCGTAATCGAAATCTACTTTACGTCCATTTTCATCTTTAACAATAAACTGGGGATCTTCATTAAATTTTTCTGCGTGCTCTGTTCGAACTATTTTAACCCCTGGTTCGATAATTAAATGCTTATCTGATTCTCTAAAAGTAAATACAAAGGCATCCGAATTGTACTTCTCTCTTTCTCCTTGTCTTTCGACTAATTTTGAAACTCTTAATACAACTTGGTTAACGCCATTTGGAATCGTGTAATTTTTCTGCGAAAACAAGCTGTATCCAATTTCATCTCCGTCAACCAAAATTGGAGAAATATCTCTGTGGAATTCCAGTTCAACTTCAGCCTTTGGAGCAAATGAAGTAATCACAGCACCAACCAATAACAACGTTTTCATTACTTTCATTTATCGCTCTCCTTGAGTGAAAAGAGCATTCTTTATAATAAAGAATGCTCTATTTGGCTAAATTAAATTGTTTGTCCTAACCGGATTAGAAGTAGTATTCAGCACCTAGTAGTAGACGAGTGTTGTCTTTGCTAGTGTCAGAGCCATCCATATCGTAGTCACGTACATCCATGTATAGGAATGCACTTGGTAGGATGTAACCTAGACGACCAGTGATTGCGACATCACTATCATCATTACCTTTCGCTTTTTCTACGTCAGACTTAGTTGTAGCCGCGTAACCCGCTTTAAATACCCACTTACCATTAAGGATGTACTGTGCAGTAGCTGAGTAAGCTTGTTGGCTATCGTCGCCTGAAGCAGTATCGGTGTTCATATCCTTGTACGCTGCAGTAAGAGTAACATCACCTAGGAATAAGCTACCACCGACGATTGCGTAATTGTGAGCATAGTTAACTACCGTGGCACCACCTGCTACATAGTCTGGGTTCAGAATCACGTTACCGTTCGCGTCGATGATGTATTTATCTTTCTCGTCTTCTTTCGAGTCATAACGACCACGATCATAGTAACCAGCGTGGATACTAAACAAATCAGTTGAGTAAGAAGCCGCAAAACTTGCTACCATACGGTCGGTATCTTGCCCCATACCACTTACAGTTGCTTGAACACCGAAACCACCCCAGTTTGCAGAATCATAACGAAGTACACTGTCTGCACGGTCTTGGTAAGAAACACCAATATCGTTGTTCCAGTCAAATACGTTACCTAGACCAGGATTTGAGTGAGGCCAGTCAACGTAGTTGTACGCTGCTACTAACTGACGACCGTACTTGATAGAACCAAAGCCTTCAAAATCAAAACCTAGATAAGTATCACGAGCACCTAGACCACCAGTCTTGTCGCCATTGTTTGCGTTACCACCTTCCATCTGCCAGATGAAGTTTGGTGCAAAGTCATCAAACTCAACTACGCCGCGGAAACCAATACGTGATTCGATATCAGCACCAGCACTGTTTGCATCGTTGTTATCAGCGATGATCCAAGCACCCGCTGCTTGACCGTAAAACTGTACAGCTTTACCTGCTAGCTCGATAGCTGCATTTGCTGAACCAGACATAGCAGCAGTGGCAATTGCTGCACCTAAAAGCGTACGTTTAAACATTTTGTCCATGGAAAAAACTCCTAAAAATGGATATAGCTGTCTTTTTATTTTTCTCACCTTAAGTTGGCCGCCGAAGGGAGAAATCATTTCCTATGTGAAAACCTTGGATTAATCATTAATTCTTAGTTTTCGATTCCTGCATACACACCGTGTATCCATGTGTCTCAGACTAACTTCGCGACAAAAAACATCAACCAGAACTTAATTTTCATGTAAAAAAATATGACCCGCTACAAATTTTTATAATTCCAGTGATCCAGATCGACAATCACTCTCCACACAAGTTCAAAAAATATTTAAAACAATAAAAACAAACACTTAAAGATAAAAAACTTCTAAATCACATTGAAGTGCGTCGCATAATTTTATTTAAGATTCACATAATTACATCTAACAAGATCCTCATCACAGAAGATCTGAGCGTATTATGAGGTTCAGAAAGGCACTTTATTTATGACAAAAAAAAGCCACCAAAAGTGGTGGCTTTAAGGTAGCATTTAGTCGGTCACATTAACGAAATAAGGTCTTCTTCGGTACGAATTTCAATGCCCAACTCTTGCGCTTTAGCGAGCTTAGATCCCGCATTTTCACCTGCAAAAAGAATGTCCGTTTTCTTAGAAACACTTCCGGTTACTTTTGCCCCAAGCGCTTGCAGAGCCGCTTTTGCATCTGAGCGAGTAAGCTGAGATAGTGAGCCAGTTAAGACCACAGTTTTACCTTCAAGCGGTTGAGGAGCGTCTTCATCTTTCTCTTCTATATCAGGCCAGCTCACCCCTTGCTCAATCAGTTCATCAATCACACTTTGGTTTTTATCTTGAGCAAAAAATGCCGTGATATGACTCGCAACTATATCACCAATATCTTGAACTTCGACAAGCTTTTCATGGCTTGCAGCTTTAACTAAGTCTAAAGTTTTAAAATGTTGCGCAAGGTTTGCCGCCGTTGCTTCGCCTACTTCACGAATGCCTAATGAATATAAGAACCTAGCTAAGGTTGTTTGCTTAGCTTTGTTCAAAGCATCAACCACATTTTGCGCAGATTTTGGCCCCATTCGGTCTAGCACAGTAATCACACCAGCAGATAGTTTAAACAGGTCGGCAGGTGTTTCTACCATTTCGCGATCAACAAGCTGCTCAATCACTTTCTCACCTAGCCCATCAACATCTAGCGCCTTACGTGATACAAAATGCTTCAATGCTTCTTTACGTTGCGCCTGACAAACGAGTCCCCCACTACAACGTGCAACCGCTTCACCTTCTACTCGTTCCACTTGTGATTTACACACGGGGCAGTTTTCAGGGAAAACAATCTCACGGGCGCTCTCTGGACGACGATCAGTCACCACAGAAACAATCTGAGGGATAACGTCACCCGCTCTTCGTATCACAACCGTATCACCAACCATGACGCCCAAACGCTCAATTTCATCGGCATTGTGAAGGGTTGCATTACTGACGGTGACGCCACCCACAAATACAGGCTCCAGCTTAGCAACAGGCGTGATAGCACCTGTACGTCCAACTTGGAACTCGACATCATTTAGCGTAGTGATTTCTTCTTGCGCAGGGAACTTGTAAGCAATAGCCCAACGTGGCGCTCTAGCGACAAAGCCTAGTTGTTCTTGAAGAGCGATCTCATCAACTTTAATCACTACCCCATCGATTTCATACGCTAAGGACTCACGGCGCTCAAGGATATCTTGATAATAAGCTTTCACTTCATCGAGATTGTTTACACGCTTTGTCTCTGGGCACATTGGCAATCCCCAGCCTTTCAGCTGGATGAATCGTTGATAGTGACTCGAAGAGAGCTCAACACCCTCAACCACACCGACACTGTAGGCATAGAAGCTCAATGGGCGAGTTGCTGTTATACGTGAATCCAATTGACGCAAACTACCTGCCGCTGCATTACGCGGGTTAACGAATACTTTTTCGCCTTTCTTTAGTGCTTGCTCGTTAAGTTTGTCAAAACCCGCTTTAGGCATAAATACTTCGCCACGCACTTCAATGCGCGCTGGCCAACCTTCACCTTGAAGCTTCAATGGAATGGCTTTGATAGTACGAACGTTCTCGGTGATATTTTCACCTGTTGCACCATCGCCACGAGTGGCAGCTTGGACCAGAACCCCGTTTTCATACAGCAGGCTAACCGCAAGGCCATCTAGCTTTGGTTCACAGCAGAAAACATCAAACTTCGCACTTGGAATACGATCGCCCATACGCTTATGGAAGCTTTCTAGCTCACCATCATCAAAAGCATTATCTAATGAAAGCATTGGAATTTCATGCGTGACCGAGTCAAAACCGTCTAATGGCGCTCCGCCGACTCGTTGGCTTGGTGAGTCTATGGTGACAAGTTCTGGATTTTGAGACTCAAGCTCCATAAGCTCACGCATGAGCCTGTCATATTCAGCATCCGGTATTTCTGGATTATCCTCAACGTAGTACTTCACTCCATGGTAGTGAAGCGTTTGACGCAATTGATTAAGCTTCTCTTGAATCTCTGTGGACATAGCTAACTCTATAATTATTACTTCTAACGGTGCTAAGAACGGCTCGTTCTTAGCGGCCAATGCAGGCAGTATGAACACGCCTTGCAACGTTCGCAACTGAGAATGAATGAAAAAAGGCTCCATACGGAGCCTTTCTGACGAATAGGAATGTTTAGGCTTGTTGCGCCGCCTTAAACTCTTGAATCTGAGCTCGGTAGCTGTCTAGTCGATTTGGCGTCATTAAGTTACGCGCATCATCTAAAACATTAGCACCTAAGTCATCAGCAATTTGCTGAGCCGTCTTAAGCATCAGCTTGAAGTTTTGTTCTGCATCGCCGAAACAAGGCATGGTCATAAAGAAAGAGATCCCCTTAGTAGAGAACTCGGCAGGATCGTCATGCTTTAATGTCCCCGGCTGCATCATATTAGCAACACTAAATAGGACTTTGCCTGTGCCCGATAGATCAGCATGGCGGTGGAAAATGTCCATTTCACCGTAAATCAGGCCGTTTTGCTGCATACTGTCGAACAGTTTAGTACCGACAAAAGGTTCTTCACCGGAGCAATGTACATTGAGGACAATAACTTCTAACGGCGCTTCTTCTTCCGCTGGCTGTGTTTCAGGCTCTTGCACTGGTGATGACTCGGCAATAGGTTCAAGCACTTCTTCACGTGCGACTTCGACGACCTCTTCAACTTCATCCAATGACTTACTTGAGAAAGAAGGCACATCCAAATCTACGTCATCTTTATCAGTCGTAGATGGATTCACTTCTGGTGATGTTTCTTGGTAAGTATCGATGAGCGGATCTGCGATGACTTCATCTCTGTCTATAAAGCCAGGCTCTTTACGCTCTTTCTTGATGATTTCGAAATCATCTTCTGGAGCAAAAGCGCGCTCAGGGACTAGGTCCGAGTCTTCATTGTCGACATCCAGCTTGCCAATCGGTTTACTACCAAACTTGGCTTTCCCTTCTTTTTTACTCGTCCATAAACCGTGGAACAGCAAAGCGGCAATCGCCAAAGCTCCAACAATTATGAGTACAAATCGCAGTTCCTGCATTTTTAGCTCTCATTTGTTCGATAGTAAGCGAGTTACATCGAATCTGTTTAAACCTAATTTTGAGTTACTCTACCAAAACTCGCCCCTGTTTTAGAACAACTTAATGTGAGAAGTTCCTGAAATGTTGTGATTTTGAACACGCTTTTTTCTTGTTAAGATAGAAAACGTTCGTTTTTACACCACAAAAGCAAAATATGAATACACAGATTAGACAGCGTTCTGGCTTTGGCTACTTCTTCCACGGTTTAGAACTGGCACGCACTCCGGGCATTCGCCAATTTGTTATATTACCGCTACTGGCCAACATTATCTTAGTTGGTGGAGCTCTCTACTACCTGTTCTCCAACCTAGATGCTTGGATTGGACAACTGATGGGACAGTTACCTGAGTTTTTGTCTTGGCTCAGTTACCTACTCTGGCCACTGTTAGTCCTGACAATCCTTGCAACGTTTTCATACTTCTTCAGTACCTTGGCCAACTTTATTGCTGCCCCATTCAATGGATTACTGGCTGAAAAAGTCGAAGAGTATCTAACCCAACAGAAAGTTAATGAAGATGGCATGATGGCAGTCATTAAAGACACGCCAAGAATCATGGCCCGTGAGTGGCGTAAACTGGTATACGTTATTCCTAAAGCCATCGGTCTCTTTCTGCTACTGCTCATCCCTGCGTTAGGTCAAACCATTGGTCCGTTTCTATGGTTTATCTTCACGGCGTGGATTTTGGCGATTCAATATTGTGACTACCCATTTGATAATCACAAAGTGCCGTTTAATGACATGCGAAACAATTTGAAACAAAAACAAGGCAAAGCCTATAGCTTTGGCGCTTTGGTCTCTGTTTTCACCACAATTCCAATTTTGAACTTGTTTGTGATGCCAATCGCCGTCTGCGGTGCCACCTCAATGTGGGTTGCGGAGTTTAAGAAGTAAGAGCTGGATAACTGGATAACTGGATAACTGGATAACTGGATAACTGGATAACTGGATAACTGGATAACTGGATAACTGGATAACTGGATAACTGGATAACTGGATAACTGGATA
>NZ_JCAFVV010000014.1:0-73780 GCF_059295395.1 Vibrio sp. SCP2 | reverse complement strand
AGAGACTCCAGAGACTCCAGAGACTCCAGAGACTCCAGAGACTCCAGAGACTCCAGAGACTCCAGAGACTCCAGAGACTCCAGAGACTCCAGAGACTCCAGAGACTCCAGAAATCGCTGAAGCAGTCGAAGATACTCTAGAAGCTCCTGAACCGAATCAGGAGCCAGTTGAAGCGAAACCTGCTGCTCCGATGCCAGAGGCGATACCAAATGAGTTTGGTGTCCCTCAAGATGATGATTGGCTGATTGACGATGAGCCCCAAGCCGAACAGCCTCAAGCAGAAGATAGCTTAGCGTCGCAAGCAGAAACTGAAGTAGAAGGCCCAGTTGAACTGGATTTACCTGATATTGCAGATGAAGATTTCTCTAAAGTCGCTGAAGAGCCTCAGTCAGAAGTCGTTGAAGAGCCTCAACCAGAAGTTGAAGCACCAGCTGCTGAACTCGAAGACGAGTCTGTTGAGCTAGATGATCTAGAGCTGCCAGAATTTGGTGAAGAAGAAGCGCTAGCCGAAGTTACCGAGCAGCCTCAGCTAGAAGTTGAAGCACCAACGGCGGAACTAGAAGACGAGTCGTTCGAGCTTGATGACCTTGAGCTACCAGAATTTGGTGAAGAAGAAGCATTAGCTGAAGTCGCTGAAGAGCCTCAACCACAAGTTGAAGCACCAGCTGCTGAACTCGCAGACGAGTCGTTCGAGCTTGATGATTTAGAGCTACCAGAGTTTGGTGAAGAAGAAGCATTGGCTGAAGTCGCTGAAGAGCCTGAGCCAGAAGTTGAAGCACCCACTGCGGAACTTGCAGACGAGTCTTTCGAGCTTGATGACCTAGAGCTTCCAGAATTTGGTGAAGAAGAAGCGCTAGCTGAAGTCGCTGAAGAGCCTCAACCAGAGATTGAAGCACCAACGGCAGAACTCGAAGACGAAGCATTCGAGCTTGATGATTTAGAGCTGCCAGAATTTGGCGAACAAGAAGCATTGGCTGAAGTCGCTGAAGAGCCTCAGCCAGAGATTGAAGCACCAACTGCTGAACTCGCAGACGAGTCGTTCGAGCTAGACGACCTTGAGCTACCAGAATTTGGTGAAGAAGAAGCATTAGCTGAAGTCGCTGAAGAGCCTCAACCAGAAGTTGAAGCGCCAACGGCAGAACTCGAAGACGAGTCGTTCGAACTTGATGACCTAGAGCTACCAGAATTTGGCGAACAAGACGCATTGGCTGAAGTCGCTGAAGAGCCTCTGCCAGAAGTTGAAGCTCCAAGCGCTGAACTAGCTGACGAGTCGTTCGAGCTAGATGATCTAGAGCTACCAGAGTTTGGTGAAGAAGAAGCATTAGCAGAAGTCGCTGAAGAGCCTCAACCAGAAGCTGAAGCACCAACGGCAGAACTCGAAGACGAGTCGTTCGATCTAGATGACTTAGAGCTACCAGAATTTGGCGAACAAGAAGCATTGGCTGAAGGCGCTGAAGAGCCTCTGCCAGAAGTTGAAGCTCCAAGCGCTGAACTAGCAGATGAAGCATTCGAGCTTGATGACTTAGAGTTGCCAGAGTTTGGTGAGGAAGAAGCATTAGCTGAAGTCGCTGAAGAGCCTCAGCCAGAAACTGAAGCACCAACGGCAGACCTCGTAGAGGAGCCGCTTGAGCTTGATGACCTAGAGCTACCAGAGTTCGGTGAAGATGAAGCATTAGCGGAATCCGCTGAAGAGCGTCAGCCAGAGATTGAAGCACCAACTGCTGAACTAGCAGACGAGTCGTTCGAGCTTGATGATCTAGAGTTGCCAGAGTTTGGTGAAGAAGAAGCTTTAGCTGATGTCGCTGATGAACCTCTATTAGACAGTGAAGCTCCAGTAGCGGAGCAGAGCAATGAGTCGATTGAGATTGCTGAAGCTGATCTTCCTCAATACAACGAAGAAGACGCGCTGGATGATCTTGAACCAACCAGTGACGAACTGACGCAAGATGATTTTGAGTTAGAGCCTGTTGAGCTTCCTGAGCTGAGCGAGATTCCTTCGGAAAATGTTGCTCCATCTGCACAAGAGATTGACCTAGCTCATCAAGACTACGATGAGAAAGCGTTTGATGAGCTGCTATCGGAAGAACAGCCGGAAACAGCGAACTTCTCGTTTGATGCCCCGATAGATGCCACCACTTCTGACAGTGCGGGCATGGATATCGATGCCATGCTTGAAATGGGAGAGGATTGGAATGGATTCAATCTGTCACCTGAGCAGCAGGCAAGTATTCCTGATGAGATTCCAGAAGATGAGGCGGATGTTTGGGCGCAAGATAATCAACCAGAACAAGCGCAGATACTGGATGAAAACTGGGAAGATCAGCCAGAGCTTGAAGAGTTTAACCCAAATGATAACAGCTACAGAACCATTGACGAGTTAATGGCGGAAGTTGAGTCTGAGGAAGAACAAGCGATTGATGATGAGCTTAAGCTCGATGTCGGTTTGAATGACTTCCCTGATGTGATTGGCGATATTGGTGATGCGGCTGACGTTGATGCCAATGCAGAAGCTGCCGGCAAACTAGACCTAGCTAAAATCTACGTTGAGATGAGTGATGCTCAAGGGGCGATTAAGCTGCTAGAAGAGGCGATCGTTGACGGAAGTGATGAGATTCGCCGAGAAGCGAAGAACCTGATTGATACCATCAATAAGGGCTAGGTGATTCTAGATATAGAGTGAAAAGGGGGCTGCTGTTTAGCCCCCTTGTTTTTTGGTATATACTGCCGCCCCCAAGATTTGGTCACCAGACCTTATTAGCAACAATTCAACGAGAACATCCTGATGAGAATTGCTTTAGGCATCGAATACAACGGCACTCAATATTTTGGTTGGCAACGCCAGCGAGAAGTAAAAAGCGTACAAGAAAAACTAGAACGCGCATTGAGTATCGTTGCAAACCACCCTATTGAAGTCCAATGTGCGGGTCGTACTGACGCAGGTGTACACGGTACAGGGCAGGTGGTTCATTTCGATACCACAGCAACGCGTAAAATGGTCGCTTGGACGATGGGAGCCAACGCGAATCTGCCAGACGATATCGCTGTGCGCTGGGCAAAAGAAGTGCCTGAAGAGTTTCACGCGCGCTTCTCTGCGACCGCTCGTCGTTATCGCTACATCATTTTTAATAGCGCGTTGAGGCCGGGTATTCTTTCATCGGGTGTTAGCCACTATCACGGTGAGTTGGATGAAAACAAGATGCATCAAGCCGCGCAGTACCTACTGGGTGAAAACGACTTCACATCTTTTAGAGCGACGCATTGCCAATCACGCAGTCCTTGGCGCAATATGATGCACATTAATGTGACGCGCCATAACCAGTATGTCGTGATCGATATTAAAGCCAATGCATTTGTTCACCATATGGTTCGAAACATTACAGGTAGCTTGATTTGTGTTGGCCGAGGCGAACAGAAACCAGAGTGGATAAAAGAGCTACTGGAGATCAAAGATCGTAAGCAAGCAGGGGCAACGGCGAAAGCGGAAGGCTTGTACTTGGTGGATGTTGATTACCCAGAAGAATTCCAATTGCCAAGAGTGCCGATTGGACCACTATTTTTGCCAGACAATTTGAACTAAACCGTGGTAAATTGTCGAACTAATCAGGTCTTTAGTGTGTGAGGAATTGATTCAAGAAATAGGTACAACCAGTTTTTTGTCTACACTTGGCATTTAATATGCTTTAATCCTCACGCGTAAATTCAGAATTTGTATCCCTCGCTTTAGGCGCGGGAGTAGAGAGAAAAGGTCTTCCATGAGTTGGCTTGAAAAGATTTTAGAAAAAAGCAACATCGTTAGTTCACGTAAAGCGTCTATCCCTGAAGGGGTTTGGACTAAATGTACTTCATGTGAACAGGTGCTTTACCACGCTGAACTAGAGCGTAACCTAGAAGTATGTCCGAAATGTGACCATCACATGCGTATGAGAGCGCGTCGTCGCCTTGAAACATTCCTAGACGAAGATAATCGTGTAGAGATTGCCGACGAGCTTGAGCCGCAAGATAAACTGAAGTTCAGAGACTCGAAGAAATACAAAGATCGTATTTCTGCGGCTCAGAAAAGCAGTGGCGAAAAAGATGCATTAGTTGTAATGAAAGGTGAGCTTCTTGGTCAGCCTATCGTTGCGTGTGCATTCGACTTCTCTTTCATGGGCGGTTCAATGGGCTCTGTTGTTGGTGCGCGTTTTGTTCGTGCAGCAGAAGCAGCAATGGAAGCAAACTGTGGTCTAGTGTGTTTCTCAGCAAGTGGTGGTGCACGTATGCAAGAGGCGCTAATGTCTCTAATGCAAATGGCAAAAACCAGTGCGGCGCTAGAGCGTATGTCTGCAAAAGGCCTACCATTTATCTCAGTAATGACTGACCCTACTATGGGTGGTGTTTCTGCGAGTTTAGCGATGCTGGGTGATATCAACATCGGTGAGCCAAAAGCACTGATCGGTTTTGCAGGTCGTCGTGTTATTGAACAAACAGTACGTGAAGACCTACCGGAAGGTTTCCAGCGTAGTGAATTCTTACTAGAGCACGGTGCAATCGATATGATCGTTGACCGCCGTGAAATGCGTCAACGCATTGGTAGCCTGATGGCGAAGATGAACAACAATCCATCACCTTTGGTGGTTTCTGTTAACGATTCGCCAAATGAAGCTGCTTATTCTGTACCAGAAGCAGACGAAAAAGGGTAAAGTAACTCACTAACAAGCAACCACAATCAATTGGTTATAGTTAGATGAGTCAAAGCCAAATTCCTCAAGCCACATCACCACTGTCGATGTGGCTTGATTATTTAACCAACATCCACACTTCTGCGATAGAGCTAGGTCTAGACCGCGTTCAAGCTGTTGCTCAATCAGCAAACCTTACTAAACCGGCTCCTACTGTTATTACCGTTGCTGGTACTAATGGTAAAGGTTCTACTTGTGCCTTAATGGAAGCGATCTTACTTGATGCTGGCTACTCTGTCGGTGTCTACAGTTCCCCTCATCTTATTCGTTACAACGAACGTGTTCGTATCAATGGCGAAGATCTTAGTGATGAAAAGCATGCGCAAGCGTTTGATTTTATCGAGAAACAGCGCGGCGAAATCAGTCTAAGCTTATTCGAATATGGCACCTTAGCTGCCTTGCGCCTTTTCCAAACAGAGAAAGTAGATGTTGTTCTGCTTGAAGTGGGTTTAGGTGGCCGCTTAGATGCGACCAATGTGGTGGATCATGATGTTTCAGTGATTACTAGCCTAGCTATCGACCATGTTGATTGGCTCGGTGATGATATCAATGTGATCGGCTTTGAGAAGGCGGGTATTTTCCGCAGTGGTAAACCTGCTATTTGTGGTCAGCCTAAAGCGCCTGCGACCGTCGCAGCGCACGCTGATGATATTGGTGCAGAGTTTTACCCTGTAGATATTCAATACAGCTACAAACTGCAAAGCGAGTCGGTTTGGCAGTGGACTCACGGAAGCTACACCCTCGACGATCTCCCTGTCCCAGGTTTACCGCTACAAAATGCGGCGACTGCACTTATGGCTCTGGCGACTGCGAACTTAGACCTAAGCGATGTGAACATCGTGAATGGTCTTAGAAACGCCCAATTACCCGGTCGTATGCAAGTGATCAGTACAGAGCCAACAATCTTGTTAGATGTTGCGCACAACCCGCACTCTGCAGAGTACTTAGTTGAACGCGTTGGGCAAAAATACCAAGGTAAGAATATTCATACCGTGGTGGCAATGCTGCATGATAAAGACGTTGAAGCGACGCTCAATGCGCTAAGGCCAATTGCTGCTAATTGGTATCCTGCGTCTCTTTCTGGTCCACGATCGGCGAGTTCTGAAGAGCTATGTCAGTATCTTCCGTCAGGAAC
Source organism: Vibrio sp. SCP2 (assembly GCF_059295395.1). Lineage (NCBI taxonomy): Bacteria > Pseudomonadati > Pseudomonadota > Gammaproteobacteria > Vibrionales > Vibrionaceae > Vibrio > Vibrio sp. SCP2. The sequence continues at coordinate 67,927 of NZ_JCAFVV010000014.1, read as the reverse complement.
AACCCAGTATCCAAACCCAGTTGAAGCATTTGAAGCTGCTTTGACAAACGCAACGCCACAAGATGTCATCCTCGTCGTTGGTTCTTTCCACACTGTGGGTGAAGTGCTAGAGCATTGGCAAAACAAAGGTGAATAAATGGCAAGCAAATTTCAGAGCCGTCTCGTTGGAACCATTATCCTTGTCGCAATAGGGATTATTGTTTTACCCGACGTTTTAGATGGCAAGAAAACCCATTACAAAGAAGAAATCGCGAGCATCCCCCTTAAGCCGGAACTCGACAGCGAGCTTGAAAGCTTTGAGATACTCGATCCGGTTGATGATAGCCAAAACTTACCAGAGACGCCGGTTGAAGTCGTGGTCACTCAGGAGCCTGTTGCTGAAGATAAACCACTGCCAGTGGCGATAAAAGAAGTCTCAGAGCGTAATGAGTACCAAGATAGCGCGTGGATCGTCCAGCTCATGGCATTGAAGAATGCTGACAACGCCAAAAATCTGGTTAAGGATCTACAAAAGCGCGGTTATCAGGCACACACTAAACCCGAAAATGGTTTTACCCGAGTCATTATTGGTCCTGATGTTTCAAAGAGTAAGCTTGAGCGCCAGATCATCGAACTGGAAAAAATTACCGGTTCAAAAGGTCAATTGCTCAAATTTAAACCACTAAATCCATAAGAAAACGTTTGCGTCAGCGTTTTTTCTGTTAAAATGCGCGCCAACTTAAGATGTAAGTACAGAATGAATCCGTTAGATATTGTCATTTTAGGTGTGATCGGCCTGTCGGCTTTGATCAGTTTAGTTCGTGGTTTCGCTAAAGAAGCGTTGTCATTAGTGATTTGGTTTGGAGCGTTTTTTATCGCGAGTCAGTACTACGCGAAACTAGCGGTCTACTTTACCAATATCCAAGATGACATGTTCCGCAACGGTGCCGCGATAGCAGCCTTGTTTATTGCCACATTAATTGTTGGTGCTCTCGTCAACTACGTGATCGCCCAACTGGTGCAAAAAACAGGTTTGTCGGGAACAGATAGAGTATTGGGCGTCGTCTTTGGCGGTTTGCGTGGTGTTCTTATTGTGTCTGCCGGGCTATTTTTTATGGATGCGTTTACATCGTTTCCAGATTCACAGTGGTGGAAAGGTTCGCAACTGGTGCCGGAGTTTAGCCGTGTCATTGCGCCTTTCTTTGAACACTTACAAGCAACATCTAGTTTCTTATCTGGCGCGCTATAACGCGCCAGTCATTGTCAAAATCGAGGGTTAGGACATGTGTGGTATTGTTGGAATCGTGGGCACTTCGCCTGTAAACCAGTCTATCTATGATGCATTGACGGTATTGCAGCATCGTGGCCAAGATGCCGCGGGTATTTGTACCATAGAAAGCAATCGTTTTCGTCTGAGAAAAGCGAACGGTTTGGTGAAGGATGTGTTTGAAGCAAAACACATGCAAAGACTCCAAGGCAACGTAGGTATCGGCCATGTTCGTTACCCAACGGCAGGCAGTTCAAGCGCGTCAGAAGCTCAACCTTTCTATGTAAACTCTCCATTTGGTATCACGCTAGCGCACAACGGTAACCTTACCAATGCGTCTGAAGTCCGTGAAAAACTGTTTGAGAAAGACCGTCGTCATGTAAACACAACTTCAGATTCTGAAGTGTTACTTAACGTACTTGCTCATGAAATTGATACCGTAAAAGGTAACGTAACGGCTGACGATGTATTCCGCGCAGTCACCAACGTTCACCGTACTATCCGTGGTGCATACGCAGTAACAGCGATGATCATCGGTCACGGTATGGTAGCGTTTCGCGACCCTAACGGCATTCGCCCTCTATGCCTAGGTAAACGTGAAGTGGCAGGCAGAACTGAATACATGGTTGCCTCAGAGTCAGTAGCGCTAGATGCGGTTGGTTTTGACTTCCTACGTGACGTTGCACCTGGTGAAGCGATTTACGCGACATTTGATGGTCAACTGCATACTAAGCAGTGCGCTGATAACCCTACACTCAACCCATGTATCTTTGAATTCGTTTACTTTGCACGTCCTGACTCATTTATCGACAAAATCTCGGTATACAGCGCACGCGTTGAAATGGGTAAAAAGCTCGGTGACCGCATCCGTGACGAGTACGGCCACCTAGATATCGATGTGGTAATTCCAATTCCAGAAACATCATGTGATATCGCACTACAGATTGCTCAGGCGATTGATAAGCCATACCGCCAAGGTTTCGTGAAAAACCGCTACGTTGGCCGTACTTTCATTATGCCGGGTCAGCAGCAACGTAAGAAGTCTGTACGCCGTAAACTAAACGCGATTCGTTCTGAGTTTAAAGATAAGAACGTACTGCTAGTCGATGACTCTATTGTACGTGGTACTACGTCTGAGCAAATCATCGAGATGGCTCGCGACTCAGGTGCGAAGAAAGTCTTCATGGTATCGGCTGCACCAGAAATTCGCTTCCCGAACGTGTACGGAATCGACATGCCAAGCGCAACTGAGCTAATCGCTCACGGCCGTGATAATGACGCAATCTGTAAGCAAATTGGTGCTGATGAACTTATCTTCCAAACCATCGATGACCTAGTCGACGCAGTTGGCATGGGTAACCGTGATGTTGAGAAGTTTGAAACGTCAGTATTCAGTGGCGAATACGTTACAGGCGATATCGACCAAGCTTACCTAGACTTCCTAGAGTCTCTACGTAGCGATGACGCGAAAGTACAACGCGAGATCCAGCAAGACCTAGCAAACCTGGAGTTGCATAACGAAGGCGCGTAAGAGCGGAGGCGGGAACGGGCTTCGCCCTATGGAGCGCTCCGCTGCTGGAAAGCTAGATAAAAGCCGATGCTAATGCATCGGTTTTTTTGCTTTTGGGAACGGACTTCGTCCTACGGAACGTTTCGCTCGGGAATCGAGATGTGATTGCGGTGTTCTTAGCGATCTAGATACTATTCCAGAAAAAACGCTACGGTTATTCCATAGAACGACGAAGGAGTGAGTAGGGAATCTCGGTATGTTATCTACTGGTTAGAAGAGATTCCCAACTCGTTCGTGCCTCACTCTGAGGATGACTGTATTAAGAGGGCTGACGTGATAGCCAGCCCTGCAACCTTTCTAGTTCTCTAGTTTTCCAGTTCTCCACAGGACGAAGTCCGTTCCCTCATCCCTATCTTAGTTCTTAACCCGATAAAGCTGACTCAACATAAACATTGCTGTTGCGCTGATAACCACAGATGGGCCAGCAGGGGTGTCGTAGTGCCAAGACATACTCAAACCAAGTAGAACTGCAATTGCACCAATGATAGAGGCGAGCAGTGCCATTTGCTCAGGCGCTTTGGCAAAGCGGCGCGCGGTTGCGGCAGGGATGATCAATAGTGACGTCATAATCAGTGCACCAACGAACTTCATGCCAATCGCGATTACAAGGCCAACCATGAGCATCAAGATCAAGCGCATTAAATCGACGTTGTGACCTTCTACTGCTGCTAAGTCTTCATTAACTGTCGTGGACAGCAGAGAACGCCAAAACAGGGCGAGTACCGAAGAAACGATAGCAACGCCGATATAAATGTAGACAAGGTCTTCAGGTGTTACTGCTAACAAGTCACCAAATAGATAACTCATTAAATCAATACGCACGTTATCAAGGAAGCTGACCGCGACTAAACCAAGCGATAGGGCACTGTGGGCAAGAATACCGAGTAGGGTATCAGTGGCAACAAGCTGCTGTTTTTGCAAGGTGACTAAGATAACCGCTAGCGCCAGACAGCAAACCGTCAGTGCTAGGTATAGGTTAATATCTAACAAGAAGCCGAGTGCCAGCCCCATTAGAGATGCGTGAGCCAGCGTATCGCCAAAGTAGGCCATACGACGCCAAACGACAAATGAGCCTAAAGGTCCGGCGATTAATGCGATACCTAAGCCCGCCAAAATGGAAGGAAGTAAAAATTCAATCATGATGATGACCGTGAGAATGATTTGAACAATTGTCAGCATCACCGTCGACGGGATCGCCAGCGAGATCATGATGGTGATGGTTGTGCTGGTGGTGATAGAAGGCAAATGGCTGCTGATGGGTATGACCAAACAGCGCGATATAACTTGGGTGCTGCGCAATATCAGCGGGCGCGCCAGAGCAGCAGACATGGTGGTTAATACATACCACGTCATCTGTTTTTGCCATCACCAAGTGCAAATCGTGAGAAACCATAAACACGGCGCAGTTAAAGCGATGACGAATGGTATCGATCAGCTCATACAAATCAATCTGGCCTTGAACGTCGACACCTTGTGCTGGTTCATCCAATACCAAGATATCAGGGCGTTGCAGTAGTGCTCGTGCAAGAAGAACGCGTTGGTTCTCCCCACCTGATAAAGAATGCATGTTGCTTTTCAGCAGATGCTCAGCACCGACTAGCTTTAAGGCATCGTTCAGTTCTTGTTTACTGTATTTGCCCGCTAAGCGCAGAAAGCGCTCGACATTCAGAGGCAATGAGTCATTAAGCCTAAGTTTTTGCGGTACATAACCGATCTTCAACCCTTTTGGCTTGGTGACTTTTCCGCTGAAGGCTTTCTGTAGACCAAGAAGCACTTTAACCAGAGTAGATTTTCCTGCTCCGTTCGGGCCTATTAGTGTGGTTATCTCGCCTCTGTTAAGACGAAGAGAAATGTTATCAAGTACTTTTCGTTCACCAAATTGAACGCAAATATTATTGAGTTCGACTAGAGTCGACATGAATGGAACTCATTTGCAATTGACTAATGTTATAATGTAACATTTATTCACTCTTATAACTAGTCGGTAATCATCATAATATGAAACGTTTTCTAACGGCTTGCGCGATTGTACTCGCAAGTACGTCTATTGCCCAAGCATCAACCGTTCTAACCAGTATCAAACCAATTCAGCTGATCACAGTTGAGTTGACAAAAAACATCTCGCGACCTGATGTACTCCTTGGTTCCAATACCTCACCTCATGACTATGCATTGCGTCCTTCAGACGTAAAACGCCTACGAAATGCCGATCTCGTTGTTTGGTACGGTAATGACTTGGAACCGTTTTTAACCAAAGTCCTTAAAGATCAAAACAATGTACTGACATTGAGTGATATCAATGGGTTAGAGTTGCGTGAATTTGCTGGTGGTCATCACGACCATCATGGTCACGACGGCCATGAGCATGGTTCTCACGATCCTCACTTTTGGTTAGGCTATAAACCGACAATGCAAGTGGCTGAAGCGATCACGCAAAAACTTGTTGAATTAGATGCGACCAACAAAGCTGAGTACGTAAAAAATCTAGAAGCGTTTAAGCAGCAGTTAACCGAACAGAAAGCTGCTATCACTAAACAGTTAGCGCCAGTTGCTGATGCGGGCTACTATGTCTTCCATGATGCATATGGTTATTTTGAGCAAGATTTCCCTCTTAATCACCTTGGTTACTTTACGGTGAGCCCAGAACGCAAACCAGGCGCGAAAACACTGATCTCTATCCGTAAAACGCTAGCGGCTGAACAAGCGCGATGTGTATTTTCAGAGCCTCAATTTACGCCAGCGGTGGTTGAATCAGTCACTCGTGGTAGTAACGCTAAAACAGGTGTCCTAGATCCATTGGGTATTGATGTCGAAGCGGTTGAAGGTGGCTACTTTAAGTTTAAGCAAAACCTTGCTGATAGTTTTAGCAACTGCTTAACACACTAAATATGACATTCAGCCAAAGGATTGTGCCTTTGGCTGGCATATTATCTGTGAACTCATCGAAAAACTTACCAACTATTTCCTTTCCTTACTTGTTAATCCCCCGATTTCCTAGATAATTATTATCACAAAATAACAATAGAGCTATCAGGCTCAGCGTACCAAAGAATTGGTCTTTTTTATCTGCTGCTAGGAAATGGATTATCTTGAGTAAGATTGCAACTTTGCTGCTTTTTCTCCTCTATACGGGAGTGACGATGGCGGCAAACACGTCACCTAAGCTGTTTTATCCTTTGCCAACTTTAGCGCAGGGGAAGGTGTTCGCTGCCAAGCAATTATTCCTTGCTGATGAGGGAGGAATTTGGCTGCAAGACGTACGCGATCAAGTGTTGTTCTTCGATGGTCAACATATCCTTCCAGAGAAAGGTTCGGCGCTCGATCATGAAGCGTCGCAAATCGCTTTTCTAGACAACGCATTTTGGTCATTTTTCCAAAACGAAATCTACCGTACTGTTCCTAATCAAGAGAAGGAGTTGGTGTTTAGTTTAACGCCCGGTACAGAGATCCTAAAAATCGGTTCGTCCAAGCGTTATATCTGGGTATCTGATGAACGTAATTTTTATACCTATCAAATTGATAGTGGCGAGTTTCAAACCTTCTCCTTGATGGAGTTGTATCAGTACAACCAGTCATCTCAAATCGCAATTAATGACGCTAAGTTTATTTTCTCTAAGTGGGTGGTGGCGACCAATGCAGGAGTTTATCTCTCTGAAGGGAGTCATTTTGAGCATGTTTCAAGTTCTGGCAAAAACTATGTGGAAAAGCTCTACTTCTCTGAAAAGCGACGTGAACTGATCATTGGCTCATTGAATGGCGCGCTGATTTTCAATATCAACAAGCCGAATGAGCCAGTTCGCACCATAGCAGGTAGCCATGTACTGAGTATTACCGAAACGGATCAAGAGTACTGGATTGGCACCGAAAAAGGTCTGTTTGTTTATACCTTCTTGACTGGCGAAACCCAAAAATTTGAGCAGGGGATTGGCGCAGGCAATAGTTTAGCGGGCGAAAAGATCTACTCTCTTCTCAACGATAATACCGGTGGGATCTGGGTCGCCACCGATCGCGGTGTTCGCTATTTTTCTCTCTACTCGCATAAGTTTACCCGTTATTCAAATGAAGATATGTCAGTTGTGAGCCGAGGAGAAAAGCTCGTCGAGCTTTATCGTAGTAAAGGGCGGGACGGTTATTGGCTACTAACCAACAAAGGCGTATTTAAGCTAAATCTAGTTAAACCGTCTTCACGAAAACTGGTATTTCGCGGCAGAGTGCACGATGTAGAAGAACATAATGGTGTTCTGTGGTTGGCTACCGATAAAGGTATTGTCTGTGTTAATGCAGATACGGGAGAGGTTATCGATGATGACTTGCCCAACTTCCTAAAAACTAACACGGTGAGATTCCTAGAGTTTAACCACGGCAAAATGATTTGGGGTGCAAGTGATACCCAACTGTGGAGTTTCGATCTGGTCAGTCGCAAGCTTACACAGTATGGCTCTGAATGGATGATCGACAAATATCTTCCTGCTCAGTTAACCAATATGTACGTGACTTCTCAAGACTATGTGACGTTAGGAACCGAACATGGGATGTATGTCGTCCGTGATGGTCAGATTAGTTTTGTGGGGGAAAGTATCCCATTTGGTGAAGTGATTGATGCGGTTCAGCCATCAGAGAGTGAGCTTTGGGTAGCCAGTCGCTATGGGCTGTATCGCTTAGATTTGTTCACTAATAATGTCGATCCCATTGATATGGTTGATGGCCACGTAACACCAAAATGCTTGATTCAAAATCAAGACGGCATTTGGTTGACCTCATCCACGGGGCTTTCCCGTTACACACCTCAAGGCTCACTGACCCAGCATTATGGCGAACCATTTGGTGTCATCAGCAACGAATTTTTGCCGGGTGTGTGTACTTTTGGCAGCGACAGCGAAAAAAACATTTTCTTAGGGGCTGATAGCAGCCTAGTGAAAGTGAATACCCAGCAATTAGTGGTGAGTCGTTTACCCGATACACGTGTGATATTTAGCCAAATCAAGCGCAATCAAAAGCTTTTTTCCTTAGCCAATACGGTGCAAGAAACACCACAAATTGGCTATGGAGAGTCGATTTTTTTCCAGTTTGGCTTTCTGCCGAGTGCTAGCAACATCAATCTTGAATATCGCTTGAACCAAAGTAGTGACTGGCAGGCACTGGACGGCAGTACCTTGACCATTGAACACCTCATGCCCGGGGAATATAGCCTAGAGGTTCGCGCCGTCAGGAATGGGCGAGTAAAAGGCAATAGCAACAGCTATCAGTTTTTGGTCACCGAACCTTGGTTTCTTAGTCACATTGCGATAGTTACTTACGTACTTGCGGTACTGGTTGTTATCGCGGTTATCGTTTACTGGCGTTCACGTTTAATGGCGAAGTCAAACCGCTTGCTTAAAGCCCAAGTGGCACTCAAAACCAATCAGCTACGTCATCAAAGCCGAGTTTTGCTCGGCAACAACAATCAACTGCGTAAGCAGCTTGAAGTGCGTTGGTTGATTTATAGTCAGTCTGTCAATGAGTTAAAAGAGCGGCTTAACACAACTGCTTCTAACTCGTTAAGCCATGAGCAGCTTATTGGCTATATGCAGCAAGAGCTAGAAACGTTAATCAATGTGCGTTCAACGAATGGGCAAGCTCTCCCTGTATTTAATCTCACCATGATCGTGAATTCGGTGATTAGTAGTTGGAAAGATGAGCTAGCCAAGGTGGGAGTCAATGTTGAGCTTGAATCTGACCAAGAGCTATTTATAGGCCTGAATGACTTTAATCTTGATGAGCTATTTAACCTACTGTTTGATGGTATTTTAAGACGCTGCTATCGCAATCAAACGGTAGTGATTCAGTTAGCGCAAAAAGAGGGGATGGTAGTCTTCTCTATGCTAGATCAAGGTGATGCCTTTGACTCTAATTCTGGTAGCGTGACATCATCAGATAACTTGCATAAGCTTGTCATGCAAAGTGGTGGTGAGATGAGCTTGTTTAGTTCTGAGGATCGCAACCTATTGGAAATCAGTTGGCAAGAGAGTGTCTCTTTCGAGAACAACCCGATTGTGATGCCAGCAGACGAAGAGTGCGCTGAACTTGTCCACGATGACCCTTGGCTATCAAAGGTGATTCAATTGGTTGATGACCACTATACCGATCCTGAATTTAGTACCTCTTCTGCGGCTAAGATGCTCTACGTATCGGAGCGAAGCCTACAGCGTAGGCTTAAATCATCAATAGAGAAAACCTTCACTGAGTATTTGACAGAGGTGCGTTTAGACAACGCCTGTCGTCGATTACTTGCAGGGGAAAAGGTCTCGGATGTTGCCTTTGAGTGCGGATTTAATGACCCTTCTTACTTTAGCCAAAGGTTTAAGCACCGTTTTGGCATGTCACCTACCCAGTTTGTTGAGCAACAAAGCCGCTACTAGCTAGAAAGAGCGATCAGCTAGTACCGCTGTCCTATAGTACCGCGTGAGCAATACGCGGTAAGGCAGTTATTTCATACGCTTGTTACCCCATGCCAGCAACTAGCTCGCTGCAATCTATCCCTTGTGCTAAGCGATTTTTCCTGCCTAATTATTTAAACGCCTATGTATCCCGATTGGTATAAACATCTATGTACCGCAACTGGGATTAGAACTGTGTTGAAATTACGATGTAAATCTTCATTAAGCGTATTGGACAAGAGTTAATGGCTATAATCGCTTGCGTGAATTGCGTGAATTGCGTGAATTGCGTGAATTGCGTGAATTGCTTAGAGAGAAAGAAAAAAATATCGTGGCATAGCCGGGGGGACTATACCACGGGTGCCAACGACACCTTCGCTTGCTGCCGGAGTGACGCTGATGCGCCACCTCTGGAATTCAATGTTGTCTTAAGGGATTCCCTCTCGACGTGATTAACTATAGCGAGTCGGACTTTTTTTACTTATAAAATTAACGCCAAGATGGCATAAGAAAAGCGACAGTTAACTAAGGTGCTGTATATTAAGGAAAAATTGGTTTTTCTCTTTATTTGTTTCAGCAATTAATCTGCCCAAACAGTAAGAAAAAGTTATCTTTTGACGTAATTGACGAGTGCGCTTTTAACGTTTTTGCCTGCAGTGACCCAAGCTGAAGGGCTTCTGTAACGGATCTAAAGAGTGGCTTATCAGAGGTGGTGCAGCATGCGAAATACTCACCTTTGCCACAATAGGTAATTAGCGACCACAAGAGCCGTCTATAACCTCTTAATCGATAAATTGAGTCAGATATTCTCAACGCTTCTATCGAAACTTGGAAACATTGATTTCAGGCAAGATCTGCTAAAACAGTTGAAGATAAAATTGTAAGCATAAATAACAATCCTTCTCATTATAAATAACTGGTCTCGCAATGAAACTCTCACAACTACAACAAGGGCAAGTAGCCACTATTACTGGTTTCTCAGAGCTCTCTAATGACGTACGAAAAAAACTGATGGTGATGGGGCTTTTGCCGCAAACTCCGGTCACCTTGATTCGCAAAGCCCCAATGGGTGACCCGCTACAAGTCGAAGTTCGCGGAGTTTCGCTTGCTGTCCGCGTTAACATTGCCGATGCAATTACAGTGGAGGCGAACTAATGGAGTACAAAATTCTAACGGTTGGTAACCCTAATAGCGGTAAAACGACACTCTTCAATGGCTTAACAGGCGCCAAGCAGCAAGTAGGTAACTGGGCAGGGGTCACTGTCGAGAAGAAAACAGGTAAGTACTCTCATTCTAGCGACGACTTTTTGCTTACCGACCTTCCGGGTATCTATGCTTTAGACAGCGGCAATGATGGTAATAGTATTGATGAGTCTATTGCGTCAAGAGCAGTGCTAACCCATCCCGCAGACCTAATTATTAATGTTGTCGACGCCACTTGTCTCGAACGCAGTTTATATATGACTTTACAGTTGCGTGAGCTTGGCCGCCCTATGGTTGTTGTACTTAATAAGATGGATGCGCTAAAGCGTGAGCGTCAGACCATCGACATTAAAGCGCTTGAAAAAGTGCTAGGTTGCCCAGTGATGGCAATCTCTGCCAACAACAAATCTCAAGTTCAATCCTTTAAGGACCGCCTACATAAAGCGTTGGTACAAGGTGTTGCACTGAATGAAATCCGCCTAGACTACGGGGCAGAATTTGAGCAGGCAATTGAAACTATCTCGCCAATCTTCAAATCGCAATCTGAAGTATCGGCGCGAGCATTGGCGATTCGTGCACTTGAAAACGACCTTTTGGTTGTAAACTCTCTAGCGGAATCTGACCGAATGATCGTAAAAGCGGAGCAGCAGAAAGTTGAGCTAGATATCGATCTACTGGTTGCAGATGTGAAATATACTTTTCTTCACCAGCAGTGCCAGAAAGTGCGTCGCAGCGAAGGTAAACTAAGCCACAGCTTCACAGAGAAAGTGGATGCCATCATTCTCAATAAATGGGTCGGTGTGCCTTTCTTCTTTGTTGTCATGTATCTGATGTTTATGTTCTCTATCAATATTGGTAGCGCCTTTATCGACTTCTTCGATATTGGTGTCGGCGCTTTGCTGGTTGATGGTGGACATTACCTACTTGATGACCATCTGCCAGTTTGGCTAGTGACCTTATTGGCTGACGGTGTTGGCGGCGGTATCCAAACCGTGGCAACGTTTATTCCTGTGATTGCTTGTCTATATCTGTTCCTAGCGGTACTGGAAAGCTCTGGCTACATGTCGCGCGCGGCATTTGTGCTCGATAAAGTAATGCAGAAAATTGGTCTACCGGGTAAAGCCTTTGTTCCATTAGTTCTAGGCTTTGGTTGTAACGTGCCATCGATTATGGCGACACGTACGCTCGATCAAGAGCGTGAAAGAAAGCTTGCTGCCTCTATGGCGCCATTTATGTCATGTGGTGCTCGACTCCCTGTTTATGCGCTATTTGCCGCGGCCTTCTTCCCACAAAGTGGTCAGAACATTGTTTTCGCACTATATCTATTAGGCATTGTTGCTGCAGTATTTACGGGTTTAGTACTTAAGAAGACATTGTACCCAGGCTCAAGTGATAGCCTAGTGATGGAGATGCCGGACTATGAACTGCCGACGATGCGCAATGTGGTGATTAAAACTTGGCAAAAGCTGAAGCGTTTTGTATTGGGCGCGGGTAAAACCATCGTCGTGGTTGTGACGATTCTGAGCTTCCTAAACTCGGTTGGTACAGATGGGTCATTTGGTAACCAAGATAGCGAAAACTCAGTGCTGTCAAAAGCATCGCAAATTGTTACGCCTGTATTTGCCCCAATTGGTATTCAAGAGGACAACTGGCCTGCCACGGTGGGTATCATCACGGGTATCTTTGCCAAAGAAGCGGTAGTCGGTACTTTGAATAGTCTCTATGCGCCAAGCGAAGAGGAAGGTGGTGAATACGACCTAATGGCGAGCTTAGAAGAAGCCGTAATGTCTATTCCAGATAACCTAGCAGGGCTAAGCTACTCAGATCCACTGGGTATTGAAGTGGGCGACTTGACTGACAGCCAAGCGGTTGCAGAAGAGCAAGAAGTAGATGCGTCTATCTTTGGTAACTTGAAAGGCTATTTTGCTTCAAGCAATGCGGCATTTGCTTATCTGATTTTTATCTTGCTTTACACGCCTTGTGTTGCCGCTATGGGTGCCTACGTACGTGAGTTTGGTCAGAAATATGCGCGTTTTATTGCGGTATGGACGATGGGCTTAGCTTACGGGGGGGCGGCGCTTTATTACCAAGTTACTCACTTTGCTGATCACCCTGCTACAAGTTCAGCGTGGATAGCAGGTATCTTGTTAGTGAGTTTTGCGACTTACCGAATTCTTAAGTCCGTGGGTAGCAAACAGAGCCAAGTTTTAGAGGTACAAACCGCATGATTCTTGCTGAGCTAAAGCAGTGTATTGATCAGAACGGAAGCATTTCTCGTCGTGAACTAGCGAAGAAATTCGCGATGAGTGAAGATGGTGTTGATGCGATGCTCTCAGTGTGGATTAAGAAGGGAAAGATCTCGCGATTTATCGATACCAATGCATCACACAAAGTCACTCGTATCAGATACGCTAAAGTGAAAGCCGATGCCTTAGCTCTCAATGTCACCATGTAGGTGGTTTGTGATAGCAAAAGCCGTTCTAGATAGAACGGCTTTTTAATACGCGTTTGGGAATAAGCAGTTACGCTGGAGAGAAAATCGAGCTCAATGAAAGAACATTTTTAATTCGGCCCAAAAGCTGCGCTTGCTCCTCATCACTACGGAATTGACCGCCTGTATTACCCCAAACAGGACCAGGCCAAGCGATGTCATCTTTAAAGCGAGCGATATGGTGAATATGCAGTTGAGGCACCATGTTGCCAAGCGCACCAAGATTGAGCTTGTCAGGTTGGAATGTGGCTTCTAACGCTTGGCTTACCGCTTGTGACTCTAACAAGAACTGTTGCTGCTCTTTCATTGGCAAGTGATGTAACTCTTTTAAGTTGCTTCGCTTAGGTACAAGGATAACCCAAGGTACAGCCTTGTCTTTATGCAGTAGAGCAAGGCATAAAGGGAATTGACCAATCACAGTGGTATCTTTAGCGAGTTGAGGGTGCAGTTCAAAACTCATAGTTAGTATCCGTTTGTCTCTATTTTCGATTAGTATACGCCAAATAAAACAAAAGGTTGACGCTCTCACGCCAACCTTCGTCATTCTAGCTCTCTAGCTCTCTAGCTCTCTAGCTCTTACATACGCTCTAGCGTATCGATACCTAGTAGAGATAGACCTTGCTTGATTGTTTTCGCTGTTAAAGCGGCTAGCTTCAAGCGACTTTGCTTCACAGACTCATCTTCGCTGCTTAGGATCGGGCATGCTTCGTAGAAGCTAGAGAATTGACCCGCTAGCTCGAATAGGTAGCTACACATGATGTGCGGTTGACCTTCACGAGCAACAGATTGAACCGCCTCTTCGAATTGAAGAAGTTTAGCAATCAGCGCTTTCTCTTTCTCTTCGGTTACTTTGATCTCGCCAGATAGCTCATCCATAGAGATACCAGCCTTAGCGAAGATAGAAGAAACACGAGTAAAGGCGTATTGCATGTACGGTGCCGTGTTACCTTCGAATGCCAACATGTTGTCCCAGTCAAACACGTAGTCAGTGGTACGGTGCTTAGATAGGTCAGCGTATTTAACCGCAGCCATAGCCACCGTTTTCGCGATGTTTGCTTTCTCTTCAGAGTCTAGGTCAGCGTTCTTAGATTCGATTAGCTTGATTGCGCGCTCTTCTGCTTCATCAAGAAGATCAGCAAGACGAACTGTACCACCTGCACGAGTCTTAAATGGACGACCATCTTTGCCTAGCATCATACCGAAAGCGTGGTGCTCTAAAGAAACTTCTTCTGGCACATAGCCTGCTTTACGAACGATAGTCCAAGCTTGCATTAGGTGTTGGTGCTGACGAGAGTCAATAAAGTAAAGTACGCGATCTGCGCCTAGTGTTTCGTAACGGTACTTAGCACAAGCGATATCAGTCGTGGTGTATAGGAAACCGCCGTCACGCTTCTGGATGATAACACCCATCGCTTCACCGTCTTTGTTTTTGTATTCATCTAGGAACACAACTTGAGCGCCGTCATCTTCTTGCGCTAGACCTTGCTGTTTAAGGTCAGCAACAATGCCAGGTAGCATGTCGTTGTACATGCTTTCGCCCATAACATCATCGCGAGTTAGAGAGACGTTTAGACGGTCGTAGTTACGTTGGTTTTGAACCATAGTAACGTCAACAAGCTTTTTCCACATTTCAGCGCAGTATTCATCACCGCTTTGAAGTTTTACAACGTAGTTACGTGCTCTTACTGCGAACTCTTCGTCTTCGTCGTATAGTTTCTTAGACTCACGGTAGAAGGCTTCAAGGTCTGAAAGCTCCATTGAAACTTCACCAGACTCTTTTTGTACGCGTTCTAGGTTTGCGATAAGCATACCGAACTGAGTGCCCCAGTCACCGATGTGGTTAGCACGAACAACTTTGTGGCCAAGGAATTCTAGTGTACGAACAACAGCATCACCGATGATAGTTGAACGTAGGTGGCCTACGTGCATCTCTTTAGCAACGTTTGGTGCAGAGTAGTCAGCAACAATCGTTTTTTGTTCTTCTGCTGCAACGCCTAAACGAGCGTCTGCTAGGGCTACATCAGCCTGTTTCGCTAGGAACTCTTCGCTTAGGAAAATGTTGATAAAACCAGGGCCTGCGATTTCTGTTTTGCTCGCGATACCTTCTAGGTCTAGAACATCCAATACTTTTTGCGCGAATTCGCGTGGGTTAGTCCCTAGTTTTTTTGCAACGCCCATCACACCATTTGCTTGGTAGTCACCAAACTGAGGTTTTGCAGATTGGCGAACGGCTGCAGGGCTGCCTGCAGGTGCACCAGCGGCTTCTAAAGCCTGAGAAACTTTGTCATTAATAAGTGCTTGGATATTCACACGCGCTTCCTTCAATTCTTGGGAATTGGTTAGCTATGCATTCGTTACTATTCGGGTGATTCTTCGAGTGGAACCATGAATAATATCCACCAAGTGGAGTGAATGCATATCTCGATCTAGTTCATAAATTTGGCGCACATAATAGCAACTTTATTGCTTCTCTTATAGGGAGTGAACTGGGAAATTTACTACTTTTCCTGATGATCTTGTTACTATTAGGAAAAAATTAACGTTTTGACTAAATCATTCAAGAGGAATGGCTGTTGAAAGCATAAAGAACTGGGTTACCAACCAAACGTGAACAGTTTGATTTTATGCATAAAATTCATGAATTAAGCGAATTTCTGCATATTAATTGCCCATGTTTTTACTCGTTGGAGCACATGAACGAAAAAGACGGCTACAAAAGAGCCGTCTTGAGATTGTTTTAAGCCGAGCTAAGCGATTAGAACTTGAGTTCTGCACCCATGAAGTAACCATCCATACGGATGTTGGTTTCCTTAATTGTCTTATGCTTAAACTCGTTATCCATAACGCGGTAACCCGCCTTTAAGCCGAGATCAAGTGGGCCCATTTCGATGGTCCATTTTGCGCCAGCTTCACCATCAAAAGTTTTGGTGCCGTCAAAACGACCCGCAGAAACCGTTGAGTACAAGGTGACTGGTGTTGCTGGGATGGTAAATTCTACATCACCGTACGCAGCCGGTTGCCACTCATTATCTTTTACGCCAGAAAAATGTTGCATGTTTAGACCGAAGTCAACGCCGATCATATTAGTGTCGATCAAACGGTAGTAAGCAATGTAGTCAACTTGGCGGTACGACATATCAAACTTGTCAGATTTTACGTTTGTTGAACGGATTTTTGCGTTAGGGATTAGCGGAACAAAGTGTTCGAAACCGACGTAGTATGAATACTGTGATTGGCGTTCACCCGCTTTAATGTCATCTACTTTTGCTTCCGCTGACCAGTAATCGAAGCCACCTTTAATTTCAAAGGTATCCCCAGGTGCCGATAGGGCCGCAAATGGAGTAAGAGCAGAAAGGGTAAGGCCAGCGCCCAAAAGAGTTTTCTTAAAAGACATGATTGCAATCTCGTAGCAAAAGTTGATGAATAAAAACGGCACGAAATATAGCAGCATTAGAGATTGGAAAAGTCCGGGTAATGTCATTGTTTTACGTTGAACTATATGGTTCAGCTATTAACCATTATCTTCGAAATATGAGTGGTTTAGTGGTGACACACTTTTATGGATGCTGTCACTGCTGGTACTGTGCATCATTGAACGGTAACATTCACGCATTAGCACTGAAAGGAAAGTTCGATGACCAGTCAATTACAGCAAGCTGCGCTTTTGCCATCGCAAATGCAGCAAGACCTGCCTGAGTTCATTTCTCAAATCATGACGCTTGCTGACAAGCTTGGTTTAGAGTTATCTCAGTATCAAGCTGATCACATCGCCATGCGCATTAATGAGCCAGATTTGGCTATGCAAGCACATCAGGAGTGGAGCTCGTATGGGCAAGTTATCTCACAAGCACAGATCAATGGCCGACCTATTGTTGTTATTGCGTTTGATACACCGCTTGAAAGTCACGGTTGGAGTTTTGAGTGTTTGGAGTTGCCTTATCCAGCACAAGGGAAGTTTTACCCAAAACAGGGTTGGGAACACGTTGAGTTTGTTGTGCCTTCAACGGCGCAAACCGCAGAGGAGTACCTAGCGGATCTCATGCAACAATTCCCTGATTTTGCGACTCAGTGGGAGAGGCTGTCAGATCTCGGCATCAAAACTAAGCTATCAAGCCCGAAAGGGGAAGGTGAGCGTCTGAATAACCCGACGGTGGCATTCAAATGGCAAGGGGTGTGCATGAAGCTCCACCCCCATTCATTGAAAAAGATTGTTGAGTCTGAGCAGGCTGTTTAAGCCTGCAAAATCACATAGCGATTAGCCAAGTTCAATATCTTTAGGTCTCAATTGAAATTCTTCAATTGAGCCTATCTCCAAACCAAGGTTTAGCTTCTCTGATTCATGATGCGCGTTACCTTGAGTATGCATAATGAGACGATTAGCTGTTCTTGGCTTAAGCTCGTTAACCACAAAACGAATCATGTCGGTGCGGGTTAATGCTTTTAACTCTTCTAACACCACTTCCCGCTGATTGAACTCCGTATCCTTATTACCAATCGCCACCCATAAGCGTTGGGCGCGCCCACGTAAAGTGGTATCTGGGGTCGAAATTTGATTCCACAGACCTCGTTTACTGCTATGCCATTGGTATTCATTAAGCTCGAGCAACACCATGTAAAAGGCGTTGAGGAACTCGTCAATGGAACTGATAAGATCAATCGGCGCCGCATTTGGTGACTGAACATAAAGTGCAATTCCCGGGTGCCTATTTAATGGCAGATTCCCCGTACCAACCATGTAGCCAAGCTGCTGTTTGGTTCGGATCTCATGGAAGAAGGTCGCAGACATCAAGTGATTGGCTAAGGAATACAAAGCGATGCTTTTGGGACTGGTATCGTCACACTGGTAATACAGTACAGTGGCTGAATCTTCCTGATCACAGAAGACTTCTCGTTGGAATGAACCGTTTTTGCCGAGCATAACAAGTGGGCGCAGGGCTTCTTCATATTGCTGGTCTTGTACTCTTAATGCATCTTTGAGTGTGTTGCCGAGTGACAGTGCATCTGCTCTTGTCCAATCGCCGTAGACAAACATTTCGACGTGTAATTCCGCCAAGATCGCGTCAACAAAGCTCGCTAATTCATCTACCTCTATTGACTCTAAGGCTTCAACTAAGACGGAGTAGGGAGGGTTGTTGGGTTGTAAAATACCTGTCAATGCGTTGAAAAGCTGTGAAATTGGACGATCCTGAGCTGAATTGCGCCAATTTCTTAGCAGTTGCTGCTTGATGGTGTTAAATCGCTGGCTACTAAACTCACGCTTAGCGAACCTCTCTAAGATCTGTTTCATTAACTCAGGCTGCTTTTGGCTAAAACCCGATATTGTGAGAGTGACACCACCTTGATGGGCATACATGTTGTAACCCATCCCGGCAATCTCTGCTTGGTAAGTATCAGCAGCGAGGCTGTCTAAAAACATCTCTACACAAAGGCGCGTTTTGACGATGTTTCGAGGGGTTTCTACCGCATGTGGGCTATCTATTGCGATATAAACGACGCCCTTTGGTACACGAAACTCATCGTCTTGTAGATGCCAAAGCTTAAACCCTGGCAGCTCTTCTAAAACTTGAGGGGTTGCATGGGAAATCTCTAGTTCTTTAGGGTCAAGGTCGTAGCAAATGAACGGGTTTTTTTCAGGTAGTTCGAACGCTAATGGACTTGGCTCAAGGTAGTGCTCCCTTTGTTGTTGAGTAAACTCTGTCACTGAGTAAGGGGTGAAGTACCATTTGGCCGTTTTATCATATTCATAGCCATGCGCGATAAGCGTTGTACGCAGATTGGCTGGAGAAAAGTAGTCAAGCAGCGACTTAAGCAGTGTTTCATCGTAGCGCTTCATCATGAAATCGCCGTAGACGATGTCTTGCTCTTGATAGTGCTGCATATTGACCACTAAGTGGCTCACCAGATCGAGAGGACGAGTTGGCTCTTGGAAGCGAAATGCGGACTCTAGAACCGCTTGCTTTTCTAGGTAACGCCACTCATCTAACCCGTTTTCTGCAATCAAAGAGATATAACTAAAGACCGCTTGAGTAATATCGTCTATGTAATCAAGACCAAGTGGAGTGAGTGCGCAGCTGACCGTAAACTCACGATAATTGCTGCCACTTGTGCCTCCTCCGGCAGATAAAGAGGTAATCCAGCCTTTATCTTTGAGCACCAACATTAAGCTTCCAGCACCTTCGTAACCGAGTAGGTGAGCAAAATAAGACAACGGTTTCGATTGGTAGTGCTCATCCATGCTTGGCATTGGGAAAGTCAGGATGAGTTTACGAATCTCTTTGACCGGTTCGACATTAACTAAGATTGAGGTTGATTGCTTGTCGGTATAAGGCGCAGTAATACACTTCCCTGATAGTTCATGATTAGGAATTGCCGAGAATTTTTCGTGGCACCACGCTTCTAACTCATCCAGCTCTTGAGGACCAATCAATGTGAGCGTCATTAAGTCGGCGGAGTATTGCTCATAGTGGAAGCTGACAATCTCATCTCGAATCGATTGCCCATCTCTATCAGCCAACGTCTCTAAATTACCAACTGAAAATTTGCTGAAAGGGTGGACAGGATTAACCAGCTCTTTGTGGACTTGATACAACCTTCTCGAGTCATCGTTGAGTTTTAGTTTGTATTCAGATTCGACCGCTTGGCGCTCTTTATCTAGTGCCTCTGAGTTAAAAAGAGGCGCAGTAAAAAACTGACTAAAACGATCAAGGCTTGGTTCAAATGCGCTCGGCGAGACATCAAAAAAGAAACAGGTATGTTCAGTGCCCGTCCATGCGTTATTGCTGCCACCGTGTTGATTAATATAGCTTTGAAACTCACCCACTTTAGGGTATTTTTCTGTGCCCAAAAATAGCATGTGTTCTAAATAGTGGGCGAGGCCTTCTCTATCGGCTGGGTCGTCGAAGTGACCAACATTCACTGCTAATGCAGCTGCGGACTTTTGCGCACTGTGATCGTGAATTAGTAAAACCCGCACACCGTTAGCTAAGGTGAGGTAACGGTACTGGTTCGTATCATTTGGACTAATGTGCACAATACACTCTCCGAACTTATGAAGTGGTCTTATAGACAATAGAGTAATTATGACTCGGATATGGGCGACTGCAAACTATCTGTTTGAGAAATATGAGCAAAATGGGTTAACGATAGTTAACAATTTGACTTTAAATAGTGTTAAGAAAGTCAGGGTCTTTGCTCAAAGAATTGATATAATTATTTACAGTTCAACGAAAATTTAGCGGTTTTATAATTTTCCGCTCAATAATAATTACGCTGTAGATAAACAGTGAGACAACAATATTCCGCATTAAAACGACGGCGGATAGTATTAGGAATATGCCATGAAAATTTTCATCATGCGTCATGGAGAAGCCGAGCATTTTGCCCAATCAGATGCCGAAAGAGAGCTCACTCAAAATGGTAGGAGTGCCTCTGTCGCGGTAGCCCGTGCTTGTGCGGAGAGAGGTTTTTCACAGTTCGATAAAGTGTTAGTCAGCCCCTATGTTCGCGCTCAGCAGACCTGGCAAGAAATATCGAACTGTTTTCAATCCGAGCAAGTAGAAACATGTGAAGACATTACGCCTTACGGTGAATCAGAGCCGGTTGCGGACTATGTATCGGCGCTTATCGATGTTCACCAATACCAAACGATCTTGTTGGTATCGCATCTTCCGTTAGTCGGCTATCTTACCGCCGAGTTTGTCGCTGACATTCATCCGCCTATGTTTCCCACTTCAGGTTTAACCTGCATTGAATATTCGCCAGAAAAACGCTCTGGTGAGATTTTGTTCAATATTCAACCCTAATTGTTGCGTTTGGCAGGGAAAGCTTACCTCCCTGCTAAGCCACTCTTCATTACGCTGAATCCTCAGTCAGCCATTAATTTGACAGAGTAGATGGACTGGATATTGCATAGCTAGTCCAAGTTCTTCTTTTTTCCGACTATTGTAGCTACTCAACTATGAAGTTTTCTTTGCCGTTTGCGGACAAGTTACCACCAATTCCTCAAAGAGCGATGCCTGCGATTGGCGCTCCGATCATGGTATTGGCTACATTGGCAATGGTTATCTTGCCAATTCCAGCATTCTTGCTCGACTTATTCTTTACCTTCAATATCGCTTTAGCCATGGTTGTCTTGTTGGTGACGGTATACACCCGCAGACCCCTCGACTTCGCAGCATTTCCTACCGTACTGCTGATATCGACACTTTTACGTCTGGCGTTAAACGTAGCGTCAACGCGTGTGGTACTGCTTTATGGTCATGAAGGTTCAGGTGCCGCTGGTAAAGTAATTGAAGCCTTTGGTAGCGTAGTTATTGGTGGTAACTATGCAGTGGGTCTTGTGGTCTTCCTGATCTTGATGATCATTAACTTCATGGTTGTGACCAAAGGTGCAGGACGTATCTCTGAAGTTAGCGCACGTTTTACCTTGGACGCCTTACCGGGTAAGCAGATGGCGATTGATGCTGACTTAAATGCCGGACTGATTGACCAAGACCAAGCCAGAACGCGTCGTCAAGAAGTGACCAAAGAGGCAGACTTCTACGGCTCGATGGATGGTGCTTCAAAATTCGTAAAAGGTGATGCGATTGCCGGTATCTTGATTCTGTTTATCAACATCATCGGCGGCCTATCCATCGGTATGGCCCAGTATGACCTTGGCTTTCAAGAAGCGCTTCAAATCTACACCCTATTGACGATTGGTGATGGTTTGGTTGCCCAAATTCCATCGTTACTACTTTCAATCGGTGCGGCGATCATGGTAACTCGCCAAAACACTGATGAAGATATGGGACAGCAGGTTGTCTTCCAAATGTTCGACAACCCGAAAGCCTTGATGATTACCGCTGCTATTCTTGGCGTGATGGGCTTAGTCCCGGGAATGCCACATTTTGCGTTCTTGTTGTTAGCCATTATTGCTGGTGGCGGTGCTTACTGGATTTACCGCAAGCAGAAGAAAGCAGCAGAGCAACCGGCGACTCCCGCAACGACCGAACAAGAAACGGCGACACCCAAAGAGCTCTCTTGGGATGACGTTCAACCTGTCGATATCATTGGTTTAGAAGTTGGCTATCGACTTATCCCTCTGGTTGATAAAGACCAAGGTGGTGAGTTATTGGAGCGTGTTAAAGGAGTACGTAAAAAACTATCGCAAGATTTTGGATTCTTAATTCCAGCAGTGCATATTCGCGATAACCTAGAGCTCACACCAAACAGCTATCGTATTACCCTGATGGGGGTAGCTGTCGGTGAAGCAGAAATTCGACCAGATATGGAGCTCGCCATTAACCCTGGACAGGTCTACGGGATGATTGAAGGTGAACCAACAATCGACCCGGCGTTTGGACTTGAAGCGGTTTGGATACGCGAAGAGCAACGCGAACATGCGCAAGCGCTCGGTTATACCGTGGTCGACTCATCGACGGTACTGGCAACTCATTTAAGTCAGTTGCTGACCAACAATGCCTCACAACTAATTGGTCATGAAGAAGTGCAAAATCTGCTTGAGATGCTTGGTCGAAGCACACCTAAGTTGGTGGAGAGCTTTGTACCAGATCAGCTTCAATTGGGCGTGGTAGTTAAAGTACTGCAAAATCTGCTTAATGAAGCGGTACCAATCCGAGATATCCGTACCATTGTTCAAACCTTGTCCGAGTACTCAAGTAAGAGTCAAGAACCCGACATTCTGACTGCTGCGGTTCGCATCTCATTGAAACGCTTAATTGTTCAGGAAATCAATGGGATAGAGCCTGAGTTGCCAGTGATTACTCTTATTCCTGAGTTGGAACAAATATTGCATCAGACAATGCAGGCTTCTGGCGGGGAATCAGCGGGAATTGAGCCAGGCTTAGCAGAGCGACTACAATCATCATTAAGCCAAGCGACTCAAGAGCAAGAGCTAAAAGGTGAACCTGCGGTGCTTCTGACATCTGGCGTGTTACGTTCTACGCTTGCCAAGTTTGTTAAGAACACGATTCCTTCACTAAGAGTTCTCTCTTATCAAGAAGTCCCTGACGAGAAACAAATTCGCATTGTTCAGGCTGTCGGAAACTAAGTCTAATGCGTTGATATACGGTACTTAATTTGAAGATTAAACGATTTTTTGCCAAGGATATGCGCACCGCCTTACTCCAAGTGAAAGGGGAGTTAGGCGATGACGCGGTGATCATGTCAAACAAAAAAGTCGCGGGTGGTGTAGAAATTGTCGCTGCGGTTGATGGGGCTGAAGGAGCAAAACGTCAAAGCAACGGTTATAACTCAAACCCTCGTCACAATAATACTCGCCAGGCACCTGCCAGTATTCCTACGCCAAATCAACGCGCACTGGATGACGACCGTGTGAGCTTGCAATCCCAAGCGGATTCGGGTCGCTCAATGACCAAGCGCTTTGCGAGTATGCTTAAACAGTACAGCAATGGCGCAGACGGTTCGCAGCAGGAACGCGATGACAACCCTGATTCTTTGTCTGCCTTACTTCAAAGGCAGTCGGCGACACGTGACCAATCGCGTGAAAACGTTCAGATTAAAGAAGATTCCCCATTAGCACGTTTAATTGCTGAAGATCGCCGAGTTGAAAGGCCAGCAGCTAAACTTGATCCAACGCGTTATGAGCGTCAACGTCGTGAAGATCCTTCAGTCTCGAATGAAGACCTAGAAGAGATGAAAGAAGAGATGACGTCGATTCGTCAGCTTCTAGAACATCAGGTTTCAGGCTTAATGTGGCAAGAGGTGGAGCGTCGTGAGCCATTGCGCGCGATGCTCATTAAACGCCTAGAGCGTATGGGTGTCTCTTCTGACCTAGCCGATCAGCTCGCCTGTTATATTCCTGAAGATACGCCACCGACTAAGGCATGGAAAGCGCTGCTTGGCTTGGTTTCAGACCAGATACCTATTTCTCGCCAAGATATCTTAAAACGTGGTGGTGTGGTTGCACTGTTAGGCCCAACAGGAGTGGGTAAAACCACAACGGTTGCGAAACTGGCGGCACGTGCTGCGATGGAGTACGGATCAGACAACGTAGCACTGGTTTCGACAGACACCTATCGTATCGGTGCACACGAGCAATTGGCGATTTACGGAAGAATTATGGGATGTCCTGTAAAAGTCGCTAAAGATTCCAATGAGTTAGCCGATGTAATATATCAATTAAGAAATCGTCGCCTAATTCTGGTTGATACAGCAGGTATGGGACAGCGTGATGTAAGGCTGTCTGAACAATTAGATACGCTTATGCATGAAAGTGGAGAAATGATTCACAGCTACTTGGTTTTGCCTGCAACGGCGCAACGAAAAGTACTGCAAGAGACCATAGATCACTTTAAACGCATACCGCTATCAGGGTGCATTATGACTAAACTGGATGAATCGCTGAGTCTCGGTGAATTTGTCAGTGTCGTTGTACAGAATTCTCTGCCCGTTGCTTACATAGCGAATGGACAACGAGTTCCGGAAGATATTGTAATAGCGCAACCGAAGTACATGGTCGCTAAAGCAAACGAATTATTAGAGAAGTCGACAGATGATGAACCTCACTACTGGAATAGTGAAGCGGAGAGGTTCTAGGCGGCGGACGATTATGACTAAAGATATGATACAAGACCAAGCAAGCGGATTACGCCGCTTAACACAGCCATCATTGACCAAGGTTATTTCTGTAACCGGTGGTAAAGGCGGTGTTGGTAAATCAAACGTAACGTTGGGTATGGCTATCTCAATGGCTCGCCAAGGCAAAAAAGTCATGGTGCTAGATGCTGATTTGGGATTGGCAAATGTCGATGTAATGCTCGGTATTCGGCCAAAGCGTAACCTAGGCCATGTGCTCGCAGGCGAATGTGAACTTAAAGATGCGATTGTAGAAGGTCCGCATGGTATTAGGATCATTCCAGCGACGTCGGGAACCCAGTCGATGACCGAGCTGTCGCATGCTCAGCATATCGGTTTGATCCGAGCGTTTGGCAGCTTAGAAGATGAAATGGACGTTTTGCTGATTGATACAGCGGCGGGTATTTCAGACATGGTTGTGAGTTTTTCTAGAGCTGCACAAGATGTTGTTGTAGTAGTTTGTGACGAACCTACGTCAATCACTGATGCATATGCTTTAATTAAACTGTTAAGCAAAGAACATCAGGTGCAACGTTTTAAAATCGTTGCAAATATGGTCAGAAGCTATCGAGAAGGCAGAGAATTGTTCGCAAAGTTGACCTTGGTCACAGAGCGATTCTTGAATGTGAGCCTAGAGCTCGTAGCATGTATTCCGTTGGATGATAAAGTTAGACAATCTGTTAAGAAACAAAAGATTGTTGTAGACGCGTTCCCAAGATCTCCGGCGGCTCTCGCAATTGGCTCCTTAGCGAATAAAGCGCTGACATGGCCAATTCCGAAAACACCGAGTGGACATCTTGAGTTTTTTGTAGAACGCTTACTAAATAGACCTGAGATGCTAGAGGAACCATTTGGTGAATAAGGCTTTGACCTATGAACAGTATGCGAATCAAGATAGCCAACGAGCATTTTTAGAGAAATACTCGGTGTTGGTGAAGCGTATTGCTCACCATTTGCTAGGACGTCTGCCGCCAAGTGTCCAAGTAGAAGATCTTATTCAAGCGGGCATGATTGGATTGCTCGAAGCGCAAAAAAACTACGATGGTAGCAAAGGCGCAAGTTTCGAAACGTATGCTGGCATTCGCATCCGAGGTGCTATGCTTGACGATATACGTCGAGGGGATTGGGTACCTCGTTCTGTACATAAACATAATCGTGAGGTTAGTCAGGCAATATCTACTCTAGAAGGTTTACTTAATAGAGATCCAACTGATGCAGAGGTTGCACAGCATTTGGGGATTAGCCTAGACCAATACCATACAATTTTAACGGATATTAACTGCTCTCGTTTGGTCGGAATAGAAGATCTGGGCGTTTCAGAAGATGCAATTTCACCCGAAGATACCGACAAAGAGAACCTTCCATTCCAAGGTGTAGCAGATGAGTTTTTCCGAAAAGCGCTAGTAGATTCAATTAAATCGCTTCCAGAACGTGAAGCTCTAGTACTTTCGCTTTATTATGATGAAGAGTTAAACTTAAAAGAAATCGGTGAGGTGATTGGTGTTAGCGAGTCACGCGTTAGCCAAATACTAAGCCAGTCAATGCAGCGTCTACGCACAAAGTTAAGTGCTTGGACAAATAATGAGTAAACATCACTGATCTCGAACTCAGTGGAGGCAATTTTGAATAAAAACATGAAAATCCTTATTGTTGACGACTTTTCAACAATGCGTCGTATTGTTAAGAACCTACTTCGCGATCTTGGGTTCAACAATACTCAAGAAGCGGATGATGGCTTAACGGCGTTACCTATGCTCAAGAAAGGGGAGTTCGACTTTGTCGTGACAGACTGGAATATGCCAGGCATGCAAGGTATTGACCTTCTCAAGCATATTCGAGCAGACGATGAACTAAAGCATCTTCCAGTGCTAATGATTACTGCAGAAGCGAAACGCGAGCAGATCATTGAAGCTGCGCAAGCAGGTGTAAATGGTTACATCGTTAAACCGTTTACTGCTGCAACACTAAAAGAAAAACTAGATAAAATATTTGAACGTTTATAAGTCAAGGTATTGACTTAAGGCGCTAAAGGCCAATTCAGAATGATTTCATTAGAACAGGCAAAACAACTCGTAGAGATGTTGGAAGCTGGTCAGCAACAGGAAGCGGATCTTCTTGTGAAAGACATCTACCAAAACGACTCGAATCCAATGTTTCAAGAAATTGGAGAATTGACTCGTGACTTACATGAGTCAATTAAACATTTCAGCATGGATGACCGCATGAGTGAAATTGCCAATGACGAAATCCCAGATGCAAGGGATCGCCTCCAATACGTCATTGACAAAACTGAGGTTGCCGCCAATAAAACCATGGATGCAGTTGATCGCTGTATGCCTATTGCGGATAACCTCCATGAAGGGCTGCTGCAAGTTCGTCCTCAATGGAATGAGCTTATGCATGGTCGAATTGAACTCGCTGAGTTTAAAGCACTTTGTCACCGCATCGATGATCTACTTGGTGAGGTTGAAGGAGACAGCTCAGAACTTCGCGGGCAATTGACTGAGATTCTAATGGCTCAAGACTTTCAAGATCTGACCGGTCAAATCATACGCCGCGTGATTACCTTAGTCGACGAAGTCGAAGGTAGGTTAGTTGAAATACTAACAGCGTTTGGTTCGAGTCAGCTGGAAGAAAGCACGAATAACAAGAACAAAGCATCGACGGACCCTGAAGGTCCAATCCTTAACCCTCAAGAAAGGGATGATGCCGTTTCATCACAAGACGAAGTCGATGACTTACTCTCAAGTCTTGGGTTTTAGAGGTAACATATGAGCTACGATTTAGACGAAGACATCCTACAGGACTTTTTAGTCGAAGCAGGAGAGATATTGGAACTTCTCTCTGAGCAGTTGGTCGAGCTGGAAAACAATCCTGAAGACAAAGATCTCCTCAACGCTATTTTCCGCGGTTTCCACACGGTAAAAGGTGGTGCGGGATTCCTTGCACTCACCGAACTCGTTGACACCTGTCATGGTGCAGAAAACGTGTTCGATATTTTGCGAAATGGACAACGCTCAGTTACTGCAAGTCTAATGGATACCATGCTACAAGCCTTAGATACGGTTAATGAGCAGTTTAAGGCCGTCCAAGATCGTGAGCCGCTTCCTCTAGCAGAACAATCTCTTTTAGATGAATTACATAGACTTTGTAAGCCAGAATCTGAAGATGAAGTAGTAGCTGATGCCCCTGCCGCGGTAGAAGAACCAGTGGTTGAAGAACCTGTTATCGAAGAGCCTGCACCAGTTGAAGCACCTCAAACGGAAGTTTCAGCAGGGTCTATTGATGAAATCACCCAAGACGAATTTGAGAAGTTACTTGATGAACTACATGGTTCAGGCGCTGCGCCTGGTGCCAGTCAAGCCGCTCCTGAAGCCGTCACGCCACCGCCGGCCGCCGCACCTGCGGCAGACCTCGAGATGAGCGGTGATATTACCGATGATGAGTTTGAAAAACTTCTAGATGAACTGCATGGTGCAGGTCAAGGCCCGGGCAAAGGCGATGCCGCGCCAGTAGCTCCATCTGCGCCTGCGGCACCATCTACACCAGCGCCTGCGGCACCATCTACACCAGCGCCTGCGGCTCCAGCAGCCGGTGCCGGTGACAGTGATTTAATGACTGATGAAGAGTTCGAAAAACTTCTCGATGATCTTCATGGTTCAGGTAAGGGCCCTTCTATTGAAGAGCTAGACGCGGCAACTAAGCCTGCGGCGACTAATCCAGCACCTCCTCCGGCTCCTGAACCTAAGGCTGCGCCTGCACCAAAACCAGCTCCAGTAGCTAAAGCCGCACCAAAAGAAGCGCCTAAGCCGCCAGCGAAGAAAGAAGCCGCTGTACCGGCAGCGCAAGCTAAGAAACCGCAAGCAGAAGCGACGGTACGTGTTGATACTTCAACACTTGATACCATTATGAACATGGTTGGTGAGCTTGTACTGGTGCGTAATCGACTGCTTAGCCTAGGGTTAAACAGCAACGATGAAGAAATGTCGAAAGCGGTTGCTAACCTAGATGTTGTTACTGCGGATCTTCAGGGCGCGGTAATGAAAACGCGTATGCAGCCAATTAAAAAGGTATTTGGCCGTTTCCCTCGCGTCGTTCGAGACCTAGCACGTAGCTTGAAGAAAGACATTAATCTTGAAATGCGTGGTGAAGATACCGACCTAGATAAAAACTTGGTTGAAGCGCTTGCCGATCCATTGATTCACTTAGTTCGTAACTCGGTTGACCATGGTATTGAAATGCCTGACGCTCGTGTCGCAGCAGGTAAATCCAAAACGGGTAAAGTGATTCTTTCCGCTTCGCAAGAAGGTGACCACATTGAACTTGCCATCGTCGATGATGGTGGCGGTATGGACCCGGACAAGCTTCGTGGTATTGCGGTTAAACGCGGTATCATGGATGAAGACGCGGCTTCCCGATTAACAGATAAAGAGTGTTTCAACCTGATCTTTATGCCTGGTTTCTCTAGTAAAGAGCAAATTTCAGACATCTCTGGTCGTGGTGTTGGTATGGACGTTGTTAAAACAGCGATCAATACGCTTAACGGTTCAATCGATATTGACTCTGAAATGGGTAAAGGTACCAAGATAACCATCAAGGTACCGCTAACGCTTGCGATTTTGCCAACACTTATGGTTGGTGTAGCGGGGCACCCATTTGCGCTTCCATTGGCAAGTGTGAACGAGATTTTCCACTTAGACTTGAGCCGTACTAACGTAGTTGATGGTCAGCTGACCATCATCGTACGTGAAAAATCGATTCCACTGTTCTATCTACAAAACTGGCTGGCGCCTCAAGCAGGTCAAGTCGAGTTACGTAAAGGACATGGTCACGTCGTGATTGTGCAAATCGGCAGCCAACGTGTTGGTTTTGTCGTCGATACACTCATTGGGCAAGAAGAGGTGGTGATCAAGCCACTAGATAACTTGCTACAAGGTACACCAGGTATGGCTGGTGCAACCATTACCAGTGATGGCCACATCGCACTGATACTAGATGTGCCAGATTTGCTTAAGCAGTATGCCGCTGCTTCTCGAATCTAAATCGCGAAATATAGAAGGACAAATATGGCGATCAAAGTATTAGTTGTCGATGATTCGAGTTTTTTCCGCCGCCGAGTGAGCGAAATCATTAACTCTGAAGCGCGATTAGAAGTTATTGATGTTGCGACTAACGGCAAAGAAGCGGTAGATAAAGCCCTGCGAATCAAGCCTGATGTCATCACCATGGATATTGAAATGCCGGTTATGGACGGCATTACCGCAGTTCGCGAAATCATGGCAAAAAGCCCTGTGCCTATCTTGATGTTTTCTTCGCTTACCCATGATGGGGCGAAGGCAACATTAGATGCACTCGATGCAGGTGCGTTGGACTTTTTGCCAAAGAAATTTGAAGATATCGCACGTAACCGCGATGAGGCAGTAACCTTACTTCAGCAGCGCGTGATTCAAATTGCATCAAAGCGTGCAATGATGCGCCGCAGTATGCCAAAGCCTGCGGCACCAAGTCGTCCAGCATCACAACCTGCGACAACTCGCTCGTCTCTTCGTCCGGCGCCAGCGGCTCCTACCGCTAAGCCTACAGTAGCCACACGTTTTAAATCGAGTGGTAAAAAGTATCAACTGACCGCTATTGGCACCTCTACGGGTGGGCCAGTAGCGCTACAAAAAATTCTCACTAAGTTACCTGCAAACTATCCTCATCCGATTGTGCTTATTCAGCATATGCCAGCTACATTTACGGCGGCATTCGCAAGTCGATTAAATTCCTTGTGTAAGATTCAGGTTAAGGAAGCGGCTGACGGTGATCCATTGAAACCTGGCGTAGCTTATTTAGCTCCGGGTGGCAAGCAGATGATGATTGAAGGACGTCCTGGTTCGGCAAAACTGCGCATTATTGATGGTGGCGAACGCATGAACTACAAGCCGTGTGTTGATGTCACTTTTGGTAGTGCAGCGAAAATCTATTCTGATCAAGTCTTGTCGATGGTACTGACAGGAATGGGCGCAGATGGTCGAGAAGGGGCACGTATGCTAAAAGGTGCCGGCTCAACGATATGGGCTCAAGACGAAGAAAGCTGTGTTGTTTATGGCATGCCACAAGCAGTTGCAAAAGCGGGGATCTCAACAGAGGATCTGCCGTTAGACAGAATTGCTGAACGTATGTTAGTCGAAGTCGGTCTAGCATAGAGGTAAACCATGATTGTTTGGAGCATCGCAAACCAAAAAGGTGGGGTTGGAAAAACCACCACAACGATTACTTTAGCAGGGTTGCTAAGTAAGCAAGGTAAGCGTGTTTTATTAGTGGATACTGACCCTCATGCTTCGTTGACGACTTATCTCGGCTATGACTCTGACAACGTGCCCGCGAGTTTATTCGATCTTTTCCAGCTTAAGGAATATACCGAGCAAACCGTGATGCCACTTGTGATGCAATCTGATATCGAAGGGATCGATTTGATCCCGGCACATATGTCACTGGCGACACTAGACAGAGTGATGGGCAACCGAAGTGGTATGGGATTAATTCTCAAACGCGCGTTGATGGCAATTAAACAGCGTTACGATTATGTTTTGATCGATTGTCCACCAATTCTCGGCGTAATGATGGTCAACGCGTTGGCCGCCAGTGATCGAATTTTGATTCCCGTGCAGACAGAGTTCCTGGCGATGAAAGGTCTTGAGCGAATGATCCGTACTTTGGCTATCATGCAGAAGTCACGCAATAAGTCGTTCAATGTCACGATCGTTCCGACGATGTACGATAAGCGGACAAGAGCATCGTTGCAGACCTTACAGCAGCTTAAGAAAGATTATCCTAATCAGGTGTGGTCATCTGCGGTACCAATCGACACTAAATTTCGAGATGCGAGTTTAAAGCATTTGCCTGTATCTCACTTTGCATCAGGCAGCCGCGGCGTCTTTGCTTATAAGCAGTTGTTGATTTATCTAGAGAGGTTAGCGATAGATGACTAACCAATCTTTGCTTTCAAGTGAACAAGCGTTAGATGATTACTTCTCTGCTTTATTAGAGGAATCACTTGAAGCCGAAGTCAACGACCTCTACCAAGAGCAAGCTCCTGAACTGGAGTTGGTCGCTGAAGCTCACGATGAGCATGGCGAACATCAGCTTGAACCTATGGTTCAGTCAGTCGCTGAGAAGAGCTATTACCAAGCGCCAACAACAGAAGTTGAAGTACCCAATTTAGAAGATGTTGAGCGTCTTCTAGAGCAGTTAGAAAGCACCAACCCAGTTGCAGAGCTTGAACTGGAAGAGGTGATGGAGCAAAACACGGCTGATATCGCTCAAGTTCAGACACAAACTGCCGTTGAAGAGATACAAGACTGGGTGGTTGAAGAACCTGAAATATTGGTTGAAGAACCTGAAATATTGGTTGAAGAGCCTGAATTTAAGGTCGAAGTTCCCGATCTTGATGAAGTCATCACTGAACCAGCGATTGCTGAGCCAGAAGTAGAAATCGATACCAGCATCGAAATCGAGCCAAGTCTAGAGACACAAGCTGGTGGCAGCGATATTGGCGTTTGGCATTCAACGCAAAGAGATGTCGAGTTTCAAGTGCTCTACTTTGATGTCAACAGCGTGACGTTTGCCGTCCCGCTTGATGAGCTTGGTGGTATCCATAGAATCGCTGAACTAAACCATTTAATCGGTCGCCCAGATTGGTACTTAGGTTTACAAACCAGTCGTGAAGCTCAGCTCGATGTCGTTGACACTGCAAAGTGGGTGATGGCAGAGAAGCTGCAAGATGACAGTTATAAAGAGCAGTACCAGTATATTGTCATGTTAGGTGCAAGCATGTGGGGCCTAGCTTCCACGCAGTTAATGGGTACTGAAGCATTAAATCCAGAAATGGTACGCTGGCGAGAAACGGCAGGGAAACGCCCTTGGCTTGCTGGTATGGTAAAAGAAAAAATGTGTGCTTTGATCCACGTTGAAGCATTGATAGCTATGCTTAATGCAGGACTTGATGTTAAAGCATTAGATAAATAGAACATTTGTGCCGATTTTGGCTTAGAGAGGATAAGGTATGTCTCAAACAAATGAAGTAGAAGTAAGAAAAGAGCAGTCGAACGACGAAGTGCTTCAGTGGGTGACGTTCCAGCTAGAAGAAGAAACTTATGGCATCAATGTAATGCAGGTTCGTGAAGTACTTCGTTACACTGAAATTGCGCCAGTTCCTGGAGCACCTGACTACGTACTCGGTATCATCAACCTGCGTGGTAATGTCGTGACGGTTATCGATACACGCTCGCGCTTTGGTTTGATGGAAGGTGAAATCACTGATAATACTCGTATCATCGTGATTGAGTCTGAACATCAAGTGATCGGTATCTTAGTTGATAGCGTTGCAGAAGTGGTTTACCTACGTTCATCAGAAATCGATACCACACCGAGTGTGGGTACCGATGAGAGTGCTAAGTTTATCCAAGGTGTTAGTAACCGTGATGGTAAGCTACTTATCTTGGTGGACCTTAACAAGCTACTGACTGATGAAGAGTGGGATGAGATGGCTCACCTATAATGGACACTAGTTGGATGACCAGTGCTCCAGTTTTGGCTGGAGCAGTCGCGTTAGTTTTTTTGTTTATCTGCTTAGCCTTGTTTCGACTTAAACGAGGTCAGATCCGTTCAGCAGAGCATTTACGCCAACAAAATCGTCATCTAGACAAAGAGCTACAAAAAGCGAATAAACAATTACTTGAAGTACGCTCAGTGGTTGTTGGGCTTGGTCAAAAGGTCAGTGAACAGCAAGATATCATTCAGCATTTAAATGAGCGCATTACAGAACTAGAACAAGCTGATAGTGATGGTCGCCTTTACTCAAGGGCAAGTAAGATGGTTCAGCTAGGTGCTGACGTCAACGAGCTTATTCAAGAGTGTGAGTTGCCAAAAGCCGAAGCTGAGCTGATGATGTCTTTGCAAAACAAAATCTCTGGTAAAGAGAAAGTCCCTCCTCTAGAAACTCGTCCTCCACAGCAAAAATTTGCTGCAAAAAAACGAAGTGCCAAAAGATAGGTTGCTTAAAAAGTGTCTTCGGACACTTTTTTTATTTTTGAATGTAGCCATTTAGTGGTAGTTAATAAGATTTATGTTTGAATATTAACAGATTCTTACTTAGTTTCGTGATTCGTATAGGTCTAATTCTATTTTGTGGTTAAAAGGCTGTGGTAAGATACTAGCTCGAAGTTTATCTAGTGATAGCAAATGTTAGAAGTATCTCAACTGACTGCAATAAGAGATGAAAGAATTCTCTTTGAATCCCTTTCTTTTACCATAGATTCTGGTGAATTAGTTCAAGTCGAAGGACGTAACGGAACAGGTAAAACAACGCTACTGCGCATCATCACTGGACTTGGTGATCGCGACAATGGTGAGATTTACTGGAACGGTGAGAACATAGAATCCAACCGAGATGCTTTCCACCAAGACCTACTGTTCCTTGGTCATCAAACTGGTGTGAAACGTGAGCTTACCGCTTATGAAAATTTGCGTTTCTATTTAAGTATCCATTCACGTAAGCCTGTCGACAAACAAACTATTTATAACGCATTGACTAAGGTAGGGCTTGCAGGTCGTGAAGACGTACCCGTGGCTCAGTTATCTGCGGGGCAGCAGCGTCGAGTCGCTTTAGCACGTTTGTGGCTAAGTGATCACAAATTGTGGATTCTTGACGAGCCTTTGACTGCAATTGATAAGCAAGGTGTGAAAGTGCTTGAGTCGCTGTTTCTTCAGCATGCAGAAAACGGTGGTATTGTCATGCTTACTACGCACCAAGATATGTTTGCGGATAACCCTAAACTCAGAAAAATAAAACTAGGTAACTAATCATGCTCGGCACCATAAATAGTATTATAAGACGCGAGCTGCTGATTGCCTTTCGTCGCCAAGCCGATATTTTTAACCCTCTGTGGTTTTTTATTATTGTTATTACGCTGTTTCCATTAAGTATCGGTCCAGAGCCCAACTTGCTGGCTAGGATCGCGGCGGGGATTGTTTGGGTTGCAGCGTTACTCTCTGCTTTATTGTCTCTTGAACGTCTGTTTCGTGATGACTTTCAAGATGGCGCATTGGAGCAGATGATGCTAATGCCTGTCCCTTTGCCAGTAGTGGTCATTTCAAAGGTGATTGCGCACTGGCTTTTGACAGGTTTGCCATTGATTCTGATAAGCCCACTGTTGTCCATATTGCTGTCTTTAGACTTCAATACTTGGTTAGCCGTGGTATTGACGCTACTTGTCGGTACGCCAACACTCAGCTTTATTGGAGCTATTGGTGTTGCGCTGACAGTAGGGTTACAAAAGGGGGGCGTGTTGCTTAGTTTGCTCGTTTTACCGCTGTATATCCCAATTTTGATTTTTGCGACGTCGGCGATTGATGCCGCGTCACTGGGGATGGCGTACAACGGACAGTTAGCAATTCTCGGCGCTATGTTTATGGGGGCGATGACCCTCACGCCGTTTGCAATTAGTGCTGCACTACGAGTAAGTGTCAATTAGTTGTTTTTGATCAAGCACGAAAATTCCCCTTTCTATAAATTACAAAACTAATAATTGTTTAACGAAAAAGTTAAACGAACTTGAAGTAAGAGTGAGAACGACGATGTGGAAATGGCTCCATCCTTATGCCAAGCCCGAATCAGCCTACCAGCTTTGCGGTAAGCTTTTGCCCTGGTTCTCTGTACTGGCGCTGGTGTGTTTAACCGTCGGCACAGTATGGGGGTTAGCTTTCGCACCTTCTGATTATCAGCAAGGTGATAGCTTTCGAATCATCTATATTCATGTGCCTTCTGCTATCTGGTCTATGGGCGTTTATATGTCTATGGCTATCGCAGCTTTCATTGGTATCGTCTGGCAAGTTCGTTTGTCAGATATGGCAGCGTCTGCCATGGCACCTATTGGTGCGGTATACACCTTTATTGCGCTACTAACTGGCGCGATATGGGGCAAACCAATGTGGGGTACATGGTGGGTATGGGATGCGCGTTTAACTTCTGAACTTATTCTTCTTTTCCTCTACTTGGGTGTTATTGCTCTTTACCATGCGTTTGATGACCAAAAAACAGCAGCAAAAGCGGCGGGTATTTTGGCAATCGTCGGTGTGGTGAACTTACCTATCATTCACTTCTCTGTAGAGTGGTGGAACACCCTTCACCAAGGCGCAACCATTACTAAGTTTGAGAAACCATCTATCTCAAGCAATATGTTGTGGCCTTTGCTACTGAACATTTTTGGATTTGCTTTCTTCTTTGCCTCCGTCACCATGATTCGTTTCCGTAATGAAATTATTAGCAAAGAGAGCCATCGCCCTTGGGTGATCAAGTTAGCAGCAGATAAGTCTCAGAGAGGGAGTTAAACATGCATTTTGAATCTTTGAGTGATTTCTTTGCCATGGGCGGCTATGCCGGTTATGTCTGGACAGCATTTGGTGTCACGTTCGGTGTGATGATTGTCTTGTTGGTATTGAGTGTGAGAAGAGGTCAATCTCTCCTCGGCGAAGTACAAGCGAAAATAGACAGACAAGCGCGAATTGATGCGGCGAAAAATTTGGAGAACACATTATGAACCCAAGACGTAAAAAGAGGCTCGGCATTGTTCTTGCGATCTTTATCGGTATCAGTGCCACAATTGGTTTGATGCTGTATGCATTGAACCAGAATATGGACCTTTTCTATACCCCGACAGAGCTTGTTAACGGTAAACCTGATGGGACTAAACCTGAAGTCGGTCAGCGCCTTCGCATTGGTGGTATGGTTGTGGTTGGTTCCGTTAAGCGTGACTCTGAGTCTCTACGTGTATCGTTCGATCTACATGATGTCGGTCCAACAGTAACGATTGTTTACGACGGCATTCTTCCAGATTTGTTCCGTGAAGGGCAGGGTATTGTTGCTCAGGGCGTTTTAAAAGATGCGACGACAGTAGAAGCTTTTGAAGTATTGGCTAAGCACGATGAAGAGTACATGCCGCCAGAAATCGCAGAAGCAATGAAGAAAACCCATGAACCATTGCAATACACAGAACAACAAAAACAAGGAAGCGGTCAATGATTGCTGAAATTGGTCACTTTGCACTGATCATCTCACTGGCATTAGCAGTACTGCTAAGTATTCTGCCTTTGGTTGGTGCGTCTAAAAACAACACTTTACTAATGAATAGCGCCAGACCTTTGTCTTGGGGCATGTTCTTGCTACTTGCCGTTTCATTTGCAATTTTGCTATGGGCTTTCTATACCAACGATTTCACGCTTAACTATGTTGCGAGTAACTCGAACAGCCAGTTGCCGTGGTATTACCGTCTAACCGCGGTCTGGGGCGCGCATGAAGGCTCATTGCTGCTTTGGGTATTGATCCAAGCAGCATGGACGGTCGCGGTTGCGACGTTCAGTCGTGGTATGCCACAAGAATCGGTTGCACGTGTACTTGCTGTTATGGGCATGATCACAGTGGGCTTCCTACTGTTTATCATTCTAACCTCGAACCCATTCCTGCGTACTTTACCGTTCTTCCCGGTTGATGGTCGCGATCTCAACCCACTGCTTCAAGATCCGGGCTTAATCATCCACCCGCCAATGCTGTACATGGGTTATGTTGGCTTCTCGGTTGCTTTCTCATTTGCGATTGCTTCTCTGATGACAGGTCGTTTAGATACTGCATGGGCACGCTGGTCTCGTCCTTGGACAACCGCAGCTTGGCTATTCCTAACCTTAGGTATCGCGCTTGGTTCTTGGTGGGCGTATTACGAGCTTGGCTGGGGTGGCTGGTGGTTCTGGGATCCAGTAGAAAACGCTTCATTTATGCCTTGGCTTGCAGGTACCGCCTTGATGCACTCATTAGCGGTTACCGAAAAACGCGGTACATTTAAAGCGTGGACAGTACTATTAGCTATCTCTGCATTCTCGCTAAGTTTATTAGGTACCTTCCTAGTACGTTCAGGTATTCTAGTATCGGTACACGCGTTTGCTTCAGATCCATCGCGAGGCATGTTTATCCTTGGCTTCCTAGTCTTTGTTATAGGCGGCTCATTACTTCTATTTGCACTGAAAGGTGCGTCGGTAAGAGTACGTGGTAATTTTGACCTAGTGTCGCGTGAAAACGCATTGTTGGCTAACAACGTTCTATTGATTGCTGCGCTTGTGGTGGTGCTAGTTGGTACACTTCTACCACTTGTGCATAAGCAGATTGGTTTAGGCTCCGTATCCATCGGTGCGCCATTCTTTGACATGCTATTTGCGTGGTTGATGATCCCATTTGCATTCCTATTGGGTATCGGTCCGCTTATCCGTTGGAAGCGTGACAACCTGTCAGCGCTTAAGAAGCCAATGCTAATTTCAGGGGTTATCTCACTGATACTAGCCGGTGTGTTTGTGACTATCTTCTCTGAACACTTCCTATTTATGGCTTACCTAGGCTGGGTAATGTCACTGTGGATCATCTGCTTACACGCTTTCGAATTGTACGAGCGTGCGACCCACCGTCATCCATTTATGGAAGGTGTTAAAAAGTTACAACGCAGTCACTGGGCAATGATGTTAGGCCATCTAGGTTTAGCGGTGAGTGTTATCGGTATTGCAATGGTGCAAAACTACAGTATCGAGCGTGACGTTCGTTTAGCGCCAGGTGAACATATTCAGATTCAAGGTTACGATTTCCATTTTGAGGGTCTTCGTGACAAAGATGGTCCAAACTATGATGGTTACATCGCGGACTTTAAGATCACGCGAGATGGTAAATACATCAACACTCTGCATGCAGAGAAACGTTTCTACACCACAGCGCGTTCTATGATGACGGAAGCGGCCATTGATCGTGGTTTCACTCGTGACTTATACATCGCAATGGGTGAGCGCCTTGATGACAACAAATCATGGGCGGTGCGTATTTACCACAAACCGTTTGTTCGCTGGATTTGGGCTGGGTCATTGTTGATGGCACTAGGTGGTGCAATCGCAATCAGTGACAAGCGCTATCGCTTTAGAAAAAGTGCTAAGAAGCAGGAGGCATAATGAATAAGAAGTTTTTATTTATCCCCTTAGTGGCATTTTTGGGCTTGGTCGCAGTCTTTGCGACCCAGCTAGTTAAAAACCAACATGGCGACGATCCAACGAAACTTGAGTCGGTGTTAGTGGGTAAAGAGGTTCCAGAGTTTCGTTTAGAAGACTTAGCAGAACCGGGTAAGCTATACGACCAAGCGATCTTTAAAGGTGAGCCGCTATTGCTAAACGTGTGGGCGACCTGGTGTCCGACGTGTTATGCCGAGCACCAATACTTAAATGAACTGGCAGACCAAGGCGTCAAAATCATCGGCTTGAACTACAAAGACCAGCGCGATAAAGCCGTTGGTTGGTTGACCGATCTTGGTAACCCTTACCTGATTAGTTTGTTCGATGGCAATGGCATGTTAGGCCTAGACTTGGGTGTTTATGGCGCGCCAGAGACCTTCCTTATCGATGCCAATGGTATTATTCGTTACCGTCATGTCGGTGATGTTAATGACCGCAACTGGAATGAAACGCTTAAGCCGATGTACGAAGCGATGCTAGCGGAGGCGAAATCATGAAGAAATGGATGATTGCGCTAGTGGCTAGCTTAAGTTTTGCAATGTCAGCGCATGCAGCGATTGAAATTCACGAATTCGATTCTTTAGAGCAAGAGCTTCAGTTTAAAGAGCTTGGCGATACACTGCGCTGCCCTAAGTGTCAGAACAACACCATTGCTGATTCCAACGCTGAACTTGCGGTCGATTTACGTGA
The DNA here is from genome assembly GCF_059295395.1 of Vibrio sp. SCP2. Lineage (NCBI taxonomy): Bacteria > Pseudomonadati > Pseudomonadota > Gammaproteobacteria > Vibrionales > Vibrionaceae > Vibrio > Vibrio sp. SCP2. Next base: position 28,637 of record NZ_JCAFVV010000014.1, on the reverse strand, counting down.
AAAAGTCTATGAAATGACCAAAGAGGGTAAATCAAAGCAAGAGATCATTGATTATATGATTGCTCGCTACGGCAACTTCGTTACCTATAATCCACCATTCACGATTGCAACGTCTATCTTATGGATTGGTCCAATTGCCGTCGTGCTATTTGGGTTTGGATTTATCCTAGTTCGCAGTCGCAAACGCAAAGTAGACGTTACAGAAGACGACGAACAGCAGTGGGATTCAGAAAAAGAAGCACGTCTAAAAGCGTTGCTTGATGAAAAGAATGATGGAGATAAGCAGTAATGACACTATTTTGGATAGCTTCTGTCATTCTAGTTGCGGTGAGCGTTTTGCTGATTGCACTACCTTTTATCAAGAAGAAATCAAACAACGATGAGCAGCTTCGTGACGAACTCAATAAAGCGTTTTACAAAGACCGCTTAGAAGAGCTCGAAGAAGAGACAGATGAAGGCTTAGTTGAAGACCAGCAAGAGTTAATCGAAGATCTTAAACAGTCGCTGCTTGATGATATTCCAAGCCAAGAGAAGCAAAAGCAAGAGAGCAGCATCTCTGCAATGGCTGTGCTTGTTCCTTCTACGCTACTGGTCATTGGTCTGTCTTATGGCTTGTACTTCAAGTTTGGCGCGTCTGAAGATGTGCAGCAATGGCAGGAAGTTAGTGCTAACTTACCTGCATTATCTAAAAAGCTCATGTCACCAGATGGAACGGCTCTTAGCGATGATGAAATGCAGGATCTTACTTTAGCGTTACGTACACGTCTTCACTATCAACCAGATGATTCAACTGGCTGGCTACTACTCGGTCGTATTGCACTGGCTAACCGCGATGTCGGCACAGCCGTGGGTGCGATGAAGAAGGCATACAACCTTGAGTCGGACAATCCTGATGTGATGCTAGGCTATGCTCAAGCGCTAATGCTATCGCAAGACGATACCGATCAAGATAAGGCTCGCCGCCTGCTAGGTCAGCTGGTACAGCAAGATTATGTTGATTTGCGAGTATTCTCACTTTTGGCATTTGATGCATATGAGCGAAAAGATTATCCTGCAGCGGTTCGTTATTGGAGCATTATGCAGCAAATGATTGGTCCTCAGGATAGCCGTTACGAAATGCTATCGAGAAGTATCGAGAACGCGCAGAAGCAAATGGGTCAGCAAGTCGGCACAGGTAAATCTGTCTCGGTAAGCATCACACTCGGTGATGAGGTTAAGGCTGATCCTAACGCTTCTCTGATTGTTTCGGTTCATACTGCTGATGGTTCGCCAATGCCAGTAGCGGCAGCAAGATACCCGCTAGGAACTTTCCCACGTACCGTTGTCTTAGATGATGGCAATAGCATGATAGAAGATAGAAAGCTCTCTTCTCTTGAATCTTTGATGGTGCGCGTACGTATAGATAGTGATGGCAACGTTGCAACCAAACAAGGGGACTGGTTTGGTGAGAGCGAAGCCGTTAGAATGGGCGAACCAGTTGAAGTTATGATTGATAGTCAATATTAATAGTTATTGATTATGAGTTGACGAAGGCCGGTAACATTACCGGCCTTTTTTTATGGATTAATAATAATGAAAAAAATAAAGCCGCAGATATGGATATTGTTGCTAACCCTCGGGTTGGCCGGGTGTGCGTCAGCGCCCGAAGACGAATCTGCATTTAGCGATCCCGAAGTCTATGACCCTATGGAGAGCTTTAACCGCTCAATGTGGGCAATTAACTACGAATACCTCGATCCTTATTTTGTACGACCTGTCTCTTTAGCGTACGTAAATTATGTCCCTTCGCCGATTCGAACTGGTATTAGCAACTTTTTAGGTAACCTCGATGAACCAGCGAGCATGGTCAACAATCTGATTATGGGTAATGGTGAAAAGGCGCTCGATCACTTTAATCGCTTTTGGATCAACTCCACTATCGGTGTTGCAGGTTTAATCGATATTGCTTCTGAAGCGGGTATTACCGATCACAACGAAAAATCATTCAGTGATGCTATTGGACATTATGGCGTTGGCAATGGTCCTTACGTGATGGTGCCCGGATATGGTCCTTGGACTGTGCGCGAAACCGCTGATTTAGTGGACAAAACCTATGTGCCACTTTCTTTACTTAACTTCTGGGCAGGTCTAGGTAAGTGGGCATTAGAGGGGATGGAAACTCGCGCCGCTTTAGTTAATCAAGAAGCTTTACTCGACAATTCTCCTGACCCGTATGCAGTGGCTCGTGACGCTTATCTTCAGCGTCAAGACTACAATGCTGAGATAGAGAAAGATGATTACAATCATGAAGAAGAAGAGTACTTGGACGAGTATTTAGAAGAGTTTTAATCGTCGATAGATTGATAGAAGAAAGGCTTGGGTTAAACCAAGCCTTTTTGCTTTCTATAGCGTTCTTTTGATTAGAAAGTGTAGTTAGCTTGTACGCCGATTAGCCATACATTGCCCGAGACTTCACCGTTGAATGCGCCACCAATTGCCGCGGCTGTTTGGTCAGATGCGTCGCGAGGTTCGTTAATTGGCGCATCTTTAGCAATGATGTAAGTAAAGCCTGCATCAAGCGTAAGAGCCCTAGTCGCTTGGTAAGTTGCACCTAAACTCAGCCATGTACGATCGGTTTCTGGAATGGTCGCAGTACGGTTTTTATCAGACACTGCTGACATATCGTAGGCAATACCAGAACGTAGCGCTAGTTTTGAATCTAGCTGATAGGTGGTACCTAAAGCAAAGCGGTAGTTGTCTTCCCAGTTTTCAGATTTAATTAGATCAGAGCTACCATCGTTAAACTGCGCATTGAGTTCCTTGAAAGAGCTCCAGTCTGTCCAGTTAATACTTGCATGAATCGCAAGTTGCTCAGACAGTTGGTGAAAACTTGCAATCTCGGCAGTCGCAGGAAGAGCGATCGCTAGCTTACCTGGTTTGTGGTTACCGAAAGTCAGACCCTTTGCGTAGCCTTCGAAGTCCATCATCACTTCAGATTTATAAGCAAAACCTAGACGGTGTGCGTCATTGATCTGCCAAGCTGTACCAACTTGCCAACCCCAAGAGGTGTCGTCACCTTCCATATATTTTAGTGTTGTACCTTGAGCAACTGAGATTGGGGCATTAGTAATTGGGTGCTGACCAACAATGTTTGTCGCTGGAGCAGTCGCACCGAAGCTACCTTCTCCCATAACATAACGAACGCCGCCACCCACACTTACTGCGTCAGTCACTTTGTAAGCTAGGTTGAGGTTTGCTTCCATTGTGGTAATGCTGGCTTCGTTACCAAAATGAGAGGCTGCGAAATCAGTGCCTAAATTGGTTTCCATACCGTAGTTAGTGCCTAAAGCAAAACCAACCGCCAGTTTGTCTGAGTAGCGATGAGAAATGTATAGGTTTGGAATGATGGCATCGTTAGCAAAATCATTTGCTGAAGCAGAGCTACTGCTGTTGAGAGTTTGATGATTGACCTGACCACTAACGTCGATGTTTGGATTGACATAAATCGCGCCAGTTGAGATCTGAGTACCCTCTAGGTAAGTCAGCATAGCAGGGTTGCGCCACTGTGCGCTTGCGTTGTCTGCCATCGCAGCTTCACCAGCGTAAGCACGGCCTAGGCCTGTAGCTGAGTATTCTGCCAACTGAAAGCCTGCTGCGTTTACGCTTGTAGAGGTAGCCACTAGGCCGCATGCAACAGCAAGTGATAGAAGAGTCTTATTCGTTTTCATTGTAATGTTCGCTGAACTGATAGTATTTGTGTCGAGCGATCATAGAGTTAGAGCTATTACTTTAAAAATTAAAAACACTGTACCGACGCTTTTTGGAGTTTTATATAGGTATTGCGTGGTTTTATAGGGGTAAATACTGGATGTTAACTTAATGTTTTGATTTTTCAGCGAACATTTGTAGCATCAATGTCGATTATGGAGTACGGGTGTAAGCTAGAAATTTTGGAATGGTGAAGCGAATCGAGCTGAGGGAGCCTAGAGATTATAGATATTCGCCCAAAAGAAAAAGGCCAGCACGCGCTGGCCTTTGGATAGGTTTTGTAAGCTGAGCTTAGAATTTGTGCGTGTATTGAACACCAAATAGAATAGCTGTTGCTTTAGTTGTAGTATCTAGCTTAACAGTGCTAATCGTATCATTAACTTGCTTATCTTTACCTACTAGGTAAGTGAAGCCTAGGTCAAGCGCTTGGTCTTTGTTGATGTGGTAGGTCGCACCAGCAGAGAACCACTGACGGTCTGAATCAGGTACTGAAACCGAAGTTAGCTCATCTTGTACACCTTCATCAAACATGTAGCCTACACGCGCTTCCCAGTTTTCATTGACGTAGTAAGTACCACCGATTGAGTAGTGGAATGTGTCTTTCCACTTGTACTCTTTGATCTCAGTACCATTAGTTGTTGCTAGACGGTCAAATGCGCTCCAACCAATCCACTGTACGCTGTAGTGAACGGCAAACTTAGTGTCTTCAATGCGGTGGTAACCAGAGAATTCAAACATATCAGGCAGTGGGATTTTTAAATCGCCAATGTTTGGGTTTTGTTGGTAAGAAACCGTACCGCTAACTTCTTTTTCAGGGCTGTAATGGTAGCTTAAACCGAAACGGTTGTTTTCATTTAGCTCAAACACAGTACCCAAGTTGAAACCAACTGCCCAACCAGATGCATCGATATCCATCAATTGTTGTGTTGAAGTTGTTCCAGCAGGGATACCTGCTCCCACTACATTCATTGTTGATTGGCGCTTGAGCTCACCTTCACCATAGATGATATCTAGGCCACCACCAACACTCCATTGTTCGTTGATACGGTATGAACCAAGCAGGGCGATATTCGTTGTGGTTACATTAGTTACGCCACCAAATCCGTCAGCACCAGGTACCAAAGTATTTGTAGCCGGGATAGTTGTACCAGTTCCTGTTCCCCAGTTGCTATCAAACTCATTAGTAGTACCGAAGTTTGAGTAGATACCTAGACCAACCGCAATCTTTTCATTCACAGGGTGAACAACGTAGAGGTTTGGAACAACAGAAGTGGCGTTATTCGTTGTGTTATCTAGTGAAGTTGGAGTGCTACCAGGCAGTGGTGAAGTATAAGTAGCGTCCTTGATCTCAACTTTAGAGTCAATAACGTTAAAACCAACAGAAATTTCAGTACGGTCAAATAGTGACATTGCAGCTGCGTTGCGCGACATAACTGAAGCGTTATCCGCGATGACAGCATCACCTGCAAATGCACGGCCTAGGCCCGTTGCTGATTGAGAGTTAAGTTGAAAACCGGCAGCGAGAGCTTGCTGCGAAGCTAGAGAAGTTGTTGCGATTGTCACTGCTAATAGTGATTTTTTAAACAGACGCGTCTTGTTCATTTGTGCTTTTTCCTTTTTGTTCGTCTCTAGTGGACGATATTATTTGAGCAAAAGCTCAGTGGTGGCTGATACTAGACTCAAGTATAAGATATAGAAATCCGACCATTGCCGATTAGGGTGATAAAATTATGGAAATGATGGTTATCTGGCAGGAAAATGCTGCAAAAAACGTCTTTTTAGAGTCTTGACTCTAATTTTGTGCTAAGAAAATGGCTCAAACAGATTGTTCAAGCCATGACGTGGGTCACAAATTGTTGCGATTTTGTTAAATCATCGGTTTGATGATTTTAGATATGCTTTCAGCGATCTTAGCCACATCTTCACCTTCGTCACCGACGATGATCATGCTGGTATCTCCCATTGGTTCCACAACCCCGGCCATACCATCTTCATTGAAGTCGACTGTTTGGTTAGATGGAATCCCAGTTAAGAACAACGTGACTTTGCCTTTTTCCCCTCTGAATACCATATGTAGCGCATTCGACTTGCCGAAGCCGCAGTGGTTTAAGTAATACACATGGTACGGAAAGGTTTCAGATAGTTGGTGGTCAAAAGGCATCATCTTGGCGTTGATTTGTGATGATTTAACCTGTTCATCAAGATTTTGGATAAATGGCTTCTCATCAACAACATGCTGAAGCGCCGTCGTGGCCAAGCTCGCTTGCGCTGGAGATACAACCAGGTTGCTCCAATTTAGCTGGCCAACTAGCAAACCTGCTACAAAGGCTACCGAAGCTGCCATTGCCATCGCTTTGCGAGCAAAGTTAGGTCGCACGACGTTATCTCTCGCAACGGACGTCTGATTAAATAAAATCTTATCAGCCAGATCTTCAGGTACATCGACTGCCATTGCTTTTGCAATCTGTTTGTCGAGATCGAGGATTTCATCGGCGAACTGTGCGTTTTGTTCACTTTCTTTTATCGCCGCACTTATCTCACTATCTCTTTGTTTAGGATCGGACATGATGCGTCGGCGAAATTCTAATTCATCCATTTTGCTGCCCCCTATGTGTATTCTCTGAATCTAACATCTCTTTCAATTGGTTCCTCGCTCTAAACAGTCGAGTCATTACCGTATTTTTATTAAGACCGAGTATCTCACCGATTTCTTCGCCGCTGAATCCGCCCACAACTTGAAGGAACAGTGGCTCTCGATAATCTTCCTCAAGCTTCATGATCTGAGCTTGAACCCATTGTGTTTGGTGGTGAGGATCATCAGAAACCTTAGCATCGTTGCCATGGTCGTCGATATCTACCAGATCAAACTGTTTGCGTTCAAAACGGCGCGCATTTTCTCGTCTTAATATGGTGATAAGCCAAGATTTAGCTGCTTTTTCGTCTTGCAAGCTATCGAGAGATTTCCATGCACGTAGGCAAGTTTCTTGTACAAGGTCTTCTGCAATGGTTGGATCTTTACACAACCAATAGGCGTACCTGTATAAGTCTCTGTGATAAGCTCTGACAAGCGCTTCGTATTTTCTTTGTCTGTCCATATCCGAGTTGACCGGATCATTGGACTTTTTCTTTCCAAAAAAATTGATGATTGACACAGGAGCCTCCCTCGTTGCTCTGTGAATTTATTGTTGTTGTCACTGCGATAAGTGGAGCAGTGGTACTCATTCATTTCTTAGCAAGCTAAAGTTATCGCTTGAATAAAAGCGTAGCAATTGATGTTGTGAATAGGTGAAGTGAAATATAACAGCATCTGTTCGCCAGTATTCCACTTAAAATTGATCTATTTCAAAATCTGGCCAACTCGAAAGGTTATAGTAACACCTGTCATCTAGTCGGTGTTTACACTGACAAGTTGAGCAAGATGACACTTCCTTTTGAAGGCTGACTTTACTTTCTCCTAATCAGGAAACTGATTATTTCAATTGGCGTAAGTTAATTGCTTTATATATTCCAACCACACAGTCTTGTGTGGTTTTTTTTTGCCAGCAATCTCTACGACAACCATTCTACCTATAAGTTACACCTATTTTATCAAGTTATCTCTTAGTCCAGTGTTATTTATCGCTATTGACCGATAAGCAGCGTAATCTGTCGTAAGTCACGTTTATTCAAACGACCGTTTGATTGAATTAACATTCTCGTTACAATGATTCTGGTCAGACCTCTACTTATTAAGGAGCAACAATGGGCAAGCAGGAAGTGAAAACTCGCTCAGGAGAACGTGTAGCGATTGTCGCAGGATTGCGAACACCGTTTGCACGTCAAAGTACAGAATTTAGTCAAGTCCCGGCGGTAGACCTCGGAAAAATGGTCGTGAGTGATATGCTTGCTCGCACTGAAATCGATCCAAAACTGATTGAGCAGGTTGTGTTTGGTCAGGTTGTACAAATGCCTGAAGCACCAAACATTGCGCGAGAGATCGTGCTTGGAACGGGGATGGACATTAATACCGATGCTTACAGCGTGACACGTGCTTGTGCGACGAGCTTCCAATCAGCCGTAAACGTTGCCGAAAGCATTATGGCGGGAACCATTGATGTCGGTATTGCTGGCGGTGCGGACTCCTCTTCTGTTCTGCCAATTGGTGTTTCGAAGAAACTAGCGGCAAACCTGCTAGCACTGAGTAAAACCAAGACGCTCAGTCAAAAGCTCAATATTCTTAAAACTCTGTCATTGAAAGATTTAATGCCAGTACCGCCTGCTGTCGCTGAGTATTCTACTGGCTTATCAATGGGTCAAACGGCGGAGCAAATGGCGAAATCGCATGGTATTACTCGTCAAGCACAAGATGAACTTGCTCACCGTTCTCATACTCTTGCTGCTCAAGCTTGGAATGATGGCAAGATAGAAGGGGAAGTCATGACGGCATTCCCTGAACCTTATAAGAAATGGATCGCTAAAGATAACAATATTCGTGAAGATTCTACGATTGAGGGTTACGCAAAACTTCGTCCTGCATTTGACCGCCAGTACGGCAGTGTAACCGCGGCCAACAGTACGCCTCTTACCGATGGTGCTGCGGCAATCATGTTGATGCGCGAAGGCAAAGCGAAGGAGCTAGGATTAGATATCATGGGCTACATCCGCTCTTATGCTTTCTCTGCAATTGGTGTAGAGAAGGACATGCTTATGGGGCCTTCTTACGCAACGCCGATGGCGCTCGAACGCGCGGGTATCGAGCTCTCAGATCTGACGTTAATCGATATGCATGAAGCCTTTGCTGCGCAGGCGCTTTCAAACGTTAAGATGTTCGCAAGCGATAAATTTGCCAAAGAGAAGCTGGGTCGCTCCAAAGCGATTGGCGAAATTGATATGGATAAATTCAATGTGTTAGGTGGCTCGATTGCGTACGGTCACCCATTCGCTGCGACAGGCGCGCGTATGATCACTCAAACGTTGCGTGAACTGCAACGAAGAGGTGGTGGTTTAGCATTGAATACAGCCTGTGCCGCAGGCGGTTTAGGCGCAGCTATGGTACTGGAGGTAGAGTAATGAGCGACAAAACTGCATTTAACTTATCTATTGATGATCAAGATATCGCTTGGCTCTCTATTGATGTTCCAGGCGAGAAGATGAATACCCTTCAAGCCGCTTTTGCTGAAGAAATGGAAGCGATCTTCGCTCAACTTGCGGAGAAAGGTGCGGCAATTAAAGGTTTGGTGGTTCATTCGTTGAAACCAGATAACTTCATTGCGGGTGCCGACGTACGTATGCTTGATGCTTGTACCAGTGCTAAGGAAGCGCAAGCATTGGCAGAAAAAGGACAGCAAATGTTCCAGCAGCTTTCAGACCTGCCTTATCCGGTTGTGGCTGCTATTCATGGCCCTTGTTTAGGTGGTGGGCTAGAGCTTGCACTGGCTTGTGATTACCGTGTGTGTAGTGATTCAGACAAAACCCGTTTAGGTTTGCCAGAAGTACAGCTTGGCCTATTGCCAGGCTCGGGCGGTACTCAGCGACTGCCTCGTTTGATCGGTTTGTTGCCTTCATTAGATATGATTCTTACTGGCAAACAGCTTCGAGCAAAGAAAGCGAAAAAACTGGGCGTGGCAGATGCGGTCGTTCCTCACACGGTTTTGCTTGATGTTGCGAAAAGCTTTGTCGAAAAACATGCGGGTAAGAAAAAAGCGAAACGTAAGGTCTCAACCAAAGAGAAGCTAATCTCAAATACGGGCTTAGGCCGCAAAGTGATTTTTGAGCAAGCCGCTAAAAAGACAAATGATAAAACTCGTGGAAACTACCCAGCAGCTGACGCTATTTTGGAAGTGATTCGCTTTGGTCTCGAAAAGGGCTTTGAAAAAGGTCAGAAGAAAGAAGCTGAGCGTTTTGGTGAGCTAGTGATGACCTCTGAGTCAAAAGCGCTACGTTCGATCTTCTTTGCAACCACAGAGATGAAAAAAGAGCACGGCAGTGATGCTCAACCTAAACCTATTGCAAGAGCAGCGGTACTAGGTGGTGGCCTTATGGGCGCAGGGATCAGTCACGTAAGCGTGGCTAAAGCTAAAGTGCCTGTTCGAATCAAAGATGTGTCCAACGACGGTGTACTTAATGCGCTCAAATACAATTACAAACTGTTTGAGAAGCAAAGAAAACGTCGAATCATCTCCAAAGCACAATTACAAAGCAAAATGTTGCAGCTTTCTGGTGGGACAGATTTTACTCGCTTTAATCACACCGATATTGTTATTGAAGCGGTATTCGAAGATCTCAACCTTAAGCAACAAATGGTGGCAGATATCGAGAGTAACGCCAAAGATAGCACCATTTTCGCGACCAATACTTCGTCTTTGCCAATCCATCAGATTGCAGAGAAAGCGGAGCGCCCAGAGAACGTCGTCGGTCTACACTATTTCAGTCCAGTAGAGAAAATGCCATTAGTAGAGGTCATTCCTCATCAAGGTACTTCGGATGAAACGATTTCAACGGTAGTGGAATTTGCGCGCAAGCAAGGCAAAACACCGATTGTGGTTAAAGATTGTGCAGGTTTCTACGTAAACCGAATCTTAGCGCCTTACATGAATGAAGCGGCGCAAGTTCTGTTGACTGGAGAGCCAATCGAACAGCTTGATACCGCACTGCTTAATTTTGGTTTCCCTGTTGGTCCAATCACCTTACTTGATGAAGTCGGCGTTGATATTGGTGCCAAAATTATGCCCATCTTAGTCGCTGAGCTTGGTGAACGTTTCCAAGGGCCCGACGTGTTTGACAAGCTGCTTAACGATGACCGTAAAGGGCGTAAGAGCGGTAAAGGCTTCTATACCTACAAAGGCAAAAAGAAAGAAGTCGACAAGTCAGTGTATAAGTTACTGAGCTTGAGCCCAGAATCTAAGCTTGCTGAGAAAGACATCGCTATGCGTTGTGTTCTACCAATGCTCAATGAAGCGGTTCGATGTTTAGACGAAGGCATCATTCGCAGCCCAAGAGATGGTGATATTGGTGCTATTTTTGGTATCGGTTTCCCTCCATTCCTAGGAGGTCCATTCCGTTATATGGATCAAATTGGAATCGAAAAATTGGTGGAAATCATGAACGAACATGCGCAGAAATATGGCGATCGATTTGCTCCATGTGATGGTCTACTCACGCGAGCAGGCATTGGCGCTAAGTTCTACGACTAAAACCAAAGCTCTACTTAGGCGAACCAATGGGTTCGCCTTTTTCGTTTATGGGCGTTATTATCAAGAAAAACAAGACACTAAAAAGGAAGTCTCATGGATGCTCTAGATTTATTGTTGAACCGTCGCTCAATAGCAAAGTTATCTGAGCCTGCTCCTGAAGGAAAAGCGCTGGAAAACATTATTCGCGCAGGACTAAGAGCGCCAGATCATGCTGGTTTGACACCCTGGCGCTTTGTTATTGCGCAAGGTGAGGGGCTCAACAAGTTGTCTGACATTCTAGTCAAAGCAGCGCAAGCTGAAGACAGTGAACAAGCTGTTGTGGATAAGGTTAAGAATGCGCCGTTTCGTGCCCCGATGGTGATTACTGTTATTGCTAAAGTGACCGAACATGAGAAAGTGCCGGCGCTAGAGCAATACCTTTCAGCAGGTTGCGCCGTTCAAGCGATGCAGATGGCAGCGGTTGCTCAAGGTTTTCAGGGATTCTGGCGTTCGGGCAAATGGATGTTCCACCAAGAAGTGCACCAAGCGTTTAATCTCGAAGGTGACGATGAAATTGTTGGTTTTCTTTATCTTGGTACGCCAGGTTGCACACCAATGAAAGTACCAGAGCGGGATTTGAGTAAGTTCGTCGAGTATCTGTAAGAATTAAAAAAAGCTTGGTGATTACCAAGCTTTTTTACTTTTGGCGCTTGATTCGGTCAACAGACCCTAGTGAAGATTGTAAGCAATAACAAAATCAATAAACAAACGTACTTTTTCTGGTAGATGATCTTTATGGTTATAGAGCATATAGATATCGCGCGGGTTAGCACTCCAGTCTTCAAGAACGCGAACTAAGCTACCATCCTCAATGTATTCCCTCAGCATGACATCAGGCATAAGAGTGATACCTAAACCAGAAGAACAAGAGCTTCTTACCACGTCTAAGGTATTGGCTTGAAAGCGACCTTTATCGTTATTGATCACGGTTTCACCGCTATTGTTCGATAGCTGCCATTTAAGCAGTGGCGATCCTTTAAGCAAAGAGTGGTGATGCAGATCTTCCGCGTGCTTGGGTTCTGGATTTAATTTCAGATATTCAGGGCTAGCGACCAGAATATCAGCCACTGAGCTGATTTTACGCGCGATGAGACTTGAGTCACGCTGCGGACCAACTCGAAAAATCACATCCCACTCAGTTGGGTCCAACTGATCGGCGTGGTTGCTGGTCGTTAGCTCAATATTGATGTCTGGGTACTTTGCCATAAAGGCGTTGTACATAGGCATCATCATGCGCTTGGTCAGGTTAGAAGGCGCGGTAATACGAATTTTACCCGCAGCCCCTCGGCACTCATCGGTTAACTCCTCTGCAGCTGAGGCTAAGCGACTAAGCAGAGGAGAACATTCATTGTAAAAACGTTCACCTGCTTCTGTAAGGGAAAGTTTACGAGCATGGCGATTGAGAAGGCGTAGGTTCAAAGAATCTTCTAGAGCCTGAATACGTCGCGTTATTGTCGCTACAGGAATCATCGTTTTACGAGAAGTTGCGGTATAACTCCCGTTTTCGACTACCAGTCTAAATAGGTTTAGATCATCTAATTTCATTGTATCAGACACACATTTTTACGAATTTGGTTAATTTATATGTATATCAAACGTCAAAGTTTGAGTCACATCAACAAGTTTATCGATATTTGCTATTCCATACATATAGTATGCAACAAGGCTTCAAAGTGGAAGATTTGTATAAATCGCAGTTCGAGACTACTTTTTAAGGAGTGTGTAGAACTAAATACAACAATAACAATAAAGAGTAGTAACATTAGTTTGTGTGAGGCAAAGATTTATGCATAAAACAGTTGAAGTTGGAACCAGTGCGGCTGTGCCTGTCGCCGCTGGGCAAAAGGTGATCATGCTGGTGGATGACGATCCTATCTTCCGCCGCATCACACTCGGCTTTCTAGAATCCCAAGGCTACAAGGTTGTAGAGGCGGAGAATGGACTCGATGGGTTGCAAAAACTGCGTTCTAATGAACCGGATTTGATTCTGTGTGATCTGTCGATGCCCATTTTAGATGGTATCGAGTTCGTTGAAGAAGTCAGTCTCGAATACCCCTCATTGCCGCTAATTGTTGTTTCTGCTACCGATGAAATTTCAGATGTGGCGAAAGCGCTACGTTTTGGCATTAAAGACTTTCTACCTAAACCAATCAGTAATCATGAGCACCTAGCGTGCGCTATTGAAAACACTCTTGACGACTCGGATAACCATTTAAGCGATCAACGTGATTTTTCCAGCCAATGGTTCAGAGTCGATAGCGGTGATATGCCAGAAGAGCAAGAATTGCATTGGCATTTAGAGTACCTTGACGAGAATCCAAGCGCGGCTAAAGATTTGCTACATGCTCTGTTACCAGACAAAGATACTTCTCAAGGCGATTGGAAATGCAGCTATCGTTTGCTCCAGTCAACGGATGTGATGCCACTTGTCTTTGATTACGCATGGCTCATTAACGGGCAGTTTGCTTTTTATCTCGTTGATTCTGACAGTGAAGGGCAGCATGGAGCGGCTACCACCTTGTTGGTTCGCGCGCTTTTCCATGATTACCTACGTAACCTCAAGTGCTTTAATGCCGATCTTAAAGACATCGCAAGCTTGCTTGAGAAGGGGATTAAGTGCTCCGATTGCAGTACACCTGTTAAAGCCATATTTGGTATCGCTGATTTATCGGAGGGGACGTTATCACTTCTCCCTGCAGGATTAGATGCTCAGTGGGCTAACGGGTATTTTTCTCAGCACATTCCGGCAGGGGTTATGCTAGGAGAAAATTGCGTTAAAAACTTTATTACCACTGACTTACCCATTCAGTCAGCTTGCCAGTTAACGCTAAGTCGTTTGGGCTCAAGCAGTTTTAGCTTAGATATTTATCGTGGCAGCAACGCCTAGCCACAATAGCTAGAATCATTAGCTGAGCATGACTCATCCCGATGGTGGGTATAAGGCTCAACAGACACATTTCAAATAACCCTTTTGTTAGTCGGTGTTTGTCGACTAACGATTAGGGTATAGTCCGCCATAAAACAAAAACAACCCAAGTTATTAACATTTGATTAATCTCATGGGAGTAAAGTCAACACCTATAATTAGAGAAGCAAGCTCATGGCAGACAAAGATTTTAAAGAACCTTATAATATTTACTACTTTCTTGGATTCATAGCAGTACTGCTTATCCCAACGCTACCAGCAACCTTGACTTGGATTCGCGTGCTTAATGGATATGCAGGCTTCTAAATAGCGTTCGGAGCATACCATCTTAATTCGCAGACTCTTTCTTAATTTTGTTGGTGTGCTCAGCCTAATTCTGGGCTTTATAGGTATTTTTTTACCACTCCTACCGACCACTCCGTTTATTCTTCTTGCTAGCGCTTGCTTCATGCGCAGCAGTCCCAAATTTCATCGTTGGCTGCATCAGCACAAAACCTTTGGTCCTATTCTCACTAACTGGCATCAAAATGGCGCTGTGACCGCTAAGGTCAAAAAGCGTGGTGTGATATGCATACTCATCAGTTTTGCCTTTTCAATTTGGGTCGTACCGCACTTCTGGTTAAAGATTGCTCTTGTATTGATGCTCATCATTTTACTCAGTTGGTTTATTCGTCTGCCTGTGACTGAGTACCTTGCCGATAGAGAAGAAAATCACTAAGATTGTGAAGAAGTGTGCCCGCTTTTGAAGTGGGCGTTTGTTTTTTAGGCACAATGAACCGTGGCAGTTACTTTAGTCATTTCCAGAGGTTAGGTTGTGCTCAGAATTACGCTAGTCAATGGGTAAGCGTTTAGAAAAATGCGCCAACTAGCCAATCTAAGAATGAATTATGACTACTGAAACAATCTCACAGATCAAATCAAGCATTAAAAGCATCCCAGATTACCCTAAGCCAGGCATTCTATTTCGTGACGTAACAAGCCTAATGGAAGACGCAGCGGCTTATCAGGCAACGATTCAGCTGTTAGTTGATAAGTACAAAGATATGGGCTTTACCAAAATTGTTGGTACTGAAGCTCGTGGCTTTCTGTTTGGCGCACCATTGGCTCTAGAGCTTGGTCTTGGTTTTGTACCAGTACGTAAACCGGGTAAGTTACCACGTGCAACTGTTGCTCAGTCTTATGAGCTAGAATACGGCACAGACACGCTTGAAATCCACGTTGACGCGATCAGTGAAGGTGACAAAGTGCTTGTTGTTGATGACTTACTTGCTACAGGCGGTACGATTGAAGCAACAACGAAGCTGATTCGCCAACTTGGTGGTGAAGTTGAGCACGCAGCTTTCGTTATCAACCTTCCAGAGATTGGTGGTGATAAACGTCTTGAAGGTCTTGGCCTTAACGTTTACAGCATCTGTGAGTTTGAAGGTCACTAATCGGGTAGGTTATTTATAGGTATCGTTTCATGAGTTATCTTGCCTTAGCGCGAAAGTGGCGACCAACCAAATTCAACGAAGTGGTTGGTCAAGCCCATGTTCTCACCGCGCTTGAAAATGCGTTGGCGCTAAATCGCCTTCATCATGCCTACTTGTTTAGCGGCACGCGTGGTGTGGGTAAAACCACTATCGGTCGTCTGTTCGCCAAAGGTTTGAATTGTGAAACAGGCATTACCGCATCGCCTTGTGGAGTCTGTGATACCTGTAAAGAGATCGATGAAGGTCGTTTTGTTGACTTACTAGAGATCGATGCGGCATCTCGAACTAAGGTTGAAGACACTCGTGAACTTCTCGACAACGTGCAGTACAAACCTGCACGGGGTCGATTCAAGGTCTATCTGATAGATGAAGTTCACATGCTCTCACGCCATAGTTTCAACGCCTTATTGAAGACGTTGGAAGAGCCTCCTGAGTACGTGAAATTCTTACTGGCAACCACAGACCCACAAAAACTTCCCGTGACTATTTTATCTCGCTGTCTTCAGTTCCATCTGAAACCAATCAGCGTCGATAATATTCACGAGCAGCTTGATCACATTCTTCAGCACGAGAGCGTTGATGCAGAAGCGAGAGCATTAGGTATGATCGCACATGCGGCCGATGGCAGTATGCGTGATGCGCTAAGCCTGTCTGACCAAGCGATTGCCCTAGGGAATGGTCAAGTGCTGACGGACAGCGTCGCACATATGCTCGGAACCTTAGATACCGATCAAGCACTACACTTGCTTGAAGCCATTAGCTCTAAGCAACCACAAACGGCGATGGAGTGTATTGCAACTCTGGCACAAAATGGCGTTGAGTGGGATGGGTTGCTCCAACAGTTAGCGACACAACTGCATAGACTTGCTATGTATCAGGCATTGCCTGCGACATTAGACCAAAACCAGCCAGATGCGGAAAAAGTTGAGCTGCTCGCGCGTGCATTGAGCCCACAAGATGTTCAGCTTTATTACCAAATTGCGTTAAAGGGACGACAAGATCTCCCTCTATCTCCTTCTGAAAGAGTGGGGTTAGAGATGGTTATCTTGCGTATGATGGCGTTTAGACCTGTCTCCCAGCCGCAAGCGAATGCCATTAGCACTCAAGCTGAAGCGTCTGCTCCTGTTGAACCTAAACCTGTGAACACGGTTCCTGTGGTCAACCCAGCCCTGCGTACTCAACCTAAGGCATCAACTCCTCAACCTCAGGCTTCTCAACCTGCTCCAAGCGCGAACGCAGTGCCTCCTGTTGCGGATTATGGCTACGAGCCACCGCAATATGATGAGCCACCGATTGAGCAATACATGCCACCAAGTGAGCAGTTTGTTCCCCCTCAGCCAGATATGGGGCAGCCAGCAGCTCAACCGCAAAGACAGCCATCATCGCAGCCGAGTGAACGAACTTCTTCACCTTTGAGTGGTCTACGTCATCAGTTACGTTCGCAAAGAAAAGGGTTAAACCCTGGGCAAGGTAATACGCCAAAAAAGGCTAATGCGACATCTGCAAAACCAGAGTCTGTTCTTGACCGTGTAGCAAAAAAACACGGTGGATCAGCGCAGGTGTCGCCATTGTCACAATCCAACTTCAATGCAGCACCTGAGCCAGCTAAGGATGAGCCATATCAATGGAAGCCGACCTTACCTCAGACTCAGAAAGAATCGATAGAGCTAACGCCAACGTTACTCAAGAAAGCGTTAGAACATGAGAAAACACCAGAGATGGTGCAAAAGCTCGTAGATGAGAGCTTAGAAAAAAATGAATGGGCGAAACTGATTAGCCAGCTAACAACTGCGAAGCTAACGGAGCAGCTTGCACTAAACTCATATTATGAGAAAAGTGGCGCGTCTATCTCATTGACGCTAAGAGCGACACAGGCGCATCTGAATACCGACAAAGCGCAAAGTGAACTGCTTGGTGAGCTCAATCGCGTTCTCGGAGAAGAGTGCCACCTAAGTGTCGAAGTAGGAGAGAGTGGTGAAACGCCACTGGAGCTGCGAGATAAGCTCTATCAAGGGCGTTTAAAGCAAGCTTTCACTAGCCTAGAGCAAGATCAGAATGTTCAGTTTATCGAGAAGCGCTTTGCTGCTCAGCTCGATAAAGAGAGCGTGAGACCAATATAATTGTCGGGGTTGAGTTTTACTAATTGAGCCCCATCTAATAACGAAACAAGCTAACTAACCAGAGAGATAAACATGTTTGGTAAAGGCGGTATGGGCAATCTAATGAAGCAAGCCCAGCAAATGCAAGATCGCATGCAAAAGCTTCAAGAAGAAATCGCTAATATGGAAGTAACAGGTGAGTCTGGTGCTGGCCTAGTGAAAGTGACTATTACAGGTAGCCATAGTGTTCGTCGCGTTGACATTGACGAGAGTCTAATGGAAGACGACAAAGAAATGCTTGAAGATCTTATTGCAGCAGCTTTCAACGACGCAGCACGTCGTGTTGAAGAAACTCAAAAAGAGAAAATGGCTGGTGTAACTGGTGGTATGCAACTTCCACCAGGCATGAAGATGCCTTTCTAATAGAGTAAGAATTAATGCGCACCAGTCATATGCTGGAGCAATTGATGGAGGCCTTACGTTGTCTACCTGGGGTTGGCCCCAAGTCGGCGCAGCGTATGGCCTTTCATTTGTTACAGCGTGATAGAAAAGGCGGCTTGCAGCTCGCAGATGCATTAAGCCATGCGATGACCGAAATTGGTCACTGTAGCGAGTGCCGAACTTTCACTGAAGAAGAGACGTGCCATATCTGTACCAACCCTAAAAGACAGGAAAATGGTCAGATTTGTGTGGTAGAAAGCCCTGCTGATATTGCAGCGGTTGAGGCAACTGGCCAATTTTCCGGTCGTTACTTCGTGCTGATGGGGCACCTTTCACCGCTAGATGGGATTGGTCCTAGTGATATTGGTTTAGATACGCTAGACTTCCGCCTTCGTCGCGGAGATATCAGTGAAGTGATTCTTGCCACTAACCCGACGGTTGAGGGTGAAGCAACGGCCCATTATATTGCTGAGCTTTGTCGAGAGCATCAAGTTCAAGCGAGCCGTATTGCTCATGGTGTCCCTGTCGGAGGTGAGCTAGAGCTCGTTGATGGCACAACGCTATCGCACTCTTTACTTGGTAGGCAGAAGCTTTCTTAATGAAATGATAAGACCGCGGGAAACTGCGGTTTTTTATTGGAATCGATATTTGATAGCAATCCATCCCTAGATTGCGCGTGAGAAACAACCCGTTAGAAACGGTAGTCGAATGAGAGGCTGATCTGATTGTTGTATGGGATTGAAACCTTGGTTGTTTCACCACTATCCCAGTTAATGGTGTTGTCGTATGATTCAAACATATGACGGTATTGTAAATCAGCAGACAAATTATCAAGAATTTGGTATTGCGCACCAACTTGTAAACCGTAAGTGAAGTCAGTATGACTGGCTTTGTGAGAAGCGCCATCCCCTGTATCACGATTGTAAATCGACATTTCAACTCGGTTGTTAACCAAACCAACCGTAGCCCCCCCAAATAAAGATAAATCTGAAGTTAGTGCATGAAGGTAATCATAAGAAATCAGGTACTCTGTTTGAGCAAGATCGACACCTGAACTTACGTGCTCAGGTTCTTCATTTAGACGGTTACGATAGAGTGAAGAGTCGACCATGTGGTTGATCGTGGCAGTAAATCGGTGGTTATCCTCTAAATATAAGCCGGCTCTGATGTGGAATGCGCCACCCTTAGCGTTATCGCTGAACGTGCCGAACTCGCTATCGCTGACTTCTCCCTTTACTCCTTGATAGCCACCACCTGCACCGATGAAGAACTCAGTGGCGTGAACCGAACAAGAAAGGCTAGCAATCACGAGTAAGCTAAGCTGTTTTTTCATTTTAACCTCCAAAGAAATGAGGCATACATTATCTTTGGAGTGAAATTAGAGAACTAATTAACAGACCTTATAACGATGATAAGCTTTACTTATCAAGTCAGGCTTTCAAGCTCTGTGATGTTGTCTAATGCTTGTTGATTTGATGAGCCACACACCACAGGGCATGGTTTAAACTGGTGACAGACCTTTGGCCGCTCTGGCTTCCCAAACAGTTTGCAAAGATTATCTTCATTTAGCTGAATACAGCGTTGTCCCGCGGGCTTTCCTTTAGGCATGCCGGGTATAGGTGAAGAAATACTAGGGGCTATGCAGCATGCACCGCAGCCTAATCGACATTCCATCTACTTGCTTCTCTGATCAATAATCTCGATATGGTAGCAAAAAATGTGAACTCTATCACCTGGTTACACCCTTATTACTGAAGTTAAGATTTTGGGAGGCCAAGTCTTGTATGAGACAGAGCTTGAATTAATTCAGTGCGTTCTTTCTGTGTTGCAATGAGTTTTTTAGGGTCGGTTATTGTATAAAGATTGGGGGCAGTATGTCGCTCAAAGTTGACATGTTTCCCATTGAGGATCAATTCAATATGCAAGTGTGGGCCTGTTGTTCTTCCACTATTACCTGAACGCCCTATTTCTTGTCCCTGTGAAACATGGTCACCTGTTTGGACTGATCGTTTTGATAGATGAAGATATCTAGATACTGCGCCATCCGAGTGTTGGATGTTTATGTAATGACCTGCAAAGCGGTTGTATCGAGACTTAATTACACGTCCGTCAGCGATACTATGAATGGGAGTCCCTACAGGAACAGCATAATCTGTCCCTAAATGGGGCATAATTCGATTGGTAATTGGGTGGAGGCGCTTAAGACTAAATTCTGAGCTTACTTTATAGGTGTTACTTAGAGGGTATTTATAGGTGTTTTTACTATCCACCTTCTCTCCAAATTGATTCAATGCCTCGTTGTTTTTATTAGCGCTAATAAAAAAATTACTTTCACTGCCACTGTAGTAAAAAGAACGGATTGACCTTTCATTATGATTATTGTTATTTAACTTAATAGCAAATCGGTCTCCTTTTTTTACGGAGCCTATAATATCGAACTGGTCTCCAATTAAATTTAGTAACGTGGTTATTTCTTTGTTTGATAGTCCGGAGTTTAATATTGAGTTAACAAATGAGTAATCGATGGAACCAGTTATGATGCTCTCACTTTTGGGCAGGGCGCGAGGGAGAGAGTCTGTGTACTCATCAGCAACCGTCAGGTGTCTAGGAGCCTCGAGAGCATAATCTGGACTAAGCGCGTATCGTGTAATGGAAACACCTACAACCAATGCTACTGAGGTGACAAAAAGAGCCAAGGCAATATTATTACTGTTTTGTCGAAGTATTAAGCTAGTCATTGATTCTGAGGCTGAGGATTAAGAAAGAGTTGATAGGGATTATAATATTTTGAAAATTTTTTACACTCGTCTAGCCATAATTAGTGTGTTTTAACTAATTAAACAATTATACGTACCGGATTATTCAGGGTGGCGATGTGGAATTTGACTGTTCAAGTAGTTTTTTTGTCAGATAAAGTGGTTTTTTTGCCACGTTGAGATATTTTTTGACGATAATATAATCGCGGAAAAATACACTTCGCCAAACTATTATGTTCACTAAAAATATACTGAAACTCTACCTTAGCCTTCTGGCCGCGTCATTAATATTAACCGCTTGTGGTGGCGGTGGTGATGGAGGTAGCGACAATACCCCTCGCGCTCGTGAAACAGGAATCATTTACGGAAATGTTTTCGATGCTCCAGTTTATGGTGCAACAGTTAACGTTTGGGAATATGACGACGGGAAGCTAGGCAGAAAATTGGCGAGTGCAACCACAGATTCTGTGGGGAACTACAAACTAGAATTTGAAGCATCGTCTCGTCCATTATTGGTTCGCTCTGAAGGGGGAGGATACACCGACCCATTGACCAAAGAGACAGTTTCAGTAAGTAATGGCAATGTTCTTAAGCTCGATGCAGTAATCAATTATAGCGAAGGCAAGACTCATAGCTTGATGCTCACTCCATTGACGAACATAGCAGCGGGTCTAGCAAAGTACAAAATCTCAAAAGGTGAAGCAGGTTCCAGTGCAATTTCTTCCGCGATAGGAAGTGTGAACACAATGTATGGTTTTAATGTCAATGAAACCTTACCGATTGACATCACCAAAGGTGGTCAAAGCGGGTACGCAACTCCAGGACACCAGTACGGGGCTTTACTTACAGCCTACTCGTCACTGTCTTACGACATGATTAAAAAGCATGGTAACTCTGACAATGTCTATACTTCCATGCACCTTGCCGATATTCAATATAGAGATGTAGTTGCTGACGGCTTGCTCAATGGTGAAGAGATCAGCCCAATAACAGGCGGGCTAACGAAATCAACGTTTGGTCAAAAAAAGATCACTAGTGATGTGTATACAAACGAGCTTTCCCAACATGTTTTAATTGTAGTGAATAACCCAGACCTGAATGTATCTGGCACATCTGGCGATGATTATGTTGAATTTAGTAAACAGTTGAATGGACAGGGTACGAATGGAAACAGCGGTGGCCTAATCCCTCCTAGAGATGAAACTCAGATAGATACCACTGCGCCAAGTGCTACCCGAGTTGGAAGTGAGGTGTTAGCAGGCAAAGATAAAGTTGCTATCGCTTTAACTGACGAAGTCGGTGTGAAGGATGTGTCAGTTTATATTCAGTATGAACTGAATGGATCATGGTCAAGTGAATATCAATGTGATGACTTGCAATCTTCAGGAAGTCAGTTTTGCTCGATCGTCTTTGATGAGTTTAAAGCAGGCCTACGTGAAACCAAAATCAACGTAAATATTGATACCGCAGCTATTGATAGTGTTGATGTTGATAGCAGTACAGGTTTATCAAATATAACGGGTGCTCGTTTGGTTGCCTATACATCAGATGTTTTAGGCAACGCACTGGTAGCCGGAAGTGATATTGGGCATTTAATTCCGTTCAAATGGGATAACAATGAGCCTGTTATTGAAATTACCTCAAGTACTACCATCAAGAAGGAAGATACCGACTACGTACTTAAAGGTATTGTGAAAGAGCCACCTGAAGAGCTAGCTTCTGTGACGGTGTCGTTTAAAGGAGGTTTACCAACAGCATTGGAGTGTGTTTCAGCCAGTGCGGGTAAGGCTTGTGAATTTAGCAACAACTATAAAACCTCAGATTTTCTATCATCCACTTCGTTTGAGGTTCGCGCGACAGACCAAAGAGGTAATGTAGGAATCAAGCCTTTTGAGGTACGTCAGGATGATCAAGAGCCGACTCAAGATCTCTCGTTTCCAGAAGGTGCACCTATGAACTTTGTTCATGTCGATGTATCTGGAGAAAGAACCACCGTTGAAGGCCCTTATAATCAAGATACTTATACACAAGATAATGTTCAGACCAGCCAAGACTACTTAAAGATCGATTATATCTATGCAAGCGAAGGCATAAAGAAGGCGATTCCTAATACTGACTTTAAGAACTTTAACCCTAGTGTGCTGAAAGAAAACAAAATCCCTTATCTACGTGTCAGAGTGTTCGACATTAATAGCAGTACAGTACTAGGTTCGAGTGCAGACGATTTAACATTAACGGTTAAATACTATGTAAGCGCCAAAAATGATGGCAACTATACGTATAAAGACCAAATCAAGAATAAAGCGGCGGATGGCACTGCCAATATTCCACATGAGACAATTGTAAAAGAGAATGGTCGAGTAGAAGAAATGATCTACTATGTACCATTCGTGAGAGAAATACTTGGCTCCAGTTTTAAGAGCGCGTCAGAAAACAGCAGCCATATGATTACCATTCAAACGCAAGATGGTGCTGGCAACGACAGCCAGCCGCTGAATATCTATTTTCGCAGTAGTTTTGACTTGCCAACGATGAAGGTCGTGACGCCATTCATTGGAGCTCGCGTACAGTTGGAGGGCCTAGCTCCATCTGGAGAGTTTACATCATTGGCAAGTTGTACGACTCAAACTAGTCAAACGAAAACAGAACTTGATGTCGCCTCTTGTGAAGCAACAACTGACCTAGTCAATTACGACTTTATGCGAGTAAGGCTCATCGGTATCGAGGGCGCTGCGCCACATTACTATCAGTGGAAAAACGATCCAAGCGCAAAGCAGGAAGTTAAACTTAATAACGCTAACATTGGCGCTTATTTTAAACTCAACGGTTCGCAGACATTTTATTTAACAGAATTGTCAACTTATCAAACAGGATTGTTCGACTACCAGTGGAACAAGCTCGCAGCAGGTGGAAAAACTTCTGCACGCGCCATTGAAATTTTGGATGATGTAAAAGAAGCATTGGCGGGTCGCTATAACAATTCGTTTTTTGGCTTTGATCCAACGGTTACACCCTATGCTACTAATGAGATGTTAGCCAATCCGATTCCTAAGAACCCTTCCAATGATTACTTACATCGTTTCCTAGTTGAAGGGTTTGAGAAATTGGCGCAACAAACACCGTTATACAATTCTGTGGACTTCTCGTCAGCGGTCTATGATGACTTTAGCTATGACGGTAAAGCCAATGGCATGGGGGCGGGTAATCGCCAGATTGTACTTGATCTCTATGAGTTCGGGCCTGATACATACCGAAAGCATTTGGCTCAACATTACTACGATATTATGACGAGCAATGGAATAGAGTCTAACGTCGCGCAAGCCTACGCTGATGTCATTTCCAAAGCTAACCCAAATTTGGATGGAACTCCTATTTTCGATAAAGAAGGAGAAAGTATTGATAAGCTTCCTCCTCAGCCGACCATCTTGATCCAAAGTGGCAGAGAAACCACTGTTGGAAGTAAGCGTTATGTAGCTGGCCAACTGGAATCAAAAATTATACTGGAGGACCCTTCTGGCATCGATACAAAAGACGGGAGTCAACCTAAGTTTGTCACTAGATGGTACAAGCAAGGTGACCCAAATACCCCGATCGATTTAGATCTTGAAATTACAGAAGGCGGAGCGAGTTCGAGCTATCGCAAAGAGTATGGGTTCACTCTAAATACTCAGTCTACTAACTTACCAGGTATTGTTGAATTTGCGTTGGAAACCAGTGCAAAAGACTTGCAAGGTAACGCCTATGGTTATGATGGTAAAGCGCCTCACTTACAGTCACTCTACGTCGATAATGACTACCCTAAAGCGAGTTATATATTACCGAGTGGCATAGAGTCTGATGAAGTCTATCTGAATGCAAGCTACGTACAGGAGTTGACGTTTAAGATTGAAGATACAGTCGGTGATAAGTTGGATCAAAGGGGACTAACTTTTTCAAAGTTAAGCGGGGAGAAACTCCCATTCACACACGATCTGTTTTCTAGCAACACGAATGAGTTCTTTAAAGTCAAACTCTGTACCGGTACTCGTTGTGCAGACCAAGGCAAAGTCATCGACCCAGGTCAAGGTGAATGGCTAGTATCCGTATCGGCTGAAGACCATCTTGGTAATAGAGTCACCGATGGCACTTCATCAGCACCTAAATTTAAGGTATTAATTGACTCGAAGGCACCGGTTGTGAATGGAAAAGTGATTTCCAATCGTCTAGGCGGAAATGCAGCTTGGACGCCTGATATTAGCTGGGGATTAAGTCCGGGTAAGCAAGTTGACGTTTTACTAAAAACGGGGGCTGGCAAGCTAGTTAACCTGAAGCACTATGAGGTTGAACCTCCAACCAGTGATGAACCTTATTTGTTCGGAACACAGCCTGACGTTAGAGTTCGGTTGATTCCCTCGGCTTTCGACTATAAGGAAACAAATACGTTCAAGGTGGTCGCAGCGAACAGCGCTTTCCCTGCGAGTACAAGTGAAGGAGAGTTTGAGTTTAAAGTCGACAATAAAGGCCCAGATATTGTTTTAGATAGCCCATGGATTGCCGACGCAGTTTCAAAAGAAAGCTATGTAATGGGTCGTAAATTTAACATTAGATTCAGTTCTGTGACCGACGATTCAGAAGTGAAAACGGTTTCTCTATGGCAGGATGGAAAAGATACTGCCTTATATACCCTCGAGCCTAAGAACCCTAGTCAGCCATTTGAAATGTCTATTGGGACTGATCAGAGTGATCAAATTCAGTTAGACCCAGACGATAAATCAGTCAAACTGATTGTAAAAGCGACAGATGAATATGGTTTTGTCTCTGAGTCTCAGCCAAGCAAAATACTGCTCGATAGAGAAGGCCCTACGTTATCTTTGCATGGCTATAAGCCAGAGCGTGAGGATATTTACTACCTTGGTAAATATGTATTTGACGTGATTGCTGAAGACCTTGATAAAGAAGGTGTACCTTCATTGGCTGGTGTGAACAAAGAGAGCTTGGAATACTGGACGTATACAGATATCCCACCTCAGACTGAAACAGGAACAAAAATCGGCGAGACGTTGAAGTTACCTTTGGGTGACTTGAAAGATGGTGATAACTGGGTGCGTCTAAAAGGTAACGATGTTCGAGGAAATACTTCTACGTCTGACTTTAAAGTTAAAGTTCACAACAGCATGCCTAGTATTAAGTCTTATGCGTTAGCGTACAAAGATGATCAGACGAATATTGATGGTGCAATTACTCGTGACGTTCCAGTCGTCGTGACGATGGAAGTAGAGGACGTAAGTGGTATTGATAAAATTGAGGCGACTTATAAACACTCTGCTCAACCGCAGTCTTCCGATCTTGCTTTCATAGAGATTTCGAAAGGTAAGTATCAGGCTGAATTGTCGCCTGCAGACCTTCCAGAAGATGGAAGGTACGACCTTAGAATTAAGGTTTTCAATAACGTGAAATATAACGCGGAGTCTGATCGTAAAGTTAATGACTTTACTAAAACGATGAGCGTGCAAAGACAAGGTGTCGCCCTTACTGTAGCAACGCCGAACCCGTTCCAAAGTCATATCTCTGGTCCAGAATTATCGGTAACGTTTAATCCTGTTGGAGAAGTAAAAGCTAAGACTTTAGAGTGTTGGGTGAGAGAAAACTACACTTCGGATAACGCACCATCTGATAGTTACGCGTACTCGGGAATTATTGATAACCCTCAAGAACCTTACTCTTGTACTGTTAAAAGCGACCGTAATATGTCTGACATTCCTGTAGTCCTGATAACAAGAACTATTGGAACAAATGACAAATCTACAGTATCCAAATTCCGCTTTGAGATGGTAGATATTGAACCACCAGTTGTGAAACACGGGGACACATACCAATTTGTTGGCAATGAAGTGTCTGTTGACTCTGAGGATGGTACAACCAAAACACTGGAATTCTCATTAGACTTTGAAGATAAGCTATCTGGCGTAAACATCTCAGATCAGAATGCGTACCCTAAACTAGTCAGAAACCGTGGAAATATGGCTTTTACTCCTCAAACCTGTACTACGCAAACAGAAGGTAAGACGTCATGTACTTACAAGGAAAAATACGATGACATTATTGATGGTTTGAGTTCTAGTCACGATTACAAAGTTAAAAACTTGAGTGACATCGCTGGGAATGTAGCTGCTGATCATAGCTTGGCGTTGTTACTTCCGTCTGGTAAGCCTACAGTTGACATTCTAAGCCCTCAGACCGATTCAGTGATTGATGGTCAGAAACTTAGTGTGTCATTTAAAATTAAGCGAAACGATAATTCTAAGTTAGACAACTTAACAGCTACTGTAGGTAGTGAGTCTTATAACTTTAAAGATAACCGCTCCATGTTCACCCCAATTGAGGTGTGTGGCCCAGGGGATCTGGCTGGATATGATTGTTCGACGTTCTCTACCCAGTTGTCTAAAGATACTGACGGTAAAACTTTGAATGTTAGTATTTCTGCAATCGACGTCTGGTCAAACACAAGTAGTGATAGCATCAATGTCAAAGTTGACAATTCACCACCTACTATTGGCGATGAGGTATTTATTACTCAGTCAGGGGCCGACAAAATTCGTTTCAGATTTAACATTAAAGATGAGGTAAGTGGTCTAGCTAAGGTTAAATACAAAGTTCTCAATCCATCATTTGAAGAAGAAAAACTGACTGATATGGATTACTTTGAGATAGATAAATCGATGTTAGAAGGTCTTGACAGCATAAAGGTGGACATAACAGCGACTGATAAAGTGAACTTGACCACAACAGCGTCTAAAACTATCGATATTAAGACACCGGAAGTTACGGTAAGTTTTGAAGGCGTTACGTCATTAGAAGGTGGCAAGCTATTACTGAAAAAGAACAACCAACCTTATACTATTACGACGGTAGATAAGGAAGGCGTAAGTGCTTCCCAATATAGTTTAGAGCTAGTCCCAAGCACTGGAGACAGCTTGAAGTATGCAGGTAACATTAACTCATCAAGTGCTAATGGCACGATGAACTTTACGGTTAATGATCAAGCTGCTTATACCTTTAAGATGACCGTAACGGATTCTATTGGTAGACAAGTGAAGAGTTTCAAACTCTTCAATGGTAATTACGATGATACAGGCATTCCTACCATTGTTGACCATGAGCTACCAACGGTGTCGATAGCAAGTGCGACTCAGCTATCCCAGGTTCCTGACAACGGTAGATATCAGCTAGATGTCACAGCATATGTCGCTGACAAGAATTTAAATGTGGTCAGCTCATTTGCAGATAATGGTAGCGGACGCTTTAACCCTCAATCAGTCACAAAGCCTACTAATGAGTCGGATCCTTATGTATTCCACTATCTTCTTGCGCCGGGGAGCTATACGTTCAATGTGAGCGCCAATGATCTAGCAAATCAAAGCGCTGAACGTACGATTAGCGCGAAAGTTGAGGCAGCGACAATTCCGACACTAGCAATCTCGACATCAGCTACTCCCCCTCTCGCAGGAGGGGAAGAGGCGACTCTAACGTTTAAATTTTCTGAAGAAGTCAAAGATTTTGACTTCTCAGATGTAAAACTTACTGCGAGTGATAGTGGGGGTATTGGTCAGCTGAAACAAGAAACTTGGGCGACAACTGACAATATTACTTGGACGGTTAAGTACTTAAGTCCAGTCGGCGAAAACAAAAATATAACGATACGGGTTGATGATAATAGTTACCAGAGCTTAAACACTATCCCCGGAAAAGGGGATAGTTTGCTTCTGGGGGTTGAAGGCGTGTTACCAACCCTTACCAATGCGACCTTTACTCCGGGTTACCAAGCCATTGGTCAAAGTGTTGGTGTGAGACTGGAGTTTGATAAAGAGCTGCAGTCTGCGACCGCGACTTTAGGGGGCACGACCATCAGTTCACTGGCGGCGACGGCAGACAAAAAAGTGTGGACAGGTAACGTCATGGTACCGAGCAGCAGTGACCGCAGTGTGGGACTCGTGGTGAGCAACTAC
>NZ_JCAFVV010000013.1:0-78900 GCF_059295395.1 Vibrio sp. SCP2 | reverse complement strand
AAGATTTTGTTCGGCTCAATGAATACTGAACATTACATAAAGTAATGTTTGAATTGACTGTGCTGAATCCGAAGATTCAATGGTCACTTCGTTTCATTGAAACCTAAATTGATACCGAAGTATCTATTTGGATTATCATCAACGAGTGCCCACACAGATTGATAGGTTTATATTGTTAAAGAGCTTTCTTCTTTGTGACTCACATCACTTCGGAAGAGGCGGTCATTTTAGCGAGATAAAGTTTAGTGTCAACCACTTTTTTCAAACTTTTTTCAAGCGTTTCCGCTTGGCTAATTGACCTTGCTAACTGGGCTCTCGTTTCTTTCGAAGCGTTCCCGTGTCAGCGAGGGGGCATTATAGAGATCGCCATCACATTGGCAAGCCCTTTTTTCAGTTTTTTTTGATTTTTTTATTGTTTGAGTATTTTCTATTCAAAACGACCTATTTTTGCCACTTTTCTACCCCTACCATGGCAAGATTCCCTCTATATAAGGAGAAAAAATGAGTTCTCTACGCAGTTACAAAGGTATTGCTCCGCAATTAGGTGAAAGAGTCTATATAGATAGCAGCTCAGTATTGGTTGGCGATATTCGTATTGGAGACGACTCCAGTGTCTGGCCGCTCGTTGCAGCGCGAGGTGATGTAAACCATATTCATATTGGTCATCGCACCAATATCCAAGACGGCAGTGTGCTTCATGTCACCCACAAGAATAAAGAAAACCCTGACGGCTACCCGCTGCTCATTGGTAATGATGTCACTGTTGGACACAAAGTAATGCTACACGGCTGCACGATCAAAGATCGAGTGCTAGTTGGAATGGGGGCGATTGTCTTAGATGGTGTGGTAATAGAAGAAGAGGTAATGATAGGTGCTGGGAGTTTAGTTCCCCCAGGTAAAATTCTGGAAAGCGGTTATTTGTACGTAGGTAGCCCTGTTAAGCAAGCACGTCCACTCAATGAAAAGGAACGCGCGTTCTTACAAAAATCGGCAGATAACTATGTGCAGAATAAAGAAGACTACCTACACCAAGTAGAAGATATTAACTAACAACTTCTATCCAACCTTGTGAATTAAATTCTTCATCTTCTATTAACTCTTCAGCAAGCTCTTCAAGGTCAAAACGGTATTGAGAAAATACTTCGAGAGCTTGCTGCTCATTCTCAACCGTTTGACCTGACAACTTCTCTAGTTCCGTTTTACTGACTAGGCACTGAATCAGCGCCCCAGCTTGCTGCGCAGAAAACAACACCGCTTGCTTATCTTCATCCCATGATTGGATATCAGGAAAAAGAATAGATTGGTTCATTACATGCCCTCTAGGTTTTTTCTCAGTTCACGCAAAATCTGCTTTGTACCAGGCCTTAGTCCACGCCACAACATAAAGCTTTCTGCTGCCTGCCCTACCAGCATGCCTAGACCATCATATATCTTGATTGCGCCATTATCTGTTGCCCACTGATTGAAGGTCGTTTTCCCTGCACCATACATCATGTCGTAGACCGTGCTTTGAGGTGAGAAAATAGCGCTAGAGATAGCGGGTAGCTCACCACTTAAGCTCGACGATGTTGAGTTAATAATCAAATCAAAGCTCTCGGACACAGCATCCATTGGCTGGGCAGAAATCTTTCCATAAGGCTGAAACATTTCTACCAACTGCTGCGCTTTAGCATAGGTACGATTGGTGACCACAATTTCAGCTGGTTGCTGATCGAGTAATGGTTTAATCACACCTCGCGCTGCACCACCAGCCCCAATCAGCAGAATACGAGCCCCTTTTAGCATAACCTGATATTGCAACAAGTCTTGGACAAGCCCTTCGCCATCAGTGTTGTCGCCTAGAATCTCACCATCATCAAGTTTTTTTAGCGTATTAACTGCACCTGCTA
Organism: Vibrio sp. SCP2; assembly: GCF_059295395.1. NCBI lineage: Bacteria > Pseudomonadati > Pseudomonadota > Gammaproteobacteria > Vibrionales > Vibrionaceae > Vibrio > Vibrio sp. SCP2. The sequence continues at coordinate 77,011 of NZ_JCAFVV010000013.1, read as the reverse complement.
GCTGCGCGCGCTCGGTGACACGATTCGCAAAACGGAAAGCGTCTTCTTTAAATGGCACAGTGACATTGCACCCTTTGCCACCCTCGGCAAAAAACTCACTCGCAGCTTGGACAAAAGCATCGGTTGCCGGACTCTGAGTGGTATAGGTCAAAGACTGATTAGTTTGACGAGCAAATAGCGTATGAATAAATGGTGATTTACTTTGGGCGATTGGGTTACCAAAAACAACGTAGTTGTCTATTTGCTGAGTCATATCCTTACCTATCAGAAACAAAAAGGGCCAATGCGGAACATTGACCCTATCACTATCTATATAAGGAGGAAAGTATTACCACTCTCTCGGTTTAAGGTAATGATCATACAGCTCAGCCTCTGGAGAGTTTGGCTCCACTTGGTAAGCGTATTCCCATCGAGCGAGTGGCGGCATAGACATAAGAATAGACTCTGTGCGGCCTCCGCTTTGTAAGCCAAACAATGTGCCACGGTCAAAGACTAAGTTGAACTCCACGTAGCGCCCACGACGATACAACTGGAACTGGCGTTCACGCTCACCGTACTCAGTCTCTTTACGACGTTCAACAATCGGTAGGTATGCCTGGCAATAGCCCTCACCAACCGCTTTAATATAGTCAAAACACTTATCAAACTGCCAATGATTGAGATCATCAAAGAATAAGCCACCAACCCCACGAGTTTCATCTCGGTGAGGTAAGTAGAAGTATTTGTCGCACCATGCTTTATGCTCCGAGTAAACGCCTTCGCCAAACGGTGCGCACACTTCTTTCGCTGTGTTGTGCCAATACTGCGCATCTTCTTCAAATGGGTAGAAAGGTGTTAGATCGAAACCGCCTCCAAACCACCAAATCGGCTCCTCACCCTCTTTTTCTGCAATAAAGAAACGAACGTTGGCATGCGACGTAGGTACATATGGGTTGTTTGGATGCATAACCAAGGAGACACCCATCGCTTCGAAACGACGTCCCGCTAATTCAGGGCGATGCGCCGTGGCAGAAGCTGGCATTTCTTTACCTTGCACATGAGAAAAGTTCACTCCACCTTGCTCAAACACAGCACCATCTTTCATCACACGAGTACGCCCACCACCACCTAGCTTCTCTCCAGGCTCGCGATGCCATGCATCTTCAACAAATACCGCTTGTCCATCTGCCTCTTCAAGCTGCTGACAAATTGAATCCTGAAGATCCATTAAAAATTGCTTTACCGTTTGTTTATCTATGGCTGACATACAACTTCCTTTACTGCAGGGTTATCCCTGTCTTAATACTTGTAGTGATTGAGCATCACGAATTTCGCTAGGCTTTTCTCTGCCACCTGTTTGGCCTTCAAGTACCGCAATCTGATCATAACCAAACTGCAAATAAACTTCTTCACTTGTCTTACATGGTGGCTGACCGGACAAGTTTGCGCTGGTAGAGGTTAACGGCTTTCCGAATGCATTACACATCTTTTGTACCAAAGGATGATCCGTCACTCGCACTGCTATCGATTGATGTTGACCAGATACCCACCGAGATACGCGATCACTCGATGGCATTATCCAAGTGATCGGCCCTGGCCAACTCTGTTTGACCCTGATTAGCTGTTCTTGAGTCAGCTGAGATTCATCGATATACGGAATTAACTGCTGGTAACTCGCCGCGATAAGAATGAGCCCTTTATCGACCGGGCGCTGCTTAAGATCCAGTAGCTTACGCACTGCTTCACTATTATCGGGATCACAACCCACGCCAAAGACTCCTTCGGTTGGATAAGCGATCACTTCACCATCCATCAAAGCGTTCAGTGCTTGATTAAAGTTTTCCACTTAGTCACACCTTAGTAATTCTCTACAGGCTTAAGTCTACAAACAATCTCAATCCGAGACTAAAGCTATTTATTAATAAATTCCCAAGCTAAGTATTTCACCACGACGCAAACGTTTGCTTAAGTATAAAATCTCCGTATAATGCGCTCAAAATGTTTGCTCACCAATTCTATGCAGCTTTGAAGGAGTTTGAGATGAAAGTCGGTATCATCATGGGTTCTAAATCAGATTGGCCAACCATGAAACTAGCAGCAGAAATGCTCGATAGATTCGGGGTTGAGTACGAAACTAAAGTGGTTTCTGCACACCGTACCCCTCAACTTCTTGCAGACTATGCAAACAGCGCTAAAGAGCGTGGTTTAAAAGTAATCATTGCTGGTGCTGGCGGTGCTGCGCACTTACCAGGCATGGCAGCAGCCTTCACTTCACTGCCAGTTCTAGGTGTTCCAGTTCAGTCTCGCGCACTTAGTGGTCTAGACTCTCTATACTCCATCGTGCAAATGCCAAAAGGTATTGCTGTTGGTACTTTGGCTATCGGCGAAGCGGGTGCGGCAAATGCAGGTATTCTCGCTGCGCAAATTCTTGGTACACATGATGAAGCTGTAATGGCGAAAGTTGAAGCTTTCCGCGCTGAACAGACAGAAACGGTTTTAGCGAACCCAAATCCTGCAGAGGACTAAGTCATGCATGTTTTAGTGCTAGGTGCTGGTCAATTAGCTCGCATGATGTCACTGGCTGGCGCGCCGCTTAATATTGATATCTCAGCATATGACGTTGGCAGTAAAAATATCGTTCATCCACTCACGCAGACTGTGATTGGCCACGGACTTGAAAACGCCATCGCTCAAGCGGATGTTATCACCGCTGAGTTTGAGCATATCCCTCACGATATTCTGGCAATCTGCGAGCAAAGTGGAAAGTTCTTACCTTCGACTGAGGCGATAAAAGCAGGCGGCGATCGCCGTATCGAGAAGCAGTTGCTTGATGACGCAGATGTACGCAATGCAAAGTACTTTGTAATCAATACACGTGAAGACTTTGACCAAGCCATTGCACACGTTGGCATCCCTATGGTGCTAAAAAGTGCGCTTGGCGGATACGATGGAAAAGGTCAGTGGCGTTTAAAAGATCCAGCTCAAATCGAGACCATTTGGACGGAAATGGCCGAGTGCATTGCTGCATCTGAAACTCAAGCGATCGTAGCTGAAGAGTTCGTGCCATTTAACCGTGAAGTTTCCCTAGTTGGTGCACGCAGCGAAGATGGTAGCGTTGCCGTTTATCCATTGGCTGAAAATGTTCACACCAACGGTGTACTGACTCTGTCTACTGCCATCGCAGATACTGAGCTGCAACAACAAGCAAAACAGATGTTTACTGCTGTCGCCAATAAGCTCGATTACGTTGGTGTATTAGCCCTTGAGTTTTTCGATGTCGACGGCACCTTGCTGGTCAATGAGATTGCCCCACGGGTGCATAACTCTGGACACTGGACTCAACAAGGTGCAGAAACTTGTCAGTTTGAAAATCACTTAAGAGCGGTATGCGGCTTACCACTAGGCAGCACTAAACTGATTCGTGAAACTTCAATGATTAATATCTTGGGTGAAGATACCTTACCGAGTGAATTACTCGCGATGGATGGGGTGCACATTCATTGGTATGGCAAAGAGAAGCGTACGGGCCGCAAAATGGGTCATATTAACGTGTGTGGTGATTACAGCGGTGAACTGCAGCGTAAACTGTGTGCACTTGCCGATCTGTTAGATGAACAAGCATTTCCTGCTGTTCATGAGTTTTCCGCAAACTTCGCCCAATAACTCAGTTTATAGATAGCAAAAACGGCGCTTGATGCGCCGTTTTTTATTATTCAGATTGTGTGTGATGACACTTTCGGTCGGCACACTGCCTTTTGACTCCACTGGCGAGCTTCTTCTCAACTAACAGTGGAAAACCACATTTCTCACACTGACCTGAAATCGGCGGCTGATTGACAGCAAACTTACATTTCGGATAGTTGTCACAGGCATAGAAAACCTTACCAAAGCGAGTTTTACGCTCCACTAACTGGCCTTTATTGCACTCTGGACAAGTATGGTGTTCCGGCTGCTGCAGTTCTTGCTTAGGTTGATCTAAAGACTCGATGTGATTGCACTGCGGGTAATGACTACAGCCAATAAACATCCCATAGCGCCCCTGACGAAGAACCAGCTCGTTACCACATTCAGGGCAAGCAACACCGAGCTCTTTAACGATGTGACCGTCGTTCTGATGCAAGGGTTTAATGTAGTCGCACACAGGGTACTGATCGCAACCTAAGAAAGGACCATGTTTACCGTGGCGAAGGTGAAGTTCACCTTCGCGCTGTTCACTTTGGCATTTAGGACAAGCTTGGTGTTCTAGCGCATGTTCATGGGCTGAAAACAGCTGATGATCAATTTTATTGCTCATATCAACTCTGAAAGGTTAGTGAAGGATACCTTGTTCTTTGGTATACAGCAGCTCTTCCATAAGTGTGTATGCATTCTCGTTGCCTGGTACATTAAATAGCACCATAAGCACAATCCATTTCAGATCATCAAGCTCAAACTCGTCGGTCTCTAGGCCCATAATGCGATCAATAACCATCTCCCGAGTTTCAGTCGTGAGGACGTTAACTTGCTCTAAGAAGGTCAAAAAGCCACGGCACTCTAGACTTAAGCGCTCACACTCTTTCGTTGTATAAATACGAGTCGAGTTCGACGTGCTGCACACCGAAATCGCAGAGTGGGTTTCACTTTGCTGCAGTGCTGCTAGCTCTTCTAGCCAGACAAGGGCTTTGTAAATGTCTTTTTGATGAAAGCCTGCGCGAAGAAGCTCTTCTTCTAGCTCATCTTGATTGACTTGTAACTCTGCATCGCTATGGATGTAGGTTTCGAATAGATACATTAAGATATCCATCATCATAGCTAGCCCCTCCCCTTTCGAATATAGCCACCGGAAACTGCAACAACATGCCCTGAAAGCTCAAGCTCCAAGAGCTGCATCATGACGTCCTGCACAGGTATATTGGTCCTGTTTGCAAGAATATCAACTGGTATAGCCTTACTTCCTACGTTAGCTAACAGCAGAGGAAATGGCAATTCTTCTTTACTATCTATTTCCTCGAAAAGTTCATTTTGAATCGGTGGCTTACTGGAATTAGACCAGCGTAAAAGCGTCTCTATTTCATCAACTATGTCCTGAACTCGCATCACCAAACACGCACCTTGCTTAATCAACAGGTTACAGCCGCGTGCATTTGAATCGTGGATAGAACCCGGAATAGCAAACACGTCACGCCCTTGCTCTATGGCATAGCGCGCCGTAATCAAGGAGCCACTTTTCTCTGCGGCTTCAACCACCAGCACTCCAACAGAAAGGCCACTAATAATTCGATTGCGGCGCGGAAAATGATCGGCTTTAGGCTTCGCTTTAGGATGAAACTCCGAAACTAGCGCCCCTCCAGAATCAAGAATTCTCCTAGCAAGTTCACGATGTCTAGCTGGGTAAATAGTTTCTAAACCGCTGCCGAGAACAGCGAGTGTACGTCCTCCTCCTTGCAGCGCTCCATCATGGGCGTAGCCATCCACGCCAAGGGCCAAACCACTTGTGACCGTCAGACCTTGCTCAACCAAAGCCCGAGCAAAGCTTCGCGCGGTATTGAGCCCTTCAGGACTGGCATTGCGACTACCGACCATCGCAATTTGAGGTTCAGACAAGCCGTTCACCTCTCCTTGAACGAATAAAACCGGAGGAGAGCCTACCGCCTGTTCAAGTAATGCCGGGTAACTGCTCTCTTGCTTAGTAATGATATTGTGTTGAGCAGATTGTTGTTGCCACTCAAAGCACTGCGCAACCTCTTTCGCCGCACGGTTCTTTAGATAGTTAGCCTGTTGTGCGCTTAATCCAAGGGCTAAAAGCGCAGGAAGGTCAGATTGAACAATGTTTAATGGTGAGTCTATTGCGAGCAGGCGAGAAAAGGTTTTCGGACCGACTCTAGGGGTAAAGTTGAGCGACAGCCATGCCGCGAGCTCTTCATTGGTCACCAATTACCGACTCCTTGGGGAGTGAACCTTGGTCTCGATACTGACCGCTTCTGAACTGTCGGTAATGATCGCGATACTAAAATGCTGATAAGGACGGACAACCATCATGTGGCCAATACGTCTATTAGGTAAAGGTATTGATGAGTTGTTTGTACGATGAGTAACGTCACTAGCGCCTGAGTTAAACAGTTCAAACACGCTGCCTTGTTTAACACCATCTAACTCGCCACGATTAACCACCACAGCTTGGTCTTTACCAACGTAATGGCTATCTTCAACCGCTCCGAGAATCTCAACCTTATCAATTTCTGCAGAGACAGGGGTTAAGCTTAGCGAAGTGGTTGAGTTTGAAGGTTGTAATATTGGCATAGCGATATCGCCCGCCACTACTTCATGACTTTGCTTGGTCAAACGCAGCGAGGAGTAGTGCTCATCACTGGCAACAAGTTGCCCATGAGCTATTTTTCTTATCACTTTGGCGCTTTTATCTGCTCGTTTAAACTCATTCATTAAACGATAGATTCCCCACTCTTGAGCGACTTGGTGAGCCGAAATATAGATGACGTTTTGTGAATCCATCAGCTGATTTCCGGTGCTATTGCCAATTACTCGACTCATTTCATGAATTGCTTCCCCCTCCAACAACAGATCGTGTTCAATGAAAGGTTGGACATACTGCGGTTTAATGGCCGAGACGGGGTGTTTTGCTCGTTGGTGAATAGCAGGCGTCAAACTGACCACAGGTTTTAAAGTCAGTTTTGGTTGCCCTTCTCGCCACACGAGGGTCAATTTATCTCCGGGAAAGATCAGATGCGGGTTTACTATGTTCGAATTTAATTGCCATAAGCGCGGCCACTGCCACGGGCTTTCGAGATACAGTGCTGAAATATCCCACAAGGTGTCACCTTTGACGACGGTATAAGTCTTCGGTGCTTGTTTGTTAATCGATAGAGCCCCTTCTTGAGCACTGACCCCATTAACGATCGTCACCAACACGACAACAAACAGACCTCGCCAAATACGTAACATGTTTCGACTCCCTATCAGCGACCTATCCTTACGGCATTCCCTGTTAAACTGAGTGTTAACAACAAAGAGAAGCAGCTCAAAAAGCGCATTGATGCTGTCATTTGGGGTATAAAATGTCTAGAATTGAGCCAACGAGGTTTATCCTGATTCGGCACAGTTCAACATTTCGAGTGTATATGTCTGTATTACAAGTATTAACATTCCCAGATGATCGTCTTCGCACCGTGGCTAAGCCGGTAGAAGAAGTGACACCTGAGATTCAAAAGTTCGTTGATGACATGATTGAAACCATGTACGACGAAGAAGGTATTGGTCTGGCAGCAACCCAGGTTGATTTCCACCAACGTATCGTTGTTATCGATATTTCTGAAACACGTGATGAGCCTATGGTTCTGATTAACCCAGAAATCTTAGAAAAACGCGGCGAAGATGGTATCGAAGAAGGCTGTCTGTCTGTCCCTGGCGCACGTGCATTAGTGCCACGCGCAGCGGAAGTGACGGTAAAAGCACTTAACCGTGATGGTGAAGAGTACACATTTGAAGCTGATGATCTATTAGCTATTTGTGTTCAGCATGAGCTTGACCACTTAGAAGGCAAACTATTTGTTGATTACCTTTCGCCTTTAAAGCGCAAGCGTATTCAAGACAAGCTAGCTAAAATCAAGCGCTTCAACGAGAAGAATGCAAGCAAAGCCTAAACGCTAATTAAATAGAAGGAAGGTACCTTGAGCAAACCTTTGAAAATTGTTTTTGCTGGTACTCCGGATTTCGCCGCCCGTCACTTGGCGGCGTTGTTGTCTTCGGAGCACGATGTCATTGCTGTATACACTAACCCTGACCGACCTGCAGGTCGTGGTAAGAAACTGGCAGCGCCACCTGTTAAGCAATTAGCCCTTGAGCATAATATTCCCGTTTATCAGCCAGAAAACTTTAAGTCTGATGAAGCCAAACAAGAGCTGGCAGATTTAAACGCAGACATCATGGTGGTGGTGGCTTACGGCATGCTACTTCCACAAGCGGTGCTTGATACGCCAAAGCTAGGCTGCATTAACGTTCACGGTTCAATTCTGCCACGCTGGCGTGGTGCTGCGCCGATCCAACGCTCTATTTGGGCGGGAGACGCAGAAACAGGCGTGACCATTATGCAAATGGATATCGGCTTAGATACCGGTGATATGCTCAAAGTGGCGACTTTGCCAATTGAAGCTAGCGATACCAGTACTTCTATGTACGAAAAGCTGGCAGAACTTGGCCCACAAGCATTAGTTGAATGTTTAGTAGATATTGCGCTAGGTAAAGCGGTACCAGAGAAACAAGACGATGCACTGGCAAACTACGCTAAGAAATTGAGCAAAGAAGAAGCCCGCATTGACTGGAATGACGACGCTACACATATCGAGCGCTGCGTTCGTGCTTTCAATCCTTGGCCAATGAGTCACTTTATCGCTGCTGAGAACAGCATCAAAGTGTGGCAAAGCCGTGTCGATGAGCAGTCAACAACTCAACCTGCTGGCACTATCTTGCAAGCAGATAAAAGCGGTATCTACATTGCTACTGGCAATGGCGTACTGGTTTTAGAACAACTACAAGTTCCAGGTAAGAAAGCGATGTCTGTTCAAGATATCTTGAACTCTCGTGCAAGCTGGTTTGAAGTCGGCACTCAGCTGGTTTAAACATATTCTCCCTTATCGGGAAACGTACATTTTGAGGGTGGAGACACCCTCCCTTAATTTAAGGTATTCATCATGAATGTTCGCGCTGCTGCAGCCAACGTCCTATTCCAAGTGGTCGACAAAGGCCAATCTCTTTCACACGCATTACCTGCGGCGCAAAAGACTATCAGACCAAGAGACCATGCACTGTTACAAGAGATCTGTTATGGCGCGCTACGTTACTTGCCACGTTTGGAGTCTATTGCTAACGAGCTAATGGAAAATCCACTCAAAGGGAAAAAGCGTGTTTTCCACCATCTTATTTTGGTCGGAATTTACCAACTGAGTTTCATGCGTATTCCAGCACATGCTGCCGTCGCAGAAACGGTTGAAGGAACTAAGACGTTGAAAGGCCCAAGCCTACGCGGCCTAATCAATGCGGTACTGCGCAGCTACCTTCGTGAGCAAGAAGAGCTAGATGAAAAAGCAGTTAGCCACAACGCTGGCAAATATGGTCACCCAAATTGGCTGCTTAACATTCTACGTGAGAGCTACCCAGAGCAGTGGGAACAATTAGTCGAAGCGAACAATAGCAAAGCGCCAATGTGGCTGCGTGTAAATCGCCAGCACCATAATCGTGATGAATATCTAGAACTGCTGAAAGATGAAAACATTGAATGCAGCATTCACCCAGAAGCTGCTGATGCCATAAAATTGGCCTCGCCTTGTGACGTGACTCTTCTTCCAGGTTTCGATCGTGGCTGGGTATCGGTACAAGACGCTGCTGCTCAATTGTCAGTAAACTATCTGCAGCCACAAAATGGTGAGTTGATTCTTGATTGTTGTGCAGCGCCAGGCGGTAAAACCGCGCATATTCTTGAGCATACGGAAGATACCGAAGTGGTTGCAATTGATTGTGACGCTAAACGTCTTGATCGCGTCTATGACAACCTAGAACGTCTTCAACTGCGTGCCGATGTGATTTGTGGTGACGCTCGCTACCCTCAAGAGTGGTGGACAGGCGAAAAATTTGACCGCATTCTACTTGATGCACCTTGTTCAGCAACGGGCGTTATTCGTCGTCACCCAGATATTAAGTGGTTACGTCGAGCAAACGACATTGACGCCTTAGCTGAGCTACAAAGTGAAATTATGGATGCAATGTGGAGCCAATTGAAGGTGGGCGGGACTATGGTTTACGCCACTTGTTCAATTACTCCAAAAGAAAACGTACTACAAGTAAAAGCTTTCCTTGAGCGCACTGATAACGCAACCTTAGTGGGTTCTGATATCAACAATCCAGGACGCCAAATCTTACCTGGCGAAGAGGATATGGACGGCTTCTACTACGCAGTGTTAATCAAAAACGCGTAATACAGTTAGGCGGTGACATTAGTCGCCGCCTTTTCAGTAGTTAAACGAGATTAGTGTATGAAAATCATCATCCTTGGTGCAGGTCAGGTTGGCGGCACACTGGCGGAAAACCTAGTTGGCGAGAACAACGACATCACCATTGTAGACCGCAACTCAGATCGTCTGCGCGAGCTGCAAGATAAATACGACCTACGTGTCGTGAATGGTTACGCTAGCCACCCAGATGTGTTGCGTGAAGCCGGCGCTCAAGATGCTGACATGTTGGTAGCTGTCACCAATATGGATGAAACCAATATGGCTGCCTGTCAGGTGGCCTTCACACTGTTTAACACTCCTAACCGAATTGCGCGAATTCGCTCTCCGCAGTACCTGTCTGAGAAAGAAGCTTTGTTCCAGTCGGGCGCTGTACCCGTCGATCACTTAATTGCACCAGAAGAGCTAGTCACTAGCTACATTGAACGCTTGATTCAATACCCAGGGGCACTGCAAGTTGTGAGCTTTGCTGAGCAGAAGGTAAGCTTGGTTGCCGTAAAAGCCTACTATGGTGGACCACTAGTTGGTAATGCACTCTCAGCCCTACGTGAGCATATGCCACATATCGACACGCGCGTTGCGGCGATTTTCCGCCAAGGCCGACCAATTAGACCACAGGGCACCACCATCATTGAAGCTGACGATGAAGTCTTCTTCGTTGCAGCAAGTAATCACATCCGCTCAGTAATGAGTGAGCTACAACGTCTTGAGAAGCCTTACCGCCGTATTATGATAGTTGGAGGCGGTAACATTGGTGCTAGCCTTGCTCGCCGCTTAGAACAGCTCTACAGCGTTAAACTGATTGAACATAGCTACCAACGTGCGGAAAAGCTGTCAGAAGAGCTAGAAAATACCATCGTATTCTGTGGTGATGCGGCAGATCAGGAACTCCTTGCTGAAGAAAACATCGATCAGGTCGATGTGTTTATCGCTCTCACCAACGAAGATGAAACCAACATTATGTCTGCCATGCTTGCGAAACGCATGGGAGCCAAAAAAGTGATGGTACTGATTCAGCGCGGTGCTTATGTCGACCTTGTACAGGGTGGCGCTATCGATGTCGCGATTTCACCACAACAAGCGACGATTTCTGCATTGCTGACCCACGTTCGTCGTGCCGATATTGTTAACGTATCCTCACTGCGCCGAGGGGCTGCAGAAGCAATCGAAGCCATTGCACACGGTGACGAAACCACATCGAAAGTTGTTGGTCGCGCGATTGGTGATATCAAACTTCCACCAGGTACCACCATTGGTGCAATTGTCCGTGGCGAGGAAGTGCTGATTGCCCACGACCGTACCGTTATCGAACAAGATGACCATGTGGTGATGTTCTTGGTCGACAAGAAATACGTCCCAGACGTAGAAGCCCTATTCCAACCGAGTCCGTTCTTCCTTTAGGCAAGGGTTATGGTCAATTTCCGTCCTGTACTGTTTGTTATCGGGCTAGTGTTATCTAAGCTAGCCCTGTTCATGTACGTACCAACATTGGTCGCTTTCATCACTGGTACGTCTGGATTTTTAGAGTTTGGCCAAGCTGTTATCATTACTCATACCGCCGCTTTTGCCTGTTTGACGATTGGCCGCACCAAACAATTTAAGCTAAGTGTGCGCGATATGTTCCTCATCACCAGTTTGGTTTGGACCATCGCCAGTGCGTTCGCAGCGCTACCTTTTGTGTTTATTAATCACATCAGCTTTACCGATGCTTACTTTGAAACCATGTCGGGCATCACAACCACAGGCTCAACCGTACTCAGTGGCCTAGATAACATGGCACCGAGCATTTTATTATGGCGCTCGATACTGCAATGGTTAGGTGGGATTGGCTTTATCGTGATGGCGGTTGCGGTACTGCCTATGCTTAACGTCGGTGGTATGAAACTCTTCCACACCGAATCATCCGATTGGTCAGATAAAAGCAGCCCGAGAGCCAAAACAGTGGCAAAGAACATTGTCGCAGTTTACCTATCACTGACGGGTTTATGCATAGTTGGCTACCTTCTAACGGGTATGAATCTGTTTGAAGCAATAAACCACGCCTTTACCACCTTATCCACCGGTGGCTATTCCACATCAGATGGCTCGATGAACCATTTCTCTAATGGTGCGCATTGGGTAGCGACACTATTTATGTTTTTGGGTGGCTTGCCGTTCTTACTGTTTGTTGCAGCAATTCGAAAACGCCGTCTCAATGAATTAGTCAAAGATGCGCAAGTGCGCGGATTTAGCTACTTGTTCTTGGTTAGCAGCTTAATCATCGCAGCTTGGTTAGTGATTAGAGATGGTTATGCCGTTTTAGATGCGCTTCGGGTATCCATGTTCAACATTGTCTCAGTGGTTACCACGACAGGCTTTGGCTTGGAAGATTTCACCGCCTGGGGTGCACTTCCTACCACCTTGTTTGCATTCCTGATGATGGCAGGAGCCTGTTCAGGTTCAACTGCGGGCGGGATTAAAATCTTCCGTTTTCAGATTGCCCTGACATTGCTTAACAAGCAGATGATGAAACTTATCCATCCTTCTGGGGTATTTGTTCAACGTTACAACCAACGTCCTGTGAACGATGATATCGTCCGTTCGGTTGTCGCCTTTGGTTTGACGTTTTTTATCACCATCATTGCGATTGCTGGTGGCCTCAGCGCCATGGGACTCGACCCAATTACCAGTATCTCAGGCTCTATTACTGCGGTTGCCAATGTTGGACCGGGTATGGGGTCAGTCATCGGTCCAACTGGTAACTTTGCCCCACTGCCAGACGCCGCTAAGTGGCTACTAAGCCTTGGAATGTTGATGGGAAGGCTAGAAATTTTGACCTTGCTTGTCCTGTTTTTCCCAGCCTTCTGGCGACGTTAAACGGGATCAACGTACAGATAAATAGCGAAGAAATGGCAAGCGCATCCTGCTAGAACAAATCCGTGCCAAATAGCATGATTGTAAGGGATGCGTTTTGCGACGTAGAAGATCACTCCCAGTGAGTAAATCACTCCCCCTGCGGCAAGCAGAGTTAACCCACCAACCGATAAGTTCATCGCCAATTGATAAATCACAATCAGAGATAACCAGCCCATGGTTAGATAGGTCACTAAAGAAAGCTTCTTAAAACGGTAGACAAAGGCAAGCTTCATAATGATGCCGAACAGAGCAATGCTCCAGATCACTACCATAAGCCCTATCGCTAGCGGTGTACGTAGGCTCACCAGTAGAAATGGCGTGTAGCTACCCGCAATCAACAAGTAGATAGCGCAGTGGTCAAAGGTTTTTAATGCTCGTTTGGCTCGCTTATAAGGAATCGCATGGTAGAGCGTAGAGGCAAGAAACAGCACTATCATGCTGCTGCCATAGATACTCATACTGGTGATTGTTAGCGTATCTGCATTGTTTTCGGTCGATTTGAGTAAGAGTAAAACCAAGCCAACAATACTTAACACCATACCTAGAGCATGGGTCAGCGTATTAGCGAACTCTTCTTTCGTGCTGTATTCAGCGGGAGGATTAGCAGACATGCGTGCCCTACTCTGAGTAAATATGGAATAATTACTCAAGAGTATGGCACATTAAGCTTACACTTGTAAGCTGAAAGTTTTTAAGTTTTGCTTAAGAATGCTCATCCAAGTAGGCAATCACTTGTGCACCCGCCTCTTGCGCAGATGTATGGAGAGGAATTTCCATTTGACGCTTCAAGTCGCCAATCCCTAGCAAGCTCGCAAGCATACCCTTGGCGCCTTCACGGTGACGATCGATCTCAAACCACATCTGTAGCTTATCGTCAGTTCGATACGCTACTACTTCAAGCTCTCGCCATCGGCCATGAAAAGGCCCTGTGGTCGGAACAAATTCAAACTCTTGGACAAACGGCATCGCAAAGCCATCAACTTCTTCACACTCTACCTGACGAATACGCAAACCTTGCTCTTCAAGTGCGGTAAATATGCCATCAAGTAGCGGATCAGGCCTGACGGTTAGAATGTCTTTGTCGGTTGGATCTTTTGCCATCGCTATATCTAAGCCTGTTTCCAACCATACCTTAGAGTCGCCAATGGTAACGGGCGTGTTCCACGGCACATCGAGCTCGATTTCAAAGTCACGCGTTTCACCCGGATTAATAGTAAAAGCGTAAGGCAGTGACCACTTAGCTAAGGCATAACTTGTCGGGACTCGACGCATGCGCCCGGCATTGTGCTTATCCTTATCTGGATTGGCTGGCACCTCTTTGATATAGCGACAATAGAGCTTGAGATCGATATTATCGATCTCTTGTGCTGTCGACCCACCATAAACATGAATCGTAATATTTACTTTTTGTCCCGGGTACAAAACCTCTTGCTGCAAAACAGAGTCTACCTTTGCAGATCCAATACCAAAACTGGCCAGGGTTTTCTTAAATAACGACATCAACACCTCCTTGGCACGTACGAAACCATTAAATTACTTTCATACTAATCTGGTTTACTGTCTCACTACTACAGACATCTTCACATAATTGTAGCGAATCGCAATCGATTAGATATCGACCAATCCGACTGATAATGCTAATCTATTTATTGATATGCGTGCATATCAATATTCCTAATTAATTGTTCGGATTGGCGTGAGCCAGAAGAGCCAAACTTCAGCAATGAAGCAAACTCATAATTAATTAGGCCATTACATTGGCAATGGATATGCCTGACAGTTAGGTAACTGAATGCGCCCAACAACAGTCAGGTTTTCGCACACAAATCGTAGTGCGATGCGTCGCCGTAGTGGATTCGTTTCTGCTCCTGTGGCAAAAAAATCAGCTCCAGCAATGACTTTAGTAGAGAAGACCGCCGTTATGGCAACTGCTCCTGCTAAGGTTATCAAGGCAGCCTAATTAAAAAGCGCAGTGCTGACTGCGCTTTTTTCTTACCTTCATTTCATCTATTTGATACCTTTAGCAGCAAATCATTATAAATATTGTGGAGAAAGCCAATGAAGTGTCACCGTATTGAGGAGCTACTAGAGCTACTTGAACCTGAATGGCAAAAAGATCAGGAACTTAACCTGCTACAGATGATCGTTAAGCTCGCTCAAGAAGCAGGCTATGAAGGCAAACTAGAAGATCTGACAGACGATGTTCTTATTTACCATCTAAAAATGCGCAACAGTGATAAAGATGAAATGATTCCTGGTTTGAAGAAAGACCAAGAAGATGATTTTAAAACGGCGATTCTGCGTGCCCGTGGTCTTCTTGACTAGCAGAGAGCAATTTTCTTGAAAGCGACCTTGAGTCGCTTTTTTTATACTCATTTGGTAACAAAGACAAAAACTGTTAGGTCATTTATTTATAGAACTGTACTGATCTTTGTTGTTAAAGGTTGATAGCCTTAAAGAAATGAAAATGTTATTGCGTATATAATCGCCGTCCATAAGTATTTACTAAAATATTATAATCAAATAGCAATGTGTAGGGGCTGCTTACCTTTCGAGATGATTTTTGCAGCAATTTTGTGGGTTCTTTATACAAGGCAGAGGCTTTGAAATGTAGTTATCCTACCTAATAAGCCGATAACGCAGTAGAAAGGAACCACAAACGCTGCCCGAAGGGTTCGGCTAAAAGCGTTTTACTCTTTGTTGAGAGGTATTTTGCTTAGAATGACTAGGCGGCAAACCTCTCGCCGTGATTAAAACGCTTTTATCTCGAACAAAATTTAACCACGAAAGATAAACAGCCCCTAGTGTGAGAACAATAGAAATCTCACCGTTTAGCTCAAGAAGGAAGCGCAATGAGTCAGGATAAAATCGATATCAAAGATGTGACTCCCAAGACCTTTAACCCTAAGGCCCATAAAAACAAAGGGGACAGGTTTAATCCCAGCAACCGAATCTATGTTCGCGAGAGTAAAGGTACCTTTCAACAGCTACGTCGTTATGGCGGCTGGTTCTTACTGGTTTTCTTCGCTCTTATTCCTTGGATACCTTATGGCGAACGCCAAGCTATCTTGCTCGACTTTGGCAATCAGCAGTTTAACTTTTTCGGCACCACACTTTATCCGCAAGACTTAACCCTGCTTGCACTGCTATTTATGATTGCCGCCTTTGGTCTCTTTTTCCTCACCACTTTCTTAGGTCGAGTTTGGTGTGGCTACCTATGCCCACAAACGGTGTGGACCTTTATGTATATTTGGTTCGAAGAAAAACTAGAAGGCAGTGCCAACAAACGCCGCAAGCAAGATTCAGGTAAGCTCACAGCCAATCTAGCAATGCGCAAAGGTGTAAAACACTTAGCTTGGTGGGCAATTGCTCTTGCTACTGGCTTCACCTTTACCGGTTATTTTGTACCGATCAAAGACCTAGTGGTTGGTTTCTTCACCTTTAATGCCGAATTCTGGCCAGTATTCTGGGTTCTATTCTTCGCCGGCTGTACTTACGCCAACGCAGGTTGGATGCGCTCTATTATGTGTGTTCACATGTGTCCTTACGCTCGTTTCCAATCAGCCATGTTCGACAAAGATACCTTTATCGTCGGCTACGATAGCAAACGTGGCGAAACGCGCGGTCCTAGATCACGCAAAGCCGATCACAAAGCTCTGGGCTTAGGTGACTGTATTGACTGTGACCTTTGTGTTCAGGTTTGCCCAACCGGTATCGATATCCGTGACGGCCTACAGTATGAATGTATTAACTGTGGTGCTTGTATTGATGCCTGTGACAAAACCATGGATCGCATGGGCTATGAAAAAGGCCTGATTAGCTACACCACGGAGCACCGCCTCTCTGGCAAGCATACTAAGGTCGCGCGTCCAAAACTGCTCGGTTATGGCGCAGTACTATTAGTGATGATTGGCTTGTTCTTTGTTCAGGTTGCCAGTGTCGACCCGGCAGGTTTGAGCGTCCTTCGTGACCGTAATCAGTTGTTCAGAGTCAATGGCTTAGGTGAAGTAGAGAATACCTACACCCTGAAAATCATTAATAAAACTCAACAAGAACAAGAGTACAAACTCAGCGTTGAAGGCCTAAGTGATGTCTCTTGGTATGGCAAACAAACCATTCAAGTTGAACCGGGTGAAGTCCTTAACCTGCCAATGAGTTTAGGCGTCAATCCTGACAATCTCAGCTCTTCAGTTTCAACAATTCAGTTTATACTGTCCGATAGCGAAGACTTCACTATTGAGGTAGAAAGCCGCTTTATTAAGAAACTCTAAGCGCACTCTACTCACAGATATGGAAAGAGGCTCAGCAATGAGCCTCTTTTATTTTATGACACAGCAAGCCTTTAACTTTGATGCGTTAACACCTGATTTTATGTGGTATGCCCTCGAAAGCATTGGTATTCGAGCGGAATCTGGATTTCTGGCCCTTAACAGCTATGAAAACCGCGTCTACCAATTTACCGATGAAGAACGCCAACGTTATGTGGTTAAGTTTTATCGTCCCGAGCGTTGGAGCTTAGAACAAATTCAAGAGGAACATGACTTTACCCTTGAACTGATTGAGTCTGAGATCCCCGTTGCTCCACCTGTAATTATTAACGGTCAAACTCTCCACCAATATCAAGGCTATCTGTTTGCCCTATTTGCAAGTGTTGGTGGGCGCCAGTTTGAAGTCGATAACCTAAAGCAACTCGAAGGGGTTGGGCGCTTTTTGGGTCGCATTCATAAAGTTGGCTCTAAGCAAGTATTCCAACACCGCCCTACCATCGGGCTCGAAGAATACGTCTATCAGCCGCGCAAGTTACTGGAGCAATCTCAGTTTATTCCGATGCATCTCGAAAATGCGTTTTTTAACGACCTCGATTTACTGATCAAATCTCTAGAGAACCACTGGGATGACTCAACCAGCCTGATACGTTTGCATGGTGACTGTCATCCAGGAAACATTCTTTGGCGCGACGGCCCAATGTTTGTTGACCTAGATGATTCTCGTAACGGTCCTGCTATTCAAGATTTATGGATGCTGCTCAACGGTGAGCGAGCAGACAAGCTGATGCAGTTGGATATTCTGCTAGAGGCGTATCAGGAGTTTAATGACTTCAACAGCAATCAATTGAAACTTATTGAGCCGCTGCGTGGTCTACGTATGGTGCACTATATGGCATGGCTAGCAAAAAGGTGGCAAGATCCTGCTTTTCCTCTCGCTTTCCCTTGGTTCAATGATCCAAAATACTGGGAGAGTCAGGTACTTGCTTTTAAAGAGCAGATTTCTGCACTGGATGAACCACCACTTTCACTTATGCCACAGTGGTAAGAAAATCGACAACATGGAGTCAAGAATGAAAAAGCTGTTTGCACTAGTTGCTACACTGATGTTGAGCCTATCTGCTCACGCTGCGCAGTTCAATCAAGGTGAGCACTACAAAGTGCTGGATTTAGAAGCCTCAAAGAAACCAACCGTAACGGAGTTTTTCTCTTTCTACTGCCCGCACTGTCACTCGTTCGAGCCTATCATTCAGCAGCTTAAAACTAAGCTACCTAAAGAAGCTAAGTTCCAAAAGAATCATGTTTCTTTTATGGGTGGCAACATGGGTGAGTCAATGAGCAAAGCTTACGCGACCATGATTGTACTGAAAATCGAAGACAAGATGACGCCCGTGCTATTTAACCGCATCCACAATATGCGCAAAGCACCTAAAAATGATGAAGAACTGCGTCAAATCTTCTTGGATGAAGGTGTCGATGCGAAGAAATTCGACGCGGCATTTAACGGCTTTGCAGTAGATTCAATGGTTCGTCGCTTCGACAAACAGTTTAAAAACAGCGGCCTATCAGGTGTTCCAGCGGTTATTGTTAACAACAAGTACCTAGTCGAAGCTGGCTCTATCACCTCAGTAGATGAATACTTTGCCTTGGTCAATTACTTACTAACGCTAAAGTAATCACCAAATAAAAAGGGAGCAAACGCTCCCTTTTTTAATCTTTAAATTTAACTATTTATCCTGATGGACTTGCTGCAACAATTCATCTTTCTGTTGCCAAACATCGCCTAACCACTGCTGAAACTGGCGCTTGTATGGCTTGTCATTAAAGTAATCGCCTCGCACTTGCTCATCCACTGGCAAGACTTTAGTGCGAACAACAATCTTAGTCATGCGACCCATTAGAGCATCTTTAAACGGTTTTTGTGTATTTTCAGGATACGCTAACGTGACATCAATAATACTCTCAAACTGATCGCCCATCGCGGCTAGCGTATAAGCTATCCCACCTGTTTTAGGTTGCAGAAGATATTGGTAACCCGCTTTGCTTTTGCGCTGTTTGTCTGCAGTAAAGCGCGTCCCTTCCACATAGTTCACAACCGTTGTAGGTGTGTGCTTGAACTTAGCACATGAACGACGAGTCGTTGCCAAATCTTGCCCACGTTTCTCTGGATGACGAATAAGATATTCGCGTGAATAGCGACGCATAAATGGCATATCGAGAGCCCAACAAGCCATACCGATAAAAGGCACATAAAGCAGTTGCTGCTTGAGAAAAAACTTAGGCATTGGAATGCGATCTTTGAACACGCAGCACAGTACAACAATATCTGTCCAGCTAAGGTGGTTACTGATCATCAAGTACCAACCATCTTTTTTCAGTTCATCGCCGCCTTGAATATCCCACTCAATTCGGTTCGAAACGTTAAGAATGGCGGAGTTTATCGTTGCCCATAGCCACATGATCTTATTGGCAAGCTGGGTACCTTTTGCTTTGAGTACAGCACTTGGCAAAACAAACTTAAAAACGGCCACCACGCAAATAGCTATCGAGCAGGCTGCGGAGTTCAAGATGACCAAACTAACATTCAGAACAAGGAGTAAATGTGCCAACATACGCTTAATAAGTGAGATTTAATGAAAAATTTATAAACATTCATTTATGAATAATAAAACAGCGTGTAATTATACAAGCCATTGGAAAGTTTGAAACTAATCTAACTATGGTCAGAGTTGTTAGAGCACACTTCGACCTCAAGGCAATCAGTCACTAGGTTTACACCATGGAGAACCCGTAATGACCACAAAACCAACCCTTATTGCTCTTGCTGTATTGAGCACACCTGCAATGGCTCAGCTCTCTGATTCAGCGGGGATCAGCGGCGAGATATCGCTCAGTGCCGGTTATACCTCTTCAACCTCCAACTTTAATACCGACACTAATGCGACCATTACCGACAATACCCAAAAGGGGCAAAGTGATAGCAGTGTGTTAGCCTTGCCATTAGGGAGTGTTGCTTACACCTTTGGTAGTCAACTCGACAAGCAGTTCTATGTTGGTACATCTCGTGAAGATATTGCTGTCGGTACCTTAGCGTTAGAACTAGGCTATAAGCAACAGTTGGCAAATGGAACAGTGATTGACGCCTCTTTCCTACCGACCATTATGTCTGGTGAAACTTGGGCCGATCCTTTCCAAACTAACTCAGCTCGTAGTGTCACCGATGAGAAAGGCAATGCGTATCGTGTTAAATTTAGCAATATTGCCAACTCTGGTTTTAGTCTAGATACCGCATATGCGATCAAAGATATTGAGAATGAACGCTCTGGATTAGACTCAAATTATGTATCGTCAGCAGGCCTACTCGAACGAGATGCGACATCGATCTATGTAAAAGGTGATTATAAGCTGCACCTCGATCGCGCTACCTTCTTAGTTCCATCCCTCACTTACATTAAAACGGATGCCGACGGCGATGCTAACTCTCTCACCTCTTGGGGCGGCGAGCTTTCGCTATTTAAAGTCATCAATCGCCATCAATTCGCACTTACTGCCGGCTACACCAGTAAAAGCTATGATGCTTCACACCCTGTTTACAACAAGGTCCGTGAGGATGACGAGTTTAGCTTGTTCGCTGCGTACGAATATCAGCAGTTTATGGGTTGGCAGAACTGGTCGTTGATCTCGTTTGCTGGCTATGGTCAGAGTGACTCCAACATCGACTTCTATGATGAAGACCAGATGATCTTCTCTGTCGGTGTAAACTACCAGTTCTAACAACACTAGCCCGCAAATGCGGGCTTTTTATACTGCTTGAGCCGTTAGTTGGCGCAGTAAACGATCCATCGCCCGATAGCCTAGTGCTTCGGCAAGATGATTGCGCTCAATATGGCTTGCCCCCTCTAAGTCAGCAATTGTACGCGCGACCTTAATAATGCGATGATAAGCACGAATCGATAGACCCAGTCGATGCAATGCGGTTTCCAAAAACTGCGCGTCTTGCTTATGTAAGGGGCAGTAGCGTTCGATTTCTCGACTGCCTAATAAGGCATTCACCTTACTCGCTCGTGACAACATTTTCTCACGCGCTATCAACACCCGCTCACGCACAATCTGAGTCGATTCGCCTCTTTCGCCCCCTTCCGCTAACGTCCCCTTTGGTAGCGCTGGGATTTCCAGAGACATATCAAAGCGATCAAGTAATGGACCAGATAAACGGCTTAAGTAGCGCAGAATAGTTTGCGGATTGGCTCGTGATTGGTTGCCTTCGTAGTATCCGGTGGGGCTCGGATTTAATGCCCCAACCAACTGAAACCTAGCCGGAAAGCGCGTCTTGCCTTGGGCTCGTGAGATAATAATCTCCCCAGATTCCAGTGGTTCACGCAACGAATCGAGTACTTTGCGTTCGAACTCTGGCATCTCATCGAGAAACAATAATCCATTGTGCGCCAAAGAGATCTCTCCCGGTCTTGGAATAGAGCCTCCTCCCACCAGTGCCGCCATCGAACTTGAGTGATGCGGGGCGCGAAAAGGACGCTGCTTCCAATTGTGGGCATTGATTTCTTGTTGGGTTAGTGAAGCTACCGAAGCCGATTCAAGCGCCTCACTATCTGACATATCGGGCAGCAAGTCGCACAAGCGCGACGCCAACATGGTTTTTCCTGTCCCAGGAGGGCCAAGAAACAACAAGTTGTGATTGCCTGCGGCAGCTATCTCCAAAGCACGCTTGCCTTGCTGCTGCCCGATAATATCTTGCAGATCTCTCTGGCTACTCGGTGCTACACAGCGCTGCGTTGTTTGATGTAACGAGAGTTTTTGTTGTCCACACAGATCGGCACACACTTCAAGTAGGCTTTGCGCCGATTTATGTCTTTCAGCACCAACTAAAGCCGCCTGATCACCATTACTATGGGGGACCACTAAACTGCGCTCAACTCGGTTGGCAGCCAACGCCGCGGGTAACACGCCTTTCACCCTTCTCAGCTCTCCAGATAAAGCAAGCTCGCCAATAAACTCTTGATTATTTAGCTCATTAACAGGAATTTGCTCCGACGCCGCTAAGATGCCTAATGCTATCGGCAGATCGAATCGACCGCCTTCTTTAGGTAAATCAGCAGGCGCGAGGTTGACTGTGATTCGCTTAGCTGGAAATTCAAAGCGTGAGTTGATGATCGCACTGCGCACTCTGTCGCGAGACTCTTTAACCGTAGTTTCAGGTAGTCCAACCAAGGTAAATCCGGGCATACCATTACTGATATGCACTTCTACCGTCACTGTTGGTGCCTCTACCCCGACGCAAGCTCGGCTGTGAATGATCGCTAATCCCATACCAAGCTCACTTGTTGTCTGACCATTATTTATCCCCCTGATAGTTCGTCTATTTTGTTATCAAGGTTGTTATATAGCTTGGCGAGATGCTGAAAGAATGTGAAAAAAGAATGAGTTTTTGCTTGTCATGCGGCGGAATTGTATGTTACCACTAGAGACGCAAACAATTTCGTGCCCATATAGACACAGATAACTAAAGAAATAATAAATGAACTTCAACGCCCGCATTAACGCACTGATTGCCCTGATTATCGTGGTCATTATTGATTCCGCGCGGGGTAGAGTGGGCGAAAGATAACCACAGATTCAAAAAAACCCCCGCACTGAAAAGTCCGGGGGTTTTTTACAATTAGTACGCTGAAAATTTGGCAGACATAAATTAAAGCTCAGAAAAACAAGAGCCGTAGGAAGAATGGGAGCGCACATGACGTGCAACACAACACAACATCAAGCAATGCATAAAGGGGGCTCACAATGACAGGTGCCGAGTTAGTCGTTGCCGCCCTAAAGCAGCAAGGTATTAAAACCGTATTTGGTTACCCAGGTGGGGCCATCATGCCAATCTATGATGCCCTCTATGATGGTGGCGTCGAACATATCCTTTGTCGACATGAACAAGGCGCAGCGATGGCCGCAATTGGTATGGCTCGCTCAACTCAGGACGTCGCGGTCTGTATGGCAACATCAGGGCCGGGGGCGACCAACCTAGTCACAGGTCTCGCCGATGCCTTTATGGATTCAGTTCCACTGGTTGCGATCACAGGTCAGGTTGCCAGCTCTCATATCGGTACTGACGCGTTCCAAGAAATTGATGTGATCGGTATGTCGCTAGCGTGTACCAAACACAGCTATCTAGTAACAGATATCAATGAACTGGCGCCAACACTTGCTGAAGCCTTTGAAGTGGCGAAAACAGGTCGTCCAGGCCCAGTAATCGTTGATATCGCCAAAGATGTTCAGCTAGGCCAAGCACCTGTAAACCTTCTTCCTCCTTTTTCTCCACCAGCGATGCCTGTGGCAAGCCAAGAGGCTATTACCCAAGCACAAGAGCTGCTTTCTCAAAGCTCTCGTCCGGTACTTTATGTCGGTGGTGGTGTTCAGCTTGGTCACGCAACGGACTCAGTACGAGAGTTCCTACGTTTAAACCCAATGCCTTCTGTCAGCACCCTGAAGGGGCTAGGTACGATTGAGCGACATGATCCTCACTATCTAGGTATGCTGGGCATGCACGGTACTAAAGCGGCCAACCTAGTCGTACAAGAGTGTGACCTTTTGATTGCTGTTGGCGCCCGCTTTGATGACCGAGTGACTGGCAAGCTCGACACCTTTGCGCCAAATGCTAAGGTGATTCACATTGACATTGATGCCGCAGAGATTCACAAGCTGCGCCAAGCCAATGCGCCAGTACGTGGTGAAATCCCTGCTGTTCTTCCTCAACTAGAGCTGACTCAAGACATTACGCCTTGGGTTAAACACAGTGAAAGTCTCCGTAGTGGTTTCAAGTGGCGCTACGACCACCCAGGCGATCTTATCTATGCTCCAGGGTTATTGAAGCAGCTATCTGATCTCATGCCGGACACTTCGATTGTTTCTACCGATGTAGGCCAACACCAGATGTGGGCAGCGCAACACATTCAACCACGCGAGCCACAAAACTTCATTACGTCCGCTGGACTAGGCACTATGGGCTTTGGCCTTCCAGCAGCAATGGGAGCAGCGGTTGCTCGACCTGATGATCAGTCTATCCTTATCACAGGTGATGGCTCATTTATGATGAACATCCAAGAGCTAGGCACACTGAAGCGTCGTCAGATTCCGGTCAAAGTCGTTTTACTCGATAACCAGCGTTTAGGCATGGTTCGCCAATGGCAATCGCTGTTCTTTGATGGTCGCCACAGTGAAACCATTCTTGATGACAACCCGGACTTTTTGATGCTAGCAAAAGCTTTTGATATTCCTGGTAAAGTGATCACTAAAAAAGAAGAAGTTGAGCCAGCTCTTAAAGAAATGCTAGAAAGTAAAACCTCATACTTACTTCATGTTTTAATCGACGAAGAAGAAAACGTATGGCCACTTGTACCACCAGGTGCATCAAACAATGACATGCTGGAGAACACCTAACATGGAAAGATATCTAATCGACATCAAAGCGGATGATAAACCAGTACTGTTAGAACGCGTTCTTCGCGTGGTACGCCACCGTGGTTTTATTGTTAAGCAAGTAGCTGGCACGCAAAACCACGAAAGCAAAGTCGCTAGCGTTGAAATCATCGTCGACAGTGATCGTCCTATTTCATTTCTCACCAATCAAATCGAGAAACTTTGGGATGTCCGCACTGTTGAAGTCACGCAAATTGCGAGTGACGAACTCCCAAATAACAACCTACAACAAAAGATTTGTGCATAAGGAAGGCAATAATGGCTACAAAAACAGCAGACTACATTTGGTTTAACGGTGAAATGGTTCCTTGGGCAGAGGCTAACGTGCATGTGTTAACTCACGCTATGCACTACGGTACTTCAGTCTTTGAAGGCGTACGCTGCTACAACACACCTAAAGGCCCAATTGTCTTCCGCCATTTAGAGCATGCAAAACGTCTTAAAGATTCAGCGAAAATCTATCGCTTCCCTATTCCATACACTGTTGAAGAGATTATGGAAGCAACACGCGAAACACTGCGTCAAAACAAACTTGATAGCGCCTACATTCGCCCACTAGGTTTCGTGGGTAACGTAGGTCTAGGTGTATGCCCACCAGTAGGCACTGAAATGGATCTGATCATTGCAGCTTTCCCTTGGGGTTCATACCTAGGTGAAGAAGCACTAGAGAAAGGTGTAGATGCAATGATCTCTAGCTGGAACCGTGCAGCGCCAAACACGATTCCAACAGCGGCAAAAGCTGGTGGTAACTACCTATCTTCACTACTGGTTGGTGGTGAAGCTCGTCGTCACGGCTACGATGAAGGTATTGCGCTCAGTGTCGATGGTTACCTATCTGAAGGTGCTGGCGAAAACATCTTCGTGATTAAAGATGGTGTTATCACTACGCCACCAGCAACCAGCGCAATCCTACCTGGTATCACTCGCGATTCAATTATGACTATCGCTCGTGATCGCGGTTATGAAGTGCGTGAAGCAAACATTGCGCGTGAAGCGCTTTACCTAGCAGACGAAGTCTTTATGACAGGTACTGCAGCAGAGGTCGTTCCTGTTGCAACTATCGATAAGATTGAAGTCGGCAGCGGTAAACGTGGCCCAATCACCAAAGAGCTCCAAGAAGCTTACTTCGGCCTATTTAATGGCACCACAGAAGATAAATGGGGTTGGCTAGATTACGTTTACCCACAAGACGCAGACAAAGCTTAAAAAGCACCGGCAAATATAGGAAGTAACACAATGCCAAAATATAGATCAGCAACCACAACACACGGACGCAATATGGCCGGTGCGCGCGCCTTATGGCGTGCTACGGGCGTTAAAGACGAAGATTTCGGTAAGCCAATCATCGCGGTAGTTAACTCATTTACCCAGTTTGTACCAGGCCACGTACACTTAAAAGACATGGGGCAGTTGGTAGCACGTGAGATTGAAAAAGCGGGCGGAATCGCCAAAGAATTCAACACTATCGCTGTCGATGATGGTATCGCAATGGGCCACGGCGGCATGCTTTATTCACTACCATCACGTGAGCTGATTGCCGACTCAGTTGAGTATATGGTTAATGCCCACTGTGCTGATGCCATGGTGTGTATCTCTAACTGTGACAAAATCACTCCGGGAATGCTAATGGCGTCAATGCGCCTGAATATTCCAGTTATCTTTGTTTCTGGCGGTCCGATGGAAGCGGGTAAAACCAAGCTTTCTGATCAAATCATCAAGCTAGACTTGGTTGATGCAATGATCCAAGGCGCAGACCCGAAAGTGTCAGACGAGCAGAGTGAGCAGATCGAACGCAGTGCATGTCCAACATGTGGTTCATGTTCAGGTATGTTTACTGCTAACTCAATGAACTGCCTAACCGAAGCACTAGGTCTTTCTCAGCCTGGTAACGGATCAATGCTAGCTACTCACGCTGACCGTGAACAGCTATTCCTTAATGCGGGCCGTCGCATTGTTGAACTGACGCGTCGTTACTACGAGCAAGATGACGAATCTGCACTACCGCGCAACATCGCGACCTTTGATGCGTTTGAGAACGCAATGGCACTCGATATTGCAATGGGTGGTTCAACCAACACGATCCTGCACCTGCTAGCTGCAGCGCAAGAAGGTGAAGTCGACTTCGATATGGAAGATATCGATCGTCTATCTCGTCAGGTTCCACACCTTTGTAAAGTAGCTCCTTCAACTCAGAAATATCATATGGAAGACGTCCACCGCGCGGGTGGTGTCATGGCCATTCTTGGTGAGCTTGACCGCGCTGGCCTACTTCACAACCAAGCACGCACCGTTCTTGGTCTGTCAATGAAAGAGCAGCTAGCCAAATACGACATCATCCAAACTGAAGATGAAGAAGTATTGAAGTTCTTCCGCGCAGGTCCTGCAGGTATTCGTACCACTCAGGCATTCTCTCAGGATTGTCGTTGGGATCGTCTTGATGACGACCGCGCTGAAGGTTGTATCCGCACCAAAGACAACGCCTTCAGCCAAGAGGGTGGTCTGGCCGTTCTTTCTGGCAACATTGCATTAGATGGCTGTATCGTTAAGACCGCAGGTGTGGATGAGAGTATTCATAAATTCACGGGCCCTGCGGTAGTGTTTGAAAGCCAAGAAGATGCAGTTGAAGGCATCCTTGGTGGCAAAGTGAAAGCGGGTGATGTGGTTGTTATCCGTTACGAAGGCCCTAAAGGTGGCCCGGGCATGCAAGAGATGCTCTACCCAACGACATACCTAAAGTCTATGGGACTAGGTAAAGAGTGTGCCCTACTGACGGATGGTCGCTTCTCTGGCGGTACATCTGGCTTGTCTATCGGTCACGCTTCTCCAGAAGCAGCTAACGGTGGTGCGATCGGCTTGGTGAAACAAGGCGATATGATCGCTATTGATATTCCGAA
Source organism: Vibrio sp. SCP2 (assembly GCF_059295395.1). NCBI lineage: Bacteria > Pseudomonadati > Pseudomonadota > Gammaproteobacteria > Vibrionales > Vibrionaceae > Vibrio > Vibrio sp. SCP2. Next base: position 49,495 of record NZ_JCAFVV010000013.1, on the reverse strand, counting down.
CCGTTCAATTTCTTTACAAGTTTCAGAACAAGAACTTGCTGAGCGCCGTGCAAAACAAGATGAGTTAGGCTGGAAACCAGTCGACCGTCAACGTGAAGTTTCATTTGCACTAAAAGCGTACGCAAGTATGGCGACCAGTGCTGACAAAGGTGCAGTACGAGACAAATCTAAGCTAGAGGACTAGCTTATGAGTGAGTCAATACTTTCAGGGCAAGAACCTCAAACTGGCGCGGATTACCTGCGCCAGATCTTACGAGCGCCTGTTTATGAAGTGGCGACAGTAACGCCACTTCAAGAGATGCCACGCCTTGCTGCGCGTATTGGTAATAACGTGCAAATCAAACGTGAAGACCGCCAGCCGGTACACTCGTTTAAACTGCGCGGTGCTTACAACATGGTTGCAAGCCTTAGTGAAGAGCAAAAAGCAGCGGGGGTTATTGCAGCCTCTGCGGGTAACCATGCTCAGGGTATGGCGCTTTCTGGGACCAAGCTCGGCATCAAGACCACTATCGTGATGCCAAAAACCACGCCAGATATCAAAGTCGAAGCGGTACGAGGTTTTGGCGGTAACGTAGTGCTGCACGGCAATAACTTTGACGAGGCAAAAGCCGAAGCAGAGCGTCTATCAGCTGAGCATGGCTATACTTTTGTACCACCATTCGATCACCCACTAGTAATTGCCGGTCAGGGTACGATTGGTATGGAGATGCTGCAGCAAAATGGTCACCTCGACTACATCTTCGTTCCCGTAGGTGGTGGTGGTCTAGCGGCAGGCGTCGCAGTATTAGTTAAGCAACTGATGCCTGAAATCAAAGTGATTGCCGTTGAGCCAGAAGACTCTTCTTGTTTGAAAGCAGCTTTAGACGCAGGTGAACCAGTGGTGCTCGATCAAGTGAGCATGTTTGCTGATGGCGTCGCCGTAAAACGCATTGGTGATGAGACTTTCCGCCTTTGTCAGAAATACATTGATGGTCATATCTCGGTATCCAGTGATGAAATCTGCGCAGCTGTAAAGGATATCTTTGAAGACACACGTGCGATTGCCGAACCTTCTGGCGCAGTGGCTTTAGCGGGTTTGAAGAAATTTGCCGAGCAAAATGGGCTGCAAGATAAAAACCTAGGTACGGTTCTTTCTGGTGCTAACACTAACTTCCACGGTCTACGTTACGTCTCTGAGCGCTGTGAACTGGGTGAGAAACGTGAAGGTCTATTGGCGGTAACCATCCCTGAGCGTCAGGGCGCTTTCTTCGAGTTCTGTAACTTGATTGGCGGCCGTGCCGTGACTGAGTTTAACTATCGTTACAACGATGACGCACTAGCCAATATCTTTGTTGGTGTTCGTCTGCAAGACGGGCAAGAAGAGCTGGATAACATCATTCATGACTTGCGTGATGGTGGCTACCCTGTGGTCGACCTCTCTGATGACGAAATGGCTAAGCTGCACGTGCGCTATATGATTGGTGGTAAACCTTCTAAACCACTTAAAGAACGCTTATATAGCTTTGAGTTTCCAGAATACCCAGGTGCACTGTTGAAATTTTTGAGCACACTCGGCACACACTGGAATATCAGCTTGTTCAACTATCGTAACCATGGCGCTGACTATGGTCGCGTACTGTGTGGCTTTGAGTTAGATGAATCCGATTTATCTCGCTTCTCTGCTCACCTACGCGAGCTGGGTTACCAGTGTAAGGATGAAACCGACAACCCGTCGTACAAGTTCTTCCTCTCATAAACTGTTAAGCCCTTAACCCACTTGGTTAAGGGCTTTTTTGTTATCCCATCCGTAGAAAACCTTTCACTTGCTTATACTTTGGTCAAAATGCGTGATGCGCATAGATATAATGCTAAAGTTTCATTTTTGTCATATCTAATTTGGATCTACACTCATAACCAGTTTTTAAATTGCTGCTCTTTTTGTGGAGACCACTTATGTTCAACGCACTGATTCTAAACCAAGAAGAAAAACGTACTATTGCTTCTATCGAGCAAATCGACGAAGCACAACTGCCAGAAGGCGACGTACTGATTGATGTTGATTACTCATCACTAAACTACAAAGACGGTTTAGCAATCACGGGGAAAGGCAAAATTATTCGTAATTTCCCTATGGTTCCAGGTATTGACTTAGCCGGTACCGTAGTGAGCTCTGAAGACAACCGCTACCAAGCAGGTGACAAAGTAGTACTGACTGGTTGGGGCGTTGGTGAAAACCACTGGGGTGGTATGGCTCAGCGTGCTCGCCTGAAAGCTGACTGGCTCGTTCCACTACCAAAAGGGCTTGATAGCAAAAAAGCTATGATGGTCGGTACAGCTGGCTTCACAGGTATGCTATGTGTCCAAGCTCTGCTTGATGCTGGAATTAAGCCTGAAGACGGCGAAATTCTTGTTACTGGTGCAAGTGGCGGTGTTGGCTCAGTAGCAGTAACGCTATTGGCGCAGCTAGGTTACAAAGTAGCAGCGGTAACAGGTCGTGTTGAGCAAAATGGCCCACTACTTGAGAAACTAGGTGCAAGTCGCATTATCGACCGCGTTGAGTTTGAAGAGCCAGCACGCCCACTTGAAAAGCAAGTGTGGGCAGGCGCAGTTGATACTGTAGGCAGTAAAGTACTGGCAAAAGTACTGGCTCAAATGGATTACAACAGCGCGGTAGCAGCATGTGGTCTAGCGGGTGGTTTTGACCTACCTACTACAGTGATGCCTTTCATTTTGCGTAACGTTCGCCTACAAGGTATTGACTCTGTCTCTTGCCCAACCGAAAAACGCATCGCAGCGTGGGAGAAACTGGTAGAGCTACTTCCAGATAGCTACTTTGAGCAAGCTTGTACTGAAGTAGAATTGGCTGAAGCACCAAAATACGCGGAAGATATCACTAACGGTCAAGTAACAGGTCGTGTGGTTATCAAGCTTTAATCGCTAAAAAGCACTTCTGTCATTCCTTAGAGTGAGGAACGAGCGAGTAAGGAATCTCTAAACGTAAGAAATTCCGGATATTTCGTTCCTCAATTCCGGAATGACGTCTCCAATTATTTTCGATCAATCCAAACCAATATCGTCAATGCGCTTGGCAATCAAGCGACTGCACTCTTCCTTTACGATTCCGCGTAACCACTCCTGAGCAGGCGAATGCTCACAGCGTGGGTGCCAAATCATCGAATAGTCGAATGGGGTAAACTGAAATGGCAATGGCTTGATGACTAGGTCATAGCGTTCAGCGACCAAATAAGCCAAGTCTGCCGGAACCGTAATAATCAGTGGCATGGTATCGACAATCGCCAACGCAGCCTCTAGATGGTACGCACGCAGCACCATCTTGCGCTTAGGTTGGTCAACTAACGCCCCTTCAATCAACGCCTTAACACCATCACTAATAGCGATCATCGCATGCGGGTAGTTGAGATAATCCTGCAAGCTGAGCTCTTTGTCTGCTAATGGGTGCTGCTTCGATAGTAGGCACAACACCCCAACCCGACCCAAAATTTCGCTACGCAGTGGCTCTACAGGGCCAATTGGGCGGCAGATCGCTAGGTCTGCACCTTCATAGGTGAGCTGATCGGCTAATCTATCATGCTGAAGTGGTAAAAAGTTAAACGACACATTGGGCGCTTCTTGATAAATACGTGGCAAAGCAAACGGCAAGATAGTTTGCATTGCGTAGTCCGTCGTAGCGATATTAAACGTTTGATCGCAGCTGCTTGGTTCAAACTCAATTGGAGACAACAACTGACGCAGTGATTCTAGTGGCTCACCTAAACAGCGATCAATTTCGAGTGCCTTTTCTGTCGGAATCAGATGTTGACCTTGGCGGGTGAACAAAGGGTCACCAAGCATATCGCGCAGCCGCCCTAAAACACGACTCATCGCGGATTGACTAAGGTTAAGGCGATTCGCTGCTTTGCTCACGCTGCACTCTTCAATCAGTACGCGCAATGCGACCAAGAGGTTGAGATCTCGACGATAAATATCTTCTAATTCCACGCTTAAACCACGTATTTTAGATGGGCATGGGCGTATTGTACCTTTTTCAGGCAAAAAAAATCCCGCTTTTCAGCGGGGAAGCCCAAGAAAACTGGGGATAGTGTCGGAATGTAGTTGAGCGTAGTGATAAAAAACGAAGCGTAGTTGGAAGCGCTACAGTTCGTTTTCGTGTTCTTCAGATGCGCTCGGCCAGCGATGCATCTCAAGCCAAATCCCTACCACCGTCGCACCCATGCCGAGCAAAGGCATAAATGACGACGATTCTGCTGGTGAACGTAAAACAAGTGCGCAAAAAGAGATAAAACACAGCACTGAATAGATGGTTAGACGATCTAAAGCTGTCAACATACTTGCTCTCCTGTTTTAAATGTTACCAACTTGTTAACTAAATTAAAACAAAATGATCGCTTTGCCAAGGGGTTATTGAATATTTTTTCTTCACTAGTATCATCTAGGCCAAATTGAGTAACCAAAGATACGACCATGACATTCAATCCAGAACAGGCAACCAAGACATTAGAGGCGGAAGGATTACGCTGCCCAGAGCCAGTGATGATGGTCAGGAAGACAATTAGAACCATGCAAGATGGTGAAGTACTGCTAGTGAAGGCGGATGACCCATCAACAACTCGCGACATTCCAAGTTTCTGCCGCTTTATGGACCACCAATTGATTGGTTCGCAAACCGAACAACTGCCTTATCAGTATCTGATTAAGAAAGGAATGGCTTAAGCGCCACAACAGAAAAGAAAACGGCAGCCACAAAGGCTGCCGTTGTTTTATTCATCGTATTCTAGTGTGCGGACTTCTGACTGAAGTTTATTGATCTGCTTTCTCATCGCGCGCATCTCTTCATGCATCGGGATAATATGTTCAGCTCGAATCCAAGCTTCAACAGTCAAACCAGTCAAAATAAACGAACCTGCCACAATCGGTAGCCACATATCGGTCAGTACCATTGCTAGCAAACACAGCGCTAGACCAAAGGTGAACAAATAACTCTGACTTTTAGGTGTCATCCCCATATAACGTGTAAGCATAACCTTGCCCTCTCGCTATCATTCACATGGTTAAAGTACCATGACAAGTATGACACTTATATGTCAGTGATCACGACTCAGAATGAAATAAATTCAGAGTTTGAACTGGATCTTTTCACTGCTAGTTATTGATATTTAACACCAACTTAGCCGATGTTATTGAAGCACGGCCGCCGCGGTCGCCAGAGCAATAAACAACAAAGCTGTAATCTTGCGAATTAAATCTAGCGGCATTTTATCGGCGGATAGTTTGCCAATAAGTACCACTGGGACATTGGCCAGCAACATACCAATCGTGGTACCCAGAATGACCCATGTCAGTGCGTCTGGATACTGCGCACCAAGAATCGAAGTCGCGATTTGAGTCTTATCTCCAACTTCAGCGATAAAAAAGGCAATGAAGCTCGCAACAAACGGTCCCCGACTGGAAATCTGTTCATCATCATCAAGTTTGTCAGGGATCAGTACCCAGCCAGCCATCACCAAAAAGCTCACCACCAGCACCCACTTCAAAATATCTGGAGAGAGGTAATCGGCGACAACAACACCAAGCCATGCAGCAAGGGCATGGTTCGCCAATGTAGCTAAAAATATAGCGGCGATGATCGGTACTGGTTTACGGTATCGACTGGCTAAAAGCAGGGACAAAAGTTGGGTTTTATCACCGATTTCCGCCAAGGCAACGGTGGTGATAGAAATAGCTAAAACGCTCACGACATGCTCTTCTGGGGCAGGGATTATAATTTTAACCGAAGACAAACCTCACGCCCCACCCCGGTTCGTGATGATTTGTCTAAGGTCTTGCTAAACGCATGCGACATTGTTGTGATTAAATTGGTCGATACGTCTCGAACGCCATGATGATTTTGCATCAATTATGTTGACGAACGAACTTAACATCCCAGTGTTGATAGTTAAGTAAGCTACTCCCCAAAGACGGCGGAATTCTAACCATCTGAAAGGCGTTTCTCAAGCGATAAACTGCAAATAAACTCCCTTTTAGGAAAATTTGGACGAATAAGCCATTATATTTCCATTAAAGGAGAATTTTGCCTAGGAATTAATCAAGATTAACGCTACTCCCATGCCAAATATCTGGGTATACTTGATTGTTATTTTTTCTCAATTTTTGACACAAGAATCGCGCGAATTACTATGCAAAATTACGATATCAAAACCTTCCAGGGAATGATCCTCGCGCTGCAGGATTACTGGGCACAAAACGGTTGTACTATTGTTCAACCTCTAGATATGGAAGTAGGTGCGGGCACCTCTCACCCAATGACATGTCTACGTGCACTTGGCCCAGAGCCAATGTCGACAGCTTACGTTCAACCTTCACGTCGTCCAACCGATGGTCGTTATGGTGAAAACCCGAACCGTCTGCAGCACTACTATCAGTTCCAAGTAGCTCTAAAACCATCTCCAGATAACATTCAGGAGTTGTACCTAGGCTCACTTGAAGTTCTTGGTATCGACCCGCTAGTACACGATATTCGTTTCGTAGAAGACAACTGGGAAAACCCTACGCTAGGCGCATGGGGTCTTGGTTGGGAAGTATGGCTAAACGGCATGGAAGTGACTCAGTTTACTTACTTCCAGCAAGTAGGTGGCCTTGAGTGTAAACCTGTTACTGGTGAGATCACTTACGGTATCGAGCGTCTAGCAATGTACATCCAAGAAGTAGACTCTGTTTACGACCTAGTGTGGAACATCGCACCAGACGGTAGCAAAGTGACTTACGGTGACATCTTCCACCAAAACGAAGTGGAACAATCAACGTACAACTTCGAACACGCAGACGTAGATTTCCTATTCACTTTCTTCGATCAGTGTGAAAAAGAGTGTAAAGAGCTACTTGAGCTAGAGAAGCCACTTCCGCTTCCAGCTTACGAGCGCATTCTAAAAGCGGGTCACGCATTCAACATCCTTGATGCGCGCAAAGCTATCTCTGTAACAGAGCGCCAACGTTACATCCTTCGTATCCGCAACCTGACTAAGTCTGTTGCTGAGGCGTACTACGCATCACGTGAAGCGCTTGGCTTCCCAATGTGCCGCAACGAGGAGAAGTAATCATGGCAAAAGAATTTCTAATTGAACTGGGTACTGAAGAGCTACCACCAACGCAACTTCGCACTCTAGCGGAAGCGTTCGCAGCAAACTTCGAAGCAGAGTTAAAAGGCGCAGACCTAGCACACGAAGGTGTGAAATGGTACGCCGCTCCTCGTCGTCTAGCACTTAAGGTTTCAGCACTAGCTGAAGGCCAAGCAGACAAAGTAGTAGAGAAGCGTGGCCCTGCAGTTTCTGTGGCATTCGATGCTGACGGTAACGCGACTAAAGCGGCTCAAGGTTGGGCGCGTGGTAACGGTATCACGGTTGAACAAGCTGACCGTCTAGTGACAGACAAAGGCGAATGGCTTCTTTTCAAACAAGAAGTAAAAGGCCAAGCGACGTCTGAAATCGTTGTCGACCTAGCAGCAAAAGCACTGGGTAATCTACCTATCGCTAAGCCAATGCGTTGGGGTAACAAGACAACTCAGTTTATCCGCCCGGTTAAAACGCTAACTATGCTGATGGGCTCTGACCTTATCGAAGGTGAGATCCTAGGCGTAGCATCAGACCGCACTATCCGTGGTCACCGCTTCATGGGTGAGCAAGAGTTCACTATCGAATCAGCAGAGCAATACCCAGCGATCCTAGAAGAACGCGGTAAAGTAATGGCAGATTACGAAGCGCGTAAAGCGATCATCCTTGCTGACTCGCAAAAAGCAGCAGCAGCAGTTGGTGGTGTTGCTGATCTAGAAGACGATCTAGTTGAAGAAGTAACGTCTCTAGTTGAGTGGCCAGTAGTCTTAACTGCGAAGTTTGAAGAAGAGTTCTTAAAAGTACCTTCTGAAGCATTGGTTTACACCATGAAAGGTGACCAAAAGTACTTCCCTGTTTACGATGACAACAAGAAGCTACTGCCTAACTTCATCTTCGTTTCAAACATCGAATCAAAAGAGCCTCGCTACGTAATCGAAGGTAACGAGAAGGTTGTACGTCCACGTCTAGCGGATGCAGAATTCTTCTTTAACACTGACCGTAAGCGTCCTCTAATCGACCGTCTACCTGAGCTAGAGCAAGCTATCTTCCAGAAGCAGCTTGGTACTATCAAAGACAAGACAGACCGCATCACAGAGCTTGCTGGCTACATCGCTGAGCAGATCGATGCTGACGTTGAAAAATCTAAGCGTGCAGGTCTTCTGGCGAAGTGTGACCTAATGACATCAATGGTATTCGAGTTTACCGATACTCAAGGTGTAATGGGCATGCACTACGCGACTCACGATGGTGAAGATGAGCAAGTTGCACTGGCGCTTTACGAGCAGTACATGCCTCGTTTCGCGGGTGACGAGCTACCAAGCACAGGGATCTCTTCTGCGGTAGCAATGGCAGACAAGCTAGATACTATCGTTGGTATCTTCGGTATTGGTCAAGCTCCTAAGGGCTCTGACCCATTCGCACTTCGTCGTGCATCACTAGGTGTACTACGTATTATCGTAGAAAACGGCTACAACCTAGACCTAACAGACCTGATCGCTAAAGCTCAGTCTCTATTTGGTGACAAGCTGACTAACGCAAATGTTGCTGACGACGTAATCGAGTTTATGCTTGGTCGTTTCAATGCATGGTACAAAGACGAAGGCTTCAGCGTGGATATCATCCAAGCTGTACTGGCTAACCGTCCAACTAAGCCTGCAGACTTCGATCAGCGCGTGAAAGCAGTATCTCACTTCCGTGAGCTAGAAGCCGCAGAAGCACTAGCTGCAGCGAACAAACGTGTAGGTAACATCCTAGCGAAATTCGACGGTGAGCTAGCGACAGACATCGACCTTGCGCTTCTACAAGAAGACGCAGAAAAAGCACTAGCTGAAAGCGTTGAAGTGATGACAGAAGCGCTAGAGCCAGCGTTCGCAACTGGTAACTACCAAGAGGCGCTAAGCAAGCTTGCTAACCTACGTGAGCCTGTTGATGCCTTCTTCGATAACGTAATGGTAATGGCAGATGACGAAGCTCTGAAAAAGAACCGTCTAACACTGCTAAACAACCTGCGTAACCTGTTCTTAGAAATTGCCGATATTTCTTTACTGCAGAAGTAAGCACGAAAGTAGGGTCTAAGACCTTACACTAAGTAAGTCTACTCAAGCCCAACTCCTCGGAGTTGGGCTTTTCTTTATCAATGCACTGATTTAGTGCTTTTCGTCCTATTATCATTAATGTATGTTCAAGGATTACTCTATTGGCTAGCCACGCACTAGCTGTTCAAGAACTAAAGCAATGACAACAATGAATTAGGTACAGAAAGTAATGCAGTTTTCTAAGTTTGGTGAAAAATTTAATCAGTATTCAGGTATTACCCAGTTAATGGATGATTTAAATGATGGTCTACGCACTCCTGGTGCCATCATGCTCGGTGGAGGTAACCCGGCCGCCATTCCTGCCATGCTCGATTATTTTCGACTCGCCAGTGAGGAACTGCTAGAAAGTGGAGAGCTGGTTGCCGCAATGGCGAACTACGATGGCCCGCAAGGCAAAGATGCATTTGTTAAAGCGCTCGCCAAGCTACTTAAACAGACCTATGGCTGGAATATCACAGAAAAAAACATCAGCTTAACCAACGGCAGTCAAAGTGGCTTTTTCTACCTATTTAATCTGCTGGCTGGCAAACAGCCTGACGGCTCGCACAAAAAAATCTTACTGCCGCTCGCTCCAGAATACATTGGCTATGGCGATGCAGGCATAAATGAAGATATCTTTGTCTCTTACCACCCAGAGATTGAAATGCTCGACAATGGTCTATTTAAATATCATGTCGATTTTGAACAGCTAAAGGTAGATGACTCTGTCGCCGCTATCTGTGCATCCCGCCCTACCAACCCGACTGGCAACGTGCTGACCGACGAAGAGATCCATAAATTGGATAAGCTCGCGCGTGAAAACAACATCCCACTGATCATTGATAATGCTTACGGTTTACCGTTTCCAAATATTATTTTTGAAGATGTGGAGCCATTCTGGAATGAAAACACCATTCTTTGTATGAGCCTATCAAAGCTCGGTTTGCCGGGTGTGCGTTGCGGAATCGTGATTGCCAGTGAAGAAATCACTCAGGCTATGACCAATATGAACGGCATTATCAGTCTCGCTCCGGGCAGTTTAGGCCCTGCGTTTGCCAACCACATTATTGGCAAAGGGGATTTGTTAAAGCTGAGCTCAGAGGTGATTAAACCTTTCTACAAACAGAAGTCTCAGCGCGCTGTCGAGTTACTGCAAACAGCAATTACTGACTCACGTTTCCGAATTCACAAACCAGAGGGGGCTATTTTCCTTTGGCTTTGGTTTGATGAGTTGCCGATCACCACTATGGAACTGTATCAGCGCTTAAAAGCACGCGGCGTACTGATTGTCCCTGGCGAGTACTTCTTTATTGGTCAAGAAGATGACTGGGAACATGCTCATCAATGCTTGCGAATGAATTATGTTCAAGATGATGAAATGATGCAAAAAGGTATCACGATCATCGCAGAGGAAGTAGAACGCGCTTACCAGCAAGGTTAAGCGCAGCAAAACAAAAACAGCCCAAAGTTCATGCTTTGGGCTGTTGGTATTTATAGAGCTGGGATGTGCTCACATAGGAAGTAGCTTGCTTCTATTGTAGAAGAACGCTGATACACACCACCGTATGTAGAAGAGCCAGCAAATCCACGATTAATATAGTTAGCGCCTATTGCTGCTGCTTCTTCACCAAAAGTTGAGTTGATTTTGTGCTCAGCATCCATTCCGCTATCACCAAACGATACAATCCCCATAATACTTTGCGAGTTAGGGTTGAAAGCTGACTGACCTTTCAGCTCACAGTTAGCCGATTTTTCAGGGTTTGCGTAAGCGATACGAATCTTTTCACCGTTTGATGCGGTGTAATCAGTAGCAAGCGGAGCAACAAGGCTAGAACAGCCTGAGACAGCAATAACTAAAGCCGCCAATAATAATTTTTTCATTCTATTTTCCACATTTATAGTTTACGGCGCAGAAAGTACTGATTTACAGATTCGAGTACAATAAAAAAGAGCGCTAATGTGCGCTCTTTCACTCTTTACTCTCATTTTTGAGACAGTTAATTAACCTTCGATTAGGTTACTGCCATTGATAGCAATCTTACGCGGTTGCATCGCTTCTGGAATCTCACGCTCTAGGTCAATGTGTAGAAGACCATTTTCCATACTTGCACCCACGACTTTTACGTAGTCTGCCAGTTGGAATTTACGTTCGAAATCGCGCTCTGCGATACCTTGGTAAACGTATTGCTTCTCTTCTTCGCTTTTACGCTCACCTTTAACAATCAGCATGTTTTCTTTCTGAGTCAGATCGAGCTGCTCTTCAGCGAAGCCTGCCACTGCCATAGTAATGCGATAGTGGTTTTCGTCTTTTTGCTCAATGTTGTAAGGAGGGTAACCGCCAGAAGCGTTTTTCGCAGTGTTTGCTTCCATCATGTTGAATAGACGATCGAAGCCAATTGCGTTGCGGTAAAGTGGAGTGAAATCTACAGTTCTCATAATGCTATCCTCATAGTAAGCAATAGTCTTAGCCGTGAGTTTGCGCGGATCTATCTTGTTGAGATCTTTGCCGGCCAAGGGATTTATTTTCTACTCCTCGGGTTCTTATAACGCTGGGACGTAGTAATAAATCGGTTCAATGTGTGCCTCTAAGGTTATCCTCTCCTGAGCGATATCTTATCAGCGAATCCAGAGGTTCTGTTTCTTCTCTCTTGAGCAAGACAGCTTCCCTCTTCAACAATAGATATGTGGCTAAAGCAAAATAGTTTCAAGGGTTCCGAATTAAAAAATTTTCAATGTGCTTTTAGAGATCCCCAACTCTGTCGTTCCTCCTTCTTGAGAATGACATTCCAAGTATTTGAAAAGTAATTAAAATATCGAAAACAAAAAAGACCGTCATTTCTGACAGTCTTTTTAAAATCTTTAGATTATTTTTATCGAAGCTGGATGAGCTTAGTTCAAGGAGAAGGCGCGGAGTTTATAAGCATAAATAAGCACCTTCGACACAGAAATCAGTTCATCCAGCGAAGAGAAAACAATCTAAACGTCTAGGTTAGCTACTTTAAGTGCATTCTCTTCGATAAAGTTACGACGAGGTTCTACTTGGTCACCCATTAGCGTCGTAAACAGCTGATCTGCACCAACCGCATCTTCAATCGTTACTTGCATCATGCGGCGAGTCTCTGGGTCCATGGTCGTTTCCCAAAGCTGATCTGGGTTCATCTCACCTAGACCTTTGTAGCGCTGTAGGCTTAGACCACGGCGTGACTCTTTGATTAACCACTCAAGAGCATCAACAAAGCTTGTGATTGGTTGAGTACGCTCACCACGTTTGATGTAAGCACCCTCTTCAATTAGGCCATCTAACGCTTCAGATAGGTCTGCTAGCTTGCCGTATTCTTTCGAGTTGAACAGATCAACACTTAATGCAAACTCATGCGTCACACCATGGGTACGAACAATAATCTTAGGTAGGTTAAGATCAAGTTCAGCGTGTTGTTCCACTTCGAAGCTGTACTGGCTTGCACCCACTTCTTTGGCATTAAGCTGCTCGACAAGCTGCTTAGTCCATGCTTCAACTGCCGCGGCGTCATGACACTGCTCTGCCGTTAAACGTGGCGTGTAAACCAGTTCATGCACAAGAGCACGTGGATAACGACGACTCATGCGCTCCACCAGCTTAATGCCCGCGTTGTACTGCTGAACAAGCTTCTCTAGCGCTTCACCTGCTAGGGCTGGCGCTTGTGCGTTTACGTGAAGAGATGCGTTATCTAGCGCCAATGCCACTTGGTATTGGTTCATCGCATCTTCATCTTTGATGTACTGCTCTTGCTTACCTTTCTTCACTTTGTAAAGCGGTGGCTGAGCAATGTACACGTAGCCACGCTCAATCAGCTCTGGCATTTGACGATAGAAGAAGGTCAATAGCAGCGTACGAATGTGCGAACCATCGACATCGGCATCGGTCATGATGATGATGTTGTGGTAACGCAGTTTGTCTGGGTTGTACTCGTCACGACCGATACCACAACCAAGCGCTGTAATAAGTGTCGCTACCTCTTGAGAAGAAAGCATTTTGTCAAAACGCGCTTTCTCAACGTTAAGGATTTTACCTTTCAGAGGAAGAATCGCTTGGTTCTTACGGTTACGGCCTTGTTTTGCGGAGCCGCCTGCCGAGTCACCCTCCACTATGTATAGTTCAGAAAGTGCTGGGTCTTTTTCCTGACAGTCTGCCAATTTACCTGGCAGACCAGCTAGATCTAGAGCGCCTTTACGACGAGTCATTTCACGAGCTTTACGCGCCGCATCACGAGCACGAGCTGCGTCGATAATCTTAGTACAAACCGTTTTCGCTTCTGCTGGGTGCTCAATTAGGAACTCAGACAGTTTCTCACCCATAGCTTGCTCAACTGCTGACTTCACTTCAGAAGAAACCAGTTTGTCTTTAGTTTGGCTTGAGAACTTAGGATCAGGCACCTTAACCGAAATAACCGCAGTTAGACCTTCACGCGCGTCATCACCTGAAGTTGCAGTTTTCGCTTTCTTCGAGAAGCCTTCTTTGTCCATGAACGAGTTCAATGTACGCGTTAGGGCTGCACGGAAACCAGCAAGGTGAGTACCACCATCACGCTGAGGAATGTTGTTGGTGAAACAGAAAATGTTCTCTTGGTAACCATCGTTCCACTGCATCGCGACTTCTACCGCGATACCGTCTTCACGCTCTGCGTTAAAGTGGAATACTTTTTCGATGATTGGTGTCTTGTTAGTATTCAAGTGATCAACGAACGCTTGGATACCACCTTCATACATGAAGTGATCTTGCTTATCTTCTTCACGCTCATCACGTAGCTTGATCGATACGCCAGAGTTTAGGAAAGAAAGCTCACGTAGACGCTTAGCTAGAATATCGTAGTGGAACTCTGTGTTAGAGAATGTCTCTTCGCTTGGCCAGAAACGGATTTCTGTACCCGTTTGCTCAGTTTCACCAATCACTGCTAGTGGCGCTTGAGGCTCACCGTGATGGTAAGTTTGAGTATGGATTTGACCACCGCGATGGATAGTCAGTGTTACTTGCTTAGAGAGTGCGTTTACTACCGAAACACCTACACCGTGCAGACCACCTGATACCTTGTATGAGTTATCATCGAACTTACCACCAGCGTGAAGTACCGTCATAATAACTTCTGCTGCTGATACGTTCTCTTCTGGGTGCATTTCGGTAGGGATACCACGACCATCATCGCGTACCGATACTGAATTGTCCTCATGAATTGTCACAACGATGTCTTGACAGTGACCCGCTAACGCTTCATCAATTGAGTTATCCACCACCTCAAAAACCATGTGGTGCAGACCGGTGCCATCATCCGTGTCGCCGATGTACATACCAGGACGCTTACGAACCGCATCCAGACCCTTTAGTACCTTAATACTCGATGAATCGTAATTTTCAGACATGAGTTATCTTCCGCTATATATTTTGCTCTATTGTGCCATGTTCCACATGGAACATCTTGCCATTTTCATCACGCATATCCGCAATTTGGCTATCAGTAATAGAACTTACAAAAACTTGCGCCCCCGTCTCTTTTAAGCAATCAGCTAGACGCTTACGACGTTGGCTATCTAATTCAGATGCAAAGTCATCAATTAAGTAGATACATTGCTTGCCAGTCATTTCTGTCAGATGCTGCCCTTGCGCCACGCGCAGTGCACACACCATCAATTTTAACTGACCTCGTGAAAGCACATCTTCAACAGGCGTACCATTCACTTTAATGCGCAAATCCGCTTTGTTAGGACCACTAAAGGTGTACCCTAACGCCTGATCACGCTCAAAATTTTTCTCTAGTATCTCTTGGTAAGGCGTATCTTTATCCCAACCGCGATAATACTTCAATTGGATGTCGAACTCGGGTAAAAACGCTTTGCAGATCTGCTCCGCTTTGACCTTCATTTGCTCAACGTAATCGGCTCGCCATTGACTGATACTCTCAGCCAAACGCGCCATCTCTTGATCCCAATAACTCAGCTCTCGATAGCTAGTTGCTGTTTTCAATAGAGCATTGCGCTGCTTGTTAAGACGTTTGAATCGCCCCCAAGCATCATAAAAAGCCGACTCGGTATGAAACACACCCCAGTCGATAAACGAGCGACGATGTTTCGGCCCATCAGTCAATAAATCAAACCCTTCTGGGTGTATCAACTGTAAGGGTAAAACCTGCGCCAGCTGAGCGAGCTTTTGCCCAGACTGACCGCCTATTTTAACCTCTGTTGAGCCATCACGCTGCTTATTAATGCCAATTGGTAGCTCAAATTGATCCGAGTTCAAAAAACGTCCATGAACAAACAGCTCATTACAGTCATTTTGAATCACTCTTCCGGTCAAAGAGCTCTTAAATGAGCGACCATGACCAAGTAAGTAGATCGCTTCTAAGACACTGGTTTTGCCACTGCCGTTTGGTCCAATAAGAAAGTTAAAGCCTGCTGACAAGTTAATGTCACAGGCTTCAATGTTTCTAAACTGCTTTATTATAAGACGAGAGAGCGGCATGCTAGAGTCGGATTGGCATCACCACGTACATGGCACTGTCGTCTTCCGAGTTTTCGATCAGCGCACTGGCATTGGCATCTGACATCGAAATTCTGACTTTTTCACAGCGCAGGGTGTTCAACACATCCAATACATAACTAACGTTGAAACCAATCTCAATCGGCTCACCCTCAAAGCTGACATCAAGCATCTCTTCAGCTTCTTCCTGCTCTGGGTTATTGGCCGTGATACGCATTTCGGTGTCAGCTAGATTGACACGTACGCCACGGAATTTCTCGTTAGAAAGAATCGCAGCGCGCGAAAAAGCTTGGCGTAATTCGTCACAACCCGCTTCAAGCGTTTTAGTTGTCGTCTGTGGCATAACGCGGCGGTAATCAGGGAATCGACCATCCACCAGCTTAGAGGTAAACACATAGTTGTTCACTTCAGCACGAACATTAGAACTACCAATTTGCAGCACAACAGGTTGCTCTGGTGCATCGAGTAGCTTAACTAGCTCTAATACACCTTTACGCGGCACTATGATTTGCTTCTGTGCAAAGTCAGCACCAAGTTCAGTTTGAGATACCGCCATACGGTGACCATCGGTCGCAACACTGCGTAGCGTTGTGCCGTCAATCTCAAACAGCATACCGTTGAGGTAATAACGAACATCTTGATTCGCCATTGAAAATTGTGTCTTTTCCACTAACCCGCGTAACTCAGCTTGAGTTAGTGATACTTCCACTTCACTCTGCCAATCTTCAATATTTGGGAAATCATTGGCAGGTAGGGTCGATAGCGAGAAACGGCTGCGTCCAGAACGAACCTGAACACGATCGCCTTCTAAAACAAAGGTAATCACAGAGTCATCAGGCAAACCACGGCAAATATCCAAAAACTTGCGTGAAGGTACGGTAATACTCCCCGCTTCGAATTCACCTTCGAGGTTAACACGGCTAATCAACTCGACCTCAAGGTCGGTTGCCGTCATTGAGAGTACGTTGTCTTCGACTTTAAGAAGTAAGTTACCAAGAATTGGTAAAGTTGGGCGACCGCCCAGTGCTCCTGACACTTGCTGAAGTGGTTTAAGCAGGTGGCTACGCTCAATGGAAAATTTCATAGGATGCTCTTATCCGAATTCGTTATTGTTGCTCGATGCTTAGAATACTGTGAATCAAGAAATAGTGCGAATTAAGAAGAAAGAGTACGAATCAGGTTCGAGTAATCTTCTTTAATGTCGTGGCTCTCTTCACGTAGCTGCTCAATCTTACGGCAAGCATGCAGTACAGTGGTATGGTCTCGACCACCAAACGCATCACCAATTTCTGGCAAGCTGTGGTTAGTCAGCTCTTTAGCCAATGCCATCGCTAGCTGACGTGGACGGGCTACTGAGCGAGAGCGGCGCTTAGACAACAGGTCTGCGACTTTAATCTTGTAGTATTCCGCCACTGTCTTTTGAATATTATCAATCGTCACCAACTTTTCTTGCAGGGCAAGTAGGTCACGCAGCGCTTCACGAACAAAGTCGATAGTAATTGGTCGGCCGGTAAAGTTCGCATTGGCGATAACACGGTTTAAAGCACCTTCCAGCTCACGAACATTGGAACGCAGTCGCTTAGCAATAAAGAACGCCACTTCATCGGCAAGGTGAATTTGGTGATCTTCTGCTTTTTTCATCAAGATCGCGACGCGTGTTTCTAGCTCTGGTGGCTCGATCGCAACCGTTAGACCCCAACCAAAACGAGATTTAAGGCGATCTTCAACACCATTGATCTCTTTTGGATAACGGTCTGAAGTCAAGATGATCTGTTGGTTGCCTTCTAACAGAGCGTTGAAAGTATGGAAGAACTCTTCCTGCGAACGCTCTTTATTGGCAAAGAATTGAATATCATCGATAAGCAGCGCATCGACACTACGGTAGTAACGCTTGAACTCTTCAATCGCGTTGTTTTGTAGCGCTTTTACCATATCTTGCACAAAGCGCTCAGAGTGCATGTAGACAACTTTAGCATTTGGCTTGTTATCCACAATCGCATTACCCACAGCGTGCAGCAGGTGGGTCTTACCTAAACCTGTACCGCCGTATAAGAATAGTGGATTGTATGCAGAGCCTGGGTTATCTGACACCTGACGAGCGGCCGCTAAGCCTAATTGGTTCGATTTACCCTCAACAAAGTTGTTGAACTTGTGTTTTGGGTTCACATTCGAGCGATGGTTAATATCCGCAATGGCTTGCGCATCATCATCCCAAGTCTTATGGACTGGCTTTCTTGCCTGTAACTGTGCGGGAGCTGAAGATTCAGCAGCGACATCAGCAGGGGTACGCTTAGGCGCTGGCTTTGGCGCTGCAACTGGTCGGCTACCCACTTCAAAACGCAGACTTGGCATGTCATTACCGCAATACTCTTGCAGCAGACGATTAATGCTGTTGAGGTACTTATCACGTACCCAGTCCAATACGAAACGGTTTGGGGCAAAAAGAGTGAGTGTATTGTCATTGAGCTCAGCTTGTAATGGACGAACCCACATACTGAATTCCGTTGCTGGTAGCTCTTCTTGAAGCTGTTGCAAACATTGCAACCAAAGCGAAGATGACACGGTGCCCCCACTCGAAGTAATTGATCTGAAAAGATTGGCAATTTTACCTGTTGATAACCAAGATCGCCAGCAAATGATCGACGATCCAGTGAATAAGATCTAAGTTATTCACAATATTTTCGACATTATTCGCTAGATCCACACATTCTGCCCCATTTTTACTCACACTTTGATCCACATTAAGGCATTTTTTGTGAGATCTTTGCTCTGGTGATAAGTCTGTGAATGAAAATTTTTCATCATCCAAATTTCGTCTTTTCTCAACTAGCCTCGTCTAACAGGTTGAATATCAGCAAATCACCTCACCTTATTACTCTACTGTCTAGGTTATTGCACTTGGTTATTTATCTAATTAAGTAAAGTGACAGTAGTATTTATCCCCATAATTATATGGAGTTGTACTATGAAAAACTGGATTAAGGCTGCAGTTGCAGCTATCGCGCTTTCTGCTGCTACTGTCCAAGCAGCGACTGAAGTTAAAGTCGGAATGTCGGGTCGCTACTTCCCGTTTACTTTCGTTCAGCAAGACAAACTACAAGGTTTCGAAGTAGACCTGTGGGATGAGATCGGTAAACGCAACGATTACAAAGTTGAGTACGTCACGGCTAACTTCTCTGGTCTATTTGGTCTGTTAGAAACGGGTCGTATCGACACCATCTCTAACCAGATCACTATGACGGATGCACGTAAGGCGAAGTACCTATTTGCTGACCCATACGTGGTCGATGGCGCGCAAATCACAGTTCGTAAAGGCAATGACAGCATTCAAGGCATTGAAGATCTTGAAGGCAAAACAGTCGCAGTAAACTTAGGCTCTAACTTCGAGCAGCTACTGCGTAACTACGACAAAGATGGCAAGATCAATATAAAGACATACGACACAGGTATTGAGCATGATGTCGCACTAGGCCGTGCAGATGCATTCGTGATGGATCGCTTGTCAGCATTAGAGCTGATCAAGAAAACCGGTCTTCCGCTACAACTTGCGGGTCAGCCATTTGAAACCATCCAGAATGCTTGGCCATTTGTTGACAACGAGAATGGTAAAAAGCTTCAAGCAGAAGTGAACCAAGCACTCGCAGCTATGCGCGCAGACGGTACGCTTAAGACCATCTCTGAGAAGTGGTTCGGCGCAGACATCACCGAGTAAACCATTAGACATTTCTATCTGATTTAGATAGAACTCTTAAACCCACTGCTTCCCTTCCTTTGCAGTGGGTTTTGCTTTTTTACGTCGTTATTTAATCATTGGAATAGGCTATGGGATTCGATTTTAACTACATGCTGGATCTGATGCCGATACTACTCAAGTATCTTGGCACCACGATGGAGATGGCAACTTGGGGTTTGCTATTTTCACTGATTTTATCCGTCATTTTGGCCAATATCCGTGTATTTCGCGTCCCAGTTCTTGATCAACTCAGCCAGCTATACATCAGTTTTTTCCGTGGTACGCCACTGTTAGTACAGTTATTCCTGCTTTACTACGGCCTGCCGCAGATCTTTCCGTGGTTAGTTGGACTGGATGCTTTCAGCGCAGCTGTAATTGGTCTGACTCTTCACTTCGCGGCATACATGGCCGAGAGTATTCGCGCGGCAATAATCGGTATTGATCGCAGCCAAATGGAAGCCAGTTTATCTGTAGGCATGACAACCTCTCAGGCAATGCGTCGAGTCATCCTGCCACAAGCCACTCGCGTAGCACTGCCATCACTAATGAACTACTTCATTGATATGATCAAATCTACCTCACTAGCGTTTACGCTCGGTGTTGCGGAAATCATGGCGAAAGCGCAGATGGAAGCGTCATCCAGTTTCCGCTTCTTTGAAGCATTCTTAGCGGTCGCTTTAATCTACTGGGGTGTGGTGGTCATTCTGACTAGAGTACAAATTTGGGCGGAAGCAAAACTGAATAAGGCGTATGTACGATGATTAAACTCAACAATATCCATAAGCGCTTTGGCGATACCGAAGTTCTCAAAGGCATCGACCTAGAGATTAACCAAGGTGAAATCATCGTTATCATAGGCTCAAGTGGCACAGGTAAATCGACCTTACTGCGCACAGTTAACTTTCTCGAAAATGCTGATAAAGGCGTCATAACAATCGATGATGTTAGCGTTGATACCGAAAAACACACCAAAGCGGAAGTGTTAGCTCTGCGGCGTAAAACCGGTTTTGTGTTTCAAAACTACGCTCTTTTCGCTCATATGACAGCGAGACAAAATATCGCCGAAGGCTTAGTCACGGTGCGCGGTTGGAAAAAAGCCGACGCCTTGCGCCGTGCTCAAGAGATTCTTGATGACATTGGTTTAGGTGACAAAGGGGATAGTTATCCAGCGGCACTGTCTGGGGGCCAGCAGCAGCGTGTGGGTATCGGCAGAGCGATGGCGCTGCAACCTGAGCTACTGCTTTTTGATGAGCCGACATCAGCGCTTGATCCCGAGTGGGTTGGAGAAGTTCTTAATTTAATGAAGGACTTAGCAACTAAGCATCAGACGATGCTGGTGGTGACTCACGAAATGCAATTTGCCAGAGAGGTCGCCGACAGAGTGATCTTTATGGCGGAAGGAAACATTGTTGAGCAAGGTTCTCCACAGGATATCTTTGGCAATCCACAAGATCCTCGCTTGCAAAAATTTCTTCGACAAGTCGGTGCTGAGTAAAGATCAACGGATAGTATCGAACGATCCTTGAGATTTTGCTCACACTACGTATAATCGCCCGGTCGGAATTTAGCGCTTGCACAAAGATTGACACTTTGTGTGACTGTGATTACAATTCCGCCTCTTTGTTGAGAGGCGTCGGTTTGTCCTCTTTATATATAAAGAAGACGTTATTGCCCACGCCGGGTTAACATTGACCTAAAACTACTGATCAGTAAAGGTAATTATCATGAAACGCACTTTTCAACCTTCAGTTCTAAAGCGCAAGCGTACTCACGGTTTCCGTGCACGTATGGCTACTAAGAACGGTCGTGCTACTATCAATGCACGTCGTGCAAAAGGCCGTAAGCGTCTTTCTAAGTAATCGTTAGATTATTTTGAAAACGTACGCGTTCAATCGGGAGTTACGCTTGTTAACTCCCGAGCATTATCAAAATGTCTTTCAGCAAGCTCACAGAGCTGGCTCACCTCATTTCACCATCATTGCTCGTAAAAATAGCCTATCTCATCCTCGACTAGGTTTAGCCGTTCCCAAGAAACAGATCAAAACCGCTGTAGGTCGTAACCGTTTTAAGCGCCTTGCACGTGAAAGCTTTCGTAACAATCAACATCAGCTTGCTAACAAAGATTTTGTTGTTATTGCCAAGAAAAGCGCGCAAGATTTAAGCAATGAAGATATTTTCAAACTGTTTGATAAATTATGGCAGCGCCTGTCTCGCCCTTCGCGTGGTTAGCAATCGGATTCGTCCGTCTCTATCAAGGTTTTATTAGTCCGCTTATCGGACCACGCTGTCGTTTTACTCCAACCTGCTCTACTTATGCCATTGAAGCGTTAAAAGCTCACGGTTTTGTAAAAGGGTG
The DNA here is from genome assembly GCF_059295395.1 of Vibrio sp. SCP2. NCBI lineage: Bacteria > Pseudomonadati > Pseudomonadota > Gammaproteobacteria > Vibrionales > Vibrionaceae > Vibrio > Vibrio sp. SCP2. The sequence goes on along the minus strand of NZ_JCAFVV010000013.1, from coordinate 27,720 downwards.
TTGGTTATCGAGCAAACGTCTATTAAAATGCCATCCTTTGAATGAAGGGGGGTATGACCCCGTTCCACCAGTCCAAAAACAAGACAGAGATAAATAACGATGGATTCTCAACGTAATATCCTGTTAATCGCGCTAGCACTGGTTTCTTTCCTATTGTTCCAGCAATGGCAAGTTGCAAAGAATCCAACGCCTCAGCCGGTTGAGCAGGCTCAATCAAGCAGTACTCTACCTGCACCATCTTTTGCCGACGAGCTAGATCCAGCTCCAATGCAGCAAGCTTCTGCTAAAACGGTTACTGTGACCACTGATGTATTGACTCTGTCGATTGATACGGTGGGTGGTGATGTTATTCATGCAGACCTAAACCAATACTCAAACGAGCTAGATTCATCTGACCCATTTGTTCTGCTTAAGAACGAAGCCGGCCATCAGTTTATCGCGCAAAGTGGTCTTGTAGGCCCTCAAGGTATCGACCTTAGCAGCTCAAACCGCCCTGCTTACTCTGTAAGCGCAGACAGCTTTACTCTAGCTGACGGTCAGGATGAACTGCGTATTCCAATGACATTCACTGCCAATGGTCTTGAGTACACAAAAACATTCATTGTTAAGCGTGGAAGCTACGCACTTGACGTTGAATATGACATCGTAAACAAATCTGGCAACAACGCGACATTTGGTATGTACGCTCACCTACGTCAAAACCTACTTGACGCTGGTGGTAGCATCACAATGCCAACTTACCGCGGTGGTGCATACTCTACTGAAGATACTCGCTACAAGAAGTACAGCTTCGAAGACATGCAAGATCGTAACCTATCTCTACCACTGACTAATGGTCAGGGTTGGGCAGCGATGATCCAGCACTACTTCGCAACTGCGTGGATTCCACGTGATGAACCAGGTACTAACCTTTACACTCGCGTGATCGGTAACCTAGGTGATATCGGTGTTCGCATGCCAAACAAAACCATTGCGGATGGCGATAGCGCAAACTTCAAAGCAACACTTTGGGTTGGTCCTAAACTGCAAGACCAAATGGCTGAAGTGGCACCAAACCTAGACCTAGTAGTTGACTACGGTTGGTTATGGTTTATTGCAAAACCTCTGCACTCACTGCTTTCGTTCATTCAAGGCTTTGTTAGCAACTGGGGTGTGGCAATCATCTGTTTGACCTTCATTGTCCGTGGTGCGATGTACCCACTGACTAAGGCACAGTACACCTCAATGGCGAAAATGCGTATGCTTCAGCCTAAGCTGCAAGCGATGCGTGAGCGTATTGGCGATGACCGTCAACGCATGAGCCAAGAAATGATGGAACTGTATAAGAAAGAGAAAGTAAACCCACTTGGTGGCTGTTTACCTCTGATTCTACAGATGCCTATTTTCATCGCTCTTTACTGGGCACTAATGGAATCGGTAGAGCTACGTCACTCACCATTCTTTGGTTGGATTCATGACCTTTCAGCGCAAGACCCATACTACATCTTGCCACTACTGATGGGTGCTTCTATGTTCTTAATCCAGAAGATGAGCCCAACAACCGTAACGGATCCAATGCAGCAGAAGATCATGACCTTTATGCCGGTTATGTTTACTTTCTTCTTCCTGTTCTTCCCGTCAGGTCTAGTTCTTTACTGGCTAGTATCGAACATCGTAACCCTTATCCAGCAAACGCTTATTTACAAAGCACTGGAGAAAAAAGGCTTACACAGCAAGTAACCTTTAGTGGAATTAACAACGAAAGGCGGCCAAAAGGTCGCCTTTTTTATTTGAGCTGATTACAATTCAGCTAACAGAATTTTTGCCCAGCGCGGCATTTAGATAGCACAGGCACATTTATGACAACAGATACCATCGTTGCTCAAGCAACAGCGCCCGGTCGTGGTGGCGTCGGGATTATTCGCGTATCCGGCCCTTTGGCAGCGCAAGTCGCGGTTGAAGTGACAGGCAAAGAGTTACGTCCACGTTACGCTGAGTATCTGCCATTTAACTCACAAGATGGCCATCAGATCGACCAAGGTATCGCACTCTACTTCCCTAACCCACATTCATTTACTGGTGAGGATGTTCTTGAGCTTCAAGGGCATGGCGGTCCAGTTGTGATGGATATGCTGATTAAGCGCATTCTCCAGATCCCTGGGATACGTACCGCACGACCTGGTGAGTTCTCAGAGCGTGCTTTCCTAAACGATAAGCTCGATCTGGCTCAAGCAGAAGCGATTGCTGACTTAATTGATGCTAGTTCTGAAGAAGCGGCCAAATCTGCACTCCAGTCACTGCAAGGCGCATTTTCAGGCCGAATCAATACCCTTGTAGAATCACTGATCCACTTACGTATCTATGTCGAAGCGGCGATTGATTTCCCAGAAGAAGAGATCGACTTTCTTGCCGACGGTAAGGTCGCTGCCGATCTGCAAACCATCATCGATAACCTAGCAGCGGTACGCAAAGAAGCGACACAAGGCGCTATCATGCGTGAAGGGATGAAAGTGGTCATCGCAGGTCGTCCGAATGCGGGTAAATCAAGCCTGCTCAATGCCCTGTCAGGTAAAGAATCTGCTATTGTGACGGATATTGCCGGCACAACTCGTGATGTACTGCGCGAGCACATTCATATTGATGGGATGCCATTGCATATTATTGATACCGCAGGTCTGCGTGACGCCTCTGATGAAGTAGAAAAAATCGGTATCGAACGCGCGTGGGATGAAATTACTCAAGCAGACCGAGTTCTGTTTATGGTGGATGGCACGACGACAGACGCTACCGATCCGAAAGAGATTTGGCCAGACTTCGTTGATCGCTTGCCCGATAATATCGGCATGACAGTGATCCGCAACAAGGCTGATCAAACTGGTGAAGATCTCGGTATCTGTCATGTCAACGATCCAACCTTAATCAGGCTCTCAGCGAAAACAGGCGATGGCGTTGAAGCGCTGCGTACTCACCTCAAAGAGTGCATGGGTTTCGCTGGTGGTAATGAAGGCGGCTTTATGGCCCGACGTCGCCACTTGGAAGCACTCGATCGCGCCGCAGAGCACCTAGATATAGGTCAGCAGCAACTTGAAGGCTATATGGCAGGAGAAATCTTGGCTGAGGAACTGCGTATCACTCAGCAACATTTGAGTGAGATTACGGGTGAGTTTAGCTCTGATGACCTTCTAGGGCGCATCTTCTCTTCTTTCTGTATCGGAAAATAATCTATAACGCGGCCTCTGGTCGCGTTTTTTCATTGTGTATAAAGGAACACCTATGATCCACATTATTACAGGTAGCACACTGGGTGGTGCTGAGTATGTGGGAGACCACCTCAGTGATCTACTAATCGAAAAAGGCTTTGAGACTACCATCCATAACCAACCTGATTTGGCACAAGTTGACAATAAGGGTACTTGGTTAATCATTACTTCAACTCACGGCGCTGGTGAATACCCAGACAATATTCAGCCGTTTATTCAAGCCCTACAAGACACACCACCGAAAATGAGTGGGGTCAAGTACGCGACGATCGCCATTGGTGATTCGAGTTACGATACGTTCTGCGCAGCGGGTCAGCATGCCCATGACCTACTTACCGATATCGGCGCTACAGCACTGACAGAGTGTTTTACCATCGATGTTCTCAGCCATGATGTACCAGAAGATGCCGCAGAAAGCTGGTTAAATGACCATATTGAGCTTTTCTAATCCCCTTCTAAGTGGTCAATTGCTTGGCCACTTACCCCTTTTGTGAATAACTTTCCTTACTCCCCAAAAACTGTTCGCTCATTTTTTAATCACTTCATCTGTGGATAAACTACGATCTTTCCGGTGATTAACTTATAGTTATCCAAGTAACAACTTAGATCCTTTTTTACTCCTGTGCATAACTACCAATTTTGATCCCAGCTAATCCTCGATCTGATCAAGGCAAGATCACATGATATGATCCAAATAAGATCCATGATCTTATTGATCATTTTCCACTTATCCACAGAAACGGTCGATCTTAATAGTAGATCTAATAAAAGATCATATATATAGATCTTATATATATAAGGATTTCACTGCTTGAAGGAAAAGAGCCAAAAGCATTTTCTCAGCCCGTGAAAGAAGGTAGAATAACGCTCTTTTTCTCTATCCAACTCTCTATTGAATACCTGAGGTCGGTTCATGCTTTATCACGAAAAATTTGATGTCATCGTCGTTGGTGGCGGTCACGCAGGAACGGAAGCCGCACTCGCATCTGCTCGTACAGGGCAAAAAACCCTGTTACTCACTCACAACATTGACACCTTAGGTCAGATGTCGTGTAACCCAGCAATTGGTGGTATCGGTAAAGGTCACTTAGTCAAAGAAGTCGACGCGATGGGCGGTTTAATGGCTCAAGCGATTGATCATTCCGGTATTCAATTTAGAACACTCAACGCCTCGAAAGGCCCAGCTGTACGAGCAACCCGTGCTCAAGCTGATCGTGCGTTGTACAAAGCTTATGTTCGCAACGCGCTAGAAAACGCCCCTAATCTCACTCTGTTCCAACAATCTGTTGATGATCTTATTGTTGAGCAAGATCGTGTCTTGGGTGTTGTTACCCAGATGGGACTGCGTTTCTACGCAAAAGCCGTCGTGCTGACTGTGGGGACTTTCCTCGGCGGTAAGATCCATATTGGTATGGAGAGCTCGTCAGGTGGTCGTGCGGGGGATCCGCCATCGATCGCGCTGGCTGATCGTCTGCGTGAACTGCCGTTTAGAGTCGATCGTTTAAAAACAGGCACACCTCCACGCATTGATGCGCGCAGTGTCGATTTTTCTGAGTTAGAAGCTCAACATGGTGATAACCCTGCACCCGTATTTTCGTTTATTGGAAAGCGTGAACAGCATCCGCGTCAAATCCCATGTTTTATCACTCACACCAACGAGCAGACTCACGATGTAATTCGTAACAACCTTGATCGCAGCCCAATGTACGCGGGTGTGATTGAAGGTATTGGCCCGCGCTACTGTCCGTCAATCGAAGACAAGGTGATGCGTTTTGCTGACAAGAACAGCCACCAGATCTTTATTGAGCCAGAAGGGCTTGATACGCATGAGCTGTATCCAAATGGTATTTCCACCAGCTTGCCGTTTGATGTTCAAGTTCAGATCGTACGCTCGATGAAAGGGTTCGAAAACGCGCATATCGTGCGCCCAGGTTATGCGATTGAGTATGACTTCTTCGACCCACGCGACTTAAAGCAGACCTATGAAACCAAATTTATTAGTGGTTTGTTCTTTGCGGGACAAATTAACGGTACCACGGGTTACGAGGAAGCTGCGGCACAAGGCTTGATGGCTGGCCTTAACGCCAGTCTGTTTAGCCAAGACAAAGAAGGCTGGAGCCCACGTCGTGATCAAGCTTACATGGGCGTGTTGATTGATGACCTATCGACCATGGGGACTAAAGAACCTTACCGTATGTTTACTTCACGCGCGGAATACCGCTTGTTACTTCGTGAAGACAACGCGGACTTACGTTTGACTGAGCAAGCTCGTCAGCTTGGCTTGGTTGATGATGTACGTTGGGCTCGATTTAATCAAAAAATCGACAATATCGAAGCTGAGCGTCAACGCTTGAAAGAGATCTGGATGAACCCTAAATCACAAGGGGTTGATGCACTAAATGAACTGCTAAAAACACCGATGGCACGTGAAGCGAGTGGTGAAGATTTACTGCGTCGTCCAGAAATGTCTTACGATCAATTGACTCAGCTAGACGCATTCGCCCCAGCCATCGAAGATCAACAAGCCGCTGAGCAGGTTGAAATCCAAGTCAAATACGAAGGTTATATCAAACGCCAGCAAGATGAGATCGAAAAGTCGCTGCGCCATGAGCATACAAAGATCCCTGTCGATTTAGATTACGCTAAGGTCAGCGGTCTATCGAATGAAGTGGTGGCGAAACTGACAGAAGCGAAACCAGAGTCTATCGGTATCGCTTCGCGCATTTCGGGCATTACACCGGCTGCGATTTCGATTCTTTTAGTTCACTTGAAAAAACATGGCCTGCTGAAAAAAGGCGAGGAAGCATAATGTCTCAACTACGCACTCAACTGGATGAACTGATTGCTCAGACCGATCTAGAGGTCTCGCCTCGTCAGCGTGAACAGCTGGTTGGCTATGTCGAAATGCTCAACAAATGGAACAAGGCGTACAACCTGACATCGGTACGTGATCCACAAGAGATGCTGGTGAAACACATTATGGACAGCATCATTGTTAGCACTCACTTACAGGGTGAGCGTTTTATTGATGTCGGTACAGGACCAGGACTGCCAGGTATTCCTTTATCTATTATGAATCCTGACAAAGCGTTTGTGTTGCTCGATAGCTTGGGCAAACGCATTCGCTTTATCAAACAAGTTCTTCATGAACTCAAAATAGAAAATGTGACACCGATTCAAAGTCGAGTCGAAGAATACCAGCCTGAAGATAAATTCGATGGCGTATTAAGTCGTGCATTTGCTTCAATGACTGATATGGTTGAGTGGTGCCACCATCTACCAAAATCACCAGGTGGGCATTTCTTAGCGCTGAAAGGTCAATTACCACAGGATGAGATTGAGCAATTACCTGAGTGGTGTTCTGTGACCGACGTCAAAGCTTTGAATGTTCCTCAATTGGAAGGTGAGCGTCATCTAGTAATCTTATCGCGCAAGGAATAAAAGCGAGGTTCATTGTGGGAAAAATCGTAGCGATCGCCAACCAGAAAGGCGGGGTTGGAAAAACAACGACATGCATCAACTTAGCCGCATCTATGGCTGCGACTAAGCGTAAGGTATTGGTGATAGACCTCGACCCACAAGGCAATGCAACGATGGCCAGTGGTGTAGATAAATACCAAGTCGATGCCACGGCTTATGAACTGCTTGTAGAAGATGTGCCGTTTGATGAAGTGGTGTGTCGTAAGACATCCGGCAACTATGATTTAGTGGCGGCCAATGGAGATGTGACGGCGGCTGAAATCAAACTGATGGAAGTTTTTGCCCGTGAAGTTCGCCTTAAGCACGCTTTAGCATCAGTTCGCGATAACTATGATTTCATCTTTATCGATTGTCCTCCTTCTCTAAACCTTCTTACAATCAACGCTATGGCCGCAGCCGATTCGGTTTTGGTTCCAATGCAGTGTGAGTATTTTGCACTTGAAGGTTTAACCGCGTTAATGGATACAATCAGTAAGCTTGCTGCTGTTGTAAACGAAAATCTAAAAATCGAAGGGTTACTACGTACCATGTATGACCCTCGCAACAGACTGTCGAACGAAGTATCCGATCAACTTAAAAAGCACTTTGGCAACAAGGTGTACCGCACCGTTATTCCGCGCAATGTGCGTCTCGCTGAAGCGCCTAGTCATGGTAAACCGGCAATGTATTACGATAAATACTCTGCAGGTGCTAAGGCTTATTTAGCTCTAGCTGGTGAGATGCTTCGCCGCGAAGAAGTCCCTGCATAACGACAACCAAAGGAATTCCGTCTCATGTCTAAGCGTGGTTTAGGTAAAGGGCTTGATGCCCTGCTTTCAACCAGTTCACTAGCGCGTGAAAAACAGCAAAGTGCACTGCACAGCCAAGAACTGTCATCGGATGGTAGTCTCACCGATTTAAATATTAATAGCTTAAAGCCGGGTGTATATCAGCCGCGCAAAGAGATGGAGCCTGAAGCGTTAGAAGAGCTTGCCGCTTCAATTGAATCTCAAGGGATTATTCAGCCTATCGTAGTGAGACAGGTTGACGGTGACAAATTTGAAATCATCGCCGGAGAACGTCGCTGGCGTGCAGCTCGTAAAGCGGGCCTTAAGCAAGTGCCATGCGTGGTGAAGAATGTCGAAGATCGCGCAGCGATCGCCATGGCATTGATCGAGAACATTCAGCGTGAAGATCTTAATGTGATCGAAGAAGCGGTCGCGCTTGATCGTCTGCAAGAAGAGTTTGGTCTGACTCATCAGCAGGTTGCTGATGTGATTGGTAAGTCTCGTGCGGCGGTAAGTAACTTATTGCGTCTAAATCAGCTAGAAGATGACGTGAAAAGTTTAGTCTCCGGCAATCTGCTTGATATGGGGCATGCTAGGGCTCTGTTGGCTCTTGAAGGTGAGCAACAGGTCGAGATCGCTCAGCAGGTCGCCAAAAAGAAAATGACCGTTCGTCAGACCGAGCAGTTAGTGAAAAAGTGTCTCCAGCCACAATCTGAACCCAAAAATGAGGTTCAAGACGCTGAAGCACAACAAATGTCACAAAAATTGAGTGAAATGCTTGGGGCTAAAGTTGCAATTGTGCGCGCTGACAACGGCAAGTCGAAAGTGACGATTAGTCTTGATGAGCCTCACAAATTAGAGCAGTTAATTGCCAAGCTTGAGAGCTAAATGAGATAATTGATCTCAATCAATATATGTAAAAATCGAATTTTTGTGCGGAAGTTGTCGGCTTGTAAACAAAATTGTAACTTTTTGCGGTGTTTTAATTGCAATCAGTTCGACTCACCGTATAATTTTCGCCAATTTCCCAGCCCTGAGGTAGTAAAGCTGTGGATTTTACTAGAGGTACGAATACATGGTAGCTGCGTTAGCTAGACCAGGACGAGCGCTTGCAAAGCAATTGTTAATGATCGAGGCGAGCGCGGTTGCGTTAGTGGCAGCGGGTATGGCGATAGCCGTCAATACTGAATGGGGAATCTCAGCGCTAATTGGAGGGAGCATATTTGTTGTCGCCAATGCTGTATTTGCCTTGTGTGCTTTTCTGTTTGTAGGGGCTCGTGCAGCAAAAATGGTTGCTGCGTCTTTCTACACCGGAGTGGCACTAAAGATCCTCATTACTGTGGCTCTCTTCTCTGTTGCTTACATGTATATGCAGGTGGAACTCGTTCCCCTCAAACTAACCTATTTGCTGGTATTAGGGATTAATATCTTTGCGCCAGCGCTATTCATTAACAACAAAAAATAGGATGAGTTATGGCTGCGCCAGGTGAAGCGCTAACATCGTCCGGATACATTGCCCACCACTTATCAAACCTATCTTTAGCAAAGCTAGGCTTGGTAGCGGAGGAGACAAGTTTCTGGAACGTACATATCGATAGCCTGTTTTTTTCTTGGTTTACTGGTTTAATTTTCTTAGGAATTTTCTACAAAGTAGCGAAGAGAACAACAGCGGGTGTACCAGGTAAGCTTCAGTGTGCTGTTGAAATGATCGTAGAATTTGTCGCGGAAAACGTCAAAGATACGTTCCATGGACGCAACCCATTGATTGCCCCTCTAGCACTAACTATCTTTTGTTGGGTATTTTTGATGAACGTGATGGACTTAGTTCCTATCGATTTCTTACCTTACCCAGCAGAGCATTGGCTTGGTATTCCTTACCTTAAGGTTGTACCGTCAGCTGATGTTAATATCACCATGGCTATGGCTCTAGGCGTGTTTGCTCTGATGATTTACTACAGCATCAAAGTAAAAGGTCTAGGTGGATTCGCCAAAGAACTTGCTTTACATCCATTTAATCACCCAATCATGATTCCGTTTAACCTACTGATTGAAGTGGTATCGCTACTTGCGAAGCCTCTATCACTTGGTATGCGTCTATTTGGTAACATGTTCGCGGGTGAGGTTGTATTCATTCTTTGTGCGGCAATGTTACCATGGTATTTACAATGGATGGGTTCACTACCGTGGGCAATCTTCCATATCTTGGTTATTACGATTCAGGCCTTCGTGTTTATGATGCTTACGATTGTTTATATGTCGATGGCACACGAAGACAGTGATCACTAATTTTTTAAACTCTTATTAGTCAAAAAGTATATTTGGAGATAGTAATGGAAACTGTACTGAGCTTTTCAGCAATCGCAGTAGCAATCATCGTTGGTCTATGTGCAGTAGGTACTGCAATCGGCTTCGCAATCCTAGGTGGTAAGTTCCTAGAAGGTGCTGCGCGTCAACCAGAAATGGCTCCTATGCTACAAGTTAAGATGTTCATCATCGCTGGTCTACTAGATGCGGTTCCAATGATCGGTATCGTAATCGCTCTACTATTTACTTTCGCAAACCCATTCGTTGGTCAACTAGCTGGTTAATCATTGCTTTTCAGAGACAAACATTGGTTTGTCATTGATTAACACTAAGTCCAATTAAAGAGGGGTAGCTGTTGTGAATATGAACGCAACTCTGCTGGGTCAAGCAATCTCGTTCGCTCTGTTTGTGTGGTTCTGCATGAAGTATGTATGGCCGCCAATCATGAACGCAATCGAAGAACGTCAGAAGAAAATTGCTGACGGCCTTCATGCGGCAGAACGTGCTGAGAAAGACTTGAATCTAGCTCAAGCTAACGCTTCTTCTCAATTGAAAGAAGCGAAGCGCACAGCAACTGAGGTCATTGAGCAAGCGAACAAGCGTAAAGCTCAAATTCTAGACGAAGCTCGTGAGGAAGCTCAGGCAGAACGCCAGAAAATCCTTGCGCAAGCAGAAGCTGAACTTGAAGCAGAACGCAACCGTGCGCGCGATGAACTGCGCAAACAAGTTGCAACTCTGGCTTTAGCTGGTGCTGAGAAAATCCTAGAGCGCTCTATCGATAAAGACGCGCACAAAGATCTTCTCGACAACATTACTGCAAAACTTTAAGTCTGGGGGCGCACATGGCTGATATGACTACTATCGCACGCCCCTATGCTAAAGCAGCATTCGACTTTGCTGTAGAAAAAGGCCAACTAGACCAATGGGGTCAGATGTTGTCTTTTGCCGCGGAAGTCGCCAACAACGAACAAGTACATGAGTTATTAACTAGCTCAATGTCTGCAGACAAACTTGCAGAAGTATTTGTTGCGGTATGTGGCGAACAAGTTGATGAGTTTGGCCAAAACCTGATTAAGGTGATGGCGGAGAATGGCCGATTATTGGCTCTTCCTGATGTATGTGCTGAGTTCCTGTTGTTAAAACAAGAGCACGAGAAAGAAATCAGTGTAGAAGTGACTTCTGCGACTGAACTTTCAGAACAGCAAAAAGCAGACATCAGCAGCAAACTTGAAACGCGTCTTGAACGCAAAGTCCAGCTGAATTGCAGCGTAGATGAGGCCCTACTTGGTGGGGTTATTATTAGAGCCGGAGACTTAGTCATCGATAACTCAGCACGTGGCCGTTTAAGCCGCCTGAGCGATGCATTGCAGTCTTAATGGGGATTGGAGCATGCAACTTAATTCCACGGAAATTAGCGATCTAATCAAACAACGTATCGAATCTTTCGAAGTTGTTAGTGAAGCTCGCAACGAAGGTACTATCGTATCGGTAAGCGATGGTATCATTCGCATTCACGGCCTAGCGGACGTGATGCAAGGTGAAATGATTGAATTACCGGGTGGCCGTTATGCACTAGCACTTAACCTTGAGCGTGACTCGGTTGGTGCGGTTGTAATGGGCCCATATGCTGACCTTAAGGAAGGCATGAAAGTTACAGGTACTGGTCGTATTCTTGAAGTACCAGTTGGTCCCGAAATGCTTGGTCGTGTTGTAAACACACTAGGTGAGCCAATTGATGGTAAAGGTCCAATCGAAGCTAAACTGTCTTCGCCTGTAGAAGTGATTGCACCAGGTGTAATCGACCGTAAATCGGTAGATCAACCTGTGCAAACTGGTTACAAATCTGTTGACTCAATGATCCCAATCGGTCGTGGTCAGCGTGAGCTTGTAATCGGTGACCGTCAGACTGGTAAAACAGCAATGGCGATCGATGCAATCATCAACCAGAAAGACTCTGGTATTTTCTCAATCTACGTAGCTATCGGTCAGAAAGCATCGACTATCGCTAACGTAGTTCGCAAACTAGAAGAGCACGGCGCGCTAGCTAACACTATCGTTGTTGTTGCATCTGCTTCTGAATCTGCAGCGCTACAATACCTAGCGCCATACGCAGGTTGTGCGATGGGTGAATACTTCCGTGATCGCGGTGAAGACGCACTGATTGTTTATGATGATCTATCTAAGCAAGCGGTAGCTTACCGTCAGATCTCTCTACTACTAAAACGTCCACCAGGTCGTGAAGCATTCCCTGGTGATGTTTTCTACCTCCACTCACGTCTACTAGAGCGTGCAGCTCGTGTAAGCGAAGAGTACGTAGAGAAGTTCACTAACGGTGAAGTGAAAGGTAAGACTGGTTCTTTGACTGCACTACCTATCATCGAAACTCAAGCTGGTGACGTTTCAGCATTCGTACCGACAAACGTAATCTCGATTACTGACGGTCAGATCTTCCTACAGACTGAGCTATTCAACGCGGGTGTTCGCCCAGCGGTTGACCCAGGTATCTCAGTATCTCGTGTTGGTGGTTCTGCACAGACGAAAATCATCAAGAAGCTATCAGGCGGTATCCGTACTGCACTAGCTCAGTACCGTGAACTAGCGGCTTTCGCACAGTTCTCGTCTGACCTTGATGAAGCGACAAAGAAACAGCTAGACCACGGTCAGAAAGTTACAGAACTAATGAAGCAGAAGCAGTACGCTCCAATGTCTGTATTTGACCAAGCTCTAGTTATCTTTGCGGCAGAGCGCGGCTACCTAGCAGATGTTGAATTAAGCAAACTGCTAGATTTCGAAGCGGCTCTACTATCGTATGCTCGCGGTCAATACGCTGAATTTGCAGCTGAGATCGACAAGACGGGTGCATACAACGATGAAGTTGAAGCACAGCTGAAGAAGCTGACTGACGACTTCGTAGCAACCCAAACTTGGTAATAGGTCGGTGGCAGTAATGTCACCAACTAATGGAGAGTAACGATGGCCGGCGCAAAAGAGATACGTAATAAAATCGGTAGTGTTAAAAGCACTCAGAAGATTACGAAAGCAATGGAAATGGTAGCAGCTTCAAAAATGCGTCGCTCTCAAGACGCAATGGAAGCTTCTCGTCCATACGCTGAAACAATACGTAAAGTGATCGGTCACGTAGCAAACGCAAGTCTAGAGTATCGTCATCCATACCTAGAAGAGCGTGAAGCTAAGCGTGTTGGTTACATCATCGTTTCAACAGACCGTGGCCTCTGTGGCGGCTTGAACATTAACGTGTTCAAAAAAGCTGTGACAGACATGCAAAGCTGGAAAGAGAAAGGTGCTGAAGTTGAACTGGCGTTGATCGGTTCAAAAGCAACAGCTTTCTTTAACAACAGCGGTGCAAAAGTGGCTGCTCAGGTTTCAGGTCTAGGCGATAAGCCAAGCCTTGAAGACCTAATCGGTTCTGTCAGCGTTATGCTTAAGAAATACGATGAAGGTGAATTGGACCGCCTATATGTGGTGAGCAACAAGTTTGTGAACACTATGGTTCAACAACCAACGATCGATCAATTACTACCTTTGCCTAAATCGGACAGCGAAGAGATGCAGCGTACCCACCAGTGGGACTACATCTACGAGCCAGAACCAAAAGCGCTACTAGATACACTTCTAGTGCGTTATGTGGAATCTCAAGTATACCAAGGTGTGGTTGAGAACCTTGCTTGTGAGCAAGCGGCTCGAATGATTGCAATGAAAGCTGCAACTGATAATGCGAGCAACCTGATTGATGACTTAGAACTTGTGTACAACAAAGCCCGTCAGGCAGCGATTACACAAGAACTATCAGAAATCGTTTCAGGTGCAGCAGCGGTTTAAGCTTAGGTAAAACGAAATAGTTTAGAGGATTAACGATGGCTACAGGTAAGATCGTACAGATCATCGGTGCGGTAGTCGACGTAGAGTTCCCACAGAGCGAAGTACCTAGTGTATATGACGCTCTAAACGTTACTGAATCAAAAGAGCGTCTAGTTCTTGAGGTTCAACAACAGCTAGGCGGTGGCGTAGTTCGTTGTATCGTTATGGGTAGCTCTGATGGTTTACGTCGTGGAGTTGAAGTTGTAAATACTGGCGCTCCAATTTCAGTACCAGTAGGTACTAAGACCCTTGGTCGTATCATGAACGTACTTGGTGATGCGATTGATGAGTGTGGTGAAATCGGTGCGGAAGAGACTTACTCTATCCACCGTGAAGCACCAAGCTACGAAGAGCAATCAAACGAAACTGCTCTACTAGAAACTGGCGTTAAAGTAATCGACCTAGTTTGTCCATTCGCTAAGGGTGGTAAAATCGGTCTATTCGGTGGTGCAGGTGTAGGTAAGACCGTTAACATGATGGAACTTATCAACAACATCGCACTACAACACTCTGGTCTTTCAGTATTCGCAGGTGTTGGTGAGCGTACTCGTGAGGGTAACGACTTCTACTTCGAAATGCAGGAAGCTGGCGTTGTAAACGTTGAGAAGCCAGAAGAATCGAAAGTAGCAATGGTTTACGGTCAGATGAACGAGCCACCAGGCAACCGTCTACGTGTTGCACTGACTGGTCTAACAATGGCAGAGCGCTTCCGTGACGAAGGTCGTGACGTTCTACTGTTCGTTGATAACATCTACCGTTACACGCTAGCAGGTACTGAGGTATCAGCACTTCTAGGCCGTATGCCTTCTGCGGTAGGTTACCAGCCTACACTAGCAGAAGAGATGGGTGTTCTTCAGGAGCGTATCACGTCAACTAAAGCAGGTTCTATCACGTCTGTACAGGCGGTATACGTACCAGCGGATGACTTGACTGACCCTTCTCCAGCAACTACGTTCGCGCACTTAGATGCAACGGTTGTACTTAACCGTAACATCGCAGCTATGGGTCTATACCCAGCGATCGACCCGCTAGATTCGACTTCTCGTCAGCTAGACCCACTAGTAGTAGGTCAAGAGCACTACGACATCGCTCGTGGCGTTCAGCAGACACTTCAGCGCTATAAAGAGCTGAAAGATATCATTGCGATTCTAGGTATGGACGAGCTATCTGAAGAAGATAAGCAAGTTGTATCTCGTGCACGTAAGATTGAGCGTTTCCTAACTCAGCCTTACCACGTAGCGGAAGTATTTACTGGCGACCCAGGTGTTTACGTACCTCTTAAAGAGACTCTACGTGGCTTCAAAGGTCTACTAGCTGGTGATTACGATGACATTCCAGAGCAAGCGTTCATGTACTGCGGTACGATCGACGATGCTATCGAGAATGCGAAGAAGCTATAAGGCTAACTAGGAGGCGATATGGCAGCAATAACCTTTCACCTAGACGTTGTTAGTGCGGAGAAGAAAATCTTCTCTGGCCTAGTTGAAACGTTCCAGGTGACCGGTAGCGAAGGTGAGCTTGGTATTTTCCATGGTCACACACCGCTGCTGACCGCTATCAAGCCTGGTATGGTGCGTATTGTTAAACAGCACGGCCACGAAGAAATTATCTATGTTTCTGGTGGTATGATAGAAGTTCAACCGGGTACAGCGACTGTACTGGCTGATACGGCTATCCGTGGTGAAGAGCTAGACGCAGCTAAGGCAGAGGAAGCTAAACGTCGCGCTGAGGAGAGTATCCACAATCAGCACGGCGATATGGACTTCGCTCAAGCGGCCAGTGAACTGGCTAAAGCCATTGCTCAGCTACGAGTTATCGAGCTGACAAAACAGCGTCGCTAATTCGCGACACTGTTTTAAAAGTGATAAAGGCGGTCGTAAGACCGCCTTTTTGCTTAATTTTTAACGGAAATTTTTCCTAATCAATTAACTAATCAACGATTAGTGTCTAGAATACCTCTCAGTTTTAATACAAGTTCAAATGGGTAACTCAATGAAGTTTAGCGCAGTGATTCTGGCGGCGGGCAAAGGGACTCGCATGTATTCCAATAAACCTAAGGTTCTGCATACGCTTGCGGGTAAGCCAATGGTGAAACATGTGATTGATACATGTAACGGATTAGGCGCGCAGAACATCCATTTGGTGTACGGCCATGGTGGCGATCAAATGCAAGCTGAACTAAGCAGTGAATCAGTAAGTTGGGTGTTGCAAGCGGATCAGCTCGGTACAGGTCACGCAGTGGATCAAGCAGCACCACAGTTTGAAGATGATGAAAAAATCTTAGTGCTTTACGGCGATGTACCACTGATCTCAGAAGAAACCATTGAAAGCTTGCTCGATGCCCAGCCAACAGGCGGTATCGCACTGCTAACTGTTGTACTAGATAATCCTATGGGCTACGGACGTATCGTGCGTAAGAACGGCCCTGTTGTAGCTATTGTTGAGCAAAAAGATGCGACAGAAGAGCAGAAGCTGATTAAAGAGATCAATACTGGTGTGATGGTTGCCACTGGCGGCGATCTGAAACGTTGGTTGTCTGGTCTAAACAACAACAATGCTCAAGGTGAGTACTACTTAACCGATGTTATCGCTGCAGCCCATGATGAAGGCAGAGCGGTTGAAGCAGTTCATCCAGTAAACCCAATTGAGGTGGAAGGGGTTAACGACCGCGCTCAGTTGGCGCGTCTAGAGCGCGCGTTCCAGTCAATGCAAGCACAAAAGTTACTAGAGCAAGGCGTAATGCTACGCGACCCTGCACGTTTCGATCTACGTGGTGAATTGCAGTGCGGTATGGATTGTGAAATTGATGCCAATGTTATTATCGAAGGAAAAGTATCGCTCGGTGATAATGTCGTGATTGGTACTGGTTGTGTACTCAAAGATTGTGAAATAGACGATAACACGGTTATTCGTCCATACAGTGTGATTGAAGGCGCGACGGTCGGTGAAGAGTGTAGCGTGGGTCCATTCACTCGTCTGCGCCCTGGTGCTGAGATGCGTAATGACTCTCACGTTGGTAACTTCGTTGAAGTGAAGAACGCTCGCCTTGGTGAGGGCTCTAAAGCTAATCACCTGACTTATTTAGGTGATGCCGAGATCGGTCAGCGCACCAATGTAGGGGCGGGTGTGATCACTTGTAACTATGATGGCGCAAACAAGTTTAAAACAACCATCGGCAACGATGTTTTTGTTGGCTCTGACAGTCAGCTGGTGGCGCCAGTCACTATCGCTGATGGTGCGACAATTGGTGCGGGAACGACTTTGACCAAAGATGTCGCTGAAGGTGAGTTAGTCATCACTCGCGCTAAAGAGCGTAAGATTTCAGGTTGGCAGCGCCCAGTAAAACAAAAGTAATCGCTTTTACTAGCAATGATAATGTTACAAAGCCGCTCATGATGAGCGGCTTTGTTGTCTCTAGTTAGTTGCGAAGCGATTTAATGGCTAGGAATAGCGATGCGCTTTTCTAACCAACGAACAGCTTGAGAGACCAAAAGAATCAGCACTAAATATTCTAGAACTAGGAAGGTATAAATCTCTAAAGGTAAGTACTCATTAACCACTAGCTCGTTGGCACGACGGGTTAGGTCACTTAAACCAATCACACTGACCAGAGAACTCATTTTGAGAATATAGACAAATTGGTTACCTAATGGCGGTAAGATTTGTCGGAAAGCTTGCGGCAAAATCACTAAGCGCATCTTCTGCCAATAGTTCAAACCTAGTGACTCTGCTGCTTCATGTTGGCCGCGACTGATGGCTTGAATCCCACCGCGAAATACTTCCGCCATAAAGGCACTTTCCGCGATAGTCAGTGCAATGACCCCCGCCCAGAAATGATCGAGTGAGATATCCAATAACGTAGGCATACCATAATAAACCCACAGTAGTAATACGAGCACTGGCACAGAACGCACACTTTCGACATAGACACGGTTGATAGCACGCAGATATTTCAGTGGTGAAAGCGCAGGTAACGCGACAATGAGTCCGAGCGTCATGGCAAATAGCATACTCAGCAGAGAGACTTGAATTGTGTCGCTAAAGCCGGCAAGTAGAAAGCTTACATTGGTTCGGCCTTGATCGGTTGTCGGGTCGAGCACGTACCAACCCCACTGATAATCCGAACAGCCAGTGAGAAGTAACAGTGAACCAAGCAATAGATAACGAGAAGTCACATTACACCTTGTATTGACTAAAAAAATCCATTTGATGCTGCTATGTTAGCAATGAACGGGCTTAATTCGTAATAACTTTAGGGAAGATATAATGAACAAGTATATTTTAGCACTTGGATTGTGCTTATTGTCAGTAGGTCAGGTGATGGCTGAAACCAGTCGTTTACATCAAATCCTCGATAAAGGGGTGCTACGTGTAGGTACAACTGGGGATTGGAACCCGATGACAATGAAGGATCCGGCTACCAATAGCTACCGTGGTTTTGATATTGATGTAACAACTGAGTTAGCTAAAGATCTTGGGGTGAAAGTCGAATACGTCGCAACCGATTGGAAAACACTAGTCAATGGGGTGACGGCCAATAAGTACGACATTACTGGCAGCGCTTCGCTTAACATGTCGCGTGCTAAGGTAGCGGGCTACAGTCAGCCTTACTTCTATTTAGCATTTGTTCCCGTGGTGCAGAAAAAGGATTTAGACAAGTTTTCTGACTGGAGTGACTTTGATAAAGCGGAAGTAAAAGTGGCGGCAACGTTAGGCACGGTACAAGAGAAGATGGTCAAAGAGTTTTTCCCATCAGCACAACATGTGGTTATTGAAGCGCCAGCACGTGACTTTCAAGAGTTACTGGCACGCAGAGCCGATGTCTCGGTGACGTCAAACGTAGAGGCGGCAACGCTGGTGGAGAAGTTTAAGCAATTGGCCATTGTTCCGGTTAAAGAGCCACGTAAGCCGACGCCAATCGCGATGTTACTGCCACAGGATGATCAGGTTTGGATTAATTACCTTAATCACTGGGTGGAGCTGAAGAAAACTCAAGGATTCTTTAAAAAGACTGCTGAAAAGTGGGGTCTGAAGAGTTTGTAACTGCTTACTTATCTGATTGAAACTAAAAGAGCCGCCATTGCGGCTCTTTGTCTATTTATTCATCACCGACGACTCTTGAATTGTCTGGTGCTGTGAAGTGTTGAGACAACTCACGATTAGACACTACATAGCCAATCCACATTCCGCCCATACAAATCACAATCGCAATACCTGTCACCAGTTGAGCCTGACTTGCCATCGAGGCGACTAACGCACTGGCTAGGCTGCTGACACAGATCTGTAGGCTATTCTGTAATCCTGCTGCAGTTGCTGGACTTTGCTGTGCACTGGCTAATGCGCGATTAACAACGATTGGGTATAGAGCACCGTTGGCAACCGCTATTAAACAGAATGGGGCGAGAATTGGCCAGATTGACGTTAGCTGCCACTGAGAGGCGATAACTATCAGTAGAGAAGCGACACTGAATAGCCCGATCAGCTGGCGCAGGACTTTCTCATCCCCATATTTACGCACACCGACTTTACCTAAGTAACCGCCAGCCATAAAGGCGATAGTCTGTGGAATAAAGCTCAAACCAATATCTTTCGCTTGATAGCCAAGCTGCGACATGATCTCTGGCATACCGGTTAGGTAAGCAAAGAATGCCGCTGATGCCGTGGCGAACATAAACACGTTGCCTAAGTAGGTTTTGGAACCTAGCAGTGCCTTAATATCTGCCGAGATACTGGTTTGCTTGACCTCGGCCTTTTCATTTTTCTGTGCCATGGTGGCGATGACGAGTAATACCCCCATTAATGTCAGAGCGACAAAAATACTGTGCCAGCCAAAGTTATCTGCCAATAGCACACCTAGTTGTGGCGCAAGTGCCGGAGACAATGCAACTAAAGGCATGATCGTAGCAAAGATCTGTTGGCTATTACTGGAGTGGCGTTTGATCACCATTGCTTGCCAGATCACTGCCGGTGCGCAAACACCGATCGCTTGCACAAAGCGCAGAGTCAGTAGCTGCCAGACTTGATCGCTAAACGCCAAGCCAAATGATGCGATAGTGAAAATCACCAAGCCGGCCGCTAGGGTATTACGATGGCCAAACTTATCGGAGGCTAAGCCCCACATCAACTGACCAAAAGCCATTCCGACAAGAAAGACAGTCAGAGAAAGAGCTATTTGCTCAGGGCCTGTTGCAAAGTCGATTTCCATCGCTTTGAATGCAGGTAGGTACATGTCGGTGGCAATAAAGCCGAGCATCGAAAGGGCTGCGAGATAAACAAGCTGTAGTTTTGAAATTTTCATGATTCAACCAATCAAATTATTTAATCATTATTTACTCAGTATCAGTTGGCGCCAACCCTGATTTATTTACCCCGCCATTCTATTTTTCGATTTTCAGAAAATAAAACGTTAAAATTATTGGTTATCAATCAAAAAATTTGAACGGTTGTGCGCTATGTATTCAAAATCATCGCTTGAGATGTTAGATACCGTTGCCCGCTTGGGAAGTTTTACCGCTGCGGCTGAGGTGTTGCATAAAGTCCCGTCGGCGATCAGCTATGGCGTGCGTCAGGTCGAGCAAGAGTTGGACGTGATATTGTTTCGCCGTCTGCCAAGGAAAGTCGAGCTGACACCCGCAGGTGAACTGTTTATTGCTGAAGCTCGGTTACTGCTGAGACAGATGGAAGATCTTAAGGCGCAAACCAAACGCGCTGCTCAAGGTTGGCAATCAACACTCAAGCTGACCTTAGACAATGTGGTCAAGCTAGATAAGCTTAAACCGCTAGTGGAAGACTTTTACCGTGAGTTTGAGTTCGCTGAGCTGCAGATCAATATGGAAGTGTTTAACGGCTCGTGGGAGGCGATAGCACAAGAGCGAGCAGATATCGTGATTGGAGCGACTTCTGCGATTCCTGTGGGTGGTGATTTTGAAGTGAGAGATATGGGGGTTTTAGACTGGGCATTTGTGATGTCTCCAGCGCATCCTTGTGTCCGCCAGCAATATCTAACTGAAGAGTTTGTCAGTCGGTATCCAGCAATCTGCTTGGATGATACCTCTAGCGTGTTGCCCAAGCGTCACACAGGGCATTATCCGCAGCAGCGGCGTTTGTTGCTGCCCAATTGGTACAGTGCGATTGAGTGTCTCAAAAATGGTGTCGGGGTAGGTTATATGCCTCGACACATTGCGATGCCGTTAATTCTTGAGGGGGTACTGGTGGAGAAAACACTACCAGATGAAAAGCCGATCAGCCAATGTTGTTTAGTCTGGCGCAAGGATGATAACCACAAGCTTATTCAGTGGATGGTGGATTACTTAGGCTCTTCCAATCAGCTCCATCACGACTGGTTAAAGCACTAAAGAAAACGCCAGCTTAATGCTGGCGTTGTTTTACTTGATAGTAGATTAAGGGCGTTCAAAGACGGTTGCGATACCCTGACCTAAACCGATACACATGGTGGCTAGACCATATTTGGCATCCTTAGCTTCCATCAGGTTAATCAGTGTGGTCGAAATACGAGAACCAGAACAACCCAGTGGGTGACCAAGAGCGATAGCGCCACCGTTAAGGTTGACCTTCTCGTCCATTACTTCCAGCAAACCTAGGTCTTTAGCACAAGGTAAAGATTGAGCAGCAAATGCTTCATTTAGCTCTACCACATCCATATCTTCGATAGAGAGACCGGCACGTTTAAGCGCTTTCTGCGTTGCCGGTACAGGGCCATAACCCATGATAGATGGATCGCAACCCGCAATAGCCATACCTTTGATGCGTGCGCGAATTGGCAAGCCAAGTTCATTGGCTTTGTCTTCGCTCATGATCAGCATGGCTGATGCACCATCAGATAGCGCAGAGGATGTACCTGCGGTGACGGTTCCGTTTGCAGGGTCAAATACCGGACGAAGCTGAGATAGACCTTCTACTGAGGTTTCCGGACGAATCACTTCATCGTGATCTAGCGTGAATAGGGTACCGTCCGCAGCGTGGCCCTCAATTGGAAGGATCTCGTTTTTAAAGCGACCTTCAACGGTAGCTGCATGAGCGCGAGCATGAGAGCGCGCAGCAAATTCATCTTGTTGCTCACGGCTGATACCGTGCAGTTTACCAAGCATTTCTGCGGTTAAACCCATCATACCCGCTGCTTTAGCAACGTTTTTCGACATGCCTGGGTGGAAATCCACACCGTGGTTCATAGGAACATGCCCCATGTGCTCAACACCACCAATGAGGCAAATCTCCGCATCACCAGTCATAATTGCGCGTGTACCATCATGCAGAGCCTGCATTGATGAACCACATAGGCGGTTGATAGTTACTGCACCAATTTCAATTGGCAAGCCTGCAAGCAGTGCTGCATTACGCGCAACGTTAAAGCCTTGTTCTAACGTTTGCTGTACACAGCCCCAGTAGATATCTTCAATCTCGCTTGGGTTAACCTGAGGGTTGCGCGCAAGAATGCCTTTCATTAACTGAGCAGAAAGATCTTCGGCGCGAGTATGACGGAAAGCTCCACCTTTAGAGCGTCCCATCGGTGTACGTAGACAATCTACTACGACAACGTTTTTAGTTTGATTAATCATTTGGGAATCTCCTTAGATAGAACCTTGTTGCTGAGCACCATAAAAGGTTTGGCCTTTTTCAGCCATATCAATCAGCAATTGTGGTACTTGGTACATAGCGCCTAGATCTGAATATTGGTTCGCCATTGCGACAAACTCGGCAATACCTACGCTATCTAAGTAACGGAAAACGCCACCTCGGAATGGAGGGAAGCCCAGACCATAAACTAAAGCCATATCGGCTTCTTGAGGAGAAGCGATGATGTTTTCTTGCAGACACAAGACAACTTCATTGATCATCGGAATCATCATTCGTTGGATGATGGTTTGATCATCGAACTCCTGCTTCTCTGCACAAACGTCGGCGAGTACTGGCAGAATATCTTCACTGAATGTTTTTTTCGGTTTGCCTTTTCTATCCAAAGCGTAGCTATAGAAGCCGCTACCATTCTTCTGACCATACTTGTCTGCTTCAAACAGAGCGTCAATCGCATCACGACCTTGTTTACCCATACGCTCTGGGAAGCCTTGAGCCATTACCGCTTGGGCATGGTGAGCGGTATCAATGCCGACTACATCTAGCAGATAGGCAGGTCCCATTGGCCAGCCAAACTTACGTTCCATGACTTTGTCGATCTTAGTGAAATCAGCACCGTCACGTAGCAACATGCTGAAACCACCAAAATAAGGGAAGAGTACGCGGTTGACGAAGAATCCGGGACAGTCATTCACTACGATTGGTGATTTACCCATTTTCGCAGCGTAAGCGACAACGCGGTTGATGGTTTCATCTGAGGTATGTTCACCACGGATGATCTCGACTAAAGGCATGCGGTGTACTGGGTTAAAGAAATGCATACCACAGAAATTTTCTGGTCGTTTAAGTGATTTAGCCAGCAGGTTGATTGGGATAGTCGATGTATTTGAGGTAATGACGGTTTCGTCCCCCACTTGTTGCTCGACTTCACTGAGTACTGCCGCTTTCACTTTCGGATTTTCAACCACTGCTTCAACGATAACATCCGTCTCTTCGATGCCTGCGTAATGAAGGCTTGGAGTGATCGAAGCTAGGATACCCGCCATCTTAAAGCCATCAATACGGCCGCGAGATAGGCGCTTGTTAAGCAGTTTAGAGGCTTCGGTCATACCTAAATCTAGCGACGCTTGGGCGATATCTTTCATTAAGACAGGGACACCTTTAAGTGCCGACTGGTAAGCAATACCGCCACCCATGATACCTGCGCCTAATACCGCTGCACGTTGAGTGTCTTTGCTAGCAGACTTAGCCGCTTTTTTAGCTAGCCCTTTAATATATTGATCATTAAGGAATAGACCAACTAGAGACTTGGCTTCTTCTGATTTCGCTAGCTTAACAAAATGTTTGCGTTCAACATCAAGCGCTTCATTGCGAGCAAAACGAGCACCTTCCTCGATAGTCACAACTGCTGTCATTGGTGCAGGGTAGTGAGGACCAGCCTTCTGAGCGACCAAGCCTTTTGCCATCGTAAAGCTCATCATAGATTCAAGCTTGCTGAGTGAAAGTGGCGATGTTTTTTGTTTACGTCGTTCTTTCCAATCCAGTTTTTCATTGATCGCTTGGGTTAGAGTCTTAATCGCTGACTCGTACAGAGCATCTGTCTCGACAATAGCGTCTAGTAGACCGATTTTAAGTGCTTCATCCGCTCGGCAAGCTTTGCCTTGTGTAATGACTTCCATCGCGCTGTCGGCACCGATAACACGCGGTAAGCGAACACAACCACCAAAGCCTGGCATGATTCCGAGTTTAGTCTCTGGTAAGCCAATGCTGGTGGTTTTGTCACCAATACGCATGTCAGTAGCAAGTACACACTCACATCCACCACCCAAAGTGTGGCCTTTTAAAACAGAAAGTGTCGGTACGGGTAGGTCTTCAAGCTTATTAAAGATGCTGTTAGCAAATTGAAGCCATTGATCTAGCTCTTGCTCTGATTTGGCAAATAGGCCCAGAAACTCAGTAATGTCAGCGCCAACAATAAACGCCTCTTTATCTGAAGTAAGCAGTAAGCCTTTGAGAGAGCTGTGAGCTTTTAGCGCGTCAAGAGCCTTATCCAGAGACTCAAGAGTAGCGAGGTCGAGCTTGTTAACAGACGCTGGTGCACAGAAGCTGAGCTCAGCGATTCCGTCTTGTAATTCCTTTACCTGTAGGGTTTCGGCTTGGTAAATCATTGTCTATCTCCATGACATACAATCTTAGGATTGCGTGTACAGCGGCTGGTTGAGTTGCAACCGCTGTAAAGGAAAGTGGTGTTATAGTTATTCTGGTTAGACCAGTAGTTTTAGTTTGGACTTGCTGTTGGTTAAATTCAATACATTTTTTAAACAAGTGTTTAACATTGTGCGCTCGGACAGATCTTAGGCGACGTTAAATTCGCTCTCGTGATACACTGCGAGCAAGACATAACACGAACCACAGCCATGAATAACCTGCCGTATTTAATACCTGCACAACCCACTCAGTTTGAAGAGGAAATAAAGAAAAGCGTCTTTATTACTTACCTTGCGCATACTCCATCAATTGACTTAGCTAAAGCGTTTGTTGAGCAGATAAAAAGCAAACACTCAGATGCGCGACATAATTGCTGGGGGTTTGTTGCTGGTAGACCTGAAGATTCAATGCAATGGGGTTTTAGCGACGACGGTGAGCCATCAGGAACCGCGGGGAAACCTATATTGGCGCAATTATCAGGTTCGGGAGTGGGTGAAATTACTGCTGTGGTAACTCGCTACTCTGGTGGTATCAAGCTAGGAACCGGTGGATTGGTTAAAGCATATGGTGGTGGGGTACAGCAAGCTCTCAAGTCGCTTCAAACAATTGAGAAAAAAATAACCACAAAACTACTACTAGAGTTAGACTATGGGTTTATGCCAATTGCACAGTCTCTATTTCCTCAGTTCGGAGCTCAAGAAGTCAGTGCTGAGTACAGTGAGTTGGTTAAAATGGTTATCGAGATTGAACTTCGTCAAGTGAGTGACTTTACTCAAACCATTATTAATAAGAGTGGCGCCAAGGTACAGGTTACCTCGTTGGACAAACAACAAAGATAATTAGGAAGTCTGAAGCTACGCTTCATAAATCAATCTAACCATGCAATTTCGATCCATTATTCGCATCGTCGGGCTTTTGCTCGCGCTTTTTAGTCTCTCTATGCTAGCCCCTGCTTTAGTAGCGCTTATCTATCGAGACGGTGCAGGTGTTCCTTTTGTCACCACCTTTTTCGTTCTGCTGTTTTGCGGAACCGTGTGTTGGTTTCCAAACCGACGCCATAAACATGAATTAAAAGCTCGTGATGGTTTTCTGATTGTCGTTTTGTTTTGGACGGTACTTGGAAGTGCAGGTTCACTGCCATTTCTCATCGCTGACAATCCCAATGTTTCTGTCACAGACGCTTTCTTTGAGTCTTTTTCTGCTTTAACCACCACCGGAGCCACGGTCATTGTTGGTCTTGATGACTTGCCCAAAGCAATCTTGTTTTATCGTCAGTTCCTACAATGGTTTGGCGGTATGGGTATCATCGTACTTGCCGTTGCGATCTTACCGGTATTAGGTATCGGTGGTATGCAGCTTTATCGAGCTGAAATTCCGGGGCCAGTAAAAGACACCAAGATGACGCCGCGTATCGCCGAAACAGCGAAAGCACTGTGGTATATCTATTTAAGTCTAACCATTGCTTGTGCTGCTTCTTTTTGGCTTGCAGGGATGACACCGTTTGATGCGATAAGCCATAGTTTCTCGACAATCGCCATTGGTGGTTTCTCTACCCATGATGCGAGTATGGGACATTTCGACAGTTACGCGATCAATATGATTACCGTCGTGTTCCTTTTGATCTCGGCATGTAACTACTCACTTCACTTTGCGGCCTTTGCCTCTGGCGGCGTGCATCCTAAGTACTATTGGAAGGACCCGGAGTTTAGAGCCTTTATCTTTATTCAGGTCTTACTGTTTGTGGTTTGTTTCCTAGTTTTATTAAACCACCACTCATATAGCTCGGTATATGACGCCTTTGATCAGGCTCTTTTCCAAACGGTTTCCATTTCGACCACAGCAGGCTTCACAACGACAGGCTTTGCTGAGTGGCCACTATTCTTACCCGTGCTGTTGCTTTTCTCCTCCTTTATTGGTGGATGTGCGGGTTCTACCGGTGGTGGTATGAAAGTCATCCGTATTTTATTACTGACGTTGCAAGGTGTGCGTGAACTGAAGCGTTTGGTACACCCGCGTGCAGTGTATACGATCAAAGTCGGCGGTAGTTCTCTTCCTCAGCGGGTTGTCGATGCTGTGTGGGGATTCTTCTCTGCCTATGCTCTGGTTTTTGTAGTCTGCATGTTAGGTCTGATTGCGACTGGAATGGATGAGCTAAGTGCTTTCTCTGCGGTTGCGGCGACACTCAACAACTTAGGTCCGGGTCTTGGTGAAGTAGCACTTCACTTTGGTGATGTGAATGACAAGGCGAAATGGGTTCTGATTGTTTCGATGCTATTTGGACGACTAGAAATCTTTACTCTACTTATACTACTTACGCCGACGTTCTGGCGTAGCTAAGGAGACGATGTGGCAAAGGCGCTATTTCTCTATTCAAGCCGTGAAGGTCAAACTAAAAAGATATTTAGCCATATACAGACAGAGCTGTCTGAATATGATTGTGAACTGCTCGACCTACACACCATAGACACGGTGGATTTCAGCCAATATGAGCGAGTGCTTATTGGTGCCTCTATTCGTTATGGTCACCTTAACAAAAAGCTCTATCAGTTTATTGAGCGTAACTTGTCTTCATTACAGCAGAGTAAAGTTGCTTTCTTCTGTGTGAATCTAACGGCACGTAAAGAAGACCAAGGAAAGGATACGCCTGAAGGTAGTGCTTATATAAAGACATTTCTTAAAAAGTCGCCTTGGCAGCCTCAACTAATCGGTGTCTTTGCAGGTGCTCTCTATTACCCACGTTATAACTGGTTCGATAGAACAATGATTAAATTCATTATGAGTATGACGGGGGGAGAGACAGATACAAGTAAAGAGGTAGAGTACACCAATTGGGAAAAAGTGACTCTATTCGCCAATAAGTTTAAAGATATGTAAAGAAAAGGCTCACTTATAAGGCTTTTAGATCGAAATTTAATCGAACGATAAAAAAGTTAGAAAAAACTGAAAAAAGGGCTTGCCAAGAATCTTTCGATCTCTATAATGCCCCCTCGCTGACACGGCAACGCTTCGAAAGAAACGAGAGCCCAGTTAGCAAGGTCAATTAGCCAAACGGAAACGCTTGAAAAAAAGTTTGAAAAAAGTGGTTGACACTAAACTTTATCTCGCTAAAATGGCCGTCCGATTTGAGCGAAGCTCAGTCGGAAAGCTCTTTAACAATATAAACCTATCAATCTGTGTGGGCACTCGTTGATGATAATCCAATTAGAAACTTCGGTTTCAAATTAGGTTTCAATGAAACGAAGTGACCATTG
>NZ_JCAFVV010000012.1:0-79159 GCF_059295395.1 Vibrio sp. SCP2 | reverse complement strand
AGTTGGTTAGAATACCGGCCTGTCACGCCGGGGGTCGCGGGTTCGAGTCCCGTCCGCTCCGCCACTTATTCCAGACCTCAGCAGAAATGCTGAGGTCTTTTTGTATCTGCGTATAGGAGAACTGGAACGGACTTCGTCCTCTAGAATCGGGAGCGGGCTTCGCCCTACGAGAGTTGAGTGTTGATATTAAGTTGATAGAGCCGATGGTTTAGAAGGTGTTGACAGGGCTTGTCTCCTAGAAGACACAATCAACCAGTTTTCCAGTTTTCCAGTTTTCCAGTTTTCCAGTTTTCCAGTTTTCCAGTTTTCCAGTTTTCCAGTTTTCCAGTTTTCCAGTTTTCCAGTTTTCCAGTTTTCCGTAGGACGAAGTGCGTTCCCGCATCCTAGTATCGCTGCCCAACAAAAAAGGCCAGCAGCTGCTGACCTTCTATGATTTTTTGACGTTTACCTATTAAAGAATAATATCTCTTACTTCAGGATCTTTACGCTCTAGGTAGTGAGTCGATTTAATACGACGAATAGTACGGCATCGACCACGAATTAACAGAGTTTCAGTCGTAGCGATATTACCTTGGCGAGAGATACCCTCTAGTAGGTCTCCTTTAGTAATACCTGTTGCAGAGAATACAACGTTATCGCTACGTGCCATGTCTTCCATCTTAAGCACGACATTAGCTTTTACGCCCATTTCTTCGCAGCGTTTAAGTTCTGCAGCGCCATAGATGCGGTTTTCTTCATTATCACCTTTCACTTCATGGCGAGGCAGTAGTTGACCATGCATATCACCATCCAATGCACGAATCACAGCCGCTGAAACAACACCTTCAGGAGCACCACCGATACAGTACATAACGTCCACTTCGCTATCAGGCATACAAGTTAGAATAGATGCAGCAACATCGCCATCTGGTACAGCAAAGACGCGAACACCCATTGCCTGCATTTCTGCGATCACAGCATCATGACGAGGCTTTGCTAGGGTAATGACCACAAGTGTATCTAAAGTCTTGTTCAGCGCTTGCGCGATGTTCTCTAGGTTTTCTTTAAGCGGTTTATTGAGGTCGATACAGCCTTTTGCACCAGGGCCAACAACTAACTTCTCCATGTACATATCAGGAGCTTTAAGGAAACTGCCTTTTTCACCAGCTGCAAGTACTGCTAGAGCATTAGACTGACCCATTGCAGTCATACGTGTGCCTTCAATAGGATCAACTGCGATGTCTACTTCGTCTCCACCAATACCTACGTTCTCACCAATGTACAGCATAGGTGCATCGTCGATTTCACCCTCACCGATCACGATCTCTCCACTGATCTCGGTTTTATTAAGTAAGCTGCGCATGACCTCAACCGCAGCGCCATCTGCTGCGTTCTTATCGCCGCGGCCAAGCCACTTGTAACCTGCTAAAGCTGCACCCTCGGTAACTCG
Organism: Vibrio sp. SCP2; assembly: GCF_059295395.1. Lineage (NCBI taxonomy): Bacteria > Pseudomonadati > Pseudomonadota > Gammaproteobacteria > Vibrionales > Vibrionaceae > Vibrio > Vibrio sp. SCP2. The sequence goes on along the minus strand of NZ_JCAFVV010000012.1, from coordinate 77,730 downwards.
AGAAAATGACATTGCTAAATCGCGTTTCATGAAGACTCCAAAGTATTAGGAAAGAGAGAAAAACAAAAACGGCAGGATCTTATCATATCAGAAAGGAAACGTTTGCCTTTTTGCTCGAACAGCCATTGAACTGGATCAATCTAACAGGTTAAATTAACAAATAGATGTCGCTCGCTTGAGGGATGTAAGGCCATTGTCAATTTACGCTGTTTTTTTAATCGAATGGCAAAAAAACTACAATATAGGGCGTGTTTATCCGCTCTCGGCTGAGTAGAATGGTTGCAAATGGTTTTGGAACATAGGTGACCAAAACCTTCTCCGAATAATAGATAGGTAGGCTAAGATGTCTTTTGAAGTATTAGAACAACTAGAAGCAAAAATCCAAACTGCAGTAGATACAATTGCTCTTCTACAAATGGAAGTTGAAGAACTGAAAGAAGAGAAAGAAAAGCTAGCAACTGAAGCAAACGAACTACGTAGCAACCGTGAAGAGCTAGAACAAAAAGCTCAGCAAATGCAGCAAGAGCACTCTGCTTGGCAAGAGCGCATCCGTAGCCTACTTGGCAAAATGGATGAAGTAGAGTAATCACTACTCGAATAAAAAGGCTGAACTTAGGTTCAGCCTTTTTGCTTTCTGCGGACAATAATGACCAAGCAATACTTAGTCATTTTGGAACATTATCTAAGCTTTAGGGCGAACGCCTAAAGTGTGGCACAGGGCGTAAGTCATTTCCGCACGGTTGAGGGTGTAGAAATGGAAATCCTTAACCCCTTCACGGCTCAATGTACGCACCATGTCAATCGCTTGGCTTGCACCAACTAGCTGTCTTGTCGTTGGGTCATCATCCAAGCCTTCAAACTGTTTAGCCATCCACCCCGGAACTTTAACGTTGTTCTGCGCCGCAAAGCGAGAAGCTTGCTTGAAGTTCGAAACAGGTAAAATGCCGGGAACGATTTCTACATCAATGCCTGCCGCCACGCAGCGGTCACGGAATCGCAAGTAACTCTCTACGTCAAAGAAGAACTGAGTGATAGCTCGGCTCGCACCTGCATCTACCTTACGTTTTAGGTTAAGTAGGTCAGCTTGAGCGCTTTTTGCTTCTGGGTGAACTTCAGGGAAAGCAGCAACTGAGATATCGAAGTCATGGCGCTCTTTTAGCAAAGTGACGAGGTCAGAAGCGTACATTTCAGGCTTACCACCACCTGGGGGAATATCACCACGCAGCGCGACAATACTTTGAATACCATTTGCCCAGTAGTCATCAGCGATTCGGACAAGCTCTTCACGTGATGCATCAATACAGGTTAAGTGCGGCGCGGCAACTAGACCTGTTTGATCTTTGATCTCTTTGATAATCGAGTGTGTTCTATCTCGCTCACCGGAGTTAGCACCATAGGTAACCGAAACAAATTTTGGTTGTAGAGTCTTAAGGCGGTGCACAGAGTTCCAAAGTGTTTCTTCCATCTTTTCGCTACTAGGTGGAAAAAACTCAAATGACACATTGATATTGTCAGACAGTTCGGCGATATTCTGATTTAAGGCGTCGATATGACCTGCGTGCGTGTATCCCATCTTACTCTCCCTGTGGCCACTCCGTGCCATAAAACTCTAAAATTCCAAATCGACGTTTAGACGTCTATATGTCTACAGAATGTATTGAATACGATTTAATGTCAATAATGTGATTATGAATATTTTTCAACTTAATCATGAGCTGGCTTCAAGTTTAGTTGAAGTAAATTGATATGGGATTGAAAGAGAATAAAGTAAAAAGGCGCCGAGGAGATCAGCGCCTTTGTGAGTTAGAGTAAACTTGAGAGGAGGTTCAAATCAGATTGAATCGCACCTGCGGTGACTTCTCTGCCTGCGCCAGGGCCTCTGATAACAAGTGGATTGTCTTTATACCACTTACTCTCGATAGCGAATATATTGTCACATGGCAGTAAGTTCGCTAGAGCATGCTCTTTGCTTAGCGCTTCAACACCTACCGTTGCAGTACCATTTTTCTCTAATCTTGCGACATAACGAAGCACTTTGTCTTCGCGCTGAGCTTTCTCAAGGCGCTCTGCGAGCAGTTCACTTAATAGCGCACTCTTATCAAGAAATTCATCTAGGGATAGCTCAGCGAGCTCTGTAGGTACCAAACTTTCAACTTTTACCGCTTCTGGTTCCAATGTAAGGCCTGACTCGCGCGCTAGGATGACTAGTTTACGCATAACGTCTGAACCGTCTAGGTCGCTGCGAGGGTCGGGCTCAGTTAAGCCTTGCTGCCACGCTAGGTCTACCAGCTCAGCAAAAGGAACGCTGCCATCGTATTGCTGGAATAGCCACGAGAGGGTGCCTGAGAAAATACCTGATAATGCGATAATGTCATCGCCGCTTTCTCGTAGGTCTCGAACTGTGTGGTTAATTGGCAGCCCTGCACCAACGGTAGCGTTGTAAAGCCAGTGACGATTGATCTTTGCGAAGGCGTCTTGAACCTGATGGTAGTATTGGCTAGAAGCTGACCCCGCGACTTTATTTGCCGAGATCAAGTGCATGCCTTGCTCCGCAATTTCTAAGTAGCGTTGGGCTAAGGTTTGACTGGCAGTCACATCCAACACAACAAGATCATCATAGCCTTGAATAGCACCGAGTTTTTCAATCCAGTCGTTTCCTTCGTGGCTAGTCGCTTCGTCATCGAAATGAACACCAACTTGGCTCGCATCAATTCCTTTCGGGTCGAACCAATAAGTTTGGCTATCGATCACAGCCACTAACTCAAAGTTCATGCCATGACGCTTTTCTAGCTCGCCCTTTTGCTCGGTGAACAGTTCTAACCAGCTTGAGCCTATATTGCCTTTACCACATAGGGCAATGGCGACACGTTTCTGGGCTTGGAACAATTGGCTATGAATAGCTTTAACTAAAGGCTTAGTATCGGTTGTGCGTAAAACGGCAACTAAGCTAAGCCCTGACAATGACTCGGAAATAAACTCGACAGGTGAAGACTTGAGTTGCTGGTAGAAACCATAGCAGTGGTTAGCATTCTTGGTTACGCCTGCTCCTACCGCCGCTACCATCGAATAACCTTCTTTAAGCTTAATCTCCGCTTCAATTGCTGCGTCTTGGAGATACTCTAAAGCGCCACCCACTATTTCACTTGTATAAGCGAGACGTAAGCAATGTTGGTCGGCTTGAGCCTCATAAGTCAGTGGTTCAAGCTGGGCTCGCTTGAGGCTTGCAAGTACCTCATTTTCGACTCGCTGGAAATCATGACCAGAGGTGAAATTGAGTTGAATTAATAGCACTTCATCTAGGGATGAGATGATTTTTGCGCCGCGACCAGAAGCAAGAACACGTTCAATGCGTGTAGAGCCTGATTCTGGTTGGTAGCTGCAACGAAGATGCAGATCCATCGCACTTTGAGCAACGGGCTGTAATGTACGGCTATGCAGTACAGGGGCAGCAAGTCTTGCAAGCTCACTGGCTTCATCTAAGCGTAATAGCGGCAGAAGACAGGCATCTGACACTAACCTTGGGTCTGCACTGTATACACCTGCTACGTCACTCCAGATGGTTACGCGTTTCGCTTCTGCCAGCGCGCCGATAACGGTTGCTGAATAGTCTGAACCATTACGCCCTAATAATACGGTATGACCTTGACTATCTTGAGCCATAAAGCCAGTGATCACCACTCTATGGTGAGCGTGTTGCACTAATACTTCTTTAGTTAACGGGTAAGAAGCACCAAAGTCGACTTCAGGTTGAGTGCCCGCTTCAGCACGTAAAAATGCGCGAGCATCCTGAGCTACGGCAGGCAATGAATGTTGATTGAGCAGCGCTGCCAATAGGCGTGAAGACCATACTTCGCCATGGCCTAAAACGGCTGCTTTCTCAGCTTCGTTAAGCGGATAAGTCAACTCGCCCAAGGTGCTGAACTCATCATTTAAAGTAGCGAGTAGCTGCTGTTTTACTTCTCCTTCAATAAGCGTTTCAATCAGCTCAGTTTGAAACTGGCGTAGTGCTTGAAGTTCTTCATGAGCAATACGGCCATCTTTATTGAGGGCTTCGAGAAATGCAATCAAACGGTTGGTCGTTTTACCTGCAGCTGAAACAACAATCAGATCTTCTGATTGTGAATATTCTTTTAAGATACCGACGACGCGGCGGTAGCATTCAGGATCGGCTAGGCTGCTTCCACCAAACTTATGGAGTTGACGTTGAGTAGTAGGCATTAGAAGGCTTCCTTAGCTTTTGCAAAAGCTTGTTCAAGGTCAGCAATTAAATCTTCTGCATCTTCAAGCCCAACCGACAGGCGCAGAAGTTGTTGGGAAACACCTGCCTCTGCAAGTGCTTCTTCACCCATCGCTCGGTGAGTCATTGAAGCAGGGTGACAGATTAGACTCTCTACACCGCCGAGAGATTCAGCAAGTGAGAAAAGCTCTAGTTCACCAACAAAGAATTTAAGTTGTGCAAAGCTACCCGCGAATTCGAAGCTGAGCATAGAACCAAAGCCTGTTTGCTGCTTTTTAGCAATCTCATGGCCTGGGTGCTCAGGCAGGCTAGGATGATAGATGTTACCGACTAAGTCTTGGGTCTGTAAGAAGTCTAAAATTTGGCGAGAGCTCTCCTCATGCACCTTCATACGCGCCCCCAGTGTACGGATGCCGCGCAACGTCATGTAGCTATCAAATGGTGTGCCTGTTGCACCAATACAGTTCCCCCACCAAGCAAGTTCTTCAGCGTGTTCTTCTGTTTTGGTAATGACAACACCGCCAATAACATCAGAGTGACCATTGATATACTTAGTGGTTGAGTGAATAACAAAGTCGGCGCCAAGGTCTAAAGGCTTTTGGAACACGGGTGTCAAAAAGGTATTGTCGACAGCCACTAGAGCACCAACTTGTTTGGCTTTCTCACATACATTTGCGATGTCGACGACACGAACTAACGGGTTAGATGGTGTTTCCAATAGAATCAGTTTAGGCTTTTTAGCTAGGGCCTCAGCAAAGGCTTGTTCGTTAGATTGATCAACAAATAGAACTTTGAAATCACCTTTATTTGCGCGGGTATTGAATAGACGGTAAGTACCACCGTAGCAATCGTGCGGTGCGACGATAAGGTCATCTGGGCCAAGGAAAGCGGATACCCATAGATTCAGTGCCGAAGTACCACAGTTGGTCACGACCGCGCCTTTACCTGACTCAAGTTCAAACAGAGCAGTTTCGAGTAGCCCGCGGTTTGGGTTGCCTGAGCGGGTGTAATCGTACTTTGGTACATCACCAAAGGCTGGGAAGCCATAATTTGTCGAGAGGTAAATAGGTGGAACAACTGCGTGATGTTGAGTGTCGGACTCGATACCAGTACGTACCGCGATTGTGGCTGGTTTGCGGGTGCTCATAAGTGTTTCCTTTCGAACTTTAGTGACTTCTATTTGGGAATACGCTATACCTTTATCTTGTTAGATATATGTTATTCCAATCCCATACCTTTCCACTTTACTTATCATTATTGTGGACGTCAACACTTCTAGACGTCTATATGTCTTTGCTTGTGGCTATAAATACCGCTAAAATTAGGGATTCTATTTTCAACCATAAAAAATAACGAAAGGTGCGCAATGGCAGATTGGAATGGCGAATACATTAGCCCATATGCTGAGCATGGAAAGAAAAGCGAACAAGTAAAGAAGATTACAGTTTCTATTCCATTGAAAGTATTAAAGGTTTTGACTGATGAGCGTACACGCCGCCAGATTAATAACCTGCGCCACGCAACAAACAGCGAGCTATTGTGTGAAGCTTTTTTGCATGCATATACCGGGCAGCCACTGCCGACTGATGAAGATTTACGTAAAGACCGCCCAGACGATCTCCCTGCTGAAGTGAAAAAACTGATGACAGAGATGGGAATTGAGTTCGAATCTTTCGACGAATAATAAAAATAGTCGCACCTAATTTTCGCACGCTGACGAAATTGAAATAAAAAAAACCGCTGTCTTAACAGCGGTTTTTTCGTTCTCGAAGAGACTATTTAGCCAATTTACTCGGCCATATAATTTTCTGGCATTTCAATGCGAGCAACACCTGAGTCAACAGCGGCCTGAGCAACGGCTTTAGCAACACGAGGCAATAGACGTGGATCCATTGGTTTTGGAATGATGTAACCAGGACCAAATGACAGTGCATCAACGCCAGCAGCTGCTAGGACTTCGGCTGGTACTTCTTCTTTCGCTAGTTGGCGAATAGCGTCTACCGCTGCCAGTTTCATCTCATCATTAATTTCACTTGCGCGCACGTCTAGCGCACCGCGGAAGATGAATGGGAAACACAGCACGTTGTTTACTTGGTTAGGGTAATCACTACGACCAGTACCCATGATCAGATCGTTACGTACTTCGTGAGCAAGTTCAGGTTTGATCTCTGGATCTGGGTTAGAACACGCAAAGACGACCGGTTTGTCTGCCATCAACTGAAGAGCTTCTGGTGAGAGTAGGTTAGGGCCTGATACACCAAGGAACAGGTCAGCACCTTCGATAACGTCTTCTAGTGTGCGCTTATCGGTGTTGTTGGCGAATAGCTGTTTGTATTCGTTAAGATCGTCACGACGAGTGTGGATAACACCTTTACGGTCAAGCATGTAGATTTTCTCACGCATCGCGCCACACTTAATCAGTAGCTCCATACATGCTACTGCTGCTGCACCTGCACCTAGACACACAATCGTTGCGTCTTCTAACTTCTTCCCTTGAAGTTCAATGGCATTAAGCATACCTGCCGCGGTAACAATCGCCGTACCGTGCTGGTCATCGTGGAAAACAGGTACATCACAACGCTCAATCAACTGCTTTTCGATTTCGAAACAGTCTGGCGCTTTGATGTCTTCTAGGTTAATACCGCCAAAAGTATCGGCGATGTTAGCAACGGTATCGACAAACTCTTCGATAGTACGGTGCTTTACTTCAATATCAATTGAATCTAAACCCGCAAAGCGTTTGAAAAGCAGAGACTTACCTTCCATTACAGGTTTAGATGCTAGAGGACCTAAATTGCCAAGACCAAGAATCGCCGTACCATTTGAGATAACAGCAACCATGTTGCCTTTTGATGTGTACTTGTAGACGTTGTCAGCGTTTTGTGCGATTTCACGTACAGGCTCTGCTACACCAGGGCTATAGGCTAGAGCAAGATCTTTAGCCGTTTCTGCTGGTGTTGTTAGTGCGACTGCAATTTTACCTGGAGTTGGGTAAGCATGATAATCCAAAGCTTGCTGACGAAACTGTTCTTCTGGGGATACTTCTTGGCGATTGTCGTCTGACATAGGTGTAGGTACTCATTAATAATTATATGGAATGGGGAAATCCATTCTAGAGTAACTAAGTCAAGCTGCCTAGGTCAGAATGCGAGCCGAAGCAATAAAAAGTAGTAAATGACTGGAGATAAGACCAGATGAACAGAGATATGGCTAGCGAATATTAAAATTAATAATAGATTACTCTGCAAAATGGATATTGCGTGAGTGACAGATAACAAAAAAGGACGCCTGAGCGTCCTTTTTAGATTCGGCTAAGAAGAAATTACTTCTTGCTTGATAGAGCACCGAAACGCTTGTTGAAGCGATCAACACGGCCGCCTGTATCAACGATACGTTGCTTACCAGTGTAGAATGGGTGACATTTGTCACATACGTCTAGGTGGATAGACTCTTTAGCTAGAGTTGAGTTGAACTCAAAAGAGTTACCGCAAGAACAAGTCGCTTTTACTGCTTTGTATTCTGGGTGGATACCAGCTTTCATGGGAGAACCTCTAAATATAGGCCGTGTCGCTATCCGATTCTAAGCCGGACACCACACGTAGTTAATAAAAAACCTTTTCGGATACCGCTGCTGTAAAGCTAGCCATATCACTAAGGCGCGATATAGTAATGAATACCTGACTTAGGATCAACCAGTTTAGACCCGAAATCGCTACTTTTTTAGCCTAAGTTATTCTTGATGCTTGAATCGCGCTCTCTTTCCACTGCTAGGCTTTTCCCTTAGACTAGCCTACGTAACCTCTCACTTAGCTGTATAGCCTATTATGCGACCAACAATTGCGCGCGTGGCATTGCCTGTGCCTCTCGACAAACAGTTTGATTATCAGATCCCTAACCACCTATTTCCTATCATAGGTGGGCGTGTCTCTGTCCCTTTTGGTCGTCAAACTCTGGTTGGCATTGTCACTGCGTTGGTAAATGAATCAGAATTCAGACTTGATAAGCTTAAGCCGATTAAGCACGTGTTGGATAACCAGCCTGTGTGGCCTGAAAAGCTCTACTCCTTGCTATTTTGGTGCAGTCAGTTTTACCAGTATCCGCTTGGTGACACTTTGTTTAATGCCATGCCAAGTGCGCTGCGAAAAGGTAAAGACGCTGATTTCGCGACGCTGGTGGAATGGCAGCTCACCGCGAGTGGTCGCGACCAACTGATGGCGGGTTTCGGCCGCGCGGTGAAACAAGCCAAAGTGATGCATATGCTGGAGTCAGGCTTGATTCCTCATCAACGTTTTGTCGATGAAGAGATCAGTTCATCTGTGCTAAAGACCTTAGCGGAAAAAGGCTGGATTGAATCGATAGAGAAAAGTCCAGTGATTCGTGAGTGGAAACATGACGTTGAAGCTGATGTCGATAAGCCAAAGCTAAACTCTGAGCAGGCGGTGGCGATTGCGACAGTGAATAGTAATGAAGGTTTCGCTTGTTACCTGTTAGAAGGGGTAACGGGATCTGGTAAAACGGAAGTGTACCTCAACCTGATTAAGCCTGTGCTTGAGCAAGGCAGGCAAGCGCTAGTTCTTGTGCCCGAGATAGGGTTAACGCCGCAAACCATTAATCGGTTTAGAAAACGTTTTAATGTCCCAGTTGAGGTGGTGCACTCTGGTTTAAATGATACAGAGCGACTTAACGCTTGGCTTAGCGCGCGTGATAACGCCGCTGGCATTGTGATTGGTACTCGCTCTGCGTTGCTTACGCCTTTTGTCAACCTTGGCATTATCATTGTTGATGAAGAGCATGATGCTTCGTATAAGCAGCAAGACAGTCTGCGCTACCATGCGCGTGATGTGGCGGTGATGCGTGCCAACAAAGAGCAGATCCCAATTGTACTGGGCTCAGCTACACCAGCTTTAGAAACTCTGCATAACGCCTTAAGTGGTAAGTACCATCATCTAGTGCTTTCTTCTCGCGCAGGAGCGGCGACGCCAACGACCAACAAAGTGCTAGATGTGAAAGGGCTATATCTAGAAAGTGGTCTTTCTGCGCCACTCATCGCTGAAATGCGCCGCCATTTAAAGGCAGGCAACCAAGTGATGCTGTTTTTAAACCGACGCGGCTTTTCTCCAGCGTTGATGTGTCATGAATGTGGTTGGATTGCGGAATGTAAGCGCTGTGATGCTTACTATACCTATCACCAGAACAGCAATGAAATTCGCTGCCACCACTGTGGCTCACAGCAACCGATTATTCATCAATGTCAGGGCTGTGGTTCGACGCACTTGGTAACAGTAGGTGTTGGAACTGAGCAGTTAGAAAAACAGCTTGCTGAACTCTTTCCAGAATTTAAAACCATTCGAATTGATCGAGACAGCACGCGCCGAAAAGGTAGCCTAGAGAGTGCACTAGGGGCGATCCGTAATGGTGAGTATCAGATCTTGATTGGTACGCAAATGTTGGCTAAAGGTCATCACTTCCCAGACGTTACTCTGGTAGCACTATTAGATGTGGATGGCTCTCTTTACAGCAGTGATTTCCGAGCGTCTGAGCGTCTGGCACAATTGTTTATACAGGTAGCTGGACGGGCAGGGCGTGCAAGCAAGCCGGGTGAGGTAGTGCTGCAAACCCACCACCCAGAACATAGCCTACTGCAAGCGTTATTAACTAAGAGTTATCGCCACTTCGCTGAAACGGCTTTACAAGAGAGAAAGCTAGCGCAGTTACCACCGTATTCGTTTCTGACCCTGTTTAAAGCGGAAGCGAACCACTCTCAGCCCGTCGAGGAATTTCTTCGTCAGGTTCGCCATACACTAGAGGCGCATCCTCTGTTTGATGACTATTGCCAAGTCCTTGGACCGACACCTGCACCGCTAGCAAAACGAGCGGGTAAGTATCGTTGGCAACTTCTGCTGCAAACCCAAAACCGGCCCGTAATGCAAAAGCTACTCGCAAGCGCTAAGCCTGCAATCCAAATGTTGCCAAATGCGAAGAAAGTGCGTTGGAGCTTAGATATTGAGCCACAAGATCTGAGTTAATGAGATGGTAATTTATCCACATTTTTTGCGACTTCCTGCGACGGGTAGCTATTGAGTTTCTTCATATTCACACCTTTTTCATTTATTTGTGATTCAGATCTCCTATTAGCTGCCGATTTTGTTAAATCTCCCGTAACTTTGTGTTTTGAAATGAATAAACTAGGTCTTGTGCAATATGTTGCTCTCAGGCCATAGTGTGTGAGTTAAACGTTTGCTCAGTGCAAATAAATGAGAAGATAGGTATTTTAACCTACAAGTCGACATCAATTTGGCCGTTCAACCGATGAGATGCATTTCAACTAGAGGCTTAGGTGGCGTTTGAGCTGCCAATTTGGAAATGAAGAGGGTTAATTAAATATGGCGACAATGAAGGATGTTGCCCAGCTTGCGGGAGTTTCAACAGCGACAGTATCTAGAGCGCTAATGAATCCAGAAAAGGTATCGTCAGCGACAAGGAAAAGAGTCGAAGATGCTGTTTTAGAAGCTGGTTATTCACCAAACTCGTTGGCGCGCAACTTGCGTCGTAACGAATCAAAAACAATCATCGCAATCATTCCAGATATTTGTGATCCCTACTACACCGAGATCATTCGAGGAATTGAAGATGCGGCAATGGAGCACGGATACATCGTTTTGCTTGGCGATAGTGGGCAGCAGAAGAAGCGTGAAAGCTCATTTGTAAACTTAGTATTTACTAAGCAAGCGGATGGCATGTTGCTGCTAGGTACCGATCTTCCTTTTGACGTCAGTAAACCTGAACAAAAGAACTTACCGCCTATGGTTATGGCTTGTGAGTTTGCCCCCGAATTAGAACTACCTACTGTACATATCGACAACCTCACTTCTGCCTTTGAAGCGGTTAACTACCTAACGCAGATGGGCCACAAGCGAATTGCTCAAATCTCAGGCCCTGAAACAGCTGTTCTATGTCAGTTCCGCCACCAAGGTTATCAGCAGGCCCTCAGACGCGCCGGGATTACTATGAACCCGAACTACTGCACTTCCGGTGATTTCACCTTTGAAGCTGGAGCAAAAGCGATTCGCCAGTTGCTAGCTTTACCAGATGCGCCGACTGCGGTGTTCTGTCATAACGATGCAATGGCGATTGGTGCGATTCAAGAAGCGAAGAAGCTAGGTTTGCGTGTTCCGCAAGACCTCTCCATTGTAGGGTTTGATGATATTCACTTTGCTCAATACTGCGATCCACCGTTAACGACCATTTCTCAGCCTCGCTATGAAATCGGCCGTCAAGCAATGCTTATGATGCTTGAGCTGCTACGTGGACATGATGTTCGTGCAGGGTCGAGATTGCTTGAAACCAAGCTGGTGGTACGTGAAAGCGCTGCACCACCAAGAGTGCTTTAGAGTCCAACCTTTGCAAGCGGCGTATTTTTGATGCGCCGCTTCCATTTCTACTCTGTCATAACGGCACAATCTGCTTTAACATATCGGCAGTGGTAATTGATGGTATTGATGTTTACTAGTGGCGAATCGAGATTACGTAAAAAGAGGCCGTGGCGGAAGTAGCCGTAAGCCTGCAAAGAAAAAGTCTGCCCCACGACGCAAACCTTGGCGAAGTGGTTTACTTGCCATTCTATTGGCGAGTGTATTTGGCTATGGATTGTATGTTCTGAGTAACGATCCAGAACCGCCTGCACCTGTAGTAGAGCCGGTAATAACTAAGCCTAAACCAAAACCTCAAGCGAAGTTACCACCTCCTCCGGAAGAGAAATGGGATTATGTCGATACCTTGCCAAGTCGTGAAGTTGAAGTAAAAGCGAAAGAGCAAGTGGTGTCGGAGATTCCTTACATAATGCAGTGTGGCGCCTATAAAACTGCTCAGCAAGCTGAAGCGCGTAAGCTGGATATCGCTTTCCAAGGTATAAACAGCAAAATTCGTAAGAAGGAAGGCAGTAGTTGGTACCGTGTGGTACTTGGCCCATACAAGTTTAAGCGTGACGCTGAACGCGATAAGCACAAACTTCAGCGTGCCAAAATCGAGCCTTGTGCAATCTGGAAAGAAGCGCAGTAAAAACATTAAAAGCGAACCCTGATGGGTTCGTTTTTTTGTGTGGATAACTGGAACGGGCTGCGCCCTATAGAAAACTCGATCGGGCTTCGCCCTGCTAGATAGCTAGGTTGACTCCTTATTGAAGTGTGGCTCAACGTTAGTTATCCATTTATCCAAAATGAAAAAGGATTGAAGCAATACGTCAGTCCTTCAAGATTCTCTAGCTCTCTAGCTCTCTAGCTCTCTAGCTCTCTAGCTCTCTAGCTCTATTACCCCTTGAATTCCTCTCGCTATAACCTCATATAATCTTTAACACTGAGATTAAAACAACTATGAGGCCCTACTCGTGACTACCATTGTATCTGTACGTCGTAACAACAAAGTCGTCATCGCTGGTGATGGACAAGTATCTCTGGGTAACACAGTAATGAAGGGTAATGCTCGTAAAGTGCGTCGCCTGTACAACAATAAGGTGCTCGCTGGCTTTGCTGGTGGTACGGCAGATGCCTTCACTCTGTTTGAAAAGTTTGAAAGCAAACTGCAAATGCACCAAGGTCACCTGACTAAGGCGGCAGTAGAGTTAGCTAAAGACTGGCGTAGTGACCGTGCTTTACGCAAGTTAGAAGCACTATTGGCCGTGGCTGATGAAACGGCATCATTGATCATTACTGGTAACGGTGATGTGGTACAGCCTGAAAACGATCTGATTGCCATTGGCTCTGGCGGTAACTTTGCCCAAGCCGCTGCTACTGCACTATTAGAAAATACCGAATTAGATGCACGTGAAGTTGCAGAAAAATCACTCAAAATTGCCGGTGATATCTGTGTGTTCACCAACCATCACCACACTATCGAAGAACTAGAAATCCCAGCCTCTCAAGCTGAGTAAACGGCTGAACAAGCAAAGATAGTGGCTATAAGAATTTAAGGAAACTGACTATGTCTGAAATGACCCCTCGCGAAATTGTCCATGAGCTTAACCGTCATATTATCGGCCAAGAGAATGCAAAGCGCTCAGTGGCGATTGCGCTGCGTAACCGCTGGCGCCGTATGCAGCTTGAAGAGAGCTTGCGTGTTGAAGTAACACCAAAAAATATCCTCATGATTGGTCCGACTGGTGTCGGTAAAACTGAAATTGCTCGCCGCCTAGCGAAACTGGCGAATGCACCGTTTATCAAGGTTGAAGCGACGAAGTTCACCGAAGTAGGCTACGTTGGTAAGGAAGTGGAAACAATTATCCGCGACCTTACTGATGTTGCAATTAAAATGACTCATCAACAAGCGATGGAAAAAGTAAAGTTCCGCGCTGAAGAGCAAGCTGAAGAGCGTATTCTTGATGCTCTACTACCGCCAGCTCGCGATGCTTGGGGTCAAAACGAGCAGCAAGACGATAGCGCTTCTAATACACGTCAAATCTTCCGCAAAAAGCTTCGTGAAGGCAAGTTAGACGACAAAGAGATCGAAATTGATGTTGCCGCTCCGCAAATGGGCGTTGAGATCATGGCTCCTCCGGGCATGGAAGAGATGACTAACCAGCTTCAAGGTATGTTCCAAAACCTAGCGGGTGATACTAAGAAGAAGCGCAAACTGAAGATAAAAGATGCCTTCAAAGCACTGACCGAAGAAGAAGCGGCTAAGCTTGTGAACCAAGAAGAGCTGAAAGAGCAGGCGATCTTTAATGTTGAGAACAACGGTATCGTGTTTATCGATGAGATTGATAAGATTTGTAAGCGTGGCGAAAGTTCTGGTCCTGATGTCTCTCGTGAAGGTGTGCAACGTGACCTACTACCGCTGATTGAAGGTAGCACAGTTTCAACTAAGCACGGCATGGTGAAAACAGACCACATTCTATTTGTTGCGTCAGGTGCATTCCAAGTGGCTAAGCCATCGGATCTTATCCCTGAGCTTCAAGGTCGCCTACCGATTCGTGTCGAACTAGAAGCGCTTTCAAGTCATGATTTCAAACGTATCCTGACTGAGCCTAAAGCATCACTGACAGAGCAATACGTTGCGCTAATGAAGACGGAAGATGTCGATGTTGAGTTTACTGAAGATGGTATCACTCAAATTGCAGAAGCGGCTTGGACAGTGAATGAGACAACAGAAAACATCGGTGCTCGCCGCTTACACACAGTAATGGAGCGCCTGATGGACGAGATTTCATTCGAAGCGACAGACAAGTCTGGTTCTAAGTTAACCATTGATGCTGCATACGTGAAAGGCAAACTAGGCGATACCATTGAAGATGAAGATCTAAGCCGCTTTATTCTGTAATCCCAATCGGGAAATCAACAGAAACGAAAAAGCCCGCTTAACAGCGGGCTTTGTTTTATCTATTGCTAATTAAATCATGAAGATGAAAATAACAGCCAGTGCAGAGATAAGACCTGCAAATGCATAACAGGCGATTTTGCCAACCAAACCAGTATGGAACTTTAGGTCATGCATACCATGATGTACACGGTGCATTGCATGCCACATCGGTAGCGCTAGCGTACCAATGATAAATAGAGCGCCAATGATGCTTGTTGCAAAATCAACCACTCGCTCGTAGCTTAGAGCTTCTGCATTGATGATGCCCAATGGCGCAAGTACACCCAGAACCAGAATCGTCACAGGGGTAATCATGGCAAACCAAGTACCGCCAGCGCCAAACAGTCCCCACCAAATAGGCTCATCAGAACGCTTAGGGGCTCTATCTACAGAAAAATTAGGTTTCATAGTCATAGCTCCTTAAACGATTACCAGCACAATCAGAGAAATAAATGCCACGGCTGCCCATTGAGTAAGCACAATGATCTTCTTATCCACTGGCTTACCTTTTAAGCGAATCGGCATTACCTGCGGCATCATGCTGAAGAACGTTTGAGCGTGCAGTAGGCTACCCGCAAGCGCAACGATGTTAATCGCTACGACTACTGGATTGGCCATAAACTCAAGCCAGCCTTGCCAAGCTTCGGGACCTTTTACTAATGAACCTAAACCGAAAGTCAGGAAGACAGTAAATAGGATCAGAGGCAGTACAGTCGCTTCGCGAAGCATGTAGAAGCGGTAAAAAGGATGATCTTTCCACCAAGTACGTTTTACTTCACGAACGTAAGGTTTACGGTTACTCATTCTTATGCCTCCTCTGCTGTTTTTGCTGGTGTGCCGTCAGGCTTCAGCATAGCAATCACGAAGTCCATAGAAGACTCGACTTTACCTTGGTTTACTGCGGCCGCTGGATCGACGTTCTTCGGACACACTTCAGAACAGTAACCGACGAAGGTACAGCCCCAAGCGCCGTTTTCACCATTGATCATCGCCATACGCTCTGCTTTACCATTGTCACGACTATCGAGGTTGTAACGATGGGCAAGAGTCAGTGCAGCAGGACCGATAAACTCAGGGTTTAGACCAAACTGCGGACATGCTGCGTAACATAGACCACAGTTGATACAGCCTGCGAACTGCTTGTACTTAGCCATTTGCTCTGGTGTTTGTAGGTTAGTGCCATCTTCAGGTTTACGATCATTACCGATGATGTAAGGTTTGATAGCTTCAAGGCGCTCAATGAATGGCGTCATGTCGACAATCAAGTCTTTCTCGATTGGGAAATTTGCCAGTGGTTCGATCTTCACGCCGTTTGGGTAATCGCGGAGGAAGCTTTTACAAGCTAGCTTTGGCACACCGTTAACCATGATGCCGCACGAACCACAGATCGCCATACGACAAGACCAACGGTAAGACAGGTCTTTATCTAGGTTATCTTTGATGTAGCCAAGTGCATCAAGGGTCGACATAGTTTCGTCGAATGGTACTTCAAAGGTCTGAAAATGCGGTTCTGCGTCTTTCTCAGGGTCATAACGCAGAATCTCTACTTTTTGGATGCGATTTGCTGACATTATGCTTGCTCCTCTGCGTTCTTCTGTGCCGCTTTTGCTGCTTCTTCAGCGGCTGCTTTCTCAGCTGCTTCACCGTATAGACGAGCTTTAGGCTGTGACTTAGTGATGGTCACCTTGCTGTAGTCGATAGTTGGCGCTGCATCTGGTTGGAAGAAAGCCAAAGAGTGTTTGAGGAACTCTACGTCATCACGCTCAGTACAGCCATCGTCTAGACGCTGGTGGGCACCACGAGACTCTTTACGTAGGATGGCAGAGTGAACCATAGCTTCTGCCACTTCTAGGCCGTAACCGACTTCGATAGCGTAAAGAAGGTCAGTGTTGAACACTTTGCCTTTGTCTTTGATGCTGATGTTTTTGTAGCGAGCTTTCAATTCAGTAATCTTATCGATCGTCGCTTGCATCAAATCTTCTTGGCGGTAGATACCGCAGCCCGCTTCCATGGTGTGACCCATTTCAGTACGGATGTCAGCCCAGTTTTCATCGCCTTCTTGGTTCATTAATGCGGCGATACGCTGCTCAACATCTTTGACTTGAGCCGCGATAGACTCTTCGTTCCAGCCTTTGAATTCCGCTGCACGTTTCACCGCTTGTTCACCTGCAACACGGCCGAATACCACAAACTCAGCCAGCGAGTTAGAGCCTAGACGGTTTGCACCGTGCAGACCAACTGACGCACACTCACCGACGGCGAAAAGGCCCTTAATGCGCGTTTCACATTCGCCGTTGGTTTCAATACCACCCATGGTGTAGTGAACAGTAGGACGAATTGGAATCGGCTCTTTTGCAGGATCAACGTTGACGTAAGCTTTCGCTAGCTCACAGATAAACGGTAGACGCTCTTGCAGGTACTCTTCACCAAGGTGGCGAAGGTCTAGATGAACTACGTCACCTAGAGGATGTTTGATGGTGTTGCCTTTCTGCTGTTCGTGCCAGAAAGCCTGTGAAACCTTGTCGCGAGGACCAAGTTCCATGTATTTGTTCTTTGGCTGGCCAACTGGAGTTTCAGGACCCATGCCGTAATCTTGTAGGTAGCGGTAGCCATTCTTGTTAACGATGATACCGCCTTCACCACGACAACCTTCGGTCATCAGGATACCAGTACCTGGAAGACCGGTTGGGTGGTACTGAACGAATTCCATATCACGTAGAGGTACGCCATGACGGTAAGCCATTGCCATACCATCACCGGTTACGATACCGCCGTTAGTATTACAGTGGTAAACACGACCTGCGCCACCTGTTGCTAAAACAACAGACTTGGCTTTAATCGTAACGAGTTCACCTTCTGACATATGGATAGCGATAAGACCTTGCACTTCGCCTTCATCGACAAGCAGATCTACCACAAAGTACTCATCAAAGCGTTTGATGTTGTCGTACTTCATTGAGGTCTGGAATAGGGTGTGAAGCATATGGAAGCCAGTTTTATCAGCCGCGAACCATGTGCGCTCAACCTTCATACCACCGAATCGGCGTACGTTGACTTCACCGTTTTCTTTACGACTCCATGGGCAGCCCCATTGCTCCATTTGGATCATTTCGCGAGTCGCGTTTTCTACAAAATATTCAACAACGTCCTGTTCACATAGCCAGTCGCCACCGCCAACAGTGTCGTTGAAGTGGTTGTCTAGGCTATCTTCATCCTTGATAACTGCTGCCGAGCCACCCTCCGCTGCGACCGTGTGAGAACGCATTGGATAAACTTTAGAAATCAGTGCGACTTCTAAATCAGGGTTTGCTTCAGCTGCTGCAATAGCAGTGCGAAGACCAGCGCCGCCTGCGCCGATGACTGCGATATCTGTGGTGATAGTTTGCACAGTTATCCTCCAGTGTGAATTTGCGGAGTGTTCCGCTTGTTATAGTTAAATGGGGTAATTCCCCAAAAGTGGTAGGGTTAGTGTAGAAGAGCTAATTTGCAGAAAAATTGATGTATTTAGGTTTTTGCTCCAGTAATGCATTCAAGAGCATAAAAAATATAGGTTATGTGATTGCTATCACGGCAAGAAATGATTGATAGAACAGTAGACAGTAGTTGTTTGTTAAAGCGCTGTTACATGACATTAGCTTGGGCAATATCTAATAGGTGGTCGGTGGTATTTTGTTCTGTAATACGTTGAATTCTTGCTTCAATTAGAAGCCATTTTAGACGGAGTATTAAGCTAGGCAAAGGACAGTAAACTTGATATTTTCTCAGCCAGATAAAGCAGTGAGATTTTAGTTATGAGTGATCAGTGGCAGCCAACAGCGTCGATAGAGCAACTTAGACAGCGTGCAAACGTGCTTGCGCAAATACGGCGGTTCTTTGCTGAGCGAAACGTGTTGGAGGTTGATACTCCGGCAATGAGCCATGCGACAGTGACGGATATTCACCTACATACTTTTCAGACAGAGTTTATAGGCCCGGGATATGCGGATGGCAGCAAACTCTACTTAATGACTAGCCCTGAATTTCATATGAAGCGACTACTGGCAGCGGGTAGTGGTTGTATTTATCAGATAAACAAAGCGTTTCGCAACGAAGAGAATGGCCGTTTCCATAACCCAGAGTTCACCATGCTTGAATGGTACCGAGTCGGCTTTGATCATCATAAACTGATGGATGAAATGGACGCTTTACTGCAAGTCGTACTCGAATGTGGTCAAGCGGAGCGAATGACCTACCAACAAGCCTTTATCGATGTGCTTGGTGTCTGCCCATTAGAAGGCACAATGACTGAGCTAAAGCTTGCAGCCGAGAAGCTAGGCTTAAGTGATATTGCGCAACCAGAGGAAGATCGTGATACCTTGCTTCAACTACTGTTCAGCATTGGTGTCGAAGGTAAGATCGGCCAAAGTGCCCCTGCTTTTGTTTACGACTTCCCAGCTTCCCAAGCGGCATTAGCGAAGATCAATAAGCAAGACTCACGTGTTGCTGATCGCTTTGAGGTTTACTTTAAAGGTATAGAACTCGCGAACGGTTTCCATGAGCTTGATGATCCGCAAGAACAACTCAAGCGATTTGAACAAGATAACACCAAGCGTATTGAGATGGGGCGAAGTCCTCAACCGATCGATCATCATTTAATAGCTGCGTTAGAGTCAGGCTTACCTGAATGTGCTGGTGTGGCACTAGGGGTCGATCGCTTAATCATGCTTGCGATCGGTTGTGATCATATTGATCAGATCACGGCATTTCCGTTTCCGATAGCGTAAGGAAAATGGGCTGCTTGTTAAGAGCTGCCCATTTGATATTAATTCACGCTACTAGGACGTTGATACCAAGGTGATCGCGCATCTGTGCGATCAAACAGGTTGTACTGTTTACGCAGCATTTGCCCACCGTCACGCGTGATCGGCTCCCAAGATATTTGCGCCCGACTCGTACTAGGTTTAATGGTCATGATGTCCATTGGAATGGAAATATAGAAGCCTTTGTTGAAGCTTCCTTCACCATACTCTTCTGCCGTAAGATCGGTAAAGGTCGCATAGGCACCAACGATAACACCGGAGTCGAATTGCTTAGAGAAATCAACTCGTGCACCTACGTCACCTCCTAAGAATTTACCACCACTGACTTTAAACAAGGTGTCCTTAAGCAGAGACCATTGCGGCATATAGTAGCCAGTAAGGTGACCAGTGGTGCCTTGGCTCAATACAAATGCCTGACAGGCTGGTACAGGTTGATTACAAGCAGACTCGTTGTAGAAAAAGTAGTCTTCGCTATATACACCAAACCAAGAGTCAGGATCTCGCTGGCTCACCACGTTTGCATCAAGTCCTAGCGCCCAGTTAGCGTTCATTGGACGATAAAGTACTTCACCGCCGACGCCAGCAAACATCATTTCCAGGTATCCGCCATACATTTGGGTATAGACTTCTTCAAAAGGCTGTTCAAACCAAGTGAGCTGGAGGTGATTAAGTCGAACTGGGTTATCGTGTACGTAGGCACGGAACATGGTACGAACACGAGGGGTCGAGTAGTTGCGTACGTGAGGAGAGTTTTCTACGTAGTTAAATTTGTCATAGTTATCAACTAAGTTGAAGAAAACTGAGCCACCAAGCTCAATATTATCTGTTAGCCAGTAATTAGACTTAGCGTTGAGTCCTAGGCTATATAGATAGAATGCTTCAGGAGCTCCAATACTCTGTTTAAGAACAGGATCTATACCATAGTCCCACTGCTTTTTATTGCTCGTTACCGCTGATTTGGAGGTTTCTCCTGGCTCGCTATGAGTATAGCTGTCAGTTATTTTAATATCGGTAGATTCAAAATTAGCAGCCGCTAAGTACTTCTCTTTGTCGATGGTAGTCTGAGTTAAATCCATCCCATCTTGTTGCTCAATGACTTTATATACTCGAATAGTATCGCTAGTGTTGTTTGACAGGATCGCCGCAGCTCGATCTAACGCTTCGTCCCTGTCGCGATATTTAGTTTGTTGACCTTTAACGATAACGGTGTCATCTTCCAACGAAATCTTGTTGTTATCGTAACCGGCATTATTAGCGAGCTGCTTGGAAACTTGTACCCAATCAGTATTTTCATGCTTGACTGGAGCAATTACTTGTTTAGGTTCATCACGCCAAGTCGCACTTAGGTCATTAAAATTGGTGTAGATATTGAGTCCGATGGTGAAGGTGTCACCGCGCTGATAACTAAATTTAGCGTCGCCCCAATCCCCTAATCGGTAGTTAATTCCAACATTCCATGGTGTATGCTGAGGCATTGGTTTGTTAGAATTTACAACGGGGTAATCTTGGCTATAGTCATTGCCATCGTACTCAAGCTTTAAGCGTAGTGGTTTATGAGGTGTTTGGTATTCTAGTCCGCCAAAGATGGCTGTAGGCCCTTTAAACCAACGTTCATAATCTATATCTCCCCCAGTACCTTTATAATCTACTTCTCGTGAACAATATTTTTCGCTGACTTTACATAGTGGGTTAGTTATATTTCCACTTTGCCCTAAGTACCCCCAACCTAAGCCAAGAGTGACATCTAGATTGCCAAAGCGCTTGGTTGCTGCAATAAACTCGCCATCAAACATTCCTGTACCGCCAAAATCACGCACCCCTACAGAGGTTTCTGGTAGCCAATAACCCTCTTGCCAAAGTCTGAGCTTGAAATCAATGCCTTTATCGGTATACAGGTTATCACCACTGTAACTAGGGTCATCACTAAACAGTAAATCAGGTACTCGGGTATAGCGTACCGTTGTTTCTAGCCAACTCATCAGCTGTATTGACGCGTTATATTGGTGATAATCTTCGTTAAAGCTTACCCCTATATTAAACTCTCCTTCGTCAGCCATTCGCCCACTAGGCATTTGCATTAAGCCGGTACCACCGAAATCGGTTTGAGAAACTTTAAATTCTTCGTTAGCAGAGATTGAACTTGAAATGAGACCTAGAGAAATAAAGAGTGAAGTAGTAGTGTTCAGTTTCATTATTTGTTTCTTCTCCAAGCAAGAAGGGAAACAATATTCTCTTCCAATTGTTTGAGTTGATCTGACGGGTTGTTAAAGCCAAGAAATAGAGTGCTGCCTGATGGGAGTGGGGTCTGCTCGTCGTTCCAATAGGCATAGCCCACTTGCTGATAATGGCCGTCCGGATAAATGATCCAAACATAGCTATCGCTTGCACTCGAAAGTCGTGGAATGTTTTTCAAGTAGCTTCGCACCGTTTTATTAGGAGTAAGTTTTGCCTCTCTTGGCGAGAAGAACAACCCTTGTATAACTATCGTGTTAGATTTATTCGAGTATGTGAAAACATACTGCCCTTCTAGCAGGGGGTTAGCAGAAGGTTCAAGTCTTACCACATCGAGATCTAAGATAAGGTTTTCACGATAGTTAACCTGCCATGTTTTTATTTGATCGTGTAGAATCTCTAAGCTTTGGCGTAATTGAGGCTCGCTACTTTTTAGGTTATGAATCTGGTTAAGAACTGCTTGTCTCTTATTATTGGCAATTCTCTGTTTATCTAAGTTATATAGCGCACTGCTTAAGCTGTAAGCGTTTGGTGATGATTTAACGCTGTGTTTATTCGCATCCGATAGCATCTGCTCTAGACGTACAGGCTTTGCATACTCAAGAGTGATATTTTCACTGTTGAGTTCTATAGAGGTATTGGCTGACAATGAAGAAAAGCTTAAAAGTGCTGTGAGAAAGATATATTTACTCATTCTGTTCATCCCTTATATGGCTTAAGCACTTCCTGCTCTACGAGTAATTTGTTTGGAATCAGCCATTGTGAAGACTTTAATATTTGTCCATTTTTATCGGTCCAGTAGAGACTCTGTAGATCAACGCTGTGTTCATTAAAAGCAAGCTCTTCTGTCCACTTAGTGAGTGTTTTGTTCCATAAAAGAGAAGAGAGTTGTTCTTCTCCTGCTCGCTTAGTCATGATTTTGACTTGGTAATTAAATTGATAATTTGGCTGCCAACTATATATTGCCGACCATTGATAGGAGTTTTGGCCAAACTGTCCCTGTGAATTATTTTGCTGAATTTCGACTAAGTTCACATTGGGAAGGTTGAGTGTTTTAACGACGCGACCATTTTCAGTCACAATCATCGCTTTATCGCTTGAAAGCCATTTTAGTTGGGTTTGCTTGTTAATTGGATTTTGTTCAACAAAAGCTAATACCATAAAAATTTGTGGCCCGCCGTTGATTCGGAAATAACTGCTAGCATAAGGGAGCTTTTCTACCTCGTCTTTTGATAAGTGCACATCATCAAAACCCAAAAAAGCTTCGACAAGGGTATCACTAACATCCGTAGTCTTTTGCGCGCACCCTGAAAGTAAAATTAAAGTGAGAGTCGAAATTACAATCCGTGTTATTGGCGTCATAATGTTAAGAGGATTCCCAAAAGTATATTGCAAAAAAAACACCCCTAGCCTAGCTAAGGGTGTTTGATATAGAGCAGAAGCTATTGACTAGTTCCGTCCGTACCAGTAGTACCGTCGTTATCTGACGCCGCTACCGCCACTGCTGCTACCGCTACTGCTGCACCAACAGCAATCGCTGTTGTTGTCGCCGCACCTGCTGCTGCTGTAGTTGCTGCTGCTGTTGAACCAGCTGCTGAACCACCAGAAGCAGTTGCTGCCGTAGTTTCTTCTCCAGCAGCAAAAGCGTTGGTAGAAGCACCAAGTGCAACTAACATAGCTAGAGCAATATTTTTCATGAATAGTTCCTTGTAAATTTACAATTAAACATCGATGTTAAGGTTTGAAAATACTAACCTCATTTAACATTGTATTGGAGATATAATTATCTGTAAAAGGTTATTCTTTGCTTGCCAAGACGAGATGGGGAAGGATATTGCTAAATTAACCCTAACCATTATAATCAGGTTTCTATCACTGCACTCCATTTCAAGTAACTTAAGGTTAATTTATAAAGTGTTCAATACAGGATGTAATAGAATAAAACCATTATGCTTGCCTTTTGTTGCTTTATATTCGTTATCTCATGCTAATATTGGCCAAGCTTCTCCTTGGTTAGAAGCTGATGACCCGTTTATGCGTTCAAGCGTCGTCGCTTTATCTGACGCAGGTATACTCTCTGGTCCAACCAATATATATCCGTTACGTTGGTCGTTGATCAACGATAGGACGGTAACTCCAGATTCACCTTTAGTGGTTGAACTTTCCCAGTTTCGTTATGGTCAACAAAATGCCCAGCTCAATCGCGGCAATAGACGATTTGCACTTTCAGGTGGCAACGAACAAACGAGCAATATCTGGTATTCAAATGTAGAACGAGACAAGTGGGCGGTCGAGGCAAGCTACGAACACTTGTCTAACAGCTACGCCTTTCGTCTCAATACTGTCTATTCAAATAGGGACGGGAATAATGAGTTCTCTTTCCGTGATAGCTATTTTGCTTTTAACGCTGGTGAATTGATGTTGGATGTGGGTTCTACACCCAGGTGGTGGGGGCAAGGCTGGAATCACAACTTAATTTTAGCGACGGATGGTCATGATTTAGACGCCAATGTCAGCTTGATAGGAGAAACCTCAAACTTCGGTGTTTGGAGTGCTAACCTTTTGTTTTCAAAGTTAGATAACAAAGACTATGATTACCGAGCTTCAGCAAGGTTAATCAATAAACTCAATTCATGGTTTGAAATAGGTCTTGCTCAGCACTATTGGTTTGAAGTAAAACAGCCCCGAACGGAAACGAATCCTAACCAACTGGGCTTAGACTTTAAGTTGTCTTTGCCTGATTTTGCAGATGTGTACCATTCAGTCTATGCCGAGTTTGCAACGAGTCAAAAGGCTGAGAGTGATTTCGTCGGTGCAAGTCTATTTGGGTGGAGTGGGCTTAAAGTCATTGGTCGAAATTCTGTACGGTTTTCAATAGAACACCAAGCGTTGTCCGATCAAGAAAAACGAGCGTTCCAAATGAGCTCGCAGCCACACAACTACTTACAAACAAGCTACCTTATGGACAGCAGTTGGTCTGTGAGCAGCTATATTCAGTTGTCAAATGACCACAAACTGTCACTAGTATATAGCTATCAAAACTTAATCGACAATGATTTAACAGAGCAGAGTAAGTTCCAATTTTCATATCAACTACCCGCTTTAAGTGGGTTGTTAAAATTTACCGCAGACGCAGTGTCTCCTGAAGAGCAAAAAACGGACTGGAGTATTTGGTCTAGTTATGAGTTCAGGTTTTAACCATGAGTTATAGCCTTCAATAAAAAAGCAAATAGACAGATGAGTAAATCAATAAAATCAATCGGTAAACTAACAGTGCTTGGGCTTATATCGCTCTCTAGTACACTAGTTTCTGCAGCGACACCAACGGCGGCGCAAATCGCTCAATTTCAGTCATTGCCTAAGGCTCAGCAAGAGCAGCTAGCGAGACAAATGGGAGTGGATGTTTCATCATTTACTTCGTCGCAAACAGCGGCCTCAGATGAAAAGCTAAATGAACCTAAGGCGCCCGAACGTGTAACCACAGAGCAGCAGCCTAAACCATTGCCAACTCAATCTACGAAACCAGAAGATTCACTGCCACATTTTGGTTACAACTTTTTTTCAGGTGAAGCGTTAGACTTTACTCCGGTCGATAATCTGCCAGTTCCTCTCAACTATAAAATTGCACCTGGTGATGTTATTCGGCTACAACTGTTTGGTAAATCGTATAATGATTACAAGCTAAAAGTGGACCGCGAAGGAAAAATTACGATTCCAGAATTTGGCCCTGAATATGTTGCAGGCCAATCATTTGAAGAGCTTAGGAATTATGTCAATTCGTTAACCAAGCGCAAAGCGATCGGGGTGGATGCAGTCGTTTCTCTAAGTGAAATGCGGGCGATTCAGGTATTTGTTACTGGTGATGTGAAACAACCAGGAGCATACAATGTTAATGGCCTAACAACCTTGTCTCAGGTGCTAGTTGCAGCTGGAGGGATAAACCTGTCAGGTAGCTTACGAGATATCCAAGTTAAACACCCTGGTAAGAAGACAATACACTTTGATGCCTATGATTTGATTGTTAGGGGAGACTCAAGCAATGACATACGTCTCCAGTCTGGGGATACAATTCTTATCCCGACTAAGAAATCAAGTGTTTCTATTAGTGGAGAAGTGTTACGCCCAGCTTATTATGAGCTTAAGTCTGACGAAACTTTGCAAGATTTAGTCGAAATTGCAGGTGGTGCACTTCCGACGGCTTACCTGTCAAAAGTGACGATTAAGCGACAAACTGAGACTGGTGTTCAACCTTTCACATTCGATCTTTCTCAGTCAAAAGGCAAAGCCATTAAAATTAAATCTGGCGATGACATTGTTCTATTACCAACCGGTAAGAATATAAAGAATGCAATTGCACTCCGTGGTGAATTGTTTCGCCAAGGGGCTTATCAATATCAACCTGGGTTAAAGATCAGTGATGTCATTAGCCGTGATGACCTAAAGGAAAATGCCGATCTCTCATACTCGCTACTCGTGAGAGAAGTCTCCAATTCAAGTAATATTGAAGTGTGGCAGTTCCAGTTGCAGAACTTAATTGATAACCCGACAGCGCCAGACAATTTTGAATTGCAAAAAGGTGATCAGATTTTTGTCTTCGACAACGGTATAGATGTTAATTATTGGTATCGGGAAGATAAGTCAAATAGCCGCAAAAGAGCTGAATCTCCAAATCGCTTTAAGGACTCTGAGAACTCATCAAAAAGAGTATCTAAGGTAGATGCTCAAACTGGTGCTCTGGTCGAAAAAGAGGTGGCGCAAGAGTTAGCTATTTCCGATATTGATGAGTTTGCGGTGGCTGATGAGTTCAAACTCTCTAGCCGAGAGTCGCTGCTTAAACCGATTATTGAGCGATTAAAGTCTCAAGCGAGCCTAAATGAACAAGCGAAAATTTTCGAAATTTCTGGTGCCGTTAAGTATCCAGGAGTATACCCTTTAGCAGAAAACTCCAGCTTTGATAGGATTATTGCTGCTACTGGAGGCTTTGCTGAGCAAGCATTTCTATACAGTGCAGAATTGAGTCGTTCTGAAAAGAAGAAAGATGACTATGTGGTCAGCCATATAGAATTTTCGCCACAAGAAGTGATCGATGGTCAACGTGAGTTAGAGGTTAAACCTCAAGACCGTATAATCGTGAAGACTCAGCCAAATTGGCAACGAGGTAATAGCATAGAGTTGCAAGGGGAAGTAGTCTTTCCAGGAACTTATACTTTCCAGAGAGGCGAGACGATCCAAGATGTGATTGAGCGTGCAGGCGGCTTGACTCAATATGCATACCTGCCAGGAGCTGTTTTTAGTCGAGAGAGTTTACGTCGCCAAGAAGAGGAGCGATTGAAATTGCTCAATCTGCAGCTAAAGCAAGAGATTGCCAACCTGTCTTTACGTCGTCAGAATTCGAGCGCTACTTATACAACCAGTCCGACTGAAGCTATGAAGATAGCTGATGAACTATCATCTGTAGAAGCAATTGGTCGGCTAGTGATTAACTTACCTGAAGCTTTAGCAGGAAACCTCAATGCTGATTTAATGCTTGAGAAAGGAGACAAACTCTATATTCCGGCTAAGCAGCCGATAGTCAGTGTGATGGGAGAGGTGCAATTTTCTTCCAATCATACATTTACTCCAAATATGACAATTGAAGATTACATTTCCTCTGCTGGTGGAACTAAGAAGCAAGCAGATACTGATCGGATCTATGTTGTTCGTGCTGATGGTTCGGTTATGCTGCCAAATAACTCATTCTGGTTTAGCCGTAAATCTCAACCCTTGGAGCCAGGAGATACCATTATAGTCCCTCTGGATACCGATTATCTTGACGGCTTAAGTACATTAACTTCGGCTACGCAAATACTGTATCAAATCGGTGTAGCTTGGAGCGCAGTTAAAAACTAATGGAGGTGCTCTCTGATACTGGAGAGCACAGACTGACGAAATATTTATGAACAAACCGATTCTACACGATGGTCATTTTGCTCAGGTGCAAGACTACCCTGTCGCTTCAGATGAAATAGACCTTAGAGAAATACTTAGTGCGCTTTGGCAAGGAAAATGGACAGTTATTACCACTACTGTGTTGTTTTCTATCGCAGGTGTATTGTTTGCCTTGTCGAAGCCCAATACTTATCAGGCAACAGCGACACTAGTTGCGGCTAACGATGAAAAATCAGGTGGTTTGGCCGCAATGGCGAGCCAATTTGGTGGCCTAGCGTCTTTAGCTGGAATCAATGTAGGTGGTGGTAATACAGATGAAAAGTCGCTCTCTTTAGCGACACTTGAATCACGAAAATTTATCAACTCTTTTATCGAAAAGTATGCGATTTTGCCGATTCTTATGGCATCAGAGTCATGGGACAAGGCCACTAACAAACTTGTTTTGGACTCTGAGTTATATGACGGAGTTAATTGGTTAAATGATCCTGATAAACCAGAAAACTCACTAAAGCCTTCAGATTGGGAAGCGTATAAAGCGTTTAAGCAAATACTAACGGTATCTGAAGCAAAAGATACAGGTATTGTAACGGTTGGTATGACTCATTTATCTCCATATGTCGCCCAGCAATGGACACAGTGGTTAGTACAAGAGCTCAACTTGTGGATGAAGCAGGAGTCTTTGTCAGAAACTAATCGTAATATTGAGTATTTGGAACAGCAGCTTGAACGTACTAAAATCGTAGATATGCAGGCGATTTTTTATCAGCTAATCGAGGAGCAAACAAAAACCTTGATGCTGGCTGAAGTAAAAGAAGAGTTTGCGTTTAAAACCATTGACCCTGCGGTTGTTCCAGAGGAAAAGGTTGGGCCAAAGCGCGCTCTGATATGTGTACTGGCGGCGCTGGTAGGTGGAATGCTTGGAGTTGCGATAGTTCTAGTTCGATTCACTTTCCGCAACAGAGAAAGCGAATAATATGTACAATTATCGTAAGGCGTATCTCGCCTTACGATAGTATCCTCGCTATACTTCCAATCTGAATTTTTAGTCTAGAGCTGCTATTCCCTTCATTTTTGAAGTCGCAGCGTTGTTGACAGCGTCAATTCACCGGGTCGCCGGCCGCCCTAATTACATAGGACTACTATGCTCATAGGGCTGAACTGGCTTGTCGCCTAGCTGCAACTCCAACTATATTGGGAATACATCCTTCATTGTTGAAGTGGCAGCTCTATCATCAAAGAGCACAGGACATGCAAGAGTACATCGCATTTTTTCAAGAGAACATGATTCTTTCTCTGGTATGGGTTGGTTTACTAGTCGCCCTTATCATGAATATCTTTAAATCAACGACAGCTGCATATAAAGAAATTACTGCAGCACAAACCACCCAGCTAATGAACCGTGAAAGTGGTGTTGTTGTTGATATCCGTAGTAAAGATGAGTTCCGTAAAGGTCACATTACCGATGCACTTCACATTTTGCCGTCTGATATCAAAGCAGGTAACTTCGGAAGCCTTGAAAACCACAAATCAGACCCAATCATTGTAGTGTGTAAGACAGGTCAAACCGCTCAAGAGAGCGCTAACCTTCTTGCTAAAGCGGGCTTTGAAAATGTAAGTCTGCTTAAAAATGGTTTGATTGCTTGGAGTGAAGCAAACATGCCTTTAGTGAAAGGTAAGAAGTAATTCAAACACCGAATGCCTTAAACGCTGATTGAAAAATCGGCGTTTGTTTTAGAGAGATGTGAAGAGTTCCACGAAATTCATTGGAACCCTAGTCATAGCAAGCTCTCTCAGTTAGTCTCCAATCAGACTATTTATCGCAGGATTAAAGGATTTTTAAAATGGCTGAAGCAGCACCACAACAAGAAGCACAAAACTTCGCAATTCAACGTATCTTCCTTAAAGACGTATCTTTCGAAGCGCCAAACTCACCAGATATGTTCCAAAAAGAGTGGAATCCAGATGTTAAGCTAGATCTAGACACTCAAAGCCGTGAACTAGGTGAAGGCGTATACGAAGTTGTTCTACGTCTGACAGTAACGGTTAAGAACGCTGAAGAGACTGCGTTCCTATGTGAAGTGCAACAAGGTGGTATCTTTACCGCAGATAAGATGGAAGCTGGTCAACTAGCTCATTGTCTAGGTGCATTCTGCCCGAACATCCTATTCCCTTACGCTCGCGAAACTATCTCAAGCCTAGTGGTTAAAGGTACGTTCCCACAACTAAACCTTGCACCTGTTAACTTTGATGCTCTGTTTATGAACTACCTACAGCAGCAAGCTCAGCAAGAAGGTGAAGCTGAAGCGTAATGACTGATTCCTCTGTGTAACAGAGGTGCGGTATAAAATGCACAGAGCGTCTCTATTTGATGCGATGTGCATTTTTTGTTTATAGGATTGGATTCTTGCCACTGATACTTAGTAGCAATACTAATAGTTAGCGGCAAGATTCTAGTCACCTTAATGACAATCAGGCGGAATAATGAAAGATAAGACCAACAATGCCTACGGGAAAGAAATTGCAATAACTGTACTTGGTGCCGGTTCCTACGGTACTTCGCTTGCCATCTCTTTAGCACGCAATGGTGCCAACGTAGTAATTTGGGGCCATGAACCTGAGCATATGGCTCGTCTGGAAGCAGATCGTGCCAACCACGAGTTTCTACCTGGAATTGAGTTTCCTCAATCATTGATTGTGGAGTCTGATCTTGAGAAGGCAGTGCAAGCAAGTCGTGATCTGCTTGTAGTCGTGCCAAGTCATGTGTTTGGCATTGTGCTAAACAATGTTAAACCGCACTTGAGAGACGATTCTCGCATTTGTTGGGCGACTAAAGGGCTAGAGCCTGAAACAGGCCGCCTACTGAAAGAAGTCGCCAATGAAGCGCTAGGTGAAGGTTACTCTCTGGCGGTTTTATCTGGACCTACGTTTGCGAAAGAGCTTGCAATGGGAATGCCGACAGCGATTTCTGTCGCGTCATCAGACAATGACTTTGTGGCGGATTTACAAGAAAAAATCCATTGCAGCAAAACCTTCCGTGTTTATGCAAACAGTGACTTCATCGGTATGCAGTTAGGCGGTGCGGTGAAGAACGTGATTGCGATTGGTGCAGGTATGTCCGATGGTATTGGTTTTGGTGCCAATGCGCGTACGGCTTTGATCACTCGTGGTTTAGCTGAAATGACCCGCTTGGGTGCTGCGCTAGGTGCTCAGCCAGAAACCTTTATGGGTATGGCAGGATTGGGTGATTTGGTATTAACCTGTACCGACAACCAATCTCGTAACCGTCGCTTTGGCTTAGCACTAGGTCAAGGTAAAGATGTCGATACTGCGCAAGATGAAATTGGTCAAGTTGTTGAAGGTTATCGCAACACCAAAGAGGTTTACCTATTAGCCGAGCGTATGGGTGTTGAGATGCCAATTGTTGACCAAATATATCAAGTATTGTATCAAGGGAAGGATGCAAACTTAGCGGCGAAAGATTTACTCGCTCGTGATAAGAAAGCGGAAGCATAAAGAACAACAGTAAAACTGGACTTTGTA
The DNA here is from genome assembly GCF_059295395.1 of Vibrio sp. SCP2. Taxonomy (NCBI): domain Bacteria; kingdom Pseudomonadati; phylum Pseudomonadota; class Gammaproteobacteria; order Vibrionales; family Vibrionaceae; genus Vibrio; species Vibrio sp. SCP2. Next base: position 46,644 of record NZ_JCAFVV010000012.1, on the reverse strand, counting down.
TCTAGATACTAGGGATTCAGTACTAGGAAAATTCATGAAACATTGTGAGAAACAGAAGGTTTGGCAAACCATTGTTAAGGAAGCAAGAGAGCTTTCTGAGCAAGAGCCAATGTTAGCAAGCTTCTATCATGCCACGATTATTAAGCATGATAGTTTGAGCGCGGCGCTAAGCTATATTTTAGCGAATAAGCTCAATACTGCATCAATGCCAGCGATGGCGGTTAGGGAAGTGGTTGAAGAAGCCCTAAACTCTGACCCTAGCATCAGCGCTGCTGCCGCTTGTGACATATGTGCCACGGTAAACCGAGATCCTGCTGTTGCAATGTATTCAATGCCACTATTGTACTTGAAAGGTTATCACGCCTTACAAGGCTATCGAGTAGCAAACTGGCTGTGGAAGCAGGGGCGTATTGCGCTCGCTACTTACCTACAAAACCAAATCTCAGTCGCGTGTCAGGTGGATATTCACCCGGCGGCTAAGATTGGTCGCGGTATCATGTTAGACCATGCGACAGGTATTGTGATTGGTGAAACGGCCATTGTAGAGAATGATGTATCTATTCTGCAGGACGTGACATTAGGCGGTACCGGTAAAGAGTGCGGCGATCGTCATCCGAAAATCCGCGAAGGTGTGATGATAGGTGCTGGGGCGAAAATTCTCGGTAATATTGAAGTCGGAGAAGGGGCTAAGATTGGCTCCTGCTCGGTGGTGCTTCAGGCTGTTCCCGCTCATACCACAGTGGCTGGAGTTCCAGCCAAGATTGTTGGTAGACCTAAGACTGATAAGCCATCTTTGGATATGGACCAACAATTTAATGGTCGTTCACAAAGCTTTATTGGCGGGGATGGGATTTAAGAGCTAGAACGGACTTCGTCCTTAAGGAACGCTGCGCTCCGAGATCGGGCTTCGCCCTGCGAGAGGTCCATATGGTCAGTAACTTGAAAGTTGCATGTAGTGATACTTCTCTCAAGAGTTAGTTATCTTGATATAAAAGGAAAGGGTTGACACATAGTGCCAACCCTTTAATTTTTCTCGCTTCTCGCTTCTCGCTTCTCGCTTCTCGCTTCTCGCTTCTCGCTTCTCGCTTCTCGCTTCTCGCTTCTCGCTTCTCGCTTCTCGCTTCTCGCTTCTCGCTTCTCGCTTAACCTAGTGCATCAAGCTCAGTTAGAACTTCTTCAGCCCATTCAATCCACGCTTGGCGGATAAGCAGGTTTCTACGTAGCGTTAGGCGCTCTAAACGTTGCTGCTTATCTAGCGTCGCAGTTGTTGAGTAGTAGGCGTTTTCGATTTCTTGGTAGTGAGCAACCAGTTTTCGAGACTCTTCAACTAGCTCGGCCAATTGAGCGCGGTACGGCGCAGATGGCTGTACGGCACAAGCCATAAGCTTGGCTGAAAACTCGTCACGGACGGTTGGGTGAGAGGTTGGTTGGTCAAACCATTCACCTAGTGCAGTGCGACCAGAATCAGTAATAGAGTAAACTTTACGATCTGGTTTACCTTCTTGAGGCTCTAGTACACAGGTTACTAGGTTGTTTTGAGCCATCTTGTTTAACTCGCGATAAACTTGCTGGTGGCTCGCTTTCCAGAAATAGCCGATAGTGGCTGAAAATTCTTTAGTGATATCGTATCCAGTCGCATCGCGTGTGCTTAGTACGGTTAAGATAACGTGTGGTAATGACATGTCTTCAATCCAAATGGTCAATAAACTACTAAATACAACCACTTAATTTCTGTCGTGCTTCTTAATGGCACTGATCATCAGTAGAAAAAGTGGCACCAACAATGTTGGTCATGTCACCTAAAAAAGCCGTTTATCACCTAGGATCGATAGTTAAGGTATCGACGAGCTGTAGCATGTAGATTTTATATAAGTCGCCACAGCGGTGAAGTAGTATATCTAAATAATAAGCATAAAGTAGAATAGAAGGACAAAATATCCCAAAAAACTGACAAAAATCTCAATAGTGCGTCTCATTTAGATAATTATTTTGCAGATCGAGTATAAATGTCTCACCTCTGGTTCTACTTTCTATAAGAAATGCCCCGAAAGATATAAAAAAAGGTTGGTGAGTTCACACCAACCTTCTTTACATTCAGCGGAGAATTAGCCCGTATTACGCATACCTGCCGCAATGCCCGCAATAGTAACCATTAAGGCTTCTTCCAATTCTGGCGCTGCCTGTTCATCTTGGCGAGTACGATAGAGCAGTTCAGCTTGAAGCATGTTCAATGGCTCAACATAGATGTTACGCAGACGAATAGACTCTTGGCCCCATGGGTCGCTTTGCATCAAGTTTTCGTTGTTTTCTACGTTAAGTACTGACTTGATATCTTTTTGCAACTGATCGCGCAGGCGGTCACCAAGAGGCAGTAAGTTGCTGTCGACCAAGCGCTCATCGTAGTAACGAGAAATCTCTAGATTACACTTGGTGTAAACCATTTCTAGCATACCTAGGCGAGTTGAGAAGAATGGCCACTCACGACACATCTCTTCTAACAGCGCTTGATGTCCTCTATCAACCGAATACTGAATGGCTTCACCGGCACCAAGCCAAGCTGGAAGTACCAATCGGTTTTGGCTCCATGAGAAGATCCAAGGGATTGCACGTAAGCTTTCTACGCCGCCTTTCGGGTTACGTTTTGCAGGTCTTGAACCCAGCGGTAGTTTGCCAAGTTCTAGCTCTGGTGTCGTTTGACGGAAATAAGGAACAAAGTCTGCTTCACCACGGACCACATTGCGATAAGCTTCACAACTGACTTCAGACAGCACGTTCATCAAGTCACGCCACTCTTGCTTTGGCTCTGGTGGTGGTAGCAGGTTCGCTTCGAGGATCGCACTTGCGTATAAGCTAAAGCTGTTGACCGCTACTTCAGGAAGGCCAAGTTTAAAGCGGATCATCTCACCTTGTTCAGTAACACGTAGACCACCTTTCAAGCTTTTCGGTGGCTGAGATAGCAGTGCCGCGTGTGCAGGAGCACCACCACGACCGATAGTACCGCCACGGCCGTGGAACAGAGTCAGTTCAACGCCTTCTTCTTCGGCCACTTTAACTAGTGATTCCATTGCGTGGTACTGAGCCCAACCTGCCGACATAACGCCCGCATCTTTGGCTGAATCAGAGTAGCCGATCATGACCATTTGATGGTTTTGGATAAAGCCACGGTATAGGTCGATGCCCATCAGCTGCTTGATAACCGACTCAGCATTGTTCAAGTCATCGAGTGTTTCGAACAGCGGACACACGTCCATGCGGTAAGGGCAACCTGATTCTTGCAATAGCAGGTGAACAGCAAGGACATCAGAAGCTGTACGGGCCATTGAGATAACATAAGCACCAAACGCTTCACGTGGCTGAGCAGCAACGATTTTACAAGTATCGAGCACTTCTTTAACCGCTTCTGACGGTTGCCAGTCTCTAGGTAGTAGCGGGCGCTTCGAAGCCAGTTCATTAGTTAAGAAAGCAACTTTATCTTGCTCACTCCACTGATCGTAATCGCCAATGCCTAGGTAGCGAGTTAGCTCAGATAGGACATCTGAATGGCGAGTACTTTCTTGGCGAACATCGAGACGAACTAGGTGGACACCGAACGCTTTAATACGGCGCAATGTATCCAGAAGTGAGCCATCAGCAATGATCCCCATGCCACACTCGTGCAGTGATTGGTAACATGCGTATAGCGGTTCCCAAAGTTGCTCGACGCGTTGCAGTGGCGCTTTTACTGCTAGTTTTTGACCGTGGATCTTCGCATCAAGGATCTCTTTGGTTTCATTGAGCAGAGCGCGAAGTTCTTTCAGGACAGCGCGGTAAGGTTCATGTTCATCTTCACCTGCCAGAGCACGCACAGCAGCATTACACTGAGTCATCGACAGTTCGCTAACCAGCTCATTGATGTCATTTAGGTAAAGGTCAGCCGCCTTCCAGCGTGAAAGAAGCAGAACTTCTCGAGTAATGGTATGCGTTACGAAAGGGTTGCCATCGCGGTCGCCGCCCATCCAAGATGAGAAGTGCACTGGTCGCGCATCAATTGGCAGACCTTCGCCAAGGTAACCTTCAAGGCGCTGATCAAGTTCGCGCAAAAAGTCAGGTACCGCTTCCCAAAGTGAGTTCTCGACGACAGCAAAGCCCCATTTCGCTTCATCAAGCGGCGTTGGTCGTTGCTTACGAATGGTGTCTGAGTGCCAGCTTTGGGCAATCAATTGCTCTAGGCGGCGTTCTGTTTTCTGACGCTCTTTCGCTGAAAGGTCACCAAGCTCTAACTTAGATAAGCACTTATTGATCTTCACGAGCTTGTGGATCATGGTTCGACGAGTAATTTCGGTCGGGTGCGCTGTCAGTACTAGTTCAATATTAAGATCGCGCACTGCTTGCGCTGTATCTAACTTGCTAATGTCATTTTGAGCAAGTTTAGAGAATAGGGAGTTAATTGCGTCTGGTTCACAAACATGAGCATCACAGTGGCGAGAGATGGTATGGTACTGCTCTGCCATGTTAGTCAGGTTGAGAAATTGGTTGAATGCGTGAGCAACAGGGGTTAATTGCTCATTTGGCAGGCTTTTAATCTCATCAATCAAGCTATCTCTGTCTTGTTGATTGCCTGCGAGGGCGGACTTTGAAAGTTTACGAATGGTTTCTACTTTCTCTAGAAGTACGTCACCATGTGCATCCTTAATGGTGTTACCGAGCAAGTGTCCTAGCATGCTCACATTGCTTCTGAGCGCAGAGTATTTCTCGTTCATTGTCATCCTGCCTTGTAAAAAAATTACATCCAATGTTCCTTGTTAGGTAGACAATCTAGCGAAAAATATCGCTTCGAGTCAAATACTGTAGGCTAAGTTTGCAAATATTATGCAAATGAATGTAACGCTTTGCGAGCTATCCGATTGACTAATTATGTTGAAACTTTCTTACAGAATGAGAGAGGCTTCGCCTATAGGAACGGACTTCGTCCTGTGGAAAACGAGAACGGGCTGCGCCCTATAGAACGCTGCGCTACTGGATAACTGGAGCGGGCTTCGCCCTTGTGGAAAGCTAGACTTGACTCTTAACCATAGTGGAGCAACTTTAGCTCTCCAGCTCTCCAGCTCTCCAGCTCTCCAGCTCTCCAGCTCTCCAGCTCTCCAGCTCTCCAGCTCTCCAGCTCTCCAGCTCTCCAGTTCTCCATAGGGCGTAGCCCGTTCCCTTGATCCCGCAGCAAAGCGTTCGCGCTCTGTATTTAAAAACAATACTTATGCATCGCTTTCGACAATACATCTATGGTTGGATCGATAAATTCAAACGCGAGGAACTCGTCTGGCTGGTGGGCTTGGTCAATGGAGCCAGGGCCTAGAACCAGTGTTGGGCATAGCTGCTGCAAGAATGGGGCTTCAGTACAGTAGTTTACTGTTTCAGAGCTGGTGCCACAGATCTCTTCAACGCCACCGATAAATGGATGGTCATGCTGACATTCGTAGCCGGGGATAGGCTCGTGAAGCGGCGTGATCGAGATTCTACCCGGCCACTTGGCTTCGATTTCTTTGAGTGCGCCGCGCAGCATGTTATCTAGTCCATCTAGGCTGATGCCCGGCAAAGGACGAACATCGTAATGCAGTTCACAGCAGCCGCAGATACGGTTAGCACTGTCACCACCATGAATGTGGCCTAGATTTAACGTCGGGCTAGGAATGGCAAATCCTGGATGGTGATACTCTTTAATCAGCTTGTCACGTAGCTGCATTAAGGCAAATAAAACCTCATGCATGATTTCGATAGCATTAACCCCTAAAGCAGGATCAGATGAGTGGCCCGATTTACCGGTCACTCGCACCGCATTGGCAACATGACCTTTATGACCTCGAATAGGTACTAGGCTAGTTGGTTCGCCGATGATGCAGTAATCCGGTTTAAATGGGGCGGTTTTAGTGAAGTGGCGTGCGCCGAGCATAGTTGTCTCTTCATCACATGTTGCGAGCACATAGAGAGGTTTGGTCTGTTTGCTCCAATCAACTTTTTTAACCGCTTCTATAATAAAGGCAAAAAAGCCTTTCATATCCGCTGTACCCAAGCCATAAAATCGGTTGTTCGCTTCCGTCAACGCGTGTGGCTCGAAATTCCAACGCCCTTCATCGAACGGCACGGTATCACTGTGCCCTGCCAAAAGCAGTCCGCCTTCACCAGAGCCTTTTTTGGCGATTAGGTTAAATTTGCCCGCTTCTACTTCAGTTAAGTTGACTTCAAAGCCTACGTCTTTCAGCCAAGTCGCTAACTTTTCAATCACTTTTGCGTTGCCTTCATCCCAACTGGAGTCCGTTGAGCTAATAGAAGAGGTAGAAATCAGGCCGCTGTAGACCTCAATAAAACTTGGTAATTGCATATTTAGTTTACATTCCCTGTTGACAGAGTTCGGCTAAGAAGGTAAAACACATATTAAATCACTTTTATTGAATAAAAAACCAATAAAAGCTTAATAATTTAAATTTATAGTCATTATCGAAATGGCGTTTTTTACTCAAAATGGATGTCTGAGATGCTCAAAACCACAATCATAGGCGCAAGCGGTTATACCGGAGCAGAGCTTGCTTTGATGGTACATAAACACCCTGAACTTACGCTATCAGGTTTATATGTTTCCGCCAATAGCCTTGATGCAGGTAAAGACATCGCACAGCTTCACGGCAAGCTGGCTGGAATTATTAGTCAACCTGTACTTCCTCTCAAAGATGTTGAAGCTGTGGCTAATCAAACGGATGTGGTTTTTCTTGCCACTGCACATGAAGTGAGCCATGACCTAGCGCCGCTGTTTTTGGCGCAAGGTTGCCAGGTCTTTGATTTGTCTGGCGCCTTCCGCGTTAAGAAAGAAGGCTTCTACAGCGAGTTTTATGGTTTTGAACACCAGCATGATGCTTGGTTAGACAACTCAGCCTACGGATTGGCTGAATGGAATGCACAAGCGATTAAACAGAGTCAGCTTATAGCGGTGCCAGGCTGCTACCCAACAGCTTCACAGTTAGCGGTTAAGCCTTTACTCGAAGCGGGTTTGGTGGATACGGCTCAATGGCCTGTGATCAATGCCACTAGCGGTGTTTCCGGTGCAGGCAGAAAAGCATCGATGACCAATAGCTTTTGTGAGGTCAGCTTACAGCCATACGGTGTCTTTAATCATCGTCATCAGCCCGAAATCGCCAGCCACTTAGGCACAGATGTGATTTTTACCCCGCATCTTGGCAATTTTAAGCGTGGCATTCTCGCCACTATTACGCTCAAGCTGGTGGCTGGCACATCTGAACAACAGGTTAACGCTGCGTTTAGCGCGGCTTATGAAAACAAATCGGCAGTGCGTCTTATCGAGTCAGCGTTGCCGAACATTCAAAATGTAGAAAATACACCTTTCTGCGATTTAGGTTGGAAGGTTCAAGGCGAGCACGTCATCGTTGTTTCAGCGATAGACAACTTGCTCAAAGGTGCATCAAGTCAAGCGATGCAATGTTTAAACATCCACTACGGATTTCCAGAGCTGACTGCTCTTGTTTAATTGAGCAGGGAAGGAAAAGTAATGACAGATAACAAACTTACTCCATTAGTGATCAAATTAGGCGGTGCTGCACTGTCGTGTACTGAGACATTAAGCCAGGTATTTGGTGCGATAGCCCAATACCAAAAGCAAGCTCAGCGACGAATTGTGATCGTTCACGGTGGAGGTTATCTGGTGGACGATCTAATGGCGAAACTGCAACTTGAGACAATCAAGAAAGAAGGTCTGCGCGTAACCCCTTATGAGCAAATCCCTGTGATTGCAGGCGCGCTAGCCGGAACAGCCAACAAGATGCTGCAAGGCCAAGCAATTAAAGATGGACTTAATGCAGTCGGTTTGAGTTTAGCGGATGGTGGCTTATGTCATGTCAAAGAGCTAGACCCAGAATTAGGCGCAGTAGGTAAGGCGACACCGGGAGACTCAACCGTGCTGCAAGCGATTTTGCAAACGGGCGCGCTACCTATCATCAGTTCTATTGGCCTAACAGAGCAAGGCCAGATGATGAATGTCAATGCAGACCAAGCGGCGGTAGCTGTGGCTGGAGCCTTAGATGCTGAACTGGTTCTACTGTCGGATGTCAGCGGTGTGCTAGATGGCAAAGGTCATCTAATCAAAAGCCTTGATGAGAAAGAAGCGCAGAACCTCATTAATGGTCATGTGATTACTGACGGCATGATTGTCAAAGTGAACGCAGCACTTGAAGCGGCTAATGACTTAGGTCGACCAATTGAAGTTGCAACATGGCGTTATCCAGAAAAGCTCGCCGAGCTATTTGCCGGACAGAGCATTGGAACCCAGTTTTTACCACAATAGTTGGTAATAAAGAATTAGAGCTAAATGCATAGCGCGTTGAGTGATAAAAACAGATTAAACAGGAAGTAACCCGCAGCACTGACCGCCACGCGCAGCGCCGGGATTTGGAGAAAGAAAAATGAGCAAAGTTCAAGTAAATAAAGTAGTTGTCGCATATTCTGGCGGTCTGGATACATCAGTGATCATTCCATGGCTAAAAGAGAATTACGATTGTGAAGTAGTTGCTTTCGTCGCTGATGTCGGTCAAGGCGCAGAAGAGCTAGAAGGCATTGAAGAAAAAGCCAAAGCGTCTGGTGCATCGGAGTGCTACATTGCTGACCTTAAAGAAGAGATGGTGGCAGACTACATCTACCCAACTCTAAAAACAGGTGCTTACTACGAAGGTAAGTACTTACTAGGTACTTCAATGGCTCGTCCAATCATTGCTAAAGCGCAAGTGGAAGTGGCACGTAAAGTTGGTGCTGATGCGCTTTGTCATGGCTGTACCGGTAAAGGTAATGACCAAGTTCGTTTTGAAGGTGCATTTGCGGCACTTGCACCGGACCTACATGTGATTGCCCCTTGGCGTGAGTGGGATCTTGTCAGTCGTGAAGAGTGTCTTGATTACCTAGCTGAGCGTAATATCCCTTGTACTGCCTCGCTAACGAAAATTTATTCACGTGATGCGAACGCTTGGCATATCTCGACAGAGGGTGGTGTGTTAGAAGACACTTGGAATGCACCAAACGACGATTGCTGGGCTTGGACAGTCGATCCAGAGCAAGCACCTAATGAAGCGGAATACGTAACGCTAAAAGTTGAAAAAGGTGAAGTGGTAGGTGTTGATGGTGAAAACATGACACCGTACAACGCACTTGTGTACCTAAATGACAAAGGTGTTAAGCATGGTGTTGGACGTATCGATATCGTTGAAAACCGCCTAGTAGGAATGAAGTCTCGTGGTTGTTACGAAACTCCTGGAGGCACTATCATGATGGAAGCGCTTCGCGCAGTAGAGCAACTTGTGCTAGATAAAACTGCATTTGAGTTCCGTGAAGAGCTTGGTGTAAAAGCCTCTCACCTAGTTTATGACGGTCGTTGGTTTACTCCGCTATGTAAGTCAATTCTGGCGGCATCAGAAGAGCTTGCTCAAGACGTGAATGGTGAAGTCGTGGTTAAGCTATACAAAGGTCAGGCGACAGTGACACAGAAGCGTTCAGACAACAGCCTTTACTGTGAAGAGTTTGCGACCTTTGGTGAAGATGAAGTTTATGACCAAAGCCACGCTGAAGGCTTTATCCGCCTTTACTCGCTATCAAGCCGTATCCGTGCTCTGAATAGTCAGAAGAAATAACCACTGACGGTTAGAAATCTAGAGCCCACTTGGTTAGCCAAGTGGGCTTTTTGCTTTTTGAGTGGTGTTAGGCTAACAAATAATGATTTGAATAAATATGTTAAAAAAGTGAATTAATACTTTATTTTTGTTCTCATTTGCCGTAACTTTGAACCATCAAACAATACTGAATCTAATTCAGAGTTAACGAAAGCAATTTTACTAACCAGCACGACTAGTGAGCACAGGTAATCAGGAGAAACGCGATGGCATTATGGGGCGGAAGATTTACCCAAGCAGCAGATACGAGATTCAAAGATTTTAACGACTCATTGCGCTTCGATTACCGATTAGCTGAACAAGATATCGTGGGTTCAATCGCTTGGTCAAAGGCTTTACTCTCTGTTGATGTTTTAACGGAACAAGAACAGCAGAAACTAGAGCTTGCTCTAAATGAGCTTAAGCTTGAAGTGATGGAAGACCCGCACCAAATCCTGCGTTCAGATGCAGAAGATATCCATTCTTGGGTCGAGCAGCAGTTAATTGGCAAAGTGGGCGATCTTGGTAAAAAGCTTCACACTGGGCGTTCACGTAATGATCAGGTGGCAACCGACCTAAAACTCTGGTGTCGTCAACAAGGTCAGCAGTTATTGATGGCGCTTGATCGTCTTCAAGCACAAATGGTCTCTGTAGCGAAAGTGCATCAAGACACGGTTTTACCGGGCTATACCCACTTGCAGCGTGCTCAGCCGGTTACATTTGCCCATTGGTGTCTCGCCTATGTAGAAATGTTTGAGCGTGACTACTCACGTTTAGAAGATGCCATTACTCGTCTTGATACGTGTCCTTTAGGTTCTGGAGCCTTGGCGGGTACTGCGTATCCAATCGACCGTGAAAAAGTAGCCCATAACCTTGGCTTCCGTCGTGCGACTCGTAACTCGCTGGATTCAGTGTCAGATCGTGATCATGTGATGGAGCTGATGTCAGTGGCGTCAATCTCGATGTTGCATTTATCTCGTCTTGCTGAAGATATGATCTTCTACAATTCGGGTGAATCCAACTTTATTGAGCTAGCCGATACAGTAACATCGGGCTCTTCACTGATGCCACAGAAGAAAAACCCAGATGCTCTTGAGCTTATCCGTGGTAAAACAGGACGCGTTTATGGCTCACTCGCTGGCATGATGATGACAGTGAAGGCTTTGCCGCTTGCATACAACAAGGATATGCAAGAAGACAAAGAAGGCCTGTTTGATGCCCTAGATACTTGGAACGACTGTATGGAAATGGCAGCGTTATGTTTCGATGGTATCAAGGTCAACGGCGAGCGTACTCTAGAAGCGGCTAAGCAAGGCTATGCTAATGCTACTGAACTTGCAGATTACCTAGTCGCGAAAAAGATTCCGTTCCGCGAAGCGCACCATATTGTAGGTGTAGCGGTTGTTGGTGCGATAGCTAAAGGTTGTGCACTAGAAGAACTTTCAATTGCTGAGCTAAAAGAGTTCTCGCCAGTGATTGAAGAGGATGTCTACGACATATTAACCATTGAGTCTTGCCTAGAGAAACGTAGTGCGCTTGGTGGCGTATCGCCAAAACAGGTTGCTTACGCAGTAGAACAGGCCGAAGGCCGACTGATTAAGCGCGACGCTTCAGCAGTGAATGTACGTCCGGCTCGTTTAACCGATATCGAATCATTAGAAGGTATGGTCGCTTATTGGGCGAACATGGGTGAAAACCTACCACGTTCACGTAGTGAGTTGGTGCGTGATATCGGATCTTTTGCCGTGGCAGAACACAACGGAGAAATTACTGGTTGCGCCTCTTTGTATGTCTATGATTCAGGGTTAGCAGAAGTTCGCTCGCTAGGTGTTGAAGCAGGCTGGCAAGGGCAAGGACAGGGTAGCGCAATTGTTCAGTATCTGGTTGAGAAAGCGCGTCAGATGGCGATTAAGAAAGTATTTGTTCTGACTCGTACTCCTGAGTTCTTTATGAAGCAATCCTTCTTGCCAACATCGAAGTCTTTGCTACCTGAGAAAGTGCTTAAAGATTGCGACCAGTGCCCAAGACAGCACGCATGTGATGAGGTGGCATTAGAAGTGAACCTCGCTGAGCAAGCAATAGCACGGGTTAACGTTGCCTAAGTAACTGATTCAGAAAGATCCAAATAAAAGATCAAAAAAGATCGAAGTTTTTGGGAACTATTAAGAAAAAGCCCGGTCTATTAAAGTACCACTGCTTTTTCTTAGAAGAATCTAAGAAGGCCCCAAACCAGATATTGGTTTTGGGGCTTTTTTCTTTCTTGCTCTTCATAATCGATGCCATAGCTTCGTTGTCAAAAAAACTCACCTAATCGAATAGGCAAGCTATGCTCATAGGATTCGTTTTTTTATCCTCCTTGCCCTGACACCGATTATTTTGAGCAAGTCCGTTTTAACTATTGTTTCTTTTTTTGCGCTTTCGCCATGGCAAGATGACAAATCGCATCCAGAGATGAAGGAACAGCAAACCGTTGAAAGCAAAGCCTGCCATAATGAGCGCGATAGATTCGATGCTCTGAGGGTTGTCACGAAAAGCGAACCACCAGACGATCCAACATAACACGGATAACACAGTGAGCTGATCCATGCAGCGTTGGCATCGGCCTATTTTCTTCCAGAACCAGTCACTATTTTTGCAGTATTTACATGTCATGATTGCGGTTAATTCGGTAACATACGAGGTCTTAGCATATCTCAAATAACCTCAAAGTGATAAACATGATCGAACGTCAACAAACCAAACAACGAATGAGCCGTATTGTAAAGCACAATGGAACTATCTACCTTTGTGGTCAAGTTTGCGCAGATGCAACGAAAGGCATTACTGAACAGACTCAAACAATGCTAGATAAGGTAGAAGAGCTACTGCTAGAAGCGGGCAGTGATAAAGAGCATATGCTTTCAGCGACTATCTACATCAAGGATATGAAAGATTTCCAAGAAATGAATGCTGTTTGGGATGCTTGGGTTCCGGAAGGTCATGCACCTGCTCGCGCATGTGTAACCGCAGATATGGCACGTGAAGCTCTATTGGTTGAAATCTCAGTGATTGCTGCAGAAAAGTAACCCAAGAACGACGAAAAAAAACGAGCTACTCAGCTCGTTTTTTTCTTGAATATTTATCGTTCAGTTACTACTGAGCCAAGTAAGCATCTAGCTCTTCACTGCCACCAATGTGCTTACCACCGATAAATACTTGCGGCACTGTTGTGCGGCCAGAAATAGCGCGCAAACTTACTGTTGTCGCGTCTTTACCTAGAATGATCTCTTCATATTGAAGGTCGTTGTCAATCAGTGCTTGTTTAGCTTTGACGCAGAACGGACAGCCCGGCTTACTAAATACGGTAATCGATTCTTGAGTTTTGAATTCTGGTGCTACGTGTTTAAGCATTGTATCCGCATCAGACACTTTGAACGGGTCGCCCGGCTCGTTTGGTTCAATGAACATCTTCTCTACCACACCATTTTTAACTAGCATGCTGTAACGCCATGATCGTTTGCCAAAGCCTAGGTCATTCTTGTCAACCAACATACCCATGCCGTCAGTGAACTCGCCATTACCATCCGGAATAAAAGTGATGTTTTCTGCTTCTTGGTCTGACTTCCAAGCATTCATTACGAAAGTATCGTTAACAGACATACAGATGATTTCATCAACGCCGTGGTCTTTAAAAACTGAGAACAACTCGTTGTAACGTGGCAGATGGCTAGATGAACAAGTCGGAGTGAAAGCGCCCGGTAAGCTAAACACAATCACGGTTTTATCTTTAAATAGCTCGTCACTGGTGACGTTAACCCATGCGTCACCTTGACGAATAGGGAATGTAACTTGTGGTACGTTTTGACCTTCTTTAGATGCAAACATATTGGTTTCCTTAATAGCGGATTATTGTAATTTTATTATGGAGTCTTATCAGTGTAGTGACTGTGCTCTGTCTCGATGGGTGTATTATTGAAGAAATTCTTTGATAGCTCTAATCGTTTAATGTTATGGTTTTGATAGATGATTTCTATCTTAATGGTGGGGAGTAGAGGTAATGAACATTCGTGATTTTGAGTATTTGGTCGCGCTTGCTGAGCACAAACATTTTCGTAAAGCAGCAGAAGCCTGCTTTGTCAGCCAGCCAACACTAAGTGGTCAAATTCGTAAATTGGAAGATGAACTAGGCACGGCACTTTTAGAGCGTAGTAGTCGCCGAGTACTGTTCACCGATGCGGGTTTACAGCTGGTTGATCAAGCTAAACGTATTCTGTCAGAAGTGAAAACCTTCAAGGATATGGCAAGCGGTCAAGCAGGTGAAATGGTTGGTCCTATGCAGATCGGCTTTATTCCGACCGTCGGCCCTTATCTACTGCCGAAAATCATTCCTATGCTTAAAGAAGCTTTCCCTGATCTAGAGCTGTTTTTGCATGAAGCGCAAACTCATCAACTGGTGCGCCAGTTAGAAGATGGTAAGTTAGATTGTTTGGTGTTGGCGTCGGTTGCGGAAACCGCGCAGTTCAAAGAGGTTGAAGTTTACAACGAGCCACTGAGTATTGCAGTGCCTTGTGACCATGAATGGGCTAAGCTAGACCAAGTTGATATGCTCGAGCTCAATGGTAAAACAGTACTAGCGCTTGGCGATGGGCACTGTTTACGCGATCAAGCATTAGGCTTCTGTTTTGCTGCTGGCGCGCAAGACGATGAACGCTTTAAAGCGACTAGCTTAGAAACCCTGCGTAATATGGTGGCCGCAGGCGCGGGTATTACTTTGTTGCCAGAGTTGTCGTTACCGAAAGAAAAAGAGAAAGATGGGGTATGTTATGTCCCAGCTACCAATCCGGTCCCTTCACGCAGTATCGTCTTGGCATATCGACCAGGCTCTCCGCTAAGATCTCGCTTTGAACAGTTAGCTCAAGCTATTAAAACTCAGCTTGAAGACAACTGATAAGTTACAGGTAAAAAAAGAGGTTGATGTGAAAGCATCAACCTCTTTTCTTTTCGTGCTGTAATACGTTAGAACAGCTCTTCGCCGCCATCAGAAGTGTAGATACTGTCAGTAATCTCACTGGTGACGTACTCGGTAGGTTCAGTACCTTCTAAGAAGTATTCAAACATAGAGCTAGAGTCGAACTTATTGGTCAAGAGACCTGAGTCTCGATCAATTCGAACTCGTACGATATTTTGTGGAATCGTTTTGCTTTGCTGAGGAACACCCGCAAGTGCTGTACGCATAAAGTCGACCCAGGCTGGCTGGGCTGTTTTTGCCCCTGCTTCAGCGCCAGTAATCTGATCTTTGCCTAGATTACTGTTCGTTTTGGTTCGACCTAGCTTACGCGTGTGATCATCGAAACCGACCCAAGCGATAGCGACCATTCCTGGGCCATAACCGTTATACCAAGCATCTTTAGAGTCGTTAGTAGTACCGGTTTTACCACCAATGTCGCGACGTTGTAGCTTCTGAGCGCGCCAACCGGTACCGTTCCAACCTGTACCGTCACGCCAGTTACCGCCACCCCAGACATTGCTGTACATCATTTCGCGCATCAAGAATGCAGTTTGCTCTGAGATCACTTGTGGAGCATATTGAGGCTCTTCAGTGACTTCAGTTGTCACATCTTGCTCGGCAAATTCATTGTCACTCGTGATAGCTTGAGTACAGTCTTGATGACAGACGACTTTTGGTGATGCTTCGAATTCTAGGTCACCAAATGGGCCCTCTACTCGGCTGATATAGAAGGGTTCTACATAGTAGCCACCATTCGCGAACACTGAGTAGCCTTGAGCCATTTTCATTGGTGTTAAGCTACCCGCACCAAGAGCAATGGTTTCTGAACGCGGCACTTGGTCTATATCGAAACCAAAGCGTGTTAAGTATTGGCGCGTTTCATCAAGGCCGACTTCACGTAACACGCGCACAGCCATCACGTTCTTCGATTGTGCTAAACCAATACGTAAGCGAGTAGGGCCAATGTAAGTTGGTGGCGAGTTCTTTGGTCGCCAAGCTGTACCTTGACTCTTATCCCATTGGTTAATCGGAGCGTCATTGATCAGGGTCGCAAGTGTTAGCCCCTTATCGATTGCAGCGGCATAAATAAAGGGTTTAATACTTGAACCAACTTGGCGTACCGACTGAGTGGCACGGTTAAACTTGTTATGAACAAAGTTAAAACCACCAACCAACGAGAGTACTGCGCCGTTTTCGGGGTTCATAGCAACAAATGCGGTGTTCGCATTCGGTACTTGGCTTAGGTGCCAAGCGATGCTTGGCTCTTGGCCTTCAACTGTGCTTTCAACTTCACGCACCCAAATTTGCTCACCTTCAGCTAAGACATCTTTGGCACTGCTTGGTGGTGGGCCTTGGCGATCATCAGTCAGGAATTTACGTGCCCACTTGATGCCATCCCACTCTAACGTGTTGATCCCTTGGTCCTTAACCCAAATGGTTGCTTGCTTGTTATCAACCGCAGTGACAACAGCAGGAACGAGCTGACCATAGGTTGGAACGTTATCGAGCGTCTTATCTATCTGCTGTTCATCAAGCGCAGGTTTACCTGGCTGCCAAAGAACCTTTTCTGCACCGCGATAGCCGTGACGCTCATCGTAAGCCAGCAAGTTGTTGATTGCTGATTTGTTTGCGGCTGCTTGAAGCTTTGAATCTACCGTGGTGTAGATGTTCATGCCAGAAGTGTACGCTTCTTCCTGACCATAGCGAGCAACCATCCAAGCTCGCGCTAGCTCTGCAACGTATGGAGCACTTAACTCAATTTCTGCACCATGATAGCGAGCAACGATCTCTTCACCACGAGCCTCATCATACTCCGCCTGAGTTATGTATTTCTCGTCAAGCATACGCAGTAGCACGACATTACGACGGTTCGTCGCACGTTCGAGTGAGTAAATAGGGTTCATGGTTGAAGGCGCTTTTGGCATGCCGGCAAGCGTCGCGATTTCACTGAGTGTGAGGTTTTGAAGCTCTTTACCAAAATAGGTTTGCGCTGCGGCACCAAAGCCATAAGAGCGATAGCCTAAGAAGATCTTATTGACGTATAACTCCATGATCTCTTCTTTACTAAGAAGTTGTTCTATATGGATAGCAATAAAGATCTCTTTGATTTTTCGCATGATCTTCTTTTCATTGGAAAGGAAGAAGTTACGAGCTAGCTGCTGAGTAATGGTACTTGCACCTTGCTTGGCCGAGCCTGAAAGAGCAACCACTACGGCCGCACGAGTGATACCGATCGGGTCGATACCTGGGTGATCGTAAAAGCGGCTATCTTCTGTTGCAATTAGCGCCTCGATCAGATGCTGTGGAATATCGTCATAAGCAACGGGGATACGACGTTTCTCACCAAACTGGGAGATCAGTTTACCGTCTTGGCTAAACACCTGCATTGGAGTTTGCAGTTTTACGTCTTTCAATGTTGCTACGTCTGGTAGCTCTGGCTTCACATACAAGTAGAAGCCGAATATCGTACCGACCCCAAGAATTATGCAAATCAATGTGAATATAAGTAGTCGCTTTATGAACTTCACCGGAGATTCCCTGATTGATTGGGTTCACTAAATGTAAACCCTTGTACTTTAAGCTAAAAATCTAGCTCATTTTGTCTATGTGCTTATTTAACCATCAATTTAAGCAAATGAGCTAAGCAAAAAGTACGGAGCTAAGCTGCATGGGTAAATCATTAGTTACAGGCATTGAAATTGGACACCACAGTATTAAAGCGGTGGTTCTCAAGCCAAACAAGGGCACATTTGCTCTTGTCGACTATCGAGAATTGCCAATCGAAGCGGGCATTTTCTCTGATAACCATATGTCAAATTATCAGAAAATTGTAAAGAAACTCAAAGAACTAAGGAAGAGTTTGCCGCGATTTAGTACGAAAGTTGCATTGGCGATACCAGATAACGCGGTAATAAGTAAGGTATTACAGATAGATAGCGGGCTTAGCGACAATGAAATTGAGTATGCTATTTCTGACGCATTTTCCCATCAAACTCCGTTTTCAATTGATGAACTCTACTTAGATTATGTCCCGCTGACCGCGGATAGACAGTCATCGCAAACTCACTACCAAGTATACGCGACGAAAAAAGAGCTGGTTGACCCTAGAGTTGAAGTGTTCAAAAGCGCTGCCTTTCAACCCGTAGTGGTTGATTTACGTGCCCATGCTTTAGTGCATATTTGGCAGCTTGCTGCACGACAACAGGTTAAAGCCGACTGGCTTATGATTGATGTTGGTTTTGACCACGCTTCGTTGTGTATGGACCTTGCTGATAAAACGCCTTTTTGCAAAGACATCGTTTTGGCAACCCATGAAAAAGAGGTGGATTCAAACCTTTGCTTAAGTCTGGCGCAAAGCCGTGAAGAGTTCACCGCTGAGTTACTAGATAAAATCCAACGCAATTTACAGCTTATTGCTTCAATGCACGGCAAGAGTGTTAAAGGGATTTGGCTGTCAGGTGTAGGGGCTACCATGCCTGCTCTTGCGAATGAAATCAGCACGCGCTTTGCCATTGAGTGTGAGCTTCTCAATCCGCTGACTCTTTTTGCAACAACGAGCCAACATCCAGCCGCGAATCTGTTGGCTAACGGGCATAGGTTCACATCGGCGGCTGGGATTGCTCTGCGCGCGCTCACTTGGTTGGAGAGTCGTCATGCTTCATAGCATCAATTTGTTGCCGTGGCGTGAAGAGCTGCGAGATCATCGCCACAAGCGCTTTGTACTGCTGATGATGCTTACGCTAATCATTGCTGTAGTTATCCAGTGGGGTATCGGCATTTACATAGAGCAGCAACAAGATCGGCAATCTGAGCGGAATGACTATCTTGTGCGTTATGGCACACAATTGGACCAACAGCTTAACCAGCTGAAAATCGTCGAACGAGAACATCAAGCTCTACTAACCCGCTTGTCGGTTATTGAGGGTTTGCAGAAAGAGCGCAATAAAACCACAGACTTTATGAATTTGTTGCCCGAGCTGATCCCCGCTGGTGTTTACATCGACAAGCTAAAGATGAATGGTCTACAGGTTGAGCTTGCTGGGATCAGCGATTCAACTTCTCATCTTGCCACCATGCTAGATAACCTAGAAAAATCACCCGCTGTAACTAACGTTGAGATGCATTCCATTGTTCATGGTACTGCTCGATTTGCCAGTAAGTACCAATCATATCGCGTCTCTTTTTCTCTTTTAGGAGGTCAGAGTGAATCGCTTAAACCTTGATATTGAAGAGATAGGCGAGTGGCCACTTACTTATCAACTAGTCGTGATAGCGGTGTTGATGGCGATGTTACAGGCAGGCGGTTATTGGCTTTTGGTTCAGCCTGAGCTTGAACAACTCGATGTTCTTAAACAGCACGAGCAGCAGCACAAAACCTCAATAGCATTGAAAACGAAAAAAGTGTTGTTGTTACCTAGAATGAAGGCTCAGCTTGATGAACTGTCACAGCGCTATGACTATCTATCGCGCCAATTACCCGCGCAAAAAGAGCTCGCTTCTATGTTGGCGTCAGTTAATCAGGTCGGCTTACAAAACTCCCTGACCTTTACTCGAATTGATTGGGGACAAAAGCACGATAAAACGTTTCTGTACAAGCTTCCACTCAACATTGAATTGACCGGTGACTATCACGATATCGGTGACTTTTCTGCGGCGATTGCCTCGCTAGCGCGAATTATAAATTTTGATGATGTCTATTGGCATCGTGTCAGTTTAGAAAGCAGCACGCTGCATTTTCGCGCTCGAGCCTACACCTATCAGCTTAAAAGTGAGGTCAAAGATGAAAATTAATCGGCTATTGCCTTTGATTGCTTTGGTTTCTGGCTGCAAGGCAAATCAAGCTCCGCTTGAGGAATACCTAGCACAACTTAAGCGTGATGCTGAAGTGGGGGTGTATGAACTTGCCCCGCTCATTGATGTTCAAAGCCCCAAATATACTGCCCACCAAGTTAGGCAGCCATTCGAACTACCTCAAGCGGCCTTGTCTATAAATCAGCAGGCGTTAACAAAAGATTGTTGGCAACCAAAACGCAACACGAGTCAGTTGGCGACCTTTCCGTTAAGCCAATTACAACTAAAAGGTGTGATGAGCCGAGGTGGAAGAAAATCAGCGCTTATTGAGGCTCCAACTGGCCGCCTAGTACAGGTTAACTCGGGCAGTAATCTGGGGCTGAATCATGGCAAAGTCACCAAGGTCGCGGATGACTATTTATTTGTGCAAGAAGCCATAGCAGACGGCCTCGGATGCTGGCAGTTACGTGAAACCAAATTAGCGCTTAAGTAGAGAACGGATAGAGATGAATAGGATAAAAGGTATGCTGGCTTTTGCTAGAGGCTGTTTGCAATGGTGCAGCTTGTTTGTGGTCCTCTTCCATAGTGTTGTTTATGCCCAAGAGCAAAATGACAATCTGCTGCAAGGCTTGGATTTCAAACTCGATGAGCAGCGCAACGCGCAAATTGTCCTAACCTTGTCCGACTCACGTGCTGTGGTTGATATACAAAAAGTGGCGCAGGGGTTAAGCATTACCCTGCCTCAAACTCAAGTGACGGAAGCGTTAATCAAGGTATTTGACGTGATCGAGTTTGGTACTGTAGTGCGTGACATTGAAGTTTTTCGCCATCCTGACAAGGTCGAGCTGATAGCGGCAATTGATGGGGACTTTCGTTATCACGATCAACTTGAAGGGACGCGATTGCAAGTCACCGTGGCGAGTAGTAGCGATGGTCAGCAGGTAGACAAGACGAACCTTCTCGATAAACCAAGTAAGAAATTATCACTTAACTTTCAAGACATTCCGGTTAGAAATGTGTTGCAACTGATCGCCGATTACAATGATTTCAACTTGGTTGTTTCCGATTCAGTGACGGGCAATCTGACCTTACGCCTTGAAGAGGTATCATGGCAGAAGGTGCTTGACATCATCTTGCAGATCAAAGGGTTAGATAAACGTGTTGAAGGAAGCATTGTTTTGGTCGCGCCAAAAGCGGAACTGGATGCTCGTGAGCAGCAGATGCTGGAGAAAGCGCGTTTACAGGAACAGTTAGGGAAACTGTCGTCGGATATTATCCAAGTTAAGTTTGCCAAGGCGGCCGATATTGCTGACTTAATCGATGGTGGTGAGTTTAGTATGCTCTCCCCTCGGGGTTCTTTGAGTGTGGACGAGCGCACCAACGCCCTATTGATTCGAGATTTAGAGCAAAATGTCGATGTTATTCGTTCTATTGTCGAATCACTCGATATCCCCGTTAAGCAGGTGCAAATCGAGGCGAGGATTGTCACGGTTCATGAAGGCAACTTGGATGAGCTTGGGGTACGTTGGGGATTTAGTAACACCAATGGCAGTACTTCTATTGGCGCCAGTATTGAAGATAACGTATTCGATGTGGTGCCAATCGATGACATGCTTAATGTGAATTTAGGCGCAACTTCTGCCAATGCTTCGACCATCGCATTTCAAGTCGCCAAGCTTGGCTCCGACATGTTGCTTGACCTTGAATTATCGGCATTACAAAGAGAGTCGAAAGCAGAAGTCATCTCAAGCCCGCGTTTGATCACCACCAATAAAAAGCCAGCCTATATTGAGCAGGGCAGCGAGATCCCTTATCTAGAGTCATCTTCAAGCGGGGCAACCAGCGTCTCGTTTAAGAAGGCAGTGCTCAGTTTAAAAGTCACGCCGCAGATCACCCCAGATAATCGGCTAATTCTGGATTTGAGTGTGACCCAAGATAGGCCAGGTGATGTGGTGAAAACCGGTACTGGGGAAGCAGTGGCGATCAACACCCAAAGAATCGGGACTCAAGTGCTGGTGGAGAATGGAGAAACCGTGGTGCTCGGGGGCATCTTTCAACACAGCGTGACAGATGCTGTCGACAAGGTGCCTTTCTTTGGTGATTTGCCTCTGCTAGGGACGCTATTTCGTCGTTCTTACCAACAAATGGGCAAAAGCGAACTGTTAATTTTCGTCACCCCAAGGGTAGTGATTGAGTAAGATTTTGGTTAGGGACGAAAATAAATTTGCATTAATGGCACCTTATCTAGATAATTTCGGGTCTTATCACGAATTATCTGTGAGGAATCGGTGCCACAAGCATCTCCATCGCTAGTATCACACTGGCTTTTCTTGTGGCGATGTCATTGAATTAACGTTGTAAATTACTGCTAAACATGGCTGAGAAACGCAATATTTTCCTTGTTGGCCCTATGGGTGCCGGCAAAAGCACAATTGGTAGACACCTAGCTCAACAGCTTCATATGGAGTTTGTTGATTCTGATACCGTTATTGAAGAACGTACTGGCGCAGATATCGCTTGGGTATTTGACGTAGAAGGTGAAGAAGGCTTCCGCGATCGCGAGGAAAAAGTGATTAACGACCTAACGGAAGAGCAAGGTATCGTACTTGCGACCGGTGGTGGTTCAATCAAGAGCAAAGAAAACCGCAATCGTCTTTCTGCACGCGGTATTGTTGTTTACCTTGAAACAACGATTGAAAAGCAGCTTGCGCGCACTAACCGCGACAAGAAGCGACCATTATTACAGACTGATAATCCACGTGACGTGCTTGAATCGCTAGCTGGCGAGCGCAACCCACTTTACGAAGAAATTGCGGATTACACAGTACGTACAGACGATCAAAGTGCAAAAGTGGTAGCCAACCAGATCGTAAAAATGCTAGAAGAACGTTAAGACTTTTTTTAGCAACTGGAGAATACCCATGGAACGGATTACGGTCAGCTTAGATGAGCGTAGCTATCCAATCTCAATTGGTGCCGGATTATTTAATGATCCGGCCCACCTTTCTTTCTTATCGGCAAAACAAAAAGTGGTGGTGATTTCTAATGTCACTGTAGCACCACTGTATGCGGATAAAATCCTCTCTCTTATCGAGCAACAAGGCTGTGAAGCGACAGTTCTTGAGCTGCCTGATGGCGAAAAGTACAAATCATTAGACACCTTTAATACCATCATGAGCTTCCTACTCGAAGGTAGTTACGCCCGTGATGTAGTGGTGGTTGCGCTCGGTGGTGGTGTGATTGGTGATTTAGTGGGTTTTGCTGCTGCTTGTTACCAGCGCGGTGTCGACTTTATCCAGATCCCGACGACGCTATTGTCTCAAGTCGACTCATCTGTGGGTGGTAAAACGGCGGTTAACCACAAACTCGGCAAGAACATGATTGGTGCCTTCTACCAACCTAAAGCAGTGGTTATCGATACTGATTGTCTAAAAACCTTACCGCAAAGAGAGTTTGCTGCCGGTATTTCTGAAGTCATCAAGTACGGCATCATCTACGATCAAGACTTCTTTGTCTGGTTAGAAGAAAACCTCGATAAGCTGTATCAACTTGATGAGCAAGCTCTCACTTACGCTATTGCTCGCTGCTGTGAGATTAAAGCTGAAGTGGTTGCTCAGGACGAAAAAGAGTCAGGAATTCGCGCGTTGCTGAACCTAGGTCATACATTTGGTCATGCGATCGAAGCTGAGTTAGGTTATGGTAATTGGCTACATGGTGAAGCTGTTTCGGCAGGCACAGTGATGGCTGCAAAAACCGCTCAACTTCAAGGCCTTATCAATGAGCAGCAAGTTGAGCGAATTATCTCTATACTGAAAAGAGCCCAGCTACCAGTACATACTCCAGAAACGATGTCATTTGCTGATTTCATGAAGCATATGATGCGTGATAAGAAAGTACTCTCTGGTGAGCTTCGCCTTGTACTCCCTACCAGTATAGGGACTGCTGAAGTAGTTAAAGGTGTACCAGAATCGATCATTGAACAAGCTATCGACTTCGCGCGCACTGTTTAAATCTTTTTGTTTTGTAGTACCAATCTGACCTTTGCCCTCACGAGGTTAAAGCGTTGGCTTGGTATTACTCGTATTTTCATTGGGATAACGTAATGAGCTTGGCGCATGATCCACGTGTGTTGGAGTTAGATTCACAAACAGAACTGCTAGAACGCTTGCAACTGTTGACTAATTTTGGCTCGAATTTGGTCACACTTGGTGGTGCATCAGGTGCGGGTAAGACTTGGCTGGCACAATATTATCTAGAAGCTTGGGCGCAAGATAAAAACCAGTCGTTATTGATGTGTTACCCTAACCAAGATGAATCTCAACGTCGCTCAACTATCCTCACTCAACTTATTTCCGAACCTCTTTTTAATCCAGCTGATTCTCTCGTCGAATCTTTCACACGCATCATGCAGGGCGAGACCTGTGATGTCGTGATTGCGATCGATGATGCGCACTTACTGACTGAATCCTTTGTTTCTGAACTGTGGATGTTGGTACTTGAAGCTCAGGTTAACCCAGGTTGGACGGTGAATGTGTTGTTGTTCGCTCAATCGAACAGTCTAGATGCATTGCTGACTCGTTTGGGTTATGGTCAAGAACACAAGCCAATTGATCTTGAAATTGAACCACTTAGTCAAGAAGAAGCGGATCGATTCTTTGAACAATTGGTGATTCGGTTTGTCGAAGATGACATGGAAAAGCGCGTTCGAAACGCGTATCGAACAGTTGCTCGTCGTCCTGGCGAAATCATGGCTTTAGGGGATCAAAAAGTGGAAAAAAGGATCATTATCCGCTCAATTGTGGGTTCACCAATCAATATTGCACTGTTGGTTATCACGCTACTGGTGTTAATCGGAGGCGGTTACTGGTGGATGATGTCGCAGCCGTCGCCAGATGACAAAGCTCAGCAAATCACTGAATCTATCGAACAGACGGCAATACCAACACTATCGGAAGAGAGCGCTGGCGAAGAAAGTACCGCAGCGACAATTGAACCTGAACCCGTGGTTGATCCAACCATGGCGAATGCTGAAGATGACTCGCTCTCGCTACCACCAGATGTGACTGAGCAAATATCGAGTGTTGGCAATACCGATGAGGATCATCAGCGCGTAGTGATTACCTCTGATGTGGTTGATGCTCTGATGGAAGGCAAACCTGAGCAGGCGGACACCAGCAAAATCGAACAAATTGTCGAGCAATCGAAAACTGAGCCGGTTACCGAGCCTCAAGCGGCAGTGTCGTCAGATTCCGAAGCCGTAGCAGAAAGCCCAGCTGAAGAGGAAGCTGCGCCAAGTCCTACCGTGATCAAATTCTCTTTCACCAAAGATGAGCTGAAAAGCTTCTCTCCACGTAGTTACACTCTCCAGTTAGCGGCAGTGAACTCACTTGAGGAAGTGCAGAATTTTATTGATCGTCACCAGCTCGCAAATCAGATATTTATCTATCCAACTCAGCGCAATGGGGTGG
Organism: Vibrio sp. SCP2; assembly: GCF_059295395.1. Lineage (NCBI taxonomy): Bacteria > Pseudomonadati > Pseudomonadota > Gammaproteobacteria > Vibrionales > Vibrionaceae > Vibrio > Vibrio sp. SCP2. The sequence goes on along the minus strand of NZ_JCAFVV010000012.1, from coordinate 21,724 downwards.
ATTGGTACATAGTGACGTACCAAAACTATCCAACCATTCAAGTGGCGCGTGATGCGGTACAAGGGTTGTCTACTGAGCTGCAAAACGTAGAGCCTTGGGCCAAGTCTCTCAGCCAAGTGCAACGAGAGATTGACCGTGGCAATCAAGATAATTAGAAACTGGGTGTAATCCTGAAAATTGTCTGAGATTAATTGCAAAATATGTTACATTTCGCAGCCTTAATTTGTGGTTGATAGATAGAGCGGTTGATGAAGAAGCAGCGGGCCTTCCTGAAATGGGCAGGTGGAAAATACGGACTTGTCGAAGATATTCAGCGTCACTTGCCAGAAGCTCGTAAGCTGGTAGAACCGTTCGTAGGTGCTGGGTCTGTATTTCTAAACACTGACTATGATCAGTACTTGCTCGCAGACATCAACCCAGATCTGATAAACCTGTACAACCTCCTCAAAGAAAACCCGCAAGAGTACATTACTGAGGCGAAGCGTTGGTTCTGCCCTGAGAATAATCGCAAAGAGGCTTACCTCGATATTCGCAGCCAGTTCAATGCCACAGATGATGTGATGTATCGTTCTTTGGCGTTCCTGTATATGAACCGCTTTGGTTTTAATGGCTTGTGCCGTTACAACAAAAAAGGCGGCTTTAACGTCCCGTTTGGTTCATATAAAAAGCCTTACTTCCCGGAAGCTGAGTTAGAGTTCTTTGCCGAAAAAGCGAAGAAAGCGACGTTTGTCTGTGAAGGCTACCACGAGACATTTAAGCGTGCGCGCAAAGGCAGTGTTGTCTACTGTGATCCGCCGTATGCGCCGCTGTCAACGACAGCTAATTTCACCTCGTATGCAGGTAATGGTTTCACTCTCGATGATCAAGCGGCTTTGGCCGACGTGGCTGAGAGAGCAGCGGTTGAGCGTGGAATTCCAGTGCTGATTTCTAACCACGATACCACTTTGACCCGTCGCCTTTATCATGGCGCTGAGCTCAATGTCGTCAAGGTGAAACGCACGATTAGCCGTAATGGTGCAGGGCGTAACAAAGTTGATGAACTTCTTGCGCTATTCAAACCTGTTGAAAGCAAATAATCACATTTCATCACACTTCTCTATCATCTCACCTCTAGCTTAGGTAGAATTGCGCGCAAAGTTTCTTCAGTGTGCAATGATGCCCAATCAATACTAGAGGTCAGGTATGAAAGATTTCCTTATCGCTCCATCAATTCTGTCTGCGGATATGGCTCGCTTAGGCGAAGACGTAGAAAAAGTACTCGCAGCAGGAGCAGATGTGGTTCATTTTGATGTGATGGATAATCACTACGTACCTAACCTAACCTTTGGTGCGCCTATCTGTCAGGCACTGCGTGACTACGGTATTACTGCACCTATCGATGTACACCTAATGGTGAAGCCAGTGGATCGCATTATTCCTGATTTCGCTAAAGCAGGTGCATCTATGATCACTTTCCATATTGAAGCCTCTGAGCACGTTGATCGCACACTTCAGCTTATCAAAGAGCATGGCTGTAAAGCGGGTGTGGTACTCAACCCAGCAACGCCGCTGTCTCACCTTGAGTACATCATCGACAAAGTAGACATGATTCTTCTGATGTCAGTGAACCCTGGCTTCGGTGGTCAATCCTTCATTCCAAAAACACTCGATAAGCTACGCGCAGTACGCAAAATGATTGATGAATCTGGTCGCGATATTCGCTTAGAAATTGATGGCGGTGTGAAGGTTGAAAACATCAAAGAGATCGCAGAAGCGGGCGCGGATATGTTCGTAGCAGGTTCGGCTATCTTCAACCAGCCAGATTACAAACAAGTGATCGATGAAATGCGCGCTGAACTGGCTAAGGTTAACTAATTAAATGAGCAACATTAAGTTAATCGCATTCGATTTAGACGGTACGCTACTTGATAGCGTGCCTGATTTGGCGGTTGCTGCTGACCAAGCAGTACAAGCATTAGGCTACCCAGCAGTGACAGAAGAGCAAGTGCGTGACTACGTAGGTAACGGCGCTGATGTTCTTATTGGTCGTTCTCTGAGCCGCAGCCTAACAGTCTCACCAGATTTAGATCCAGAACTGCATGCCAAAGCGCGTATTCTGTTTGATGACTACTACGAGCAAAGCGGACACAAGCTCAGCCACCTCTACCCAGCGGTAAAGGAAACCTTGGCAGAGCTGCACGAAGCGGGCTTTACAATGGCGCTAGTGACCAACAAGCCATCGAAGTTTGTCCCTGAGGTTCTGGCGAAGCACGACATTGATAAGTACTTTGTTGATGTGATCGGTGGTGATACGTTCCCAGAGAAAAAACCTAACCCAATGGCACTAAATTGGCTGCTTGAGAAACATGGCTGTCAGCCACAAGAAATGTTGATGGTAGGTGATTCAAGTAACGATATCAAAGCGGCGAAAAATGCAGGCTGTCATTCGTTTGGTTTGACCTATGGCTACAACCACGGTGAGCCTATTTCTGCCTCTCAACCGGATTATGTCGCAGATACCATCGCAGATTTAGCAGAACTCTTAACGGTTTCAGCTTAATAGCGACAAAAGATCTTTTAAAATACTCGTTAATGAGTACACTGAGTAAACCGTGTGGATAGAAACCACGCGGTTTTTTTCATTATTTAGCATAAGAAGTCAAAGGAATTATTCCCATGAGCAAACCCATCGTATTGAGTGGTGTTCAACCATCAGGTGAACTAAGTATCGGTAACTACTTGGGTGCTCTACGTCAATGGCAGCAGATGCAAGATGATTACGATTGCCAATACTGTGTTGTCGACCTTCACGCAATTACGGTTCGCCAAGATCCGAAAGCGTTGCACGAAGCGACTCTAGACGCACTAGCAATCTGTCTTGCAGTTGGTGTTGATCCGCAAAAGAGCACGCTATTTGTTCAGTCACATGTACCAGAGCATGCTCAACTTGGTTGGCTTCTTAACTGTTACACCCAGATGGGTGAACTGGGCCGAATGACCCAGTTTAAAGACAAGTCTGCACGTTACTCGAAAGACTCATCTAGCCAATTTGGCGATGTGAACGTGGGCTTGTTCGACTACCCAGTCTTGATGGCAGCAGATATCCTTCTCTACGGTGCGCACCAAGTGCCTGTCGGTAGTGATCAGAAGCAGCACCTTGAACTAGCGCGTGATATCGCTAACCGTTTCAACAACATCTACTCGCCAGAGCAGCCAATCTTCCAAGTGCCAGAGCCGTACATCCCAACAGTGAATGCGCGTGTGATGAGCCTGCAAGATGCAACCAAGAAGATGTCTAAGTCGGATGATAACCGTAAGAACGTGATAACTCTGCTTGAAGAGCCTAAGTCAATCATCAAGAAGATTAACAAAGCTCAGACAGATGCAGAAACGCCACCGCGTATTGCTCATGACTGGGACAACAAAGCCGGTATTTCAAACCTAATGGGTCTTTACTCGGCAGCCACAGGTATGAGCTTTGAAGAGATCGAAGCTAAGTACCAAGGCGTAGAGATGTACGGCCCATTCAAGAAAGATGTCGGTGAAGCACTCGTTGCTATGCTTGAGCCTATTCAAGCCGAATACCACCGTATCCGCGCTGACCGTGCTTACATGGATCAGGTGATGAAGCAAGGTGCAGAGAAAGCATCAGCTCGCGCGGCTGAGACATTGAAGAAAGCATACGAAGCAGTAGGTTTCGTTGCACGCCCGTAGGGGCAGGGCAGAACGGACTTCGTCCTAAGGAACGCTACGCTACTAGAAAACTAGATAGCGAGAGTTGTAAAAGCCGGTGCAAGAGCATCGGCTTTTTAGATCGATTTGAAATGCTTTATTTTGGGATAACGGAACGGGCTACGCCCTATAGAACGCTTTGCTTCGGAAAAGCGAGATTGAGCGATATAAAAACATACCGTTGATTCCTTAGGTTTGTCGAAAAAGCTAAGTTAGTTATCCAGTTATCCAGTTATCCAGTTATCCAGTTATCCAGTTATCCAGTTATCCAGCTCTCCGTAGGACGAAGTCCGTTCCCATATCCCGTTTCCCGAAGCGTTCGCTTTAGCTACTGCGCTCCTTCAAAGCCCATTTGGCGCCAAGCTTCAAAAGCGATAATGGCGACAGCATTAGAAAGGTTGAGGCTGCGTGCGTCTGGCATCATTGGAATACGAATACGCTGCTCCATTGGCATGCTTTCGATGAGTTCAGCAGGCAAGCCGCGGGTTTCTGGACCGAATAGCAGTACGTCACCTTTCTGGAAGTTGGCATCGACATGATGGCCTGTTGTTTTGGTTGTACAGGCAAAAATTCGGTACTCACCACGCTCTTTTTCTAGGTACTCAACAAAAGCTTGGTAGTTTTTATGGCGAGTGACGCGAGCTAGGTCGTGGTAATCCAATCCCGCTCGACGAACTTTTTTCTCTTCCAGATCAAAACCAAGCGGCTCGATAAGGTGAAGGTTGGCACCACAGTTGGCACATAAACGAATAATGTTACCAGTATTCGGGGCAATTTCTGGTTCGTAGAGGGCGATATCAAACATGACTAACTCTTAACGCTGATTGTTCAAAGGCTAGAAAGTATAAGGCGACTCGTGAAAGCCGCCAAGTCTGACGTTGTTAGTTTCGTATTGTCTAGGCCAAAGCTGCTGCGTAGTTATCGCTCACGGCATCCCAGTTTACGACATTCCACCAAGCCTCAATGTAGTCAGGGCGGCGGTTTTGGTAGCTGATGTAGTAGGCGTGCTCCCAAACATCGAGCGCCAAAATAGGCTCACCTTGAGCTCCTGCCACGTCCATTAGTGGGTTGTCTTGATTGCTGGTTGACGTAATGACAAGTTGTCCGTCTTTGACGATCAGCCAAGCAAAACCAGAGCCGAAAGTATTAATCGCAGCATCTGTGAACTGCTGTTGGAATGCTTCAAAGCTACCAAAGGTAGACACAATATCCTCGCCGAGTTTTCCTTGAGGAACACCGCCACCATTTGGTTTCATGCAATTCCAATAGAGGATGTGATTGTAGTAACCACCGCCATTATTGCGCACCGCTGGTGGCTGCTGAGAAATATTGGCAAAGATATCTTTGAGTGTGGTGGACTCTAACTCGGTACCGGAAACTGCGGCGATAAACTTATCAAAATAGGTGCGATGGTGCTTGCTGTAATGCACTTCCATTGTCTTTGCGTCGATGTATGGCTCAAGTGAGTCGTAAGCGTAAGGAAGTTCAGGGAAAGTGTGAGACATAGTAAATCCTCCATAATTGAAGAATTTACTTTAAATGATAATGAGATCTATTATCAACTATCTCTTTTGTAGGGTTATTGCTCCGCACCGAGTGGAAGAGTGATTTCGACTCTTAACCCGCCTAGTTTGCTCCGTTTCGCTTCAATGGTTCCGCTATGCTGGCGTATCGCACTTTCGGTGATGGTCAGGCCTAAACCTGTTCCGCCACTGTGCCTATCACGCGCGGTTGAAACACGATAAAACGGTCTGAATATCGCATCGAGTTCCTGCTCCGGTACACCTTCGCCGTTGTCATCAACCGCAATCATGATTTGCTGGCTAGACTCAGTGAAAGTAACTTCGATGCGGTCTGTACCGTAATAGATAGCATTGCGAACAATATTGTCCAAGGCGCTCATTAAGAGTTTTGGATTACCTGAAATGATACGTTCAGGAATCTCATTGAAGGTGAGGGTTTTATCCATCTGTTCTGCTTCAAACTGAGCATCACTAAGGATGGCTTCCCACAAACTCCCCATCGGCTGAGGTTCTCGGGTTAGATGGCTGTCGACCTGCATACGAGACAACTCAAGTAGCTCGCCAATCATCTGCTCCAAGCGCTGAGCTTCGGTATCAATACGGACTAGTTCAGGGCTCTCTCCCTGTTTGCGAGTCGCGAGGGCATTTGCCATCCGCAGTCGAGTCAGTGGAGAGCGCAGCTCATGGGAAATGTCCGACAATAAGCGCTGCTGACCCGATATCATTTGGTTAACTGCTTCTACCATTTGGTTAAAGCTCGTCCCCGCTTGGCGGAATTCACTGGTGCCTTTTTCAAGTTCAGGGTCAACCACGAACTCCCCTTTGGCGACACGTTTGGCTGCACGTTCCAGTTTACGTGCCGGTTGGCTGAGTGCCCATGCAAGCCACAGTAGCAAAGGCGTGCTGACTAGCATTACTGCAAACAATAACTGGAATGGTCTATCAAACATGCGCAGTAAGAATGGCGGTGGTTGATTCCATTTCACACCGATGTAGAGCAGCAAGTCTTGCTTGGCTAACGTCACAGGCAGTGGACCAGCAAGCATGTAGTGACCATAAAGTTTTTGCTTGGGTTCGCTATCGACTTCGACGCTAGTAATGAAGTTCTGTAGCGCGCGATACTTAAAGTCTTTGTGGTTTTGGGTTGTGAGCAAGTTGCCTTCTAGGTCGGTAATAAAGAAGCGCGGACGAGGATCTCTTGAAGAGCGTTTTCCACCTTCGAGCTTAAATAGAATGCGGGCAAGGTTGGTATCTTTGGCATAGCGTTTTTCGATATTTTGCTTCAGTTCGATCATGCGATCGTAATGCTCAACCGGAATATCTCGCGCTTTGCGTGGATCGAGATGTGGCAGTGACAGTACCGCCATCAGCACCAAAAACATGGTAAACCAGAATATGGCGAAGATACGTCCATACAAGCTAGTGATCTTAGGTAGGCGCATTAGTCCTCCTCAACCAGTAAGTAGCCGCGTCCACGTAAGGTTTTGATGCGTGATTTGCCATCTTCACGTTCTGGCAGTTTCTTACGCAGGTTGGAGACGTGCATATCGATAGCACGATCGAAAGCGGCGAGACGCTTACCTAAAACATCCAAACTCAGCGCTTCTTTGGTTAGGGTTTGCCCAGGGTTTTGGATAAAGTGGCTTAACAGAGCGAATTCTGTGGTAGTGAGCTCCATTTGTTCTCCCTGACAGTAAGCTTCCTGTTTACCGGGATAGACTTGGATGTCTTGATATTCAATGCAGTCAGAGTTTTTCGAGCTTTTGCTTGCAGCAGTGCTTTGCGTACGACGTAGGATTGCGCGAATGCGAGCCAGCAGTTCTCTGTCGCTAAAAGGTTTTGGCAGATAATCATCCGCGCCCAGCTCTAAGCCAATCACTCGGTCTATCTCTTCGCCTTTAGCCGTCAGCATTAACACTGGCGTCTCCCAATTTTCTCGCAGTCTTTTGAGGGTTTCCATTCCGTTGAGTTTAGGCATCATGACATCGAGTAAGATAAGGTCAATCTTGTCATTGAGCAGTGCCAGTCCTTCTTCGCCATTATTTGCCTCAGACACATCAAAGCCTTCAAAGGATAGGACTTCTTTAAGTAAGCTGGTTAGCTCGGTATCGTCGTCAATCAATAAGATATTTGGCATAACAAGGTCTCTACATAAGTTGGATATCTATATATTACTGTTAAATGACCAATTGATTTAGGGTCATTATCGCTCTTTACGATTCTTTACTCTCTCAATACGTTGCTTTACGCAGTAAGTCGTATTCTACACTCAAGCGCTGTGAGAACAGCTCAATCCAATAGACAAAGTGAAAGGTACGATTATGAAAATGGCAAAGAAACTAGTAGTAGCGGCAGTTGTTCTTCCTCTAACTCTTGGCACAGCGAGTGCGTTCGCTTTCGGTGGCAAAGATGGTAAGAAAGGTGGTCATGGCGAGTGTGGCGGTGGCTTTGACCGCGGAATCATGCGTCAACTTGACTTAACCGATGCGCAAAAAGACCAGATGAAAGAGATGCGTCAGGCAAGCAAACAAGAAATGAAAGCGGCCTTTAAAGAGAACTTTGAAGCTCGCCATGCAGAGATGCAAGCTCAAAAAGAGAAGGTTCAGGCATTGGTTCTAGCGGATAACTTTGACCAAGCGGCGGCAAACGAGCTAGCTAAGACTATGGTTGAAAAGCAAACGGAACGTAAGGTGAAAATGCTAGAGAAACAGCATCAGATGCTGAGCATCTTAACTCCTGAGCAGAAAACAAAATTTGTTGAACTGCAACAAGAGCGTTCGGCAAAATGCCAAGAGAAAATGCAACAGCGTTTGAACAAGGCTTAGAATCAATGACTATTCATAGGCGGCTTTTTAGCCGCCTTTTTTATGCCATTTTTATTCAACAATTGTAAGGTTATACTTAGAAGATGTTTGTTTAATAATCAAAGCACTATGAAACAAGAATATGCTCGCTTAGTCACCATGGCTGCATGGACGGCCACGATTGTTGCGACGCTGCTATTGGTGGTCAAAGTTGGGGCTTGGTGGGTAACGGGTTCCGTCAGCTTACTCGCCTCTTTGATCGATTCAATGCTCGATATCGCGGCATCTCTGGTTAACCTCGTTGTGGTACGTTACTCCCTTCAACCTGCTGACCGAGAGCATACTTTTGGTCACGGCAAAGCCGAATCTCTGGCGGCTTTGGCACAGGCGATGTTTATTTCTGGCTCTGCGGTATTTCTGATCTTAAATGGTATCGAACGCTTCTTTAGACCACACGAGTTGCAGTCCCCTGAATACGGTGTTTACGTCAGTTTGTTTGCCATCTTAGTCACCTTTGCATTAGTTCGTTTCCAAAAGCATGTCGTGAAGAAAACCGGTAGCCAAGCGATAGCCGCAGATTCACTGCACTATCAATCTGACCTTTATATGAATGCAGCGATTATGCTCGCGCTAGGTTTGAGCTGGTTTGGGATTACTCAAGCAGACTCAGTTTTTGCCGTCGCAATTGGTGTCTACATCCTCTATAGCGCGTTCAAAATGGTGCAAGAGGCGATTCAAACTTTACTCGACCGCAAGCTGCCCGACGAAGAATTGAAAGCAATTCGAGAATGCTGTGTAAAAGTGGAAGGGGTGCTCGGAGTTCATCAACTAAGAACCAGAATGTCAGGGCCAACTCGATTTATCCAACTGCACTTAGAGATGGAAGACAATATCCGATTAATTGAAGCGCATCGAATCTCTGACGAAGTGGAAGATAAACTGCTTGAGCTCTATCCACATTCAGATGTACTGATCCATCAGGATCCTTATTCTGTGGTGTTAGGGGCAGAAAAAGGGCAGAAGTCGCAAGATTGGTAACGCAAAAGTGCCACTTATTGGCTATCTTTTCAGCGATGCTAGTTTTAACTGTGATCCTGATATGTATCAATGATGTCAATGAGCAAAGCTGTAATACTCTTACATAAGTAGAAAAGTTACATAATTTGACGCAAATAAATGTAGTAATCCTAATTAGGAAAGGTAACATATTGCGCAGTTAAAGGAATTAAGTTGGTGGCTTATTGAAAGCGGCTAACGTAAAAATTGAAATAAGATTCCCAAAAATCGAGGGTGAGCATGATTAAGAAGATCGGTGTCTTGACGAGTGGCGGTGACGCACCAGGTATGAACGCGGCAGTTCGCGGCGTGGTTCGCACGGCGTTATCTGAAGGACTAGAAGTTTACGGTGTATTCGATGGTTACTTAGGTCTTTACGAAGATCGTATCGAAAAGCTAGATCGTTCAAGCGTTTCTGATGTAATCAACAAAGGCGGCACGTTCCTAGGCTCTGCGCGTTTCCCTGAATTCAAAGAAGTGGAAGTGCGTCAGAAAGCGATCGAAAACCTGCAAAAGCATGGTATCGAAGCTTTAGTTGTTGTTGGTGGTGACGGCTCTTACATGGGTGCGAAAAAGCTAACAGAAATGGGTTACCCATGTATCGGTCTACCGGGCACTATCGATAACGATATCGCAGGTACGGATTACACAATTGGCTACCTAACGGCACTGAACACTGTTATCGACGCAATTGACCGTCTACGTGATACTTCATCTTCTCACCAGCGTATCTCGATCGTTGAGATCATGGGTCGTCACTGTGGTGATCTAACGCTAATGTCTGCAATCGCAGGTGGTTGTGAGTACATCATCACTCCTGAAACGGGTCTGGATAAAGAAAAGCTGATTGGCAATATCCAAGATGGTATCGCTAAAGGTAAGAAGCACGCGATCATTGCTCTGACTGAGCTAATGATGGATGCTAACGAACTAGCGAAAGAGATTGAAGCGGCGACGGGTCGTGAAACTCGCGCTACCGTTCTTGGTCACATCCAACGTGGTGGTCGTCCTACTGCATTTGACCGCGTTCTTGCATCTCGCATGGGTAACTACGCAGTACACCTATTGATGGAAGGTCAAGGTGGTCGTTGTGTAGGTATTCAAAAAGAGCAACTTGTTCACCACGATATCATCGACGCTATCGAGAACATGAAGCGTCCAGTACGTGAAGACCTATTCAAGGTTGCTGAAGAGCTATTCTAAGCCAGCTTCATATTGAACTAAAAAGCCAGTTGGGAGACCAACTGGCTTTTTGTTTATTGGAATAAGGCTAGTTGACTAGCATAGTCGATAGCACGTAACCCACTGTCGTTGCGGTAATCACGCCAATAAAGCCTGGCAGCAAGAAGCTGTGGTTAAGTACGTACTTACCAATCTCAGTCGTACCTGAGCGGTCAAAGGTAATCGCCGCAAGATCACTTGGATAGAATGGGAAGAAGAAATACGCATAACAAGCTGGAAGCACACCGATTAGTACAGGTGCAGGGATGCCCATCGCAAAACCGAGTGGTAGCATAATGGTCAGTACCGCTGCCTGGCTCTTCAAGAATACCGACACCACGAACATGGCAATGGCAAACGTCCAAGGGTGCGCAGCCACAATGTCGCTCACTAAGCTGATCAAGTAAGGTTTGTGGAAACCGATAATGGTGTCACTCATCCACGCGATACCGAAGATAATGATCACCGCGGTCATACCGGCGATAAACACATTACTATGGACGATCTTTTTCGGCTCTACCTTAGTCGTTAACAGAATCAAAGCACCGACAGACAACATCAAGAACTGAATCGCGACGGACATTTTAACGCCGTCTGGTAGCAAGCCGAGATCTTTACCAAACATTGCGACAAAGATAACCGTTGCGATACCGGCTAAGAAGATGCCTAAACCGCGTTTTGCCACTTGCTGACTGGCTGGCTCGCTTTCATCTTGCTGGACTTCATCAATCAGCTGAGCTTTAAACTCGGGATCTTGGCAACGCTTGATAAAGGCTGGATCTTGATCCAATTCTTTACCGCGTTTCAGGCTCCACAAGCAGCCAACCAGTACACCAATTAACGTTGCAGGTATGGTCACCAGTAGCACGTTAACCAGACTGATGTCCAAGTGGTTATCGGCTGCGGTTGCCATTACTACCGCAGCGGCAGCGGCGATCGGGCTAGCCGTAATCCCCATTTGTGATGCAACGGTTGCCATCGCCATAGGGCGCTCAGGGCGAATGCCTTTCTTGTAGGCCACATCATAGATAACAGGAAGAAGAGGGTAAACAGAGTGACCCGTGCCGACTAATACCGTCAATGAATAGGTACAAAGTGGGCCAAGAAACACGATTTGGCTTGGATGCTTACGCAATAATCGCTCAGCAAACTTCACTAATAGCTTGAGGCCACCCGTTGCTTCTAGCGTCGCAGAGGCCGCGACCACGGCGAGAATGATCAGCATAACACTGATTGGTGGCGAACCCGGCGCGACACCAAATACAAACGCGAGAACCGAAACACCCAAGCCCCCGAGCAAACCGAAAGCTATGCCTCCATGGCGGATACCGATAAATATAACCGTCAGAAGCAGGAGCATATGCACGTAAAACATAATCAAACCCTACATTGGTATAAACATAGAGCCATGCTACCCAAAAGTGGTAGATGGAAACGTGAGCCTATTTGCTTCTCTTGTCAGAGCGATTAACTATCGAGCTATTCCTTGTTTCGAATCAAAAATTGCACTTTAAACAAAGGCTTTGTATTGGTTTGCTCGTAGAGATCACGAGTTTTGTTTGTTTCTTCGTTTTTGAAATTTTTGGTGAACGCCACGGCGTAGGGCTTTGATCCGGTTCTCGGCTTTATCGACGCCAAGTAGTACTGTGAGTGCCAGTACGGTGAGGATCACGGATTGCTGCATATAACCGAGACCAATCATCATGCCGATGGCCGCCAATACCCATATGACGGCAGCGGAGGTGACACCATGGATTTTGCCATCTAGGGTCATCATTACCCCTGCGCCAAGAAATCCTACGCCAGTAATGATCTGACCGAGCACTCGCGCTTGATCTAATGTATTGGGTGAGAGTGAAACCGCCATTGACATAAACAAGTAGGTCCCCGAAATCACCAAAATCGAGGTGCGAATACCAACAGGTTTGCCGCGTGTTTGTCGTTCAACGCCAATAAGAATACCGTTAACGGCACAACAGAGTAGAGCCCACCAACTGAATGGGCCTAGGTCGAGAAATTGTTCGATAGTGGGTTGCATGTCTGGTTGCATCGTGACCTCCAAAACGTCGGAGTATGCATAGTTCAGACCTGTCTATCGAACAAAAGATTTTTATCTTAAGGACAAAATTAACAACCAGTGGTGGTCAAGTTAATACTGGGTGAGGCGTTTGAGGTTGCTTCGTTATATTGCAGGTAACAATTGAGAGAAGACTGACGACGACTCCTTGGCATATACAAGATAATTCCATCATTGGCGTTAGTATTGCTGAAATACCAATCGGCACCATCAGCCCCGAAAGTAGCATCTGCAATGTTGGCATCAATGATTTTTTCCCAAGCATTGGCATTGTCTGCTTTAGCATAACCGTAAACGATGCTGACGCTCTCACCCTCTACGGTGACTGACGAACTCGCAGCGGTGTCGAGACCTTCAACAGCAGATATACCGATGAGTTGGTCGTTGGCACCTTGCATTGCTCCTTTTAAACCTTGTAAGGCAGAAGTTCGGGCGTCGCTTTGTAGGTCGAGTAAACGAGGCAGGGCAGTAACAGCAAGAATGCCGAGTACGACGATGACAATGACCAATTCTATTAGCGTAAAGCCGCGTGTGTTTTTCATCATTATTCTAAATGTAGGTCGAGTGGGGTTTTACTGGTACGCCCACCAATCTCGCGCGTTAACTTTGGTACTAGATATCCAGAGACTCGCTCCATCAGCCCTGCCATGATGGCTTTCGCCTCTTGGTCAGAGATGTAAAAGTGTGCAGCGCCCTGTACTTTATCTAGCACGTGAATGTAATAAGGTAAAATGCCAGCATCAAATAAAGCGTTGCTGAGGTCAACCTGAGACTCAACGCTGTCATTGACTCCTTTTAGCATAACACCTTGGTTTAAAAGAGTAACACCTGCTTGCTTAAGGTGGCTTAATCGATCTCTCAGTTCTTGATTTATCTCTTTAGCGTGGTTGATATGCGTGACTAACACCACTTGCAGGCGGGTTTCGCTCAGCATCTGAATCAGCGCTTGAGTGATACGATCCGGAATGACGACAGGTAAGCGGGAATGAATGCGCAGGCGTTTGATGTGCTTGATATCGGCAATATGATCAATAAGCCACAACAGTTCCTCATCCTTTGCCATTAGCGGGTCCCCACCAGAAAGGATGATCTCATTAATCTCTGGGTGCTGGGTTACATACTCTAGGCTTTGCTGCCAAACTGATTTGGATCCCCTGTTTTCGTCATAGGGAAAGTGACGACGAAAACAGTAGCGACAGTTAACTGCGCAGCCACCTTTGACGATCATTAACGCGCGGTTGCGGTACTTGTGCAATAAACCTGGAATAGCATTGTTTTGCTCTTCGAGTGGATCATTGGAGTAACCAGGGTGGACTTCAAACTCTTCGCTGAGCGGTAAAACTTGACGTAAAAGCGGGTCGTAAGGATTGCCTTTTTCCATTCTATCAACAAAACTTTGCGGAACACGCTGCGCAAAAAGCTTGCGAGCAGCAAATCCGTCTTGCCATGGCTTAGGATCTATTTCGAGCTGCTCAAGCAGTTTTGCAGGATCAGAGATCCCATTCGCTAGCTGTTTGAGCCAGTTTTGCTCAACAGAAACAACTTTTCGGGTTATGATGTGCGGCATTGAATTTAGCTCTAAGAATGTAAGAGGAAAAAATGGCTACTGTTAGCACCAATGAATTTAAAGGCGGCTTGAAACTAATGCTTGATAACGAGCCTTGCGTTATCTTGGAAAACGAATACGTTAAGCCAGGTAAAGGTCAAGCGTTCAACCGTGTAAAAATTCGTAAGCTTCTTTCTGGTAAAGTGCTAGAGAAAACCTTTAAGTCTGGTGAAACTTGTGAAGTTGCAGACGTAATGGATATCGACCTAGATTATCTATATAACGACGGCGAATTCTACCACTTTATGAACAACGAAACATTTGAGCAGATCGCTGCGGATGTAAAAGCGGTTGGCGAAAACGCTAAGTGGTTGGTAGAAAACAACACTTGTATGCTAACACTATGGAACGGTAACCCAATCGTAGTAACGCCACCAAACTTCGTTGAGCTTGAAGTAACAGACACAGATCCAGGTCTGAAAGGTGATACTCAAGGTACAGGTGGTAAGCCAGCAACACTATCAACAGGTGCTGTTGTTCGCGTTCCTCTATTTATCGCGATTGGCGAAGTGATCAAAGTTGATACTCGCTCTGGTGAGTACGTAGGTCGCGTAAAATAAGCCTAACTTAGGTCAAGTTTTGGAAAAAGGTCACTTCGGTGACCTTTTTTTGTTTTTCACCGATAGGATTGATGTGCCACAATTCTAGTTCAAGTAACTGTGGCTAAACTGGTATCCATGAAACAGTCTCTAACAATATGGCTTGACGCCGCTCGCCCTAAAACCTTGCCTTTGGCTTTGGTCTCTATCTTAACGGGTAGTGTATTGGCGTACTCCACGCATCAGTTTTCACCTGTGGTTGCTTTGCTGGCTTTTCTGACTGCAACGCTGCTACAAATCCTTTCTAACTTAGCCAACGATTATGGCGATGCTGTTAAAGGTACCGATAACGAAAATCGTCTCGGGCCTATGCGTGCGATTCAGTCTGGAGCTGTGACTCAAAAGGACATGAAGCAGGCAATGATCATTAATGTGGTTTTGACGGTGATTGCGGGTCTCACCTTAGTGATGTATGCGCTAGAGAGTCTACAGAGCATCTTAGCTTTCATCGGGTTAGGAGTCTTAGCGATTGTTGCAGCGATCGCATATACCGTAGGTAACAAGCCTTATGGTTACGTCGGCTTAGGCGATATTTCCGTGTTTATCTTCTTTGGTTTATTGGGCGTGGCGGGTACCTATTTCCTTCATACCGGTATTGTCGCGCCTCTACTTATCTTGCCCGCGGTTGGTTGTGGGCTCTTGGCTGTCGCTGTACTTAATATCAACAATATGCGTGATATTGAAAATGATGAGGTGTGTGGCAAAAGAACGGTTGCTGTCCGTCTAGGGCAAAAGCGCGCTAAGCAATATCACTTTGCTCTGCTCAGCGGCGCTGTGGTGGCTTTTGCCGCTTACTTAATCCATCAACCGAGCCCAATTTGGATTAGCTTGCCATTTCTACTTAGCCTGCTTGTTACCTTTAAACACGGTAAAGCAGTATGGCAGGCAGAAAAACCGGCGCAGATCGCCCCAATGATGCCGGTGATAGTCAAGTGCTCTATGGTGACTAACTTATTGTTTGCTGGAGTGGTTATAGCTCAAACTCTGGTCAGTTAAATGATACATGTCATTGCAATGACTTAATGACCTTATATACTCGATGGAGATAACGAACGGTATGGGAAGGAATACTATGGAATACAATACCTCTGCCTTGTGCGACATTTATTTAGAGCAAGTAGATGTTGTAGAGCCTATGTTCAGTAACTTTGGTGGTTGTGCATCGTTCGCGGGGCAAATCACGACAGTAAAGTGTTTTGAAGATAATGGCTTGATTCGTGAAATCCTAGAGCAAGACGGTTTAGGCCGTGTGCTGCTTATTGATGGTGGCGGTTCATTGCGTCGCGCACTGATAGATGCTGAGCTCGCATCGCTTGCGGAAGAGAACGAATGGGAAGGTATTGTGGTTTACGGCTGTGTTCGTGAAGTCGATGAGCTGGAAGACATGAGTATCGGTATCCAAGCGATCGCTTCTATTCCTGTCGGCGCTATCTCACAAGGCATTGGTGAAGTGGATGTGCCAGTCAACTTTGGTGGCGTGACCTTCCTTCCTGAAGATTACCTCTACGCTGACAATACCGGTGTGATTCTTTCTCAAGAGCCATTAGATGTAGATTTAGAAGTGGAAGAGGAAGAAGAGATAGCCATAGTCGATTAATCTCTACCTTTCCAGATAGACTGCACCGACTCCAAGAGTCGGTGTTTTGTTTTATGCCGCCGGGGAAAGGTGTTGAGATCTGAGTTTTAGCGCATATAAGTAACCACTTGTGCCACCAATAATGTTGCCTACCGCAATACCAATGAATAGCCCTTCAATATCATACAGCTGACCACCTAACCAAGCGCAAGGTAGGGTAAAGAGAAACAGACGCATAAAGCTCCATTGGAATGCCTTAAGCGGTTCATGCAGGGCGTTTAAGCCAGAGACCAACATCATCATCACGCCTTGGAAACCATAGCTAAAAGGCACGACTAACAAATAGTGCCAAAGCAGATCTTTTACCGCTTGTTCCTGTGAAAACAAAGCTGCGAGTGGAATGCTCAGTGGCACCATCATGATAAAAATGCCGGCCTGAAACACCATCGAGAAACGCATGCTTAAAAACAACCCGGCAAAGCTACGTGCAGGGTTATTGGCGCCCATGTTTTGGGCAATAAATGGTGTTAGGGCTGAAGTTAAAGACATCAAAACTAAGATAAGAATCGATTCGACTCGCTGCGCCGCACCATAAGCGGCGACGGCTGCGGTGCCATGAGTCGAGAGCATCATCATCAAAATAGCCCCCGACAAGGGCGTAAGAGCATTAGACAAAGCTGCCGGTGTGCCGATTTTTAGGATTTGTTGCCAGTCGAGCCAGAGTGTTTTAAAGCAAGGAAGGGCAAGTAGTTTCTCTCGTTTAATCAGCACGTAAAGCGAGCCAATTAAGGCGCCGAACCAACTCATTGCACTGGCAATGGCAGCTCCTTGAATGCCCAATTCTGGGAAAGGTCCGTAACCAAAAATCAGTAGCGGATCGAGTACCCCGTTGATAAGACCAGCGAGCATCATAATTTTGGCGGGTGTTTTGGTATCCCCAGTTGCGCGAATGGCACTGTTGCCAGCCATAGGAACGACCAATAGCGGAATCGTTAGGTACCAAATATCCATGTATTGATGAATAAGTGGCAGTAGTGATTGCTCTGCACCAAGAAATAGAAACAGTGGCTCGATGGTAAACAGGCCAAGTGTAGAGGCGAGTGCGACCAGCAATACGGCTAACAGTAAGCCATGAGAAGAAAAGCGCGCAGCGACGATCGATTGACCTTGTCCGAGCAAGCGACCGATATTGGTCGAGAGCCCCATACCTATACCCATTGTGATGCAGTTGACTGCAAAGGTGACGGGGAAGGTATAGCTAATCGCAGCGAGAGCTTCGGTACCTAGCAGCGAGATAAAAAACGTATCCACCAAGTTAAACATCAAGATCGCCACCATGCCAAAGGTCATGGGAACGGTCATCTGCCTAAGTACTAGGGGAATCGAGCCTGTTAGAAGGCCATGCTTATCCTGCATTCGGTACAACTATCGTTAGTGTGGAAAAGCGTAGGATACTTGATTGATGTGCCAGACACAAAAAAGGCCAGCTTGCGCTGACCTCAGTGAGAATTTTTCAAATAAGAAGAAAAATTATGCTTTAGCTGCTGCCGCTGCTTTAGCAATTGCTGCGAAGCTCTTAGCATCTAGAGATGCGCCACCAACTAGAGCACCGTCGATGTCTGGTTGTGAGAAGTAAGCTTCTGCGTTTTCAGGCTTAACAGAACCACCGTATTGGATGATTACTTGCTCAGCAACTGCTGCGTCTTTCTCTGCGATTAGCGCACGGATAGAAGCGTGGATGCGTTGTGCATCTTCAGCTGTTGCTGCTTTACCAGTACCGATAGCCCAGATTGGTTCGTATGCGATGATTGCACCGTTTAGCGCTTCAACACCGTAAGCGTCGATTACTGCGTTGATTTGACGTGCACATACTGCTTCAGTTTCACCCGCTTCGTTTTGAGTTTCAGACTCACCGATACAGAAAACAGGTTTTAGACCGTTCTCTTTTAGGAAGTTGAATTTCTTAGCGATGAACTCGTCAGATTCGTTGTGGTATTCACGACGCTCAGAGTGACCGATGATGATGTGAGTAGCGCCGAAATCTTTTAGCATCTCTGGAGACATATCACCAGTGAATGCACCGCTGTTGTTTAGGTCAGTGTTTTGAGCACCTAGGATGATCTTGTTACCGCCTTTTGCGATTAGCTGTTCAGCTAGATCTAGGTAAAGAGCTGGTGGAGCGACAGCTACGTCAACACCTTCAACGCCTTCAAGTTCAGCGTTAAGACCAGTTAGCAGCTCTTTCACCATTGCTTTGCTGCCGTTAAGCTTCCAGTTACCCATCACTACAGGACGACGCATAGGAATATCTCCGTATTTAATCAATTAATGTAAAAAATCTTCGTAAGAATATAACAGATAAAATAGGGGAGATCATGATTACCGTCATGTCTTATTTGGATATCACCCATTGGTTGGAGCTGTGATCGCTCATATCTCACCTTAATCTGCTTTCTATCAGTGATCCATTGAACAGATTGGTGGAAACCCGCTCGGAATTCAGCATAGAAATTGGTAATAGTGTTGTGCACTTTTTGTTTATTGTGAAACTCTCTTACATTTGAGGAATACTATGCCGAACCTAGTAATGGAATACTCCAACTCTGTTGACGAACGCGTTAATGTTCAAGGCTTACTTGAAGACTTACATCATGTCGCGTTAACTTGCGGGTTGTTCGATGTGGATTCGGTAAAATCCCGCTCTTTGCGTTGCCATAACTGGCTGGTAGGCGAAGCGGGAGATAGTGTTGATTTTATTCATATCAGCTTTGAATTGCTTGATGGCAGAACCGAAGAGCAGAAAAGAGAGTTATCTCGCCAGTTGATGACTGTGTTGCAAGAGCAGGCGAGTCATGTTCATAGCTTAACGGTTAACATTCGAGATATGGATAAAGCGTGTTTTCAGAAAGTAATTAACTAGTATTTTTGGAGCGAACAGGCTCTAACTTTTTATTTTTTAGGTATAAATGATGTCGATGAAAGAATTACTGTTTTCGTTTCAAGGTCGAATAGGGCGTAAAACCTATTGGATTTGGAACGTGGTTTACTATTTGATGATTGTTGGCTTTGCGATGGGGATGAATGTTCTCGCTCCCTCGATCGCACATCTGATTCTACCTGTGTTTCTGATCGTCATTCTGGTTCCTGATCTAGCGATTACCGCTAAACGCTGGCATGACCGCGGTAAATCAAGCTGGTGGCTGCTGCTTAACATCCCACTCGTTATCGGACGCATGACAGTACCAGTCGGCGATCCTTCACTAGCCGGTCAGCCGTCTATGTTGCAGGCTGCGACGTCATTTGCTGCTCTAGTCTGTGGTCTATGGATTTTAGTTGAATGTGGTTTCTTAAAAGGCACGGATGGCGAAAATCAATATGGGCCGGAAGGGAGATAGAACGCTTCGCGTTATGAACGGATTTCGTCCTCGGGAATGCTACGCTAGGGAATCGAGAACGGGCTTCGCCCTATGGACCGCTTCGCTGCTGGAAAACTAGTCTGACAAGCCTGCTTATCCAGTTATTTGTATCCCGCATCCCATTTCCGTAGCAAGGCGTTCCAAACAAAAAGGGTTGACGTTTATCCGCCAACCCTAACCACTCTCCAGTTCTCCGTAGGGCGAAGCCCGTTCCCGAATCTTATTTCCCAAGCGCAGCGCTACTTCCTCAGAAAAACTTCTTCCACTTGATGATCCTGACCTTTCTTCAAGATTAAGTGGGCGCGGCCTTTGGTTGGCAGGATATTGGCGTCTAGGTTAACCCCATTGATCGACTGCCAAATACTGTGTGCTTTCTCGATCGCTTTTGGTTCGGTCAACTGCGTATAGTGACTGAAGTAAGAGCCTGGCTTGGTAAAGGCGCCTTGGCGGAACTTTAAGAAGCGTTCGACATACCACTGCTCTATCACTTCACTTTCTGCGTCGACATAAAGCGAAAAATCCAAGAAATCTGAAACAAAGACGCGATGTGGATCGTGTGGATAATCCATCCCGCTTTGCAAGACGTTTAATCCTTCGATGATCAGCACATCAGGTCGGTCGACGGTTTTCAGCTCTTCGGTAATGTCATAGGTGATGTGCGAGTAAACAGGTACTTCGAGGTGTGGTTTTCCGGCCTTAACGTCAGAAACGAACTCGACTAAACGCTTAATATCATAAGATTCAGGGAAGCCTTTGCGATGAAGAATACCGCGTTCATCTAGCACCTTTTTCGGATAAAGAAACCCATCAGTAGTTACGAGCTCAACTTTAGGATGGTTATCCCAGCGTGACAGTAAGGCTTTAAGCAAACGAGCTGTGGTGCTTTTACCTACCGCGACACTACCGGCAATACCAATGATAAAAGGTGGCGCAGTGCCTTGATTACCGAGGAAGTTATTGAGCACTGAATTACGGCTCTGTCTGGCAGCAACATATAAGTTAAGCAGACGGGCTAAAGGCAAGTAGATCTCTTCCACTTCTTCCATCGTGAGGCTTTCATTCACACCCTGAAGTTCAACCAGATCGGTCTCGGATAATGTCATTGGCACTGAATTGCGTAATTCAGCCCATTGTTGACGATTAAATGAGAGATATGGAGTCATAGTCATCCTAACTTGGTTTCACGATAGAGCAGCGAAAATACAACAACCGAACAAGATTGCAAACGACATCGTCGACATTCGCGTATTTTTTGCCGATAAATTGGGCGAAATTTCAACAAATAAGCCCAATCAGTAGAAAAAGAAGTTTTTTTTTAAATTTACTATTGCAAGGCAGAAAATCATTCAATAGAATGCGCACCACTTATGCCGACTTAGCTCAGTAGGTAGAGCAACTGACTTGTAATCAGTAGGTCACCAGTTCGATTCCGGTAGTCGGCACCATTTTTCCGCTTATCTCTTTTTAGAGCACGAGAAAAATGGATTAAAAATTTGGAGGGGTTCCCGAGTGGCCAAAGGGATCAGACTGTAAATCTGCTGGCACTGCCTTCGATGGTTCGAATCCGTCCCCCTCCACCATATTCTTAAGGAAATAGCTCACAGAGTTACGTGTTGCGGGCATCGTATAATGGCTATTACCTCAGCCTTCCAAGCTGATGATGCGGGTTCGATTCCCGCTGCCCGCTCCACTCTAATTTGAGTGCTGATATAGCTCAGGTGGTAGAGCGCATCCTTGGTAAGGATGAGGTCGGCAGTTCGAGTCTGCCTATCAGCACCAGCTCTAAGCAATGTTTCCTTTTGATACTTTCTCTTTACTAAACTACGTTTAGTGATTGAGAGAAGTTTATCACCAAGACTTTTTGGTTGCGTGGTCATTCAAGCCACCTAAATCCGTACCTAGAGGGACAACTCATGTCTAAAGAAAAATTTGAACGTACGAAACCGCACGTAAACGTTGGTACTATCGGCCACGTTGACCACGGTAAAACAACTCTAACTGCAGCGATCTGTACAACACTTGCAAAAGTGTACGGCGGTGAAGCGAAAGACTTCGCATCTATCGATAACGCTCCAGAAGAGCGTGAGCGCGGTATCACAATCGCAACTTCTCACGTTGAGTACGACACTCCAACT
>NZ_JCAFVV010000011.1:0-94269 GCF_059295395.1 Vibrio sp. SCP2 | reverse complement strand
ACTGTGCTGAATCCGAAGATTCAATGGTCACTTCGTTTCATTGAAACCTAATTTGAAACCGAAGTTTCTAATTGGATTATCATCAACGAGTGCCCACACAGATTGATAGGTTTATATTGTTAAAGAGCTTTCTTCTTTGTGACTCACATCACTTCGGAAGAGGCAGCCATTCTAGCGTTTCAATTTGAAGTGTCAAACACTTTTTTTGAATTTTTTGTTTCACTCGATTTGAGTTGAAACTTAGCTAGTTGGCTTTACTGACTTTCCGCTGAAGCCTTGTGGCGTCTGCCGTGTCAGTGGAAGCGCATTATAGGGAGTTGAGATTTAAGCGCAAGCCCTTTTTCAAATAAAATTGAAAAAAATGACCGTTCGTTGAATTTGTATGCAAAAGCATAAAAAAAGGGAGCAAAACGCTCCCTTTTTAACCTGAATTCTTAAGCTTTATATAAAAGCATAAGCATCGGCATACATTCTTTCCGCTTGCGCTTGCTTATTTAGGGTAAATTTCTCACGCGCAGCGCCTGCCATTTCAAAGCGTCCAGCGATATAGATGTCATACTCTGCTAACGAATCGAAATCTTGCTCTACAGCTTGAAGAACATTACCTACTTTTCCTTGCCATTCAGCTGGGGCTTCTTCTATTACAGGTACAAACTGAACATTACGATTATTCGCCGCAATCTCTTCAAGTTCTGGTTTCGCGTATAGCTGGCATTCATCGCGCCCACCCCAGTATAAGTAGATAGGGTTAGTTTTGTTTTGCGCGATGCAATGATCGAGGATAGAACGCACATAACTAAAACCAGTACCACCTGCTATCAACAAAATAGGACGCTCACTCTCTTCTTGGATCCAAGCATCGCCGTGTGGCGCGTCGATAGTAATCTCACCGTCTTGCTCTAGTGCAGTTTTCATCGCTTCTACTACTTCGTGAGCGTAAGCATTGTGTTCTGCAGCACCGATATGCAGTTCCAGTTCACCTTCATGGCGACATGGGCTGCTCGCAATAGAAAATGGTCTTTTATCTTTTTCACCCATCACAACCATTAGGTACTGGCCAGCTTTAAAACTTACTGGGCTTTCTGGGTGCAATAGAATTTGGTAAGTATTGCAAGCCAACGGCTGGATTGACTTTACTTTACATTGAATAGTCATGGTTTCCTCTTACTTACTCTTCAAAAGTAAGCACTAATTTACTTTCTGCGAAGGCTTGGCAAGCAAATATCCATCCTTGTTGTTGCTCTTTCTCTGTGAGCATAGGTTCAAGGTGATAAGAGACTGTTCCTTCTAGTTTACGACACAAACAGGCAGCGCATGCACCAACCTGGCATCGGTGAGGAAAGCGGATATTATTGTTGAGCGCCGCTTCCAACACCGTTTGTCCATCTTGTACTTCGAATTCTATGCTATCTGGCAACAAGATGACGGAATGATTCATAGAATACCCAACTTATCCCACATCGCATCAATTTTTGCCACAAGTTGAGGATCTTTCTTGATAGGTGTGCCCCATTCTCTGACAACCTCCTCTCCTTCCAGCTTATTAGTGGCATCCAACACAAGGTGAGAGCAAGACAGATTAGTGCCCGCTTCCTGCTTGGTATCTCGTGCTGGGTCCATACGAGTAGTCACAGCCCAGATAATGTCGTTCCAATCTTTTGCATTCACATCACTATCACAGACAACGATGAATTTAGGTGCGCCACGCTCGAGCAAGAACTGCTCTACCTTTTGCGCCAGCTGCTTAGATTGACCAGCGTGCTGCTTATCCATAGTGACAATAGCAAAGCTGTTATTCTTAGCTGTCGATGGGATATAGATATCGATAACTTCTGGGTTATGCTCAATAAAGCTCTTAAGCGCAGCTTCACTCAATTGGGTATGTTGTTTTACGGATTGCTCCGAGCCAACCAACTCAGCATCCCATTTGACTGTTGCGTCTAGCCCCATTTTCGAGCCGAGGCCAACGACCGGAGAAGCGAAGTCCAATGAATCAATTGGGGTATTCTCAATAAATAATGTATCTCTGACCGGATCCATATGTTCAGTCATCGCTGCTACCACTTGATCCCAATCGCGTGCATTGACCTTTTCATCGCACACAATAACAAACTTGGTGTACATGAACTGACGCAAGAAGGACCAGACTCCCATCATGACTCTTTTAGCATGACCCGGATACTGTTTCTTCATTGTCACTACCGCCATGCGGTATGAACAACCCTCTGGTGGTAAATAGAAATCTTCTATTTCAGGAAACTGCTTTTGCAGAATAGGTACAAACACTTCATTGAGTGCTACGCCTAGTACTGCTGGTTCATCAGGTGGGCGACCAGTATAGGTACTGTGATAAATCGGCTCTTTACGCATTGTGATGTGGGTAATAGTAAAGACGTGGTGCTTTTCTTTTTCGTTGTAGTACCCGGTGTGGTCACCGTAAGGCCCTTCATCAGCGAACTCATTAGGATCAATGTAGCCTTCCATAACGATTTCAGCGCTAGCTGGGACTTCTAAGTCATTACTAACCGATTTGACGACTTCGGTTTTTTTGCCGCGCAGCAAACCCGCAAATGCGTACTCAGATAATGTATCTGGCACTGGCGTTACTGCGCCGAGAATCGTTGCTGGGTCGGCTCCAAAAGCGACGGAAACAGGAAAGGGTTTACCTGGGTTGGTTTCCATCCAGTCACGTAGATCTAATGCGCCACCACGGTGAGCTAGCCAACGCATAATGATTTTGTTCTTAGCGATTTTTTGCTGGCGGTAAATACCTAGGTTCTGTCGCTTCTTATTCGGCCCTTTGGTAACGGTCAGTCCCCAAGTCAATAACGGCGCGACATCACCTTGCCAACAACTCATGACTGGCACTTTATCCAAATCAACTTCTTCGCCTTGCCAGATAATCTCTTGGCAAGGGGCTTTACGTAGACGCTTAGCAGGCATGTTCAATACTTGTTTGAACACTGGTAACTTATCTAATGCGTCTTTAAAACCTTTTGGTGGCTCAGGTTCTTTCAAATAAGCGAGCAACTTACCGACTTCACGTAACTCTTTGACATCTTGTCGCCCCATACCTATCGCGACACGCTCCGGAGTACCAAACAGGTTGGTCAGTACAGGCATGTCGTAGCCGATTGGGTTTTCAAACAGTAGAGCTGGGCCGCCAGCCCTTAAGGTACGGTCACTGATTTCCGTCATTTCATAGTCGGGATCAACGGGATGAGAGATGCGCTTTAGCTTCCCTTCTTTTTCTAGATGAGCGACAAAGTCGCGTAAATCCTTAAAACTCATAGACCTAATTGTGGGCTGGTTAATCTGCACGCAGTATAACAAAAAGAGGAATCATTCGATCCCTCTTTTTCGTGTGGTTATATGTCTTAGCCTTACTGTCCGATCACACTGAGGATCGCGCGGCTATTTACTTTTTGGTTGCTACTGGCTAATTCTTCTAGCCACGATGAGTAACCTTGGCGTGCAAGTTCACCAGCAATGAACCTTGCATCATCAGATGCCGCCATTCGCGCGATAAGAAACTCTTTTACATCGCTCGACATTGGCCTAACTTTGGTCAGTTCGGTAATCGCTCGCTCTTTGAGGCTTGGGTTATTCGAGGCTTGCATCACTTGCTCTAAAGAAAAGCTATCTGCCACTTTAGCCAGTCGCACCAGTTCGGACTCACTGTTAAAGTCAGCTTTCATCAGCCACAGAAGTTTATAAACATCTGGATTTTCACTGACTTGAGCTAATCGCACCATGACTTGAGATGAAGGTAACCAACTGACTACCGGAGCTTTGGTCAACTGTTCAGCGAGGTTATTCACTGCTTCAGGTGAGAGGCTATCGAGTTCGCGGATCAGCAGAGCTTCACGAGTCTGTACTTGGTAATCGCTACCAGTCAGCCAATCTTTCAAATCCAGCTCACCACGCTCAGCATCTAAAACAAAGGCAAGCGTTGACTGATCTTGACGCCACTGTTTGAGTAAGCGGTTGGCAATCGCTGGGTAATTAAAAGCAGGGACTGAAAACTCATAGCCATCCCCTCTTTCTAACACTTGGTAGGTTGGCACCATTGACTGTTGCTGCTCAACAAACAGCGCCATTTTAGGTGTCAAAATCAGGTTTTGGTCTTCAATTTTCTTTAGCAGTAGATAGCGGGAAACTTCTTGTACGGGAAGAGATAGCCTTTGCAACGCAAAGTTAAGGCCATCAGTATCATCTTCAACCACATACTGAAGGAGTTCAGCGACTTTATCGTGAACTTGAGATTCTTGTAACCATTGCTCCACACGCTGAGGTTCCATCTCAGTTGCAGCGACGGTAGGTACTCCGGTAAGAAGTGCGATAGACAGGAGTACCGACGACAACATTCCTTGTTGCATGTTAACCTCCTTGTAACATATTGCACCATTGTGCTCGCTATCAATAGATAATGCAAACAAAAACGCCACCAAATATGGTGGCGTTTGATAATTCAATCTATCGACTATTGACGGCGCATCGCGTCAAAGAACTCATCGTTAGTCTTAGTCATTGCTAGCTTGTCGATTAGGAACTCCATCGCGTCGATCTCACCCATTGGATGAACAATCTTACGTAGAATCCACATCTTCTGTAGCTCTTCATTCTTAGTTAGAAGCTCTTCACGACGAGTACCTGAACGGTTGAAGTCGATTGCAGGGAAGACACGCTTCTCGGCGATCTTACGGTTCAGGTGAATTTCCATGTTACCTGTACCTTTAAACTCTTCGTAGATAACTTCATCCATCTTAGAGCCTGTATCTACTAGCGCTGTTGCTAGAATTGTCAGGCTACCACCTTCTTCTACATTACGTGCAGCACCGAAAAAGCGCTTAGGACGGTGTAGAGCGTTAGCATCGACACCACCAGTCAGAACTTTACCTGATGATGGAACAACTGTGTTGTATGCACGAGCTAGACGAGTGATAGAATCAAGCAGGATGACTACATCTTTCTTGTGTTCAACAAGACGTTTTGCTTTCTCGATAACCATCTCAGCAACTTGTACGTGGCGAGATGCAGGCTCATCAAACGTAGACGCAACCACTTCACCTTTAACTAGGCGTTGCATCTCAGTTACTTCTTCTGGACGTTCATCGATAAGAAGTACCATTAGCTCACACTCTGGGTGGTTGTAAGCAATGCTCTGTGCAATGTTTTGCAGCAGCATTGTTTTACCCGCTTTAGGTGGAGCAACGATCAGACCACGCTGACCTTTACCGATTGGTGAAGCTAAGTCTAGAACACGTGCTGTGATATCTTCTGTCGAACCGTTACCACGCTCCATCACCATACGCTCGTTTGCGTGTAGTGGCGTCAAGTTTTCAAATAGAATCTTGTTACGCGCGTTGTCTGGTTTGTCATCGTTAACTGTATTGACTTTTAGTAGAGCAAAGTATCGCTCACCGTCTTTTGGTGGACGAATCTTACCGGCAATCGAGTCACCTGTACGAAGGTTGAAGCGGCGGATCTGACTTGGAGATACATAGATGTCATCTGGGCCTGCCAAGTAAGAGCTGTCTGCACTGCGCAAGAAGCCAAAACCGTCTTGAAGTATTTCCAGAACCCCGTCGCCAAAAATGTCTTCGCCGCTTTTCGCGTGAGCTTTTAGGATGGCGAAGATAATGTCTTGCTTTCTTAGACGAGCTAGGTTTTCAAGGCCCAAGCTTTCGCCAAGTTTAACAAGATCAGACACAGGTCTGTTCTTCAGTTCTGTTAGATTCATGGTGGTGGATACTTTTTTAGTCAAAATAGGATCTGTTATTTAGTTAAGATGAATTTGGTCACAGGATCGACCAAGAAGAGAAACTTGTTTATTTAACGTGCGATAAATTAGCACTAAATACTAGCCTAGTCTAGATTTTGTTAGGCAGCAAAAACAAAACCGTGCATTTCTTCAAATCGCACGGTTTGCTCAGTAACTACTTATAGATTTGCGTCTAGGAACTCTTTTAGTTGAGTCTTCGACAGCGCACCAACTTTGGTTGCTGCGACATTACCGTCTTTAAAAAGAAGCAATGTTGGAATACCGCGGATACCAAACTTAGGTGGAGTACCTGCGTTATGGTCGATATTTAGTTTACCGATAGTGAGCTTGCCTTCGTACTCATCTGCGATTTCGTCCAGGATAGGAGCAATCATCTTACAAGGACCACACCATTCTGCCCAAAAATCCACTAGTACAGGGCCTGCAGCATTGATTACGTCGTTTTCAAAACCGTCATCCGTAAGCTGCAAAATCTTATCACTCATCTTCCACTCCAATGTGTTTTTTGAAACTGGTTGGATGATAACCAGTAAATAGATGCCCTATTGGAATGTATTTACTTTCTTATTGCAAGCTTTAGCTGATATTCTATCACCATGAAAAAGACGCATATCACAGAGCAAAAGTTCGCCGATTTGGGTTTACACCCTCAAATTACTGAAGGTTTGGAGAAGAAAGGGTTTGAATTTTGTACCCCTATCCAAGCTTTGGCGTTGCCGGTACTGCTCACCGGCCAAGACATCGCAGGCCAAGCCCAAACGGGTACAGGTAAGACACTCGCTTTCCTGACTGCTACATTTAACCACCTACTGACGACTTCAGAACATGAAGGTCGTAAGCCAAATCAGCCGCGTGCCATCATCATGGCACCAACACGCGAGTTGGCAATTCAGATTTACAATGATGCTGAGCCGCTAATTGCGAGCACAGGCATTAAAGCTGCGCTTGCCTACGGCGGCGAAAGCTACGACAAGCAACTAGCTAAGCTTGAAGATGGTGTGGATATTCTGATCGGTACTACCGGTCGTATTATCGATTTCTACAAGCAACGCGTATTTAACCTAAACAACATTCAAGCGGTTGTTCTTGATGAAGCCGATCGCATGTTCGATCTTGGTTTTATTAAAGACATTCGTTTCTTGTTCCGTCGTATGCCTGAACCAAAAGAGCGTTTGAACATGCTGTTCTCAGCGACGCTTTCTTACCGCGTTCAAGAGTTGGCATTCGAGCACATGCATAATCCAGAGCATGTTGTGGTTGAGCCAGAAGTTAAAACCGGCCATCGCATCCAAGAAGAGCTGTTTTACCCTTCTAATGAACATAAGATGGCTCTGCTGCAAACCTTAATTGAAGAAGAGTGGCCTGAGCGCGCGATCATCTTTGCTAACACTAAACATAAGTGTGAATCGGTTTGGGGCCACTTGGCTGCTGACGGCCATCGTGTTGGTTTGTTAACAGGCGATGTACCGCAGAAGAAACGCGAGCGTATCTTAGAGCAGTTTACTAAAGGTGAAGTTGACCTATTAGTGGCAACAGACGTTGCAGCGCGTGGTCTACATATTCCTCAAGTAACGCACGTGTTTAACTTTGACCTACCAGATGACTGCGAAGATTACGTACACCGCATAGGCCGTACAGGTCGTGCTGGCGCGAGCGGCCATTCGATTAGCTTTGCTTGTGAAGACTACGCGATTAACCTTCCTCCGATTGAAGAGTACATCGAGCACGCGATTCCCGTGTCAGACTACGACCCAAGTGCTTTGATTGAAGATTTACCTGCACCGCTACGTATGCGTTCAAACCGTCCGCAGCAACGTCGCACCAATACAGGTGGTTCTCGTTCAGGCAACCGTCGCAACAACAATCGCTCTCGTCAACGTCAACAAAAGGATTCTTAAGTCGTCTATGAGCCAAGCAGTTTCATCTCCGCTTTACGCAGCCATCGACCTCGGGTCGAACAGTTTTCATATGCTCGTTGTGCGTCACATTGATGGCAGCGTACAAACGATGGCTAAAATCAAACGCAAAGTTCGCCTTGCAGCGGGCTTAGACGAAAACAACGCGCTAAGCCTAGAAGCCATGCAACGCGGCTGGGACTGCTTGAGTCTATTTGCAGAACGACTGCAAGATATTCCTAAAGAGAACATTCGCATCGTGGGTACCGCTACGCTGCGTACCGCAACTAACGTGGACCTGTTTCTGGAAAAAGCCAATCAGATACTTGGTCATAAGATTGAAGTGATCTGCGGCGAAGAGGAAGCAGCGACTATCTATAAAGGGGTCGCACATACCTCTGGTGGTAGTGGTCGACGTTTAGTGGTTGATATTGGTGGTGCAAGTACCGAGCTTATTATTGGTGAAGGTTTTGAAGCTAAGGCACTGACTAGTCTGAAAATGGGATGTGTCACTTGGCTGGAGCGCCACTTTAAAGATCGTCAGTTGACCGTAACCAACTTCAACAATGCCATTCAAGCAGCCAAAGAGACACTGCAACCTATCTTGGAACAGTACACTCAAATTGGCTGGGATGTATGTGTCGGCGCATCAGGCACTGTTCAGGCTTTGCAAGAAATCATGTTGGCGCAAGGGATGGATGAGGTTATTACTCACGCCAAACTGAAACGCCTGCAAAAACAAGCAATGTTAGCCGATCACCTTGAAGAGCTTGAGATAGAAGGACTGACCCTAGAGCGTGCATTAGTCTTCCCTAGCGGCCTTTCTATTCTCATCGCGATTTTTGAGCTACTTGAGATTGATTCAATGACGCTTGCGGGTGGCGCACTACGTGAAGGCCTAGTGTATGAAATGGTTGATGAGCTAAAGCAAGACGACATTCGTGCTCGCACTATCTGTAGCGTTCAGAGCCGCTACCAAATTGATGTCGCTTACGGTCAGCAAGTTGCCAACATGGCAGCTAAACTGCTCGCTGAATGTCAGTCTGATTGGATCGCAGAGTCGCACGGTAGTGTACTGCTTGAAACCGCAGCCAAGCTACATGAGATCGGTTTGACTATCGATTTCAAAAAAGGAGGCGAACATAGTGCTTACCTGCTGCAAAACTTGGATTTACCTGGTTACACGCGAGCACAAAAGCATCTCTTAGGTGAGCTCACGCGCCGCTATCGTGAACAGCTAACATCACTCCCGGAGCAGCATGCTTTATCCAGCAACAGTGCCAAACGAGTGTTACGCCTGCTGCGTTTAGCGGTGTTATTAACTCATCGTCGTAACCCTGAGCTTGAGCCTAACATTACCCTAAGCTCTAACGATGATAAGCTGACCCTAACGCTAAAAGCGCAGTGGCTTAAAGACAACCCTTTGACCGCTGCTGAACTCGAAATAGAAGCAAACCGTCAAAGTGATATTGGTTGGCCACTCTCGATTGTTGAGTACTAATCTCAACTGAGCAATGTTCGAAAGATACTAAAAAGCCCGAGGAATAGTATTCCTCGGGCTTTTTCTTGTTGGTCATTTCAATTAAGACTTAGCGCCAACCACTTTAAAGTCAGGGTTCACTGCGGTGAGTTTCTTGACCAAGTAATTCAGCAATACGCCATACATAGGAACAAACAGACCCAAGCTGATGACTAATTTGAAGCCGTAGTCCACCAGCGCAATCTCTGTCCAATGCTCGGCCATAAACGGATCTGGGCTTTGATAGAAGGCAATCGCGAAGAAAGCAATGGTATCTAACGCATTACCAAATAGCGTTGAACATGTCGGGGCAACCCACCACTGTTTTAGCTGACGCAGACGGTTAAAGACATGCACATCCAGAATCTGGCCCAGCAAATAAGCCATAAAGCTTGCGATCGCTATGCGCGCAACAAACAGGTTAAATTCCCCAAGCTGATTCAACCCTTGAAATGAACCTTCATAGAACAGAACAGATAAGCCGTATGAAACCGCCAGTGCTGGCAACATCACTAAGAAGATGATGCGACGAGCAAGCTGAGCACCAAAAATACGAACGGTTAAGTCAGTCGCTAAGAAAATAAATGGGAAAGTAAATGCGCCCCAAGTGGTATGGAAACCGAAAACGGTAAAGGGCAGCTGAACTAAGTAATTGCTCGATGCAATAATGATCAGGTGGAACAGAACTAATAGAAAAAGGGCTTTGCGCTGCTGCGCAGGGGTAAAGTTACTCATGCGATACCTTTTTAGTTTGGTTTGGGGGTGAGGGAACCCAAATCGAATCCATTCCAAGCCAAGGAAAGACTCTTACCAACAATGTTAAAAGAAACTAGCCGCGATGTTTTTGTGATAACTATCGCGGCGGGCGATTATACATTAACCAATTTGAGCTGCAACTGGCTAAGGCTACGCAATCGTTAGCGTATTAAAATCAGCTTAGAAACCTTTGCTAAATAGTGAAGCCAGAAAATCGAGCTCTGGTTTAGATTCTTCAATTGCCAGTGCTTCAAACCAGATACTCTCACTGTAGTGCTCTGATTTTAAGAATAGCTGACAACCTTCAAAATCAATCAACCAAGAGTGGATATCTGCATCCCACTGCTTTTCGACCACTGAAGCCGATAGCAGTTTGACCAGTTTGTCAGCTAACTGAGGAAAGCTATCAAAATCAAACTGCGGAGCACGAATGATGATGCGCCCCTCTTCTACCTGATAATCAAGCAGACCAAATTCCGTTTGTGGTGTGACATCAGCCATGATTTGTTAAGTGCTCCTGAATAAGATCTAAGAATGGGTCGGCGTACTTTTCTAGCTTACGCTGCCCCACTCCGTTTACGGCAAGCATTTCACCGTAAGAAGTCGGTAGTATTTCTGCCATATCAATTAATGTCGCGTCACTGAACACTACGTATGGTGGTAAACCATCTTCATCCGCAATGGCTTTACGAAGCTTACGCAACTTAGCAAATAACTTCTTATCGTAGTTTTTGCTCGACAGCTTGTCTGATTTAGCGGCGCGAGCGGCGGTATCAAGGCGTGGTACAGCAAGCTCTAATGACATATCACCGCGTAACAGCGGCCTTGCCTCTTCCGTCAATTGCAAAGTGGAGTTGCGAGTGATGTTTTGGAACAACAAACCTTTATGGATCAACTGACGAAAAACACTGACCCAATAGTCATGACTATTTTCACGCCCCAGCCCATAAGTCGACAGTTTGTCATGACCGTTTTCACGAATACGGATATTCTGCATCCCACGTAAAACTTCGACTACATAGCCCATACCAAAGCTTTGATTTACCCGGTACACGCAAGAGAGCGCTTTTTGAGCTTGCTCCGTGGCATCAAAGTGCTTAGGTGGATCGAGGCAGATATCGCAGTTACCACATGGTTTCTCACGGTACTCGCCAAAATAGTTAAGCAGTACTTGGCGGCGACAGGTTTGCGCTTCAGCAAAAGCACTCATTGCGTTTAGCTTATGCGCTTCAACTTGCTTCTGCGGACCATCATCTTTTTCATCCAACATGCGGCGCAGCCAACTGATATCTGCTGGATCGTAAAGCATCATCGCTTCGGCAGGCAATCCATCTCGCCCGGCTCGGCCTGTCTCCTGATAATAGGATTCGATATTGCGCGGAATATCAAAGTGCACCACAAAGCGAACGTTGGGTTTATTAATCCCCATCCCAAACGCCACAGTCGCAACAACGATCTGGATATCATCACGTTGAAACGCCTCTTGGACGTACGCACGCTCATCCGCTTCAAGACCTGCGTGGTAACTTGCAGCACGTAAGCCGTTGTTACACAGCTTTTCCGTCACCATCTCTACTTTCTTGCGGCTACCACAATAGATAATGCCGCAGCTGCCACGTTGTCCTTCAAGAAAGCGAACTACCTGAGAAACTGGCTTATGTTTCTCGACTAGGGTGTAACGAATATTGGGGCGATCAAAGCTACCAAGATAAGTATGCGGCTCGTCGAGTTGCAGGCGCTGCATGATGTCTTTACGCGTCGCGTCATCTGCGGTTGCCGTCAACGCCATGACAGGGATATGAGGAAAATGCTGTTTGAGCTGGCCTAACGAGGCATACTCAGGTCTGAAATCATGCCCCCACTGAGAAATACAGTGCGCTTCATCAACCGCTATCATCGACAATGAGATATTTTCCAGACGCTCAATAAAATCGCGCATCAATACACGTTCTGGAGAAACATAAACCAACTTTAACGCGCCAGAATGCATGCGATTATAAACGGAGATCAGCTCTTCACGTGGCATGGTGGAGTTGACACACTCAGCGGCCACACCATTCGCTTTCAGTTGGTCTACCTGATCTTTCATCAATGAAATCAACGGGGAGATAACTAACGTTAACCCCTCACGTGCCAAGGCAGGGATCTGATAACACAAAGATTTACCGCCACCCGTTGGCATGATCACTAAGCTATCTTGCCCAGCAACCGCCGACTCAATCACTTCTTGCTGACCATCACGAAAGCTCTGATAACCAAAAACATCTTCTAAGATGCTTTGCGGCGTCGGCAAATCGGCTGAAGGTGACTGGGCTAAAAGTGTCGAGGTCATGAACTATCTCAATAGAATTGCAGGATGAGTGCGCGTCGAACGCAAGGGGCACATTGTAGTGGGGTTTAAAGGTGAATAAAACCGCAAATTGTTAGGTGAATCGGATTATGCTCCTTATACTGCGTGTTTCAATTTGTAAAAATTATGATCGAGTAAAGATAAATGACTCCAGAAGAACAACAGCGAGCGAAACAGGGTGTCTTTCTTGCCATTGGGGCATACACCATGTGGGGCATCGCACCTATCTACTTCAAGGCTTTGGTTGAAGTCTCGCCATTAGAGATTTTGAGTCACCGCGTTGTGTGGTCTTTTTTCTTACTCGCTGCCCTGCTTCACTTTGGTCGTCGTTGGCGTAATGTTCGCGACGTGATCAAGTCGAAACAGAAGCTGCTTTATTTAGTGACTACGGCGGTTTTAGTTGGCGCTAACTGGCTGATATTCATCTGGGCGGTGAATTCCGATCATATGCTCGACGCCAGTCTGGGTTACTACATCAACCCGTTAATAAACGTGCTGTTGGGGATGCTCTTTCTGGGAGAAAGGTTACGTAAACTACAGTGGTTTGCCGTCGCACTCGCCGCTTGTGGAGTATTGGTCCAACTGTTTGTGTTTGGCTCAATCCCGATTGTTGCGATCACTTTGGCGCTGACTTTTGGTTTCTACGGCCTATTACGTAAAAAAGTCAGCCTTGAAGCTCAAACTGGCCTGTTTATAGAAACTTTGGTGCTACTTCCAGCCGCAGCTATCTACTTGCTGTGGATTGCTGACAGCCCAACGTCACACTTGACCGAGAATCCGCTCGACCTGAATTTACTACTCATTTCAGCAGGTATCGTCACGACCTTGCCGCTCCTTTGTTTTACTGGCGCAACAACACGCTTAAAGCTATCGACTTTAGGCTTCTTCCAGTACATAGGCCCTAGCTTGATGTTTTTGCTGGCCGTACTTGTATATGGCGAAGCTTTCACTCTCGACAAAGCGATTACTTTCGCCTTCATTTGGGGCGCCTTGGTTATCTTCAGTTTTGACGGCCTAAGAAATAACAGGCAGTCGAAGAAAGCGACAAAAGCACACTGATCGTTTTTTACAAGACAAATCGCTTACCCACATATAAGCTTGATGAAATACTCATCAAGCTTTTTTAGTTTTATGGATAAGGTCAATTACCACAGTACTGAGAACAAAGAGATCAGCCTGATTGAAGCGAACTATCAGTCGTTCGCTTTTTCACGCCACTATCATCTTGATTTTCATATTGGTCTTATCACGGGTGGACAACAAAAGTTCCACTATAAAGGTGCTAGCCATCATGTTGGTGAAGGGCAATTAGTCATCATGCCCCCTGATGAACTGCATGATGGAAAATCCATGTTGGAGTCCGGTTATCAAACCCGAGTGTTTGCACTTGACCCTGAGTGGTTTAGCGACCTTGCTCAGCTAAAGCAACCGAGTGACTTACTTCATTTCAAGCAACTGATTATTTCTGATCAGAAAGTGTTTCAGCCCCTTTCTCAATTGCACCTATTGCTAACAGACAACAACATCAGCCAACTGGCAAAAGATTGCTTACCTTACGAGGGTTTTGAACGCCTATTTCGTCACTACGGCAGTTTAGAGCAAAAACGCGCTGTCCCTTTGGGTAACCAATCTATGGCAACCTTGAAAGAGTATCTGTTAGACAATCTCGATCAGCCAGTACGATTAGAGCAACTGTCACAACTGTGTGAGCTGAGCCCAACCCAGTTTCAACGCCATTTTAAAGCCAAAGTCGGCTTAACCCCCTACGCATGGCTGAGCCGTCTGCGCATGGAGCAAGGAATGAAACTGCTTAAATCCGGAGTGAGCGGAACTGAAGTGGCGTATCAAGTAGGTTTCTATGATCAGGCCCATTTTAGCAAAGCGTTTAAGTCCACTTTCGGCGTTAATCCTTCTCAAATCAGCTAGTGTCAGTTTTTTACAATCTTTCACAGGTAATCCATAGCACACTAAAGCTATCTAAAATCATCAATCGAGTCCGATGAACGAAATAACTATCCTCACCACTTTAGCCGTGGTTCACTTTGTTGCTCTTATGAGCCCAGGCCCTGATTTTGCCTTAGTGGTACAGAATGCGACACGCTATGGTCGTCAAACTGGGTTGTATATTGCTTTGGGTCTTTCGTGTGGCATCTTACTACACTCCATTCTTAGCCTAACTGGCATCAGCTATCTGGTTCACCAACAGCCAACTCTGTTTGCTTTGCTTCAGCTCGCTGGCGGTAGCTACCTTTTCTACTTAGGCTTTGGCGCGCTTAAAGCGAGCTGGGCGAGTTTGCGTAACGCGAAAGTAAAAGAAAGCGCTTCTGCAGAGCAGCCAAGCCTGCTCCTCGGCAACAAACGCCAAGCTTTTTCGCGCGGCTTTGCAACCAACATCCTTAACCCCAAAGCACTGGTGTTTTTTGTCAGCCTTATGTCGAGCCTTGTACCAGCCAGCATGTCACTAACCGGAAAGGGGATGGCACTGATGATCTTATGGAGTATCTCATTACTGTGGTTTTCCTTTCTCGCCTGGGCTCTCTCCACGCAACGTATGCAACGCAAGATAAAAGCGACAGCCCACTACGTTGATGGGTTATGCGGCATTCTGTTTACCGTGCTTGGACTTGGCATTCTTTGGCAATCTACCACGGCGATCACTGCTCTGTTTTAATCCATTGGTGTCTAAAATTTGATTCAAGATTACAATTTGATAACAAACCCTTAGACCTAAACCTCTTCCACTGTCACTCTTGATCTGCATAAAAAAAGGAGAACAAGATGCAGTGGAAACTCAAATTTCTAACCACATGTTTGCTTGCAACGTCAGCAACAACTTGGGCCAACCAAGCAGCCGATTCTGTAGCGCCCGAGCACAGTAGTGGCCTAGAGAACAAACAATTGGTCACCGCCAAAGAGTGGATGGTGACTGCAGCGAACCCAATCGCTACCCAAGCGGGCGCAGATATTCTTGCCAAAGGGGGTAACGCGATTGATGCTATGGTCACCACCCAGCTAATGCTAGGTTTGGTTGAACCACAATCTTCAGGTATTGGTGGTGGCGCGTTCCTTGTCTATTGGGACGCCAAAAATCAGCAACTCACCACGTATGACGGCCGAGAAACAGCTCCACTCGATGCGACACCTCGTCTATTCCAAGACGTCAATGGCGAACCACTGAAGTTTTACGACGCAGTGGTAGGCGGACGATCAGTAGGTACGCCGGGTACCGTCAAGTTGATGTGGGATACACACCAAAAATACGGCAAACTTGCTTGGGCAGATCTTATCCAGCCAGTTGTCAACGTTGCCAAACAAGGCTTTGAGATCAGTCCACGCCTAGCGACACTAATAGAGAAAGATGCCGAGCGTCTAAGCCGCTTTGCCACCACGAAAGCTTACTTCTTCAATCCAGATGGCTCACCTAAAACGGCGGGTACCTTACTTAAAAACCCAGAGTATGCGGCAACACTCACTGCGATTGCTAAAGGTGGCGCGCAAGCTTTTTATCAAGGTGAAATCGCTGAAGATATTATCGAAACGGTGCAGAGTGCCGCCGGTAACCCAGGGGTACTCGCCCAGAAAGACTTTGATGCGTACTCAATTAAGCAAAGAGACGCGGTGTGCTCGGCTTACCAAAGCTTTGATGTCTGTGGAATGGGGCCGCCAAGTTCAGGTGCTCTGACTGTTGGCCAGATCTTATCTATTACCGAGAGTTTCGACCTCAAGTCTTGGGGACCAGATAATGCAAAATCATGGCAAGTGATTGCAGACGCATCTCGCTTAGCCTTTGCCGATCGCGGTATGTACATGGCAGATGAAGACTTTGTGCCAATGCCAACCCAAGGTCTACTCGATAAAGAGTATCTAAAGCAGCGCGCACAACTCATTCAACCGGGTAAAGCACTAGAGTCAGTGAGTGCAGGTAGCCCACCTTGGAGCTATGCACAGCGTCAAAGCATGGATGAATCCATCGAGCTACCTTCAACCAGCCACTTCAATGTGGTCGATAAACAAGGCAACGTGGTTTCCATCACCACAACGATTGAGAATGCATTTGGCTCACGCTTGATGACCAATGGCTTCCTACTCAACAATGAGCTGACCGATTTCTCTTTCCGCTCTCATAAAGAAGGTAAGCCGATTGCGAACCGTTTAGAACCAGGAAAACGTCCACGTTCATCAATGGCACCAACCATCATCATGCAAGATGACAAACCATATATGGCTATTGGCTCACCGGGTGGCAGTCGTATTATTGGTTATGTCGCACAAGCCATTATTGCCCACACTCAATGGGGAATGGATATTCAGCAAGCAACCAACCAACCTCATCTGTTGAACCGTTTCGGCACTTTAGACGTAGAGCAAGGTACTAGCGCGGAAAAATTCAAACCTCAACTAGAGGAAATGGGCTTTAAGGTCAATGTTCGCGATCTGAACTCAGGATTACACGCGATTTTACTGCAAGATAACCAATTGCAAGGCGCCGCTGATCCACGACGAGAAGGTACAGCAATCGGTAAGTAACCTCAGCTCGGGATAATCTAAGCCAGTCAGTACCGCTCTTTCAGCGCCTAACCGCGTTAAAATCACCGCCATAGACAAGCTATGGACTTGTGATTTTGCCTTGTTATGCATCTGAAATAACCGCACTGACTCACCCAAAAAGTAAGTGACTCGCATATATAGCGTCGACTTTCTTATCCCGAGCTGAGATTAATAAGCGTAGATCGACTCACTTGCTTGTGCGAGATCTCTCACAAGCAAGTGAGTAAAAATAGCTTTTTGGCTGAGAAAAATGTAAACAACAATATCTAAATCACTGTTTTATAAGGATACGTATAAAGCGTAAACGAATTTTTATGTAGAAAAACGTTTGCCTTATATTGCTGAAATTCGTTAGACGAGTAATATGAATGGTGTCGGAAGGATGCTGACACGGAACAGGAAATTACCACGGATTAGGTAATCTTCAGGAAGAAGATACGGTTGCTTAGGATGAGTAATCGGCATGGAAAGCGAATTGGACATTGAACGGACGCAATAGTAACTAGGATGGTTGCTACTAAGGATGGGAAATGGACACCTCTGGACGAGGAAAGGACTTATCATCAGGACGATGAAAAGGACACCGCTCAAGGAACAAGCGAAGTGAGCTAACGAGGATTGTTAGCAGACCAGGATAGGGTCAAGGACACCGCTAGGATGGCGATGAATGGACTAAGCTGAAGGACGTCAGCATACTATCAAGGATTAGATGCATGGAGCACCTATAGTAGCCGGATTGCTGCGAGTAAGACTATAACCCCGATGGGCTTGCGCCCTCGGGGTTTTTCTTTATCTTTTTCTCTTCATATTTGAACTTTAGACTGCGTTGTCTGCTTTCACTCGCCCCATCACATAGGTTCCCTATGCTCAGGGGACTCGTTCAATTGTCGCCTTGTCTACAAGTCCAACTATTTTGAGAAAATAAACTTAGCGTTTATAACGTTTCTAGCTTGGCGTAAGCGGTCACCAACCACTTAATACCCTCACCGTTAAAAGCGACTTGTACACGACTTTGTGGACCACTGCCTTCAAAGTTGATAATGGTACCCTCACCAAACTTAGGGTGCATAACTCGCGAGCCCAAACTAAAGCCAGTTTCATTGAAACTCTCTTTAACCACAGTCTGGCTAAAGCGACCTGAGCTTGCCGGACGGCTCACCTGCGCTTTCATACGCACTTCATCAAGACAGGTCTCTGGCAATTCACGAATAAAACGGGATGGCTTATGGTACTTATCCTGACCGTATAAACGGCGCATCTCTGCATAGGTGATATAGAGCTTTTCCATTGCTCGCGTCATGCCGACGTAGCAAAGGCGGCGCTCCTCTTCCAAACGCCCTGCTTCTTCTGCAGACATCTGGCTTGGGAACATGCCTTCTTCCACACCGACCATAAACACAAGCGGGAACTCTAGACCTTTTGCACTGTGCAGTGTCATAAGCTGAACGGCATCTTCAAACTCGTCAGCCTGACCTTCACCCGCTTCGAGCGCAGCATGAGTTAAGAAAGCCGTCAGTAAGGTCATTTCTTCTGCTTCTTCTGGCTTTTCAAACTGGCGGGTCGCCGTTACAAGTTCTTCCAAGTTCTCAATACGAGCTTTAGACTTCTCGCCTTTTTCTTGCTCGTACATAGCAAACAAACCTGAGTACTTGATGACGTGGTCGGTTTGCTCATGCAATGAAAGCTCACAAGTGTCATCTTCTAAGGCGTTAACCAATTCAACGAAACGGCTTAGGGCTCCAGCAGCACGACCAGCTAAGACTTTTTCATCAAGGAGCGCAACGCTGGCTTCCCACATGGTGCAACCGCGATCGCGCGCAGCAAAACGAATCGTCTCTAAGGTTTTATCCCCTAAACCACGAGTTGGCGTATTCACCACTCGCTCAAAAGCCGCATCATCGTTACGATTAGCCATTAAGCGCAGATAGCTAAGTGCATCTTTGATTTCTTGGCGTTCGAAGAATCGCATACCACCGTAAATACGATAAGGTAAGCCTGCCTGAATCAACGCTTCTTCCAGTACACGGGACTGGGCGTTATTTCGATACAGCATAGCGGCATCATTCAGCGCTCCGCCTTTGTCTTGCCATTCCTTTATCTTATTCACGGCAAAGCGAGCTTCATCCAGCTCGTTATAGGCTGAGTAAACAGAAATTGGCTCACCTTCCGCGCCGTCCGTCCACAGCTCTTTACCCATTCGCTCAGTATTATTGGCAATCAGGGTATTGGATGCCTCTAGGATGGTTTTTGTTGAGCGATAGTTTTGCTCAAGACGAATGGTGTTAACGCTTGGAAACTCTCGGGTGAATTTCTCAATGTTCTCGATTTTTGCGCCGCGCCAACCATAAATGGACTGATCGTCATCACCGACAATCATGACATGAGAGTCAGGTCCCGCCATCATGCGTAACCAAGCGTACTGAATGTTGTTGGTGTCTTGGAATTCGTCGACCAAGATATGCTTGAAGCGAGCTTGATAGTGCTCTCGAACAAACTTGTTATCACGCAATAACTCATGGGCACGAAGCAGGATTTCAGCAAAATCGACCAGGCCTGCACGGTCACACGCTTCTTGATAAGCCGTATAAAGCTGCAAGTAAGTTTTAGTGATGGGGTCGTGATAAGCATCAATATGATTCGGGCGTAGACCTTCATCTTTTTTGCCATTGATCCACCAACTAACCTGACGCGCTGGCCACTGTTTTTCATCAAGGTTTTGCGCTTTTATCAAGCGACGTAACAAGCGCTGCTGATCGTCTGTATCAATGATCTGAAAATCTTCAGGTAATTTAGCATCCAGATAGTGAGCACGAAGGATACGATGACAGATACCATGGAATGTGCCGTTCCACATACCCGAAGCACTGCCCATCATTAGCTCTTCAATACGCCCGCGCATTTCCGCCGCCGC
Source organism: Vibrio sp. SCP2 (assembly GCF_059295395.1). Classification (NCBI taxonomy): domain Bacteria; kingdom Pseudomonadati; phylum Pseudomonadota; class Gammaproteobacteria; order Vibrionales; family Vibrionaceae; genus Vibrio; species Vibrio sp. SCP2. The sequence continues at coordinate 74,505 of NZ_JCAFVV010000011.1, read as the reverse complement.
TTTGTTAGTGAAGGTCACCGACATAATAGAGAACGGCGAAGCTTGCTCAACAGACATCAACCACGCAATACGATGCACTAGCACACGTGTTTTACCACTGCCTGCGCCAGCCAATACGAGTAAGTTTTCTAGTGGTGCAGCAACGGCTTCACGCTGCTTGTCATTCAGACCATCGAGAAGTAAGGAAGGATCCATTGTGTGCTCAGTTACTGGTTATCTATACATGAAATGGCATTATACCCGAGTGACCTCAAGATGCTAGGTGCAGGGATAAGCAACTGAATTTGCCGATATTGGTACTTTTTAGGCTTCCAACACAAAAAAATAGAAAAAAAACCAACTATTAAAAGTCTGTTAAATCAATAAATTAAATAACCAAAACTAATAATAAGGTCATTTTCTATAATTTATTTGAAAGTTTTTAGGCGAGTTTTCTATCCTTTTAATTAAGCAAGTTGATGAATTACTTCATGATTCGCTTGCCCACATAAAGTAAAGGAATAAAGTCTGAGGAAATTACTATGAAAAAGTCTAATCTTGCTGTTACTGCCGCTGTTACTGGTTTAATTGCTCTTGGTGGCACAATGTTAACGGCTGCTCCAGCGGTCGCAGCAGAGAAAGAAAAATGCTACGGCGTGGCAAAAGCAGGTAAAAATGACTGTGCAACTAAAACCAGCTCATGTGCAGGTACATCAAAAGAAGACAACCAAACGGATGCTTTCGTAGTCGTACCAAAAGGTCTATGTGGCAAGCTAACTGGCGGCAGCACTCAATCTTCATAATAAAAATTTTAGGCGGCCTGAGGCTCAATCGGCCGCCTTACTTCTGCCGCTTCTACTTTCAAGGAATGCCCAGTGAATGCAGATCATTTTCATAATAAAGTCGGGGTGGGATTACGTTCACCACACCTAGATTATTTCAGCCAAGAGAAACTATCATTGTCATGGCTAGAAATCCATAGTGAAAACTATTTCCAACCCTATTCGGCACCACGTCAAACTCTACGTAAGCTTGCTAACGACTATCAAATTAGCTGTCACGGTATCGGGCTATCATTAGGCAGTGTTGAACGCGTTAACCGTCGTCACCTCAAGCAGCTGCAAGATCTCATCAGTGAAATAAACCCTTTTCTGGTTTCTGATCATTTAAGCTGGAGCGAAAATGGTGGCCATTACTTCAATGACTTGCTGCCATTGCCTTACACCGAAGAAGCCTTAGCGATCTTTTGTCGCAACGTACTTGAGGTTCAAGATACGCTGCAACGGCCAATGCTGATTGAAAACCCATCCAGCTATGTGAAGTTCAATCACTCGACGATTAGTGAATGGGACTTTTTAACTGAAGTCCAAAAGCGCACTGATTGTCGGCTGCTGTTGGACCTAAACAATATTCATGTATCCGCATTCAACCATGGCTTTGATAGCCACCATTATTTAGCTTCAATTCCAGCCGAGGCTGTGGATGAAATTCACTTGGCAGGCTTTACTGTCAAGCAGCTCGATAAGGGAGAAGTGTGGATCGATACCCATAGCCGCCCTGTCAGTGATGAAGTGTGGCAGCTGTATCAATTCTGGTTAGAACACTATGGCGAAAGACATACCTTGATTGAATGGGATCTCGATATTCCACAGCCAGAAGTCTTGCTCGCGGAAGCAGCCAAAGCGAGCGAGCAACTCAATCAGTGGCAAGCCGCGAAGAGGAAAGTGTCATGACATCAAATGCTTCACCTTCCCTAAGCGAATTACAAAGCACCTTTGCCAAAGCGCTGCACTACCAAGCCTCTGGTGAAGATTGCAATATTTGCAGCGATGTTTTCAGTGCCGATGAGAGAATGCAGATTTATCGCAATAACTTCATCATCAGCCTGAGTGAAGTCCTGCAAGCAACCTACCCGATGCTGCACGCCCTGTGGGGGGAAGAGTGCTTTGAGCAAGTTGCCCGCCAACACGTACTTAACTACCCGTTGCAAGCCGGAGATGTCAGCCACTATGGGGAGCATTTCGAACAGACTATCGAACGCTTTCCGGCGGTGATTGAAGCGGCGCCTTATAGCTTAGAAGTGGCTCGTTTCGAATGGCATATCGACCTTGCTCAGCAGCTGGGCAATCAGATCAGTCTTGCTGACGATTTACGGCCATTAGCTCACCTTGCTCATGTTGCAGAAGATCAGCAACCGCAAATTCAATTGCACCTGAAACCCGGTGTGATTGCGTTTCAGTCATCTTACGCGCTGTTCTCACTTCAGCAAGCCATCAACAGTAACAACTTTGATGGTTTAAGTTTAGAGCAAGCAGAACAAGGGATTATTGCCTACTCAGCAGAAAGCGAAGTGTGGACTTTGGCTCTCGCCGCTGAGCCTTATGAACTGCTCAATTATTTGTTGTCTGGCTGCATGCTCACTGAAGTCCCACCAGCACTACTGGCCCATTTGGACTTCCTCACTCAACATGACCTACTGGCAGGTTTCTCGCTCGCCACATTAGAAGGATAAGAATATGTCTAGCGCCATTAAGAATATGCTCGATAGCTATGATAACTGGGTCGCCAAATTTCAAGCTGGCTTTGTCCCGCTACTGCTACTGTTTTGTCGACTTTGGGTTGCTTGGGTATTCTTTAATTCTGGGCTAACCAAGATAGCCTCATGGGACAGTACCCTATTCCTATTTGAGTACGAGTATCAGGTTCCGATTTTACCTTGGGAAATGGCTGCCTATCTGGGTACAGCCGCTGAACTGATATTGCCTGTTTTTCTTGCTTTAGGACTACTCTCACGCCCAATGGCAGCGATCCTGTTTGTGTTTAACATTATCGCCGTCGTATCTTATCCCGTTCTGTGGGACAAAGGCTTTTATGATCACCAGCTGTGGGGCTTAATGATCTTGAATGTCGTGGTTTGGGGGCCTGGTGTTATCTCAGCCGATAAAGTACTACGTAGTAAGCTTGGCTAATCTTCTGAAGATAAGTCTTCTTTGACAGAGTTAACCGCATCTCGTGATGCATGACCAATTGCCTTGGTTGTATCACGGGTTGCATGACCTATCGCTGTAGTGGTGTCACGAGTTGCGTGACCAATCGCCGTTCCCGCCTCTTTTAGCTCAGCACATCCTGACATAACCACTGCTAAACCAGCACCTAACAAAATTTTGTTAACTAACATAAAACCTCCATGCAATTAATGGGAGGCATAATAACAAAAACCGCCGCTCTGTATCAGAGGGGCGGTTTCGAATTGATTAAATTCTTACTTTCAAGTTAGGCAGCAATACCTGAATGACGCAGTAACGCATCAATCTGCGGCTCACGACCACGGAAGCGTTTAAACAGCTCCATCGGCTCTTCACTGCCGCCCATTTCAAGAATGTTGTTCAAGAAGCTTTGACCAGTTTCGGTATTGAAAATGCCTTCCTCCTCAAAACGTGAGAACGCATCAGAAGAGAGCACTTCTGCCCATAGGTAGCTGTAGTAACCCGCACTGTAACCACCAGCAAAGATGTGACTAAAGCTGTGCGAGAAACGGTTCCACTCTAAGCTTGGCAACACCGCGACTTTTGATTTCACTTCTGCCAGTGTATCTAAGACACGTGGACCAACTTCTGGGTCAAACTCAGTGTGCAGAGTAAAATCAAACAGACCAAACTCTAGCTGACGAAGAATGAACATCGCAGACTGGAAGTTTTTCGCTGCTAGCATCTTCTCTAACATTTCTTTCGGCAGTGGTTCGCCTGTTTCAAAGTGACCAGAGATAAACGCCAGCGCATCCTCTTCCCAGCACCAGTTCTCAAGGAACTGACTTGGCAGCTCTACCGCATCCCAAGGCACACCATTGATACCAGATACAGCACCCGTCTCTACTTGAGTCAGCATATGGTGAATACCATGACCAAACTCGTGGAACAGAGTCACAACTTCATCATGGGTAAACAGTGCTGGCTTATCTCCGACAGGACGGTTGAAGTTACAGGTTAGGTACGCCACCGGTGTTTGCAGCTCGCCACTTTCATTGTTACGGCGCACGCGGCACTCATCCATCCAAGCACCACCGCGCTTGTGTTCACGAGCATACAAATCAAGATAGAAGCTACCGCGAAGGTTGCTATCTGCATCAAAGATATCAAAGAAGCGTACCGATTCATGCCAAGTATCAACCCCTTCACGTTCAGTGACCGTCATACCGAAGACACGATTTAGCACTTCAAATAGACCACTGACCGCTTTTGCTTCAGGGAAGTAAGGGCGCAACTCTTCGTCAGAAATCTGGAACAGATGCTGTTTTTGCTTCTCGCTGTAGTAAGCAATATCCCAAAGGTTAAGTGCTTCAACGCCAAACTCGCTCTTAGCAAACTGACGCAGCTCTTCTACTTCACGCTCACCTTGAGGCTTAGCCTTGCTCGCTAAATCATTTAAGAAGCTAAGAACCTGAGAAGGGTTTTCCGCCATCTTAGTCGCAAGCGATTTTTCACTGTAGGTATTGAAACCCAACATACGTGCGATTTCATGACGCAGTTTCAGTTGCTCATTGATGATCTCACTGTTGTCCCACTCGCCCGCTTTGGGACCTCGATCCGAGGCGCGAGTGACATACGCTTCATATAGCTCTTTGCGCAGTTCTTGATTGTCACAGTAGGTCATTACTGGCAGGTAAGAAGGGATATCTAAAGTCAGCAGGTATCCATCAAGCTCTTTTGCTTCGGCTGCCGCTTTTGCTGCCGCCAACGCAGACTCTGGCATACCTGCTAGTTGCGCTTCATCTTCAACATGCTTAGTCCAACCCATAGTGGCATCGAGCACATTGTTAGAGAACTTAGAGCCGAGCTCCGACATACGCTTGCTGATTTCACCATAGCGATGTTGCTCATCGGCAGGCAGACCAATACCTGACAACTCAAAGTCACGCAGTGAATCAGTGATGGTTTTCTTTTGTGCCTGAGTCAAAGCGGCAAATTCTTCACTCGCTTTGATTGCCTTGTAGGCTTCAAATAGGCCCTTGTGTTGCCCAACCCAAGTACCATACTCAGATAACAGAGGCAGACAACTTTCGTAGGCTTCGCGTAGCTCATCGCTGTTCACCACCGAGTTCATATGGCTCACTGGTGACCAAATACGGCTTAAGCGGTCATCCACTTCTTCTATTGGCGCTACCACACTGCTCCAAGTCGGTTGACTGTTACCCTCTAGTACGCTGTCGATTTTAGCGCGGCAATCTGCAATCGCTTGTTCAACAGCTGGCTTAACGTGTTCCGGTTTGATCTGAGAAAATGGAGGCAAATCGGTAAAGCTAAGAAGTGGATTAGACATAAATCATTCCTTTTATTGGCAAGCGAACTGACGGGTTCGTCTATTAAGTATATTCAACGTCTTATAGATTAAATATAGGTGGCGTCGTCATTTTTCAATAGAAGGGATTCGCTAAGTTGTTGCTAAATGCGAGCATCCCAAAGCCACTGAGTATATAATCGGCGAATCGTTCGTACTAACTTCAATATGGTTTAAAGACCATTTCGAGAGTGTCATTTTGTTAAGTTATCGCCACAGTTTTCACGCCGGCAACCACGCAGACGTGATTAAACATATCGTTCAGAGTCTTATTCTTAACTCACTGAAGCAGAAAGAAAAGCCGTTTGTTTATCACGATACTCACTCAGGTGTTGGTCGTTATGACTTAACCCACGAGTGGTCAGAGAAAACCAGTGAATACAAACAAGGTATCGCCCGAGTTTGGCAACAGAATGATATTCCAGAAGATATTCAGAGCTATCTAGAGGCGATTAAAACGCTTAACAATGGTGACTCACTGCGTTACTACCCTGGCTCACCACGCGTCGCTCGTGCTCACCTGCGCCAGCAAGATCGCATGGTACTGACTGAGTTGCACCCAGCCGATCACCCGTTACTTGAACAAGAATTTCATCGTGACCGCCAAGTAAGCATCTATAAAGAAGATGGTTTTAAGCGTCTGAAAGCGAGTTTACCGCCAAAAGAGCGTCGTGGCTTAGTCTTGATTGACCCGCCCTACGAGCTAGCAAAAGAGTATCGCGACGTGGTACAGGCGATTTACCAAAGCCATAAACGTTGGGCGACCGGTATTTACGCGATTTGGTACCCAGTGGTCAATCGCTGCGATATCGAAGATATGATTGAAGGCCTAGAAGGTCTTGGCATTCGCAAGATACTGCAAATAGAACTAGGCATAACCCCTGATACCAACGAGCGTGGTATGACTGCATCAGGCATGATAGTTATCAACCCTCCGTGGAAACTAGAAAGCCAAATGAACGAGATTCTACCTTTCTTGAAAGAGGCAATTGCTCCTGCAACTGGGCACTTTAAAGTCGAATGGATAGTGCCAGAGTAAATCGGACCAAATTATTTAAGGGCGTAACCTATTGAGGTTACGCCTTTTTTATTGAACGAAGAAAATATTTCAATATTTTTAAAATTAAATGTCGTCTTTTGTTTTTCTCTATCGTCTTAGTAAGTGTAAATACTCCACTACTTTAGGAAAACACCATGCTTAAGATCGTTAGCTTTATAATTTGTCCATTTGTTCAACGTGTCACTGCAGCATTAGAAGCCAAGCAAATCCCTTATGAAATTGAATATATTGAGCTAAAAAACAAGCCACAATGGTTCTTAGATATCTCGCCTAATGGGCAGGTACCCGTCATGGTCACAGAGTCAGGAACTGCTCTGTTCGAATCAGACGCCATCATTGAATACATTGAAGATGAGTATGGCCCACTAGAGCAAGGGGTGACTAACGAACAACGAGCATTGGATCGAGCTTGGAGTTACCTAGGTTCTAAACATTATCTAGCGCAATGCGGCACGATGAGCAGTAAAGACCAAGAGACTTTTGAGCAACGCGAAGGAAAACTACTAACAGCGTTTAGAAAAGCAGAAAAACAGCTCAGTGAGGGCAATAAGTTCTTTAAGTCCAACCAGTTAAGCAATGTCGATATGGCGTGGTTGCCACTATTGCATCGAGCAGCCATCGTAAAAGAGCATTCTGGGTACGATTTCTTATGCGGTTTACCTAAAATGCAGGCTTGGCAGCGTAACCTATTAGACACTGGTCTGGTAGAAAAGACCGTTTCCGGTGACTTTGAGGATAAATTCCACAGCTTTTACCTCACCAATACTTACCTAGGTGAAGGAAAAGATATTCAAACCCAAGGCTGCTGTGGCCCTGCTAGCTGCTGCGATTAAGCCTTTCATACATACAGCGGAATAGCACCTTATTCCGCTATACTACCTATTCATCGTTATTTGTCATAAGAAATGTCACTTTTTCCCATTTAGGAAATGGCTAGACTCGATTTATGATAGACGGTGGGATAAATAACAAATCATTTTGGTGATATTGAGTTCGTTCACTTTCACCCCAATGTAATTGTTATCAGAAAAATTAATAATCTTGGAGAAAGTAATGGCGACTCATTTTGATTACATCTGTATCGGCGGTGGCTCTGGCGGTATCGCATCAGCAAACCGCGCAGCTATGTACGGCGCTAAAGTTGCACTTATCGAAGCTCAAGACCTAGGTGGCACCTGTGTAAACGTCGGCTGTGTGCCGAAGAAGGTTATGTGGCATGGCGCTCAAGTTGCAGATGCAATGAACCTATACGCTGAAGATTACGGCTTTGACATCGACGTTAAAGGCTTTGATTGGAGCAAACTCGTAGAGAGTCGTCAGGCTTACATTGGTCGTATTCACCAGTCTTACGATCGTGTACTGGGCAACAACAAGGTTAATGTCATCAAAGGCTTTGCTAAGTTTGTTGACGAGAAAACGGTCGAAGTGAATGGCGAACATTACACCGCTGACCACATCCTAATTGCAGTAGGTGGACGCCCGACTATTCCTAACATTCCAGGTGCAGAATACGGCATCGACTCAAATGGCTTTTTCGACTTACAAGAGCAGCCAAAGCGCGTCGCGGTTATCGGTGCTGGCTACATCGCAGTAGAAATTGCAGGTGTACTGAATGCACTTGGCACTGAAACGCACCTTTACGTACGTAAAGAGTCGCCACTACGTAGCTTTGATCCAATGATCATCGAAACGTTGGTTGAAGTAATGGAAGCTGAAGGACCTAAACTGCATACTCACTCTATTCCAAAAGAAGTGGTGAAAGAAGCAGACGGTAGCCTGACTCTTCACCTAGAGAACGGCAACACGCAAAACGTTGACCAACTCATCTGGGCTATTGGTCGTCACCCAGCAACCGATGCAATCAACCTAGCTTCAACAGGTGTAGAAACCAACGACCGCGGTTACATCAAGGTCGATGAATTCCAAGCGACTAACGTTCCAGGTATCTACTGTGTTGGCGACATCATGGAAGGTGGTATCGAACTCACACCTGTTGCGGTTAAAGCAGGTCGTCAGTTATCTGAGCGCCTGTTTAACAACAAGCCAAATGCGAAGATGGACTACAACCTAGTCCCTACCGTGGTATTTAGCCACCCACCAATCGGTACCATTGGTCTAACGACACCAGAAGCGGAAGAGAAGTACGGCAAAGACAACGTGAAAGTTTACACCTCTGGCTTTACCGCGATGTACACTGCCGTTACTAAGCACCGTCAGCCATGTAAGATGAAATTGGTCTGCGCGGGTGAAGAAGAAACCGTTGTTGGCCTACATGGCATCGGCTTCACCGTCGATGAGATGATTCAAGGCTTCGGTGTCGCGATGAAGATGGGCGCAACTAAAGCAGACTTCGATTCTGTGGTTGCCATCCACCCTACGGGCTCAGAAGAGTTCGTGACTATGCGTTAATCGCTGATGTGCGACGTTAAACATAAAAAGCAGACCTTGTGTCTGCTTTTTGTTTGCCAGTTAAAAGCCGACTAAGGTGACTTTCCCTTGTAGAGCTCCATCTAGTTGGCAGGTGAAATCAACCCGCTTATCCGCGTCTTTATCGTATAAAGTTTTCAACTTATCAAACGCACTAGGAACAAAGCTGATATTTTTTAGACGTAAGCTCTTACGGGTTTGGCTGTCCAAAAATGCCAAAGCTGAACGGTCTAGAACTTGGTGGCAAGCATCTAATACCCCCTTGCTCGCGAGCTTGCTCTGAATCACTTGCTGAATGTCCCCCTTCGAGATAACAGAACTCGTCTGAGCAAAAACGCAGATCGCATGCAGGTCAAGCATTGCGACAGCACGAGGGCGCTGGGTTGCAGTGTCTTCATATACGGCTAAAAGGCACGGAATCTTGCTCTCATCGAACAATTGTGGAGCAATATTGTTGAGAGTTAAGCTATCACCGAGCTCCCTTTGCAGCAGTTTCTCAAGTTGCGATAACTTAGGCAAAGCTAACTCTTTTTGCACTTCAGTGATCGAATCGAGTGTTTTCTTACTTTCTTCCACGCCTTGCACTAAAGGAAGCAAGTAACGGTGCAACTCACTGTCTTCGAAAGGCTTAGTTAACACAAAGCTAGCACCAGCAGCTTGAGCTTGCTTGATTTGGCTCTCATCATCAACCGTAGTAATCATACCTACCTTTATCCCAACCCCAAGCTTCATAAGCTCTTCAGTGAGTGTTAGACCTGTCATATCCGGCATGTACCAATCTGTTAGCACAATATCTGGATGCCATTCTTTTGCCAGCTCTAATGCTTGAGTCGCACTGCAGGTTTTCTCGATCGATAAACGACAATAACCAAAGCTCTCCAAGCCCCGCCTAACTATCTCCAAAGTTGCCTTACTGTCGTCCACAATCAAAATTTTCACAGGTCGCCGTCACCTCCCAGACTGAACTGTCTAAATTATAGGCATATTTTCCACTGACAACTAAACTTACAGTCGATGAATGTCCCAACTTACGTATTTGATAGATGGATTTATTACCGAGATTAACCCTAGAAAACCTAATTGCCCTCGCGGTCGACTTTGGACTACTGATACTTTTGGTGTGGTTTATCATATTGCTTTTGATTTTGCGCGAGTTCCGCCAGTTTGCCCGCCAGGTCGTCATTGGCCGTGATATGGACAGAAACACCTACGAACTTTGTCAGCACTCTGTCGACAAGGCACTCAGCTACACAGCGGACAATGGTGATACGCTCAACGACTTAATTCTGATTCAGCAAGCTCTGGAAAGTCAGGTATCACAAATCAAAGCCGCGAAAGGAGAACTCAGTGAGCAGGAGAAAGAATCAATTGACGAGTTGAATCAAAAGCTCAATAAGTCCCACCGCCTGATCAAAAAGCTAAAAGGGGATTTAGACAGAAGTGTTAAAGGCTTAAGAAATGCCAAAAGCCGCCTACTTAAACAGACCGATACAGTGGAAAGCTTACAGTTGGAAAAAGAGCAGTTAGAAAAGCAATTTGAACAACTTGAGCAAGAGTACATTCAAATCAGTGAATCTGGTGGGTCGGCAAACCTTGCCAAAGAGTTCCAACAAGAGAAGCAGCAACTACTTGAGCAGCTTGAAGAGTATAAACAGCAAGCAGGCTCACAAGGCGATGTGGCTGGTTTAGCGGCAGAACTTGAAGCCTCTAAACAGCAATTACACCATATGACTAAAGAGAAAGATTTTGTTGAGAAAAAGTATTTGGAGCTGTTGCAAGAAGCAGAACAAAAAAATCAGTAGCGCGAGGCTACTGATTTCTTAGCTTATTTCACACACATAACATTCAGTAGTGAAGTGCCTTTTAACTTATTGGTTTTGCCACTGGTAAATAACCCTGACTTCTCAGCGCCCCAATAAGGTAGATGCATTGGCCATTTGTCTTTCTGCATCACGTTAGAAGCAAGCAGGGCTTGCCACTCAGTTGATGTTGCTAAGCGCATGCCTAAACGATAACAGGTTTTATAGGCTCCTTCGTAGTCGAGTCTATTCCACGGCAGCTCGTGTTCCATATAAAACTGGTCATTGCTGAACATGGTGTATGGCACCTTGTACTCAATACCAGAAACCGTCGCTGTTAAACGAATCGAAACATCAGATTGACGCTGCTTAGGCTCTTGAACCATAGGTTTAATTGGTTCTGGCTTCGCTTTCACTGGCGCAGGTATCACAGTAGTCGATTGCTGCTGTTTTACGACAGGCTTAGGTGTTGCGGGTTTAGGTGCTGGTTTTGCTTTCACCTGCTTTACAGGAGCCCCCTTGACCACTTCTCGAACAAATGCTTCTTTATAGCCTGGCTCAGTTTTCACTTTTGCCAATTCTGTATTTGCTTGAGCAAAGTCTTTATATGGGCCAATCAGGCAACGATAAGCTTTGGCTTCTGGCTTTGCCCATACATCCGTTGAAATATGCTGGTAAAGCTTTTTAGCCTTTACAAGAGGTAGTGGCTTACTAAACACACCACACTGAATCCAAAATGTTGACTCTTGGCCACGTGGCTGAGATTTACCCCATAACCCTTTACCAATCGGGCACGACTTATCTAGCAACGGCAATTCATTGGTAGATGCCTGCGTTGCATCGCATAAAAATTCTTCAGCAAGTGTTGGGGCTGACAAAGCGGGCAAGGCCAGTACTGCAACAAGACTCCAACACTTTAAAAAAGTTTGTTTTGGCTTTGAGGCCATATTGATATCCATACTCTTTAAATTTAATTTCGAGTTTATCCATCTACGTGGATCACTATAGTGACTTTATTGACGATTCACTGCCCTGAAAATGAGAATGCAAAAAAAGAGCCGTAATTAATTACGGCTCTCAGTGTAGATAGGTTTTTATAATCAAATCTTAGGCTTGGATCACCCTTTGTAGATTTTTGGGTTAAATACATCACGTAACCAGTCACCAAGCAGGTTGATAACCAAAACCAAAGTCACCAGTACGATACCCGGGAATGCAGTAATCCACCACGCACCAGAGAAAATGTAGTTAAAACCAATGCTGATCAGTGCACCTAGAGAAGGTTGGTCTACCGGTAGGCCCAAACCTAGGAAAGAAAGTGCCGCTTCTGACATGATGGCATTTGCCACCTGTACCGTTGAAATAACCAAGATTGGCGATAAACAGTTCGGTAGGATATGGCGGAACATAATTCGTGGTGCTTTAAAGCCCATCACACGTGCTGCCTCTACGTACTCTTTCTTCTTCTCAGCCAACACTGAAGCACGAATTGTACGCGCATACTGAGGCCATTCAGCCACACCAATGATCACCACTAGCATGACGACCGCATACTGGCTGTAGAAATCACTACCAAAGCTGGCTTTAAAGATAGCCGAGACAATGATTGCTACCATCATGGTTGAGAACGATAACTGGACATCGGCGAAACGCATTAAGAAGCTATCAATACGGCCGCCGAAGTAACCCGCCGAAAGACCAATCACAATTCCTAGCACAAGCTGTAAACCTACCGCTAGGAAACCAATGGTCAGAGAGAGACGCGAGCCATAGAGAATTGTCGAAAGGATATCTCGACCTTGCTCATCAGTCCCTAACAGAAAGTTCTCATCACCGTCTTCCATCCAAGCTGGAGGAAGCTCTGAATCCATAATATCAATTGACGACAAGTCATACGGGTCAGTCGGTGACAGAATTGGCGCGGCCAGAGCCATCACCAAGAACAACATAAACACGGTAAAGCTGGCCATCGCCACTTTGTCGCGCTTGAAGTAGTACAAGAAATCTGATTGTTTAAATCGCTCCCAGCGTGAAGGAGCTGCTGCAGTTTGACTCATGATTAAGCTCCTTTACCTGTTAGATTTACGGTCGGGTTGATGATGCCGTATAGCAAGTCAACAATGGTGTTGGTGACAACGAAAATCAGACCAACGAAAATAACGTAAGCTGTGATTAACGGTGTATCTACACGGTTGATTGCTTCAAGGAAAAGAAAGCCCGTTCCAGGCCACTGGAAAACAGTTTCGGTCAGGATGGTATAGGCAACCATGGTACCAATTTGAACGCCACCAACCGTTAGCACAGGTAGCATGGTGTTTTTCAATGCGTGCTGGTAGTAAATTTTATTGAGAGCCAGACCTTTTGCTTTACCGAACTTGATGTACTCAGAGCTCAGTACTTCAAGCATTTCAGAACGCACAAGACGAATAAAGAGTGGCAACATGATGGAAGCAAGAGCAATACAAGGTAAAACCAAGTGCGCTAAACCATCAAGAGTAAAGTAGCCCGATTCCCAGCCAAGCAGATTGGCGGTTTCGCCGCGGCCATAAGATGGTAACCAACCTAGCTCAATAGAGAACACATACATCAACATGATTGCGGTTAAGAAAACCGGAATCGAAATCCCGATGCTACTGCCAGCCATGACAATTTTGGTAAATATACTTTTTGGGTGAATGGCTGAGTAAACACCAAGTGGAATTGAACAGAATACAATGATTAGCGTAGCGCCGAACACGAGCTCTAGCGTTGCCACTAACTTATCCAGAATCACTTCAACCGCAGGGCGCTTGAAGAAGTAAGAAGTACCGAGATCACCTTGTAGCGCATTGCCAACAAAGCGAGTGTATTTTGTAATGAAGGGATCATTCAAACCTAGTTCGTCACGCAAAGCTTGGCGCTCTGATTCGGAAACCGACTGACCAACAAGCTCACGCAATGGGTCACCGAGGTTATCCTGAATGGCAAACGCCACTAGACTGATCACAAACATCACTATCAGTGCCTGAAACAGGCGCTTGACCAGAAACGAAAACATTCCTTGCCCCTTTAACTTTCCATAGATTTCAGTCTGCAGAACCAGACAAAACTGGCTGCAACTTTCAGTCTTAAAAATGGCACTTAACCCGACTGAAACAAAGCTAAGCACCAAAAGTCGACCAAGCACTCATTTCGTTGAGCACTTGGTCTAGCTCACTAGCAATTATTTAACTACTAGGTCACCAAAGTATGGGAAGTTCATGCCGTTGATGATTGGACCAATCTCAACATTGCCTTTCGCTGCCCATGAAGGATCTTGCCAATGTAGAGGAACGAATGCCGCTTCATTGTATAGAATCTCTTCAACTTTCTTCAAAGATGCACTACGTTTTTTAAGATCAGTCATCTTGTTGGTATCTTCGATTAGCTTATCAACTTCTGCATTTGAGTAGTGGCCACAGTTGTACTGACCTTTACCCGTTTCAGCATTACGCGTCATTGCTAGGAACTCAGTGAAGTTACCTGAATCTTCTGTATCTGGGTGCCAGCCGATCATTAGCATGTCTGCTGCACACTTATCGAATTCAGGCCAGTACTGAGCTTTAGGCATTGTCTTCAGATCAACCTTGATACCGATCTTAGACAGCATTGCCGCCGACGCTTGAGCGATCTTGTCATCGTTCACGTAACGGTTGTTTGGCGCCATCATAGTCAGTGAGAAGCCGTTCTCATAACCCGCTTCTTTCATCAGCTCTTTTGCTTTCTTAAGGTCGTAGCGAGGTTTTAGGTCTGCGTTGTAACCAACGAAGCCAACTGGGCTCTGTTGACCTGCCGCAGTAGCTGCACCCTTCATGACTTTCTTAGTGATGCCTTCGTTGTTGATTGCGTAAGTAATCGCTTGACGAACACGTACATCTTTCAGTGCTGGGTTGCTGTTTTGGTTCATTTGGAACGTAATAACACGCGTACCAGGCATAGTGTATAGATCTACGCTGTCAGCTTTCTTGATACGCTTGTAGTCGTTTGGTGCTACTGGCGCAATCATATCTACGTCACCAGATAGAAGTGCTGCAACACGAGTCGCGTCTTCTTTGATTGGTACTAGCGTTAGCTTATCAACGTTACCGCCTGAACCATTATCCCAGTAATCATTGAAGCGTTCGAAAGTCACTTTTACACCCTGCTCACGTTGAGTGATGATGAAAGGACCAGTACCAGATACGTTAGTCGATGCGAAAGAGTTACCGTGCTTAACTAGCTCAGCTTTATCTTTGCCGTCTTCCGTTTTACCTGAGTAGAACTTGCTATCCATTGGGAATAGGTAAGTCATGACGTTTTCTACTAGTGGGTAAACACCGTCAGTCTTTACTTCTACTTCGTATTCGCCAACTTTTGAAATCGAAACGATTGGGCCAAAGATACCTTTAAAGTCTGGTGAGCTCTTCAGACGGTCAAACGTCCAAACTACATCGTCAGCAGTCAGCGTGTTACCTGAGTGGAACTTAACGCCTTGGCGAATGTTGAAATGCATTGTTTCGCCGTCAATACGCTCCCAAGACTCCGCTAGACGAGGTTCAAATTCCATCTTCTGGTTAAAGCGGATAAGCGGATCAAATACCATGTGAGACATTTGCAGTGTACCGCCAGATAGCTGCTCATGCGGGTCAAGTGACACTGGGTCAGCGTCATAGGCGACGGTAATATCTGCTGCCGCTGCACCAAAGCTAAGGCCAGCTGCCATTAAAGCCACTGCTAGTTTGCTTTTCATGGTTTTCATTGCATAACTCCTTATGCGGGATTTTCTATCCCTAGTTGTTGTGTTTGCTTCTGTTTATTGCCCGTCAAAACGGGAAAGAATCACGACTTACGCCGTTTTTACTTCTTCTCTTAAGCCCGTAAATTCAGGCATTAAAGAAATCAGTTGCTTACTATATTCGTGCTGAGGTGATCTAAAGAGCTGCTCGGTAGGCGCCACTTCCAGTAGCGTACCCATCTGCATCACACCCACTCGGTCGCACATCTGGCGAATAACGGGTAAATCGTGACTAATAAACAGCATGGTTAGATTTAACTCATCTTGTAAATCTTTTAACAGGTTAAGAATTTGCGCTTGTACCGACACATCCAATGCTGAAGTCGGCTCATCACAAATCAGTAGGCGCGGACGTGTCGCAAGTGCACGTGCAATCGAAATACGCTGTCGCTGACCACCAGAAAATTCGTGCGGGTATTTCACCCCTGCCATTTTGCCCAGACCAACGTGATCAAGTAGATCGTTGACGATCTGACGTGTTTCCGTTTCGCTATTGGTCAGCTTATGGAATCGGATAGGTTCCGCGATGATGTCGAAAATCTTCATTCGCGGGTTCATTGAAGTATAAGGGTTTTGGAACACCATCTGCATTTGACGGCGCAGCGGGCGACGCTCTTTCTCTGATTTGAGAGACGTTAGGTCGATTCCTTCAAAAGTTACCTTGCCCGAGTTCGGCGCATACAAGCCCGCGATCACTCGTGCAATAGTCGACTTACCAGAGCCCGACTCACCAACAAGACCGAAAGTTTCACCCTCAAAGACTTCAAAGCTGACATTGTTAGAAGCTTGGACATACTCACGACGACTTTCGAACAGAGAGTCTTTGGTCACAAAGCGTAGGTTAACGTTCTCAACATTGAGCAACGAACCTGTGTAATCGCGATGGTCTTGGCTTTGACCTAGCCAGTGGCTTTTAACATCGAGCGGCTCCATCTCGTGCGCTTCTTCGATGTAGCTAACCAGCGGGAAGCGATCAAGCTTCATATCAGAGCGAGGTACCGCTGAAATCAGACTGCGTGTGTAGGAATGATCTGGATCACCGAGTACTTTCGCCGTTGGGCCAAACTCAACCAAATCACCACGGTACATCACCGCAACGCGATCTGTTACGTTGGAAACTACTCCCATATCATGGGTAACCAACATACAACCAACGTTGTTCTTGATACACAACTCGCGGATCAAACTCAGAATCTGGTCTTGGATAGATACGTCCAATGCAGTAGTCGGTTCATCGGCAATAATCAGATCAGGCTCACCCGCCAAAGCAATCGCGATAACCACACGTTGACGCATACCACCAGAAAACTGGTGTGGGTACTGCTTTAAGCGGTTCTCTGGTTGAGGAATACCAACTTGCTGCATTAATGACAGCGCACGCTGATATGCCTCTTCATCAGATACCTTCATATTGGCATGAATGGTTTCTTTGAGTTGCTGCTCAACGGTAAAAAGTGGGTTTAGAGAAGTCATTGGATCTTGGAAGATGAATCCAATTTTAGAACCTCGAACGCTGCGCATCTGTTCTGGGGATAAACCAGAGATCTGCTCACCGTCTAAGTAAACATCGCCACTCGCGATACGACCAGGTGGGCTCAGCAAATCGATGACCGCATTACCAACGGTCGACTTACCGGCACCAGACTCGCCAACAACGCCGACGATCTCTCCACGTTCAATATTAAAGGAGAGTGATTTAACTGCGGCATGAACACCATGACGCGAAGGGTACTCTATTCGAAGATTTTTAACTTCTAAAAGTGACATTACCAGACCTCTACTGCTTCGGCAGCTTTCTGCCCTGTCTGAAAAGTGAATCCATTCGTACCAGAATATCATTCTGGCAAATTACAAGGTCATCAATTTGGCAAAAAATTCACAGAAAAGCAACAAAGATAGGATAAAAAGTCGAGTTCGAACAAAAACCAAGCAGCATAGCAAAATAAATATGCAATAGAGCTATATCTTCCATTGGTCATACCTGCGCCAAAAACACTTACCAGACCAATAAAAACGTAACTTTTGGTTATTTAACATCGCATTTGGTTATAACCAAAATAGAATAACCATTCAGTCATTCAAACCCCACCACCATTAACAAATTTAAAACATAACTCCAAATATAATTTCAAATTAGGTCGTTTAGTCCATCTATTTTTATTTATACAGAATTAAATCAAACCAAAAAACCCAAATGGCAAATCTATTATCTACGATTTTTATTGCCTTACTGAAGCTAGTTAATGCTTAAGTATGAGAGATGCGGGATTGCGGGATTGCGGGATTGCGGGATTGCGGGATTATTTTATCCTGCTAGAGATCAAATACCGTCAACAACTTTCGTTGAGTCACCAACCCCACCTCTAGCAGGACGAAGTCCGTTCCCGATTCTCGCGGGCGTAGCCCGATCTCGTAGCGAAGCGTTCCTGGTTTCCCAAATGCAAAAAAGCCTCGTCATTTCTGACGAGGCTTTCTAATAGTGGTCGGTGAAGAGGGATTCGAACCCCCGACCCTCTGGTCCCAAACCAGATGCGCTACCAAGCTGCGCTATTCACCGACTTGTGTTTTATTCTGACTTATCAGAACAGGAAACCTAAGTTACCTAAATAAATGGGGTGGCTAACGGGACTTGAACCCGCGACAACTGGAATCACAATCCAGGGCTCTACCAACTGAGCTATAGCCACCACTGGCTTTGCCTTTGTTTACCGCTATTCGCGTTAAACTAAATAGTGGTCGGTGAAGAGGGATTCGAACCCCCGACCCTCTGGTCCCAAACCAGATGCGCTACCAAGCTGCGCTATTCACCGACTTATGTTTTATCTCGAACTTCATCAAGAATGGAAGCAATGCTACCAGAATAATGGGGTGGCTAACGGGACTTGAACCCGCGACAACTGGAATCACAATCCAGGGCTCTACCAACTGAGCTATAGCCACCACTGAAATTTTTACCGATATACCTTTAGGCGAATGGCACGCCCGAAAGGATTCGAACCTTCGACCTTTGGCTCCGGAGGCCAACGCTCTATCCAACTGAGCTACGGGCGCATGCCCTATCGGCGGAGTGGAATAATACGTATATCACACTATGCCGTCTAGTACTTTTTCAACTTTTTTTATCGTTTGGTGCCTTTTTCGGCAATTAAAGTGTGATAAACCCCTATTTCCCATTAGATACCCCCCTGAAAGCGGGTAACTTGTTGTTTATTGCAACAACTTAACAGGATATAATCACCCATTATTTACATTGATTTAACAGCCAACCACGCTTTTTGGCAAGGTCTAACTGTTGGTCAAGCCACACTCTAATAATGGGTAAGCACGAACTTACCTTCAGGAATGTAAAGTGAGTTTAATGGATATGTCTCGAAAAATGTTAACCGCTTTGGTCGCTGCGATCACTTTTTCTAGCGCCACTTTTGCAGCAAATGTAAGCCAAGAAGAATATGATGCAATTGCAGAACGTATTAAGCCTGTTGGTGATGTTTACCTAGCAGGTGCAGAGCCAGTTAAAGCTGAACCAACTGGTCCGCGCGATGGTGCGACTGTTTACGGTACTTTCTGTATTGCTTGTCACGCATCTGGTGTCAGCGGCGCACCAAAAACTGGTGATGCTGGTGACTGGTCACCAAGAATTGCTCAAGGCCGAGATGTGCTAAACAACCACGCTATTAACGGCTTTAATGCAATGCCAGCGAAAGGCTCATGTATGGACTGTTCAGATGATGAAATCATCGCCGCAATTGACCATATGATTGAAGGGCTATAAGTTCCCTCTATATATAAAGAGAAAAGGCTTGGTTTACACCAAGCCTTTTTTAGTATCTGCTATTCTATTACTTCTTGTTGAACATCGATCTCAAGTTAGCAATATGTGCTTGGCCTTTCGCCATACGCTCTTCCTGCGTCACCGGCTTCTTAACCTGCTCCCATTCCACATCATCAAATGGCAACTCATCGAGAAAACGACTTTGTGTCGGCTTAATTAGCTCACCAAACTGACGACGCTCTTTACACATGGTAAAGGTCAGTTCTCGCTGCGCGCGCGTGATGCCAACGTACATTAAGCGGCGCTCTTCCTCGACATTCTCTTCATCGATACTGGTTTGGTGCGGTAAGATCCCTTCTTCTGTTCCTATCAGGTAGACGTAAGGAAACTCTAGACCTTTAGAAGCATGTAGCGTCATCAATTGAACCGCGTCGCTGTCTTCGTCCTCTTCGCCGCGCTCCATCATGTCGCGTAACGTCAAGCGCTGAACGACCTCTTTAATGCTCTTCTCTTCTTGGTCATAGTTATCTCCTTCAAGGTCAGCCACAATCCAAGAGTACAGATCTGAGACGTTTTTCATCCGCATCTCAGCCGCTTTAGGGCTAGAGGATGTTTCGTATAGCCAGTCTTCGTAATTGATATCACGTACTAACGAGCGCACCGCTTCCACGGTATCACCACGCTCTGCTTGATCGGCAATTTTAACAAGCCAAGCAGTGAAGCGGCGTAAGTTCTCTAGCCCACGCCCACTCAACGACTGCTCCAAACCTAGCTCAAAACTCGCTTCAAATAGGCTTTTGCCACGCATATTGGCGTAACTGCCCAGTTTTTCTAATGTTACTGGGCCAATTTCACGTCTTGGCGTGTTAACAATACGCAGAAATGCGTTGTCATCATCTGGGTTAACCAAGACACGCAGATAAGCCATGATGTCTTTGATCTCGGCACGAGCAAAGAACGAGGTGCCCCCAGATAACTTGTATGGCACCCGGTTCTGCATCAAAGACTTTTCAATCAGACGCGATTGGTGGTTACCACGATACAAAACCGCATAATCTTTATAGTCAGTGCGATTAAGGAATTTGTGCGCAATAAGCTCACCGGTAACTCGCTCTGCTTCATGCTCTTCATTTTTTGCTAACAGGACTTTGAGCTTTTCACCATCAGGAATTTCTGAGAACAGGGACTTCTCATACACGTGTGGATTGTTCGCGATAAGGATATTGGCAGCGCGCAAGATACGACTGGTTGAGCGATAGTTTTGCTCAAGCTTTATCAAGCGCAGATTTGGGTAATCCTCACCCAGCAACACCAAGTTTTGTGGCTTCGCTCCACGCCAAGAGTAGATTGACTGGTCATCATCCCCTACTACGGTTAATCGGCCTCGTTCGCCGACAATCAGTTTAACCAGATCGTATTGACTGGTATTGGTATCTTGGTATTCATCGACCAACAAGTAGCGAATTCGATTTTGCCAACGCTGACGAACTTCCTCATTGGTACGCAGTAGAAGAACAGGTAATGAGATCAAATCATCGAAGTCGAGAGCGTTATAGGCTTTCATCTGCTTCTGGTACATCTCAAAACAGAAGGCAAACAACTGTTGCTGCTCGCCCTTCGCCTGCGCCTTGGCTTGCTCAGGCGTAAGCATGTCGTTTTTCCAGTTAGAAATCGTGCCGAGCAACTGACGCAGTAGATCTTTATCACCATCGAGCTGTTTTTCTGTCAGCTCTTTAAGTAGCGCCATTTGGTCTTGATCATCAAACAGTGAAAATCCGGATTTTAGACCTAATGATTTGTATTCACGCTTAATGATATTGAGGCCCAACGTATGGAAGGTAGAGACCATTAACCCCTTTGATTCATTTTTACCTAATGTCTGGCCAACGCGCTCTTTCATTTCACGCGCCGCCTTATTGGTAAAAGTCACCGCCGCGATATTACGCGCTTTATAACCGCACTGCTGAACCAGATAAGCAATTTTGTTGGTAATAACACGCGTTTTACCCGACCCTGCTCCAGCAAGCACCAAACAAGGGCCAGATACGTATTTAACTGCTTCATCTTGATTGGGGTTCAGCTTCATGATCATCTCAGCGGTAGGAAAAATGTGGCGCATATAATAATAGTGCAACAGACAGATTGCTATGTTTATAGCCAAGACAACGTCGGCTAAATGTTTCTCAACAAGTGTGAATAACAACTTTTTTCATAAATCATTCGATAGTTTGTTGCATATTTGATGACTTCTTAGGCTATAATGAATGAACGTTCATTCATCAACCCACTATATGTCACTGTCTGGTTCTCATTTTATGGTAGATAAAAGACAACAAATCATAGATGCCGCAGAAAAACTGATTGCAGAATCAGGCTTTCAAGGTCTCTCGATGCATAAGTTGGCCAAGGAAGCTGGGGTCGCAGCAGGAACGATATATCGCTACTTCTCTGATAAAGAAGATTTACTGCAACAGGTTCGATTAGCGGTCATCCAACGCAATGCTGAAGCCATTCAGGACGGTGTTGAAGAATTTATGCCGTTAAAAGAACGATTTCGCAAAATGTGGTTAAACATTTTCGATCTCTCGGGGTCAAACATCGGCAACTTAAAGAATCGTGCTCAGTACGACTCTTTGCCCTGCGTCCGAAGCCATGAAACCAAAGAGATCGAACGCAAGATGTTTAGCAAAGTGGATCAACTCTTCACTGAAGGGCGAGAACAAGGGGTATTTAAGCCCCTAGAAAACCCAGTGTTGGCTGCACTTAGTTTAGAAGTCAGTGTCACTCTGGCACGTAAGCAATCTCTCGGATATTACCAACTTGACCAAGACGCCATTGACGCAGCGATCGAAGCAAGTTGGGATGCGATTATAAAACACTAATTTGGAGTTCTAATCAGAATGAAAAAGTGGACTTTCTTTATGTTACTTATCGCGATACTGCTGTTCGGCAGTGTGATAGGTTTCAATCTATTCAAACAACAGAAGATCGCTGAATACATGGCGAATCGTCCTGAGCCAGAGTTTCCTGTCACGGTAACCGAAGTAAACCCTGTGGACTGGGTACCTGTGATTGAAGCGATCGGCTTCATCGAGCCAAACCAAGGTGTGACCATTGCTAACGAAACTAGCGGTGTGATCGACAAAATTGCTTTTGAATCAGGCACTCAAGTTGAAGAAGGCCAGCCATTGGTTTTGCTTGACTCTGATGTAGAGAAAGCCAACCTTAAGAGCTCGCAAGCTAAGCTACCGGCAGCCGAAGCTAAATACAAACGCTACCAAGGTCTGTACAAGAAAGGCTCTATTTCTAAAGAAGCGTATGATGAAGCGGAAGCAAACTACTTCTCGCTTAAAGCGGATATTGAAAGCCTAAAAGCATCAATCGATCGCCGTGAAATCAAAGCACCATTTGCGGGTGTGGTTGGTATTCGTAACGTTTACTTAGGTCAGTACCTGCAATCGGGTACCGATATTGTTCGTCTAGAAGATACGAGCGTTATGCGCCTACGCTTCACAGTGCCACAAACGGATATCTCACGCATCTCTCTTGATCAGGAAGTCGATATCTTTGTTGATGCTTACCCAGAGAAACCATTTAAGGGTTCTATCTCAGCGATCGAGCCTGCGGTAAACATTCAAAGTGGTCTGATTCAGGTACAAGCGGATATCCCGAACAGTGACGGTAAGCTACGTAGTGGTATGTTCGCACGTGCAAATATCATTCTGCCTAAACTAGAAAACCAAGTAACGCTACCTCAAACCGCCATTACTTTCACGCTATACGGTGACAACGTGTACATCATTAGCGAAGAGAACGGCGAGAAGCGCGTTAAGCAACAAGTGGTTAAAGTAGGTGAACGCACTAAAGATATCGCCCACATCCTAGAAGGTGTGAAAGCGGGTGATGTTGTGGTGACTTCCGGTCAGGTTCGTCTAAGTAACGACGCGAAAGTTCGTGTAGTAGAAAGCGATGCAACTACTCCACCAGCTGAAACACCAATGCTGTAATTGGAGGCCTCATGCGCTTTACTGATGTTTTTATTAAACGTCCAGTTTTAGCGGTATCGATCAGTTTCTTGATCGCCCTGCTTGGTCTCCAAGCGGTGTTCAAGATGCAGGTTCGCGAATACCCTGAAATGACAAACACCGTTGTCACCGTAGATACCAGTTACTACGGCGCGAGTGCCGATTTGATCCAAGGCTTTATTACTCAGCCACTGGAGCAAGCGGTCGCGCAGGCAGACAACATCGACTATATGACTTCGTCTTCGGTACTGGGTAAATCCACCATTACCGTCAACATGAAGCTCAATACCGACCCGAATGCGGCGCTGTCTGACATTCTGGCGAAGACTAACTCGGTTCGCTCTCAACTTCCAAAAGAAGCAGAAGACCCAACCGTAACCATGTCGACAGGTTCAACAACGGCGGTACTCTACATTGGTTTCACCAGTGACGAGCTATCATCAAGTCAAATTACCGATTACCTAGAGCGTGTAATCAACCCGCAGCTATTCACTGTTAACGGTGTGTCTAAGGTTGACCTCTACGGTGGTATGAAATACGCACTGCGTATTTGGCTAGATCCTGCCAAGATGGCGGCGCTAGGCTTGACCGCAACCGACGTAATGAATGTGCTTAATGCCAACAACTACCAGTCAGCGACTGGTCAAGCAATTGGTGAGTTCGTACTTTACAACGGTAGCGCAGATACTCAGGTATCTAACGTAGAAGAGCTCTCTAACCTAGTTGTGAGTACTGACGAAGGTAACGTTACTCGTCTAAGTGATATTGCCAAAGTATCGCTTGAGAAGAGCCACGATGTTTACCGTGCAAGTGCTAACGGACAAGAAGCCGTCGTTGCGGCTATTAACGCAGCGCCAAGTGCTAACCCAATCAACATCGCAGCCGATGTACTTGATTTGCTACCTCAATTAGAGCGTAACCTGCCAAGTACCATCAAAATGAACGTGATGTACGACTCAACGATTGCGATTAACGAGTCGATTAACGAAGTAATCAAAACGATTGTTGAAGCAGCACTTATCGTACTAGTGGTTATTACCCTGTTCCTAGGTTCATTCCGTGCGGTAATCATCCCTATCGTTACTATCCCACTGTCTCTGATTGGTGTGGCAATGGTAATGCAAGCGATGGGCTTCTCATGGAACCTAATGACGCTACTGGCAATGGTACTCGCCATCGGTCTGGTAGTAGATGATGCGATCGTTGTACTGGAAAACGTCGACCGTCACATCAAACTGGGTGAGTCACCATTCCGCGCTGCGATTATTGGTACTCGTGAAATTGCCGTCCCTGTTATCGCAATGACGCTCACGTTGGGTGCGGTATATGCACCAATTGCCTTGATGGGTGGTATTACCGGCTCGCTGTTTAAAGAGTTCGCCTTAACCCTTGCCGGTTCCGTATTTGTCTCCGGTATTGTGGCACTGACTCTTTCACCTATGATGTGTTCAAAGATGCTTAAGGCCAATGAAGAGCCAAGCAAATTTGAGACAAAAGTACATAGCGTGCTTGATGGCATGACTAACCGCTACGCGAAGATGCTTGGCGCAGTTATGCAGCATCGCCCAGTAGTGATTGCTTTCGCTATCATCGTATTTGCCAGTCTACCAATGCTGTTTAAGTTCATCCCAAGTGAACTGGCACCATCGGAAGATAAAGGCGTAGTGATGCTGATGGGTACAGCACCATCAAACGCAAACTTGGACTTCATGCAAAACACCATGAATGACGTCAACAAGATTCTGTCTGATCAGCCAGAAGTTGCGTTTGCACAGGTGTTCACTGGTGTACCAAACTCAAACCAAGCATTTGGTATTGCCTCTATGGTGCCTTGGAGTGAGCGTGAAGCCAGTCAGTCTGAAGTAGCAAACCGAGTAGGTGGATTAGTATCGAACGTACCTGGTATGGCAGTAACAGCATTCCAGATGCCAGAGCTACCAGGTGCGGGTTCAGGTCTACCAATTCAGTTTGTTATCACAACGCCAAATGCGTTTGAAAGCTTGTTTGCAGTAACCACTGACATTCTGGCTGAAGTACAAACTAACCCACTTTTCGTGTATTCAGATCTCGACCTGAACTACGACTCTGCGACGATGAAAATCAGCATCGACAAAGATAAAGCAGGTGCGTACGGCGTGACCATGCAAGATATCGGTATTACGCTAAGTACAATGATGGCAGATGGCTACGTAAACCGTATCGACCTTAACGGACGTTCGTACGAAGTTATCCCTCAGGTAGAACGTAAGTGGCGTCTAAACCCAGAGTCGATGAACAACTTCTACGTTAAAGCAGCTGATGGTAAAGCGGTGCCTCTAGGTAGCTTAATTACGATTGATGTTGTCGCAGAACCTCGTTCACTGCCTCACTTCAACCAGCTAAACTCAGCAACCATTGGTGCGGTTCCAGCTCCTGGTGCGGCTATGGGTGATGCAATTGCATGGTTTGAAGACATTGCAGCGAGCAAACTACCAAGCGGTTACAACCATGACTACATGGGTGAAGCACGTCAGTACGTAACAGAAGGTAGCGCACTATACGCAACATTCGGTCTGGCACTAGCAATCATCTTCTTGGTACTGGCAATTCAGTTCGAGTCGGTGAAAGATCCACTAGTTATCATGGTTTCTGTACCATTGGCTATCTGTGGTGCCTTGATTGCTCTGGCATGGGGTGCGGCTTCGATGAACATCTACTCTCAGGTAGGTCTGATTACTCTGGTTGGTCTTATCACCAAGCACGGTATCTTGATCTGTGAGGTAGCGAAAGAAGAGCAGCTACACAACAAACTGAGCAAGACAGAAGCGGTAATGGAAGCGGCGAAAGTTCGTCTACGCCCTATCCTGATGACGACAGCTGCGATGATTGCTGGTCTTATCCCGCTAATGTACGCAACTGGCGCAGGTGCAGCTCAGCGCTTTAGTATCGGTATCGTAATCGTTGCTGGTCTAGCGATTGGTACAATCTTTACGCTATTCGTACTGCCTGTGATTTACAGCTACCTAGCTGAAAAACATAAGCCTCTACCAGTGTTTGTTGAAGACAAAGACTTGGAAAAGCTAGCACGAATTGATGAAGCAAAAGCCGCACATCGTGAACGGGCAGAGAACAAATAATCAGTCACTTCTGTTAAAGGCCACTTCGGTGGCCTTTTTTGTACCTGTCATTTCGGTAACTATCCCGCTCAATAGCTGAGCAACTATTTATTCTAATTGGTATAACAGCTTCGAATTTTTACTATCGAAGTAGCGACTTTCACCTATCAATTACATAGAATGAGCACAAATAGAAAGGAGTTTTAGTCACCATGTTTGACCCAAAGAAACTAGAGCAAATCGCTAAACAAATTCACGATTCAATGCCAGCACCAGTCAAAGAGCTTGGTGCAGATGTTGACCAAAAAGTTCGCCAAGTCATCCAAGGCCAACTTAACAAGCTAGACGTAGTTAGCCGCGAAGAGTTTGATGTTCAGACTCAAGTCCTTCTGCGCACTCGTCAAAAGCTGACTGAGATGGAAAAGAAGCTCGCGGATTTAGAAGAGAAGCTTGCGGATAAGTAAGCTGAAAGGCTAGAGAATCCTGAGGGCTGACGTGAGAACGTCGGCCCTTTTTGTTTGTGAACGCCGTGCTACGGAGTTTGGATGCGGGAACGGACTTCGTCCTATGGAGAGCTGGAGAGCTGGAGAGCTGGAGAGCTGGAGAGCTGGAGAGCTGGAGAGCTGGAGAGCTGGAGAGCTGGAGAGCTGGAGAGCTGGAGAGCATGCACATTATCTCTCTCTTTAGGAACAAATCATGTCACCTTTCTTGTAACAGTAGTTCTATCGCTTTCCTATCAACATCCTCTTCCGGAAGGACGAAGTCCGTTCTCGAATCTCGGAGCGAAGCGTTCTAGCATCTCGCAGGGCGAAGCCCGTTCCAAGCGCGTTGCGCTGCCCCAAACAAAAAGGCTTGGTCAACGGAGACCAAGCCTTTTAATTAGATGTTGTGTTTTATTTTGTATTTATCACCCCAGTCTGTCTGGAGTTCTTTACTAACCTAGGTTAGTGAATTACGAAGAATTAAGATTTTATTTCTAGGAGAAGGCGCGGAGTTTGCGCGAGCAAATGAGCACCTTCGACACCGAAATTAAGCCTTAAGGCAAGTAATTAGCCGCCTACCGCGATGTTCTTCATATCTGTCATATAACCACGTAGCTCTTCACCGATGTACTCTACTGGGTGGTTACGAATAGTATTGTTCACAGCGATTAGCGTTGCGTTATCTACTTGGTTAGACGTCTCGTCTAGACCTTTACCGATTACGTCTGTACCTACTGAAGGCATGAACTTCTCACGTAGTAGCGGCGTTGCTACGTTAGCGAATAGGTAGTTACCGTATTCCGCTGTGTCTGAGATTACTACGTTCATTTCGTATAGACGCTTACGTGCTACTGTGTTTGCGATTAGTGGTAGCTCGTGGAGAGATTCGTAGTACGCAGACTCATCGATGATGCCTGATGCTGTCATTGCTTCGAATGCGAGTTCAACACCGGCACGAACCATTGCTACTAGTAGGATACCGTTGTCGAAGTACTCTTGCTCAGAGATTTCGATATCGCCTGCTGGGTAGTTTTCAAATGCTGTTTCGCCTGTCTCTTCACGCCAGCCTAGTAGGTTTGCGTCATCGTTAGCCCAGTCAGCCATCATAGTGCTTGAGAACTCACCTGTGATGATGTCATCCATGTGCTTGTTGTAAAGCGGACGCATTAGCTCTTTTAGCTCTTCAGAAAGCTCAAATGCTTTGATTTTCGCTGGGTTAGATAGACGATCCATCATGTGAGTGATGCCACCGAACTTCAGTGCTTCCGTGATGGTTTCCCAACCGTATTGTAGAAGTTTACCTGCGTAGCTTGGGTCGATGCCGTCAGCAACCATCTTCTCGTAAGAAACGATAGAGCCCGCTTGTAGCATGCCACATAGGATAGTTTGCTCACCCATTAGGTCAGATTTAACTTCCGCTACGAATGAAGACTCTAGACAACCTGCGCGGTGACCGCCTGTACCTGCTGCCCATGCTTTCGCGATATCCCAACCTTCACCTTTTGGATCATTCTCTGGGTGAACAGCGATTAGCGTTGGTACACCGAAGCCACGCTTGTACTCTTCACGTACTTCTGTACCTGGACACTTAGGTGCAACCATCACAACTGTTAGGTCTTTACGAATTTGCATACCTTCTTCAACTACGTTGAAGCCGTGTGAGTAACCTAGTGCTGCGCCTTCTTTCATTAGCGGCATTACTGTTTCAACTACGTTAGTGTGCTGCTTATCTGGCGTAAGGTTGATTACTAGGTCTGCTTCAGGGATTAGCGTTTCGTAGCTTGCTACTTCAAAACCGTTCTCTTTTGCGTTCTTGAAAGATTGACGCTGCTCGTCAATTGCCGCCTGACGTAATGCGTACGCTACGTTTAGGCCTGAGTCACGCATGTTTAGACCTTGGTTTAGGCCTTGAGCACCACAACCAACAATAACCACTTTCTTACCTTTCAGGTAATCAGCTTCAGTTGCGAACTCGCTGCGATCCATAAAACGACAACGACCTAGTTGGTCTAGCTGCTCGCGTAGGTTTAAAGTGTTGAAATAGTTAGCCATCAGGGCGCTCCTTTAAAGAATTTTTCCGTTGAGGTCGGTAGCTTGGGTACCGAATAAGTCCATACTAAAACAGGTATTTAGTTGCTTAAAGTGATATATTCACAATTAGTAATTGCAATTAATGCAACAAGGATGTGACCATTTCATGAACATTAAGTGTCTGCAGTTGTTCATTCATCTGTGTGATAGTAAGAGCTTCGCTAAGACAGCTTCGGCGATGCATATCAGCCCGTCAGCCCTGAGTCGACAGATACAAAAACTGGAAAACGACACTGCTCAAGTGCTGTTTGTGCGAGATAATCGCAGCGTTGAGCTGACCCCAGCCGCGAAAAAGCTTTTGCCTGTCGCATTAAACATTCTTGGTGAGTGGCAAAACTACAACGCCCAACTCAAAGGCCATGAAGAAGAACTGAAAGGTGAAATTCGTCTCTTTTGCTCGGTAACGGCCAGTTACAGCCATTTGCCTGAGCTCTTGTCCGAGTTTCGTCTTCAGCATCCGTTTATTGAATTTAAGCTTTCAACCGGAGATCCAGCACAAGCAATCAACAAGGTATTGAGTGATGAAGTGGATATCGCGATTTCTGCCCAGCCTGAGCAACTGCCCGCTCGAATCGAGTTTGAAACCATCAGTGAAATTCCCCTTTCCGTGATTGCTCCGGTCGGGGTCAGTAATTTTGCTAAGGAGCTGCAAAAAGAGCAGCCTGATTGGTCAACAATTCCATTTATTGTGCCTGAGTCAGGTACCGCCCGAGACCGCGCCAACGCTTGGTTTAAGGCAATGAAGATTAAGCCAAATATCTACGCCCAAGTTTCTGGTCATGAAGCGATCGTCAGTATGGTTGCCCTTGGCTGCGGTGTGGGAATCGCTCCCGATGTGGTGATTAACAACAGCCCTGTTAAGGAAAAAATCGAGCGCTTAAAAGTCGCTTCGATAAAACCCTTTAAACTCGGCGTGTGCTGCAAACGCTCGCAGCTTGATAACCCACTAGTCAAAGCACTGTGGGAAATGGCCCACGATACTTACATCGCGCCCTAACTATAAACACAGATACAACAAAGCCACCGCTTTTTCAGATCGAAAGAATAACGGTGGCTTTTGCATTTAAAGTAGTTTTCTAGATAGTTGGAGTCACAGCTAGGCGTCGAATAACCTTATTCCCATGAGCATAGTCCACTATGTGATTGGGATAAGGTTGTGAAGACAACGACGCTGTGGCTTCAAATATGACGAAAACTTAAATGACTCGGGAAAACTGCTGCTGACGCGCCTTTGCCCTTAAATACTTATCGAAACACATACAGATGTTACGGATCAGTAAGCGACCACGCAGTGTAACGCGAATTTCTTCGTCATCCACTTCCACCAATTCATCATTGATAAACGTCTGTAGTAGCTGCAAGTCTTCTTTAAAGTAGTCATTGAACGTCACCTTAAACTCAGACTCAATCATGGTCTTATCAAGTTTAAAGTTACAGATAAGCTGTTTAATGACTTCGCGTCGAAGTAAGTCATCACTATCAAGGGCTACCCCTTTCCATAGAGCATGACGTAGGTCGTTTACTTGCGCGTAGTACTTCTTGAGCTCTTTTTGGTTTTGCGCGTACGCATCGCCAATCATGGAAATCGCTGACACACCAAAGCCCACTAAGTCCGCTTCGCCTTGGGTGGTGTAACCTTGGAAGTTGCGGTGGAGCACACCATTACGCTGAGCAACCGCAAGCTCATCATCTGGCAGAGCAAAGTGATCCATACCGATAAACTGATACCCTGCACCAGTCAGTGTCGAGATAGTATCTTGCAGAATCGCCATCTTCTCTTCTGCTACTGGTAGGTCTTCATCTTTAATCTTACGCTGCGCGGCAAATAGCTGCGGCATGTGCGCGTAGTTAAAGATCGACAAGCGGCCTGGCTGCATTTGTAATACCTGAGCTAAAGTCTCAGCAAAGCGTGCTTGGGTCTGCTTTGGCAAGCCGTAGATCAGATCTAGGTTAGTCGAACGGAAACCCAGTTGTTTGGCACGTTCAACCATGGCAAAGATAAATTTCTCATCCTGCTCACGATTAACCAGTTTTTGAACTTCCTTATTGAAGTCTTGTACACCAATACTGAGGCGATTAAAGCCTTCACCGCGTAAGTGATCAAGCATATCGAGTTCGATTTCACGCGGGTCAACTTCGATACTGATTTCAGCATCACCTTCGAAATTAAACTCATCACGCAAGATATTCATCACTCGGCTGATTTGTGCCTTGGTCAAAAACGTCGGTGTACCGCCACCAAAATGCAGCTGAGTCACTTTACGCCCTTGCAGCAATGCCGCACGAGTACGAACCTCAAGCTCTAATACATCCAAGTACTCATCCGCTTTATGGGCATGACGGGTGATCACCTTATTACAACCACAGTAGTAACAAAGCTTGTGGCAGAAAGGGATATGGATATAAAGAGACAGCGGTCTGTCTGGGTACTGAGTGCACGCCATATCGTAGTCCGCTACCGTGAACGCTTCATGAAACTCCAAAGCAGTTGGGTATGAAGTGTAACGAGGACCCGAATAGTTGTACTTATCAAGGATGGCTTGGTCCCAGACTATTTGCTGGCTTGCGACGACATGCTGCGACATGATGGTATTTCCGTTTGGGCTATAATGCTTCGTTTGGCTACACGAGCCATTATTGTTAGCAGGCTATTTTGCCACACCTCGATATCACTGGTTGTGGGACAGGCTGCTTTTTGAGTAGCAATACTCAGAATTGATAACTCGATCACTCCCTCTAAAGGGTAGTCGATCGAGCTATAAAGCCAATCTAGATCATTTGGATGTTGATCTGATTGTTGAGAGGTTGAACCTTTTTCTGCAGAAGCTTCAGCTCTTCAACAATAGCATCTTGAAGACGAGACTCCGCTTTATGGCGCTCAAGGTTTTGCTTCATGCGCTCTTTTTTCGCTAACGCCTGACGCTCTTCGCCACGAGCCATATCTTTAACGATGTGGAAAAGCTCTGACGTCGCTGGAAATTCTTTTTCAAAATCAACGCGCTCTTCACCTTGAACATAGTCCATGATGTTATAGAGGCGAATGCTGATTTCTGACAGATCACACTGCTCTTGAATACCCGCTAAGCAAAGAACATGCACACTTTCAAAGATGTTGGCATTGCGTTTTTCAATGGCTAACTTTTGATGCTGCAGTTGCAATTCCTTTTGCTTCTTGAGCTTGAGCAGAAGGTAACCTGCATATGACGCTAGACCGAGGATGATGGCTCCGCCTGCAATGGCTAACAAGGTTACATTCATAATGCTCGATTATCCTTTAAATTGGTTCAAGTCTAAGTCTTCGAACTGAGAAAGTAACTCATCATCTGAGCCTGCTTTCTTGCTGGTCTTCTTCTGCACAACAGGTTGTTCTACGATCTCTTCCTCAAGTTCTTCTTCAGGCTCTTCTTCGTAGATACCTAGCTGCTTCATCAGCACTTCGATACGAGCTAATTTTTCGTCAACGTATTTCTGTAGACCAGCACCTAGGCTATCACCATTGTCTAGACGATCGAGCAACACATTCAATTGTGCATCGCTCTCTAGCATTTCTAGCTCTTTCTCTGCATTAATACGACGCTCAGCCTTAGTTGGCTTCTTAGCGGCTTCAACCACAAGAGGAATTTTCTTCTTGCTGCCTAAACGCGGATCGCGCTTTTGCGCGGTAGTCTGCTGCTTCTGAACTTTTGCTTCAGAGTTACGGCCGCCAGTCTTTAGACCTTTGCGCTTTTTGTCTTTCTTACGTAGACGTCCTTCAACGTCTGATTGAGTTCGGTTGCGAACAACAACTACGTCGCCATTGCCACCCGATCTTGCTTTCTTACTACGGCTCATTACTGGGCTTTCCTCAGTAAAATTACATCATTACCAATAAATTCAAGCTTGAGCTGATCCCGCTCTGCCAAATACTGAAACGTTTTACGACTAAAGAACACCACATGGGTCTGATCGTTTTTATAGTGCCATGAGGCAAACGCTTCAACATCGATGACCATCTTAGTCATAAGACCAATCCAGCCACCTGGCTTAACTAAATTCAACCATTGCTGCCACACCTTATTCGGTTCATAGAGGTGTTCTATAACCTCTGTAGCAGTAATAAAGTCATACGAATTTTCTAACACCGAAGGATTCGGGTGATAGTAGATATCGTAAAGACTCATGGTGTGTCCCTGCTCTTCCAACATCAGTGACAATGTTGGGCCAGGACCACAGCCAAAATCTAACCCGTGAGAATTAGCCTCAATACGCTCTAATATGGGGTCTGCAACCCGAGATAAAAAGCGTCGGTACCCTTGATCATTTGGGTCATTCTCATGCAAATCGTAGTGGGCTTTTTCCTGTTTTGCATCCAAACGCTGATCTGGATTAACAAACACAAGCTCACATTGCAGGCACTGTAAATACTCTCGACGTTTGTCTTGGTAGTAGTGCTGAGTCTCCAAGCTTTGACAAAGGGGGCAACTATGCATATTGGGTGCGTTTAACATATCCTCAAACGGGATGCGAAACATACCAGAAACTGGCGTTAGAGTGGAGCACTATTGTGCAAATAATCATCACTTCATAAAAAATAGCAATAAAAAAAGCGATAGAGTTATCTATCGCTTTCTAAATGCCTTACGGCAAAACTGTGTTGCACTTACTTCAGTGCACCAATATTCCATTTGTTTTTAGTGCTTTCCCTGCCAAAAGTGTTGTTTGCCACCATCCTGGTGAGTTTTGGCTTTCCATTTACTTCCTGATGTCTGGGCTAGTCCTTAGCCTGATCCGTTTCACTGTCTTAAACCATTAGACAAGTCGACCATCCCTATCAAGTAGGTTTCCTACCTACCCTTGCATCCTTTCTATAACTACCAAGTTTCCATAACTTGCGTCCGTGGAGACTTCCTAGTCTTAAATCCGTTATCAGCGCCCTGCCGATGAGTACACTCTATCGCTTTGGTCGTTTCGAACAATCCACTCAAGCTAAAAAAGTGCACTTTTTTACTCCCACAATTTCAGAGCCCTATTTTTCAATGAGTTACAAACAACCAATAGAAACTTGCACATTCAAGTATGGGCGATCTCTTACAAGCAACGAGGAAAGATGACTCATCAAGGCCACGCGAGTCATGTGATCACGCTCAAACGAAAAAGCCCAAGCAACTGCTTGGGCTTTTTCAATACAACTTTATGCTCGAACGAATAAGTAGGGCTTAGTGTAGGCCACCAACATATTTAGAAAGTGTATCTATATCTTCATCCGTTAGTTTTTTCGCAATATCACGCATCATAGCGTTCATGTCGTTGCCACGAGAACCATCACGGAATTTTTCAAGCTGAGCCTTAATGTAGTCAGCATGCTGGCCAGAAATTTTCGGGAAGCCAGAAAGTTCTGTGCCGTTACCACGTGGACCATGACAAGCGATACATGCCGTTAGGCCACGCTCTGCATCACCCGCGGTGTAAAGAACTTTACCTGCATCAACCACATTCTCAGGCGTAGTGTTGTGAGCAATTGGTAGAGAGGCATAGTAAGCCGCTAGGTCTTTCATATCTTCCTCAGACAGTGGCATAGCCATACCACTCATCACAGGATCCATACGACCTTGCTTACCATTACTAGTCATACCCAACTTGAACTCTTTCAGCTGCTTTTCAATATATTTAGCATGCTGACCTGCAATTTTCGGGTACATAGCGAGTTGACTGTTGCCGTCAGCACCATGGCAGGCAACACAGGTTTGGGATTTTGCTTTACCAGCTTCAATGTTACCTTGGGCCCACACGGAGCAGCTGGCTAAAAGACTCAAGATTAGCGCTAATTTCTTCATGACATTCCATTATAATTATCAAGCTTCCGGTACCACTCTGCGTTGCCACTCATGGTACAATAGGCGACCTTATGCCGAGCACGGTTATTTTACACAATTTCACAAAAAAGTAATCAATCGACTACACAAAGTCGAGATGGAGTTAACAGTGAGCGTAAAAATTCATTATCAAAACACCCATTTCATCACAAGTGCGCCGGATATCCGCGCCTTGCCAGAAGATGAAGGTATCGAAGTTGCGTTTGCAGGACGCTCCAATGCGGGTAAGTCGAGTTCTCTAAACCGCCTGACAAACCAACGTAGTTTAGCGAAAACCAGTAAAACGCCAGGCCGTACACAACTTATTAACCTTTTTAAGGTTACCGATGGCTGTCATATTGTCGATCTTCCAGGGTACGGCTTTGCTCAAGTACCACTAGAAATGAAGAAGAAGTGGCAAAAATCGTTGGGTGAGTACCTGCAAAAACGCCAATGTCTAAAGGGCTTAGTGGTTCTGATGGATATTCGTCACCCAATGAAAGACCTCGACCAACAGCTAATCTTTTGGGCGGTAGACAGTGGTATTCCTGTTCAGGTGCTGCTAACTAAAGCAGACAAATTAAAGAGCGGGGCACGCAAAGCACAAGTTCTGAAGATCAAAAAAGACGCGGTAGGTTTTGGTGGCGATGTCAGCGTTGCTGCTTTTTCATCGCTAAAAGGCATCGGTGTCGATACACTGCGTAGCAAGCTCGATGAGTGGTTCGCTCCAGCACTGGCGGAATCAGTTGTTGAAGAGCTCATCGAAGAAGAGAATCTCGATAGCGAGTCAGAGTAAACACTCGACCAGACAATGATAGCTAAAGCCCTGCCGCTAAAATGGTAGGGCTTTTTTATCGGCATAGAAAAATAAAAGCCCCACCTTCCTGGCGGGGCAACGGGAGAGAAATAGTAGTTATTATTAATTATGCGCTTAGGATTATGTATCTAAAGGCGTAAATCAACACTCCCAACAGAGGGGTGCCCGCTCAGACAAACCACAGCCAAACACCAGCCATCTCATTGAAAAACAACCATAAAAACCGAAATTAAAGCTATATTTTATGGCCTATTTTGGTTTTGGTTTTTCTATCAAAATAACCAAACTGTGACTGGTATAAATTTACAAACTTTGGCCAAATTACACCAAGGTCAATAACCATAATTATTTTAATGGCTTTTAGATGGCATCAGGGGAAATATCAGGGAAAGGATTCGCTTGGTATGTAGCTTTTTGATAAGTAGGGATTTTTCTTTGGCACAATAAAAAACGCCCCAGTCAAAAACTGACTGGGGCGGCTGAATCAGCCTAATCCAATAACGTGAAACAAAAGGTCTGAAAG
Organism: Vibrio sp. SCP2; assembly: GCF_059295395.1. NCBI lineage: Bacteria > Pseudomonadati > Pseudomonadota > Gammaproteobacteria > Vibrionales > Vibrionaceae > Vibrio > Vibrio sp. SCP2. The sequence continues at coordinate 38,478 of NZ_JCAFVV010000011.1, read as the reverse complement.
ATAGAACATCTTACCTCTGTACCCTACGCAGATTAATGTACAACAATTGGTCAGAAATGAAAACTCTTTTCGTAAGTTTTTTTCATTAAAATTTTATTAAACTACATTTAAGCCAAATGCCAGTTAACTTTTTTAGAGATAAAAAAAAGCCAGCGTTTGTGCGCTGGCTCATACAAAATAGGTGTTTTAGGCGATTTTTTGCCTAGTGCGCCTGATCCCAGTTGTCTCCATGCCCTGCCTCAGCAACCAGAGGGACATTTAGCTGTGCTGCGGATTCCATCAATTGTTGTACTTTACTTTCAATTTCGGCTAAAGCTGACTCTTGAACTTCAAATACCAATTCATCGTGAACCTGCATAAGCAGTTTCACTCGCCCGTCGCCTTCAGTTTGAATCCACTCGTCGACTAACAGCATCGCCTTCTTGATAATGTCAGCTGCCGTTCCTTGCATTGGTGCATTGATCGCTGCACGTTCTGCCGCTTTACGACGCATACCGTTACGTGACTTAATTTCAGGAAGGTGCAAACGACGACCAAAGATAGTTTCAACATAGCCCTGCTCTGCTGCGGCGCTGCGTGTATCTTCCATATACTGCATCACACCAGGGTAACGCTCGAAGTACTTATTCATGTAGTCTTGCGCTTCGCCACGAGGAATACCTAGCTGCTTAGCCAAACCAAAGGCACTCATACCATAGATAAGGCCGAAGTTAACTGCCTTCGCACGGCGACGCTGCTCAGTACTCACTTGGTCAATGGTGGTACCCATAATTTCTGCCGCAGTCGCGGAGTGGATATCTTTACCTTGCTGGAAAGCATCCAATAGGGCTTTATCACCAGATAAATGCGCCATAATACGCAATTCAATCTGCGAGTAGTCGACAGCCATGATCTTATAGCCTCGTTCAGCTATAAATGCCTGTCGGATACGGCGACCTTCATCATTACGAATTGGAATATTCTGTAAGTTAGGATCGGTTGAAGAAAGGCGCCCAGTCGCGGTTACCGCTTGATGATACGAAGTATGCACACGCCCAGTTTCTGGGTTAATCATCTTAGGTAGCTTATCTGTGTAGGTAGACTTAAGTTTAGCTAGACCACGGTATTCAAGGATCAGCTTAGGTAATGGGTAGTCCAATGCCAGCTCTTGCAACACTTCTTCGTTAGTCGAAGGCGTACCTGAAGGTGTCTTCTTGATTACTGGTAGACCCATCTTTTCAAACAGGATGGCTTGAAGCTGCTTTGGCGAATTCATGTTGAATTCTTGCTCTGCAATTTCAAACGCTTTCTGCTCTAATTCATCCAGACGCTGGGCAATCTCTTGAGACTGTGCAGACAGCTTCATGTCATCGATTAGAACACCAGTACGTTCGATACGAGAAAGCACAGGCACTAAAGGAACCTCGATATCTTGGTAGATACCTTTCAGCTTTTCATCCTGCTCAATATTGCTCATTAAGCGGTTATGAAGACGTAGCGTAACGTCGGCATCTTCTGCCGCGTAAGGTGACGCTTCATCAAGGTCGATTTGATTGAAGGTTAGCTGGTTCTTGCCTTTACCTGCAATCTGCTCGAATGAAATACAGCTGTGCTGAAGGAAACGCAGCGCCAAGCTGTCCATATCATGTTTACCACCCACGCTATTATAGACGTAAGAGGCCAACATGGTGTCATGCTTAATGCCTTTCATCTCGATGCCGTAACGTGCCAACACGCTCGCATCGTACTTAAGGTTTTGACCTACCTTCGCTTGAGCCTCATCTTCTAAGATAGGTTTTAGTTGCGCCAACACCCAATCGCGCTCTAGCTGCGCAGGGGCATCTAGGTAATCATGGGCAACAGGAACATAGGCAGCAATACCTTCTTCGGTCGCAAAAGAGAGGCCAACAAGGTTTGCAACCATGTAATCCAAGCTATCGGTTTCAGTATCAAAGGCGAACACCTCAGCAGCTTTTAGCTTCTCTAGCCAAGCATTGAATGAAGACTCATCTAGGATCGTTTCATACTGACTACGGTCGATAGTCACTGCCGATGTGTCGATATCTGCCGCAGTACTGGCCGATGCACCACTCTGGTTGCCCGACTTCTCATCAGCCTCAACCACACCAGTGCCACCATCAAGAAGCTCGTTTAGCCACGATTTAAACACCAACTGACCATACAGTTTGATCAGCTCATCTTTGTTAGGCTCAGTTTTAAGCAGAGATTCAGGCGTCTCTTCTAACTCAACATCCAGCTTGATCGTCGCAAGCTCATACGACAGGCGTGCATTTTCTTCGTTGTCGAGTAGCTTTTTCGCCATGGTTTTCGAACCGCGGAAACCTAGTGGAGCAATGTCGTCGAGGTTTTCATACAGTTTGTTAATACCGCCAATACCTTGCAGCAAAGCCGTTGCGGTTTTATCACCAACACCCGGTACACCAGGAATGTTATCGACCTTATCACCCATTAATGCGAGGTAATCAATAATCAGCTCTGGTGGGATACCAAACTTCTCAACCACACCTTCACGATCCATCACCACATTGGTCATGGTGTTGATCAAGGTAACATTGTCATCCACCAGCTGAGCCATATCTTTATCACCGGTACTGATCAACACAGGCATACCCGCTTGAGATGCTTGGTAAGCGAGCGTACCAATCACATCATCGGCTTCTACACCCGGGGTACAAATCAATGGCAAACCCATCGCGCGAATTACATTGTGCAAAGGCTCAATCTGACAACGCAGATCATCGGGCATTGGAGGACGATTAGCTTTGTACTCTGGGTACATATCATCACGGAAGGTTTTTCCTTTTGCATCAAAGACAACCGCAATACGATCTGAAGAGAACTGACGCATCATGCTACGCAGCATGTTAACCACACCATAAACGGCATTGGTTGGGATCTCGCCATTACTCATCGTTTCTGGATAAGCGTGGAATGCGCGGTATAAATAAGAAGAACCGTCAATCAGAATCAACGGATTATCAGGAATGTTGGCCATAGTCTTTACGTATCCAAAGAAAATGCAAAAAAGATCTGCTTAGGATGCCATGACTGGTTCAGCGAATCCATTTTAACTCTTTGAACTCTACTCACACATTTGGTTATTCCTTTATCATCCCACTCACCACTCTGTGGATAACTCTGTTTATATTATTTACCCACAGGATATAAAACAGTGCACAAAAAACTAAAAATAGACCACAAGCCTTTGTAAATAATAAACAAATTATCCAATCGATCGTTTAAAGATCGATCCTGAGATGATCTTGCGTTGTGGAAAAGACTACTGGTGTCCTTTTGTTCGGAGCGAAATAGCAGGCATAAAAAAAGCGACATCTTTCGATGTCGCCTAGCAAAAAGGGGTCAAAGCAATTCAGGTGAATGAGGTGCTTTGCCATAAAGCTATAAATTACACTGGAAGCAATGTGAGCAATGTCGTGTCAAAAAGAACTCGTGCAAGTTCGATTAAGTTCAGTGTCATCACCGTCTCCAATTGTGAATCTGGTAACTCAACGTCCTTGTGAACTTCTCTCATTCCCTAAGACGAGATAAATAATAACCATTCTCATTTAATGCGTCAACACCTAAATGAGAAAAAATCTCATTTAATTTTTATGACACTCGCCTAACTGCTTTACAAAGTGAATTCGGCTCTCTAATAACGGCTCTTTTAGTTCATAATTTTCAATAAGATAACCATTTTTAATCAACAGTCTGAGCATGGCAGGAAATTGGTTACGTGATTTCACTTTAAGCTGTTTATAACCTTGCTCTGTTACCCATTGCTCCTGAATATCTAATAATTTTTGCGCCACCCCTTTGTTTCTCGCTAAAGAAGACACGCCACCAAACCAGCTGTAGAAAGTCGTTTCGTCGATCTGGTAGCCAATCTTGAACCCTAGGATGTCATCACCTTGTTGCGCCACCTGGATCAAAGAGCGCTGCTTCCCTTCTAAACGTGCAGACAAACTCTCAACACTCTCTTTATGGGCAAACTCCGCGATCTGCTCAACGACTTGAACACACTCTTCTAGCGTTCCTAAACGATAAATAATACTCATCGATATTCTCCAAAATTAAAAAAGGCTGACAAACGCCAGCCTTTGATATTCTTTGTTTAACAGACCCTAGTCTTCTTTTAAGAACGTCGCTGCTTGCGCATTTTCTTCCGCTAACCACTCTGCGACGTCTTTAGCAAAATAGGTAAGGATGCCGTCTGCTCCTGCACGCTTAAAGCAGAGTAGCGACTCCATTACGGTATCACGCTCTTTTAACCAACCATTGGCAAATGCCGCTTTGTGCATCGCATACTCACCAGAGACTTGATAAGCAAAGGTTGGTACTTCAAGTTCCGACTTAACGCGGCGAACAATATCAAGGTAAGGCATACCAGGTTTCACCATGACCATGTCTGCGCCTTCATTCACATCCATCGCCACTTCATGAATCGCTTCATCGCTATTAGCAGGATCCATTTGGTAGTTTTTCTTATTGCCGCCTTTAAGGTTGCTTGCACTACCGACCGCATCGCGGAAAGGCCCATAGTAACAAGAGGCGTATTTGGCAGAATAGGCCATGATCTGAGTATTGATGTGACCCGCTTGCTCAAGCGCTTTACGAATCTCACCAATACGTCCATCCATCATGTCTGAAGGGGCAACAACATCAGCGCCGGCTTCGGCATGAGACAGAGCCTGTTTAACCAAGACTTTAGTTGTCTCATCATTTAGCACATAACCTTCTTCATCAATGATGCCGTCTTGGCCATGAGTCGTGAACGGGTCAAGCGCGACATCCGTGATCACACCGATTTCTGGCACATGCTCTTTCAGAGAACGAACCGCACGCTGAACCAAACCTTCAGGGTTGTAGGCTTCAGCAGCACATAGGCTTTTTGCATCTTGGTTGACCACAGGGAATAGAGCGATCGCAGGAACACCTAGCTGAGCTAAGTACTGCGCCTCTTCTAGCATTAGATCAATCGACAAACGTTCGATACCCGGCATTGACTCCACGGTTTCGCGGCGATCTTTACCCATAAGAATAAACATTGGATAAATCAGATCGTTAACAGACAATTGGTTTTCAGCCATCAAGCGGCGGCTAAAGTCATGCTTGCGCAGGCGGCGCATACGACGGCCAGGGAATTGACCTTGAATCGAAACTGACACTCTATTCTCCTTGTGTGGTGAAAGTGCTTGAATTGCATAATATCACTCCAAGCCGACGACGCCAGAGAGAGTCGAGAAAAATGCAAAAAATGACCAAATGCTCACACTGCCGTATACTCTCAGCTCTGATAGAGAGTGAGATAAGCAATGATTGATACCCACGCACATATTTATGCCACTGAATTTGATTCTGATCGCGACCAAGTCGTCCAGCGTGCGTTGGCACAAGGCATTGATAAGATATTACTGCCAAACATTGATTTAGAATCGATTGAGCCGATGTTGCGCACCGAGGCTGAGTATCCAGACGTTTGCCGCTCGATGATGGGACTACACCCATGTTACGTCGACGCCAATGTTAAACAGAGCCTAGACATCATTCATTCTTGGTTTGATAAGCACAACTTCATCGCCGTAGGTGAAATTGGTATCGATCTGTACTGGGATAAAACCTTCAAAGCCGAGCAGGAGATGGCGTTTATTACTCAGCTCAATTGGGCAAAAGAGATGAAACTGCCAGTGGTCATTCACACACGAGACTCAATAGAAGAGACCCTCACACTACTTCGCCAAGAACAAGATGGTTCATTAAGCGGAGTATTCCACTGTTTTGGTGGCAGTGTTGAAGAAGCCCAAGCGATCAATGATCTCGGCTTTCATCTTGGGCTTGGTGGCGTTTCGACGTTTAAAAATGGTGGCATGGATAAAGTGATTCCACATCTAGATATGGACTACGTTATCTTAGAAACTGACTGCCCTTATCTCGCTCCAGTTCCTCATCGTGGAAAACGCAATGAACCTGCGTATACCTCGCTTGTTGCTCAGCGCGTCGCTGACCTAAGAGAAATCAGTATCGAACAAGTAGATAGCCTCACCACTCACAATGCCAAGACGCTGTTTAGCCTTTAGCTCTCCAAAAACAAAACGGGGTTGATAGCTAGCTATCAACCCCGTTGCTCTTATGGCCTAGTGGAAACTCTACTCTTCCGCCTGTTCCTCACTATCCCCTTTACGCACATAAAAGCGCGCAAAGAACAAACCAACTTCAAACAGTAGGCACATAGGAATTGCCAATAGTGTTTGCGAGATCATATCTGGCGGCGTCAGCATCATCCCGACCACAAACGCACCAACAATAATATACGGGCGCTTCTGGCTTAAACTCTGAGGGTTAGTCGCCCCAGTCCAACATAGCAAGATGATCGCCACTGGCACTTCAAAGGCAATACCAAAGGCTAAGAACAGCGCGAGAACAAAATCAAGATAACTCGATATGTCCGTGGCGAACTCTACTCCACCCAGTGAAATAGCGGTAAAGAAGCCAAACACCAATGGAAACACCACAAAATACGCAAACGCGACACCACAATAGAACAGTAGTGAGCTAGAGAACATTAGCGGCATGATTAAACGGCGTTCATGTTTATACAAGCCAGGTGCGACAAATGCCCATACCTGATAGAGAATAAACGGAACGGCGATAAAGATAGACGCAATCAAGGTCAACTTTAACGGGGTAAAGAAAGGTGATGCCACATCAGTAGCAATCATGGTTGCCCCTTCAGGTAGACGCTCTACCAAAGGTGCAGAGACAAACTCATAGATGTCATTGGCAAAATAGATCAGCCCGATGAAAACCACCAATACCGCTACAATTGCTCGTAGCAGGCGATTTCTCAGCTCTAGTAAATGGCTGATCAAAGGTTGTGTCTGCTCAACAGAAGACATGGAAACCTCTACTCATAAAGATCGAAAAGGAGCTACTCCATAGCAGCTCCTCCTATATGCGAGACTATTCGGCTTTTTTATCTGCCTGTGGTGCTGATTGAGTGTTTAGACTCTCAACCACCCCTACTGAGTCATTGGCGTTCTGAGCAGGCTCAACAGTTTCGTTGGCCGCTTCAGCACTGTTCGTCGCTGATTCGCTTTTGCTCGCGTATGGGCGTTGAACATCTTGCGCAGCTTGCTTTAATTGCTCCACCGAAGATTTTAGCTCTGGAGATAAATCTTCCATGCCCATCTTCTCGGCTTTGCGCAAGTTTTCTTGTAGCTCTTGAACCTTAAGCTCATGTGAAAGTTCATCTTTCACGCTGTTTGCCATGTTTTTCGCCGCACCAACAAACTTGGAAACACTACGAATGGCATGAGGCAAACGCTCCGGACCAAGAACCACCAGCCCAACGACAGATATTAATACCAGTTCCCAAAAACCGATATCAAACACGATCTACGCCTGCTCTTTGTCTTTCTTAGTTTCAGCAGTTGCGTCTGTTTTCTGCTGATCAATCGCTTTCTGCTCGAAGTCTGCGTCTTTCTTATCTTTGTCCGACTCATCTTCGCTCATTGCTTTCTTGAAGCCTTTTACTGCTCCACCTAGATCGCCACCGATACCACGTAGCTTCTTAGTACCAAATAGTAGAACGACGATGACAGCAATAATCAGAAGTTGCCAAATACTAATACCACCCATTCTTTTTACCTCGGGTCTTATTAAACAAATTTATTTCAAGAGTTTAACGTCTATTGACGGTAAGCTCGCCAACTAAGCAACCAAAATGTGACCCCACCTAGGGCGCTGGCCAGTGAAAGTTGCTCATAAGTGCTGTTGACCAATATTGCCGAGCATACGACTAATGTGGCTCCAACACCAAATAAAAATTTACCTGTCGCCTGCTGACGCTTGCTTGAACGATAACCTTGGTAAAGCTGATCCATACGCTGGTTCATCATTTTACCTTGGCGCAAACTATCGTAGAGAAGCTCTGGCAACTCGGGGAGTTTCTCAGCCCAAAACGGCGCACGATCTTTAACCGCATTAATTACCGCTTGAGGACCAACTTGGTTCATCATCCATTCTTCTAAGAATGGCTTAGCCGTCTCCCACAAATCAAGTTGCGGGTAGAGTTGGCGGCCCAAACCTTCAACATAAAGCAGCGTCTTTTGCAGCAATACGAGCTGCGGCTGTACTTCCATATTGAAGCGGCGCGCTGTGTTAAACAGGTTTAGCAAAACATGACCAAACGAAATTTCACACAACGGCTTAGCAAATATCGGCTCACATACAATGCGTATTGCGAATTCAAACTCATCAATGTTGGTTTCACGTGGAACCCAACCTGACTCAACATGCAATTCCGCCACACGTCGGTAGTCGCGATTAAAGAAAGCTAAAAAGTTTTCCGCTAGATAGCGTTTATCTTCACTATTTAGCGTACCAACGATGCCACAATCTAAGCCAATCCAACGCGGGTTTTCTGGATGCTCCGGCTCAACAAATACATTGCCCGGATGCATATCCGCGTGGAAGAAGCTATCTCTGAATACTTGGGTAAAGAACACGCTTACGCCGCGCTCCGCCAACAGCTTCATATTAGTGCCGTTAGCCTTCAACCCTTCAATATCAGAAACTTGGATGCCGTATATTCGCTCAGAAACCATGACAGTTTCATTACTGAAGTCGGTAATAACTTCAGGAACGTACAATTCTTCACTTCCTTCGAAGTTACGTCTTAGCTGAATCGCGTTGGCCGCTTCTCGGCGCAAGTCCAATTCATCAAGCAAGGTCTTCTCATATTCGCGCACCACTTCAACAGGTTTTAAACGACGTGCTTCAGGAAGTGCTTTGGCGACTATACGCGCCATTCGGTACATCAGTTTTAGATCTGCATCAATGACCGGGCGAATATCTGGTCGAATAACCTTCAATACCACTTCTTGGTTAGTCGATTTTAGCTTGGCGGTATGCACCTGAGCGATCGAGGCAGACGCAAGCGGTTCAATCTCGAAATCATCAAACCATGTTTCTAGTGAACCACCGAGAGCTTGTTCGATTTGCTGCTTGGCAAGCTGACCATCAAATGGGGAAACCTGATCTTGAAGCAAGGCTAGTGGATCAGCAATTTGCGGCGGGAAAAGATCTCGACGAGTCGACATCATCTGACCAAATTTAATCCATACAGGGCCGAGCTCTTGCAGTGCTAAACGCAGTCTGTCACCGAGTGGCTTCTCTGGATGTTTGTTCTTAATCCAAAACAGGCTTTTTCTTGCCAGCAGTGGCGCTTTGGTCAGTTGGTGTGTTGGCAGTAGTTCGTCCAATCCATACTCTAGCTGAACACGGATAATCTGGTATAAACGACGCATCTCTGTCGGGGTCATGCGCGCTCCAACAGTTGATTCAATTTAGCCTCGATACGTGACGCTTGGCTTTTCACTTCATCGACTTGGTCGCAGAAATGCGCCACCTCTAGCGGTGCTGGCGCAATTTTCCACTCTTCTGTCAGGACTTGTGCAAGGTGGTCTTGATGCTTTGCCGCTTGCAACTTGAAGAATTGACCGACATTGGCAGCACCCTGAACCACAGTGTGCGCGACAACATCTCCAGTCACACGTGATAACCACTCTTCAATATCTGGCTTGCAGTCCGTCATCAGCTGAGAAAACTTTTGCGCCAACTGAATATCACCTTCTAAGACCAACTTATCTTGCTTGATCAGCTTAGTGATATTGGCCTGCTCACGCAGTTCTGGCAGTACCGAGAGGTTCAAGGATAAATAGCAATCCGGCTCACCTTCATAATTCGCCAAAACATCAATTTGCTGGCTAAAGATAAAGGTCAATGTCTTGTTCAGCTCTTTAAGATGAACTTGAATCACTTGCCCTTTTAAGCGAGCAAGACGACGACCCAGCTCAGGGTCATCGTTGATAAGGGTATTGAGTGACGTTTCAATCACTGCAGTAACAAGAGGTTCAAATGGCATAGCAACCGACCTTAGAACTTATAACCACGGTGAAGGGCAACGATACCACCCGTCAGGTTGTAGTAACTGGTTTTATCGAAACCAGCTTCATTCATCATGCCTTTCAGTGTCTCTTGATCTGGGTGCATACGGATAGACTCCGCTAGGTAACGGTAGCTTTCAGCATCATTAGCCACTAACTCGCCCATCTTAGGCAGTAAATGGAATGAATAAGTATCATAAATCTTTGATAGCGGCTCTAAGATCGGCTTAGAGAACTCTAGAACGAGTAGACGTCCACCCGGCTTGAGCACACGGTACATAGAGCGTAGTGCTTTATCTTTATCTGTTACGTTACGTAAGCAGAAGCTAATCGTAATCGCATCAAAATAGTCGTCAGGAAACGGCAACTCTTCGGCATTCGCCTGCACGTAATGGACATTACCGACAATACCATTGTCACGTAACTTATCTCGGCCAACGTTAAGCATAGAGTTATTGATATCGGCCAGTACCACATGACCTTTTTCGCCAACAATTCGCGAGAATTTTGCGGTTAGGTCACCCGTACCACCACCAAGGTCAAGCACGCGCTGACCAGGACGAACACCACTGCAGTCGATAGTAAAGCGCTTCCACAGGCGATGAATACCACCCGACATTAAGTCATTCATAATGTCGTACTTCGCTGCTACTGAGTGGAAGACCTGAGCAACTTTAGCCACTTTCTCTTCTTTGGCTACGGTACTGAAACCAAAGTGCGTGGTTTCATTTGTTTCTAAAGCTGTATTCGATTGCACGCTTGTATCCGTCATGATGATTCCTCTTCGAGCAGCGCATTGAATTAATACGACCTAAGCACTGCGGGCGATTAGTTTACTTTATCCTCATCCGGATGTCTTTGTACGAAAGAGTCATTTTTATCCAAGGCAGCATTTTCTGTGAAATGGTCATGCTGAGCGAGTTGCGCCAAATCATTGGAAATCGGTTTTTTCACTTCAACGCCCAGTTGTTTAAAGCTTTCCGCTTGGCGAATCACATTCCCGCGCCCAGTCGCGAGCTTGTTCATTGCCCCTTGGTAATTTTGGTTGGCTTTATCTAATGCGCCGCCAAGACTCTCCATATCATCAACAAACAGGCGCAATTTGTCGTAAAGTTTGCTGGCACGCTCAGCAATAACCTGAGCATTCTGATTTTGCCGCTCGTTACGCCACAAGTTATCGATCGTACGTAGCGCTACAAGCAAAGTCGTTGGACTCACCAAAATGATGTTTTGCTCCATGGCATCTTTTACCAGACTCGGGTCTGCTTGAATAGCGACCTGAAATGCAGGCTCAACGGGAATAAACATCAGTACATAGTCTAGACTCTGAATGCCTTTTAGCTGATGGTAATCTTTTTGAGACAGCCCTTTTATATGCGCTCTCAATGCAAGTAAGTGGTCACTTAGTGCTCGATCTCGCTCGTTATCAGTTTCAGCATTAAAGTACCTTTCGTAGGCCACCAAAGCCATTTTCGAGTCCACCACCACTTGTTTATCTTGCGGTAAGTGAACGATGACATCGGGCTGATAGCGTTTACCCGCTTCATTTTGCAAACTGACTTGGGTTTGATATTCATGCCCTTCACGTAAGCCAGAATCAGCGAGCACGCGCGCGAGTACCACTTCGCCCCAGTTACCCTGCTGCTTGTTGTCGCCCTTTAGCGCTTGAGTCAGGTTAAGCGCTTCTTTGGTCATCTGTTCATTTAAGCGTTGGAGGTTTTTTAACTCGTGAACTAAGGTGTGGCGCTCTTTGGCTTCCTGATTAAAGCTGTCGTTCACTTGTTTCTTGAACCCTTCCAGTTGCTCTTTTAGAGGAGAAAGCAAACCATCCAAGCTCTGGCGGTTTTGCTGGTCCACTTTGGCCGTTTTGGCTTCAAATAGCTGATTGGCAAGCTGTTCAAATTGCTGCTTGAGGCGCTCCTCTGCCTGCTCTAACAGTTGGAGCTTTTCTTGGCTAGCTTTGTTTTGTTGCTCATGTCGCGCTTCTTGCTCACGCAACTGTGCCTCTAATTGTGACTTTTGCTCACGAATTTGGTTGAGGTTATCGGCATACTGCTGACGTTCCTGCTTCACTGCCTCGAAATAGCGCAGCTTCTCTAGCACTGCCATTAACTTGCCGTGAGACTGTTTTAACTCGTATGCTGACTTGTCACGTTCACTATCTAGCTCGTCGAGTTCTTGCTGTGCCTCACGGAGTTCTTTTTCTAGCTGCGCAATCTGGCTACTGGCAAGGTGCTGATTCGATTCCAGTTGTTGTTCAAGAAGCTGATTGTCAAAGCGCATTTTCTGTTTGACCCACCAGCCAACTACCACGCCACTTGCTACGGCACCGGATAGGCCACTGATCAACATAGCTTGATGCTCAAGAATCCATTGCATAATAAAGATTTAACTGTTCAGAATGAGATACTTTCAATGGTATTTTAGCACTGGATAAATGTCCAGTTTGTCGGCTAGATATCGAACAGCTAGACTAGGCGCTCACTACCCTGTCCCATACTTGTCGCCAGTAAGTCTTAACTGGTTGGTTTTATTGAAGGAGCATCATGAACGAGCGCCGTGCTTTAGGCTTAGGTTTATCAGCAGTATTACTCTGGTCAACGGTTGCCACCGCATTCAAACTCACCTTAGCTGAGTTTTCCCCTATTCAAATGTTGACTGTTGCTAGTATCGTTTCCGCGCTGGCACTAATGGCGATTTGTGCCGTGCAAGGTAAGCTTAAAACACTACCGAGTACGTTTCTCTCCAATCCTTGGTATTACCTACTGTTAGGCTTGATTAACCCACTCGCTTACTACGTGATTTTGTTTAAAGCCTATGACTTGCTTCCAGCATCACAAGCACAAGCGATCAATTACAGCTGGGCAATTACGCTTACCCTGATGGCGGCCGTGTTTTTAGGTCAGAAAATCCGTAAGCAAGACTGGATCGCTTGTACGTTTAGCTACTTGGGAGTGATAGTAATTGCCACACAAGGCGATGTACTTGGCTTAAGCTTTGAGAGCCCGCTTGGAGTTGGCCTCGCTCTATTCTCCACCCTGCTATGGGCAAGTTACTGGATTTTAAACACCAAAAACAAAGCGGACCCGATAGTTGGCGTTTTGCTCGGTTTTCTGGTCGCGATTCCATTCGCTATTGGCTTAACGCTGTATGAAGGGCTGAGCTTTAGCCATATATCTACCCAGGGATGGCTTGCCGTCAGCTATGTGGGCTTGTTTGAAATGGGGATTACTTTTGTTCTTTGGTTGAGCGCATTGAAGTTAACTCAAAATACATCGCGTTTGAGCAACCTTATCTTTGCTTCCCCTTTTATCTCGCTGATGTTGCTAGCAACGATTATCGGTGAACAAATACATCCATCAACTTTGGTTGGCTTGGTACTGATCATTACTGGCCTAGTGATCCAGCAGATCAAATTTGGCAAAAAAGATCACGCCAAACAGCCTGTATAACAACACGTTAACACCGGTAGGGTCTTGTTGACCTAGCCTATCTAAAATAGTTGATAGGCTAGCTCACTTCCTTGCCCGCGCACCTCATCAATCTTAGCGGCTAGCTCAGGTGATACATGTAGTGCTTTAGCCGCTTTACTGTTTTCCAGGTAACTCAGCTTTTCACTCTCTTCCAACATCATGTCCCAGCGTTGATGCGCATCTCGCGCCAGATACATCAAGCAAGCAAGTCGTTTCGACTCTACCGCTTTAGCTGGGTGATTAACATTGGCGATGGCATCAACAAGCTGATTAGGGAACTTCCAGCTTTCAGCAAGCACGGCTCCGAGCTCTTGAGCATCAACACCAAGTACTTCTTTTTGCACCTGAGCAGCATTTTCCCCATTGGCGACACGTTGGCTGATAGCGACCGCTTTTTCAGGCTCTAGAGTATGAATCATGAGTTCACCAATGTTATGCAGCACGCCAGTACTAAACGCCTCATTGGGGTCCAGCTTGATGTCTCTCGCTATGGTGCTAGCAATTGTCGCTACTTCAAAGGTTGCCGCCCAATAATCTTTGATATTGAGGGTTTCTATCTTGGGAAACGTCGAAGCAAGTATCGAAGAAGAAATTAGGTTACGTATAGCACCAATTCCGATACGAACAATGGCATCATTAATATTCGCCACCCCTTTTACACCACCAAATTGAGCAGAGTTTGCCATCCTTAAAACCCTTGCCAACAATACCTGATCCATTGCCATCTTATGGGCGAGCTCACCGAAGTCGATCGAGTCTCGGTTGACCATCTCCAATAACTCTTGCAGTACACTTTCGATTCGCGGCAACTCGTTAATACGAGAAATCAGTGCTTGTTGACTCATAGAGGTTACTCCTTGCTCTCTTCTCCCCATTTAATATAGGACAGAAATTAACAACTAGGTCGATAAGCCTTTCATAAAATGGGGTAACTTATTGCTTCGAGTCCTGTAGCCACTGGCGTGGAGAAGTACCCGAAACATGTTGAAAAGCGCGAGAAAAGCCAGAGTAGCTACCATATCCAACTTCATCAGCAACCCAGTTAAGAGGTTTGTTTTTTAGCAATAAAGATTGAGCAACCGACACTCGCCACTTCTGCACATAATCCCCCGGAGTGTCACCAACAACCTGCTTAAAGGTTTCAATAAACTGAGTGCGTGACATAGCAGCTAACGAAGCCATTTCGGCAATAGTGTAATGACGGGCTGGTAGCTGGTGAATTGCGGATACAACTGCCGCCAAGCGTGGATGCGCCAAGGCAGCAAACAGTCCCTGCTCTATTTTTTGCTCATCAATTAAATAGCGAAAGATCAGTGCCATCAATGTATCGCTCAACTTATCCATCATAAATTGCTGCCCTGCAGACTCGCTATGCGACTCTTGAAACAACAGCTCAATCACTGGCGTTAAGTTAGGGGCGACTTCAAATGGGATGACCACGACGTCTGGCAACGCCGACAACAGAGGGTTCACTCGCCCTGCGCGATACTCAACATTAGCGCAAACGAGGTCAGCCCCCTCAGCGACGCCTTCTATCACATGCAGCGTACTACTAGGTAGATAAATGATGCTGGGTTGCGTTAGGTGATGCGCACTCCCCAATGAGCTTGCCAACTTCAAATGACCAGATTTAAGCACATGAAGATGCCCTTGGTTATGCGGACTCTGCTTGAACGAAGAGACGCCGCATAATTGGCCAGAATAGAAAACACCAGTGCGGATAGAAAAGTGCCCCATCAATTTTGACAGCAGATCCATGTTACCTCCGAACGATTCGCGTACTTTTTAGACTTTTAGTCCCTCTATAGACCGGATGAGTCGGCTAATTTATTTCATACAAGATAACCAAACATAGGCAAGGAGCTTGTTATGGCACGCATTAAATCAACCGGTAAAAAACTGACTCTTATGGCAGCGCTACTCGGAACCAGTTTCTCACTGATGGCAGCAGATATAGATATGAGTGTGGATGAGAATGATCTAGCAATCAAAGGCTATGATCCGGTCGCGTACTTTACTGACGCAGGTGCAGTACAGGGCAACCCACAGTTTTCCGCCACCTATAAAAATGCCATTTATCACTTCGCGAGCAGTGAAAACCGCGATCAATTCAAAGCGGATCCCCAAGCTTTCGCCCCTCAGTATGGTGGCTACTGCGCATTTGGGGTAGCAATGGGTAAGAAGTTTGAAACCGACCCACAGGCGTGGAAAATTGAAGACGGCAAGCTTTATCTCAATCTCGACAAAACAGTACAACAGCGCTGGTTAGAGGATACTCAAGGCTTCATTCAGGATGCAAACACCAACTGGACCAGTATCAAAACCGTTGCTGCGGATAAATTATAACCCCTTCCATTCTGCTTATTTCCCTTCAATGGAAAACGGAAGAGTCTAGACTCTTCCGCTTTTTTCTATCCATTCAGGCTAGACCCATTGCCCGGCGACAAAACCGGAACTCCAGCACCATTGGAAATTGTAGCCACCAAGCCAACCTGTGACATCCATAACCTCACCTATAAAGTACAAGCCTTGAACCTGCTTACACTCCATGGTTTTTGAGGAAAGGTGATTAGTATCTACGCCACCGAGAGTAACCTCTGCTGTGCGATACCCTTCCGTTCCATTGGGAGCAATCTGCCAGTTTTCAAGCTGAGCGGTGACCGCTTCTAGCTGGTTAGCATTGAACTGCTTAAGGGGCTTGTCTGTAAATACCTTACGCTCTATCAGTACTTCGACAAGGCGCTTAGGTAGTACTTTAGCCAAGGTATTTTTCAGGCTCTGGTTTGGGTGTTTCTCTAATGAGCGTTGCAGTAGTTCATTAACGTCAACTTCCGGAACCAGGTTGATCGTGACTTTTTGCCCCGCTTTCCAGAACGACGAGATTTGCAACACAGAAGGCCCTGATAAACCACGGTGAGTAAACAGTAGTGCCTCTTTAAACACGGTTCCATCTTGAGCGGTAATTTCAGCCGGAATAGCAATACCAGACAGCTCAGCAAACGCTTCTTTATCTTCTTTGTGCAGAGTAAAAGGTACAAGACCCGCACTGGTGGGTACAACGCTGAGATTAAACTGCTCTGCCACTTTATAGCCAAATGGCGTCGCGCCCAGTTTCGGCATGGAAAGACCACCTGTCGCCACGACTAGCGACTCACATTCGATCACACTGGTATTGGCATGTAGCTCAAAGCCCGCCTCAGTCTTCTCGATATGATGGACATCTTGCTGATAACGTTGAGTCACGCTTGGTAAGTCACACTCAGCCAATAACATTTTAACGATGTCTTTTGAGTTGTAGTCACCGACACAGAATAGCTGGCCATGATCTCGCTCTTCAAACTCAATCCCATGTTTACTGACCATAGAGATAAAGTCCCAGTTGGTGTATTGAGACAGCGCAGATTTAACGAAATGAGGGTTCTGACACAGGAAGTTGTTGGCTGACACATCGTAATTAGTGAAGTTACAACGACCGCCACCAGCAATTAAGATTTTACGTCCAGGCTTTTTGGCATGATCAAGCACCAACACTTTACGACCGCGTTTGCCAGCTTCTGCTGCACACATCAGCCCTGCTGCACCTGCGCCTATGATGACGACATCAAACTTCTCTGTCATGAACTACTACTCAAATAAAAACCAATAAAAAAGGATGTGCCTGATGCACATCCTTCGCAATTTGCGCGGCTATTTTAACGGCATTTTGAACGAATGCCAATTGACCTAAAGAATCATCGCAGCCAACAAGGTTACCGCGAGTAAAGAGGTCGAAAGAATAAATAGCTCACGGACTCTATCGCATTTTCCAGTAAACACTTCATCATGATGATGGTGATACTCTTTGCTCTTGATGTAGTGGAACAAGCGAACTTGCTTAGTGACATTACCATGAGTGGTAAAGAAACCGTTACCATCAACTTGTTGGTATAGTAATGGGTGGGCTTCACGCATGATGTATATTAGAGAACGCAGTGCAGTAAGGTAACGAGCCATATTGACTAGAGTTACCATCATTAGCGCAAATAGAATTGTGTCAGCATTGATCATCTTTTCCTCCCTACATCTTCTGGTATGCCCGGAGAAAAAGACGATCTACTTAGAGTGTCTTACGCTGAAGTTTATTCAGCAGGGGCATCCATAATTGAAGATGAACCTTCTTTTGCCAAAGCTGCTAAATCTTTGTCGATAAAGAACAGCGCTTTGCCGTCTTCGCCAACTAGATCTAACTTATCTAAGATCCCTTTAAATAACTTCTCTTCCTCGTGCTGCTCTGCAACGTACCACTGTAAGAAGTTGAACGTAGAATAGTCTTGTGATGTAAACGCAACATGAGCAAGTTTGTTGATTTTTTCCGTAATCATCTGCTCGTGTTCAAACGTTTCACGGAAGACATCACCTAGGCTATTAAACTCGTGCTTTGGTGCTTCAATTGCACCTAGAATAGGCATCGCACCTGTCTCACTCACATATGTGAATAGACGCTGCATGTGCTCCATTTCTTCTACGGCGTGTGCGCGTAAAAATTCAGCTGCACCTTCAAATCCTTTGTCTTCACACCAAGCACTCATTTGTAAGTATAGATTGGATGAGAAAAATTCGAGATTAATTTGCTCATTCAATTGATCGACCATTGCTTGAGAAAGCATTTACCACTCCTACTAAGTCTATGAAGTTAAATTGACTATATCATGTTCACAACCATAACACTTTGTATGCCAAATGTGGATCTGAGATCACTTCAGCAAAATTTATTAATTCAAGGTGCTAATCTTTAATTAAGACTCTTACAAGGAGATAGCACTATGAGTTATCAACATATTTTGGTTGCCATCGACCTCTCTGAGGACAGCAAACTCTTGGTCGAAAGAGCCGTATCCTTGGCAAAACCACTTGATGCATCAGTGTCATTTGTCCATATCGATGTTAATTACGCCGAGCTCTATACAGGCCTAATTGATATTAATCTGGCTGAAACCCAACATCAGGCTATCGAAGCCTCACAAAAGCAGTTACAAAATTTGGCGGATCATGCCGATTTCCCAATTAAGCACACGCTGGTCGGCAGCGGTGATCTGAACAATGAACTGTGCGACACCATTAAAGAGTTCAATATCGACCTCGTGGTATGCGGCCACCATCAAGACTTTTGGAGTAAACTGCTTTCGTCAACTCGCCAGCTAATTAATTGCTCGCCAGTTGATATGTTGGTAGTACCACTCAAAGACTAAATAGAGTTACACTGCACCCATAGTTTTTGCGAATGAGTCTTAATCATGGGTTATTTATCTGCGGTCACTTTATTGTGGGCGTTTTCATTCAGCCTGATCGGTGTTTATCTCGCTGGTCAGGTTGATTCTTGGTTCTCGGTATTAATGCGTGTGGCATTAGCGAGCTTGGTTTTCCTACCATTTCTTAAGTTCAAAGGGGTCGATAAAGGGCTGATTGCCAAACTAATGGTGGTTGGTGGCTTCCAACTCGGCTTAATGTACTGCTTCTACTACCAATCTTTCTTATTGCTTTCTGTACCAGAAGTACTGCTGTTTACCGTCTTCACTCCAATCTACGTCACGCTTATTTACGACCTGCTTAAACGTCGCTTCTCGCCGTGGTACTTAGTCACTGCGGTTATTGCCGTCGCTGGCGCTGCCTTTATTAAATTCGCTGGAATCAATGAAAACTTCATCGTCGGCTTCTTAGTGGTTCAGGGCGCCAATGTCTGTTTCGCGATCGGTCAGGTTGGCTACAAATACCTGATGGAAAATTACGATGTTGAATTGCCGCAGCACGCAATTTTTGGCTACTTCTATTTAGGCGCTTTGTGTGTAGCAACGGTCGCGTTCGCCTTGATGGGCAACCTAGACAAGATGCCAACCACGACGACCCAGTGGAGTGTTCTTATTTATCTAGGTCTGATTGCTTCTGGCCTCGGTTACTTTGCTTGGAACAAAGGCGCAACTATGGTCAATGCAGGAGCGCTCGCGGTAATGAACAATGCATTGGTGCCTGCCGGTCTCATCGTTAACATTGTGATTTGGAATCGAGATGTAGATATCACTCAATTGAGTATCGGTGGAGCTATTATCTTGCTTTCTTTATGGGTCAACGAAACCTGGGTTAAGCGTAAAGTTGAGCAGAGCTATCAAGCCAATCCACAGTAGATAGAATCATTAGATGCTAAAAAGCTCTCCATCGATGGAGAGCTTTTTATTATTTGGAGGATTAATGAAGGTTTGAGCTAGTTTGTGCTTCTGAGCTTTCAGCAATTAAGCGAGATATACTCACCTTACTTTCCAATTTCTTCTGCTTTTTAATCAGCTTACGTTGCTTGTCAGCTAACTTGAGCAGTTTCTTCTGCTGTTTGTAGTGTTTCTTTATCGCTTTCTTTGCTTTCTTAAGCGATTTTTTGTCCTCTAAATCAAACATTTCACTGGCTACAGTTTCGGTTTGGCTAGATTGAAGTTGCGCTTTTTGCAGCAAGGCTTTCTCTTTCACCCTCTCAACCACTCTTCTGACGGCTTGCGCTTTTTGCTCTGAGGGGAGATTTACTTGAGTGTTAGGCAAGGCTTCTGCAAGTAAAGCGCAGCTCTGTTGTTGCTCTAACGGCTTGTTTTGACATGCTTGAGGTGGAATAGCAGCTGGCTTGCAAAGAGAGTCTTTAGAAGCAGACGAACGAGCACAGGAACGGCAAAGGTATTTAGGTTCAACCACCAAACGATGGATATCACCCAAATTTTCCGCAATTTGCTTGCGATTCATCTTACAGAAACGTTTAGCCACGCTACAACTCCAGCTAAGAATACGAATAGTTCTTAGTAAGATATACCTGCTTGATAGCGAATTAGCAAGGACAAAAATCGCACTATTGATACAGTGTTCGCTAAGTCATTGATGCATTAACATAAACATCAAAACGATTTTTTTTGGTCTCGATAGCCATCATAGGTTTTTGTTGATTGAGCCAGTCTGCATAGTCAGGCCTTTTCACCACCACCCTTTTAGTAGCAAGGGCTAAGGCGGGTTCCAACAGTCCATCAGCGTCGTGATCGGCACCGACTAAAGACTGAAAGACGCGCATCTCTTTTTTCACTAACGCGCTTTTTTTCTTGTTTTCAGGGTGCGGGTACATAGGATCGAGATAAACCACATCTGGTTTAACAAACTCAGGATCTTCAGCAAGTTGGCTCAGTGCATTGTGGCTAGATGCGTGAATCAATGACATCCGCTCGCTCACCCACACTCCGATTTCAGGGTCGCTTTTGGCTCGGGTTAGTCCGTCATCCAATAACGCTGCTACAACTGGATGACGCTCAACCATTTGAACTTTACAGCCTAATGAAGCCAATACAAAAGCGTCACGCCCAAGACCAGCCGTACCATCAAGTATCGTTGGTGTGGCACCTTTATTTAATCCGGCCGCTTTGGCGATCGCCTGACCTTTGCCACCACCAAATTTACGCCTGTGTGCAACTGCACCACTTGCTAAATCAACAAAGATAGCGCCTAGTTTTGGCTCATCCAACTTGCGTAACTCCAAACGCTGTTCAGTGAGCACAAGAGCAAATGGGCTGTCATCGCTATGAGTTAACTCCCAGCGTTGGGTTATCTGTTGAAAACGTTCAGATTGTGTTTGGTCTTCACATAGCAGTTGTAGTTGCACGCAATGTTCCTAGGGTATTGTCTCGACTCGGGCGCAGTTTACTGGATCTTGAGCCATTTCACTAAGCATTATGTTATGGCGTTAGCTCTGATACCAGCTCAGCAAGTGGTTTCGGTTTGCCAATCACGTAGCCCTGCGCATAATCGACTCCGAGCTCCATCAATTGCTCAATAATCTGAGCGTTTTCGACAAACTCAGCGACAGTTTGCTTGCCCATTTGACGAGCCAGATCGTTAATTGAACGCACCATTAAGTGGTCCATCTCGTTAGTGTCCATATCGCGGACAAAAATACCGTCAATTTTTACGATATCGACCGGAAGTTTTTTCAGGTAGCCAAATGAAGAAAGACCCGAGCCAAAATCGTCTAGCGCAATGCAGCAGCCCAGCGCTTTCAGTTGTCCAAAGAACTCTATCGCTTGATTCATGTTGCTCATGGCTGCCGTCTCGGTGATCTCAAGACAGATTTTCTCGCACGGCACTGAGCTCGATTTCAATTTCTCAAGCAAGTAAGCCGTAAACTCTTTATTGCCCATTGAGTGACCAGACAGATTTATCGAACACAGCCCCAGCAGCTCTAGCGCATGTGGGTGTTGTTCAAACCATTCTAAGGTCTGACTCACAACCTGCTTATCGATTAAATGGGCGATGTTGTAACGCTCAGAGGCCGGCATAAAGATACCCGGTGAAATATACTCACCATCCACGTTTCTGATTCGAACCAAAATTTCGAAGTGCATACCCTGCTCTTCACCCGTCAAGTCAAGAATTTGCTGAGCGAACAGCTCTAGTCTGTTATTGGCTAGGGCGTTGTGAACTAGGTTAACGCTTTCCATCTCTTGCTCACGACGACGTAGTTCTTGGTCATCAAGACAGTACATACTGTATCGATTTCGCCCTTCTTCCTTAGCAATATGACAAGCCGTATCCGCTTGAGCGTGAACCATTTGTGGCGAAGAGGCGGTATGGTCTATTAAGCGAATACCAATCGAGCAATTTAGGTTGAGCCTGATGTCTTCCCAGATAAAGGCATGTTCGCTTAAGGTATTAATGATGGTTGTTGCCAGTTTCTTAGCATCAACTTCGGTACAGTCTTTGAGAAGGATTGCGAATTCGTCTCCCCCCATGCGCGCCAATATCGTGTTGTAAGGCAATGTTTCTTCTAGCATGCTGGCACAGAACTGAATCGCAGCATCGCCCGCTTCATGACCTGCAGTGTCATTAAGCACTTTTAGCTGATCGAGGTCGATGTAAAGCATGGCATGCGTTCGAGTGTAGCTCTCTACTTCCCGCAGAGCCTTTTCTAATTCTGCTTCGAAGTAGTTGCGGCTGTAGGTACCGGTAAGCAAGTCATGCTGCGCTTGATATTGAAGCTGTTCCGAAAGCGCTTTAGTCTCAGTGACATCTTCACCAACTATCAGCAGGTGCCCAGATTCCGCCAAAGGACGAATGTTTTCTCGAACCCACACCGTGTGCCCATTAGCGTGACGATATTCGACCTCACGACGCCAAACCCCCTTTATGGCAAGCTTGGGTTGTAACAACACTTGCCGAGGTATTAGCGTTGCCTCATGGAAATAAAACTCTCTAAGCCGATGCCCCAACACTTCGTCAGCCGCATAACCTAACAACTGCTCGGCAAACTGATTCACTTGTTGAATGCGGTTTTGCTCATCAAGAGTCAGCATCATCACGGGTTGCTGATCATAGTAGTGACTGAGGTTAGCTTCACGTTGAAACAGGCGCTCCTCGGTAATCTTACGTGAGGTAATATCGCGAGCTTCCAGTAAGTATTGAGTGCCCTTATCGGGTATTGGAATCGGTTTAAGCGAAAGCTCTAGCACTATTGAGCCTTGATCTGAGTGCCAAATCTCTGCTTCAAACTGAGCCAACGTATCGTGCTCAGTGGTAAAAAACTGCTTCAACTGCTGTGACGCTTCCTGTTCCCAATGCCTATGCTGCCAGATGGGTCTATCTACACTAAAATTCTGGTCATAGAGCAAATCCTGCAGCTTGCTGTTGCTAGAAGTAATATGCCCATTGTCATCAAGAACGCCAATAAAGTGATAGCTTTGGTCAAACACCATCTCTATAAGTGTCTGGCTATCTTTTGCTAATTGCTCGCTGCGTTTGATACGGCTGAGGTAGTAAATGAGCCCCATGATAATCAAGGAAAGGAAAAGAACTACACTACCTACAATCTTAATTTCTTGTTGATAACGATCGGTAAAAGATTGTGGTTTATTGAAAATGACCGACGTCGCCTCCCCCTCGATACCTAAACCCCATTTGAGCACAGCTTGGTAGTCGAGTTTGATTTCCGGAATGCCCACTTCAACCCTAGGCAATGGTTTAGATTCTTCTTCCAGAACTTTCATCAACAGCTCAGCCGTTTGTTGACCGTGTTGGCGACCACTTTGAATCACTCCTCCAACCGTTCCAGATCCCAAGCCTAAATCATGCACCATATAGATTGGCGCAAGAGATAGTTGGTTCAGCTTCTCCCACTGAGCTTTAGTAGCAACAACAGAACCATCTCGCTCTCGGTAGTAGATCCAAAAAAGTACACTAGAACGACTATCCAGCAGTTGAACCATTTCTAATAGCTGATCAAACGTGTCTGGAATAAAGGAGATGATTTTGCTGTAGTAGTTTGGGTAATTCGATAAGAACTGACCAACTTGAGCGCGAACAGCGGCGCCTGTCACCGAGTGGTCACTGATAATGTAGATGGATTTAACTTCGGGTTGAATGCGCTCTATCAGCGAGATATTGCTATAGAGATCGATATCTTCAATAACTCCAGTCGCGTTTAAATCTCGGTGCATGTAAGGGGTGTAGTTATTGATGCCACCAAAGATAACTGGCGTATCACCAATCACATCAGCCAGTCTGTTCATTAGTATTAATGCATTATTGTCACTAACGACAATGGCTTTGAATTTTTCTTGTTCAAACTTGGTTTTATACAGTGAGTATAGCTGATCCAAATAAGCCTCACTCTGCATTCGTTTGGTATCTAGATAAAGTACCCGAGTAGAGATATAGGTGTTGCTAAGCTGATGTTCTAGACCACTCTGAAATGTATCTGTCCAAAAGAACCCTTGGTGATAAGAGTGGACCACTAACACATCTTTTTCATTTGCTCGCGCAACAAAGCTGACAACTAGCGCTAGTAGGAGGAGGCACAAACGCACTAAAATAGTCTCAAAATCAAAGGAATATAGATATAATTGTATCACCACTGGTGATAATTTGTACTTATTCCACTAAGTTAGGCTGATTTACAAGGACTTACATGCAGGCACACGGTATTAAACTTGATGACTTAGACAAAGCCATCTTAAAAACTTTAATGGAAGATGCTCGAACCCCTTATGCCGAAATGGCTAAGCAGTTTGAAGTCAGCCCGGCGACGATTCATGTACGAATCGAGAAAATGAAAGCTGGAGATATTATCCAAGGTACAGAGGTTATCGTTGATACGAAGAAACTCGGCTATGACGTATGCTGCTTTATCGGTATTAACCTCAATGCTGCACGAGACTATCATTCTGCACTGGAGAAGCTCAACGCTTTAGAAGAAGTTGTCGAAGCTTATTACACCACTGGAGCGTACAATATTTTCGTTAAGTTAATGTGCCGCTCCATTGAAGAGCTGCAATACGTTCTTATCGATAAGCTACAAGCGATTGATGAAGTGCAATCGACGGAAACCCTTATCTCTTTGCAAAACCCGATCAATCGTAACGTTAACCCATAAAAAAACTCGCCGTAGCGAGTTTTAGTATTTGTAAAAGCCTGACTATTTCGAGCTTAGGTAGTGCTTAAGATCATCAACTGAAATACCTTGCTCGGCGATCTCTTTCGCCAGCGACTCAATCTGCTCACCTTTACGTGAGTCAATCACTTGCTGAAACTGGTAAACCATATCACGCAGAATTGGCAATGGCACCTGTTTTGCGGCGCTGCGAATACGTTCACCACTTTGATTGCCTAATTCACTCAAAAGTTTACCAAACATGACCTTTTCTGGAGCCTCTTCTAGTTGCTCCAATAAACGAGCCATCTCGTATGTTGTCATTGACATCGTTGTGATTTATCCACAAAACTCGAAATAAGAAGCTCAAATATACATCGTTTGGTTAGATTATCAAGGCTTGTCAGTGCCTCTAAGCCATTGCGTGATGCCAGGTTTTCCCTGTTTTCGACCAAAGAATTGCTAACGCAGGAACAACGATCAGCATCAGCGTCGCAATCATCACTTGTGGCTCCATACCAATTCGCTGAACGGTGCCAACTACTAAGCCTGAACCACTCATCTGAAACAGTCCTAATAGTGCTGCTGCTGTACCGGCTTTATCACCAAAAGGCGCTAGAGCTTTGCCTGCAGCGGCACCCAGAATCCACGCAAAACCAATAGAAGACATAAAGATTGGCAACATGAAAGCAAAGGCCGTTGCTTGGTCTTTCATTGCCAACATAGTAATACCAGCAATCGCCAAAGTAATAATACCCACTGACAAAGCCTTGTGAGTACCAAACTTATCCATGAACTTAGGCGCACTCATACAAGCCACGATGTTAATTGCCGCATTGATACCAAACCACATAGTAAATTGATTCATCGACAAGCCTAAGTTTTCCATCAACACAACAGGCGCAGAAGTGACATAGCCGAGTATGACAGCCATTGCCAGCATGCATAACGTTGCATGGAAAAGGAAGGTAGGTGTTTTCACAACATCAAGATAACGGTTAAGCTTGAAAACGGGTTCTTTGCTCAGTTGCGGATTAGTCTCTTTTAGTCCCGTCCAAAGCATGACTAGAACCACTGCAGCAAATCCGGCCATAAAGCTAAAGTTAGAGCGCCAACCGAATTGCTGTGTTAACCAACTGCCTAAAATAGGAGCCAAGGCAGGAATGAAACAGATAGCACCATTGAGGTAGCTGATCATTTTGCCACTTTTCTGCGGCCCAAAGATATCGCGAACTGTTGCAAAGGCCGCTACCGATGTCGCGCACGCACCTAAGCCTTGTAGCAGTCGAGACATGAGCATCCACTCAATATTCTGAGCACTCCACGCCAATAAAGCGCTCACGGCATAGATACTCACGCCTCCCAATGCAACAGTTCGACGTCCTAGTTTGTCTGCTAAAGGGCCAGCAAACAGTTGCCCTACACCCATTGCAAACAAGAACCATGTAATTGTGTCTTGAGCTAGTGCATGTTCCACGTGGAACGTAGAAGAGATCATTGGTAGTGCTGGCAAGTATATGTCTATCGCTAATGGGCTAAATAGAACCAGCAGTGTTAACAACACTAACTGTGATTTACGTGGGGAACTTTCACTTACCGCTTGCACTTTGAACTCCGATGCACTTGATGAATTTGTCGATATTCTAAGCTAAACTAGATATGCCAACCAATGACGTATAGTCATTAATGTTATTCCCTTTGAGAATTTCTAATGAATATAGAAAAGCTAGCGCGCATCGATCTCAACTTATTGGTTTGTTTGCGTGTTTTAATCGAAGAACTCAACGTCACTCGCGCTGCGCACCGATTGTGCTTAAGCCAATCCGCTGTGAGCAAGAGTTTAGCCAAGCTAAGAACCCAGTTTGACGACCCTTTGTTTGTTCGCCATGCTCATGGCCTTAAACCGACACCTAAAGCGCTGTTTTTAAAACCTAAGCTAGAAGTCCTGATTAACCAACTAGAACAGCTGACTCAGCCAGAACAATTCTCGCCTAGCTCAAGTGACTATCGCTATCAGATTGCTGCGGTGGAGAGTGTTTACCCACTTATTCTCCCGCATTTTTTGCCGGAGATATTTAAGCGCGCTCCAGGAGTGACCATAAGCACTCACGCTTGGGCTGAAGAGACATTTAGGCAAATACAGCGTGGGGAAATTGACTTAGGCATTACTGGCAAAGACATTGATATAAATGATGCAAAGTTAACTATGCTGCCTCCTAGCGATATTTGTGAGCAAGAAATCTATCGCGATAACCAAATGTGCTTAGTCCGTAAGCAGCACCCTGCCCTAAATCAAAACTGGAACCTCGAAAACTATCTAACTCAACGTCACGTACAAGTCAGGTGTGACGGCAATGAACGCTGGCTATTAGATTATCGTCTGGCGGACATAGGTAAAGAACGTGATATCGCGATTACGGTGCCTGACTTTAACAGCGCAGCGAGCCTGTGCTCATACACCGACTTTGTCTTTACCGCACCGAGTCACTTCGTCAAACTCGCATCAAAACAACTCGATTTAGCTGTGCTACCACTGCCGATGGAGTTTCCTCCTATGGCTTACACTTTGTTCTGGCACAAAGACAGAGAAAATGACCCTGCTTTGTCTTGGCTACGACAAATTATCCGCGATAAAACCACTGCTCTTAGATAATTTGCAGGCTGACGGTAAAAAGAGTAGCTTATTCGCATCGTCCAATTTTAGTCACTCTCGTCGATATGGACGCCATAATAATATGAAGGATTAACATAGATGCTTACAACAACAGAACAGCGCCTAACCGCGATTCGTCACTGGATAGCGCAGAACAATATTGACGCCCTACTTATCCCACATGAAGACGAGTATTTGGGCGAATACGTACCAGCGCATAATGAGCGTTTACATTGGCTAACAGGTTTTACCGGTTCAGCTGGTGCTGCGGTAATCACCAAAGATAAAGCCGCTATTTTTGTTGATGGTCGCTACACGGTGCAAGTGACTAAGCAGGTACCTGCTGATCTGTTCGAATATCGTCACCTGATTGAAGAGCCTGCGCTAGATTGGATTAAAGACCAACTTGTAAATGGCGCATCTGTAGCCATCGACCCACGCATGCACAATTCTGCTTGGTTAGACATGGCACAAGCAAAACTTGCCGGCACACTCGAGTTAAAGATCCTCGACAACAACCCAATTGATGAGCTTTGGCACGACCGCCCTGCTCCTGTGGTTTCTGATGTTCGCCTAATGGCGACGGAAGCGGTCGGACAATCTAGTCAAAGTAAACGCCAAGAAATCGCGCAACTAGTTAAAAAGTCTGGCGCAGACAGCGCAGTGATTACCGCTCTTGATTCAGTTTGCTGGTTGCTTAACGTCCGCGGCCTTGACGTTTCACGACTACCCGTTTTGCTTTCTCACGCGATTCTTCATTCAGACTCAAGCGTAGAATTCTTCCTCGACCCAGCTCGCCTACCAGTAGAATTTGACGCGCACGTAGGGACAGGCTTAACGGTTCATCACCCTGAAGCTTTACAAGCGCGTTTAGAAACTTTAAACGGAAAGAAAGTACTAGTGGATCCGGCAACAAGCAACGCATGGTTTAAGCTAATTCTACAAAATGCAGGCGCAACTGTAGTTAGCAAAGCTGATCCATGCCTGATGCCAAAAGCGGCGAAGAACGCAATTGAAATCGCCGGCATGAAAGCATGTCATATCCGTGATGGCGTTGCGATGAGCAAATTCCTCTGCTGGCTCGATGCTGAGGTAGCCGCAGGTATCCTACATGACGAAGCAACCTTGTCAGATAAGCTGGAAGCATTTCGTAGTGAAGACCCAACTCTGATGGATCTTAGCTTCGATACGATTTCAGCAGCAGGTGGCAACGCAGCGATGTGCCACTACAACCACGAGAATCAACCAGAGCCAGGTCAGCTTGAATTGAACACGCTTTACCTTGTCGATTCGGGTGGTCAGTACCTAGATGGCACCACAGACATCACGCGCACAATCGCTATCGGTCAACCATCACAAGAGATGATTAAGCAATTCACACTTGCGCTAAAAGGTCATATCGGTGTTGCTCGCGCACGTTTCCCTAAAGGTACACGAGGTTACCAAATTGATACGCTCGCTCGTCAGCATCTATGGGCTGAAGGCTATGATTACGATCATGGTACCGGTCATGGTGTTGGTCACTTCCTCAGTGTTCACGAAGGACCGGCGAGTATTTCCAAGCGACAAATCGATGTTCCTTTAACTGAAGGCATGGTGTTATCGAACGAGCCAGGTTATTACCGCGCTGACGCATTTGGTATCCGCATCGAGAACCTAGAACTTGTTGTCGAAACGCCTACCAACGGCGATTTCCCTGTTCTGTCTTTTGAATCGCTTACACGCTGCCCAATCGACAAGCGTAACATCAATGTAGATATGCTGACTCGACCTGAGCTGGCTTGGTTGAATGACTATCATCAAAAAGTCTGGGATGAGATCAGCCCTCTAGTAGAAGGTGAAGTGAAGGATTGGCTGCGTCAGGCAACCTTACCACTTGCTCATGGCTAGAAACTGGATAACTGGATAACTGGATAACTGGATAACTGGATAACTGGATAACTGGATAACTGGATAACTGGATAAAAATAGAGGGCTGATGTAATGCATCAACCCTCTTTTTATTGCGTGTGTTTCACGTGAAACACTATTTTCAAGACAAGCCTGAATAAGCCGAGTGCCAATCTCGCCAAACCGGGTCAAACCCTTTTGCGCGAATCATATCTTCGACCGAACCTGCGCTTCGCTCATCACTGATCTCAAACTGCTCCAGTTCAACGTCATCCATCGCATAACCACCTGGCTGAGTTTTTGATGCAGCAGACATGGTTGTAATGCCCAAGGGTAAGACATTATCTCTAAACTTCGGAGACTCACGAGTAGATAGAGACAACTCAACTTCAGGATTCAACAAGCGGTATGCACAAATGAGTTGAACCAATTGTTTATCTGTCATCACCGACTTTGGCTGAAGCGCTCCCTCACAGGGACGCAATCGCGGGAACGAAATCGAGTAACGAGTTTGCCAATAGGTGCGCTCTAGATAATCCAGATGCGCCGCAACATAAAAGCAATCTGTTCGCCACTCTTCCAAACCTATTAAAGCACCAATTCCAATCTTATCAATGCCCGCTTTTGCCAATCGATCCGCGGTATCTAGTCGATATTCAAAGTCCATCTTGTTACCACGCAAGTGGTGCTCAGCATAGGTAGAAGGATGATAAGTTTCTTGATACACCATCACGGCATCCAAGCCTAAGGTCTTAAGTTCTGCATATTGGTCTTGATCGAGCGGTTGAACTTCCATCGCCAAATAGTTAAAGCGCTGCTTAATCATCGGCACCATCTCACGGAAATAGTTCATGCCAACTTTGGTTTCATGTTCGCCTGTTACCAGCAAAACGCTATCAAACTTCATTCGTTTAATCGCTTCCACTTCCGCAAACACTTCATCTTTGTTTAGGGTGCGACGCTTAATACGATTCTCCATTGAGAATCCACAATAAGTACAAGCATTGGCGCACAAGTTAGACAAGTACAGTGGAATATAGAGTGACATAGTATTGCCAAACCGTTTACGAGTTGCCGTGTAAGACAACTGAGCCATCTGCTCTAAATAGGGCTCAGCAGCAGGCGAAATCAATGCCTTAAAATCTTCCAGATCACGCTTGGGCTTATTCAATGCACGTTCAACATCTTGTGCTGTCTTGGCATAAATCGACATCGAAATGTCATCCCAATTGAGCTGCTTAAATTGTTCAACAAAGCTCATGTTATTCTCGCTTAGAACCTATAGCTCATCTAAAAATGAAGTCAGTGGACTCGATGCGACTGCGTGAGACACCTTACCAGCAAGACCCGCTTCATAAGCCATTCGCCCAGATTCAACCGCCATTTTAAATGCCTGTGCCATTGCAACTGGATCGCTAGATGCGGCGATAGCCGTATTAACAAGTACCGCATCGGCGCCCATTTCCATTGCACGCGCCGCATGTGAAGGCGCACCAATACCTGCGTCCACAACCACAGGAACATCAGCCTGGTCGATGATAATCTCTAGAAAGTCGTGAGAAACGATACCTTTATTTGAGCCTATTGGCGCCCCTAATGGCATAACTGCCGCACAGCCTACTTCTTCCAACCGCTTACACAACACAGGGTCTGCATGGCAATAAGGAAGTACGATAAACCCTTCGCGAACCAACTGCTCAGCAGCAGCTAGTGTTTCAATTGGGTCCGGCATTAAGTACTTAGGATCTGGGTGGATTTCTAATTTCAACCAGTTAGTTCCCAACGCTTCACGCGCGAGTTGCGCAGCAAACACAGCGTCCTTCGCATTCTTTGCACCAGAAGTGTTTGGTAACAAGTTTACGCCCGATTGCACTAGCGGCTTCAAAATATCATCTTGCTGATCGTTCACGTCGACACGCTTTAGCGCCATAGTTGCCAATTGAGAGCCTGAAGCTTGAATTGCTTGCGCCATTAATTGGCTATTAGCAAACTTTCCGGTTCCTGTGAACAGTCGTGATTCAAACTGTTTATCACCAATTTTAAGCATCGACTTTAACCCCCTGCGATAGCTTGAAACAAAGAGATACTATCTCCCTGCGAAAGTACTGTGCTCGCCCACTCACTGCGCGGCACAACATTGTTGTTAATTGCAAAAACACACCCGATTTCAGGCAGCTCAAACTGGTGAATGATTTGCTGTAGATTTGACGCACTGGCAACTTGATGTGATTGGTCGTTAATGACAATAGTGATCACATCGAGTTCTTCAGCAAGTGCTTGTGTTATTTGTTGTTCTGATAACGCCATTGCTTCTAACTCTCTTATTTCCAACCGTTACTTCAATTAGACCTATTGGTTGTTTTGCTCTCGTTAATTTGCACTCTGATCTTGAGCGCAAACTTGGCACTGTTGGTCTTTGCTAATCCCCATGGTTTGCCACTGCATTTTTAAGCCATCAAAAAGATGCAGCTTGGAGGTCTCGACATAAAACTGGCCAGTAGCGAGTTTTTGAATCGCCGCCAATGCTTGGTAATTACCAAGTGTGCCCACCACAGGGCCAACCACACCACTCTCACTGCATTTCTGCGTTTGTTGCAGCTCATCGAATGGATACAAACAGCGATAACAAGCCTTAGTTTCTTCTCCGTCAGCACGACTATTCGCTTGATAGTCAAAGACAGCAAATTGCCCTTGCCAGCCAATCGCGGCTGCAGATATCAGTGGCGTTTCTTGTTCAAAACAAACTTGGTTTATTAGCTGACGAGTTGGCATATTGTCAGTGCAGTCCAATACGACATCCGCCAGCATAACTTCAAGCTGCAACTGTGCCTTGTCGAGCCGCTTGTGAAGCGCTCGAACTTGGATCATGGAGTTAAGTTCTGAAAGCTGTTTAACCGTCGCTTCCGTTTTAGCAAGCTGGAGATCACGTTCACGATAGATGATCTGACGCTGTAAGTTACTACTATCGACCTCATCATCATCAACGACCACTAACTTACCGACCCCCGCCGACGCCAAATAGAGACTCGCAGCACTTCCAAGTCCGCCACAGCCAACAATCAACACGTGCGACTTGCTCAGCCTCTCCTGACCACTTTCAGCAATTTCTGGCAGAGCGACTTGACGCTGATAGCGGAGGAACTGCTGATCAGTGAGCATGTTGTTCTCTCTCTTCACTAGTTGCCGTAGAGATTGAATCAGTAAAATTTGACTGCCTTTCCTTCATCAACTGGGTGAAAAACTCAATCACAGGCTTAGGTGACTGCGCCAAAGTAATCGCTCTAACAACCGCCAAGCAAGAAACGCCGGTTTGCCAAACTTGGTCTGCGTTCGATTGGTCAATACCACCGATTGCAACCGTCGGATAACCGAGAGTCAAACCACTAGCACCCTCATGCGTGAAACCATAAGGAATGCTATCAATCAATTTTTGATATAGAGCTAAGCGCACTAAACCTTGTGGCTTCGATGGCATCTGCTTAGTGGTGGTTGGGAAGATATGTCCCAGCGCAATGTAGCTAGGGTGGATTTGCACAATACGAAGCAGCTCATAATAGCCATGGGTAGAAAGGCCTAAACGAATGCCAGCTTTGGTTAGCTGAGCCAAGTTTGACTCTTCTATATCTTCTTGCCCAAGATGAACACCAAAGGCACCATGCTTGATCGCTAACTGCCAGTAGTCATTGATAAACACTTGCGCTTGGTACTGGCGACCGAGTTCAATCGCTCGAATGATCTGTTGTTCTAAATCGGCTTGTTGCGGGTTCTTAATTCGCAGTTGAATGGTGTTGATACCTAATGGCAGTAAGCGCTCAATCCAAGCAACATCATCAACCACTGGGTAAAGCCCTAAACTCTGCTTAGTTAAGTTAGCAAAGCTGACACTCTCCCCTTGCGCAGACCACCCAACTTGTATGCCCAGTCGGCTATCTTCTAATACGGGGGTTGGGAAATCATTGAAATGCTCAGCCCACTGAGTCAATGATTTCTCATTCAACACTGTTTCACGTGAAACATTCGTTTGTTGAGTTGTCATTCCTCGTGCGAGTGTTAACGCATCTTCGATAGGAAAATCGAGTACACTCAACACGACTATCCAAGCAAAGTGATACTCAGGCTCAAATACAGAATTGAGTTTAGACTTAATGGAAAGCGCTCTCACTTCATCGTTAATGGGATGACGCCAAACATCGAGCTGAAGAACTTCATCCTTTTTATCAAGAGCCAAACCATCAGCAATGCCAATATAAATGGCATTAGATGATTGCTCTGCACAGGCTTCTACCGACAACCCTGAACGATAATAAAGTGCAAATGTGTATTCTGACTCATAGTCGTACCCATCAATGAGATCGGTAGCGACATGTGTAATTTGTTGGTCGCGAACAAGCTGAACAGACTGAGTTGGGCTCACACCCAACTCAACCTCTTCGATACAAAAGCCCTGCTCTTTCGCCAACAACAAACATTGCTGAACTATGCCTGTTAGCTCAATCAATGATGACGGAATTAGGATTTTGCTCATTAGTCACTAACCTCTGCATGAGCTGCTGGGTGGTATAGCTCAGAACCTGTCTCTCGGAACTCCTGCGATTTTTGACGCATACCTTCAAGTGGATCGTCGAGCATTTTAATCGAGATAGCTTTGTCCGCCGCTACCTGTTCAGTATCCTTCGCGTACTCGCGAACCTCTTGTGAAATCTTCATTGAACAGAACTTAGGTCCACACATTGAGCAGAAGTGTGCAACCTTTCCAGACTCTTGAGGTAGAGTTTCATCGTGGTAAGCTCGTGCGGTGTCAGGGTCTAGCGATAGGTTAAATTGGTCTTCCCAACGGAATTCAAAACGCGCTTTAGAAAGCGCATTATCACGGACTTGAGCACCAGGGTGACCTTTGGCTAAGTCGGCCGCATGTGCTGCGAGCTTATAGGTGATCATACCTACCTTAACGTCTTCTTTATTCGGTAAGCCAAGGTGCTCTTTTGGTGTAACGTAACAAAGCATCGCACAGCCATACCAACCAATCATCGCGGCACCAATACCTGAAGTGATATGATCATAGCCCGGCGCAACATCGGTTGTCAGTGGGCCAAGGGTGTAAAACGGCGCTTCATGACAGTGCTCTAGCTGCTCTTCCATGTTCTCTTTGATCATATGCATCGGAATATGGCCAGGTCCTTCAATAATGACCTGTACGTCATATTCCCAAGCAATCTTGGTTAGTTCACCAAGAGTACGAAGCTCAGCGAATTGCGCTTCGTCGTTCGCATCAGCTACTGAGCCAGGACGTAATCCATCGCCAAGAGAAAGCGCCACGTCATACTTGGCACAGATTTCACATATCTCGCGGAAATGAGTATATAAGAAGCTTTCCTGATGATGCGCTAAACACCATTTAGCGATAATAGAACCACCACGAGAAACAATGCCAGTCACACGTTTTGCCGTCATAGGTACATAGCGAAGCAGTAAACCTGCGTGAATAGTGAAGTAATCGACGCCCTGCTCTGCTTGCTCAATCAGAGTATCGCGCATCACTTCCCAGTTGAGGTTTTCCGCAATGCCGTTAACTTTTTCAAGCGCTTGGTACATTGGCACAGTACCGATCGGCACTGGACTGTTACGTAGAATCCACTCACGAGTTTCGTGAATATTGCGGCCAGTAGACAGGTCCATAACAGTATCGCCACCCCAGCGAGTCGCCCATACTAGCTTCTCAACCTCTTCCTCAATTGAAGATGTCACTGATGAATTACCGATATTAGCGTTTACTTTAACTAAGAAGTTACGCCCAATAATCATTGGTTCAGATTCTGGGTGGTTAATATTGGAAGGGATAATCGCTCGACCTTCTGCGACTTCTTTACGAACAAATTCTGCAGTAATGTCTTTGGGTAAGTTGGCCCCAAAGCTTTGACCAGGGTGCTGTTGATTCAACACCTCATCGCGATATTGAGCGCGCCCCATGTTTTCACGTAAGGCGATGTATTCCATCTCAGGGGTAACAAGACCCTTGCGCGCATAGTGAAGCTGGGTGACACACTGACCATCTTTAGCACGTCTAATTCGTGGCAAATTGCCATAACGTAGCTCATCAAGCGTCTCGTCTTCTAAACGCTCCTTGGTGTATACCGAGCTAACATCGTCGAGTAATTCAGTATCGGCACGTTCTTCAATCCACCCTTCTCTTAGCTTTGGTAGACCGCTGTAAAGGTCAATTGTGTGTTCTGGGTCAGTGTATACACCAGAAGTATCGTAAACACGTACAGGCTCATTAGGTTCGAAAATAGGCGCTTCTTTTGTGCCTCCAATAAGACTATCCGCGAGTGAGATTTCTCGCATAGGCACACGAATATCTGGGCGTGAACCCTCTACATAGACTTTGCTTGAATTTGGGTACGGCTGTACCGAAAGTGTATCAATGAACTGTTTTGCTTCCAGTCTCGCTTGTTTGCGACTCGACATAGCATTTTTCCTTGCTTTGTTATTCTTAGATAAAAAGTAATGGGATAAAAATGCTTGGCGGAAAGATGCGACAAGAGGAATCGAATTATGACCTTATTAGTGTGCACTAATGGTATATAACAACATTCGACTATTTGATAGGTAACCAGACAGAACTCTGGTGTAGATATCTTCTCTTGTTCCCTTCGCAGATTTTAATCTGATCAGGTTCAACGGATCCCGAATTAACGGTCTCAGCCTTATGGCACTCCGACAAGTAATTGCAGTATATAAAAACGGCTTGGGTAAACCAAGCCGTGATGAACAATAATTAGCTAAATTTTAACCAACATTAGCTCTTGATGAGTATTTGAAAACCAATCCATGCAGCAGAAATACTTAAAAAGACATTCAACAACACATTCAAACCCATCTTAAAAAAAGCGCCTTGCTGCATTAGAAGCACATTATCCATAGAGAACGTAGAGAAGGTGGTGAGTGCCCCAAGAAAACCCAACCCGATAATTTGGCGCCATGGTTCGGTAGCAAGCATCTCATTTTCGAAAGCCGCAATAAGCAAGCCCATAATGAAAGAACCGACCACGTTAACAGTTAGCGTACCGTATGGAAAACCACGCCCAAGAAGCACAACACAAAGCTCTGAAACAAGATAACGAGAGCATGCTCCAAATGCACCACCGAGTGCGATAAAACCCAATATTGAAAACTGACCCATAATTCCTCCAATTTACTGGGTGTATTGTAGCCAAAATACACGCTCGCGGAAGATCATAAATTAAGATTTAGCCATTGCTAACTGCAAACATTTGAAAAGTTACAGGAGTCACTTTACTTCAATATACCCCATTAATCCGGTTTTCATATGCTCGATCACATGACAGTGATACATCCAGCGCCCTGGATTATCCGCCACGAACGCTGCGATAGCCGTACCGTTTTTGCCTAGTAAAACAGTGTCTGTGTGGAAAGGCTGTTCGACCTTTTTACCATTGAGCTCCAAAACTGTGAATGTATGACCATGGATATGAATTGGATGATGATACTGAGTGACGTTCTTGAGAGAGAAAATATAAGTTTTACCCAGTTGTAACGAAGCGAGTGGAGCGGGGATATTATCTTTCGACATCCCTTCCCAAGCCCGTTTGTTGGTTAACCAAAACTTAGGAACCGACTTACCATCTTTTCCAACCGGTGAAATTGCCCCTTCCCATTCAAATACAAAATCAATTTTCTCCGCATTGACCAAATCAAGATCAGGCACAGGATTAAGAGGAAGTTGAGGGCTCGGCCTATGATCGGAAAGATCAGACCTGATCGCTTCAAACTCACACAGAGGAAACGGAAATCTACCCTTCATATATCGGACATAAACGGACTCTCCTTGCTTCGGAGCGATTAAGGCAAGGTCAACCCTCATACCCGGGCCAATTTTATGTTGAGAGAGCTTATAGGGAGCTTTAATCGGGTTACCATCGATGGCTATCACCCATGCTTCGGCCCCTTCAATAGCAATTGGATAGGTAATCGTATTGTCGACGTTGGCGATACGCAGCCGGGTAGTGGCATTTTCCTTTAATTGATACTTAGGCTCATGTACACCATTGACGCTACTCCACTCTCCGGGGGTTCCCATTCTCGCGCTAAGACGAGGAATCATTAATTCTTTCCACGCCCCCTGCTTATCGAGGTGCCAGTGCTTAAGCATCAACTCATGTTCTTCATCAAACTCTACTGGAATCGCTTCTTCGACGATGATCAGCCCTACCAACCCCATACCGAGTTGTTTGACGCTATTCATATGCGGGTGATACCAGAAGGTACCCGCATCAGGTGGGGTAAAACGATACTCGAACGTTTCACCCGGCATGATTGGCGCTTGGCTTAAGAATGGTACACCGTCCATTTCTATTGGAATTCTTAACCCATGCCAGTGAATTGTGGTTGGCTCTGAAAGCTTATTGGTAAATCTGATCGTGACTTCTTGTCCTTGACGACAACGAATCGTTGGGGCTGGAATCTCACCGTTAAATCCAAGTACATTCGTTGTATAACCAGGTACTAGTTCAGCCGTTGCTGGCTCTGCGGTGAGCTCATAAACGAACTCACCCTTATCACTCTTAGCACGAGTTAGAGTACATGCAGGCAAAACGCTTAATGCTGAAACAGCTAATCCTGTTTTAATAAAGTGGCGACGAGAAATATCCATAAACTAACGACTATTGAGTAAACAAGTTACCAAATGTAACAGATAGTAAGAACAATTCTCAACAAGGAAGCGAGTTTGAGAGCTAGGGGTGAAGTACTCGCCTTTAGAAAAACAAAAAGGCCCTAGCATTTCTGCTAGAGCCTTGAATATGGCAGGGGTGGAGAGATTCGAACTCCCAACACGCGGATTTGGAATCCGCTGCTCTGCCAATTGGAGCTACACCCCTAAATTTTTCCACAATCAGATTCGAACTGGAGATACTTACCTGTAGAATCTTTCAAATTGTAGATTCGAAAAAACCTCGCCATAGCGAGGTTTCGAAATAAGTGGCGGAGCGGACGGGACTCGAACCCGCGACCCCCGGCGTGACAGGCCGGTATTCTAACCAACTGAACTACCGCTCCGCACTGGTTAGACTTAAAGTCTAA
>NZ_JCAFVV010000010.1:0-123635 GCF_059295395.1 Vibrio sp. SCP2 | reverse complement strand
GTTTAAGAGTGATTCGCAACGCGTGGCATTTTTACTATGCGTTGATTTTAGTGATTAAGGTGGTTTGCAGCGGCTTCTGTATTGCGTTGCTCACACCTTAACAGGGCGTTATGTTTACTTGTATTTCAAAGGTTTAAAGGTCTTGGGCTCTAGTTCTTTGTCCCTCGGGCAATTTGTCCCAAGTAGACTCAGCAAATCAGTATTATCTGCCTAAATTCTTGAATCTCTCAGCCCGTAAAACATACCAATGTTCGTGGGTTGCTTCATTGTCAGGTCGTGGCGGTTGGCTTCTTGTTTAACTGGCTTAAAGTCGCTTCTAGGTTCTTAGCCAATTAGTCAACTTTGTAGACGAGCCGGTAGCCCGATTGACGTAACTTAATTTTATACATGTTGTCAGCTCCAGAAAGCTTCGAAGCTGGAACATGTGGGTTATCTAAGCGCTCGATTAGCTTTTTCTTAAATTGTTGTTGCAGAGTAGAGCCAAGCTTTTTCCACTCTTTGAGTGCGCTCTTTTTGAAGTCGAGTTTATAGGTCATCAATATTTACCGAAATGCTTTCTTCAGATTCACGCTCTTTAGCGATAGCTAGTAGTTCAAGATCTTCGAGTCTGTCCATCATCACTTCGTACGCTTCGGCAGGAACGCAATAAAATGCTGGCTCATTTCGGTTTAGCACAGCAACAGGCTCGCCATAAGCACTAGTTGCAACTTTCATAGGGTTAGCTTTCAACTCGGTAATGCTTGCAGCAACATCAGCTAAAATTCTAGTGGTCATATAATAGGTCTCTTAAATGGTCTTTATGTTGGTCATTTTAGCCTCAACCAAGCGGTATAACAAGTTGCTTAAGAGTGATTCGCAACGCGTGGCATTTTTACTATGCGTAGAATTTAGTGATTAAGGCGGTTTACGGCGGCTTTTGTATTGCGTTGCTCACCCCTTAGCAGGGCGTTAGTTTTACGGGAGAAATCGTTGGATAATTTAAGTCTAATAAAACAAATAATTGACATTTTTTCTGCGCTACTTAGTCCAGTGATTGCTGTTTCAGTCGCTTATATTGCTTATCAACAATGGAAGTTGAATGTTGCTAAGGAAAAGCGTGATAGTAAGTCTGAAAGACTACAGATATATATGGCAGTGCAAAGGCTTTTGCGGAACACAGATAACACTCGTAAAGTCGATCCACAGCTATATGAAAATTTTCAAGAGGCACTTGCTCTAGCTGATTTTTACTTTGATGAGGGCATTATTGATTGGCTAACTAATGTTGATTCAAATGCTTCAAGCTGGTTTAACTACGAAGAAATTAGCTTGGCTTATAAAAACAAAGCGGAAGCCAAAGAGGCGGAGAAGTACATGCTGTATATGGAAGAGTCGATAGACAGACTTCAAGACCAGCATTGTCAGTTGTTAAGTGTATTTAAAGATCGCTTGCTGTAATAAAACTAACAAGGCATTTAAGAGTGATTCTCAACGCTTGGCATTTTTCATTCCATCGTTGAGTTCAGTGTTTACGGTCGTATGGTTGGGTTTCGTGGTCGCGTTGTTCACACCTTAATGCGGCGTTATGTGTAAAAGTTCATATCAATTCTATACTTAGTTGAAAACAAAAGGAGCTAGGTATGGATGACACAAACAAAACACATGAAAGTGACCTAAATGCGAAGCAAAACGAAGCGAATAACCAAAAGTCTGGATTTGGCGATTGGGTACTTAAACTTTCAATTCGACTAATGATAGCTTTTCTAATTTTGTGGCAATTTGATGGCTTATGGCAAAGCTCTCAACCAGAGGTGAGTGCTTTCCTTCAGAAAAACTTTCCAGAGAAATACCGTGAGGAGCAGCTGAAGCTATCTAGATTCAATGAAAACAATGCGTATATCAGCGGTATTGAGCGTGATTTGAGTAAAAAACTTGCTATTGCTGAGCAGGCCATTTTGGAAAAAGGTGTAGCTGAAAAAGAAGTGCAAATTCGACAGTTCGAAATTGAAGCTTTGTGTCGGTACTATGATACTTCGATATTAATGTTCAGCCACTTAGCCGATAAATATTCAGAACGAGAGTTAAATAAGGTTGTGAGTTGCACAAACCAAGAGTGCTTTGACATCATAAACCGCACTGACAAAGCAAAGCAGCTGTGTCAAAACACATAACAATAAATTTAAGACGGATTCTCAACGCTTGGCAGTTTCGCTTCGCTCAAGTATAGCCAAGCGCCGCTCACACCTTAATGCGGCGTTATGTGCCAGTTCCGAAAGCTCAATTTGAAGTGCCTCGAAACTATCCCGAGTTAACTCGTTAGAGCTGAATACTTGCTCTAATATGCATTGAGTTTTCTACTAACTCATTGGGTGGCGAAAGTGACTGGTGAAATGACGGAAATGGCAATTTCTAGCTATCTTGGCTGGTTGTTGCTTCTAATGGGTACATATCCTTTCTTGCTTGTTGGTGTCAGTATGTTTTTCTATGACATTGAACGTAAGCATGCCTTGCGGTGGCTAAATGGAATAAGCTTTCTACTAGCAGCGTTTCTTCTTTATATGCACATGCAAACAGAAGTTATCTATGGTCAAGAATTACTGGAAGCTTGGTATCGAGACAACCCAGAAGACAGACCTCAATAAAAAGCACATAACAATAAATTTAAGCAGATTCGCAACGCTTGGCATTTTTGGTTTGAATCAACTTCAGTGTTTACGGCACAATGCTTTAGGTCAGGTGGTGGCGTTGCTCACTACTTAATTTGGCGTTATGTTTTAAGGAGAAAACGTGGCATCTTCAATTAATATCAGTTTGGCTCAAGTCCCAGTATTCAAAGAGGATATTGCCGCAAATATCGAGCAACACCTTGTCGCTATAGAAGCCTCTGCATCGCTTGGTGCAGATTTGGTGGTGTTTCCCGAATTGTCATTGACGGGCTACGAGTTAAAATCTGTAGGAAAGTTAGCTCAAGGCAAAGAACCTTCGAATTTTTCACAACTATCTCAAGTTGCGACTAAGCATAATATTTCGGTTATCGTAGGCTGTCCGCTTGTTTCGGGCGACACCCCAAAACCATCTATTGGCGCTGTGGTTTGTCATCCTGATGGGAACGTCGAATTTTACGATAAACAGTATCTACATGACGGTGAGTATGAGTATTGTTCATCGGGCTCCGAAGATTATTTTCTCACCATCAAAGGTTATAAAGTTGCGTTGGCAATTTGTGCTGATTTCTCTTGCCCTGAACATGTTACAAGAGCTAAACGGTCGGGTGCTGACGTTTATCTAGCGAGTGCGTTGATTTCGAAAGCAGGCTATTCTGCTGATGCAAGGTTGCTCTCCGATATTGCTGCTAATAATGGTATGCCTGTACTGTTAAGTAATCACATTTCACCAACGGGTGGTTGGTCAGTTTGTGGCAATAACTCTATATGGGATAGTGAAGGCAAATTGGTTACGAGTTCAGAGTCCGTAGAGGAATGCGTTGTATTGTGTACTATCACAGGTAGTACGGTGGGCGCTTCCAAACATAACAAATTGCTTAAGAGTGACGGCTAACCTTTGGCATTTTTGGTTCGGTTGAGTTTAGTGATTACGGTGGCTTTGCTCAGGTTTTGTGGTTTAGCCGCACCTTAGCAAGGCGTTAGTTTGAGGTTGGAAAAAGCCAGTCCAAATAAGAGCTTAGTTCTGTTTTTCGGGTGTTCACCTGTTCGTTCTATCCAAGCCAGATTCTTTCCGGTGGCACTTTGATTCAAGTG
This sequence comes from Vibrio sp. SCP2, assembly GCF_059295395.1. Lineage (NCBI taxonomy): Bacteria > Pseudomonadati > Pseudomonadota > Gammaproteobacteria > Vibrionales > Vibrionaceae > Vibrio > Vibrio sp. SCP2. The sequence goes on along the minus strand of NZ_JCAFVV010000010.1, from coordinate 119,898 downwards.
TTTGTTGTTCGCTCGTCGTTTACTGTAGCTTCCATTCGTTTGGTATTCGTAGGTGCTGCTTCGTGTTCGCTGAAACAGTGTTGGCAGAGTGGGGCTATACTGGTGCTGTTGTTGGCAGCAGTGAAAGTATCCTCTGCCATTTTGATACAGTGTTTGCTTGTGAAATTCTGCGATTGTCTCTTCTTTGCCACGTGCGTTTGTGCCTTGTGTTCAAGTTGGTCAGCTGTCCGTTTACAACAGTGTACGGTTTAAGTATTGTATTTTAAATCAGCATCTTGGCACCCAGCCATTGACTTAGGGTGGGCTTGCAAACTAACAAGTGCTTAAAGTTGGACTGCCAACCTATGGCATTTTTGGTTCGGTTTGAGTTTGTGACTACGGTGGTCTGTTTGGGTGTAGTGCATTGGCAGCCGCTTAAGCAGGCGTTAGCATTCAAAGGGGAAACTCATGAAAAACTGGTTTGTTGGCGGTGGTGCGATCGCAATTGTATTTTCAATATTGGGCGGGTTAGCTGACGTTGGGAAAGCAACTCGTAATATAGATAGAGTCTCAACGATATCAGATAGCACAAAGGTAATGGGAGCAGTGAATGATACTGGGGACGTTAACTCTATTACTAACAAAACTCAAAATGTTATCGAGCCAATAAAGAAAACAGCAGACGCATACTCTATGGCTGACAATCTTGGCAAATTAGAAAGTTCAAATTCGTGTACTAAAGATAGCAATCAGCAAACTATAAACAAAGAATGCTAACAAATTGTTCAAGAGGGATTCAGCACGCGTGGCATTTTTACTATGCGTTGGTTTAAGTGATTAAGGTGGTATGCGGTAGCATTGGTGTTGCGTGCTTCACCCCTTAACAAGGCGTTAAGTGTAATGAGGGAGTTATGAGAAAAATCTTATTTCTATTATTGATAGTTTCGACATCTGTATTCGCGGAATCAAGCCCAAGAGAGCTGTCGTTGAAACTGTATGATCTGATGGAAGTCGATGCTTCGGTAAAGCAGATGTCTGACTCAATGCGAAATATGCTAGAGAAGCAGGTCGAAACAAACAAGAACATCCCTGATAGTAAAAAGGATGATGCTCAAAAAATATTTAATGACATTATTAATCTTCAGATGAGCATTTATTCTGACCCATCAATAAAAGAACACATTGCTAATGCTTACCAAGAAATGTATTCAGATGAAGAGCTAAAAGGGTTAGTGGAATTTTTTGAGTCACCTGCTGGGCAAGCTTTTGCAACCAAAGGAAGCCAGATTTCACATCATTTGCAAAGCTTTATCCTTTCCAAGTTACAAGAAATTCAACCTAGCTTGAAAGCTAAGGAGCAGGAACTGCATAAGTTACTTGCGGAGTGAAAATTACACTTAACAAGGCGTTTAAGGCGGATTCACAACGCTTGGCGGTTTCAGTTTAAGTTGAATTTAGTGTTTAAGGTACAATGGGTTAGGTTTGGTGGCTAGCGTTGTTCACCACTTAACGCGGCGTTATGTACAAGCGCCATCCGTTGGCACTGGAAATATAGGACTACGTCTAAGTGGTGGAGTTGAACTTTTTGTCCAGTTTAAATGAGACCATGATCCCCGCTACCAAAGCAGCGACAGTAAATAAGTGTTCTTCTCTGATTGCATAGCCATTATATAGGTCGATTAGTCTCCAACAGTATCTTGTGCAATCTTTTTCCAATCCATTGTAGAATATGAATATAGAGCCAATGAAAATTAGCCCAGAGAAACTTTTGTACAGGCGAATTACACCACAAAATAATCCGAAGCATAATGCTATGCTCCAAGTAAATATGGCTTTTATGGCTTTAGGGATATTACCTAGCTCAAAGTCTAAAATAGTTTTTCCAAGGTCTCTAACTTTCACATCAACTTCTCTATATGGAATGGTGTTTTGATTTTATGGGTTATCGTTCTGTATGTCTAGGGTTTGTTTTTGTAAATTGTACATAACAAACAGTTTAAGAGGGATTCAGCACGCGTGGCATTTTTGGTATGCGGTGGTTTCGGTGTTGAAGTGCCATGCGTCGGCTTGGTCATTGCGTGCTTCACCCCTTAACTGGGCGTTATATTTCTTTTGGCTCAATAACGATGTGAATCGACTAGGTGAGAGCCTCCATCGCCACCAATATCTAAAATTGCACATACAATAGCAAAGTATTTGGGGTAGATCCCTTTTGCTACAAAGTCATTGGCATGACGGTTATTGCTACGTAACTCGTCAAATTGATCCCACGCATTTCGGTTTGATATGAACTCATTGACTTGCCAGTGTTCATTAAAATTATTTCTTTTGAAAATCGCAATATATCGAATGACCTGCACGATTTCTTTTGGAGTTAGCTGGTATAACTCCAGCGTTGCTCTTTCATCATAGCTACCCGTAATAGCTTTATATACTTCAGCAATTAGTTCTTTCTTAAGTGAGCTGTGAGCTTCTTTACTAATGCTAGTTAAAACAGCTGATTTTTGTTCAAGGAGTTGCTCATGCAGTTTTCTATTTTGGCTTTTTGCATTATCTAATTCTTTACGTAGACGAGCACTAGATGTAATTTCTTTGGAATGTTCGCTTTTTTGTTTACGTTCCTCAAGTCTAGATAGGTTCTCTATATTGCTTGCTAATATGTCTCTTAGAAGTCTTCCTGACTTAAGTTGTTTAACGATGTCTGTCGCAACTGTTCTACTATGACATTCGTGGATACGAATATCAGAAGCGGTGATTATAAATTTACTGTCTTTCTCTAAGTAACTAAACATAAAATATAGCTCTCACTGAATTTTCAGTATATTTTACCGTGCGCCATCTTGCTTTCATAGATGCTGTGTTGAAAATATAACAAGCAATTCAAGAGGGATTCACAACGCTTGGCACTTTTGCTTCTACTTGAGTTTTAGTGTTTATGGCACAATGTTTTTAGTTTGGGGGGAGGCGTTGTTCACCCCTTAATTGGGCGTTAGGTATTAAGCGTTGTATTTCGCTAAAGGTCGGAGAGTGTTGCGTTAAGTGCTTGTTTTTATGAGTCTAATTGACTTACCCTGATGGGCATGCTAAGGTGAAAGCCGATCTTTCCTTTAGGCAACTCACCTTAGCATGCCCATCGGTGTTTAGCGCTTTATTTCTAAAATATGCCTTATTATTCAGTAACTTAAAGTTGGCTTTTAAGGTAATTGATAAGCGAAAACTGTTAGTTTTAATTTTGATGTTTTTCTTCATGTGGTTGATCTCCGACAATCTTATTTATGGGTTATATCGACGTTTATTTTACCATATTTGTATGAAAAAGTCAGTAAAAACAGCTAGTTAATACCTAACAAGCTGTTTAAGAGGGATTCGCAACGCATGGCATTTTTACTATGCGTTGGTTTTAGTGTTTAAGGTGATATGCGGAGGCTTTTGTATTGCGTGCTCACCTCTTAACAGGGCGTTATGGTGAATCAACTCCAGTTAAATCAACTGGAGTTTCAACTTAGTAGCAGCCGTATTCATTACAGGTTGATGAGAAATGGTTTCCGTTAGAATCCGTCCCTGTAGTAAAGGTACTATTACCAATCTTGTTGGTTGTGCTATTCCACGAGTTTCCATTAGCTGATGTGCCATTAGTGAAAGTAGAATTCCCTATAGTTGTACTCGATTGGTTCCACTGTGAACCTGTGCTGCTATTATACCCTTGAACTGTTGTGGTGTTTCCATATTTTTGTACATTGTAGGTGTTACCACTATTATCGTAGCAAGTTTTAAATGAATCTGTGCCATAACATTTTGCAAGAGCATTAGTGGAGAGAAGAATAGATGTAAGTAGTAGGAAATGTTTCATTAATCACCTCATTGATATGATGTGGAACTATAGCGATTTGAAATTTGTTTTGCAATAAGCATCACCATAACAAACTGCTTAAGACGGACTATCAACGCTTGGCGATTTTACTTCTAATCAGGCATAGTGTTTACGGTGGTAAGATTTACTTTGGTGACTTGCGTTGCTAGCCACTTAGCAGGGCGTTATGCAAATAGGGAAAATATGGATAACTACATAGATATTTGGTTTCGTATTAATCAAATAATTTTTGTCGTAGGATTGCTTTCAGTTTTTGTGCTCGGGTGCTTAGGTAAGGGCAAAACAACCATAGTAGTATTTGTAGGAACAGCGTTATCAGGCATTATCCTAGATTTTTCCTTGAATTATCTAATCAGAGCGTCACTTGCTTCAGAATTAAGTGATTACAGTTTTGTTATCGAATCTGATGAAGATTTTGACGAATCTAAGTTATTGAATGCTTTAAAAAACAAAAAGTATGTGACTATCAATAGGACGAAACCTTTACGTAAAAGTAAAGTGCGGATCGTTGTTAACGATGGTGAGATCGAGTTACTAATAGCCGAGGACTCGAAAAATGAGAATACATTCTGGGTTTATTATCCCAAATACGATTACAGTCGTATAAATAACATTGGGAAGTTACGCATTCGTTGAAATTTGCATAACAAACTGTTTAAGAGTGATTCGCAACGCGTGGCATTTTTACTATGCGTTGCGTTTGGTGTTTAAAGTGGTATGCGGGAGCTTCAGCATTGCGTTGCTCACACCTTAACAGGGCGTTAGCTAGTGTTTAAAGAAACTAAGGGCTTAAGTGCTCATGAATACGGGGCTCTGGCTTCACACTTGATGGTCCTTAGGTGCAAACTATCTCGCCAGTGGCACTGTTAGTTAAGTGGTTGAATCAACCAAAGTCAGCTTACTGAAGTGGTGTGTTTGTTTAGTTCTTTAGTGCGGCTTCTTGGGTGTTGAAATGTTGCCTCAGCTAAATTTGCTTAGCGCACTTGGTAGTAGGCTTCTTCGAAAGCATTCACTGCCAAGCATGCTTCATCAATTGTGTTTTGGTTTGCGAGCTGTCCTATGAGCATTGTTATTCAAAACCAATAATGTACTTCAAATTAGGCACTTGGGTGAAAAACGCAACCTTCTGCGTAGCAGCTAACAAACTGCTCAAGGCGGACTATCAACGCTCGGCAATTTTGGTTCCTGGTGGTTGGCTTAAGTATCGTGATTAGCGTTGCTAGCCACTTAACAAGGCGTTATGTCTAATCGAGAGTTCATGGAAAGAATGAAAGTACTTATAGCAGGAGCCAATGGGTATATTGGTAGCCACGTGACTAAGATGTTTGTTGAAAGTGGCTTTGAAGTTTCGACTTACAGCAGGACTAGCGGTGTCTTACTTCCTTCTCGGAAGCTAACCAAAGTTCCATCAGACTTCTCTGGTTACTTTGACATTGTTATAAATTGTGCTCGCCCACATTGGTCAGAATATTCGCCTGAGGAAATCGCTGATATAGAGTTCAAGCTACTAACGCAGTTGGACAGACTCGCAGCGAAAGGAGCGACAAAAATCCACACATCGGGCATTTGGCTATTTGGCAATGCTTCTCACAGTGACCTCAAAGAATTTAAGCTTAAGCCAATGGAAGTGGTGAAATTGGATACAGTTACAATAGGCTACGCTATCAAAAAGCAGTGGCATGTAGTTTACTGCCCAAGTTTGGTTTATGGTGGTGAAAACTGTCAGATAAAGCGAATTGTCGACTCCTTGTCTGACCAAACGCTCCAGGTAGCGATACCATCTCAAGGTTATAACCAGTATATTCATGTTAATGACATCTCAAGATTCTATTTGGCATTGGTTCAAGGTAAACATTCGGCAGCACAGTACTTTATTGCCGAGACTGAGGGGTATAGTCCTTTAGCGTTTTCTCAGTTGCTACTAGATTTTCAAATCGTGAAGCAGGTTCACAAGAACAGTTGGAGTTACTTTGAGAAATACCATGGCTTTTCGGCGGCGGAAATTGAAAAGCTAAACCTTAAGCTTCCAATTAGTCCTTTGTTCAAACCGACAGAGTCATTAAGGAAGTACATAGAAAACTACACATAACAAACTTATCAAGAGTGATTCATAACGCGTGGCATTTTCACTATGCGTTGCTCACACCTTAATTGGGCGTTATGACTCAATTTGGAGGTTGCTCGCAATGGGGCGCTTGATTAATTTGTGAGCACGTGTGCTTTTGTTACTCTATGAGGACAAGCTTAACTATTTCAGGCTCTAAACGTGCTAGATACTTACTTATCCAATACCAAAACTTTAATCATCGAGTTTGCTAAATATTATCTAGCAGCGGTTGTCGTGACTGGCCTGAAAGGTGAACTCTTCAATATTGCCTTAAAGGTTTGGTCTGGTAATCAAATGTCTTTCTATGGTGACGGTTTGTGGCAAATTAGTCTAATTTTAGCTTTCTTTGTAACTTGCTGCGTCTTGGTTAATAAATACTGTCTGGAATAGTCATAAAATTGCGTCACCGTGGAAATCAGACGAAGATGAAATGCTTTCTAAAGGGTTTGACTCAGGTTTAGGTATCGATGAACTATCAAAATCTCATAAAAGGACAAAAGGCTCTATTGCTTCTAGGTTAGTTCGTTTAGGTAAGATTAACGATCGCTCAGATCTTTATGTTAGAGAACAAACCATATAAAAACTGCTCAAAAGTGACTAGGCTTATACCTTAACACGGCTATAAGCGCCAAATACCGTTAACCTGCTCGACAATTTACCTCCTCCGGTTTAGTTAACCTTAAACAAACTTATTATTATGAAAGCTTATTTATATGGATGTATAGATTTTCACGGAGAAGGTATGAGGACGTTAATTAAAGAGCTTTGCATTTACTTGTTATCTATATGTTCTGGCTTGTTTCTACTTCGGTGGGGCTCTGACTACTTATCAAGTTTGCTGCTAGCGGATTATCTTGCTTACTCGGCGATTGCAATTTTCGTTATCGCATTTGTATCTCACGACAAGGATGACACTCTAAATAGAGATTTGCTGTCTTTAATAACCCAGAGAGAGCTCGTGAGTCGAAACCACAAAATTGGTAATGAAGTGTTACGGCTTAGTATTACGGTAAATTTATCTATTACCGCGATCCTTCTTTTACTAGTGAGCTTTGTCCTCGTGATGCTAGATTCAGGGTCGGCGACATAACAGGACATTCGACTAGATTTACTTTAATGAGGTCGGCTAAAGTTACAGGGTAGCGTTATTCATCCCCAGCTTGTGACAGTTTGTTTTACATAGCGCCCTCGATCGCACAATGGATATTTCACCTATTCAATCACTTAGATGTTGATTAAAGTTCCTAGTAATGCAACTAAGCTCTTAATTAGAAGGCAAATGTTAAATCAAGTTAGGTATCAATATGGATTTCAAATTTTTCAATAAAGATGGTGGATATACCTATTTAGATGTTAACTCAGACACATATAGAGAGGAAGCTATTCAGCTAAAAGAGCAAGGTTATGTTGAGCAAGCGGCAATCATCACGGCAGATACAGCCAAAGAAGCGGAAGCGATTTATAAAAACGAGTATCGAGGCTTCTTTCAAAAACTAAATATGCTTTTGGGTCCCGTCATCACACTGGGATATCATCGCTCAAAATAGCAAAGTGTTCTAGGAGCTTTGAATGAAGAAAGATATTTCTGCACGTTTGTTTCGGTCTTTGGGGACACACGCTCTTAAAGCTTTTTCATTGTCCGAGAGAGGATTAACGTTAGTTGTTGCGCCTTGGGAAAGCCTCGAAGATGAAGCTGTAGCTGTCTTTAGTGAACTAGAAATGAGTTACATGGAAGCTGATAGCGGCACTCAAGATTTCAGTACCGACTTTAACTTACCTTGGGACATAATCCGGTTTGATTCGTATCAGAAAGAAGACGATCTTTGGGAGTTTGGTTTGTGTTGTAGCGAAGTAAAAATAGGTTTTAAAGCCAAAATGCCTGAGATCTCATTCTCGTCGAAATAGCGCAATAACTGGTTGCGAACATAAAAAATGTTTAAGTCAGATTCCCCAAACTTCGTATTTTCTGTTTAAATTGGCCTGATGCTTAAGATTCTAGTAGAAGATGAACTCAAGGCTTAAGCTAGCGTTAATTTCATGGAGTGAATATTGTGGAAATCTGGAAGCTACTGTTTTTTATACCTGTGTGTTTTGCGCTAAACATGACGCCTGGCCCAAACAACCTATTATCTATGAATAATGCTCGTTGTTATGGCTTCAAGTCTGCTTTCATTGCTGGTCTTGGGCGAATAGCAGCATTTTCTGTAATGATTGCGTTAGCCGCTTCCGGCCTGGCAGTCGTTTTATATGCCTCCGAAACCCTTTTTCTGACCATAAAAATAGCAGGCGCAGCGTATTTGTTGTGGATTGCTTTTAACCTATGGCGTTCAGAGTCAAATCCTATAAAGGAGTTTTCAGATGCTCAAAGCCGATTGGGTTTAGCGAGGCAAGAATTTTTTCTAGCAGCTGGTAACCCCAAAGCTATATTGATTTTCACTGCATTCCTTCCGCAGTTTGTTGACGTTTCGGCTAATGTAAAGGAACAGTTTTTCGCTTTAGGTGTGACTTTCCTGATACTAGAAATGGGCGCAATATCGATCTATGCCATATTCGGAATATATTTGCGACAGTGGTTTGCGAAACCTGCAATGGCCAAGCGTTTCAACAGAGGCTGCGCTAGTTTCTTAGCTATGTCAGGGGCAAGTTTGCTGTTAAGTCGCCAGTAATTAATCTTATAGCAAAGGAGGCTATGAAATGTACGAGTTCTTAGTTGGCCTAGAAGTTTCAAATGATGATGTTTACTCAAACTACCGAGCTGCTATGAAGCCTATCCTCACTTCATATGGTGGCAAATTCGGTTTTGACTTCATTGTTTCAGAAGTTCTCATCTCTGAAGTCGATAAACCCATTAATCGAGTCTTTACAATACGGTTTCCAGATCAATCCGTTGCCGAAACTTTCTTTACAGACAGTGAGTATTTGAAAGTAAAGGAGCAACTCTTTGATACGGCTGTATCTCATACAACGATTATTTCGAGTTACAACAAAGAGGATTAATTATTACATGGAAGTAGTAGAAGCAAGCATAAGCTTAGCGCCTTTGCTCGCGAGTTATGCTAAAGAGTGCTATGAATCCGGAATTCCCAAATATGCCAATGTAGAGCGTGACCCTGAAAGCTACTTATCTGGTTTAATAGCACGAGCTCAAGAAACCTCTGAATTACCAAATGGCTATCTACCCAGTACCACATATTATTGCCTCGCGGATAACAAGATTTTAGGTGCGATTCGGGTAAGGAGAGGAAGTAACGCGAACGTAGAAAATGTGATTGGTCGTATTGGTTACGAGACTAGGCCATCTGCCCGTGGTAAGGGGGTTGCTTCTCATTTGCTCGCCTGGGTGCGCGATCATGTTGTGACCGATGCTGTTATCGTGACGTGCTCAATCGATAACCGAACCTCTCAGAAAGTGATAGAAAAGAGTGGCGGAGAATACCTCGGTAACTACGAGGATAAAAATGAAGGTGTGGTGAGGCGCTATCGATTAGTGCGTTCAGTGTAAACGACGAAATATGTAATCCATAAGGTTCGGTGTATGAAGATAACATTTAAAACGGTTCTATTACTTAGTACGGTTTTCACTTTGACCGCTTGCTTGGGAATGCCAAAGTCAGTGACACCTGTTGGTGATTTTGAACTCACTAACTATCTTGGTAAATGGTATGAGATAGCTCGTTTAGACCATTCTTTTGAACAAGGGCTTACACAAGTTACCGCGGAATACAGCTTACGCGATGATGGCGGGGTAAAGGTCATTAATCGCGGGTATAACAGCGAATCCCAACAGTGGGAAGAGGCTGAAGGAAAAGCGTACTTTGTCGATGCGAAGAACCAAGGGTACTTAAAAGTTTCCTTTTTCGGCCCCTTTTATGGTTCCTACGTGGTGTTTGAATTAGAACGTAGTAACTATGATTATGCGTTTGTGTCTGGCCCCAACAATGAGTACTTATGGTTATTAGCTCGGACACCAACAGTTAGTGATACTGTAATAGAGAAGTTTAAAACCATGTCCAAAGAGCGAGGGTTTAACACTAACGATTTGATCTTTGTCGAACAGCCTCAAAGTTAGGTAAACCAAGAGCCTCCGCAGAGGCTCTTTTTATAAGTCTGCGACTAGTACTTAAATTGCGCGACGATTTTCTCAAGTTTGTGGCTAACTCCTGATACTTGCTCACTGCACCTTACAGAGCCAGACACCACCTCAAAGGTGTTGCCCGCCAGATGCGCAATTTCAGTGATATTGCGATCAATTTCAGCAGAGACCATTGATTGCTCTTCTGAGGCAGTCGCAATTTGCGTGTTCATGTCAAACATTTCGCCAATCTGCTCACTGATACCTTCAATGGCTTCCACCACTTTATGAGTGTGTTCGTTGGTCGTTCTTGCCTGAGCTGCGCTTGTTGCCATTTGATTGGCCGTTTGCGAAATACCCTGAGTCAGTGACTGAATCGTTGATTCGATTTGATGAGTAGAATCATTGGTCATTAATGACAGCTGGCGCACTTCATCCGCCACCACGGCAAAGCCTCGACCACTTTCACCCGCTCTAGCTGCCTCTATAGCGGCGTTAAGTGCAAGCAGGTTGGTTTGTTCCGCAATGCCTTGAATCGTAGAAACCACCTGATTGATTTCGCGACTTTGCTCTTCAAGTGATACAACGTGGGTTTGAGACTCTTCGATACTTGCCGCTAACACATCAATTCGGTCCCCTGTTGCATGTGTCATATCTAGCGCATTCTGTGCTTCTGTCTTCACTCGCTCAGCATTGTGCGCAGCAGACTCAATATTCGCGGTGATCTCATTCGTCGTCATGACCAATTCGTTGACGGCGGTCGCGACAGACTCTGATTCCAGCTTCTGCTGCTCGGCGTTCTTCATACTTTTCGAAGCCGCTTGTTCTGAGCTACATGAGCTTTCACTTAGCACTTCCATCACCGACGCGACATCTTTTATATGCGTGTGTAGCTGGGTGACAAAGGTATCGAAAGAGTTGGCTAACTGTGCTAGTTCATCGTTACCTTTAGCGTTCATCCTGACGGTGAGATCGCCGCTGCCAGATGCAATATCTTTCATTAAGATGTTAATGATTTTGATCCGTTTAAGGATACTTCTACCAATCATAAACAGCAGTAAAGAGAGTAGGGTAACCATGACTAAGCCGATTATTTGCAGCTGCTGCTTAACTTGTACCGTCGCTAATGATATTTCTTGCACAATAGCAGACTGCAAAGAGGCAATTTCTTCTTCCGTATTATGAACATTGCTTCTCAATTGCCCCCGTAAACCTTCATTAGCACTGTAGCCTAGTAACGTTCTAGCATTGATCAGTTGATCCGCTTTTGAGCGATAGTTAAAGAAGTAATTCGCTAACGGTGGGTATTGCCCGACAGTCGATTCAAACTGACTTAGCGCATTGACCAGAAGAGTTTCACTCTCTTTCGATATATCGGATAGATAACGAAAATCCGCTTCCATTAACTCAAATAGGGCGACTTTTAAGTTAATGTCACGTTGCTCAACGGCCAATTGTCTTAGTTCAAGGCGAGCTTGCTCCAACTGATTGATATAACTTGTTTCGCTGCCTTTTCCTTCAAGCAGATTGACTTGATTAACCAGTTGATGGAACTGAGCTTGATATTGTTCAAGTGTCTGCGAAATTGTTTTGGTCGAAGAAGTGAAGTCAAGATCGTTGAGCACCAAGGTATTAGACAAGTCTGCAAGACGTGCCGTCATTTGATCAAATGTTGAATCGAATCGCTTTGGGTACTTAAGGTCTTTACGTGCTAAGAAGTCTTTCTCATGGCGTCTTAGCATCAATAGATCGACTTCACTGGCGAGGTTTTGACTCGCAGCATGCTCTAAGGACTGGAGTCGCTCAAGGCTAGAGTGTTCAACAAAGCCGTAGAGGCCAACAAAAATTAACAGCATGGCGTTAATGAGAAACAGTTTTGCGCGAATAGATAAAGCAAATCCTTTAGAATGCTGAGTGCCTGGAGAATCGTCCATGAACACCTCCCTGATAGCCTAGTGACGTCGGTAGCTTACTTATGTGACAATTTTATAAAATATTTATGACACATATATAAAACTAATAGCAGTGCACCGCGTCATTGCAAGTTTCGAGAGATAAAAAACGCATCCAGAGGATGCGTTTAATATGTGGTAGGAACGATGACTAGATTAGCCTTTTACGTCGAAAACAATCTTGCTGGCACCTGTAAAGACCTGAAAACGTAAACCTTTTGCACGAGCAATTGTGGTAATGCCAAACTTCTCAGCAAGCTCTAACCCCATTTGCGTAACACCAGAGCGAGATAACAAAACTGGTATCCCCATTTGCGCCACTTTAATCACCATTTCAGAAGTAAGGCGACCGGTTGTGTAAAAAATCTTATCTTCACCAGACTCCTGATTAAGCCACATTTCACCTGCCAACGTATCTACGGCATTGTGACGACCTACATCTTCAACGAAAGAGAGGACTTCATTACCTTTACACACCGCACAGCCATGAACCGCACCGGCCTTCTTATACGTGTCGTTGTAATGAGTTAACGCTTCCAACGCCGAGTAGATTTCAGATTGTTTGAGAGCGACTTGAGGAACTTGATAACCCTCAAGCTGCTTCATCACATTGCCATACATGGTACCTTGTCCGCAGCCAGAGGTGACTGTCTTTTTCTTGAGTGCGCTTTCTACTTGTTGAGTGTCTTCTTTAGTGATGACCGCTGCCGTATGCGTTTCCCAGTCTATAATGACAGACTCTAACGATTCAGGATCACTGATAAAACTCTGGTTCTTTAGATATCCGAGAACCAAGGATTCAGGTCGAGACCCTAGCGTCATTAAGGTTACGACTTCTTTCCAGTTCAGCATCACCGTGAGAGGGCGCTCACAGGCGATCTGCTTGGTCAACCTCTCACCATATTCATCGAACACTTCTACTTCGATCGTTTGCAAAGGGTTTTCACTGGTTTTAATAATGTTTGGTTTAACCACAGACGTTTCCTATCTAAATACTCAGTATTATTTTTGCTACTTGTTACTTGCAATTAGCGTTCCTATTTGTCGATCCTCTAATTTTTACAAACCAACGCCATCTCAGTCAGAGATTTCAACTAAATTGGTTGAATATAGAGCAAGTCAGTTATGGGTACAGATATTGCTTGCAGCATGAGCATATAACTCTATTTAAGTGATTTGTGTAAATCCATTAAATATCAAATTCGACGCTGGTGAACCATGTCAAAACATCAAACTGTGACTGAAAAAGTAGAAAAATCGGAAGAGCTTTGGCCAATTGAATGCCAACTCGTCGCACATGAAATCGCCACAGGCCTATGGACGACGACGCAATGGCAGTTAGTTTCATTCGACCTTACCCCAAATGAAACAAAGGCAACGGTTGCCTTGCTTCAATTGCATCGAGATGAGCGCACTGATTATCGATTTAACCTAAGTTCAAATCAGCCAAAATTGTTTTTGGTTCTAGATAATGTCGATTCTGATGAGACGCCAAACATCGTTACCCTCACAGCTTCGCAAAGTGTCGCAGGCCAGTATATGGATGGCGATTACTTGGTGCTTTCTAATGATATGCCACTCCCTGTTCAAGCGTGGATGGAAGCCTTTATTGGTCGTCACGGGGAGCTGCTCGAACAAAGACGCAAAAAACGTAAAGGGGCAGGTAGAGCAAGTGGCAACTAGTTTTTTTAATCGTTGGTCTAAAAAGAAGTTAGAAGGTGAAAATGCTTCTCAGAATGAGCCTTTAGTCGAGCTCGAGCAAGATGTCGTCGAAACCGAGTCAGAGACAGCAGGGGAGCCTGAAACCGCTTTAGAACCAAGTACTCAAGAGTTTGAAGCTGCGGAGCAACCTGAGACGAACATCGCCTCACTTCTCACGTCAGAAGCTGAGTCTTCGGTAAAAAAAGCGGCGCTAAGGAAGCTGTTCCTATCGGGTCAGTTTAGTGAAGTCGATGGCTTGAATGATTATGACCACGACTATAAAGCAGTAAAAAGCCTCTCTTCAGACGTTGCTGAAAAGCTTCGTGATTGGATGCAATCCGATGAAGAAGAGGTAGACAATAATACACAGGTGACAAGCAGTGATGATGACTTAGCTAAGCATGATGAAGTTGAAGAGCAAACGATAAGCGATTCATCGCAATCGATAGAAAGTACGGAAACAGTGGGACAAAATATACCACACAAAGAATAGGTACATTTTGACTAAATCATCAATTTACGGAGTGGGACAAATTGTCTCACTCCGTTTTTTTATTGTGTAATTGGTCATCGAATAACGATAAAGCATTGATTTAATGGGTATATAAAGTTGGTACAGCAATTGCTTTTACTCGCCTAAGTGAATATTCCGTTCTACTGGAACAGAGCAATGCTAAAAGAACTACTACAAGAATCAACATCAGCAAACGGAAAGGCGCGACGCTATACGTTTGAGAATACCGTTGAGCTAACTAATCTTATTCCACCAACCGTCAGCTATGAAAGTGGCGGTAATACACTCATAGTTGGCCCTACATCCATTATTGAGAGTGCCGCTGCTCAGTTAGAGCAGTTAAAGAGTGTCACCTTGCTTTCTACTGACGGCGAAAAAGGTGAGTCTAACAATCTCTATTTTGCTAGTTCAGTTCAAGTATCAGGTTTTCTAGGGACGTTTACTGTCGTTACCGAAAACAATGGTATCGAAAGTAATCTTGCGCAGGTCGCTATCAACCAGGATTGTTTCGATATCGTTCTAGACTTGTGCCTTAACAGCTGCATGAGTGAAGAAGTCCCAGTACCTGGTTATTACCCAGTAGGGCGTGGTTATCCAAAACTTGCAGAAGCGCTGGACGAGATCCCGACTCTGATGGGCACGTTTGATAAGCCCAAGTTCTTCCGTCTAGATACAGACTTATGTGCGCATAGTTCTCGCGGCGTAAAAGGGTGTGAGCGATGTGTTGATGCTTGTCCTGCCGGAGCATTGTCCAGTGAAGGTACAGATAAAACTGGGCATAGAATCGAAATTAACCCTTACCTTTGTCAAGGCGTGGGCACGTGTGCAACCGCATGTCCGACCGAGGCGATTCATTACGCGCTTCCTACTCCACAAGAAACCCAGAAATTCATAGAACGCACACTGGCAAACTATGAGCAAGCGGGCGGGCAAGATCCTATTGTTTTAATTTGTAGCTCACGCCATGAACAATACAACGTGATGGCGCTTAAAGCACTGCCAGATAATGTCGTTCCTGTTGTCGTAGAAGAGTTGCCTTCAGTTGGGATTGATTCGTGGTTTGCAGCATTAGTGAATGGGGCAACTCAAGTACTGTTTGCCGCCAGCCGTTTTATGCCAGAAACCATTCTGCGTGTCCTCAACAACGAAGTGGCCACTGCGCAAGAGTTACTGACTCAGCTAGGCATAGCAAAAGAGACCGTAGATATTCTTTATCTGGAATCGCTGAGAGAAGGGGCACCAACGCTTTGCACCGAATCTTTTGATTTGGCATTGGGCGATCTACAAGGGAATAAACGTCAACGTCTTTTCACCGCACTGGATTCTCTTGCACAAGCTCGTATTCCGGTTGAGAACATCGTAGAGCTGCCAGAAAGCGCGCCTTACGGAAATGTCAGCTGTGAAAGTAAAGATTGTACCTTGTGTATGAGTTGTGTCGCCGTTTGTCCTACCCGAGCACTACACACCGATGGTTCTTCTCCTTCACTTCAATTCGTCGAGCAAGACTGCATTCAATGTGGGCTATGTGCTAAAGCGTGCCCAGAACAAGTTCTGACTCTGACGCCTCGTATGAATTGGGACAAAGAGAGTCGCCAGCAAGCCCAAGTCATCCATCAGGAAAAAGCAGCCGAGTGTATACGCTGCCACAAACCTTTTGCACCGCAGTCTATGATTGAAATGTTACAAGATAAATTACGCGGTCACTCTCATTTTGCCGATGAAGCGGCTCTGAATCGTATTGCTATGTGTGAAGACTGCCGAGTGGTGGACATGTTTGAGTCCATGGCAGAAGACCCAACCAAACAATTGAATTATTAAGGCGTGAGTACGATGGATAATCAACAACAAACAATTCGTGCAGATATCTACCTACTGCTGTCAACGCTATACCGTCAGCAGCCATCAACTGAACTGATCGCTTTCCTGTCCCAACTTGAGACAGAGCAAGCCGAAAGTGCCATGCAGCTTGCTTGGCACAAAGTGAAATCAGCAGCAATCGAAAGCAGCCAAGAACAGCTAGAAGATGAATACCAAGAGCTATTTATCGGCATTGGTCGCGGTGAAGTCGTGCCTTTTGCTTCTTGGCACCTAACAGGGTCGCTAATGGAGAAGCCGCTTGCGTCTATTCGTCATGATCTTGGACTTCTTGGTTTGGAGCGAGAAGAACAAGTAAAAGAACCAGAAGATCACTTTTCGGCGCTCTGTGAAGTGATGTCGGTACTCACCGAAGAAGAGGAAGAGCTACAGCAAGTGTTCTTCAACAAACATTTAGGCACATGGTTCAGCTCTCTGGTTAAACAAGTAAAAGAAGCAAAGAACGCGAACTTTTACTTGGCCATAGCCGAACTGACGAACGCGTTTATGACTCTAGAGCAGGTGCGTTTCAGTGCCAATCTACAAAACAGCAAAACCAAATTAAAAATTGATGTGAAAAACGTGACTGAGTATGAGCAGCCTCAGCAATAACGTCTCACGTCGATAGCAATACCTACTAAAAAGGGTAAGGAAGCAATAATGAAAGATAATAAAGAGTTAAATCAAAGCCGTAGGGATCTTCTCAAAGGCTTAACGACCGCAGCAGTCGCTGGAGCCGTAGTCGCTGGCACTACCAAAGTGGCTAGCGCTGCAGAATCTGTAGAAGTGAAGCAAGACGAAAAGAAAACGGGTTATCACGAAACTCAACACATTCGTGACTACTACGAAACGCTATAGGAGCTAACCAATGAAATTAGTCAAACGCTCCGATAACGTGAGCAAAGAACAGAATCAGTTAGGTGTATCGAGACGTGCCTTCATGAAAAACAGCTCGCTTGCTGCTGGTGGCGCTGTCGTAGGCGCGAGTTTGTTTGCACCCGGCATGATCAAAAAAGCAGAAGCCAAAGCTGTTGATCCTAATGCAAAAACAGAGATCAGACGTACCATCTGTTCTCACTGTTCTGTTGGTTGTGGTATTTACGCTGAAGTTCAAAACGGCGTATGGACGGGCCAAGAGCCTGCATTCGACCACCCATTTAACGCTGGTGGACACTGTGCGAAAGGCGCTGCTCTACGTGAGCACGGACATGGTGAACGTCGCTTAAAGTACCCGATGAAACTTGAAGGCGGTAAGTGGAAGAAGCTTTCTTGGGATCAAGCGATAGAAGAGATCGGTAACAAGGTTCTCGATATTCGCAAAGAATCTGGCCCTGACTCTGTCTACTGGCTAGGTAGTGCGAAGCACAGCAACGAACAAGCGTATATGTTCCGTAAAATGGCGTCACTTTGGGGCACAAATAACGTCGATCACCAAGCGCGTATCTGTCACTCAACAACCGTAGCAGGTGTAGCAAACACTTGGGGTTACGGCGCGATGACTAACTCGTTCAATGACATGCATAACTGTAAGTCGATGCTATTCATTGGTTCAAACCCGGCAGAAGCTCACCCAGTTGCAATGCAGCACATCCTGATCGCGAAAGAGAAGAACAACTGTAAGATCGTTGTTGCTGACCCGCGTCGCACGCGCACTGCTGCAAAATCGGATCACTATGTCTCTCTTCGTCCTGGTTCAGACGTTGCTTTCATTTGGGGTATTTTGTGGCACGTTTTCGCTAACAAATGGGAAGACAAAGAGTTCATCCGTCAACGCGTATTTGGTATGGATGAAATCCGTGAAGAAGTTGCTAAGTGGAGCCCTGCAGAAGTCGAACGCGTCACTGGCGTGTCTGAAGCGGATGTTTACAAGACAGCTAAGCTACTTTCAGAAAACCGACCAGGGTGTGTGGTTTGGTGTATGGGTGGTACTCAGCACACCACAGGTAACAACAACACGCGTGCTTACTGTGTGCTAGAGCTTGCACTTGGCAACATGGGTAAATCGGGTGGTGGTGCTAACATCTTCCGTGGCCACGACAACGTACAGGGTGCAACAGACCTTGGCGTTCTATCTCATACACTTCCTGGTTACTACGGCCTATCTGATGGCGCTTGGAAGCACTGGTCGAAAGTCTGGAATCTAGAGCACAAATGGGTGCAAGATCGATTCGATCAAAATGAGTATCGCGGCAAGAAACCGATGAATAACATGGGTATTCCTGTGTCTCGTTGGATCGATGGTGTATTAGAAAACAAAGACAACATCGAGCAAAATGACAATATTCGCGCCATGTTCTATTGGGGCCACGCAGTAAACTCGCAAACTCGTGGCGTTGAAATGAAGAAGGCAATGCAAAAGCTGGATATGATGGTCATCGTTGACCCATACCCAACAGTTGCAGCGGTAATGAATGATCGTACCGATGGCGTTTATCTTCTACCTGCGACAACCCAGTTCGAAACATACGGCAGTGTGACGGCGTCTAACCGTTCTATTCAGTGGCGCGACAAGGTGGTTGATCCTCTGTTTGAATCAAAACCTGACCATGAAATCATGTACTTGCTGACCAAGAAGCTAGGTTTTGCGGATCAGCTGTTTAAGAATGTGAAGGTGGAAAACAACCAACCTGTAATCGAAGACATTACCCGTGAATTTAACCGCGGTATGTGGACAATCGGTTACACAGGTCAAAGCCCAGAGCGTCTAAAAGCTCACCAACAAAACTGGCACACATTCCACAAAACGTCACTAGAAGCTGAAGGTGGTGTTGCTCATGGTGAAACCTACGGCCTACCTTGGCCATGTTGGGGAACACCAGAAATGAAGCACCCTGGTACGCATATTCTTTATGATACGTCTAAGCCAGTGGCTCAGGGCGGCGGTAACTTCCGCGCACGCTTTGGCGTTGAATTTGAAGGCACTAATATCCTTGCCGAAGATAGCTACTCAAAAGGCTGTGAAATCGAAGATGGCTACCCAGAATTTAGCGACAAACTGCTGAAATCTCTTGGTTGGTGGGATGATCTTACCGCTGAAGAAAAAGCAGCAGCGAAAGGTAAAAACTGGAAGACAGACCTATCTGGCGGTATTCAGCGTGTTGCCATCAAGCATGGCTGTATTCCTTTCGGTAACGCGAAAGCGCGTGCTGTGGTTTGGACCTTCCCTGACCGCGTACCACTTCACCGTGAACCGCTCTACACACCACGTCGCGACCTTGTTGCGGATTACCCAACATGGGACGACAGCGAGTCTATCTACCGCCTACCAACCATGTACAAGTCGATTCAAGATAAAGATGTATCGGGTGAGTACCCAATCATCCTAACCTCGGGTCGTCTGGTTGAGTACGAAGGTGGTGGTGAAGAGACGCGTTCGAACCCGTGGCTAGCTGAGCTTCAACAAGAAATGTTTGTTGAAGTAAACCCGAAAGATGCCAATGACCTTGGCTTCAAAGATGGTGAAATGGTTTGGGTTGAGGGTGCAGAGAAAGGCCGCATCCATGTCAAAGCCATGGTCACGCGACGCGTTAAACCGGGTATGGCATTTATTCCATTCCACTTCGGCGGCAAATTCCAAGGTGAAGATCTGCGCGGCAAGTACCCAGAAGGCACTGACCCATACGTTATTGGTGAATCTGCCAACATCGCCACGACTTACGGCTATGACCCTGTCACGCAAATGCAGGAAACCAAAGTCACCCTATGTAACATTCGCAAAGCTTAAGGAGTCAACAAATGGCTAGAATGAAATTCCTTTGTGACACCAAGCGCTGTATCGAATGTAACGGCTGTGTCACTGCATGTAAGAACGAAAATGATGACGCGTTAGAGTGGGGTATCCAACGTCGCCGCGTCGTTACTTTGAACGATGGTGAACCGGGTGAGAACTCGATTTCTGTTGCTTGTATGCACTGTACCGATGCACCTTGTATGGCGGTTTGTCCGGCAGACTGTTTCGAGCACACAGAAGATGGCATCGTGCTACACAACAAAGATCTTTGTATCGGTTGTGGTTACTGCTTGTTTGCTTGCCCGTTTGGCGCACCACAGTTCCCTAAACAGGAAGCGTTTGGTGAACGCGGCAAGATGGACAAGTGTACCTTCTGTGCAGGTGGTCCTGAAACAGAAGCGGGCTCTGTTGAAGAGCGTCAGAAGTACGGTGCGAACCGTATTGCTGAAGGTAAGCTGCCAATGTGTGCTTCACTCTGTTCAACCAAAGCTCTGTTGGCAGGTGATGCTGAGAAGGTGTCTGACATCTTCCGTCAACGTGTTGTAGAGCGTGGTGCTAAAGGCGCTGGTTGGACAGACGGTAATGATCTGTCTTACGACGCAACGAAAAGCTAAGACTGGAGAGATTCATGTTTTCAATGTTTAAACGTGCATCTCTAGTAATGCTGTCAATGATGGCAGCATTACTCTTTGCTTTATCGCTGCCTGCGCATGCTGAGCAAAAAGAGTCTGAAGTTGCACAACGTGAAATGACCCAATTGGCAGGAGCCGATTTCTGGCGTCAAGTTCGTCAAGGCGAAGAGGGCTACACGACGTCTCAGTTCCCTGAGCATGGAATGCTAATTAGTACCCCAGGTCAAACTTGGTACATTTTGAAAGAGAAATGGATGTCACCAGCGGGAGCTGTGGCGATTTTCGGTAGTATCGCATTCGTTACCTTAATGTACATTGTGATTGGCCCACTCATGTTAAGTGCGCCAAGAACAGGTAAGAAGATCAAACGCTGGTCTCGATTGGATCGCGCCTTGCACTGGAGTATGGCGTTTACCTTCTTAACACTCGCGTTTAGCGGGCTGATGTTGGTTTACGGCAAACATTTCCTTAAGCCGTACATTCCGTCAGAGCTTTGGGGCTTCATCATCATGTTGGCGAAGCAATACCATAACTACATTGGCCCCATCTTTTACGTGTTACTGCTGTGTGTTCTGATTAAGTGGTGGCGTAAATCGATCTTTAAGAAAGTCGATATTGCTTGGTTTATGAAGCTTGGTGGTATGGTTGGCAAACACAAAGGTTCACATCCTTCGGCAGAGTTTTCCAACGCAGGTGAAAAAGCACTATTTTGGCTGCTTATTGTTGTGGGCTCTGTGGTTGCGCTTAGTGGTCTGGTGTTAGATTTCCCAATCTTTGGTCAGACACGCCGTGATATGGAGCTGTCTAACCTCGTTCATATGTTGGCGGCGCTCATTCTGATCTGTGGTTTTGTGTTCCATATCTATATCGGCCTGTTCGGTATGGAAGGTGCACTAGAAGGTATGGTCACGGGTGAAGTTGATGAAACTTGGGCGAAAGAACACCACGATCTTTGGTATCAAGAAATGATGGAAAAAGAGCGTCAAGAGCAGGGAGTAAGTACTGCGGAGAACAACTCTGATAACCAAGTAAAAGGAGCGCAAACAAATGAACAAACCTCATAAAGGTATTTGGGTTGCGTACATCCTAAGCTGCTTTACACCGTTTACCTGCTTGATTTCAGGTGTGATAGCCATCATTTATGCGGGATACCGTTTAGATAAGGGAGAGGATGGGGAGATCATTGACTCTCATTATTATGGGTTGATTCGAACCTTCTTCCTCAACCTAACTTACTTCGTTGTGTTGATCATTACGGTCGCGACGTCGAATGGTGTTCTTATTGGTGTGAATGACTATTGGTATAAGAGCCATCTGATTGATGACATTGCTTACTATATCCCTTACGTAGGCATGTTATTCGGTTTGATTGCCATTGCGTTCTGGTTTGTTCGTATGTTCCAAGGTATGAATAAGCTTAAAGAGAACCAACCATTTAGCTTCTCTAAAGGTCCAAACCTTTAAATTTGAACTTAATCTAGATAAGCCCTGAACATTCAGGGCTTTTTTTGCACCACAATAACCCTCCTCAATCTGGTGCGCTTATCCCCATAACCGTGCAGTGCTTCACCAAAGGTGTGCGTCCGATTCATTTAGCTGATTTCTAGCTACTAGATAAAATATCTATTATTCATAAGCTTAGTTCCAATTTATAGAATCATAACTTACTGGCATGTAACTTGCCGTATCAGTGCTTCAAGCAATATCACCAATGTGGTGAGCAACGTTATATGACGCACAGGAAAAGTGCGCGACAACAAAAATGGAGACTTACACGAATGAGCGTAACAGCAAGTCAGGTTCATGGAGCCGTTCAAACCCTGACTCAAAGTTCGGACACACTTTTTCTTCTTCTTGGCGCCATCATGGTGTTCTTAATGCACGCTGGCTTTGCCTTTTTGGAAGTTGGGACCGTAAGGCATAAAAACCAAGTTAACGCGTTAGTCAAAATCCTTGCTGACTTTGGTATCTCAGCGCTTGCTTACTTCTTTATTGGCTATTGGGTTGCGTACGGTGCTAACTTTTTCGCAGATGCTCAAACTTTGTCACAGGGTAACGGATACGAGTTAGTTAAATTCTTCTTCCTACTAACATTTGCTGCTGCTATTCCTGCCATTGTTTCAGGTGGTATCGCTGAGCGTGCACGTTTTTATCCTATATTAGTCGCCACATTCTTTACGGTCGGATTAGTTTATCCGGTATTTGAAGGCATGATCTGGAATGGTAACTTTGGCTTGCAAGCGTGGTTTGAGGCGCAATTTGGTTATGGCTTCCATGACTTCGCTGGTTCAGTCGTGGTACATGGCGTTGGCGGTTGGATAGCATTAGTTGCCGTTATCTTCCTCGGTATGCGTAAAGGGCGTATTAGAGCAGGGAAACACACCAACTTCGCACCTTCGAACATCCCATTTTTGGCATTGGGTGCATGGATTCTCTGCGTCGGTTGGTTTGGCTTTAATGTGATGTCGGCGCAAACATTGAATGGTATCAGCGGGCTAGTTGCCATGAACTCATTGATGGCGATGGTTGGCGGTATTGTTGCAGCGCTTATCGCGGGTAAAAACGACCCGGGCTTTATTCATAACGGTCCTTTAGCGGGACTTGTGGCGATTTGTGCCGGTTCTGACCTAATGCATCCTATCGGATCGCTCATTACCGGCGGCGTTGCGGGTGCGCTGTTTGTTTATCTGTTTACCTATCTTCAAAACAAAACCAAGATTGATGACGTACTTGGCGTATGGCCTCTGCACGGCATTTGTGGAGCGTGGGGCGGTATCGCAGCAGGAATCTTTGGTCAAAGCGCGTTAGGGGGCTTAGGGGGCGTGAGTTTTACCGTTCAACTACTTGGCACTGTTGCAGGTATTGCCATCGCAGTGATTGGCGCGCTCATAGTCTACGGAGTTATCGATAAAGTGTCTGGTTTGCGTTTATCAGAGGAAGATGAGTTTAACGGTGCAGACTTAGCCATTCATAAAATCTCAGCGACAAATGAAGACTAATCTTTCGCTCACTGAATAGATGAGGCAGCCAAGTTGGCTGCCTTTTTGTTTAACCTCACAAAAACTAGGTAAAACATTGCATATTTCGACCATGGTCTAACTTGCAGCGCTAGGGAAGAAGGAGAGTCGATGCTAAGCTAATCTCAAGAACACTAACAAGGAAGTAGTATGAATTTCCCGTATCGTAATGTCGTTATCTTAACTGGAGCTGGAATCTCTGCTGAGTCAGGTATCCAAACTTTCCGTGCTCAAGACGGTTTGTGGGAAAACCATCGAATAGAGGATGTTGCCACTCCAGAAGGTTTCGAGCGTAATCCTGATTTGGTTCAAGACTTTTATAACCAGCGCCGCCTAGGGCTGCAAGATCCTTCCATTGAGCCAAATGCCGCTCATATTGCGCTTGGTCAACTTGAAGAGCAGCTTGAAGGAACGGTCACCATTATCACGCAAAACATCGACAACCTTCATGAGCGTGGAGGAAGTAGCAATGTCATTCATATGCATGGTGAGTTGCTGAAGTCGCGTTGCAGTGAGTCTAATCAAGTCATCGAGGAAAAGGGCGAAATCAAAACAGGCGATCTTTGTCATTGCTGCCAGATCCCTTCGCAAATGCGACCTCATGTGGTGTGGTTTGGAGAGATGCCGCTAAGAATGGGCGATATTTATGCCTCGCTTGAAGCCGCAGACTTATTCGTATCAATAGGTACATCTGGGGTGGTCTATCCCGCAGCGGGCTTTGTCCATGACGCTAAAATGCATGGTGCGCACACGATAGAAATCAATCTTGAACCAAGTGCCGTTGAAAGTGAGTTCGAAGAGAAACGTTACGGCAGGGCAAGTATAGAGGTACCCAAGCTAGTCGAAGAGATCTTGGCTCTCCAGCAGCCAAACGTAAAACACGCATAATAACGCTCATTAAACTCTCAACGCTTGCGTTGAGAGTTCTTCATTCGGTACATCGCTTGATCGGTTTTTTCAAGCGCAAGACCAAGCTCGTCGATATTGGTTAATTCTATGCCGTAGCTAAATTTAATACTTTCACCTTTCAGCTCTAGTTTCAGTTTTTCAACAAACTTCGACCCTTGCGAGGGTTTCACCACAATAACAAATTCATCGCCACCAATCCTAAAGGCTTGATCATGTCTGCCTAAGACTTGGTTTATGGCTTGAGCCACTCGAATAATCATTAAGTCCCCAACTGCATGGCCTTTGGTGTCATTGACCAATTTGAGTCCATCAAGGTCAATATAGATAAGATCAAACAACTTTAATCTAATCGAGGAGAGTTTTTTGCGGTTATAAAGACCCGTTAACTCATCGATACAGGCTTCATCATTGATTTGCTTAATCAGCTTAGTAAAACCAAGCGCGATCAACAGGTAGGCAATTTGTAAGGTACCGTCTTCAATCATGGTATCAACAAGATCGTACTTGTCGGACAAAACATCGAGATAGGTGATTTCAGTGATGACATCATAAGCTTGATTAAAGATCAGCAGTAAGAAGCCATACTTGATAAAGCCGTTATCGAGAATGGTGTTGCGAGAGATAACAAAGATGAAGATAAGAACAAAAAGGGTATTGCTTTCAAACCACACATCATTGCGTGAATCGATGTAATCGCTGTGGGTTAAAAACGCGATAAGCGTAGAAATGGCAAACAGCAGGCATAATATGACCAGTATGACTCTATACCTTCTTTTCATCGCTTATCCTTAGCTAACGTTAAGAGGGGGCTCTCAAATACAAAAAAGAGCGGCTTCTTGCCGCTCTTTAAGTATATAACTGTTCTCTAAAGTTGTTAGTTATCAACTTTTAGCTTTTGGAAGTACTCGTCATAAAGCACACTTGCTTCACCCACTTCATCTTGCCACGTACCGCTATCCATCACTTCTTGAGGAGGGAAGATGCTTGGATCATTCGCAAACTCTTCAGGTAGTAGCTTGTGAGCTGTGGCGACTGGAGTCGGGTAACCAATCTCTAGTGCAATCTTAGCTGCGTTTTCTGGGCGAAGTAGGAAGTCGATCATCTTATGTGCAGCTTCGACGTTTTTCGCTTCAGCTGGAATCGCTAGACTGTCCATCCAGAAGATAGCGCCTTTTTCTGGCCATACGATGTCGATCGATGCACCTTCTTGGCGAGCCATGTAAGCAGAACCATTCCACAGCATACCTAGTGATACTTCACCCGCTAGATATGGGTTCGCTGGGAAATCAGAGTTAAATACTAATACGTTAGGCATCAGTTTTTTCAGCTCTTCGTAAGCGGCTTTGATTTCGTCTGGGTTAGTAGAATTTGGCGAGTAACCTAGTTTTGTCAGTGCAATATGGAAAACTTCGCGTGAGTCATCCATCAGCATGAGTTGACCTTCCCACTTGCTATCCCAGAAGTCATCCCACTTAGTCACTGATGATTTATCTAGCATGTCAGAGTTGATACCAATGCCTGTCGCACCCCAAATGTAAGGGATAGAGTAGTTGTTGTTTGGATCAAAAGGTTTGTTTAGGAAGTTGGTATCCAAGTCAGCAAAGTGCGTAAGTTTTGTCTTATCGATTTGCTGCAACATACCTTCTTTACGCATCTTAGAGACAAAGTAAGTAGACGGTACTACTAGATCGTAACCAGAACCTTGAGTCTTAAGCTTGGCGTACATGCTTTCGTTAGACTCGTAAGTTGAGTAGATAACTTTGATTCCAGTTTCTTTTGTAAAGTCTTCAAGAACTTCATTTGGAATGTATTCAGACCAGTTGTAGAAATAAAGCTCTTGATCAGCGGCCATTGCCGGCGCAGCGAATAGCGTCGCAGCACATAGTGCGCTTGCGTAGAATTTACTTTTCATCGGTTTTCCGTTTTATCTGTGTTTATCAGCACACAGTCACTCCGAACTGAGTACTCTGAAAAAACATGATTATTAAACTTGCTTGTCGTAGCGACAAACCTAGCAACGGGTAAGTATATCAGCCAAAACAAAAATAGGCAGCTACTGCTACCTATTTTTACATTCCGTCAATAACCTAGTGGAAAGTTACTGTCCTGCTTTGAGTTTCAAGAAATACTCTTCGTACTTAACGGTTAAATCACCGACTGAGTCCTGCCATTCAACGCGATCCAAATCTTCTTGAGAAGGGAATAGTGGAGCAACATCTTTAAACTTCGCGTTTGACTCTGCAACCGCGGTTAGATAGCCGGTGTCACGAGAAATTTGCTCAGCGATTTCAGGGCGGAGTAAGAAGTCGATCATCTTATGCGCCGCTGCTACGTTTTTCGCACCTGAAGAGATGGCAAAGTTATCAACCCAACCGATGCCGCCTTCTTTCGGGAATACTAATTTAAGGTTCATGCCTTCGTTTTGCGCCGCGGCCGCAGAGCCATTCCACAACATACCAACGCCCACTTCACCTGACATGTATGGTGCACCTGGGTTATCTGAGTTAAACACCAGCACGTTTGGCATTAGCTTTTGCAGTTCCGCGTAAGCTTCGTCGATCTGTTTAGGATCGGTTGAGTTACCTGAGTAACCCAGTTTGCGCAGCGCAATGTGGAACACTTCGCGCGTGTCATCCATCAGCATCAACTGACCTTCAAGCTCTGGGTTCCATAAGTCAGCCCAGCTTGTAAAGTCATTAGGGTCGTACATATCGGCATTGACGGCTAGACCAGTAATCGCAACAACATGCGGGATAGAGTAGTCGTTGTTCGGATCGTATGGCTTATCCAGATAGTTAGTGTCTAGGTTTTTGAAGTTATTCAACTTAGATTTGTCGATCTTCTGCAACATGCCTTCATCACGCATCTTAGCGACGAAGTAAGTGGAAGGAACCACTAAGTCATAACCTTGATTATGCGTTTTTAGCTTCGCGTATAAGGTCTCGTTAGACTCATAAGTTGAGTAGATAACCTTAATCCCCGTTTCTTTGGTGAACTGTTCAAGGATATTACTGTTGATGTAAGGTCCCCAGTTCATAAAGACGAGTTCTTTGTTTTCGTCCGCTGCCACTGAACCAGAGAACAGGGAAAGCGCACATGCACTACCAGCTAATAGAGTAGCCCATTTTTTCATTTACGTTAGCTCCAAACCAAACGTTGCCTTTCGCGCTAAGGGTGTCTGCGCTAATCAGCAGTAGATAGAAAAACAGAATGACTGATAGCCATTCTGTTTAGTGAATTACATGCTAAGTCTTATTTTACTTTTTCTCTGGCAAGTAGCTGAGAGGCAACCACCAAGATCAAAGAGACAATCAACATGACTGTTGCTAGGGCATTCACCTCAGGTGAAATTCCCACTTTAACCATCGAGTAGATTTTCAATGGCAAAATCTCATAGGTTGGCCCTGTGACGAATGAGCTGATAATCACGTCGTCCAGAGACAGGGTAAAGCTCAATAGCCAGCCCGCCGCCACTGCAGGTTTAGCCAGCGGTAGAATAATCTGTTTTAGAATGACCCATTCGCTTGCACCTAAGTCTTTAGCTGCTTCTAACATCTTCACGTCAAAGCCATTCAAGCGGCTGTATACCGTCACTACGACAAACGGCAAACAGAACGTAATATGTGCGATTAATAGCGTAAAGAAGCCCAGTTGAGCGCCAAGCACTAAGAACAACGCTAGCAATGAAATCGCCATTACAATGTCTGGTGACATCATCACCACGAACAGCATGCCATTTACCGCACCTTTACCTTTAAAGGTATAACGGAAGAGGGCAACCGCGGTTAAGCTACCAATAATGGTTGCAGCAGTAGCAGAGAACACCGCGACATTCAGTGAATGCCAAGCAGCCTGCATTAAACTGTCGTTGTTAACTAAGGTTTCGTACCACTTAGTGGTAAAGCCACCCCATTTCATTCCAAATTTATTGGCATTAAATGAGTTAACGATCAACACAACGATTGGTAGATACAAAAACGCATATACCAAGGTCATAAAGCTAAATCTAACTGTACGTCCCATCAGTCTAGCTCCACTTTCTTATTCAATAATTTACCTGCGCGATAGTAGGCATAAAGCATAATCGCCATCGCGATGGTTAGAGCAATACTGGTCGCCGCGCCGAACGGCCAATCTCGAGCATTCAGCACTTGGCTTTTAATCACGTTACCAATCAGCAAATTCTTCGCCCCGCCAAGTAGATCAGAAATGTAGAACATGCCAAGGGCTGGGAGTAGCACCAACAAACAGCCACCAATAATACCCGGCATCGTAAGTGGTAGAATAACCTTAGTGAACGTCTGAAACTTGTTCGCTCCTAAGTCCTTTGCTGCTTCTAGATAGGTGTGATCTAACTTCTCTATCGCAGAGTAGAGCGGCAAAATCATAAATGGCAGCAGAATGTAAACTAAACCAATCATTACTGCCGACTCCGTATACATAAGACGAATTGGTTTATCGATAATTTCTATTGCCATCAATGACTTGTTAAGAACGCCTTGTGTTCCTAAGACAATCTTCAAACCGTAAGTGCGGATCAGTGAGTTAGTCCAAAATGGCACAATCACCAAAAACAACATTACCGGACGCCACTTCTCTGGCATTTTCGCCACGATATAGGCAAATGGGTAGCCAATCACCAAACATAGCAAGGTCGCAATAATCGCCATGTAGAATGAATGCCAAAGCACCTTGGCGTAGAGAGGATCCATCAAGCGGATGTAGTTATCCAACGTGAAGGTCATCTCGATTAAGTTTGCTTCATCACGAGTTAGGAAACTGGTACCAATAATCATCACATTGGGTACCAATACAAAAAGCGTTAGCCAACCTACGATTAACGTGATGATCGCGTTCTGAAGACTAAACTTCTTGGCTTTCATTGAGTACTACCTCCCAACTTTCAACCCAAGTGATCGCCACTTTTTGACCTAGAGAGTGGTCGACATCAGGATCGTCTTCGTTGAAGAATTCGCTAACCATCACTCGCATACCCGATTCAAGTTCAATCACCGAATCCAAGGTCATGCCTTTGTATGTGCGCTCAGTAACGTGACCGACAATGCCTTTCTGCTCAGACTCTTTAATCTCTTCGATACGTAAGTCTTCTGGGCGAAGTAGTACTTGCAGTTTGTCACCGCTAGCGGCTGGTTTATCGTAGTAAACCACCGATTCAACACCTTCAATCTCAGCACGAATACGTTTCTCATCGATACGTTCAATCATGGTGGCGTTGAACACGTTGATTTCACCAATAAAGCGCGCAACAAATAGGTTTTTCGGCTCTTCGTAAATCTCACGCGGAGAACCGTCTTGCTCAACCACGCCGTCACGCATAACAATGATGCGGTCTGACATCGAAAGGGCTTCTTCCTGATCGTGGGTAACAAAGATAAAAGTAATACCTAGCTGACGCTGTAATTGCTTTAGCTCGATCTGCATTTGTTTACGCAGTTTATAATCCAGCGCAGACAACGACTCATCAAGCAGCAACACTTTCGGTTTGTTGACAACGGCACGTGCAATTGCGATACGCTGCTGTTGACCACCAGATAACTGATGAGGCTTACGCTGTGCCATTTTCTCAAGACGAACCATACGTAGTGCTTCCATTACACGAGGCTCAATATCGTCAGAAGGCACTTTTTGCATGCGTAGACCAAAAGCCACGTTTTCAAAAACCGTCATATGAGGGAAGAGTGCATAACTCTGGAATACAGTGTTTACATGCCTTTGCTCAGCAGGAACTTGAGTTACGTTTTGGTCAGCAAGGATAATTTCGCCTTTATCTGCGGTTTCAAAACCAGCAATCATCCTCAACACGGTTGTTTTACCACAACCAGAAGGGCCCAAAATCGTTAGAAACTCACCATGATTAACATCAAGGTTAAGATTTGCGATGATCTCCTTACCATCGAAACTTTTGCTAATTCCAGTCAGTTTAACTACTGGTTTTCCTGCATCTTGTTTAGCGTTCAACGTCTGTTTTTCTCCCACCTTGGTCACCGATTTGAGATGACCCGTCGTTACACAAATTCGAGGCGCGCATCATAATCACCAAAATTGTGAATTCAAAGCATTTTCTTATTCTGAAACACAAAAATTTTTGCAGGTAAAAGTAAACATTCCTTACCATACTCTCTGTATGCTAAATAAACCGAGCATTCAGAGGAGAATTTCCTTTATTTCTGAGTCAGATATCTATACTGATACGATGCGTTTAGTGGTTAATTATCAACCAAACAGTCGATAAAGCAAGCAGCAAGGCGAGATCCGATTTTAGACTGAGTTTGGTTGACGTATAATGAAGCCAATTTTTATCAACAAGTTAGCTTGGTTATTGTCAAATCAGGCACTGGATTCAAGAATGAATAATGACATTGAAAAAGACTTCAACTTAGGGGGCAGCGTAGAGCGTGCACTTTCGGGCGACTACGAACTTAAAGCCGGCGAGGTCTTTAAGGAGGCTTGGC
The DNA here is from genome assembly GCF_059295395.1 of Vibrio sp. SCP2. Classification (NCBI taxonomy): domain Bacteria; kingdom Pseudomonadati; phylum Pseudomonadota; class Gammaproteobacteria; order Vibrionales; family Vibrionaceae; genus Vibrio; species Vibrio sp. SCP2. The sequence goes on along the minus strand of NZ_JCAFVV010000010.1, from coordinate 89,087 downwards.
AACACACAGTAAAGCACTTCCTCTCTTTTTCTCCAGCGATAGTGGTGCTGATCGTACTGCAGTTGGCTATTTTCTACATCGCGCTTAAATTGCAGTTAGGTAACCCGGGGATCATTATTGATGCCGTTACCAATCCAGACGCCTTTGATCCAAGCATCTTCAACGCGATTATGGTGGCAAACTTTAGCTACGAAGTAATTAGCGCACCAATTTATGCAGGGATTTCTATGATGGCGATGAGCCATGCCGCCGGTCTGATGACTAAACCTCGTCATATTGGTAAAGGCCTGCAGTACACAGTGCCAGTCATTTTAGCCACCTTATTTAGCTTGCTGCTACAAGGTATAGCAGGAATGATTTTCCCTCTACTGTCTCTATATTTGTCACTGGCATTTACCAACTCCATTCTTCTGATTTGTGAAAAGCAAGTGCCACCGATGCAATCTCTGCTTTTATCGCTTCGCGCAGTCAATAAGAAGATCTTCGTTCTAGCTGGAATATATTCTGTTGTCTCAGTCATGTTTGTTGTTGGTATGATGTTCTACGGTTTAGGGCTGATTTTCGTCCTGCCTTTCTTCTTCCACGTGAAGGGAATCGTATACCGCAATATGTTTGGCATTAAGTTAAAAATTATTGCTTCTGATAGACCAAAAGATGAAGACGACAATGACAACGATTCACAAGTGTTCAATGCGTAAAAGTGAATTCATTGCTATTGCTGCAGCTGGCGTTATTGCCGGCTGTAGTTTTTATGGCTATGAACAAAACCAAGCCGAAGAGCGTGAACGCCGTAAACAAGCGCAAGTCGCTGAGCAACAAGCACCAGAGTTTATTGGCAAGTCTATCGGAGCCGCTCCAGACTTTTCTGCGATTAAAGATGTTAAGCAGAAGAAAAAAGCGTTTTTTGATTACTTAAGGCCGGGCATCGCGTTAGAGAATCAGCGAATTGTTTCTGAACGCCAACGCTTAGATTCGATTAGAGATAATTTCCAATCAGGCTCTATCACTGCCTCGGATACCAGCTATGCTAAGCGCTTAGGCAAACTGTATAAGGTTGAGCTGCCTGCTGAAGGGGTTTCTCAAGAGTGGCTAAACAACATGCTCCATCGCGTGGATGTGATACCTGAAGCTTTGGTACTTGTTCAAGGTGCCAATGAATCCGCTTGGGGGACATCTCGCTTTGCAACGCAGGCTAACAACTACTTTGGCCAGTGGTGTTACAGCTCCGGATGTGGCTTAGTGCCCCTGCAACGCGGAGAGGGCATGACTCACGAAGTCGCGAAGTTTAGCTCAGTCCAGCAGTCTATTCATGGCTACTTCATGAATGTAAATCGAAACAATGCCTACAAAGCGCTGCGCGAAATTCGTTACCAACGTCATCTCAATGACCAAAGCTTGACCGATACAGATGCGGCAATGGCATTAACCAGTGGATTGCTTAAATACTCTGAACGAGGTGAGGCATACGTCAACGATTTACAAAGCATGATCAGGCACAATCAGCAGTTCTGGGAATTACCCTTAGCCAATCAATAGAAAGCTAAATCAATAAGAAAGAAAGTAATGAAAAAAGTATCGTTAGCGATTTTAGCCGCAGCCCTATCTAGCACGGCAGTTCTGCCTGTTCAAGCTCAAGAATACATGTTTACTTACTCCAAACTGTTTTCGCATATGAAGCAGAATGCCAAAGAAGGACATGATGACGTAAAAGTGGGATTCTTTTTCCTTAACGCGGACACCAAACAACTGTGTGATATTGAAAAAGCATGGATGGAAAAAGAAGAGCATTACGAAGAGCTGACCATCTCTCCATATAATGAGGTGATTGTCCCGCTCGACAACAACCTAAAATCTGCCAATCCGCTTGTCTTTGTTCATACCCCAATGGATATGCGTTGCGACTTCTCAATGGTTGTGATGACCAAAGAACCGTTTTCAGGAGACGTCAGCTACGATCAAGTGAAAGTGCTTTTGCCTCAAATGCAGGCGATCTTAGAGCAGCTTGGTGGAATGTTTGCGAGTTGGTTTACACCGGATGTCGAAGGCGTCACGCTAGAGTTCCCGAACAAACTGAACTCGCAAATTCAGTTCTCTAACGGTACAACAAAACAAATTATCGATGGTAAGGTTCAAGTCGCGCTCGATGAAATAGGTGAGGGTGGCACAATGACCCTTCCTCAGGAAACTTCACGAGTACTTCCGTATCTGCCAAAAGCATAAAAGCTAAAAGGGTCGCCACTTGCGACCCTTTGTTTATACCATAGCTTGGCTTAACTTCTCATTCACTACGCGTTGCTGATTGCGTCTGATCACGACGAAGAGGCGTATTAGCATTGCAAAAGCAGCAGTTGAAAGCCCAGTGACGATCCCAATCCAAAAGCCTTTCTCACCCATAGCTGGAACTAGGTAATCCGTTAATCCCAAGACCATACCAAGTGGTAGCGCCAATCCCCAGTAGGCTAAAATCGCAAGCATCATCGGCACTTTGGTGTCTTTATACCCGCGAAGCGCACCGTTAGCCGAGGTTTGCAGTGCATCGCTAAATTGATACATCGCCGTAAACACCAGTAGGGTTGCGGCAGTCGCTGAAACGATAGGATCTGTTGTGTATAAACGGATGATCCACTCCGGAAACAGCAGAAAGAACGCAACTGACATTAACGATAGTAGTGCTGCGGTCACAACGCCGACATAACTTCGCATCGCAGCAAGTTGGTCTTTTTGTTCACCAAGGGCATGTCCCACACGTATTGTGATGCCAAACGAAAGGCTCATTGGAATCATGTAGGTCATGCTCGAAATGTTTAGTGCTATCTGAGCCGCTGCCACATTTTCTGCACCAATTCGCCCAATAAGTAGGGCGATTACCGCAAAAATACTGCCGCATACCGCGATATTGAGTCCGATAGGAAAACCTAACTTAAACAGGTGACTGATCTCATCCCAAACTGGCTTTAACTGCCCAAAATGAAGAATACGCTTATAGTGATGATGATGTTTTATATAGCTATAAAGTAACGCGGACATCAGCCAATAAACAAGGCTTGTCGCCCAGCCACAACCAACGGCTCCTAGAGCAGGGAAGCCAAACTTTCCATAGATAAGGATGTAATTCACTGGGATGTTTACAAGCAAACCCAGAACAGAAATAAGCATAGGTGCGCGAGTATTGTTCATCCCTTCACAAAAACCATTTAAGGTATAAAACAGCGCGATGCCTGGAACACCAAACGCCAAAGCAACGACATAATCACTGGCAATAGGAATAATATCTTGTGCCACACCAAGCGCAACCAGTATGTTTTCGCCCAGCACGAGGTACACCATCAAACAAGCACTCACGAACACTGCCAGCCAAAGCATTTGAACGAATGCGATCCGAACTTTATCGAGCTGTTGAGCTCCTCGATGGTAGGCAACGACTGGCGTAAGCGCCATGATGATACCACGCAGTAGCAGTGAGACAGGTAACCACAAGCTTGTACCAAGCGCGATCGCCGCAAGATCAGCTGCGCTGACTTGACCAGCCATTGTGGTGTCAACAAAGCCCATTGCTTGAGTGGCAAGCTGCATAACGATGATAGGGATCGAGAGATGCAACAGCGCACCCGATTCCTTAAAAAGACCAGAAACAGAAAAAGATGTGTTTTGCATGAAAGTAGATAAACACCAATATCAATGTACCAATGGAGGCAGGATGGCGACGTACATTGTAGGGTGTGCCTGTTAGACATCGGAAATATACGGGCTTTTGTGTTGTGATTCAACTCAAAAAACGCAGCAAGATAAACGTTTGCTCTTAAACAACTGGTATCACAATGAATCGCTTACTTTTTCTGATAGCAAATTGCGCTAAGTCAGTCGAACCTAATAATTCATCTTTGAGAATCAATGAAGCATTTAATCCTTGTGAAAAAGCTCGTATAATCCACGCCCCAATAAAACCACTTAGGAAGTGCTACTGTCGACTTGTTCGGCAATGTGAGAGCCCGCAATGAATCAAAAAGATACACGTAAAGAAACCTTAGAATTCAACAAACTTCAAAAGCGTCTGAGAAGAAATGTTGGAAATGCTATTACAGAATACAACATGATCGAAGAAGGCGATGTTGTAATGGCATGTATCAGTGGCGGTAAAGATTCATTTGCGATGCTTGATATTCTGCTTAACCTACAGAAAGCAGCACCGATCAAGTTTGAAGTCGTCGCGGTTAACTTAGACCAAAAGCAACCAGGATTCCCAGAGCACATCTTGCCAGACTACTTCGAGACGCTGAACATTCCTTACTACATAGTAGATAAAGATACTTACTCAGTGGTAAAAGAGAAGGTTCCTGAAGGCAAAACAACTTGTGGTCTTTGCTCTCGCCTGCGTCGCGGTACTTTGTACTCATTTGCAGAAAAAATCGGCGCAACCAAGCTTGCACTTGGTCACCACATGGATGACATCGTAGAAACCATGTTCCTAAACATGTTCCATGGTTCACGATTAAAAGCGATGCCACCTAAGCTGCGTTCAGATGATGGCCGTAACGTGGTAATCCGTCCTTTGACTTACTGCCGTGAAAAAGATCTGATCAAATACGCGGAACACAAAGATTTCCCTATTATTCCATGTAACCTTTGTGGCTCTCAGGAAAACCTGCAGCGTCAATCGATTAAAGCAATGCTAATTGATTGGGATAAGAAGACGCCAGGCCGCGTAGAAGCCATTTTTAAATCAATTCAGAATGTAAGCCCAAGCCAACTTGCAGACAAAGAGCTGTTTGATTTCGTCAACCTTCCGTTAGACCGTGAAGGCAGCCGTGAAGAATACGAGTTTAGCGAAGCGACGGTTTCGTCAACCAACATAGACGAATCTATGTTTATCGACGTTACCAACATATAAAACAGCATTTACTTACATTAAAAAGGGAAGATAGTTAGCTATCTTCCCTTTTCTTTATCTTACTGGTTTAAATCGCGGTCTTGGGATCAAGAGGGCTTATGTAGCCTTGCGGTTTCAACGCCATCACATCGCAATTGATCTTATCAATCACATGCTCTGCGGTATTACCAATAAACACCGCCGACAGCCCTGTACGACCTGTAGTACCAATAATCACCATTGCCGCGTTTAACTTTTCGGCAGCATCTGGAATCACATCTTCTGGTAGGCCTTGTTCAACTACCGTTTGCTCCTCATCATAACCATGTTTCTGACGTAGCGCCTTCATGGCTGTAAGGTGGTGACCACGAACCGCATCAGTATAAGTAGCAGGATCAAACTCAGGAAGCTCAATCGTAATGTTCGCAGGAGTAACAGGGTAGGCGTTAACTAGATAAGGCTTAGCGCCTAAACGTTCGGTTAAACTGTTTAGTTGCTCAACCATGGCATCATTTAAGCCTAAGTGGGTTTCGTTTTCAGATCCGACATGCACAGAGGCAAGAACACTCGCATCCGCTGGCCATTCTGTGTTCTTAACCAATAATACAGGACAAGGGCATTTACGGAGCAAGTGCCAATCGGTTGGAGTAAAGATGACAGACTCAAGTACGTCATGTTTACGCGTTCCTTTAATCACGATGTCATGCTCACCGGAAAATACTTCTGCGATAATCGCTTCATAAGGGCGGTTGTGCCATACAACACGAACATCAAACTCAATCTCATCATTGATGTAATCTTTGGCGATCTTGCGCATCCACTGTTCACGCTGTTGAATCACGCCACGGCGCATCGCATCGCGCTCATCAATCGACAGCATAGACGTCATATCGTAAGAGAAGTCATAGATAGAGAGGAAGAAAGTCACTCGACTAGGCGACCGGCTTTTTGCGGCTAGCTGCATCGCTCGCGCAAGCGCAGGCTGTTCGTCTTTGTTAATGTCGGCAACGACTAAAATCTTATTGTAAATACTCATATTGACTCCTTAGAGACGAGGAGGGGTATATGATTAATGTAGCTTAGATGGGAGGAGAGTTTTAGAAATACTTTGCGGAATTTGAGAGAAGTATGATGTAGCTCTATTTCGAAGTGAATTGCGAGCTACATCATTGAAAATTATTACGATTCTGTTGATACGCCTGCCAGTTCCATCAGCGCATCGTGGTCAAGAATAGTAATGTATTTACCCTTAACACTTAAGATCTCTGATTTCTGGAATCGACCAAGTAGACGAGAGATCGTTTCTACCGTTAAACCAAGGTAGTTACCAATGTCACCACGAGTCATGGTAAGACGGAATTCGCGCGGGCTAAAGCCACGTTGCGAGAAACGAGTAGAAAGGTTATATAGGAAAGCCGCCAAGCGCTCTTCTGCATTCTTCTTAGAAAGCAGCAAGATCATTTCTTGGTCACCTTTGATTTCGTTGCTCATCAAACGCATGATCTGCTGACGAAGCTTAGGCATTTTGCCTGATAGGTCGTCTAGAATTTCGTATGGAATTTCACATACCATCGACGTTTCTAGCGCTTGAGCGAAGCTAGGGTGAAGGTCGCCAGTAATTGCGTCAAAACCTACCAAGTCACCCGCTAAGTGGAAAGCAGTAATCTGCTCATCACCTTGCTCAGTGATTGTGTAGCTCTTGATTGTTCCTGAACGAATCGCGTAAAGAGATTTTAGTTCATCTCCTGCTTTGAACAATTCCTGTCCTTTCTGGATTGGCTTCTTACGCTCGATGATTTGATCAAGCTGATCGAGTTCAGATTCATTTAGCGTAAACGGAATACAAAGCTGGCTGATACTACAATCTTGGCAGTGAATTGCACAGCCACCGGATTGAATACGCTTTGTTGCAGGCTTTTCAGAAATCATAACAACCTTTCACTATTTGATATACATCAATATTTTAGCATCCATTAGCCCTAAAGGGTAGCTTAAAAAAATGTATAAAAACAGTTAACTATAAACTAATTGATAAGAGACTAAGTGCGCCATACGCTGTGTACAATCCATAAATTAAGATAGTAAAAGCAACGATATGACGAAATATGTCGGAATTTTGCAGCTTATGGAGCGATGTAGCCGCATGGCCAACAAGTAGCATCGCTGGTAATGTACCTGCGCCAAATGCCAGCATCACTAAAGCACCATTGATTGCGCTTCCAGACACCGCTGACCAAGTTAAAGTAGAGTAGACGAGACCACATGGAATCCAGCCCCAAATAAAGCCAAATGGGAGCGCATGTAGCGGAGATTTTAGCGGCAGCAGAGATTGTCCCGCAGGCGAGATCTTGCGCCAAATAACTTGCCCAAGCTTCTCTATATAAAGCAGGCCATGCCACCATCGGCCGATATAGCAAGCGAGTAGGATCATGAACAACGCCGCCGCCAAGCGTAACCAAACTAATACGTTGTTGAGCTGGCTAACTTCTGAAATAGAAGAAACCGCACCGCCAATCACTGCGCCAATGAGCGCGTAGCTAATAAGACGGCCACCGTTATAAAACAGAGGGACCAATTTTGATGGCTGAGACTGGCCTATAGTGAGCATGGAAGCAATACCGCCACACATGCCCATACAATGCCCAGCCCCAACAAGGCCAATAAAGAAGGCCCCAATCCAGTCAGGACTCATTTAGGTGGGTTCTCTTTATGATCGTCCTCATCAAACAAGATGTTGTGACCTTGACGCTCTAGATCTTCAAACTGTTCGCTTTTCACAGCCCAAAGGAATACAGCTACCGCGAGACAAACCAATACGATAGCGATAGGGATGAGGATATAAAGGCTTTCCATCTATTTACCTTTTTCTTTGAGCAAACGCAGAGAGTTAGATACTACAATAATTGAGCTCGCAGACATACCGACAACCGCAAAATATGGGGCAACAAATCCTGCTACCGCTAAAGGCAGTATCAATAGATTGTAGCCAAGTGACCAAGCAAGGTTTTCTCGAATGATTTTACGCGTTTGTAGTGCTAATTCACGCGCTTCTAAAATACGGTCAAGCCTGTCGCCTAACAGCACCATATCAGCCGATGCTTTCGCCACATCAGCACCACCACCCATAGCGACAGAAAGGTGCGCGCCGGCCAACGTTGGCGCATCATTGATCCCATCACCAATCATCATAGTAATGTCATCAGAGTCTACCTGCTGCAAGTAAGATAACTTATCTTGAGGTTTAGCTCCGGCTACGACATCTTTAATACCGATTTGGTTTGCAACAAGATCAGCGTTCTCTTTCGTGTCACCTGTTAGCAGAGTCACCTTTACACCCGACTTCTGGAACTTCTCGATAAACTCTTTGGTTTCAACACGAATAGGGTCACGATAGCCAAAGCTCGCGACATGTTGTCCATCAATAGAAAGAAAGACTGTATTCGCTTTGGAACGTTGTCCTTCACCCAAAACAAACTGGGCACTACCAATCTTAACTTGTTTGTTTTGATAGATACCTGTGATGCCTGAACCAATAACATTCTCAACGTCAGATACCGTCACGTTAACATCAGCATAAGGTTTGAATGCACGAGCAATAGGGTGGTTGGCATGAGATTCAAGTGAAGCCGCAACCGCTAACAATTCATCTTTTGTGTAGTCAGCGTTGATCTCTACATCATTGATTTCAATATCACCGTGAGTCAGCGTGCCTGTTTTATCAACAATCAGGTGATTCACCTTACACAGAGTTTCAAACACATGGCTTTTACGCAGTAGAATACCCAAATTGCCCATACGTGATGTCGCACAGGTTAATGCTGTTGGCGTCGCCAGAGACAACGCACAAGGACATGTTGCAACTAACACTGACAACATAATCCAGAATGCATCATCAGGTCTGCTAGAGTGCCAGAAGAACCAAGTGCCCGCTGCGATAATTAGAATGACTGCGACGAAATAGCGCGCAACAATATCGGCGATTTCAGCAATTTTGGGTTTTGATAACTGAGCTTCATCTTGCAGACGTACAATGTTAGAGATCATTGAGTCTGCTTTTGAAGAGGTGACTTCTAACTCAAACGACTCTTCACCATTTAGCGTACCTGCAAAGACATGATCGTCAACTTGCTTAACGACGGGGAGAGATTCACCCGTCAGCATTGATTCATCAATATGAACGCGACCGGCAGTGATCTTGCCGTCCGCTGGAATATGTTCACCCGGTAGAACGCGAATTTGGTCACCGACTTTTAGCGTTTTAACAGGGACTTGGTCACCGTTAAGTTTATTGGCAATAGCAGGAATCAGTTTTAATAGGTTTCCGCTTGCCGCTGCGGCTTTGCGGCGTGCGCGCATCTCGAGGAACCGACCAACCAAAAGGAAGAAAGCAAACATTGAGATAGACTCAAAGAACACTTCTCCTTGCTCAGTAACCGTTGCAACCAAACTTGCACAATAGGCAAAGATCATCGCGATAGAAACTGGGACATCCATGCCTAGAGTATGGCTACGCAGGCTGCGCCACGCATTTATATAGAATGGCAGAGCAGAGTAGAGCATCACTGGCGTGGCAAAGATCAAGCTTACCCAGCGGAAGTAGTTTTTAAACTCGGGCTCTAAGTCACCAAACACTTCTAGATAAAGCGCAACAGCCAGCATCATCACCTGCATTGTCGCAAGGCCTGCAATACCTAAACGATACAGGTATTGCTTCATCTGTTGGTGATAGGCAGCTTCTTGCTTGTCCGCTTCAAAAGGTGCGGCTTTATAACCAAGTTGGTGAATCAGAGAGAGTATTTCACTCAGTCTTGCTTGAGACTTGTCCCATGCTAATAAAGCACGGTTGGTTGTGGTATTAACTCGAATCGACAGAACACCACTTTTAGAAGAGACTTGCTTTTCGATCAGCCATGCACAGGCTGCACAAGAAACGCCTTCAAGTGACAATGTCACCTCTGAGCTATCTTTGCTATTACGGACGAATTCAGATTGTACTTCGTCATTGTCATAATGAATCAGTGCTTGAAGCTGCTCGGGGACAAGGTCTGCTTTTTCTGCAGGAGCAGTACGATATTGGTAGTAAGAGACCAAGCCGCTGTCGACGATAGTCTGAGCTACCGTCTCACAACCTGGGCAACACATCTCGCGTATGTCGCCCAAAATTTCGACTTTGAAATCCGTGTTGGCTGGTACATCTTCACCACAGTGATAACAGGATTTACACATAGACGCTTCTTAGTTAGATAGTTGTACTGCTGCCGACGTTGGGAACTCGATACGGCCTTGGATTAACCATTTCTCATCATGGGGCGTTAACTCAACAAACCATGGTCCTTGAAGCGCATCGTCAAGAGTGAATCGATATACACCACGCGCATCTGAAGTCACCAGTTTCGTGAAATCGTGGTCAGGAAGGGTACGGTGGGCAAACATAGCAGTGATTGCTGGGTAGTGATCTAATTGACCTTTATCAAATTCAATCACCACTGCGTTCCCTTCAGAGTGGAGTGAAGCTTTGAGCCCAAGCTCTTTGGTCACATTGACTCTTGAAATATCGACGTTGATCCCTTTACCTTTTTTATAGTAATCCTCGGTAACCAAATGAACAGAGTGGTTTGTAAGTATCGCCACTCGAACCAAAGTTAGTATAGATACTCCAACCGTAAGGGAGAGTATAAACCAGGGCCAAAACTGCTTATACCAAGGCTTTTCCATAAAAAAGTTCTCAATTGAAAAATTAAAAAAATTAGGGCTTTAACTGTAAAGAAAAGACAGCCCCTTTACCATCGATAGAGAGTAAGGGGCTGTAATAGAAATGTAACTTATTGTTCCGAGTTGCTTAAGCTCCACACATAAGCTGAAACTAGCTGAACTTTATCTTCACCTAGAATGTCTTTCCAAGCTGGCATTACGCCCGAACGACCGTTCATTACTGTTTCAGTTACTTCTGCGCGAGAACCACCAAACAACCAGTCTTGGTCAGTTAGATCAGGTGCGCCAACTGCTGGGTTACCTTTACCATCTGTACCGTGACACGCTGCACACACTACGAAACGAGCTTTACCAGCTTCTGCTTCGCGAGCGTTAACAGAACGTCCAGACAGGCTTAGCGTGTAGCTCACAACTTCTTTCACGCCTTGCTCGCCTAACGCGTCTTTCCAACCTGGCATTTGACCGATACGACCTTGCATTACAGTCGTAACAATCGCTTGTGGTTCGCCGCCGTATAGCCATGCATCATCAGTCAGGTTAGGGAAACCTTTCTGACCACGTGCATCAGAGCCGTGACACTGAGAACAGTTTTGCAGGAACAAACGCTGACCAACTTTCACTGCTTCATTATCCGCTGCAATTTCAGGGATAGGGCGCAGTTCAGTTGAGCCATCTACATAAGCCAGTTTCTTAAATGCTTCACCGAAGTAGGTATCTGCATCATCTAGCTCTTTAGCGTACTGAACCAACTGCTTATTCTCTTGCGCTTTTGCAATCGACGCTTTTGACTCTTCAAGAGAACGTACTGTTTGGTCAGAACTCTGCCAACCAAGAACGCCTTTGAAGTTACCTAGACCTGGGTACAGAGTTAGGTAAATAGCTGCGAATACAAACGTACCAACAAACAGATAAGTCCACCACTTAGGCAGTGGGTTGTTTAGTTCACGAATACCATCGTATTCGTGGCCCATATCTGCACCTTCTTCAACACCCATTTTATCTTTAAGGCACCAAAAAAGGAGCGCAGCACAGCCGACCAGTGTACCGACTGTGATGATGATTATCCAAAGACTCCAAAATGTCGTCATTGCTTAGTCACTCCTTGTTCTTTTTCAGGCGCTTTCTGCTCATCAGCAAAAACAAGGTTTGCAGCTTCATCAAAGCGTGCTTTACGGCTCTTACCGTAAGCCCACCAAACCACACCTAGAAAGCTAACGAACAGAACTATGGTCCAAATACTGTGAATAGTACCGATATCCATAATGTCACCCCTTTATTACTTCATTGCGTGACCAAGAGACTGAAGGTAAGCGATGATTGCATCCATCTCTGTTTTACCTTCTACATCTTTAGACGCGTTTGCGATTTGCTCATCAGTGTATGGAACACCAAACTGATCACGGAAGATTTCAAGTTTCTTCTGAGTGTTCTTACCATCAAGAACATTTTCTTCAAGCCATGGGAAACCAGGCATGTTTGACTCAGGAACCAACTCACGTGGGTCAATTAGGTGTACGCGGTGCCACTCATCAGAGTAACGACCACCAACGCGCGCTAGGTCAGGACCTGTACGCTTAGAGCCCCATAGGAATGGATGCTCGTATACACTTTCACCAGCAACAGAGTAGTGACCGTAACGTTCCGTCTCAGAGCGGAATGGACGAATCATTTGGCTGTGACATACGTTACAACCTTCACGGATGTATACATCACGACCTTCCATTTCAAGCGCTGTATAAGGACGTAGGTTCTCTACAGGCTCAGTCGTTTGCTTTTGGAAAATCAGAGGAGTGATCTCTACAAGAGCACCCAAGCTGATTGCAAAAACGATAAGAATCGCGAGTAAACCGACATTGCGTTCAACAATTTCGTGGCGATTGTTAGAATTAGAACTCATTCTTTAAATCTCCTTATGCCGGCTGTGGGATAGCTTTAAGGCTATCTTTAGGCGCTGTTACCGTCTTATACGTGTTGTATGCCATTAGGAACATACCTGCTAGGAAAATAAATCCACCTAGGAAACGTACAAAGTAGAATGGGTAAGACGCTTCAACTGACTCAACAAAGCTGTATGTCAACGTACCGTCAGAGTTAACTGCACGCCACATCAGACCTTGCATTACACCAGAGATCCACATTGCAACGATGTATAGAACGGTACCGATAGTTGCTAACCAGAAGTGAGTATTGATTAGACCAACAGAGTACATACGCTCTTGACCGAATAGGCGAGGGACTAAGTGGTATACCGAACCGATAGATACCATAGCAACCCAACCTAGCGCACCAGAGTGTACGTGGCCGATAGTCCAGTCAGTGTAGTGAGACAGTGCGTTTACTGTCTTAATAGACATCATTGGACCTTCAAACGTAGACATACCGTAGAACGATAGAGATACAATTAGGAAACGTAGAATAGGGTCATAACGTAGTTTATGCCAAGCACCAGACAGCGTCATGATACCGTTGATCATACCACCCCAAGACGGAGCGAATAGAACCAGTGACATCACCATACCTAGAGACTGCGTCCAATCTGGAAGTGCAGTGTAGTGTAGGTGGTGAGGACCAGCCCAGATGTATAGAGATACTAATGCCCAGAAGTGAACGATAGACAGACGGTAAGAGTAAACAGGACGTTCAGCTTGCTTAGGTACGAAGTAGTACATCATACCTAGGAAACCAGCTGTCAGTAGGAAACCTACTGCGTTGTGTCCGTACCACCACTGAACCATTGCATCCACCGCACCTGAGTAAATCGAATAAGACTTACCAAGAGATACAGGGATTGCCATGCTGTTTACGATATGAAGAACCGCAACAGTGATGATAAAGGCACCGAAGAACCAGTTTGCTACGTAGATGTGAGATGTCCTACGGGTTATCAATGTTCCAAAGAACACGATAGCGTAAGAAACCCAAACAACTGCGATGGCAATATCGATTGGCCATTCTAGCTCTGCGTATTCCTTACCAGAGGTGAAACCCAATGGCAGAGTAATCGCGGCTGCTAAAATGATGGCTTGCCAGCCCCAAAAGGTAAAGGCGACAAGAGGGCCACCAAAGAGACGAGTTTGACAGGTACGCTGAACAACGTAATAAGACGTTGCGAACAGGGCACTTGTACCAAACGCAAAAATAACCGCATTAGTATGCAGAGGACGTAAGCGACTGTACGTCAACCACGGCGTATCAAAGTTTAGCTGTGGCCAAACTAATTGAGCGGCAATCAAAACACCAACGGCCATTCCGACAATGCCCCAAAGAATAGTAACAAGGGTAAATTGACGGACGACTGTATAGTTGTAGTTTTGTTCAAGCTGCTTTTCTTGGCTCATTTGCATGCTTCCAATTTCTAATTAACTACACTTTACTTCCAACACGACACATGTCGTAATGCCACCCAAAACTGTTAAGAAAATCACACCAAAATTCATTGGTTAAATATTCTTGCCAGTTTTTAAAAAAAGTGGCATTTTCAGCCGCCAACTATACTGCATTTAACAATTCAATGACAGCGTAGTAACCTTACAGTCGGTCTGGTTTTGGCCTTTTATTTTAAAACTTTGAAGTTTGTTACACGGAGAACCCCACATAATGGCAGCACAGAAACTCACACGAGGCCGTTTTGTTCAAATAATCATCATGTTAACCCTACTTATTACAGCGTTTATTTGGCGTACGGTCACATTCACTGAAGGGCAAGAAATAGAGTGTGAGTTGAAACCAAATTGTACTTTTAGTGTTAAAAATGACCAGTTTTCAGCTTCGAAATTGGAGGGAAAAATAACCCTGAATAAACCCTCAAATAACTGGAAAATTTCAACCGAAAATAAGTCTGTCCAAATCATAGAAAATGAAAATAATTGGCAAATAAAAGGGGAAGAATTCGATAACCTAGAAATTCAATTATCCGATCTACAAGAGAGCCAAATAGTCGGTGTGACGTTTAGAATTTAACCAAAAAACCATCCCGAATTTTCTCCCAATAATTTCTTCTAATGCGGTGACCTGATTTGATAGGTTTACCGCATAAAGTTACTTAGCCTGTCATTTATCCGTCGATTTCTTTTGTGAAATCAATCTCGTGTTCTATCTTTTCAATTAATGATAGTTAACCAAGTAATTTCAAGTTTGTTCTCAGCTTGAAGCGCATGCGAGGGAAATAATGTCCACAGTCACAGTCTTTTTTAGTGGTACCGGCGCCACATCGGAAAATCATGTTCATAAAAGTTATGCTTCCGGTGAGTTAGTTTCTGTCCTCGCAAAAAACGTATTGGGTCGAGATAACATCGACTATATACAAGTTGATGGAGTAGGGAGTGGGAACCTAAGTGAATGGCGCAAACAGACCGATGATCAGGTACATTGGACTCTGTTCGGCCAACTGGCAGGCTGGGGCGTAGAGAGCAATATCTCCCATGTCATTAACTTACTTAAAGGCAGTTCTAGCGAAAAGAAAGACTATAAAGATAGAGCAAGTGCTTTGTTGGATGAATCCAAACCTTTTAATCGCCTTAGCTCTGCGTATTCACGCTGGAAACAAGAACGAAACGAGTTGGCTAGCGACTTGAAAAGCGGCTTGGATTTACAAATGGAGAACATAAAAAGAGAGCGGCAGAGAGATCCCATAACACAGCTGAATCTTATCGGTTGGAGTCGTGGTGGCGTAAGCTGCTTCGAACTTGCCAACGAGTTACTTGAGCATCCGCAGCTTGCAAACATAAGTGTCAATATATTCGCCCTCGATCCTGTCCCAGGTGGTCTTAACGCCTTTAAGAACTATAAGTCGCTAGGCTCAAACGTAAAACAAATTGTCTGTTTTTATGCCAAAGACGAACGTTCTTTATTCTTCAAGGCTAGAATGCCAAAACTCCATAAGAACACTAAGTTCTACACAACCATGATTCCCGGTAGACATGCAACATTAGTGGGAGCATCACGAACGAGCGGCGGTGGCAAGGGTGAGCATAGACTCTTTGGCCCTGGACAGATCACCCGAGATTTCGCAGAAAAGGTTCTGACTAGTTGGGGAACAAATTTTTCGAGCAATTCAATGCTCAATTACTCAAAAGAGCAAATTCTAGAAACGTATCAGCGGATCGCAAGCAACAAAGCACAGTTTGAGAAAATGCAGAGTAACGTTTATACACTAAAGAATCAGATTTTCACGTCAACGCCAGATCGTATCGCGAAACCATCAGTGCTAATGGGCATTGACGGAGTATTCGAAAACGCAGTAAATAGACACCATTACGATGTGTTGAACAACAACATTTTCGCGATTCGTGGAACAGCTTCAGCGCTGTGCTAAATGATCACTAATAAACAGTATTAGAATCGATAGATTATAAATACTGTTTATTAGGTATTTTATGGTAAATCCATTATGTTCAATGAAATAGAGCAAAGTAGAGGATTAACAGCCGTAAACAAGCCAGATTTCGCGTACACGCACACCACATTTAACATAATATACATAATGCGCACTTAGCAATGGCTTCGCTAGGGCTGCCAATCCACATCACCAAGCCACCACAAGCCATTGATATTCCTTGTAAACCGCGCCCGTTAAACTTTTTTGCAATGCTGTTCCACATTGCTTTGATGTTCGGATTATCGTTACGGTCAGCGTGACACGCTAATAATGCGAGCTCTGGATCTAATCCTGCACCTTCTGCTAAGAAAATTGCTTCTTCATCAGATACATAGCGAACGCCTTTTCTGATTTTGCTCAGTTTTTGCGGCGATAGATTCAAGTCATGCGCTATTTGTTTGTCTTGTAGGTAGTTTTGAGCCTCTTTATAGGCATCTAACAGTTCATTTGCGTACATTTCAAAACCTCCGTTTGTCATTATCTTAGCTGTTTAATCCCGATTTTGCGCTATTTACAATCCCCATTTATGGCAACTAGAATCCCCATAAATCGGTACTTGCTCTTGCGGGTACTTTTATTTGGCTCAGCGGTTCTGGGTCGTTTGTCCTTGAAACTTACTTTCTGGGACTGCTGAGCCGCTCAACTATTCAAGGTGGTTGGAATGATTCACATAGAAATTACTCAAATAGCGTGGCATGACATTTTTGGCGGCGCTCGCTGCCTTAGATTGCTGTCCAATGAACAATTGCGACAAGGTGACATTGTCACATTTACCTGTAATCAAAGTGAATCACGTTCATACCGAGTAACTAAGCACCAATCTCACTTAGTCGGCTGCTACATTGAGTTTGTTGAGGCTTAACCATGCTACGCACAGTAGAAGTATCTCAAGGCGTATTCGAGACACTGGATTTTATTCCAGTGTCCGACCCAAACCGTATTAACATCGAATCGGATTACCTGTTTCACCATGTGGATTCGTACGTTGACCACACGAATCCAAACGTCTCTTATCGTTCGACTCGTCGCCGTGCCCTAGCCTCGCAAATCCATTCTTTGGACTTGTCTGAGTTCATCGAACCAAAAACAGAAAACCCTTGTGAAGCGTTACTGCGTTTAACGCGTCGTCATGGTGATTTTGCACCGCACATGATTCGTGCGTTTACCAATATTCTTGAGCGTAAAAATTACGTGACCGCGCTGTCCATGCTTGAGGATGCAGATAGCCGCTTACGCGCTGACGGTATCCGCTTTGCACGCAACGATGAAGAAATCATTGAACTGGCTAAAGCCAAGGCTCGCGCTTTCTCAAAAGTGCTTTTGAAAATCTCCGATACGACAAAGCGTTTTGAAAAAGCAGAGTTACTACTTTCTGATCTCGGTCTTGAGTTCCGCCCTGAATTGGTCAAACAAAAGGCCAAGTCTGGGGAGCTGGACTCCCTCATTAAACGCGCCATGTGTGATAAGTGGCTGCGTCGTCAATTGCGCCGCCGTTACTTCACCGAAGTCGAAACCGTAGCGCGTGATTTAATGCTTGTTCACAAGTCACAAGATGCGTACTGCTCTCAGTACAGCGTTGATGTCATGAAAGGTCGCAAGTCTGACACTGAGCAAGCGCTCATCAATACCGTCTGCTACATCGACGACGACCCAGACACATGGTTTACGCTTCAAGAGTTAGCCGCCAAATCGACGGCGAATCCGGTTATTCGACGCGCTGAAATGTTCGTTCGTCTACGCGCATTTGAAGATATTGCCAAGGAATCGGGGCACATGGCCATGTTCTACACGGTCACTGCTCCGAGTCGTTTTCACGTTTACAAGGGTGATGAATTGAACCCTGCTTGGATTGCCGCAGGCAAACCAAGCGCGTTGGACGCTCATCGTCATCTAATGGGAGTCACTAATGCGTTTCGCAAAGAACTCGACAAACAAGGTATTAAAATCTACGGACTACGAATTGTTGAACCGCATCATGACGGTACACCACACAATCATATGTTGTTCTTCATTCGACCAGAAGACAAAGTCACTGTTACACGACTCCTTAGAAGTCACGCTCTCAGTGATAGTCCAAATGAGTCAGGCGCAGCCAAATACCGATTTAAAGCAGAAACTATTAATTGGAACAAAGGTTCGGCAGTTGGTTACGTCGCTAAATACCTCTCCAAAAACATCGACGGCGCAAACATTGGCGGCGACAAAGGTACAGACCTTGACGGAAAAGCCGCCTCTTCTGCCGTGGTGTCCTTTAACCGAATCCAAGGTATCCGCCAATTCCAGTTCTATGGTGGTCCATCCGTAACAGTGTGGCGTGAGATGCGCCGTTTCCGAGAAGAGTTCAAAGAGGACGATGCTGTGATTTTAGGAAATCAACTTTCCAAGGATGAGCATTTTGTCCTTGAGTCTATTCGCAAAGCGGCTGACGACGGCGATTTTAAACGCTTCGTCATGGCTATGGGTGGCGTGTTCGTGCGCCGCAATGACCAAGAAGTTAAAGCCGTGTACCACAAGAAAATCAATGTAGACGGCCTATTCCGTCAAACCCGTTACGGCGACGAAATGAGCGCGGCGATTAACGGCATTCTTTTCCGTGGCAAGACCATTCAAACCCGTTTTAAAGAATGGAAGTTCGCCAACAAGAAACAGTTTGTGCGCGGCATTCGCTCAATGATGGAAGGTACGCGCATGGTGTTCAATTCGCTTGAAGAGGAATTGGAATACTACGCCATGCAGCAAGACGAATACGAGCGCATGAATGAGGAAATCGCTTTTCTTATGGATATGCCGTCTGTTGAGCCGTCTGTGATGTATATGGATGAGGTTTACGCGCAGAGCGCGCCTCCGCCCGATGGGTGTCCTAGTTGGGCGCAGCCCGACTGGGACATCCATCAGGGCGGCTTGGACTTGTGTCACTAACTGTCGCCATAAACCAAATTAACCAACTTACCCCAAACCCAAAAAGGACAAACACATGAAAGTCATCGGAATTATCCCTGATATCGACGATATCACTCAAAAGTCATTCACCAATCGTGAAACTGGCGAACACGTAGTCAGTGGTTCGTTCCTTCTGCAAGTGACCAAGCCGTCACAGACTATCACTATCAAAGTTAACGCGGAGCTTTGGAAGGACTCCGACAACGGCAAGGGATTACAAGATCTCGTCGGCAAGCAAGCTGAATACTGGATTGAACAAAAGGAGTACAGCTTTGCACGCCCTGACGGTCAAACCGTGTCGGGCTCGTCTAACAACCTATTCCGTCTGCCACAGACGCAACAAAAATAGGTAACTCACGATGACCGATGCCCAATTCAATCAACTCATTGCCCTGCTTGAAAACTTCCAGTTAATGGCGTTCGTTGGCTTCTGTTTTGTGTTGGTGGGTATCGGTTGGTTGATAGGAGGTCAAAGGTAAATGCTGTCCATTGAATTTATCGTCGGCAGTTTCGGGACTGCTTTTACCCTTGGCCTTGTGGTCGGGAAACAACTGTTGATTTTCAAACGTGCAGTTGAAATATCAACGTCAAACTAATGGTTAGAAGGAGAATCAACCATGCTTAAGTCTATTCAATCAAAAATCGCTCTAGGTGTTTCATTAGCTTTAACTGCGGGTGTAGCTTCGGCGGCTCTACCTGCGGATGCTCAAACGGCTATTGATTCTGTAGCAACCTTTGTTACTGACATTCTAGCGGCTGTATGGCCTATCGCTACCGCGCTAACGGTTGGCTTTGTGGGTATCAAGCTATTCAAGAAAGGCGCAAACAAAGCAACTTAATCCCTTGCTTTCCCTGTGGGGCGGCCTTGCTGCCCTACTTCTTTCCATCCCTCCCACCTCAAGGATAGGTCAACATGAACATTAAACCAATCATCATTGCACTAGTGCTTTTCTGTGGTGCTTCGTTTAGTGCTCATTCACAGCTTTACAGTGTGTATCAAGTGAATTGGGAAAATGGTTGTGCAGCGGTTGGTGACATCGTTGATTTGGATGCGGTCGCTTCTTGTCTTGATGGTTTTGTTAATCCAGTTGGTTGGACGTTTTTTAATACTCGCGCTTCTTATGGTGGCAGTGCAAGTACAGCAGGTGGTGATGTTCGTTATTCTGACGGTTCAACGGGCGGTTATTTTGCTGTGGTGTCAGCCAGTCGAACATCTACTGAGTGTACACCGCCTAAACAAATTGACCCAGCAACAGGTGTTTGTAAGGAGTTGCCTCCTGAACCATGCCCCCCAGGTTATGAAAGAAATGAGCTCGGTGTGTGTGTTCCGGTCGAACCTGAAGCGTTTTGTGAGAACGAATTTCTCGATTTGGATGCTAAGGAATATCTCGCCTGTTCTGACCAAAACAAAGATAACTTTTTTGAGTATACCTCCTATTGTAATTCAAAAGATGATTACGGATTTAATTGTAAGGTTGGTATTCCTAAACCAGTAGACCCGACCGACCCTATCACACCGCCAAGCGGTGACTTTGGCGGCGGCTCTTCTGGCACTGCTACGCCCGACCTCCCAGATTTCGACAAACCCGAGCCTGACAGCCCAACGCCCGATAGCAATACCGATACGGCAGTGATGGAAGCAATTCGCAACCTTAACCGTGATAATAATGCGGCGCTAAAAGGGATTAACACCGATGTAAATAAAGGCTTTACCGATATCAACAATCAGCTAACTCAGTTGAATGGGACTAACAAAGCGTTGGGTCAATCCGTACTCGACCAAATGAAACAAGATTATCAAATCTATCAAGGCACTAAGCAGCTTGCATTGCAGCAAACCAATACCATCGCAACAGGCAATAATGCAATTAAAGGCGCGATAACCAGTCAGACTGGAGTGCTTAAAACTTCGATTGATGGCCTTGGTTCTAACATCGACGGATTAGGTACAAAGCTTGACCGCATTCACGAGGCCATTGGCGATAATGCCGCCTGTGACCCTAATGTCGATGAGCGCGGGTGTGAGGGTAAATCAGGTATGACAACAAAGCTCGCTTCTGACGTTGCAACTCAAATCAATAGCGTTGTTGGCTCTGGCTTTGATGACGCTGAAAAAGAAGTCACTGACGCCGTTAAAGGTTTTATTGATGATTCTAAATTGGGTCCGGTTGAAGGTCATATGTATGAGGCCGTCAATATCGCCATGAGCGCCCTACCTAGTGCCGATGATTGTGTGGCGTTTTCTATGCCTTCCCTGTTTGGTGACCGGGTAGATTTTGGTTGTGACTTTTCCGTCAAGTTTAAAGCGGTTGCTTCGTTTCTTATGTACATCTACACGATTTGGACACTTATCGACATTCTGCTGAATGGCGTAACACCTGCCGCGGGTACCGTACCGCATCGCTCAAGAGGGATTTAATATGCCTGTGTTTTTGCTGCCTATCATCAACGGTTTGGGCAATGCGCTCAAGATACCTGCTATTGCTATCTTTCTTGGTCAGTTAGCCTCTACCGTTCTAGGTTGGTTTGCTATTCGCCTAAGCCGCGGTTTAGCAATCAACTTAACCATTGTCACTATGGTGATTGGCTTGGCTGCGGTCATGGCGCTGTCATTGCTGACCATCATCAAAGGACTTTCGTATATTGCCCCACCCAATTTAGCTGCGGGATTTGCTTACTTTGTGCCGTCCAATGCAGTCCCTTGTCTCAGTGCAATATTTTCAGCACGTATTATTCGTTGGGTCTGGATGTGGCAGTTCTACGCAATCACTAAGGTGTCCAGCTAATGCCTGTTTATTTCGTGACGGGTAAGCTTGGCGGCGGCAAGTCTCTCACTTCGGTCAGTCGTATTCGTGAGGCGTTTTACCGCGGTGCACCTGTTGCCACTAATCTCGATATTCGCTTGCACCATATGTTAGGCCGCCACAAGAAAAACACGCGTCTCTATCGTGTGCCAGATAAGCCTAAATTGCAGGATTTGGAGGCGTTAGGTCGCGGTAACAAAACTTATGATGAATCGAAAAATGGCCTACTCGTTTTAGATGAATGTGGCACTTGGTTTAACTCGCGTACTTGGAATGACAAGTCTAGACAAGACGTTATCAACTGGTTCTTACATGCGCGTAAACTCGGTTGGGATATCATTTTTATTGTTCAAGATATCTCTATCGTTGATAAGCAAGCGCGTTTGGCCTTGGCGGAACATACCGTTTTTTGCCGTCGTCTCGATAGAATGCAAGTCCCTATCATCTCTACCGCGGTTCGTATCCTCTCATTGGGTCAGCTCCGATTACCTCTACCTAAACTGCATATCGGTATCGTTAAGTATGGCGACAATGCGCAATCCTTGACGGTAGACAAATGGCAGCTTTGGGGTACTGACCTCTATTCCTCATACGATACGAAACAATCCTTTTCAGACCACTATGAGCACGGCACTTATACGGTGCTTCCCTCTTGGTATACACATGGACGTTACAGTGTCCCTTATACATTGAGAAATATTATGCGCATCACGAAAATCTATCTACGCAAGTATTCGCGTTTAACTATGTTCTCGCTCGGTGCGGTCGCTTCTTTTGGTATCACTCAGCTTGTTGCGCCCGAGCCCGTTTCTATTGTTCAGGCTTCTACGTCGGTTGAGGCTTCGAGCAACGCTGAAAGGCTCGACCTAACCGGATTCAAAATCGCGAGCTATATGCGCGCACCCAATCAGCCGCTTTATTTTGAGATAGATAAAGATGGCACACGCCTCAACAGTGTTGAGCTTGCCTCTCTGGGTTACACCTTTGAAGCTGTCTCGCGCTGCCAAATAAACATCATTCAAGGTGATAGCTATGAGCAAGTCTTCTGCTAACCGAAACCGTGAATATGAGAACCGCATGAAAAAGATGGGTTTCAAGAAAGTCACGCTATGGGTACCTGAATCAATGGATTCTGACTTTCTTGAGGTCGCTGAAATCTGCCGTCGAAACCCGAATCTGATTCTTTCAATGCTGCGCGATACGTCCACGGGTCGCATGGTCTCGATATCCCGTTTAAACGCCCCGTCACCAGTGACACTCAAGGAGGATAAGTAAATGAAGCGTTTATCTATGTTTGGGCTACTCAATGCCCTATTGCTATTGGTGTCACCTGCCTATGCGGAATCCTCAACGTTCGAAACAGCGAACACGCCTATTGCTGAGTTTGTTGCTTGGGGTGCTCGTGAGTTGAATCAACCAATAGTGCTTGGCCGTGGCGTTGTAGGTACAGTCAGTTTTACCGCTCCAAATCTTGAACCCTCGGAGTACCCGTCATTCTTTAATAATGTCCTAAGCGCCCATGGTTACTGGGTGCAATATGAAAACGGACTTTATGTGGTTAAGCCTCTAGATGAATCGGTACAAAATGTTGAACCCTCACTGGTTAAGTTATACCGCTTGAGTCATGTGCGAAACTCAAAGGTGTCTGACATTCTTCAGTCAACGCTTGCGGCGACCAATCGCCAGTTTGTTAAGGATAAACCTGCCTCAACTTTCACTGTTGAGGTGTTACCAACTACCAATGGGTTGATAGTCACAGGAACGGCTGACCAACTGGAAAAAATCGATATTCTGATTGGTGGTGTTGATAGGCCACAGCGCCAAGTGTTTATCGAGGCGATTATTACCGAAACCTCTTATGATGATTCTCAAGAGGTCGGCGTGAACATGCAGCTCGCTTTAGATAAGGCCGGATTTGTGACTAATACCTCTGTGATTGATCTACTATCTGATAATGCTGCTATCTACGAAGGTGGTGATTTTCAAGCGCTGGTCAAAGCAGTTAAGACCAATGAAGATACTGAGTTGTTATCTAAACCTAATATTCTAGTGATGGATCGAGAACGCGGCTATGTCACAGTAGGTCAAAACGTCCCTTTCGTTGTGTCTAATGAGGTAACCGACGGCGGCAAAACCATACAGCAAATTGAACGCCAAGATGTGGGCGTATCACTGGAGGTAACGCCACATGTTATTGATGACCGCATAGTGTTACAAATCAATCAGGAATCGCAATCAGTGACCAACTCCACCGCCGCGACTGATATCATCACCAATAAGCGAACCTTGCAAACGGTGGTTAACGTTAAGGATGGGGAAACTATCATGTTAGGTGGTTTGATATCGACGGATGAACGTAAACGCGTTTCTGGTGTTCCTTTGCTTCAAGATGTGCCTATTCTGGGCGCACTATTCCGCTCTGAACGAAACGAAAAAATAGACAAAGAACTAAGGATCATTCTCAAAACTACTCTACTTTAATCAAGATTCACACTCGCTGCTATATGCTTGCATGTAGAGTGAGTTTGGATCAGACAAGCGCAGCGCGTCAGTTACCTTTCAATCACTTTACCTAATTGATATTCCGCTGTTATAGTCATCAAGCAAATGCAAACGATGGAATATAACAATGAAGTTAATAGCTCTTATTATTGTCATAGCTTGTCTGGGCTATATGATAAAGACAATGAAGGGGAAACCGTCCCGTAAAAAGACTCGCCAAAAAAGCGCAATAGCAAAGAAAAATCCTACGTTCTATGAAACTAGTGATTACGCAGCAAGTAAAACGAATGAACAACTAGACCCTATTCCTAATGTATCTCCAAGTCACACAGTTCCGGAGCACAAGCGTTCATCTCATCTAGCAACAGAGAACGAACGTAAATTCCATGATGCGCTTTT
Source organism: Vibrio sp. SCP2 (assembly GCF_059295395.1). Classification (NCBI taxonomy): domain Bacteria; kingdom Pseudomonadati; phylum Pseudomonadota; class Gammaproteobacteria; order Vibrionales; family Vibrionaceae; genus Vibrio; species Vibrio sp. SCP2. The sequence continues at coordinate 64,486 of NZ_JCAFVV010000010.1, read as the reverse complement.
ACTGGCAATTCCGTCCGATTATACGATCCACTGCCAAGTTTCGTTAATGGCGCTTGTTCAACCCGTACAGTGGAAAGACAACTCTCGAACTTGGGCGAAGCGAATGGATTTCGTTATTACGGATAAGCAGACTCAAATCCTAGTAGTCATTGAATTAGACGATAGAACGCACAACTGGAAAAAGCGTAAAGCTAGAGATGAATACGTTAACAAAGTTCTTGAAGGTCAACATAAGTTGGTTCGCTTCAAATCAGCGAGATCTTATGACCCTGAACATATCAAAGGAATGCTTGGACTAAGCGTTACTAAAGAAGTTGAAGCTCACCCCGTTTAGTAATACGGGGTGAAAGTCTTAATGCTGTCTTCTGAATCCGTAAAGACCACTTTCTGTCAATATTGTCAAACAACTATACATAACATTGGACTAAACCTAGTAATCGAGTATGATATCGGCGTTAACAGTCAAAACATTTAATATAAGACACAAGTATGATTCGTAAATTCGGCTTTACTAACTTCACTAGCTTCAAAGAGAGTGTTGAAGTTAGCTTTGAGTTTGATGGAAAAACCCCTGATTACATAACCAATGGTAACAATCTCTCTACTGTAATGGGAATTAAAGGTGCAAATGGCTCGGGTAAGACTAATATTTTAAGGGCGTTAGCTTTCCTATCTTATTTTTGTATTGATGGCGCAAGAGAACTTATCAAAGATAAGAACAGCAACAAAAAGCGTTCCCGTATCGCCATCGAAAATTTTTTCAATAACGATGAAGATACCGAGTTTTATGTAGATTTCATAATAAATGGCGTTGATTACACTTACGAGCTAAGCATCAACGATGGTTCGGTTTCTCGTGAATACATTGCGCGGAAGTCGCAAAGAACTGTGGTTCTATTAGAAAGACATTTTAACGAAATTACAGAGTCTGTAAGTAGTCTTAGTGAGTACAAAGGTTTTGAGTTAAAAGAAGACACTTCAGTACTCGAAATGCTCTCTAAATACAAATTCAAGAATGATGTTTCGGAGTTGTTTGATATACAAGGCTTCTTTTATCAGATGATAGTTAACGTCAACATTGATGGTTATCATGATTTTAGATTCGATCTTTATGAAGAGTCAGAAGCTATAGCAGGTAGTCCTGCTATGTGTGAGTTTATGAAAGAGTTTCTCACATCAGCAGATCTTTCATTGCGCGACGTAACAATTGAAACAGGTATAAATACAGAAGGAAATGAGGTTCATTTCCCAGTTTTTCATCACCTTACGAGCGGCAATTCAACTGAGCGCCTTACGTTTGCACAGCAGTCAGACGGTACAAAGAAGCTCTTCTCTGTTTTAGGTGCTTACTTCGCCGTGTTAAGAACAGGTGGAGCGCTTGTCTTGGATGAGTTCGATATACATTTACATGCAAAAGTTCTTCCTCTGATCATAAATCTGTTTTTGGACAATGAAATCAACCCGCTAGGCGCTCAGTTTATATTCACATCCCATAATACTGAGATTATTGACAGTTTATCTAAATACCGAACGTTCCTTGTAAATAAAGATGAAAGTGAGAGCTACGGTTATCGATTGGATGAAATACCGGGTTCTATGATTAGAAATGATCGACCAATAACTCCTCTATATGTAGAAGGTAAGATCGGTGGTATTCCGAAATTTAGGGAATCGAAAATCGTAGATATTATGCGCAGACTTCATAGCGAGGGTGAAGATGCCTCGTAAAACTACAAATACTAGACAGCAAAAATTCTTTGAACAAGCTCCAGAAAACGGTATAGAAAACTCGAACATAGCTGAGCGGAGCTCGTTTAATTTTTCGTACTTTTGCCCTAATAACGGTGGTCAAACTATCGAAGATTGGGGAGAAGAGAACGGTGCCTCGTCTTTAACTAGCTTATGTAAGAAACTAGTTCATTACACAAAAGAACCGCTTTCGTATTGGGAAAATCAGAGAGCTGGAGCTGGAGGCTTGAAAGTTCTTTCTTATTATAACCAGTACCCAGAAGGAACAGAGTTCGAAAAGCCTAACTTCGTACCTCATGACGCTAGATGGGGAAGGTTTCGTCTTGGCAATAAGGTTAGACTAGCTGGATTTTCTATACCCACCCACCTTAATGGCAAATTGGATGATAAAGGACGGCATCTGTCATCAAATACGTTTTATGTAGTCTTTTTAGACAAAGAACATAAATTTTACCCAGTTGAAAGTGACTAAAATAAGGCTCCTATGGAGCCTTATTTAGTTTTGATATAGCCCTAGCAAACCGCAATACTTTGGTCATAACTGGTGCCTCTAAATCTGAGTTTATTTCAATTAAGGCAATTCCAATCAATATTTGTTGTGGAGAAACGCTTTCTCCGGTTGGTAGCTCTAATTGGTTGTTTCTCATTCTAAAACCCGACCACTCTGAAGTTGTACCCAATTCTAAGCGTTTATGCATTCTCATAAGCCTTCTACACTCTTTGGGTATACTATTACCATTATCCCAACCTTTGACAGTTCTCACACTTTTAAAACAAAGTTCGGCAGCTTTTTCAATAGATAAACCGCACTCAAATTCACGAAAAATATAGTTTTTGGTCATTTCGTGATACTTCATGATTCACTCTCTCAAAACCGAAAGAGTTTATAAATCTATAAATTATAGTGATACAAGTTTCATTGAACATAAAGGCGCATAATGCGCACTTAGCATGTAAGAGCAAAGTTGTAATGTCACTTTTTAGCAAAGTTGTAATGTCACTTTTTAGCAAAGTTAAAATGTCTCTTTTTTCGGTTCTGCAGCTAGCCTCATTCTTATGTGAACTTATTTAAGGGACATTGAGATGTTGGTAACTATGAGTGACAAAGACCTTTCACGTTACAAAGTGATCAATGATGTATGCGAACGTCGCTTACGTCGGGCAGATGCGGCCGAGATCCTTAATCTGAGTGAGCGCCAAGTACAAAGACTCATGAACCGCTTACGAGAATCTGGGGCTTCAAGTTTGGTGCATGGTGCTCGCGGTAAGCCAAGTAACAATCGTATCTCCGGGGATTATCGCCAAACTATCTTAGACCTTGTTCGAAAGCACTATGCGGATTTTGCTCCCACATTAGCACAAGAAAAACTGCTAGAACTCCATAACTTACCTGTATCCAATGAGACCTTACGCCAGTGGATGATTGCCGATGGTCTCTGGGTGCCACACTCGCAACGCTAGCCTCGTGTTTACCAACCCCGTTATCGTCGTGACTGTTTAGGCGAACTGGTTCAGATTGATGGCTCGCACCACGATTGGTTTGAAGGACGCTCTGATAAATGCTGCCTACTGGTTTTTATCGATGATGCGACGGGACGTTTGATGAACTTACGCTTCAGCGAAACTGAATCTGCCTTTGATTACATGGTAGCCACACGCGAATATCTGGATCAACATGGCAAGCCAGTGGCCTTTTACAGCGATAAACACTCGATATTCCGTGTCAACCAAGAGAAGCACAAACAAGTTGGTCAAACTCAATATGGACGCGTCTTAAAGGAGTTAGGCATCGAGCTGATCTGTGCCAACAGCTCTCAAGCTAAAGGACGTGTTGAGCGTGCAAACTTGACGCTACAAGACCGGTTAGTCAAAGAGATGCGTCTGCAAGGCATCAATAACATCGAACAAGCGAATGCCTGGCTTCCCTACTTCATTGACGACTTCAATCGACGCTTTGCCAAACCTGCCAAATTTCCCAAAGACTTGCACCGTAACGTACGTGAATCGCCACAGGAACTCGACGATATCTTCAGTTGGCAAGAAATACGTAAGCTCTCAAAATCGTTAACGTTTCAATACGACAAAGTGGTATATCTTATTGAAGATAATGATGAAAACGCGAGATTAGTGCACGAGAACGTCAAAGTGATCGATTACCCAAATGGCGATATTGCCATCCAATACGGCCATCGTAAATTGAACTTTAAAACCTTCGATAAGCTCGATCGCATTAATCAGACTCAGGTGGTCGACAACAAACGGCTGGGCAATGTGCTGAAGTTTGCCCAGCAAAAACAACAAGAGTTTGAACAGCAACAGAAACGAACCAGAAGTAAAAAGGCGCCCGCACGCAAAGCGCAACAGCGGGCCCTTCAAGAGCAGTTACGTACCATCAATCCGGTGCTCACCGACCCCGAGTCATTCCAATCGTCCAGCAGCAAAACCTAACTCTCCTACTCCTTTACGGTCAGATTTAAGGACAATTCTATCTGTGAGCATAGAGGACATTTTAAAATAGGATTGACATAGCAAGTAAACCCAAAGCGATAATGTCCTAATATTTCTAAGTGAATCTGTCCCATGTTTGCTTGGAGGTTTTAGAATGTTAATTTACTCCAACTACTTACCACTTCTTAAACAGCCACAGCTAAAAAAGTTCTTGCTGGATTATGGGTTTACTTAATAAGTGTTTGTCGACGTCTTCTGTGCCACCGAGCAAAAACGGGCTATTCGGATCGTGCTTTAATCGGTTCTTCTGTATAGATGCTTCACTGTATGTTGCGTAACAGTACTTGCAGCCGTGTAAGCATGTGTTGTAACTACCAATATCGATACTTTTCACGCAGCCACATTCGGTTCTTTGGTTTGGGTCTTTTCGATGCGCTGTATCGATACCAAATAAATGCTTGAGCAGCTCATCATCAATGCACTTACTAGGTTGAATACCGATATCCGTGAGATCTATGCCTTCAGCACAGGTTTCAATGGCTAGATTATACTGCTGACAAACCTCTACCATAAACATGCACAGGTCGTTCAGTTCACCTTGGTTTGCGGTTAAATCGCGATAATTTAAACTGGGTACCGACTTCAATCCGCGTTCGGTCTTCGTATACAAATCAACGAAACTTATCACCACTTTACGTGTTTTTCCCGCTAACAGGCTCGCTATTTTGTGGAATTTTCTTTTGTGCTCACTAATTGGTGTCAAATTGGAAACAAGTATGGGATCGTAACGCCAGATTATTTTCGATGGCCCGATAATGTCGCTTAAACGCACAAACGTTTCTATTGATTGATAAGTGCTCGGCAAATGCCCTTCAAGCGCTTTGGGATATCCTGTAATGGTATATTGAAAGTAATAGTTAAACTCGGAAAGCTTTGGCAGGTGTTTGATTAGCGGCTCTGCATTTCTCGTCCAAAATACTATTGCGTCTACATCTTGAGGTTCAAGAGAAACACGCTTTATCTGACTTGCGTTAAAGGGGTTTCGAGTCAGTAGAAACCCCTCGCGAATGCGATTTATAAACCAGCGATGATAAAATGCAGGAATGTCCGTCCTTCTACTAGCACTTATAATCATTGCAGATGACCACCTAAACTTTGACTAGCCCCTTATTAAAGGATAAGCACTGAGCGGCTATTTTTCGCACCTAAAGAAAATAAAGTTCGGGTTGCGCTTAAGGTGTTGGTAGGCCTCTTCAGAGATCGCTTTCGCACGCTCATCAACTTCGCCCTCTGAGATCTTTGAAATAACTAAACCAGAAGATGTGACAGCATCACTTATTTCAGTCAAAGATCGACGATAAAAACTCACTTCTACAGGATCGCCAACAGTGTTCCAATCTTCAGTCACTCGCTCACGCTCAAAGTAGTTACCGCTTGTTGTGCATTCAAAATCCGCAAATGGATGGTGAGTCGAGAATACTATGTAACCACCGGGCTTAAGAACGCGATAAACGTCTTTAAATACCACGTTCAAATCTTCGATGTAATGCAGCACTAAAGGACAAACGATGATATCTGCACTGTTGCTCGCTTCATTGGGTAGCCCTTTTGATAGATCTTGCACATAGGCTTCTAGGCGAGCACCGTATTCAGACTTAACAAGGTCGATCATTTCAGCAGAAAGATCCACACATGTTAGGCTTGAGACTCCATGCTCTAAAAACCATTGGGCGTAAATTCCAGAACCACATCCCATATCCACCACAGCTTTGCCTTTCACACCCCCTAGCAATGCAAGTGTGGATGGCCTTTCAAGAAATGCATTGTAGATATTACCCTTTACCACTTCGCTGTATTTGAGAGCGTGCTTGGTATACATCTCAGACATGATTTACTCCGACATAGCAAGTTAACAACAAGGTTTATAGACACCAAATCAGTAGTCAATAACACCTTTGCATAAAACTCAAATTGTCTCAGAATGCGCAAGCCTGCGATACAGCTGAGAAGAGGTTTTAGATGATTTTATGAGTAATTAGAAACTCATCTCACTGGCAAAGCGCCCCTTAACATAAACGCGCTATACCAGTGTAATTTCCACTCTTTCTTTACCCTTTCCTACATTCTTACGTTTGAGGCGTATATGCCCTACTTCTGAGGTTCGTTTCAAATGTGTCCCCCCGCATGGCACTTTGGCAAAGCCTTCAACTTGCCAATAACGCCTCTCGCTTTCAACATTCTCAAAATCACTGACTATCGGCAGCCCAGAGTCGATTAAAGCTTGAGATTTCAAAAGTACATCAGGCAACAGTGTATTTAGGCTTTCGTGCCATAAAAAATCAATACGGCTCTTACTTTGACCAATATGAGCACCGATTTTAGTTATGCTTGGGTAAGATTGTGTGAACACCTCAAGTACCACTTCCGCGGCAAAGTGCAGCTTCATTAGCGCGTATCGTCTTGGCCAATCAATCTGACTATTGACCAGATCACCAGAATCAAAATTGGGATCGGAAGCTAGCGTATAGACAATATCTTTGCCGTGCTTTTCCGCTTTAATCACCTCAATACCATCTATGGTTGCGAAATCACTTTCTTGACCACCTGACTCAGCATAAATTATCGTGTCGGCTAGCTGTACTTGATTGGCTTTGACCGAACTCACCCGAGAAGTAAGCTCGGTTAAATAAGGATCCTGCCAAAAAACTTTGTTTGTCATCTGTACTCGCTCTTTAGCGTTGTTTCATAAACGCAACCGTAAGACCAGAAGCAATAAACGTCACCCCTGCCCCAATATTTAAGCCAGAGACCATTCTAGGCTTATTGCGAAGCCAATTGGCTAACTGAGAAGAGAAAACACCCATCAAGCTAAAGCCTAACGCTGTAAGGAGCGCAAACCAAGTGCCGTAACCCACCATTTGAACGGTAACTGACCCTAAGGTTGGATTGACAAATTGAGGGACGAACGCAAGCACAAACAAACCCGGCTTTGGGTTGAGTGCGGCCGATAAAAAACCAGTGAGAAATATCTTTGAAAGCGGCAGTTTCTTTGCGAGCTCAAGAGAGAACAGACTACGAGAGCGCAACACTTTTATTCCGAGCCAAATCAGATAACCCGCTCCCACTATTTTGACGGCGTAAAAAGCGAGTTCAGATGTTTGTATGAGTAGTGTCAAACCGAAGGTAGCGGCTAGAACATGAAATAAGATACCGGTTCCCGAAGATAAACCAGATACAATGGCTGCCCACCGGCCTTGACTTAAACCTCGACCAATAGCCAGTAGATTATCAGGGCCTGGAGAAATGACTAATAATGTGCAGGCTAATGTATACGTGACAAACACCTCAGCGGGAAACATGGACACTCCTTTGTCGAATATTTTTCAAGCAAAACCTATCCTTACATGAATCGTAATTGCGAGCAAACCCACTCCATAAGAGACACTGTCACTTGTTGAATAAATACTGTTCTAAAGGATATACTCCTGATTTCTACCTTTTTCTGAGTTAAATATGTATATGGTATAAAAATACAGTTAGTTATAGTGCATTAAATAATGCTAATACTATTTTGATAACCCAACTCGTCCGGGATTCAAGTCTCTGATCGTTTGCAAGGCATCTGGCGGCATTTGAACGTTCGCAAACCAAAAAGGTTTGTGTTTTTCTATAAAAGCGTTGCTTCGATCTAAAGTGTCGAACATCGCATAGGCCTGAGCTTGAGCCAACGCAACCCCTGCGTCACTTCTCTCTATAACAGGCACGTTGTTAATATCTTCCTCAAGTGCATTTCGAATAGGAATGGTAAAGGGGTTCCACTCAATTGCCTCTAACACTTTGCGTGTAAGAGTGGCCTCTAGTTTATGAATGATGTGAGGCAAGACACTTAAATCTGGGCGCACCTCGCCACACGCGTAATACTCTTCACGCAAGTTGTTTTCCCGATACCATTGCATTTTTGCTACTTGCGCATCTTCGAACAGTAAACTGAAGTGGTTAACTATAGCGAAGTGGCTCATGGTTCTTAACACGCCAAGTAGAATCCCCTGTTGCGGACATTTCAATCCGGATTGTTCCAGTCGAATTCGAGTCACGTTTGCTGTTAAAACCATATGTTGCCACAATTTGGGAGCAATGTTCTTAGTCACTGGGTCGTGCCATTTGAGAATAGGCTTTACCATTAAGATCGGAAGTAATAGCCCGCAGTTGTCTATTCCTATCGAACCTATTGCTATTTTGGGGTCTTGAATGCTGCGTGGAGAACGACCTATTCGTTTGCAGAATTTGGGGTTATTCACCAGATCAACGACATTCGATTTCAATTGGTTATCGTTGGTGGTCAGCACTGCAAGCTTACTAAAAGTTAAGGATGGCGAGTACGCAATACTAGAGAAGTAGGAGAAATCTGGAAATCGCCCAAACAGTTGAAGGACAGACATCGCTTCGAGCTTTTCACAAATATATCGTTGCGCGTGCTCTGCAATATCAGACACCACAGAAACTAGGATCTTTTGTCGGTCTTCTACCGCTTGCCGTCGCTCTTGCACCTTCTCTTTTTCACATTCAAGCAGCAAGCGTTGATTATGGGTAATACGCTCCTCTTCTTTTAAAATAACGCTATCACAGAACTCGGTTTGGCGACTCAACGTACTATCAACATCCGATTGATCGAGAATGTACTTTAAGCTCACTAACCACTTAGCATGACGCTCTCGTGTCATGTGGGTGATCTTTTGAGCTAAAGCGTTCGCTTCCTCATTATATTTCTTGTTAGTGATCAGTGAGCTTTGCATGCTTTAGTCGCTTAACGTCATCCATTAATTACAAACTAGTTTTCGATGTGTAATCGGATGTATTTCTCTGGAATAACATAGGTAAAGCGTTGACCTATACGCAGCGAATTTTTACTCAATTTACACAGTTGATAGTCGCCCGTTGACGAGACTCTTTTAACTATAGCCACTGAATCTTGATGGGTCATCTCGATAAACAGATCGCAATAGCCGTGCAGATCTTTGTTACTGATTTGCTTTTGAATTATGACTTTAAGTTTTTGAGCCAAAGGGTTTGACTCTGCATCGTCAGCGACTGCTGGCAAACTCAATAGAAACAAAAGAAAAATATTGATAGATTTCATAGGTTACCTCCGAGCTCAAAGTAGCAAATCGCGTCTTACTTTGAGCTTGAAGATAGCTGATTTTGGGGAGAGATGATGGACGGTAGCAACTGATAAGTATATCAGCCAGTATGTTTCTTCCCTTTACTGCGAAAACCTTGATGCGGGAACACATTACGGATTCGTTGTTGCACTTTCTTTGGCACCTGTTTAGACATAACGAGCTTAGTGCCAGTGCGCTGTTGATATACCTTTAACTCGCCACTGAAAGGCGTGCGTTCTGCAATCTCCACCACATTATGCTTAAAGCTCGGTGGAAAGTGCCCTTTTTCGCGAGTAATTTTACCGTCAGAAAACGTCACTTTTAGAACAGGCCTATCAACCGCCACTAACCAAAAAATCACGATAGACGCGATAAGAATAACATACAGCATAAACTCTCCTTGTTAGTCGAGTAACTTAGTTAAATCTTCCTTCAAACTGCTTACGGCTTTACTTGCTTTTTCACTACGAGACGCTTCAGACAGCAAGTATTCAATTGCATCTGATAATGTACAGCCAAGCTCATTCGCTCGGTGGGATAACTTTTCCCAAACGCGATAGTCGAGATCTATCGACTTTTTCTTCGTATGAATTTGCTCAGCGTTAAAATGACGTTTACGTTTAGCACGAATGGCTTGCTTAAGCTTGTTATCAAGCTCAGGCGACATGTGACTCTCAATCCACTCCAGAACTTTCGTTGGCTCGTGTTCTAACTGGCGAAGCTCGTTGACTGCTGCATCCGCCTCACTCGTATCAATATGACAAGTGATCGCTTCACCCGCCTTCCATTTATTGATCAAGTAATTCCACTTCCAACCACACTCTAAGTTTTCAAGCTGTTGATATTTCATTGCAAAGCCATTCCGTTAACGTTTTAGGTGACAGCGTAACCCTAAGTGATAAAAGTTACAATCCCCATTGTAATCGAAAAGCGATCAAGATCATCAGATAAAATTACCTATATCTCCCGATGGGGTTTTTCTATATAATTTTCATCCATTTTAAGTACATGAACTGATTTAATGAACCAAGAAAGCTGGCACGCTGTCACACCACAATATTCACAATTTGACGCACAGATCCAACGATTCGACGAACTGGATAACGTTGATTTCTTCGATATTCAACCACGACTTAAGCAATCATTGGAAACGTTAAGTGCGATCAAGGGCTTTAGCCGCTTACTTATCATTAATTCCACAGACAACTCGTTCTACCGCGATCTTATTAAAGATGGACTGAAAAAGTTTATTGGTCAAAAGCCTGTCGCTACCACTGAGTCTTTGAACATAGCGACGCTTTTGGGCTCATACACTTGCGACGACAAGGGTGACATTGTCACTTCTAGTCATGGTCTACTTGAGCAAGCAGACGGTGGCTATCTGGTGATTCCCGCGACATTGTTGCTCGCTAACCCAGCAAGTTGGCAAACTCTAAAGTCCGTTCTTTTAGGTCAAGCCGTTAGCCCGGTTAACGCCAATCCACAAAAGATCGCCACCTGTCTACCAGCTAAAACTTATGACATCAAAATCGTCTTAGTTGGTGATCGTCACCAAATTGCAGACTTTGAGTACTTAGAACCTGAGCTGTATACCGGACTCGCTATGTTTACTGAGATTGAAGATGAGTTCGCGGTAAGCAGTCAGACTATCGAACAATATTTAGGGTTTCTTGCGTGGCTCATTAAGAAATATGAGCTACCTACTCTTTCATTTGGCGCTATACACCGTTTAATGAATGCGGGAGCGCGTTACACCGAAGATCAAAACTACATGCCTATCGAGGTTCTTTGGTACCTTTCTCTGTTTCAAGAAGCGTTACTCACATCGAATAACAAGGTACTTTCCGAGCAAGATCTTGAGCAAGCCCTAGATGCCAAATACCATCGCGAAGCCTACCTGCCAGAGCGTGCACTGTCAGACATTACTGACGGGCAAGTCATCATAGAAACGCAAGGCGAATGCATTGGTCAGGTAAACGGCCTTACTGTTATTGATGTCCCAGGTCACCCGATGTCTTATGGCGAGCCTGCTCGAATCTCATGTGTTATCCACTTTGGTGATGGCGACATCTCTGACGTTGAGCGCAAAGCAGAGTTAGGCGGCAATCTGCATGCGAAAGGCATGATGATCATGCAGGCATTTGTTAGTAGTGCATTGCAACTTGATGAGCCTCTACCATATTCGGCTTCCGTCGTATTTGAACAATCTTATAGTGAAGTCGATGGTGATAGCGCGACTCTGGCAGAACTTTGCTCCTTCGTTTCTGCACTCTCTGAATACCCTATCAATCAGCAAATTGCTGTGACGGGTGCTGTTGACCAGTTTGGTCGCGTGCAAGCCGTTGGCGGTTTAAATGAAAAGATCGAAGGTTTTTACCACGTCTGTAAGCATCAAGGTTTAACTGGCGAGCAAGGCGTTGTTTTACCTAAGTCAAACCTCAAACATTTGTCGCTTAATAAAGACGTGGTTGAGAGTATTAAGAAAGACGAATTCCATATCTGGTCTGTATCGACTGTGGACGAGGCAATTCCTATCATTATGGGTAAGCCTTTCCGCGGTGAAGATGAAGAAAGCGTTATTAGTAAAATAGCGCAACGTATTGAAAACTTTGAAAGACACGAGCACCCGCAAGGAATTGTGGAGCGCATCAAAAACTGGTTCGTTTGAACAAAATTTCGCTCATAAATCGACTGATCGGAGTTGTTTAGCGTACACGTGTTCACTAACATGCTGCTATCAAAAATCGGAGTAATTGATAATGCAAAACAAACGTGATTCTTATAACCGTGAAGATCTTCTAGCGTCTAGCCAAGGCGAATTGTTTGGTCCTGGTTACCCTCAACTACCTGCGCCAAATATGCTGATGATGGATCGCGTCACTAAGATGTCTGAGACTGAAGGTGATTTCGGTAAGGGTCTGATTCTAGCTGAGCTAGATATTACTCCAGATCTATGGTTCTTTGACTGTCACTTCCCTGGCGACCCAGTAATGCCTGGCTGTCTTGGCCTTGATGCAATGTGGCAGCTAGTGGGCTTCTTCCTTGGCTGGGTTGGCGGCAAAGGTAAAGGTCGTGCTCTAGGCGTTGGCGAAGTCAAGTTCACGGGTCAAATCCTGCCTACAGCGAAAAAAGTGACGTACGAAATTCACATGAAGCGCGTAGTTAACCGCAAGCTAGTGATGGGTCTTGCTGACGGTCGTGTTCTTGTTGACGGTAAAGAAATTTACGTAGCGAAAGATCTTAAAGTTGGTCTTTTCCAAGATACATCTGCTTTCTAAGCATACTGTACTTTTCGAAAGCGACTCACTTGAGTCGCTTTTTTGTAACCAATATATTTAGTTATAGTGCATTATATAACAACTTAAAAGCCCCTTTCGGGGCTAAGTTCCTTTGTTGTATGTGGAATGAGTGTTATTTGTAGAGACCAGAGTGTTTATCTTCTCTGGCATCGCGCCAACCACCAAGCCAATAAGATCGAGCATCCATCTGTTGGTATGGACATGCCTCCATAGAGCGACCATTCAGGCCTGCTTTATATCCTTGAGATTGAGCTCGCTCTAAGCGGTCACGCTTTTGTCTCTTCATAGTGTCGTCCTCATACATAAAATGTTTCTTAACGTACTACTTTCTTAACCTGCCAACAGCGATCTTTGTAAGATCCCGATAGCCGATTAATGTGAAGCTTTTATGGCTTCCCAATTAAGATTCGATCAAAAGAACGGTGAATTCAAGCTAAAAAAAAGGCACAGATTCAAAACTGTGAACCTGTGCCCTTGTTTACAATTTAACCTATTTTCTACGGAACCCTAGCATACCTAATACAGTCAATACCAAAATTCCTAAACTACCACCCTGACGCTCAACCGTAGTTTGAGTCACTGGGCGTGGTGTAATATCGTTAGCCGTTCTGCCTGAAATAGGAACTAGCTTAACACCAGCCAAAGATGCACCTGCTGTACACTTAGCGTCGATAGCCGTACTATCAAAACCACCGGCACAGTAATATGCGGTTGCAGCAATCACGCCCGCATCATTAATATCAGCCGCCTGAATAATACGGAACTGGTTATTGTCAGCAATACCGTTCGTTAAGTCATCTAAGTATCGAGCTTGTCCTCCGATTGGTGCGGCTGAACCTGGAACTGTTCCTGGCGCAGTTCCTAAATTAGTAATGAAGGCTCTTTGAGCACGGGGCTTACCATTAGTTTCAGCGTGCGTTTCAAGATCAACAGTACCAACAACATCGTTATGATTGTTAATATTACCCGCTAGACCATTCGCCCCTTCAAAGAAAATCGAGCCAGAAAAGGCTTTCTGTACAGGAGAATCTAGGTCGTCTACATAGAATAAGGTATTTGCATAAGCACCGTTTAGAGCGCGTCTTAGCTTGGCGGTACCGATAGCAATTTTGTTGTCATTTACCGCTTGTAAAGTCTGATTAGCATATTCCGATGTATCATATGGGAAACCGCCAACCAATGTTCCAGTGGTCCAGCTACTGCCACTGTTTACTGATTTAAACACAGCTGCTTTTAGCCTAACTTCACTATCTGATGTATAACCTACAGCATACAATGTAGTTGGAGTTGCACTGTCTTCAATTATATCCCTAACACTACCTTGAGCTTTAGAGTTTCCGTTCTCTGTTCTATTGCCCTGCCAATTAATTTCTGTCGATAAAGGGGCACTATTTCGCCAAATAGTAGGTTTAGAAGTCGAAATTATTTTATTGTTTACCTCTACGTTATCGCGAACAATACTTCCGACAGTAAAAGTGCCAGCTGTTAGAGTTTTCTGTGTCCAGTAGTTAGCTGAAATAATTTCAGTGTCTGATGTAGTAAAATCAGTCGCGCCAACAAAACCCTTTAAGCTTCTATAGCTAGTAACAGCGCCATCCTGTGTACTGCCAACTGCTTTTATAGATCCGTCATCAATAACTGAATTAACTACCGCATTTTGCGACTGTACTTCAGTTGCCGTACCATTGCGATTAACATCAAGATAAGCAATAGAGCTATCATAATTGCCACCCTGCTCCCTTGCATAACCGTTGGTATACTGCGCAGTCGCCCAATTTTCACAAAGGGTATCTGCATAGCCTAGATAGTCTCGGCAGTAGCGTTTGAACCCATCCCAATTATCATCGAGATAATCCCAACCAAATGGCAAGAAAAATGGAGCTTCATCTCGCAAGCTAAAGCCTTCGCGGTAACGCTTAACTTCTGTCGCCATAACAGAAGTCGTGCTTGTACAGGATTGATCCCAACAAGTATTACTTGCACTCACGACAGTTTCTGGCGAAATCGCTACACCATAAGTTTGCTTATCTGTACTTGCCCCCTCTGGAGCTTCCAAATACACATTATAAAGAGCCGCATTAGCTGCGAATGAAGCAGCAACCGTTGCCGCTACTGCTGAAATTTTAAAAATCTTGCTACTCATTAGTTGTTAACTTTCCTGTTGCATTGCTTCGAGCTCTTCCCAGCGTTCGAAGGCAATTTCAAGCTCCTGCTCTGTAGCAGTCAGCTTATCTAATACGGGTTGCGTTTGCTCTACGGGTTTTGAAAAGAAATCAGCGCTGTTTACTTGCTCTTGTAAGCTTTCAATGTCTGCTTCTAACTCTTCAAGTTTGGCTGGCAATGCTTCTAACTCTCGCTGCAGTTTATAAGATAACTTCTTAGGCTTGTTCTTTACTGCCGCGGTTTTGGGAGTTTCCTCAACCTGTTTAATGCTTTTTGTTGGTTTTTCAGACGCGCGAGCCTTCTGAGTTTGAATGCGTTGCTGCTGCGCATCGTGATAACCACCAACAAATTCCTCAATAACGCCTTCACCTTCAAAGATCCAACTTGTCGTTACTGTGTTATCAACAAACTGACGATCGTGGCTGACAAGTAAAAGCGTACCCTGATAATTGGCAAGCAAATCTTCTAAAAGTTCCAAAGTTTCGATATCTAAATCGTTGGTTGGTTCATCGAGCACCAACAAGTTGTTTGGTCTTAGGAAGATTCGTGCAAGCAATAGGCGGTTTTTCTCGCCTCCAGAGAGTGCTTTAACCGGAGTACGAGCACGCTTAGGCGCAAATAGGAAATCTTGCAGATAGCTCAACGCATGACGCTGACGGCCACCGACCATGACTTCTTGCTTTCCATCAGCTAGGTTATCAATCACCGACTTTTCAGGATCAAGTACTTCACGGTACTGGTCAAAATAAGCCACTTCAAGCTTAGTACCACAGTGAAGCTTACCTGATTGAGGCTGAAGCTCATCTAGCAACAGTTTAAGTAATGTACTCTTACCACAACCGTTCGGACCAATCAGTGCGATGCGGTCACCGCGCATGATATTGAAAGAGAAATCCTTAACAATCGACTTACCGTCAATGTCGTAGTTGATGTTCTTCGCTTCGAACACGATCTTGCCTGAGCGTGACGCATCATCAATCTGGATATTTGCTTTGCCCTGCACTTCACGGCGATCACTTCGCTCTTCTCGTAGTTTCTTAAGCGCACGTACGCGCCCTTCGTTACGTGTGCGTCGAGCCTTGATACCTTGACGAATCCAAACTTCTTCTTGAGCAAGCTTTTTATCAAATTCTGCATTCTGCATCTCTTCGACTCTTAGCATCTCTTCTTTGTCGACTAGGTAGTTGTCATAGTTACCTGGGAAAGAAGCCAATTTGCCGCGATCGAGATCGACAATACGCGTCGCCATCGATTTGATGAACGCGCGGTCGTGAGAGATAAAGATAATCGAGCCACGGAAGTCTTTGAGGAAGTTCTCTAGCCATTCAATCGTCGTAACATCAAGGTGGTTAGTTGGCTCATCAAGTAATAATACGTCTGGATCGCGAACCAGTGCTCTCGCAAGCGCTGCTTTACGCTGCCAGCCACCAGAAAGGTCGGTCAGTTTAGTATGACCATCGAGCTTAAGCGCAGCGAGCACGTTCTTGATACGGTCTTCAAAGCGCCACGCACCAGAGTGTTCAAGATTTTCTTGAATACGTGCCAGCTTATTGATGTTCTGCTCTGATGGGTCAACCGCAATCAGATCGAGCTGATCTTGATAGATCTTAATCTGCTCGCCGATTTCCGCCAGTCCACCAGCAACATAATCGAACACTGTGCCTTCTTGGTTTCTTGGTGGATCTTGCTCTAAGCGTGAAACGACAACATCTTGGGTAACCGTTAGTTTACCATCATCAAGTACCACCTCACCGGCAAGCACTTTCATTAACGTGGATTTACCCGCACCGTTTCTACCAACCAAACAAACGCGTTCATTCTCTTGCAATGCGAAATCTGCATTATCTAGAAGAGGATGATCACCATAGGCCAGTAATCCATTATTTATTGTTAGTAATGCCATTTTCGTCTAACCAAAGCTGTAATTGTTGTAAATCAAACGGCCAATTAAGCTCGTTACCTTGATAATTCAGCACCGGAATGGTGACGCCGTAACGAGAAAACAATTCATCGTCGAAAGCAATATCGACAATCTCGACCTGATGAGAAATATTGAGCTGTTTTGTAAGGTCAAATGCCATCTCACAGAGATGGCACCCTTCTGTACTGTATAAAGTGATCACGTGTGACCTACTATTCCTTGTGAGTCAAAACCCAGCAGTTATGAATGTGTTTATTGCGAGAAAAGTCCATTGGTAAAGTTTGGTGTGAAATATTCTTCGCAGTTAAACCAAGTTCATCCAAACCTTCCATATCCATCTTAAAGTGACGCTTATTGTTTGAGAACACGATCGTGCCGCCATTGCGAAGCAAACGCTTAAGGTTCTTCATTAACTGAATATGGTCACGCTGCACGTCAAAGCTTTGTTCCATACGCTTAGAGTTGGAGAACGTTGGCGGATCGATAAAGATTAGATCAAATTGTGCCGTTGAGCGTTCAAGCCACTGCAGGCAATCTGCTTGCTCGAATCTATGCTGACGGCCAACTTGACCATTCAGTTTCATGTTCTCTTTGGCCCACTCTAGATAGGTGTTCGACATATCAACCGTTGTGGTTGATTTAGCGCCACCACAAGCGGCATGCACTGTGCCAGATCCGGTATAAGCAAACAGATTTAAGAAGTCTTTGCCTTGAGCCATTTCGCCGATTTTACGACGAGTAATCTTATGATCTAAGAACAGACCTGTATCGAGGTAGTCATGCAGATTTACTTTAAGCTGCACACCATATTCATGCACATTGAGTGTTTCAGACTCTTGAGACAGCTTTTGGTACTGTGAACGCCCTTTCTGCTTCTCACGGACTTTAAGTACAACTTTATTCGCTTCTGTACCCGTTACTTGAATAGCTGCGCGAATGATATCCGTTAGACGACGCTTCGCCTTTTCTTCAGGGATATTCTTTGGTGCCGCGTATTCTTGGATTACAAGGTGATCGAGGTAAACATCAATCGCAACATTGTATTCCGGTAAGTCGGCATCATAGATTCGGTAGCAATCGAGCTTCTCTTTACGCGCCCATTTACCAATTTTGGCAATGTTCTTCTTCAAGCGGTTAGAAAAATCAGGTGCAATTAGTGATTCAGTGACATTGTCACCTTTATTCTCTACCGGACGGTCACTAATAGAATAATTCTTCTGGTGACACGGTAACGCACCATTATTCAGTTTGAACTGTTTGTCTGCACGCATGCGCAAACAGCTTAGAAGCTCATCAGAGCTAGAGAAAATAGACGCTTGGCAACCACCGAACTCCGTCTTCAGCTGAGCACCAAATGTCGTGTACAGAGCAATCAAGCCAGGATGAGTACCTAAACGCTCACCATATGGTGGGTTTGAAACAATAACGCCCGCTTCAAACTCTTGAGGACGCTTAACTTGCGCGGCATCACCAAGGTTAAATTCAATCAGAGAATCAACACCTGCACGGCGCGCGTTGTCTTTTGCGGTTTTAAGCACACGCGCGTCGTTATCAAAGCCGAAAAACTTAGTGTCAACTTTTTTGACACCCCGTCTCGCCTGTACTGCCGCTTCCGATTTAATCTCGGCCCAAAGCTCAGGTTCAAAGTCTTCTAGAGACTCAAAGCCCCATTTCTCACGATTCACACCAGGTGCCATGTTTGCCGCCATCATGGCCGCTTCAATCAACAGCGTACCTGAGCCACACATAGGGTCTAATAGTGGTTTATCAGCGCTCCAGCCACTACGCAGGATAATAGCAGCTGCTAGCGTTTCGCGAAGCGGCGCACGACCAGATTCTGGGCGATAGCCACGTTGATGAAGGCCGCCACCCACCATATCGACACCAAGAATCGCTTTATCACGATGCAAACGAACATGGATGCGAAGATCGGCACGATCTTTACTGATCGACGGTCTTGGTAAGTTCTTTTTCTCGAAACTATCCACTACGGCATCTTTCACTTTCATTGCGCCGTACTGGCTATTGCGGATTTCACGGTTAGTACCATTGAAATCAACAACAAACATCTTCGAACTATGGAATTGATTGACCCAGTTCACTGAAGACGTTGCTAGGTAGAGATCCATATCATCGTTACAAGTGAACTCAGATAGCACACGGACGAAACGCGACGCTAAGCGACTCCATAAGCAACAACGATAAATTTGCTCATTTGATGCTTTAAAGCGTACCCCTGCTTGAACAGGTTTGGCATTAGTGATCCCTAGCTTAGTTAACTCTTCAACCAACAAGTTTTCCAAACCGTTGGACGTAACCGCAAGATATTGATGCATAGTGGTGTTTTAATTCTGTAGAAAATGACCCCGCATTATACCTGACTCCAATAGTTATCGTTAGCTCAATCAGTTAAATCCCCCATTTTGTCGTTCAATTGAATGAAATATCGACACTTTCATACTTCGTTGTTCGATTTCAAATACTGCAAAACATAAAAACCTATTTCTACCAAGTAATCGGCTCTAAAAGCGAAGTGAATACTAATTCACATTCATTTTGGTCTATACCAATGGCGTATTTTCATGTAATTAAGTTACAGAAAAGACACAAAAGAGGAATAAACCCTGCTTTTCTAGATTCAGTGGCTATGAAAACATGGAAATTAATTGTGCTATGTGATGATAATTTGAACGTATCTCACAGATGAGAATAAAGCTGAGGAGCGTTAGTCGGCTCTCTTTAGCCGAGTTAGGGGCAAAAAAAAGCCAGCAATTATGCTGGCGGGAAATGAAACAAAGGAACGATAATTTGGGTTAGCCCACCAATGCGATTGGTTGGGCGTGAAATAGATGATTCGCTACAGTTAGTCTATCGTGCATCACTTTAATCGCTTGTCCAAATTGGAGCGATTTAGAACCATTGAGCTCGAAACCGTCTAGTGAAACAGATGCGCACAGGCTGGCACACTCACCTACCTCTAACACAATAAAAAAGCCTTCGCTCAGGGAGTTCGTTAGACGTATCAAGTCGCCTTCTTCTGGAGCAATCTGGCCATCCGATAGACAGTCGAAAAACCAACTTTTCGGCTGAACAGGTTTATGAAAACGCTTCGCGGCAACACAATACAATGAGAGCTCTGCTTGTCTTGGCTCACTCAGGCCAAGTAATGCGATTTGTTCTTTATAGGTTTGATAGGCCGAAGCATCATCTACTGAGAATTCATTAACGCCAATCGCGCAGTCGACAATCAGCTTACGAGGAAGGTTGGTCTTAAATACCATATCATCACCCAGATCGAGCATAAGGTGCCCTTCTGAGTCATCATAGTACCAAGTCCATTTGTCACTGGGTTTAAGCATCGTTCCATCTCTGAAATTTGATTTGAAGTTAGGTAAAACGCTTAATTACCTTTCCTAGCAATAATTGGATTTTATTAGCTAATAGGCGAAAAAAAAGAGGAAATGAAAACTCATTTCCTCTTGATATCAATCAGTTTTAATTAGAAATCTATCGTGTGACAATGTCACACCTATTGGCTTTCTATTTTAGTATGACTTAGATGTTTTTGACGATATCACGTACGAGTGCTGGGCCGTGGTAAATAAATCCAGAGTAAACCTGTACTAACTGCGCACCCGCCATCATTTTTTCTTTAGCAGCAACGTAAGAATCAACGCCACCTACTCCAATGACTGGAATTTCATCTTTAAGCTGTTCATGTAGACAACGAACTACTTCAGTACTCCTGGTTTGAACAGGACGTCCACTTAAACCGCCCGCCTCGTTCGCATGCTTCATACCTTCAACGATTGAGCGATCCAATGTTGTGTTGGTGGCGATAACTGCGTCGATCTTGTTTATAAGCAGAGAGTCACAGATCTGTTTGATCTCATCATCACTAAGATCCGGAGCGATCTTCAATGCAAGAGGAACATATTTACCATGCTTTTCAGCCAGTTCCGCTTGTTTCGTTTTTAGCTCTGACAGCAGTTCATCCAAAGCTTCACCGTATTGCAGTGAACGCAATCCAGGAGTATTTGGCGAAGAAATGTTAACGGCGATGTAGCCTGCGTACTGATATACCTTCTCCATACAGATCAAGTAATCTTCCGCACCTTTTTCGATTGGTGTGTCTTTGTTCTTGCCGATGTTAATACCAAGTACACAGTCGTATTTGGCTTTTTTGACATTTTCGACAAGGTTATCGACACCTAGGTTGTTGAAACCCATGCGGTTGATAATGCCCTCTGCCTCTACAAGACGGAATAGACGTGGTTTGTCATTTCCTGCTTGTGGACGAGGTGTCACTGTGCCGACTTCAACAAAACCAAAGCCCATAGCATCGAATGCTTCAATACACTCGCCGTTTTTATCCAGACCAGCCGCGAGGCCAACTGGGTTACGGAAAGTTAAACCCATACATTCGACTGGACGATGAGGAAGTTGCTGACGGTAAAAAAGATCAAGTGGAGTGCCGGTAAAGCGCTTGAAGTTTTGAATTGCGAGATCGTGTGCCTTTTCGGCATCGAGTTGGAAAAAGCCTGTTCTGGCTAGACGGTAAAGCATTGTGCCTCCGAAAGAAAAAAGCCCCGTATAAACGGGGCTGTATTATTCAATGTTTTACCGAATAATTCAACGAATTATGGCAAACGTTTACTCATTCGCACTGCAATTAAGGTTAAGCAGCATAAGTTCGCGTAATGCAACAGAGAATTTCGCAAACTCATGCACTGAACCTACCTTGAACTCGTTAAGAATATTTTCCCAACGGTGCAAAGATGTCTCATTGGTTTCGATCCAATCATCGAGTGCTTTCATCACATCGAGATCTTCTGGCGAACAACCACAGCTCAGCACTTGACCTGTTAACTGACGCTGTTGCCAATCGAGATCTTCACGGAATGCTGCTCTTGCCAATGCTTGCCAGTTGTTGTCTACCGCTTGGCCATTGATTTGTTTCAAGAACCAGTGCAGTGATAAGCGATCGCCCAAGTTGTAGTAAAGCTTAGCCGTTTGTTCGATAGTTTTGCCTTTTTCACGAGATACTGTAGATATATCCAGTACCGAGTATAGGCTAGACAAACGAGCGACATAGCTAGCCACTTCTTCCTTGATGCCCTGCTCAATCCAAGCTTGCGCCATCTCGTTGTGCTCTTCCACTTCTGAAGGAACAAGCATGTCATCAAGATGCGCTTTGATTGTGTCGACGTCAGCTTGGTAAAGTTCAATTAGATCTTTGACCGACTGACGACCAGTACGATTACGTAACAACCAACGTGATAGACGACGTAACGTTCGACGCACGTAGAAGATCATATCGTACTGCGCTTCGGTCGTTGCTTCGTTGTCTAGCGAGCGAACTTCTTCAAGTACCTTACCTAGGCCAAAGATTTCACGTGACGCCACATACGCATTTGCAATATCGACAACGCACGCGCCCGTTTCTTCTTGGAGGCGAGTGACAAAGTTACAGCCCATTTCGTTAACCATTTGATTCGCAAGTGCTGTTGCAATAATTTCAGCACGTAGTGGATGATTATCCATTTGCGAAGAATATTTACGGCGTAACTCAGTTGGGAAGTAGCTAACAAGTTGCTGAGCGTGGAATTCATCTTTTGCGATGTCTTCATGCACCAGCTCTTCTTTCAGAACCATCTTACCGTATGCCACCAGTACCGAAAGCTCTGGACGAGTCAGTGCCATACCCTGCTTTTCACGCTCAAGTAAGGTTTCGTCATCTGGGATGTACTCAAGTGCACGATCAAGGTGACCCGCTTTCTCCATAGTATGAATGAAGCGAATTTGTTCCTTAACTAATGACACACCTTGCTGCTCAGTCACAGAGATAGACTCAGATTGACAGTATGCGTCATCTAAAACAATTTCACCCACTTCGTCTTCCATCGACTCAAGGATCTTATTGCGCTGTTTGACCGTAAGATCACCATTAGTCACTAGACCGTTAAGGAAGATCTTAATGTTGACCTCATTATCCGAACAGTCAACGCCACCTACGTTATCAACGAAGTCGGTATTAACGCGGCCACCAGTCAGTGCATATTCGATACGACCTAGCTGAGTCATACCTAAGTTACCGCCCTCACCGACAACTTTCGCTTTCAGATCTCGACCATCAATACGCAATACATCATTGGCGCGGTCGCCAACGTCAGTGTGAGTCTCACTCGAAGCCTTAACGTAAGTACCGATACCACCATTCCATAGAAGATCGACTTCCATAGATAGGATCATCTTAATCAGATCATTAGGGGCAACCGAAGATTTCTTGGTACGCAGCATCTTTTGGATTTCTGGCGTTAGAGAAATCGACTTAGCACGGCGAGAGAAAATACCGCCGCCTTTTGAGATTAGCTTAGCGTCATAGTCTTCCCAGCTAGAACGTGGAAGATTGAATAAGCGGTTGCGCTCTTCCCAACTTGGCGCTGACTCTGGGTTCGGGTCAATAAAGATATGCATGTGGTTAAACGCAGCTTGCAAGCGAATGTGCTTAGATAGCAGCATACCGTTACCAAATACGTCACCGGCCATATCACCAACACCAATAGCAGTGAAATCTGTGGTCTGACAGTTAATTCCCATTTCACGGAAATGACGCTTAACCGATTCCCAACCACCTTTCGCTGTGATACCCATCGCTTTGTGGTCATAACCGTTTGAACCACCTGAAGCAAATGCATCACCTAACCAGAAGTTGTATTCCTCTGATACAGAGTTAGCAAGATCTGAGAACGTCGCTGTACCTTTATCAGCCGCAACAACCAAATACGGATCATCTTCATCATGGCGAACTACACTCTTAGGATGAGCGACTTCACCTTCAATGATGTTGTCTGACACATCCAGTAGCGCACGGATAAAGCGTTTGTAACAGCGTTGACCTTCAGCGAAGATTTCGTCACGGCCACTTAACATAGGCTGACGTTTACAGACGAAACCACCTTTAGCACCAACAGGAACAATCACCGTGTTCTTAACTTGCTGCGCTTTCACTAGGCCAAGAATTTCGGTACGGAAATCCTCTTGACGATCTGACCAACGTAGACCACCACGCGCTACTTTGCCGCCACGCAAGTGAACACCTTCAATATCTGGTGCATAAACAAAGATCTCAAACGCTGGTACTGGCTGAGGAATTTCTGGAATATCACTAGGTTTCATCTTAAGTGATAGCCAAGGCTTAGGCTGCTTGTCTTCATTTAACTGATAGTAGTTAGTACGGAGAGTAGCAGTGATCATCTCCATGTAACGACGAAGAATACGATCATCATCCAGGCTTTCAACATGATCCAACTGCTCAGTAATCTTAGCGATAAGATCGTTCTGACCTTTTTGGCTGCCTTTGAATTTAGGTTCGAAACGCTTACCAAATAGCTCCACCAGCCCTTTCGCTAGATCTGGGTAATGGTTCAGCGTGTCTTCGATATATTGTTGACTGAATGGGAAACCAACTTGACGCATGTAACGAGCATAAGCACGAAGAATCGAAATCTCACGACCCGTTAATGATGCACCTAGTACCAAACGGTTAAAGCCATCACTTTCAAGTTCACCAGCCCAAATTGCAGCAAATGCCTGCTGGAAACGATCACGAGCTTCTCGAAGATCGACAGTTTTCTCGCTCTTATGGAGCATTGAGAAATCTAGGATCCAGTAAACCTGACCATTCGCTTTGCGTACCTCGTATGGCGATTCACCAATCACGCGTAAGCCCAGGTTCTCAAGCATTGGCATCACATCGGATAGATGGATAGGCTCATCACGATGGTAAAGCTTTAAGCGTACTGATTTTGAATCTGCACCCAACTCTTGTGGGCGGTAGAAAAGCATGCCTAATTTGTTGTCATCACTGAGTTTTTCTAAGCGCTCAATATCAGCAACAGCTGAACCAGGCATCACATCTTCTTTGTACGAACGTGGGAATGCACGTAAGTAATCTTTAGCAAGTGGCAGACCTTTACTTTCACCAAAGTTCGCCACGATCGCTTCTGATAAACGATCATCCCAAGTTGAAGATGCTTCCATTAAGTTTTGCTCAATCGTTTTAACGTCTACGTCCATGTTGTTGTTATCAACACGAACAATATAGTGAGTTCGAGCTAGTGGGCTCTCAGAGAAGTAAGTGGTAAATTCCACTTCTTGTTTACAGCCGAAATACTGCTGAAGAATTCGTTGTGTATGTCGACGCAGTTCTGTGTTGTAACGATCTTTAGTCACATAAACCATGCAGCTAAAGAAACGACCAAACGGGTCTTTGCGAACGAACAGACGCAGTAGATCTCGATCTTGCATCTGTACAACACCCATACCGACTTCGAGCAGTTCCTCTTCTTTCGCTTGAAGAAGCTCGTCGCGTGGGTAGTTTTCTAAAATATTGTGAAGTGCTTTGTAAGAGTATGAACCTTCTCGGTAACCACTTGCTTCGAGGATACGTTCCACTTTCTCACGAATCAGTGGGATGCCTTCAACACTCTGATTGTATACCGCAGAAGTGTATAGACCAGTGAAGCGATGCTCACCAATCACTTTACCGTTCTTATCAAATTTCTTGATGCCGATATAATCCGTGTAAGCAGGACGGTGAATACGAGACGCGCGGTTGCCTTTGGTCACGATCAAAAGGAATGGCTTTTTCGCTTCTAAACGTGCAGAGTCAGGGAAATCCGATAGCTTAACAGTGCGCACACGCTCGCGATTCGCAAATAGCCCCAGACCTTTATCAGCCGTTGGGCGAAGTTCGGTATCGCCATCCACTGAAACAAGATCGTACTCTTTATACCCCATAAACGTGAAGTTGTGATTCCCCAACCAACGAAGGAATTGGATCGACTCATCGTAACGATCACGCTGGATCTCAACCTCTCCTTGTTGCGATTCTACCTGAGCAGTTACCTCTTCAAGTTTTTCAACCATCAGTAACCAGTCTTGAACAACTAATCCGGTGTCATTCAGAATGCTTAATAGTTCAGCTTTCAGTGAAGCCATTTCTTCTTTGGAGCTTAAGCGGTCAACCTCAATATGGAATAGAGACTGAAGTGCACCGTCTCCTTGGTTAATCGCTGTAATCTCGCCTTTATCTGAACGGGCAATCTGTGTTGGCCCATGCAGCATCAAGTGTGATGAAAGATCCAAACGGCTCAACGCCATTTTTGTTGAGTCCACTAAGAAAGGACCATCTGGTACAACAATCTCTACGATTGTGTGGGTAGACTGCCAGCCTTGGCGGCTCACGGTTGGATTAAATACTCGAACAGAAATTTCGTCAGCTTTTTTCTCATTAATATGATGCCATAGCGACACAACGGCACCGTAAAGATCGGATTCGTTACGCTCGACTAAATCGTCTTGAGAAATGTTGCTAAATAAATGTTGAGCTAGTTGGGTGACTAGGGGTTGATGAGCAAGCTCGAGTTTGTCTTGAATAAGCTTATACACTTTTTCAAGCAGAACCGGCATCAGTGTTTCACGCGCGGTCATAATCACACTCCACAATTAGAATTGTATGTTTTTTGGGGGTTGTTGTAAGCATAGTGCTTAACACGGGTAATGCCGCTTTATTGTAAAAGCTTTATTGATAAATAGTTAATTCTTTTGGGAGTGGTAAGAGGTGAAATGTTTGAGAATGTGACTAAGGTTCTATTTAAACTTCTATAAAATCAGTTGCTCACAGCAGTTCTAACTTTAGAAACTTATTATTTTGGTCAGTTGTTAATCTGAAGCGCCCTTTTAGCCCTATTTGACTAAGAAATGGTCTGAAACGCGATGCAGGCAATTGCAGGCGTAAGCCTTTGTCTGTAACCACTAAAACGTTGCTTGCCGCCCCATTGTAGTGAGCTAAAAAAGTTTGATAAGAGATGTTAAGGGTAAAGTGATATTGATTCATGGTTTGGTCAAAAAAGTAACGATTTTTCTGATAAAACAAAATACCTGTATAAATAAACAGTAGCACTTAAAAGTGCTACTGTTTTAGACAGATTGATTAAGACTCCAACGCTTTCGTCACTTTCTCAAACAAATCTTTCGCTAGGTTGTCCATCGCTTTCAATGTTTCAAGTTCCGCTTTGATAAGAGCCTGACGCTCGTCATCATATTTACGGAATTTCAATAATGGGTCAATTAAGCGCGACGCCACCTGCGGGTTACTGCTATTTAATTCGCGTAAGATCTCGCCGGCAAACTTGTAACCTTCACCAGATTTTGCGTGGAAACGTACTGGGTTCATATTGAGGAACGAGCCCACTAAGCTACGAGTTCGGTTCGGGTTTTTCAAGCTAAACGCTTCATGGTTCATGGTTTGCTTGATCACTTCTAGTACATTTTCAGCAGGGTTTGTCCCTTGCAGAGCAAACCACTTGTCCATCACAAGTCCGTCATGCTTCCACTTGTCACTGTAATCAGACATCAATGCCTCACGACATTCTAGCTGAGCACTGTTTGCTGCGCTCATTGCCGCAATGGTATCAGTCATGTTGTTCGCATCAGCATACTGAGCCTTAGCCAAGGTATTGCCTTGCTCAGTGTAAGCAAGATAGCCTAATGCCGTATTGCGTAGAGAACGTTTACCGATAGCCGCATGTTCAATAGTGTAATCTTGCTGCTTGAGGCTATGGTAGATAGCGCTCAACTCATCTTCAAGTTCCGTCGCCAAGGTGACTTTGATTGCCTTGAGTACTTTCGCTACCGCATCAACATCAACTTGTTTATACCAACCACTCACTTCGTTGTGACTTGGCAAAGACATCATTTCAGCAATAAATGCCGGCTCTAACTCGCTTGACAGTAACACGCCGCGGAATGCGTCAATCACTTCAGCAGCCAACTCTATTTCATTACCGGCCTGAACTTTTTCTACGTTACTACGGATGTATTTCGCTAACAGCATTTGACCTGCATCCCAACGAGCAAATTCGTTGCGTGCTTTCACCATTAGGAAGATCAACTCTTCATCGCTGTAGTCGTACTCTAATTTCACCGGAGCAGAGAACTCACGCAGCAGTGAAGGAACTGGACGCTCGTTCACTTGCTCGAAGATAAACGTCTGCTTAAGTTCAGTGACATTAAGCACATTGCTGACCAGCTTACCGTTACGGCGTAACTCAATCACATCACCATTTTGTGCATAGAGCTCAACGTCAAACGGAATATGAAGTGCTTGTTTGTCAGCTTGGTCTTGAGTTGGTTCAGTAGCCTGCTCTACAGTGAGTGCGTAGGTTTTCGCTACTTGATCATATTCACTGCTGACTTTTACAGTCGGTGTACCAGATTGGCTGTACCACAAGCGGAACTGCTTCAGATCTACGCCCGATGCGTCTTCCATCGCTGAGACAAAATCTTCACACGTCGCTGCAGTTCCATCATGACGCTCAAAGTAAAGCTTCATGCCTTTTTGGAAGCCCTCTTCGCCAAGCAAGGTATGCATCATTCGAATCACTTCACTGCCTTTTTCGTACACAGTTAATGTGTAGAAGTTATTCATTTCAATAACTTGCTCAGGACGAATCGGGTGAGACATTGGGCTCGCATCTTCTGCAAACTGTGGGCCGCGAATAATACGGACATTATTGATACGATTTACTGCGCGAGAACCAAGATCCGAAGAAAACTCTTGATCACGGAATACGGTCAGACCTTCTTTCAGGCTTAACTGGAACCAATCGCGACAAGTGACTCGGTTACCTGTCCAGTTGTGGAAATATTCATGACCAATTACCGCTTCAATACCGAGGTAATCGGTATCTGTCGCCGTTTTTTCATTCGCGAGGACAAACTTAGAGTTAAAGATGTTTAGACCTTTGTTCTCCATCGCGCCCATATTGAAGAAGTCGACCGCTACAATCATGTAAATATCAAGGTCATACTCTAGACCAAAGCGCTCTTCATCCCACTTCATTGAATTGATCAATGATGTCATCGCATGCGGCGCGCGATCTAAGTTGCCTTTATCAACGAAGATTTCCAGTTCAACATTACGGCCAGACTTAGTGATGTACTTATCACGCAGTACATCAAAATCACCTGCCACTAAAGCAAACAAGTACGCAGGTTTTGGATGCGGGTCTTGCCACTGAACCCAATGACGTCCGCCTTCAAGTTCACCTTCTGCAACACGGTTACCGTTACTGAGCAGGAATGGATACTCCGCTTTATCGGCAATCACTTTCGTGGTGTATTTCGCCAATACATCAGGGCGATCCATGTAGTAAGTAATGCGTCGGAAACCTTCAGCTTCACACTGGGTACAGAACGCGCCGCCTGACTTATAAAGACCTTCTAGCGCCGTATTTGCTTCCGGGTCAATCAAGGTCACAATCTTAAGTTCAGTTTGCTCTGGTAACTGATGAACTTCTAAAGCACCTTCTAATTCTTCATAGGCAGTCCAAGCTTCACCATTGACGTGAATGCTTTTCAGTTTAAGGTCTTCACCTTCTAGACGAATCGTTGTTGCGTCTTTTAACTGTTTAACCTGCGACACTGCCGTCACAGTGGTTTCGTTATCGAATAGGTCAAACGTAAGATCGATATCAGTAATAGTATGAGATGGAGACTGATAGTCTTTGCGGTATTTGGCTTGAGGAGTCTGAGCCATGTCTAAATCCTTCTGACTAAATTCATTTGAAGAGCACACTACGTATATACGTTAGTATGGCTAGAACGTTGTAAAATCAACGCTGACGAATTGCGTGTTAGCTTACAACTCTAGATACAAAAAAACGAGGCTCTGCTAAGAAATACCTCGTTTTTTGTCTATTGTTGACGTCGAACTCAAACTATTTGTCTAGATAGTCATCAAACCTCACACTTATCTCACTAACGTATTCGATTGAGTACTGCGTATAAAGAACCTTCTTCCATTTCTAAAGTAAGGGTATCTTTATTGAGTGTATA
Organism: Vibrio sp. SCP2; assembly: GCF_059295395.1. Lineage (NCBI taxonomy): Bacteria > Pseudomonadati > Pseudomonadota > Gammaproteobacteria > Vibrionales > Vibrionaceae > Vibrio > Vibrio sp. SCP2. Next base: position 34,844 of record NZ_JCAFVV010000010.1, on the reverse strand, counting down.
ACGGGTTTCATGTTCGCCGTTTTCGTATAAAAGAACTAAATGCTCCCCTTCAGTGTAATACACCCCCCTGTGTACCGCTTCATCACCGTCATCGTTACTCACTCTGAACATGAACACAAAATCAGGTTGAAGGATAAGATCAAGTTTATGAACATCACTCGATAAAGCTTCATCGCCCTCAAAATGGGCACTCGACCACATTCCAGCCAAAGAATTTGATAGCGCCTTAGTAAAGGTCACTCCATTAAGATTTAGCAGATTATGGTTAGCTGCATACTGGTAAACTTGTGGTTCAGAAGTATCCAATCCCAGGATAATAGTATCTTCATTCGCGGTGTAAAATCCTTCCCAGTGATCGACTGAATAATCTCGTTTTTGAATATCAATTTTAAAGCTGTAGTTTGAGTCAAGCGTTAGCTTAATCGCCAAAAAGTTTTCTTGTGATTTCTCTGGGTTTGGATTCACCAAATACCAATCACCTAGTAAGAATGGGTGATCAAACTGCGTTAAGTCACTGTTGTCACGTACCCCATTACCTAGCACTGAGAAGCTAAACATTAGCGATATCAAAACAATCAATCTCATAGCGTGCTCCTTACTCTTTTTCTTTAAGCTTAGGCACACAAAGTTTATTTAGCGAAAAAATTGATCTAAATCACATTAATTATCTATAAAAAAAAAGCGAACCCAGTTAGGTCCGCTTTTTAAATCATTGATTAAACTTACGATTTAATCATATCAACCATAATGGCTACAGATTCATCTAGGTAGGCATCGGGCGCTTCATAATCTTTAGGTACATCATCTAAAGACTTAAATGGCTCTTCACCCTCAGCTTTCTGACGTTCGTTGATTCGAGCTAAACGTCTTTCATCTGCTTGATCGCTCTCAGCCTGACGAGTTTTCTTATTCAGTGATAAAGTGTTGTCGTCTTTTTCTGCTTTGTACTTAGCAATATCTTCAGCGATAAAGCCAAATTCAAGATCTTTGGCAATACGAGCTTCATGCTTGGCAGCTAGCTGATTAACCATCTCAGAGTTACGCTGTAACACTTTGTATTTGGCTTTGTCGATGCTATCCCAAGGCAGAGCGTTATCTTCAACACTCTCACCAGTTTCGCTAGGGTCAACTGCTGTTGGATACGCAATATCAGGCGCTACACCTTTATTTTGCGTACTACCACCATCGATTCGGTAAAACTTCTGAATCGTATACTGAACATAACCAAGCTCTTTATCGAACAAGTCATAGATCTTGCCAAGCGTACGGTGTTGTTGAACCGTGCCTTTACCAAACGAGTTTTCACCAAGAATCACGGCACGACCATAATCTTGTAGAGCTGCCGCAAAAATCTCTGATGCTGATGCACTATTACGGTTGATCAAGACACTCATTGGACCGTCATAACTGATCTGGTCGTCAAAGTCGCCTTTCACATTGACTCGGCCGTAGCTGTCACGTACTTGAACCACTGGCCCACTCTTGATGAACAGTCCGGTTAGTGCCGAAGCTTCTGTCAAAGCGCCGCCGCCGTTATTGCGAAGGTCGACGATGATACCATCAACATTCTGCTCTTTTAGCTCAGAAATCAGCTTGTCTGTATCTTCTGCTAGACCGACATAGAAGCTAGGGACTTCAAGCACACCAATCTTCTTGCCGTCTTTCTCGATCACTTCAGATTTAACAGCGCGGTCTTCCAAACGAATTTTGTCACGAACCAAGGTAATAACCGTTGCTTTCGCATCTTTACCTTCAGGCAAGATCTGCAGGTTAACCTTAGTGCCTTTCGGGCCTTTGATTAACTGCACGACATCATCGAGTCGCCAACCAATGACATCAACTATCTCTTCGCCATCTTGACCAACGCCAATGATTCGATCACCCTCGCCCAGTTGCTTACTCTTAGAAGCTGGACCACCAGCGACCAAAGAGCGAATGACAGTGTAGTCATCCGTCATTTGCAATACTGCACCAATCCCTTCTAGAGAAAGATTCATCTCTGTTTGGAACTGCTCGGCATTACGAGGAGAAAGGTAACTAGTATGAGGATCCACTTCACGAGCAAATGCATTCATATAGAACTGGAATACATCTTCACTGTGCGTTTGGCTCAGCCTCTTCAAAGCGTTGTTGTATCGTTTACCAAGAACTTCTTTGACTTCGTCCCACTCTTTACCTGTTAGTTTCAAGTTAAGAGCGTCATACTTGACTCGCTTTCTCCACAACTCATCAAGCTCTGCCGTGTCTTTTGGCCAAGTGGCTTCACTGCGATCAAGCTCAATACTCTCGTCGACATCAAACTTCATTTCTGTATCAAGAAGCTTAAGCGCATGAACAAATCGCTCATAACGACGCTTCATCGACAAGTTGTACAGTTCAAATGCAATTTGAGTGTCACCCGACTTTAACTGGTCATCAATAGAATCTTGCCACTTAGAGATGGCATCGATGTCAGCTTGAGTGAAGACGTTCTTGTTGTAGTCCAATGATTCGACATAGCGCCAAAAGATCTTACGCGAAAGGTCATCATTGAGTTTGATATGTTTGTAGTGAGAGCTGGTAAGCTTTTCTTCGACACGCTTACTTGCTGTGGCGTGTTGTGCTTCCGGAGAAAGGACAGGTAAGTCCTCAAGGGTAATTTTTGCTTCTAGAGCATAGGCTGAAGAAGCTGCTAGCCATAAGCTAGCAGCGATCAGCGACATTTTTGAACGGCATTTCATGCGTAGGAGTATCTCCTTTATGCGCGTAGGTGCTCCGCTTTTACAACCATTTGTAGGCCGTTAGACAGTTGAACACGCACATCTTCCTTATTGATTTCAACGATAGTCGCAGCCATGTTTCCTTTACCCATATTGACGTTTACTTGATTGCCAACTTTTACTTCGTCAGCATTCAAAGCACGCGTTTCTACCGGCTTATTGGCTTTTTGTACTTTATTCTGTTGTGGGCGACGGCCTTGTGGCTTTTTCGCAGCTGGCTTAGCTTTCGCTTTGCCTTCTTCACGAGCTTTTTGCGCTTGCTCTTTACGACGAGCTTGCACTTTCGCTTTGCTCTCAGCTAGTGCTGTTTTCGCGTGTTCTACGTGTTCCTCATCTAGCTCACCTGCTGGGTTGCCATCTAAATCTACACGTACTGCACCAGGCTTCACACCGTGAAGGTAACGCCATGATGAAGTGTATTGTCTTAACGCTGCACGAAGTTGAGTTTTGCTTACTTTTGGATCGTCCGTTAGACGCTCCGCAAGATCTTGAAAAATACCAATTTTAAGTGGCTTTGCTTCACCTTCTAAAGTAAAGCACTTAGGGAAACATTCAGCAATATATGCGATAACTTCTTTGCTGTTTTTTAACTTTTCAGTGTTTTCCATGAGGATTCCTGGTTATTGCGGCTTGCCCGCGAGCATTAAGAATTAAATATTTGAGGTATTATAGTGACCTGCAAGCGAAAAACCACACTCAATAGACAAATTATGCCCCGATAGCGTGTGAATTAAGCAGCTTTTCTACTTCGCTCATCAAAAATGTCAGTCCTTCCTCATCAATTTCATTGAATCGACCCACATTAGGGCTATCAATATCTAGCACCCCAGCAATTTCACCATTAATTGAAAATGGGATAACTAGCTCAGAATTACTCTCTGCATCACAAGCAATATGACCTTCAAACTCATGCACATCGTATATGCGTTGTACTGTGTTAGTTGCTACCGCTGTTCCACATACACCACGACCAACAGGAATACGAACACAAGCTGGTTTACCTTGGAATGGGCCAAGAACTAACTCACCGTCTTTCATTAGATAAAAACCAACCCAGTTTAGGTTGTCTAATTCCATGTTAAGCAAAGCACTGACATTCGATAGATTCGCAATAAGATCGGTTTCAGATTCAATTAATGCCGCAGCTTGCTTGGTTAAGCGGTGGTAATGTTCTATTTTCATTGTTACATCCTTTTGAAAATTCGTGACCTTTGTAAAATTAGAGACTTCTAACATAAATCTGCGTACAATCGCCGCAAACATTAAATAGTAAGCATTCTCATTATAATGATCGATAATCCCAACACTATTAGCCGTTCTTGGTTGATAACTCAAGTAAAAAAGCACAAGTCGAAACTAATACTTGCCAATGTCATCGCGCTGATTGCGACCTTAATCAGCGTGCCGATCCCTCTATTAATGCCGCTCATGGTGGATGAAGTCCTTCTTAATCAACCGGGTAAAGGGCTAGAGGCAATGAATGCCATGCTACCCACTTCAATGCAGACACCAACAGGCTACATCGCGCTGACTCTATTGCTGGTGGTCATTATGCGCAGTGCCAGCCAAGCACTCAGCATCCTACAAAGCCGCCAATTTACCTTGGTGTCAAAAACCATTACCTTCCAAATGCGCAGTAAGATGATTGATAAACTGGGACGCATTAGCATTCGTCAATACGAAACGCGTGGAAGCGGAGGCATCAATGCGCACCTTATCACTGATATAGAGACTATTGACCAGTTCATTGGCTCTACACTGAGTAAGTTCTTGATTAGCCTGTTGACCGTCATTGGTACTGCGGGCGTTCTACTATGGCTAGATTGGCGTCTCGGACTGTTTATATTGCTGGTTAACCCGGTTGTCATTTATTTCTCTCGTAAGCTAGGTAGTAAGGTTAAGCACCTTAAAAAGCGTGAAAACCAATCTTTTGAACGCTTTCAAAATCGCTTGGTTGAAACCTTGGACGGTATTTATCAACTGCGCGCCGCCAATAGAGAACGAGAGTTCCTCAATGAACTCAAGGATCAAGCTAACCAGATTCGTGTTGATGCGGATAAGTATGCTTGGCAATCGGAAGCGGCAGGGAGAGTGTCATTCCTACTATTTTTGCTAGGGTTTGAGTTATTCCGAGCGGTCGCCATGCTAATGGTGCTGTTTAGCGACCTGACCATCGGCCAGATCTTCGCCGTCTTTGGTTACTTGTGGTTTATGCTTTCTCCAGTGCAGGAGCTATTGGGTATTCAGTTCTCTTGGTACAGCGCGAAAGCAGCGTTAAAACGCATCAATGCCCTACTCGATTTAGAGGAAGAGCATCGACCTGTCAGCAAGGTCAATCCATTTACTCAAGACCGAGAAGTAGATATCGAGATTGAAGATGTAAACTTCTCTTATAATGAAGAAACTCAGGTCTTAACCAATCTTAATCTGTCTATTCCGGCCGGAAAAAAGGTAGCATTGGTTGGTGCCAGTGGCGGCGGAAAATCAACACTCATCCAACTGCTTATTGGAGTTTATCAGGCGAATTCAGGCTCAATACGATTTAATGGTCAAACCACTGACGATATCAGTTTTGACATAATTAGAGACCAAATTGCCGTTGTATTACAACAGCCTATACTATTTAATGACACTTTAAGGCATAATCTGACCCTTGGTTCGACCTACGATGATTTGCAGTTGTGGCGGGCACTTGAAATTGCACAAATGCAAGATGTCATTAGCCAATTAAGTGACGGTTTAGAAACACAAATAGGTCGAAGCGGTATCCGTTTGTCTGGTGGTCAAAGGCAGCGTTTAGCCATTGCGCGAATGATTTTAAGTAATCCAAAGTTTGTTATTTTGGATGAAGCAACGTCCGCCCTCGATACGGCGACAGAAGCAGCCTTGCATAAAGCACTGACAGAATTTTTGAAAGGTCGTACTACACTGATCGTAGCGCACCGATTATCTGCGGTTAAACAAGCAGACCTAATTTACGTACTAGAAGATGGACAAGTGAGCCAAGCGGGTACACACGGAGAGTTGGTTGAACAACAAGGTTTATATCAAACATTATATGGCAGTGTGCAATCGCATAGTTAGCCAATATAACGCCTATTTACTTGAGGAGGAGCAATGAGCCCTCCTCCACCTATGCATGCCCATTCTTCTAAGTTAGTCTCTGTTCGGTTATGCGACGGTTGCGAGCTTCCCGTTGATCTTGTCGAAGTTGAGCGAGGTAAAACGGCATACTGTCCTCGATGTAATACCAAACTGTATCGAGGTGGTCGCCCTTCTCTTTCAGGTAATCTCGCGATTGCGCTGACCTGTCTGCTACTGTTTATTCCTTCCCACTTTTTCGATTTTATTAGTATTCGCCTGTTTGGCGTCATGATACCTGCGACCCTTCCAGACGGAGTCTTTACTCTGTTTCAAGAAGGCTTCGTTATGCTGTCATTACTGATCTTTTTCTGTAGTTCTATCGCCCCGTTGATTGTTTGCAGTTCAGTAGTGACGGCGCACATCGCCTTAAAGTATCACCAATTTAAACTACTCAAGGTATCGTTAGCCCTTGTCCAACACTTAAAACCTTGGGTGATGATCGACGTGTTCTTGGTGAGTATCGCCATTTCTTGTTTCAAACTACAAGACTATTCAGACATCATTGTTGGGCCTGGTTTAATAGGCCTACTGCTTCTTCAGGTATCAACCGTGTTACTTGTTACTCGTGTGAGTGTCCGAAGGTACTGGGAAGTGTATGAGCCAGAAGACAAGTACGCTGCAACAGAAAAAACGCTACACTGTCACCATTGTCACCTATCTCAACCTGAAGGGACTGAGTGCAAACGCTGTCATTGCCCTATTCACCACCGTAAGCCGCGTTCGATTCAAAAAACGTGGGCTTACCTCATTGCCGCTTCGATTGCGATTTTCCCAGCTAACTTAATCCCTATTTCCATTCTTTTAACCAATGGTAAGCGATTGGAAGATACGATCTTTTCAGGGGTCGCCTCTTTAGTCAAAAGCGGCATGACCGGCATCGCTGTAATTATCTTTGTCGCCAGTATTGTGGTACCTGTCGCGAAAATTCTTGGCTTGTCCTATCTACTACTCGCCATCCAGTTTAAGCGTAAGGTCTACCACAGACACAGAATGACCATCTATTTCATTATTAAGTGGATCGGTCGATGGTCCATGATGGACTTGTTCGTTATCTCCATCATGATGACATTAGTTGATCGAGGCCAAATCCTTGATTTCACGCCCGGGTATGGGGCGGTTGCATTTGGTATTGTTGTTGTATTGACAATGCTAGCAGCAGAAAGCATGGATCCGAGGTTGATTTGGGATAACTACCCAGACGAAAACAAAAACAAAGAGTCACTAAATGAGTAATCCTTCTCCGACACAAAACTCTTACTCGCCTAATATCAAGCGTAATAAAGGGCTATCGCCATTGTGGCTGCTACCTATATTGACCATGGTATTAGCAGGATGGTTGGTGTTTAAAGCGGTTCAAGATGCTGGGCAGCGCGTGCAGATCTACTTTTCTGATGCACAAGGCCTGATTGCAGGTAGAACAACGATTCGCTACCAAGGTCTAGAAGTGGGTATGGTGAAAGACATCAACCTAGCGGAAGACTTGCAAAGTATTTATGTAGATGCAGATATTTACCCTGAAGCAACTAAGCTACTGACGAAAGAGACTCGATTTTGGATGGTCAAGCCTACCGCTAGCCTATCAGGGATCTCCGGACTCGATGCGCTCGTTTCGGGCAACTACATCGCCATATCACCTAGCAGTAATCCGTCAGAACCAGAAACAGAATTTACGGCTCTAGAGCGGGCGCCATCTGACCTTATGGCAAGTGAAGGCTTGAATATTTCACTCAAAGCGCGTGACCTTGGAGGAATCTCTGTTGGTTCGCAAATAGTGTATCGTAAAATCCCAATTGGCGAAGTATATAGCTATCAGCTCCATTCAGATTCAAAACACGTCGTTATTCAAGCATCTATCCAAGATGAATACCGACATATCATCACCGATGACAGTCGCTTTTGGAACGTAAGCGGTATTGGGGCCAATATTGGTTTTGAAGGTGTCGATGTGCGCCTTGAAAGCTTCAGCGCATTAATTGGCGGCTCTATCGCCGTTGACTCTCCAGATGGAGGCGCGCCTGTTGCTGACAACACTGAATTTAGACTCTACCCCGATATCAAAACGGCGGGTCGTGGTATTGCAATTAAGGTTGAGCTTCCTGACAACAACAACATCAGTGAAAACGGTGCACCAATCATGTATCGCGGTATCGAAATCGGTCAGATCACTGATTTAGAACTGAGTAATGGCCGCGAGAGTATTATCGCTTCAGCAGCCATTCAACCCGCTTTCAGCGATATGCTGACCACGGGCAGTAAATTTATTCTCGAAGAAGCCAAAGTGTCGCTTTCTGGTGTGGAAAACATTGCCAACATCGTTAAAGGTAACTTCTTAACGATTGTGCCGGGTGAAGGAAATCGCTCACGTAAATTTAGTGCCGTTCGAAAAGATGAGTTTAATCGCCAGCAAGCTCGCTCGGTGTCGGTTCACTTGGTTGCAGACAACTCATTTGGCTTAGATGAGGGGGCACATATTCTCTACCGCGGTATTAGTGTAGGTAGTGTGACTCAAGTTCGTTTAGTGGACGATAAAGTTCAACTCGACGCTTTAGTTGATAGCGATTACGCCCATTTGATCAAATCTCAGAACCGTTTCTTTGTGACTGGCAGTGCCAGTGCTGAATTGACAGAATCTGGGCTAAACATCAGCGTTCCACCCGCTAAGCAACTTCTGACTGGTTCAATCAGTTTTGTCAGTGAAGGAAAAGAGAACGCACAGGAAAAATATCGACTCTATCCAAGCAAGTCGCTGGCTGAACTGGCGAAGTACAATATGTCTGGGTCGACTAAGTTGACGATGTACGCTAACGAGTTGCCTCCGATCAGTAAAGGTAGCCCACTGCTCTATCGTAACCTTCAAGTTGGTAACGTGGCTGATTTCTATCTAGTTGATGGTGGTGTCATTATCTCAGCCAGCATCGAAAACCAATATAAACATTTAGTCACAGAGCAAACTGTGTTTTGGAATCGCTCCGGCGTTGAGATTGATGCTAGCCTAGCGGGTATTAATGTTAAGGCCGCGCCACTCAAATCCCTGATTCAAGGTGGCATCGCGTTTGACTCACTGCCTGGCGTCGACAATAAGCAAAATGACAAATGGCTACTGTATAAAGATTTCAAGACAGCTCGTAAATTTGGCCAAGTGATTACCCTGACACTTGAAGGCGAGAACACTCTTTCTAAGGGAACGAGCATCAACTATAACGGCGTAAAGGTCGGTGAAGTAACGCTTGTGGTGCCTAACTTTAACCGTAAGAGTGTCGAAGTCAAAGCGCGTATTCTTCCGGAGTACACCGATACGATTGCCGTTGAAGGTTCTTACTTCTGGCTACCAAAAGCCGAAGTTGGACTGCGTGGTGTGAAGAATATTCAGAACTTGCTCGCGCAATCCATCAGCGTACAACCAGGTAAGGGGAAAACTAAGAACCAATTCGCTTTGCATACCAATAAGAAAGCTATCCGTGGCGTTACCTTTACTCTGCAAAGTGAGTCTCGTGGTTCAATCAGTGCTGGAACTCCGGTACTTTACCGAGAGATTGAAGTCGGTGAAGTGACCAAGGTAGAGTTGGGTGAATTCGCTGACCGCGTGGTTTCGACGGTTGTCATTGACCCTAACTACGCCTATCTGGTGCGACGCAATAGTGTTTTCTGGAATACATCAGGTGTGGACGTTTCTATCGGTCTCACCGGAGCAAACATCAAGGCGGGAACTTTTGATAGTTTAGTTCGTGGGGGTATCACCTTCTCTACTCCAGAACAAAAGCAGCTAGAACCAATCGCCGAGCAAGGTCAATCTTTCTATCTTTACGCTAAAGCAGAAGAAGGCTGGAAAGAATGGCGAGCGGCTATTCCTAAACCCTAGCACTCAACGATTTCTTCACTATTACCCAATAAAACGCAGCCTAACCGCTGCGTTTTTTCTATTATTTGGCTATAATCAGCGACCTTTTAAGCCAGTCGAGACATAGCTTTGCATCATAACGTTTATCTACCAGAAGAGTTCCTGTCTGAAATCGAATCCATTCTTCCTCAAGGTCTGAACATGGACGATTTCGTCGCTGCATGTCAGCGCCCTCTTCGCAAGAGTATTCGTGTTAATACGCTGAAAATAACCGTAGAAGAATTTCTTGAGCGAGCGAAAAGTAAAGGTTGGCAATTAGAAGCAGTGCCTTGGTGCGATGAAGGTTTTTGGATTGAAGCAGATGAATCTGAAGTTCCGCTAGGAAACACCGCAGAGCATATGTCTGGTCTGTTCTACATTCAAGAAGCTAGTTCAATGATGCCGGTCTCTGCGTTGTTTAAGCAAAGCGAAGAGTTTGCAAGTGTGCTCGATATGGCGGCTGCACCAGGCTCTAAGACGACTCAAATTGCTGCCTGTATGGATAATAACGGCGTATTGGTAGCGAATGAGTTTTCTGCCAGCCGAGTCAAAGTCTTGCATGCCAATATTGAGCGTTGTGGTGTGCGCAATACGGCATTGAGCAACTTCGATGGTCGTGTGTTCGGCGGCTGGCTACCAGAGCAGTTTGATGCGGTGCTGATTGATGCACCTTGCTCTGGGGAAGGAACCGTACGCAAAGATGCAGACGCAATGAAAAACTGGACAAAAGAGTCGGTTATCTCCATTTCAGATACGCAAAAAGATCTGATCGAAAGTGCGTTTCATGCCTTAAAACCTGGTGGCGTGATGGTGTACTCCACCTGTACGTTGAGCATTGAAGAAAATCAGCAAGTTTGTCATCACCTGAAAGAGGTGTTTGATGAAGAGGTGAGTTTTGAAAGCTTGGGCGACCTTTTCCCAGACGCGGACAAAGCCCTAACTGAAGAGGGTTTCTTGCACATATTCCCTCAAGTTTATGACTGCGAAGGCTTCTTTGTTGCCCGCATACGAAAGCTTGGTTCGGTCGAAGCGCCGAAAGTGAAGAAAAGATTGGGCAAGTTCCCTTTCGAAAAAGCCAGCGCTAAAACCCAAGCTGACATTCAAACCAAGCTAAAAGCAACCTTAGATATCGACCTACCTGACGATTGTTCTGTTTGGCTGCGCGACAACGATGTATGGCTATTTCCGCATGCGTTGGAGCCTATGCTCGGCGAATTGCGCTTTTCACGAATGGGGATCAAAATCGCCGAAGCTCATAAAAAAGGTTATCGCTGGCAGCATCAAGTGGCAACGGCACTTGCTAACGGAACTGAAACGACATCAGTAGCACTTTCAGTCGACGATGCTAGAGAATGGTTTATGGGCCGTGATGTTCGACCAGAGGGGCTATCTGGTAAGGGCGAAGTGATCGTTAAATTAGGTAACGACGTGATTGGTCTAGGAAAATGGGTTGGAAATCGAATTAAGAATGGTTTACCGCGTGAATTGGTAAGAGATAAAAATCTATTCTAATCGATAAAACAATAGTATGAAATTCTATGAGAGCCTAGCGATTTCCGAATCTTGGACTACACTTTAGGTATGGATAAAGTCGGAAATTCAAACAGTTAGCGCAGGCTCTCTATGAGCCCTTCCCCTAGGCCCAAAGCAGGATCAGCATTGGGCCTTTTTTTATGGAAGCGGCTTCAAATTTTAACTAAGCAAGGCGAATGCCTTCTTTATCGATAACGATCTTTCCTTGCTTGTATAATCCACCGATTGTTTTCTTAAACGTGCCTTTACTGGTGCGGAAGGCAGCAAAAATTGCTTCTGGAGAAGATTTGTCATTAAGAGGAAGGAAACCTCCTTTCTTCTCTAACAAGTCCAGAACTTTCTGACTCAAGTCGTCCATTTTGCCAACACCTACCTTCTGTAGAGAAAGATCGATCTTGCCATCTTCACGAATGCTCTTGATGTATCCCTTAAGCTTTTTGCCAATAAACAGCTTACCGAACACGTCAGATTTAAAGATCATACCCCAGTGCTGACCTTCAACAATCGCTTTGAAACCTAAGTCGCTTCGCTCTGCGATAATTAGATCCACCTGTTGATTGCGTTGGTAGTTTGCTGGCGTCTTATCAAGCCACTTGTTAAATTTAGTGGTACCTACAATACGACCTGATGCCTTATCGGTGTAGACGTAAACTAAAACAGTTTGCCCCGCTGCAAAACGAGCACGCTGCTCACTAAAAGGAATAAGTAGATCTTTGCCCTTAATACCCCAATCGGCAAATGCGCCCGTAGAGTTCACACCTTCAATTTTCATCAAACCCCATTCACCCACTTGAGCGATTGGCGTTTCAGTTGTGGCGACTAACTGACTGTCAGAATCGAAGTATAAAAAAGCGTCTAGAAAATCACCTACTTCTACACCTTCTGGAACAAATCGATTTGGCAACAAGGTCGTACCATAATCGCCAGCATCAAGAAATAGGCCGAAATCGGCTCTTTTTACTACTTCTAAGTGGTTAATCTGACCAACTTTAATCATTTCAACTGTCTCTTGTTAAATTTGCGGTGATTATAGCGAATCTCTGTTATGCTTTCGCCAAGTATTTTGTCTTTTTTCAGGAGCTCTATTTGTTAACCGTTGATAAGCAGGACGGCATTACACTCAAAATTTCCCACTCTATGGCGGCGACCAAAAAGTCTGATTTAGACTTGTACTTTTTTGTACCAGGTGAGCTTGGTTTGTCTCCTGACGTTCTCAAAGAGAGTGAATTCTATTATGAATCCATCACTCAAAAACGTGCTTATTACAGTGACAAAACACTTCTCCCTCTCGTTCACAGTCGACTTGCAAAACGTGGCCGACTCTCTACTACCCAATATCGTGTCAGTTTGAGTTTGTTCGCGTATCAATATGTTATCGCATTAGATAAAGCGGTGAATGAGCTCAACAAGCATAACAAAGAAACCGTCACCACTGACGAAGTAGACGAAGTCATTAAGCTATCCCTCGATATACTGAAAAAACTTCGCCGAAGTGTCCCTTACGAAGAAGGGCTCAAACGCTACTACGCTAATATCGACAACTATCTTTCGTGGTATACAGGTCAGCGTTTGATGTCTTTGATCGCACACATGCCGCGAGACAGTGAATACAAGAGCTTAAAAGAGAGTTTGCTTGCTATCGTAGAGAAAGAGGCGGCACACCGTAAGCTCAATAACTATAACTCAAAAAGTGTCCGTGACGACGTAACGCGATTAAGTAACAAGATGCGACTGCTACGTCGTTTGATTGAGCACCCTGTCGTCCTGCAAGAGAAAACACAGTCTCTTGGCAAAAACATGAAACGTGTAGTGAAAGGCGGTGCGACTGGCTTTGTCATGGTGTTCGTTACCATCACTGCGATTTTGGCACGCGATTACTGGGGTGAGATTACCGCTTCCTTCATAGTATTGATGTCTTTCGTCTATGCACTACGAGAAATCTTCAAAGATGACTTGCGTGACGTGATGTGGCGATGGATTCGTAAAGGTCGGCCTAAATGGCGTAAGCTCTATCTCGATCCAACCACCAAGAAAGCGGTCGGACAAAAACTCGAATGGCTCGATTATAAAGTTTTGGACAAACTGCCAGACAGAATCAAATCGATTCGTAAAAAGCGCGTCGTTCAAAGAGAAGAACAAGTCCTTCATTATAGCTCTCAAACTGAAATGTCGACCTCTAAGTTTATGAGTGGTTATGAAGAAACCCGTGAATCTTTAATGGTCAGTATGCGTGCCCTCACCCGATTGATGGATAAGGGCTCGAATAAAGTCTACACCCATAACAATGGGCAAGTCAGTCGCGAATCGGTAGAGAAACGCCACCTGATAAACTTAATCGCCAAAGAAGATAACCATGACGGTGAGCCCAAATTCTACCGATGGAAGATCGTGTTAAATCGAAGCAAGATTGTCGCCGTCGAGCAAATGGAAGTGGAAGATATCAGCCACCCGTTTGCTTCAGTGACAGAGTAAGAAAGAATTCCGCCATTGGTTCCTCTCCGTGAAGAGTTGGGCATATGGCGGTTATTTTTACGGCTTTGTTTACACGCTCGCCTGTCTCAAACGTTTCAGCCAACATTTCATCGATTAACTTGCCATCTTCGCACACGAAATGAACATCGCCTTCAGGGCGTTTCAAAAACTGCCCTTCGACGGCTTTAAAGGCGAGCGATACTTTCTTGCCACAATCTTGGGCTTTACTCATCGCCATAAACCCACCGGCCACATCCGCACCTACCGCAAGTACGCCAAAATACATGCTGTTGAGGTGATTCTTCGTTCTGCGTTTTAGCGGAATTTTGATTTCTACTCGCTCCGAGTCAAGCTGCAATATCTTTGGTCTTGCCAACCAGATAAATGGGACTTTAAAGAAACCGAAATAGTTAAGGTAGAAGTTTGCTTTTGACAGTGCTGACAACATAGATCTAATCCGACCAGTTAATTTTCTTCCAGTTCATAACGAACACACAGTCATGTCAACATTTTGTTAACATTAAGCATTTAAACAGTGATATGAAACAGTTGTTTAATAACCCAACACCAACCTGCTAGTCCAAATGATTTAACAGCTTACTCACGGTCGCTAAGCAACAGTTGAGCGTAATAGCCAGCGCTTTCAGAGCAACAAGCAACTGTTCAAACGGTCGATTTTTCAGTTTTACAGCCTCGTATAAAGAAGAATCTCGATAAGTAGTTTATTCCTAGGTGTGTTTCCGTTATCTTTACCGCTTCGCAATAAAAAGAACAGGCTGTGGTATGCCATTAAAAACCGATGAATTAAGAACCCAACCTTTGGGTCCAATGCCGACACCGGCAGAGTTAGGAAGCGCCCATCCCATTACGGACGAAGTAGCCCAGCGTATTGCACAGTCACGTCGTCAAATAGAAAACATTCTTACAGGGGAAGACCAACGCCTTTTGGTGATCGTAGGCCCTTGTTCAGTACATGATACTGAAGCTGCAATTGACTACGCAGAGCGTCTTGCAGCAATTCAAGACCAATACAAAGATGAGCTTTTCATTGTAATGCGTACGTATTTCGAAAAGCCTCGTACTGTCGTCGGTTGGAAGGGATTGATCACAGACCCTAACCTAGATGGTTCTTACGCACTAGAAGCGGGCCTAAACAAGGCGCGTAAGCTTTTGCTAGACATCAACAAACTTGGTCTTGCGACAGCAACTGAGTTTCTCGATATGATCACAGGTCAATACATCGCCGACCTTATCACTTGGGGTGCGATTGGCGCACGTACAACCGAATCTCAAATTCACCGTGAAATGGCTTCTGCACTTTCTTGCCCTGTGGGTTTTAAAAACGGCACTAACGGCAACATCAAGATTGCAATTGACGCTATCCGTGCTTCACAAGCATCTCACTACTTCTACTCGCCAGATAAAAATGGCCGTATGACCGTCTACCGCACTAGCGGTAACCCTTATGGTCATGTGATCCTGCGTGGTGGTGATAAAGGCCCTAACTTTGATGCTGAGTCAGTAGAGGCAGCATGTAAGCAATTGGAAGAGTTTGGCTTGCCGCAACGCCTTGTGGTCGACTTTAGCCACGCTAACTGCCAAAAGCAGCACCGCAAACAATTGGAAGTTGCTAAAGATATCTGCGAACAGATTAAGTCTGGTAAGAACCAAGTGGCGGGTATCATGGCTGAAAGCTTCATTCTTGAAGGCAACCAGTCAATGGCTGACATCAACAACCTCACCTATGGTCAATCCATCACTGACCCTTGTTTAGGTTGGGAAGATACTGCAACCATGCTTGATATGCTGGCAACAGCTGTTAAAGAACGCTCATAATAGAAGGAAACCAACATGCCATCATTTGATATTGTTTCTGAAGTCGACACTGTAGAACTGCGTAACGCGGTAGACAACGCAACACGCGAACTTGCTACTCGTTTCGATTTTCGTGGTGTAGAAGCATCTTTTGAAATGCAAAAAGATGAATCAGTACGATTGAACGCTGAAGGTGACTTCCAACTGAAGCAAATGCGCGACATTCTACGTGGCCACTTAGCTAAGCGCGGTGTCGATGCGAACTCTATGGAAGCAAAAGGCGAAGAAGCCTCTGGTAAGAACTGGCACCAGATTGTCATCTTCAAGCAAGGTATTGAAACACCTGTTGCTAAAAAGATCGTCAAACTTATCAAAGATAAGAAGATGAAGGTACAAGCTTCTATTCAGGGTGAAAAAGTACGTGTAACTGGCAAGAAGCGCGACGATCTGCAAGCTGTCATCGCTCTAATGCGTGAAGCAGAGCTAGGTCAGCCATTCCAGTACGAAAACTTCCGTGACTAAGATGAAGTGCTAACCGATAAAAGCCGATACACAGTATCGGCTTTTTTGTTTCTATTTCCCAGACCCTAATCTCAGCAACAAGTCTTCACCTTGTAGGAAAGTCACCCCGCTCGATTTAAGTGGGATAAAAACTGCCACACGAAGGTCGTCAGCTCTTGCCTTGTTTAACATCTCGGCGAGCTCGGCATCATTGTGATATTCCACTCGCTCGGCATCTCGACGCACCAAATCGATAAAACTAAATGGACATTTTCCATCAAAAAGCACCAACTCTGCTTGCTGCATCAGCCTTAGGGCTTTCAAAGTGAGAAGTTCAACATCATCGCCATGTTCAATCCAAGTAATCGAACCTTTTTGATCAAAACCTTCACTCAACAATGCTTGATACGCACGCTCTAGACCTAAGTTAGCCGTTGCCTTATCCACATCAGCGCGAGCAAAGAAAGCCTCCCAAAACTTACGACGCTTATCTACAGTTGGCAGCTTTTCCTTTATATCCGCACGCTTAGAGGCGGCAAACTCCGCTTGAAGTGATAAGTTTTGCGGTAGAACGGCTTCTAATTTCTCGCGTACATTACGAATGAGAACAGGAGCCGCTCCACCACTGGATATCGCTAGCTGTATGCGACCACGGTTGATAATAGACGGCGTGATAAAATCGCAATATGGTTGATCGTCTACAACATTGACCAAAATGCCTTGCCGTTTAGCATCATGATGCACCTGATGATTCAAACTTGGGTTATCAGTCGTCGCCCATACTTGCACAAATTTCTTTTCGAGCAGTTCTTCCGAATAAAATCCCTGGACCCAACGACACTCTTCTTTCGCAACGAGATTAGCAAGATAATCTTCAACTTGAGGAGAAACGATCGTCACATCCGCCCCCGCTCTGATCAGGCTATCAACCTTTCTACTCGCGACTTCCCCGCCCCCAACAACCAAGACAGGTTTATGGTTTAAATCTATAAATAGAGGAAAATACTGCATTTCATTCCTTGAATAACTGAAAACGTCTTTACCCTCGATACTAACAAAATTGGGGCATTAGATTCATGTGATTTCGATCAAGTCCATAATTTATGACCAAATTTTATACTTTCTTTGGTTTTATCAACCACACTGAGACATTCATTCAAACTTCAAATCTAATTGTATTGATAAATTTATTACACCATCCTGTCGCACCAGTTTTGTGACCTGTTGCACTATTTACATTTTAGCAACATATTGCCATTCTAATGTCTGTCAGGGTTTGTGAGTTCAATCAAAAATCTTTTTAAATTATACATTTGAGAAATCACAGATCTTTTCCTACGCTTATAACTGGTTGATTTAACTACGACTCGAAGACGAGCGATAGCAACCTAATAATTAATGAAACACAACATTATTTAATCGTTTAATCAGGATGAGCCTGAACAAACATGGATCATACAGGAAGGATACAAATGGCACATAAACTAACACTTCTTGCTTCAGTTGTAGCTGCATCTACTGCACTGATGTCTACAAGCGCTTCTGCGGCAGATAGCACGCTGGATAAAGTAACTAAACAAGGTTTCCTAACTTGTGGTGTAAGTACTGGCTTGCCAGGTTTCTCTAACCCGAACTCGAAAGGTGAATGGGAAGGTATCGACGTAGAATACTGTCAAGGTCTTGCAGCTGCAGTATTAGGCGATAAAACAAAAGTAAAATACGTTCCTCTAACAGCGAAAGAGCGTTTCACTGCACTACAATCTGGTGAAATCGATGTTCTTTCTCGTAACACAACTTGGACTCTGCACCGCGATACGGCCCTTGGTCTAAACTTCGTCGGTGTAAACTACTACGATGGTCAAGGCTTTATGGTTAAGAAAGATCTTGGCCTTACAAGTGCTAAAGAGCTAGACGGCGCTTCAGTATGTGTTCAGTCGGGTACTACAACAGAGCTTAACCTAGCTGACTACTTCCGTAACAACGGTATGTCGTACAAACCAGTTGTATTCGATACAGCAGCTCAAACATCTAAAGGTTTCGATGCAGGCCGCTGTGACGTACTTACAACTGACCAATCTGGTCTATATGCACTTCGCTTGAATCTACAAGATCCATCTTCAGCTCAAGTACTTCCAGAGATCATCTCTAAAGAGCCTCTTGGCCCAGTTGTTCGTCAAGGTGATGACCAATGGTTCAACATCGCTAAATGGACACTAGCTGCGATGGTTAACGCAGAAGAATACGGCATCACATCTAAAAATGCGGATGAAATGCTGAAGTCAAAAGATCCAAACATCAAGCGTATCCTAGGTGTTGATGGCCCTAAAGGTAAAGGTTTAGGTATCCGTGACGACTGGGGTTACCAAGTTATCAAACAAGTGGGTAACTACGGTGAAAGCTTCGAGCGTACTGTTGGTGAAGGTTCTCCACTGAAAATTTCACGTGGTGTGAACGCTCTATGGAACGCTGGCGGCTTCATGTACGCTCCACCAATCCGTTAATAACTATTATTAGCTAGTTACTAAACAAAAAATTGGGCGGTTTTGGCCGCCCTTTTTATAAAAATGGATTTGAGGTTATAGCTGTATGAAACCTACTAATGTTGCGGCGAATTCGGATAACGGACCGAATTCAAACGCTAGCCTTATTTACAATCCCACCTTTCGAGCAGTTGTTTTCCAGATTATTGCGATAGCAGCGCTTGTCTTTTTCTTTTACACAATTGTCAATAATGCACTTACCAACTTAGAAGCTCGCGGTATCGCCACGGGTTTTGACTTCCTCGATCAAGAAGCTGGCTTTGGGATTGGCCTGACGCTGATTGAATACGATGAAACCCATTCTTACGGTCGAACGTTCGTTATCGGCCTACTTAACACCGCCTTAGTATCGTTTTTCGGTATCATCTTGGCGACTATCATCGGTTTTATTATGGGTGTTGCGCGCCTATCATCTAACTGGTTGGTTAGCCGATTTGCAGCGGTTTACATTGAGATATTCCGAAACGTTCCTCTGTTACTGCAAATATTCTTTTGGTACTTTGCCGTACTTCAAGCCCTACCTTCTGCAAGACAAAGTTTGAGCCTAGGTGAAGCGATATTCCTCAACGTACGAGGTCTGTACTTCCCTGCTCCAGTCTTCGAAGCAGGATCATCAGTTGTAATTGGTACGCTGATTCTCGGTGTTATTGCAACGGTATTTATCAATATATGGGCGAACAATAAGCAACGCCTAACAGGTCAGCAAACGCCAATGGGTAGAATCGCCCTAGGGTTATGTGTTGGTTTGCCTGTTGTGGTTTACTTCTTAATGGGCTCACCAATTACGGCGGAATATCCAGAGCTAAAAGGCTTTAACTTCCGTGGTGGTGTGAGCATTATTCCAGAGCTTGCAGCACTTTTACTGGCTTTAAGTATCTATACAGCGTCGTTTATCGCTGAGATCGTGCGTTCAGGTATCAACGCAGTAAGCCATGGCCAGACGGAAGCTGCGATGTCGCTTGGTCTACCTCGCTCTCGCACTTTAAAGCTTGTCGTTATTCCTCAAGCGCTAAGAATCATCATTCCTCCACTGACTAGCCAATATCTGAACTTAACCAAGAACTCATCTCTTGCGATGGCGATTGGTTACCCAGACTTAGTATCCGTGTTTGCAGGTACAACACTCAACCAGACCGGTCAAGCAATCGAGATTATTGCCATGACAATGGGCGTCTACCTCACGTTGAGTTTGTTAACCTCAGCATTGATGAACATATACAACCGTAAAGTTGCTTTGGTGGAGAGATAGCATGAAAGTACATCAATTTCAGCCTGACCTGCCACCTCCAGCAAATACAGTTGGTGCTGTCGGGTGGCTTAGAAAAAACCTGTTTAATGGTCCGGTAAATTCAATTGTTACCATTGTTCTTGCCTACTTATCGTTCATGCTGCTTTGGAACATTGTCGATTGGGCATTTCTGAAAGCTGACTGGGTAGGCACAACGCGTGATGCTTGTAGCCGTGATGGTGCCTGTTGGGTGTTTATCAGCGTACGCTGGGAACAGTTCATGTACGGTTTCTATCCTCAGGAAGAGCTATGGCGTCCGCGTCTGTTTTACATTACTCTGGCGATCTTTACGGTACTGCTAGCGTACGAGAAAACACCAAAACGTCTATGGATTTGGCTGTTCTTCGTTAACGTTTATCCGTTCATCATTGCAGCATTACTGTATGGTGGTGTATTTGGGTTAGAAGTAGTAGAAACCCACAAATGGGGTGGCTTGCTTGTCACGCTTATCATCGCTCTAGTGGGTATTGTTGTGTCGCTGCCTATCGGTGTCGCTCTCGCGTTGGGTCGTCGCTCAGATATGCCAATCATCCGCAGTATCTGTACCGTCTACATTGAAGTATGGCGCGGTGTACCTCTGATCACTGTACTCTTCATGGCGTCAGTCATGTTGCCACTGTTCCTTGCTGAAGGTTCGGAGACTGATAAACTGATCCGCGCTCTTATTGGTGTGGTTATGTTCAGTGCGGCCTACATGGCAGAGGTGGTTCGTGGTGGCTTGCAAGCCATTCCTAAGGGGCAATATGAAGCGGCAGACGCTCTTGGACTCACCTATTGGAAGAAGATGGGATTAATCATTTTGCCTCAGGCGCTTAAGATTACCATCCCTTCAATCGTAAACACATTCATTGGCCTATTTAAAGATACCAGTCTGGTACTTATTATTGGTATGTTTGACGTACTCGGTATCGGCCAAGCAGCAAACACTGACCCTGAATGGTTAGGATTTGCTACCGAAAGTTATGTATTTGTCGCGTTAGTGTTCTGGGTATTTTGTTTTGGCATGTCGAGATATTCGATCTGGCTAGAGAACAAACTTCATACCGGTCACAAACGATAATCAGAAAGCTCAAGGACGTATTATGACGCAACAACAAGATTACATGATCCAACTAAAGGATATGAATAAGTGGTACGGCGAGTTTCACGTACTCAAGAACATCAACCTGGACGTGAAAAAAGGCGAGAAAATCGTTATCTGTGGCCCTTCAGGCTCAGGTAAATCGACCATGATTCGCTGCATTAACCGCTTGGAAGAGCACCAGAAAGGTCAGATCATCGTTTCTGGTAATGAATTAACCGACGACCTTAAAAATATTGAAGCGGTTCGCCGTGAAGTCGGCATGTGTTTCCAGCACTTTAACCTCTTCCCTCACCTGACCGTGTTAGAGAACTGTACTCTGGCACCAATCTGGGTGAAGAAGATGCCAAAAGATGAAGCAGAAGCGATTGCGATGAAATATTTGGAGCGTGTTAAGATTCCTGAGCAGGCAGACAAATATCCTGGTCAGCTTTCTGGTGGTCAACAACAACGTGTGGCGATTGCCCGCTCACTATGTATGAATCCACAAGTGATGCTGTTTGACGAACCTACTTCTGCACTCGATCCTGAAATGGTACGCGAAGTACTGGATGTAATGGTAGAACTAGCAGAAGAAGGGATGACCATGTTGTGTGTAACACACGAAATGGGCTTTGCCAAAGAAGTCGCCGATCGCGTTATCTTTATGGATGCGGGAGAGATTATTGAAGAAAACAACCCAGTCGATTTCTTCGAGAACCCTCAATCAGATCGTACGCAAAACTTCTTAGCGCAAATTCTGCACCACTAATCCGTGATCTACGTAAAAGGGGTGACTTAGGTCGCCCCTTTTTAGTTGTTATATTGTGTTACATCTTTCAAAATACATAAGTTTTTATTTCTATTATTATTTTATCTACTACTACACCAATTGGGGCTTGATCTTTTGCTCATTCAACCTCATAAATGTAGATATAAACATAAAACCTCACGAGGAAGATTATGAACAGTCCTATGTTTACACGCACTTCAAGCCAAGAAAGTGCTCTACAAACCAACAAGGTATTGCGTAACACTTATGCACTACTTTCAATGACGCTGCTTTGGTCTGCAGTCGTTGCTGGTGTTGCTATGGTGATGAACCTTCCTCACCCTGGCCTAATTATCACTCTAGTAGGTTTTTACGGCTTACTATTCTTAACTGAAAAGAACCGTGACAATGGAATGGGCCTTGTATTCACATTCCTATTAACTGGCTTCATGGGTTACACGTTAGGTCCAATCCTTAACGCCTACGTTGGCGCTGGTATGGGCGATCTTATCGTCACTGCATTAGGTGGTACTGCGCTTTCATTCTTAGCAGCTTCTGCTTACGCACTGACAACTAAACGTGACCTATCTATGATGGGTGGCCTGATGTTGTCTCTGTTCGTTGTTCTGATTGTTGGTATGATTGCAAGTATCTTCATCCAATCAACAGTTCTTCACTTAGCACTAAGCAGCTTGTTCATTGTATTCTCTACAATGGCGATTCTGATGACGACTCAAAGCATTGTTCGTGGCGGTGAAACTAACTACATTTCTGCGACAGTGACTCTATACGTATCTATCTACAACATCTTCATTAGCCTACTTCAAATCTTAGGCATTATGAACAACGACTAATTCGTTATTGTTGTATAGATATGATAAAGCCCGAAAGGTTTCCCTTTCGGGCTTTTTACTTGATATCTTGCCCAGTCAAGGTATGCTGCGCTACCCTATTGAATATCATAAAAATTAGGATCGTAAGATGTTTGAGTACAACGGCAAACAAATCGAAACTGACGCACAAGGCTACTTATTAGATCATACTGATTGGGAAGAAGGTATGATTTCAATACTGGCAGAACAAGAAGGTATCGAGTTGACCGAAGCACACTTAGAAGTGGTTCATTTTGTTCGCGATTTTTACGTAGAGTTCAATACTTCTCCTGCGGTTCGCATGCTCGTTAAAGCGATGGAAAAAGCCCACGGACCAGAAAAAGGTAACAGCAAGTACCTGTTTAAGCTCTTCAAGCAAGGGCCAGCAAAGCAAGCGACAAAACTCGCAGGATTGCCTAAACCTGCTAAATGTTTATAGCGATAAATGTCCTGTAGTCCCCACTACAGGATCTTAAACCCTTTATACGGTTTATAAACGATAGATTCTCGAACCAAGCTATCAACTCTCGCACTTCTAGGCCCGTGTTCTAACCATTTTGCCATTGCTTCTATTTGCGAATCGCTGCCGCAGACCACCACTTCAACATCCCCATTGTCCAGATTTTTAGCATAGCCTGTCGCTTCAAGCTTAAGACCTTGATATGACGTATGGTAGCGGAATCCCACTCCTTGAACTAATCCCGATACTGTGAACCTCTCACAACTTTGCTCCATTCCGTATACCTCTACTATTGAGTCAATGATATATTAAGCACGTACTATTCTTACCCATAATGGATATATGGGTCTCTTCATTGGACATAATAATTATGAAAGAAATACCATTTCGTTGGATTGATAAATATCTCATTCATTTAAAAATTCAGGAGAAGTTCTACTTACTTTTCTTGCTTCCGGTTATCGCACTAATCATTTTAACTTTGGTTCTTGATAACAGCGCCGATCAAATGCTTAACCATCTTTACCAAGATGAGTTGGTTCTAATGCGTAACCTGATTGAAGCCGGGGACCTTTCCCAAGATCAGGTCGCGAGCATCATCAAGGATTCAAATACCATCCAATTTGGTAGTGGCGAAGGGGCTGTAAGCGTCAATAACGGAGCGTTTAGTCTAGCGGCCATTCACGAGCAAAACTTGTGGTCAGCAATGTCTACTACCCACATGGTTATTGTTTTGGTGACATTGTCACTTATTGCGCTAGGTGTTTACTACATCATGACCTTTATTGGCGGTGCAATGTTTACCATGAATAAAGCGCTTAACACGCTAGCCGATGGTGATCTCACCAGTAGAATGAACTTCTTTAAAGTACGCGATGAATTCAGTGAGATAGCCATCACCATAGACAAGGTTGCTGAACGAGAGCAGAACATGGTGATCTCCATTCAAGAGTCGATCGCATTAATGCAACAGATTAGCTCCGACTTGAACCAATCGAATCAGCAGAGTGCAGAGGTTTCTAGCAGCCAGCAAGAGCACCTAAACTCTCTAGCCAGCGCGACAGAACAAATGGCTTCTACAATTAGAGAAGTCGCTAACCTCGCTCATGAATCAAGTACCCAAACTGAAGATGCCCGCAGCGTAGCAACACAAGGGCAATCTAAAGTCGGACATACACTCAGCTCAATCTCTAAGCTTTCTCAAGAAGTCCAATCAGCCTCTGAAGCAGTGGCCGAACTTGATGCAAACGCCGCACAAATTGATGAAGTGGTTACGACGATCAACGGTATCTCAGAACAAACCAACCTACTCGCACTTAACGCCGCTATCGAGGCTGCGCGTGCTGGTGAACAAGGCCGCGGTTTTGCGGTGGTTGCCGATGAAGTTCGAGCCTTAGCGGGTCGCACTCAGCAAGCAACAGTAGAGATTCAAACTATGATTGAAGCACTACAACGCAATAGCCAGTCTTTGACTCAGTTGATGGAAACAACGGTTGTTAACGCCTCTGAAGGCCAGCAACGTATGTCAGAGGTTGACGTTGAAATTGGTGCGCTTGCTGAGAAAAACCAATCAATCTCAGACAGCAGTATTCAGATTGCAACTGCGGCCGAGGAGCAAGGTGTCGTGGCTGACAATATCGCGGCAAGTGTTGAAGAGATACGCGTCCAATCTGACAACGTATGCAGCATGATAAATGCAACCAACTCCAATATCGCTCAACTGCGAAATCAAAGCGATCAAATGGAAGCCTTACTTACGGGCCTAAAAGCATAAACCAGAGCCGCCTGAGCGGCTCTTTTATTTGCAATCCCCATACACATCCTAGAAAATACCCCACCTTTCCAAATAAACAATTGAGTAAACCAATGACTCCAGCTATTTATCTAGTCAAAGGACGAGACAAATCCCTTCGCCGCAAGCACCCTTGGGTGTTCTCTCGTGGAATACACAAAGTCGAAGGTGAGCCGAAATTAGGGGAAACTGTCGACGTTTTCGCTCACGATGGTAAATGGCTAGCAAAGGCAGCTTACTCGCCAAACTCTCAAATCCGAGCACGCGTTTGGAGCTTCGAAAAAGAATCCATCGACAAGGGCTTTTTTGTTAAGCGTATTCAAGACGCTCAATTGTTACGTGAAGATATCATCGAGCGTGATGGACTCACTGGCTACCGCTTGATTGCTGCAGAGTCAGATGGCCTTCCTGGTATCACGATTGATAAGTACCAAGACTACTTAGTCTGTCAGTTGCTCAGTGCAGGCGCTGAGTTCCACAAACAAGCGCTCGTGGATGCATTAGTCGAATGTTTCCCCGAGTGTAACATTTACGAACGTTCTGACGTTGCCGTTCGTAAAAAAGAGGGCCTTGAAGAAACTGTGGGCGTCCTTCACGGACAAGAGCCACCTAAATCAGTAGTTATCGAGGAAAACGGCGTAAAAATCAGTGTCGATATCGTTGGTGGACACAAAACAGGCTTCTACCTTGACCAAAGAGATAGCCGCCAGCAAGCAATGAAGTATGTAAAAGATAAAGAAGTACTGAACTGCTTCTCCTACACTGGTGGCTTTGGTCTTTACTCTTTGAAAGGTGGCGCTAAGCGCGTTATCAATGCTGACGTCTCTCAGCCTGCGCTTGATACAGCGAAACACAATGCTGAGCTAAATGAGTTCGATATTTCGAAAAAGCGTGCTGTCTTCCTAAATGCTGATGTGTTCAAGTTACTGCGTGAGTATCGCGATCAGGGCACTAAGTTTGACGTGGTTATCATGGACCCACCTAAGTTTGTTTCAAGCAAAAACAACTTAACGTCAGGTGCTAACGGATACAAAGACATCAACATGTTAGCCATGCAAATCCTAAAACCAGGTGGAACTCTACTCACTTACTCTTGCTCAGGATTAATGAGCGGTGAGTTGTTCCAGAAAGTGATTGCAGACGCTGCGGTTGACTCTGGCCGTCAGGTGAAGTTTGTAGAACGCTTTGAACAAGCAGCAGACCACCCTACTGACAGCGCTTACCCAGAAGGTTTCTACCTGAAAGGTTTCGCTTGTAAGGTGTTGTAGAGAAGCAAGCTCACCAAACAGCAAAGCCACCTGTGTAAGGTGGCTTTTCTACAGGCGTGAAAAAACAGCCGGAGTCATTTCTAACTCCGGCTGTTTTTATTTTAGTGCTTTAAATGTTCTAAGCTATCGACCAGACTATTCGTGATATCAGTCGCGGACGCCCCATCAAAATCAATAGTTAACGTATTGCTACCCTTCTCTATTGTCATCGTTGATGAGCCGCTATCTTCAGTCACTGAGACTTTAACGGAAGAAGTCTCCCCTTCTTTAGTGGCTTGAAGCTCTGTCAAGAGTTCTGATATGTCTTCTTTAGATACATCTTCAAACAAGTCAGCTAAATCAAGCTTATCGTTCTCAGAGACATTAAAATCTGTCACACGATCGCGCTCAGTTGCCATATCGACCCATTTGAAGATATCAGCGCCATCATCACCAACTAAAATATCATCACCAAGGCCACCTATAAGTGTGTCATTACCAGACCCACCTCTGACAGCGTCATTACCTTCACCACCATCTAGGACATCATGACCAGTACCACCGAAAATCAAATCGGTTCCGCCTTGCCCATAGATTGTATCGTTACCACCACCACCGTGAGCGATATCAACACCAGGTCGGCTCGCTGACACATTGTCCCCGGTTTCAACAATATTCTTCAGGGCAATAGATGAATCCTCATCAGGAGCAAAAGAATCGTTTAGATTATCGTCTACCAAATCGGCAATATCGATTTCAGCAAAATTGTTACTAATTTCGTCAATAGCTGCTTGCTTCGTTGGTGTAATATCATCTTGATTTATTGGCGAATGACTGTCACCCATGTAAATCGTGTCATTCCCATCACCTAAATGCACTAAATCGTTGCCGATACCAACATCGATAGCGAGGCCATTAGATGCATCATATTCCAACACTCCATTGTTCTCACTACCCCAAATCGTGGCCGCCGACTGAGCCCAATCAATTTTATCGCCTGCATGATTAATTGTTACCATGTCCAATTGACCTTCGCCTGCCTCGATAATAGAAGTAGCATTGACCGTCACAGTACCTTGGTTAGGGCTATCTTGATCATCAGAATCAATGGCAGTGTATTTAAACTCATCTTTTATATCCACTGGGCCACTAGGCGTAAGCTCGACGCCTGATAAGTTAAATCCTGCATCTTTGCCCGCATTGTGAGTATTCACAACAACCAGTCGAATCTCATCAAAAATGCCTTCACTTGAGTCAATTGTCGCGTAACCTGACTTCCCACCCGTAATTACTAATGGATCGACTTTAGTCACTGGTTGGCCGTCATGGAATAAGTAGGCGACTACTTTTGCATGACCGTTATTAAACTGCCCTTGCAGGCTCGCAAATGAAAGCTTAGCGGTTGAGATATCCCCTTCTGTTGATGAGATTGACATATACTCACCGATCTGAGTTTCCTTACCCGTGCCATTATCATGGCTAGTATGAACAAACACCCCAGATTGATTGTTATTGTGGTCATATTTGATCGTTGCATCAGCGTCAGCGAAGTTCAACCCATCAAACTTACCACCGGAAATAACCATTCCCTCAAGCTCTAGCTGATCAACACCCGAGTCTTTATTTTTCTCATTCAGTCCATTGTCTTGAACAAAGTCATCACCGATTAACGAACCACCATGGACTATTGACGTTACCTTATCGGCAACATAAACAATATTGGCACTATCTAATACTTCACTACCCACTTCCAGTGCGTCACCGATAATCTTGCCACTACTGTCAACTTGATAGAGTTTACCGTGCTCTGGTAACTCTTCAATTCGAACTGAGGTGTGTTTATCGGTTGAGCCATCATCTTCATTGTCTTTCGCGTGCGGAGCAAAATCAACCTGAGCAACATTGCTATCAGAAGAAATAGTAAAGTCGCTCGCCGTTGGTGGAGTATTCGTATTGTCCCCTCCTGACGCTTCTTTAACTTCAAAAGACAACACATTGCTGCTGCTATCACCATCGGTGTCAGTTAAGGTATAGCCGAATTCTAGATTCACAGCTTGGCTACTCTGAGCACCGAAGAACTCATAATCACCATCATCAAGATCAATAACCAATGAGTGCTTAGAATCAATAAATACAGTAAGGGTGTTCGTTTCTCTATCAAATAAGTGTGAAACTGATTCGTTGTTATCAGCAACAGTTAACGTCTCACCATCAAAATCGTAAGTCACACCATCGATTGTCAACTGAGAAATATCAGCACCATCGGCACCCTCTTGACCAGCCAGTAAATTGCCTTTAATCGGCTCAATAACTGATTGAAGCATAATCGGTGGTAACTGAGTTAGGTCAGCGACTACTGTAGATTTACTATCTCCTTGACCACCAATGGCAGCATCTTTTATAGAACCATCGAACGCGACTTGATCTAGATGCGCTGTAGTCACATCCTTGCCCATTCCGTACGCAATAGCGGTAATTTTATTCTCTGTTAAATGATCAACCCAAGCTGATAACTCATCCTGTTCAATGGTATTAGGATTATCTCCATCACTACTTGTTGGGTCACCATCAGACAAGAAGTAGCTAACGTTTGTCGCACCATCTAACTTCGCACCATTGTCTGACGTTGACCAAGACTTAGCCGCTTTCTCAATGGCATCGTCGTAATCCGTAGTACTACTTGCCGATAAATCATTGATTTGGGCTATCGCTTCATCAACAGTCATCCATACAGAACTAGACGCTGCATAGTTGAACAGAACGATTTGCACTTTCGTCGCACCAAGACTGTCATATTGCTTGAGCATTTCAATCGCTGCTTCTTGCATAACTTGGAGTCGAGATTCTGTAACGTTCTTATCAGAACCAGTCACAGAGTCCCATTTCATTGAACCTGAAACATCCAAAATAAGCTGAACGTTAGCCCCAACTTTAGTTTCAGCAGCAACGTCATGATGAACTCGTGACGCTTCTGGTGAGTCATCTTCAACAGATAGCGTAATCTTACCACTTGATGAAAGCCCAGATGCGTCTTTAGCGATAACAGGAAGGTCAATACTTAAGCTATCTTCACCATTAGTATCGGGGTGATCAATCTGACCAAGAAGCTTAATGTTATAAGTACCAACATTATCTAGAGAGACTTCGACAATAGGCTGCCCTGATGCAGAACCAACTAAGGTATGCCCATCGTTAGAAACAACCCAAGTTAGAGGAGTTCCGCCCGACTCGATAAAGTTTCCGCTAGTATCACGAATAGTGATTTCGCCATCGTCATTGCTAAATACCGTGTCAGCTAAATCTCCATTATCATCTCGGATAGTAAGCTTACCTGTTATCGTCGCAGAGTCTGTAGAGTCCGATGACAAACCATTATCGTCAACAATTCCACCAATAAGCCCTTCTTCTGACACCGAAACTGCAGCATTAGTTATCACTGGTGCAACTTCATTATCTAAAATAGTCCCAGCAGCAGTAACGCCATGTTGTCCATGATTGATAATTACATCTAAACTACCATCTGTAGGTGATACGAAAGGAACCTCAGAAAGTTTAATTCCAAAGGTTTCTGAATCTTCTAAGCTACTATCATCTAAAGTATCAACAAGTACTTTAAAATCAGTCACTCTTGCTGGAAGCGTAAACGTCCCATCTGTTTCATCAACCTCAATAGTCTTAAGCTGACCTTTATGTAGGTATGTTACTGTCACACCTTCATAAGGTTTTGCACTATCTAAAGCCAGATCTTCTAAGCTAGCCTTGTCGGAACCTGCAGAGAATACGAACTCAACCTTCATATCAATCGATGCTTCAGAAACCTTAGATAGGTTTGCATCAAATACTGCGCTATCACCTTCAAGAACTGCATTGGCATTGCTTAATGTCAACGTCGGATTATCAGCATTGTCGAGTTTGATTGAACCAACGCCCTCAAGATCAGAGCGAGCCTCATCGATAGAAGAGTTGCTGCCAGCTTCAGATTTGGTCGCAATAATGTGTAGACCGAACTTTTCAGTCCACTCAAACTTATCGTCTTGAACCGTTTGCACCGAAACACGTAGTTCAGTAACGCCCGCAGGGACTTCAATGTATCCATCAACTACCGTGGCAGTTTGGAAGTCTCCCCTTGTGTCTCTGTATTCATAGATTAACGAATCAACATCAATATCATCTGTTTCGCTATCGTAACCGATAGTGGTCGCTTCAAATTTTACATAATGCTTGTCCGATGACGCTTCACTTAGTTCTACCTTGAATACCGCTTGCTCTCCTTCATTAACGCGCGGTGCATCATGTACTTTTATCGTGACGTCATTATCGATGATGGCGCCTGTAGCAGTTTTACCATCAATGGTCACAGTGTAGGTTTCGTCACCTTCATGCGCACTGTCGTTAACCGTCGGAACTAAGATCGTAAAGTCTTTCACTCCCACAGGGACGATAACTTCACCTTTAGCCTCATCATAGGTCACGCCATTAGTAAACTGAACTTTGCTCAGGTCTACGTCGTCTCCATCTGCCGTATCACCTTGTGCACCAGTAAGCCTCACTTTATAGCGAGCTTCAGTTAGTGTGCTTCCATCAAGTGCAACTTTATAAGCTAGACTCTGCCCCTCATCAACCGATGAAGAGAGTAGAGAAATGCCTTCAACAGAAGCTGGGCTTGGCTCAGGGTTGACCACAACTTTAACGATCGCTTCTGCAAACCCACCGTTATCGTCTGTGATCTGATACTTAAACTCTGCCGTGCCAACAAAGTCATCATCTAGGTCAAACAGAACTTTGCCATTTTCAATTCGAGCTTCACCATGTTTATCGCCAAAGACATAGGTGATGCGTATGGCGTCGTTATCAGGATCTGAATCATTCGCTAACAGCTCTGAAACTGGAATCTCAAGTACACCACCTTGATTGACAGCGTAAGCACCAGATTCACTCGAAGCCTCAAAACCTGTTAGGAAGTAATCTGAAGAATCAGAGCCACGTGCAGGAACATCAACAAAATCTGTCGACTCAAAGACTATTGAATCAAACGCTTTACCCTTCAAGTCAACAGTATAAGACCCGTTTGAGTTGCCCTTATTTGCTACAAATGTATCACTCGCAACCACCACGCCATCTAAGTAAGCGATCCATTTACCTTGCTCGTGATTACCTGAACCACCTTCGCCTTTAAATAGATTTGAGACTTCAAAGCTAAACTGAGTCGCTGGCTTCGCTAACGTGATCTCTAATTGCTCAGAAACGCCATCTTCACGATTGAATTGGATTTGCTCCTCAATGCCGCCATTTTCATGACCACCAACACCACGCTTAATACCCACTTCGGTAATGTCTTTAGTCACGCCTTGGTAAGAGGCAGACATTGATGCATCATCACTTTGCCAAGAACCAGAGTCATTTAACGAACCAAGGCTAACACTAAAGCCTTCAGGGTCATTGACTGCAACAGGGGCTGCATTTTGATCCGCAATAGTAACCGTTGATTCTTCACTGAAGTTACCGTCACTATCTACAGCGCGGTAATCAAATGAGTCACTCAACTCTGTTTCAAGGTAGCGTAGTTCCCAGTTGCCCGGCCCGTCAGTAGTAAGCTCGACACGAGTGATTTCAGTACCATCAGGCAGTTCAAAGCCCGCAGATGGAATCGTCAGCTCATGGAACAGGTCGCCATTGCCTGAAGACTCTTTTTGATAGGTAAAGGTTTTGCTACCACCTTCAAAGTAAACGGTAATTTCAACGCTAGACTCATTCGAATTACCAAGACCTTTCTCAAAGTAACCACCAAGACCATCGAGACCTAGAGTAATCGAGTCCGCTGGACGTGTTGCAAAGTCAATAGTAAGAACTTCGCCGTCATTAATGCCTTGCCCTGCACCAATACCAATGCCATGACCAACGTGGTTAGCTGTAGCATCGCCTCTGTACTGGGTTAAAGCGCCACCATTTGAACTGATAATTACTTTATCGTTGCCGCCTAAATCTAGTTCGCGAGTTGTACTATTAACTTCAGTGCCCCAGTTGTAGAAATCTTCACGGGAAGCACTTTGATCGTCCTCACCTAGAGGTTTTTCATCAGCACTACTGTGTAGACCTAATACAAAACCCTCTGAATTCGAATCCGGCTCGTATTCGATCAAGTCAGGGTCAAACTTATCGTATTGAGTATCTCCTTCACCCGTATACAACTGATCTTTGGTTATCTCAACTCCGTTGTAGTACAAGGTTCCGTGATCAGGTAACTCGGTGATAACAACATGAACATCTTTATTAGCTGCGTCATCTTCATCATCGGAAATATGGTCTTTCTCCGGATCAGTATGGTCGAACACGATTTGTGTTTTACCAGTACTTGCTACCGAAGCGGTAAAGTCTTCTGATTCTGGTGGGTTGTCGTGACTATCATCAATTGAGACGTCTTTATTCGCAGAAGAAGTGTCTAGCTGTTCAAAAACATCTTTATCATCATGTTTTACCGATACAACGCTAACATTGAACTGTTGACCTTGTTCGTACTCGCTATCTTGTACCGTTGTAATAGAGAAGTTGGCAGTTTTTGAGCCTGCGTCAATTTCAACTTCAAGCACTTCAACAATATCTTGGTTATCGGCATTGGTGTAAGTGTATTTAAGAGTAATAATACTTTTCTCAGGTACAGCTTCACTTAGAGTGATGGTAAATGGTGTTGTAGTATCACCTTCAACTACCGTACTCGGCCCTGCCAATGTTACGGTAACTGTCTCTTTATCTGAGGTATTCGTCTCATCGACTATTTTACCCTGCGCGGTGTCTTGACCTGGAACTTCAACGTATTGACTGTCAGAAGATACTTTTAGGGTAACTGTTTCTTCACCCTCAAGTAGGCTATCGTCAGTTACCTTAACGAATACTTCGAAGCTATCTTCACCCTTGTCAATAATTAAGTTAGCAAGTTCAGTCGGTGTAAGCGCTTTGTAGCCTTGACCATCTTTAACATAGATCTTGTCTTCGTAATCAATACCTTTGGTTGCAGTATCCCCTGCTGCACCAAGAGTAAGATCAAGACCCACATTCTCAGAAACAAGCTCATCGAGATTGATTTCAAATGATAGGTAAGCCTCGTCGCCTTCGGTTACTGGCTGACCTGATGTCACTGTAAGTTCAGCAACAGGTAAAACATCAACATTAACCGTAATCGTATCGGTGCCACCATTACCATCAGAGACAGTAATAACGAATGAATCAGGGCCGTCATACTCTGGCTTTGGTGTATAAGTCCATGAACCATCTGGTTTAACTGTGACACTACCATTTTGTGGGTTGCTTGCAGTATAGGTGAGCGAATCACCATCAACGTCTGTTGCTTTAACCTTGCCAGAGACAGAAGCATCTTCTTTGGTTGAGGTACTAATTGTTACATCATCACCAAGTGGTTTATCTTTATCATCGACAAACACAGGATTATCATTCACAGCAGTAACATTGAGCGTTACGGTTGCATCATCTTCGCCACCGTTACCATCGGTCACTTTGTATTTGAATGTAGCTTCACCGTTGTAGTTTTCGTCCGGCTTGAAGGTAATTGTTTTAGCAACATAATCTACCGTCAGTATGCCATTGGTTGCTGATGTAATTGAACCTTCAATGATTGATAAGTCATCGCCATCAATATCAGTGTCATTTGCGAGTAATTCATCAAACGAGATAGTGATTGATTTGTCTTCTTCTGTAACAAGGTTAGGTTGGTTAATACCCGTCACTTTAATGTTATCTAGAAGCGCGCCATAGCTGTCTGAGGCTCCTGCGCCGGCAAAAGTTAGCTCTGTAGCGTCTCCTTTGACGTCTAACTCTGCAGTAATTCGATACCAACCATTAGCATCAGGCTGACCAATTTGAATATTCAGCCCTTCCGCACCTGACAATGTTCCATCCGCGTGAACAGTGACTAGCACATCACCTACCTTGAAAGTCATATCTGAAGATGATTGACCGTCTCGGCGAGGGTTGTAGTCAAATTCGACTCGAATACTATCTTGAGCAGTTGTATCTAGGGTGGTGGTAATAGCAGTGTTTTGATGCGCGTCTAACTCAGCGATGTATTCGCCATCTGACGCCTTGTTCACCACACTTTCGTGCTGAATTTCAAGTCCCTTAGTTGCGTCCCAATCTTCTAGCTGGTCGCCACTGATGACAGTCCAGCGACCAGTATTGGTCATGTGTTCAAATGACTCGGAGAACAACAATGTTTCGCTTGTTTGGTTGTAAGTATCGTCACGAGCAATCGGATCGTCATTAGTACCGGTAACCGTTATGGTCAGTGTACTGGTCTTAGTTACGGTTCCATCGGTCGCAGTGTAAGTAAACAGTACATTCGCAGCTTCACCGTTAGCAAGGGCCTGCGAAGCATCACCAGTAGCTTCAAAGCTGTAGCTGCCATCGGCACGGATGGTTAATGTGCCGTAATCATTGCTGATCACCGTATCACTGCCGTCCGTCACTGCCGTCGCCGTACCGGACGTGCCATTTAAGATGCCCGTGACTTTCAGGGCATCACCATCCACATCGCTGTCATTCGACAACACACCGTTGTCTTTATTCACGGTGAGTGTGGCGTCTTCTTTCACCTCACCCACATCAGCCGTTAGTTTCGGTGCATCGTTGGTGCCGGTCACCGTAATGGTTAAGGTACTGGTCTTACTCTCCGTGCCATCGGTCGCAGTATAGGTAAACACC
>NZ_JCAFVV010000009.1:0-138302 GCF_059295395.1 Vibrio sp. SCP2 | reverse complement strand
ATTTAAGATTTTGTTCGGCTCAATGAATACTGAACATTACATAAAGTAATGTTTGAATTGACTGTGCTGAATCCGAAGATTCAATGGTCACTTCGTTTCATTGAAACCTAAATTGTTTCCGAAGAAACTATTTGGATTATCATCAACGAGTGCCCACACAGATTGATAGGTTTATATTGTTAAAGAACTTTGCTTTGTGAGAAGTTTTTCTCTCAAAGCGGAGGTGCATTCTAGCGAGTTAATTTGAAGAGTCAAACACTTTTTCAAATTTATTTCTCAGAAGCTTTTCACCTCTCTGACTACCGCTGAAGCCTTGTGGCGTCTGCCGTGTCAGTGGAAGCGCATTATAGGGAGTTCCATTTTTAAGGCAAGCAAAAAAATGCATTTTTTTCATAAAAAAAGCCTGACTGAACACTTATCAATCAGGCTCTAATTTACACCCATTTTACACTCAACTTAACCAAGCGTTATCCACAAAATCCTGTGTATAACTAGTCATCAGAGTCGAAGAAATAAGAAATTCGCGAGCGCGGGTTTAAATACTCTCTCACTTTATCTGGCAACTTGGTCGGTAGAATGGCATTAACTATCTTTATCTCTTTCTCTGCCAAGTCGATAATCGGGGCTTGTGTTCTAGGAACTGACGGATCATAGATCAGTACATTAGGGTGAAGGATGTTTTGCGCATTTACTGAAATCACCAAACCAACCATATCATTCGATAACTGCACCACCGTTCCTGGCGGATAGATTCCCATAAACTTGATTAAGAGACTCAGATTCTCATTGTTATAATGATGCTTACAGTTCTTATATAAGTGGGAAAGCGCAACATATGGAATCTTTTGCTCTGAAGGGATATTGCTATGACACAAATTATCATAAGCATTAGCCACAGAGACAATTTGAGTCAGTTCATCTATTTGTTCTTCTTTAAGACCTTCAGGATAACCTGACCCATCGTTTAGCTCATGGTGCTGAGCAATCACGGTTCTGGCACTCTCGGGAAAGCTATCCATATTAGCCGCGATTTCCAAACCATACTTGGTATGTAACTTAAGATAGTTTTTCTCAGGTTCCGTTAAAGGTGTCGGCTTACGTAATATTGCAGTGGGTACTTTTACTTTCCCCATGTCATGAAATAGAGAGGCAAAGGCTACCTCTTTAATCTGGTCCGCACTTAACTGCTTTGCCTTCGCGATCATCATTGCAACGACAGATACATTGAGAGAATGGAAATAGATGTCTTCAAACTCGCTCTTGCCATTCATAAGATGAAGCGTGACGTTATCATCACTCAACAGTTTATCGACTATATCGTTGACTAACTGGCTTGCTTCATCAACGGCTTGTTCAGGACGGTTACGAATCTTGTTCATCACCGCTCGCATTCTCGATAGAGAACGCTCAAACTCTTTTTCACAATTTATGACACGTCTACGGTAAGCGCTGAGCTTTTCAATTCTATCTTGCTTTTCTTTCCACAGTTTTTGCGCCTCAAGATCGATTTCTTCATGCAGAACCTGCTCTACTCCCTCACTCGCCTGTTCTTCCGCTACTGGCAGTGGCTGAGTATCACTCTGAGAGGGGTTAATAAAGACGTGTTTGATCCCCAAATGGCGAATCATGCGAATCTGGTCTTCGTCTTTTATCTTGAAACTATTAAATAAGAAGGGATGCTCATTCCATTTGACCGGAAGTCGAATATGCAACCCTGGCTGTAGTCTATCTACTGTTATCTTGATGCTGGCCACGATCTATATACAACTTATCTTTTACTAACCAATTTATAATTTTAGATGATTGAAAACCTGAATTCATCACGAGTGAATGTTAATGAGAGATCAATAACACGTCGGTTTGTGTCTTTTTGTTACCTGACTAAGTCACAGTTAAGTATCCAACGAACTCCAAACTTATCTTCAACTTTGCCAAAGCGGGCCCCCCAAGGCGCATCGGCAAGTGGCATCATGATATGCCCACCGTGGGACAATTTGTCAAAAACACGTGCCTGCTCGTCAAGGTCAGTCATCACAATAGCAAGCGCGATATTATTCCCACTGCGCTCTTGAGCTAATATTCCGTCAGAGAGCATCAGCTTCATGCCAAATGCTTCAAACTCTGCATGCATTACCCAGTTAGGGTCCGCTCCCTCAATTTGTTGAGGAGCATCTTTAAATAACTGCTTAGTGACTACGACACCTGCAAAACACTTGTGGTAAAAATCGAGCGCTTCTTCACAACGACCAGCAAAAAATAAGTAAGGGGTAAGTTGATACATTCTCTATCTCCATGTTGTTACTTTAAAGATAGACAATCATTTTCTAACTAGCAGAAAATTTTAGCTTTTTCAGTAAAAACTGTTACTCAATACCAAGAAATAAAGTCCCAAAACTTTAGCTACAAACACAGAAAAAGACCGTACATTGACGGTCTTCATTAGAGATTTACTGAGCTTAGCCTATTTACCCAAACACAAATCTAGTTATTGCAGTTTAAATTGACGAACGATTGCTGATAACTGTTGATTACTTTGTGCTAAATCGACAGTACTTGCCATCGTTTGAGAACTATTTGACGTCAGTTCATCAACCATTCCTTGGATTGTGGTCATATTTCGGCTTACTTCTTCAGTGACAGAGTTTTGCTGTTCAGCAGCTGTTGCGATCTCTAAGCCCAAATCATTGATACGTACAATTGAGCTCACCATCAGGTCTAGGCTTTCATTCACGTTTTCTGTCGTTTCAGCAGTTTTGTGGCATCGTTGCTTGGTTTCATCCATCGCTTTAACAACCGTTTTGGTCCCTTCATTAAGGTTGGCAAGCATGTTATTGATCTCAGATGTACTTTGCTGAGTTCTGGCCGCCAGTGCTCTTACTTCATCAGCAACCACTGCAAATCCACGTCCTTGCTCACCGGCTCTTGCCGCTTCAATGGCCGCGTTGAGCGCTAATAAGTTAGTCTGATCCGCGATTTCACCAATAACAGTGAGTACAGAACCAATCTTCTGAGAATCTTCGTTCATTGATTGAATACTGTTAGCCATGGCCTCAACTTCTTCAATCAAATCCGCCACGCTGCGCACTGCACTTGCAACCACCAGCTTTGACTGCTCGGCTTCGTCGTTAGTCACTTTGGTAAATTCCGCCGTCTGAGAAGCACTTTGCGCCACGCTTTCCGCAGTAGAACTCATCTCGTTCATTGCAGTTACAACTTGAGTCGTTTCCATCGCATGGGAAGTCAGGACTTGATCATTACTTTCTGTCTGCGCATTCAGCAATTCAATATTGTCAGATATATGTTTAGAAGATTGAGACACTTCTATCATCATTGTTTGAAGGTTGCCTATGAAAGTATTCACAGCCTGAGCGATCTGACCCAAGTCATCTTGAGTATTCACATCTAAGCGACGAGTTAAATCTCCGTTGCCTTGTGAGAGATCTAATACGGTACTTTTCAGAGCGAGTATTGGTCTATATGCGTAGCTTAGGATGGCAAAGAAAATGACGAAAGAAATGACCAATAAAGTCAGAGCAGTATAAAGGGATGTTTTAAGTGCCTCATCAACTTCTGCATAAGCAATAGACTTGTTAACACCAACTAGTAGATGCCAGCTAACTCTATCATCTAGTGGTAGAGT
Organism: Vibrio sp. SCP2; assembly: GCF_059295395.1. Classification (NCBI taxonomy): domain Bacteria; kingdom Pseudomonadati; phylum Pseudomonadota; class Gammaproteobacteria; order Vibrionales; family Vibrionaceae; genus Vibrio; species Vibrio sp. SCP2. The sequence continues at coordinate 134,662 of NZ_JCAFVV010000009.1, read as the reverse complement.
CTGAAAGAATGCAACTTTTTCGACGCCTCCTAAGCTGTAATCCATCATACCTGTACTTTGTGACAACAAAGCATCAGTTAAAGGATTGAGGTCAGAGAAATCATACAACTGAGTTACACCTGGTACATCGACTTCACCATTAGATGCGATGGTAAGACTAGTCTGATCATACAATCCCATCATAGCCCCTGGGAATGGTGCCTTCCTTACTAGCTCATCAAGCAAACCTAATTCTATGTCAGCTAACAGCACTCCTTTCAATTGACCTTGTGAGTAAAAAGGTTCAGCAACGCTCACCATTAAGCTCTTCGTTAAGGCATCACTATATATATCGGTAACAATAGTCGAACCTTTCTGCTTGGCTTTTTTGTACCAGTCACGAACCCTTGGATCATATTTTGTGAGATCTCTTTTGCCACTGTTATTACCGTAGGAACGTCCATCTTCATAGCCAACCAGTATGTCAGATGCTGGAGATGTATTAGCAATCTGCCTAATCATCAACAGAATCTGGGCATCATTGTAATCGGGAACAAAATCAGGCGCGTTCGATACCAAGCCTGATTTAATGGTATCTATCCAAGTCAAAATTGTGTCACTGGTCGTGCTAATTTTTAGCATCGAGTACTCATTCACTCGTTCATGGATAGACGAAGAGATTTGTCGATAAGAGAGGAAGCTGGATACTGTCAAAGACACCGTCAGTAATAGTATAACGACGGCAATGATTCTTCCTTTAAAGCTATGCAGAACATTCATATCATTTACCACTGTTTTATAAATGAGACGAATGTAACACCATGATTAAGTAATGCTCGCTATTTGCATTCAACTTTTAATATTGATCACACTATTAACAAACCTAACAACATACTGATAAGTCATTGTAAATATTGATTATTAATCATTAGATAGTGTGGGAGTTTGAATTTTTGGCCCCGTAGAATGCAATGAGCCATCAATAATGGAAATGTCTCCCCTATGTTTGAGAGACCAGCAAAGCGGTAAAAAGCTTGGTTTATTTCGGTATTTAGTTAGTTGGACTAGAGTTAAATAGGCTAGCCCTTTGGAGTTAGCTAGTTTGCGAAAGAGCCGAAGAAAATTATAGAGAGCTCTCAAGAAGTCGGGTGAAGGAAAGTAGATTCAGCAACGATAGTTCAACAGGGGTGCTTGAACAATGCAGCTCAGTAGATATAAGCCCCAAAACGACGAAAGGCCGCTATAAAAGCGACCTTTCTATGTATGGTACCGGTGGGCGGACTTGAACCGCCACGCCCGAAGGCAACGGATTTTGAATCCGTCGTGTATACCAATTTCACCACACCGGCATCTTAGGACTTTGTCCTTTGATGCTTCGCATTATACGTATGCATTTAAGCTCTGCAAGGAGAAAAACCTTAGATAACCGTTGTTTGCTGATAATTTCGCCACGTTTCTGCAATTTTTGTCTTACTCGTAGCAATGCTGGCCTGCTATTGGGTCTAAAAAGTGCCAAACCAGTAGATAAAAACCTAGCTAGAGAAACCGCTCACTGAAGCGCTATCGGTCTCACTTCACGAATTGAAAAGTCTGTGGGCAAACTCTCTTTTCAGCGCTTTAGGGACACTATATTCTGTCGGCTTATTTTGTTTTAAGTAAGTGAGTGTTATGTCTGCAACAGAGGCATTGCCACCAGCAGGGCTTTTTCGCCGCCTTGGTGCGCTGTTATATGATGGATTAATTATCATTGCTGTAGAAATGATGGCGGCGGGTGTTGTCGTCGCAATTTTACATGCTTTGATGGCAATGGGACTGTTTGGCCTTGGTGGGTTTGAGGATGTCAGTGACTTTCTAACTAACCATCCAATTTGGAGCCCTATTTATACTGCTTACTTAGCCTTTGTTTGGATCTACTTCTTTGTCTTTTTCTGGACTCGCGCAGGCCAAACGTTGGGGATGCGAGCATGGAAGTTGCACATGCGCAGTAATGATGGCTCTCCGGTGACTGTGACTCAGGCGTTGATTCGCATCGGTACTTCAGGTTTTGGCCTAGCGAATTTGACTGTACCAATCGACCCTAAAAAACGCGGTTTTCACGATATATGGGCCAAGACCCAAGTCGTCGTCCTACCAAAAGCTAACTAGCGTTTGGTTAAGTACATACAAAAAGGGAAAGCTAAATGCTTTCCCTTTCGCTTTTATCCGATAGCTAGTCTATTTTAAGCTCTTTTAGCATCTCTTCTGGCAGCGCTAGCTCATCATTTTTATTAACCGAAACTCCGGCCGCAAGAATAGCTTCAGCAATCTGTTTCGCTTCATCTAGCGAGTGCATGGCCGCCGTACCACATTGGTACTCATTGAGTTCTGGGATTTTGTTCTGGCTTTCAACTTTTAACACATCTTGCATTGCAGATAGCCAAGCATCGGCGACTTGCTGCTCTTGCGGCGTACCAATCAGGCTCATGTAAAAACCTGTACGACAGCCCATTGGAGAAATATCGATAATTTCTACAGCATCACCATTCAGGTGATTACGCATAAAGCCAGCGTAAAGGTGCTCTAGAGTATGAATCCCTTTCTCTGACAAGATATCTTTATTTGGTGCGGTAAAGCGTAGGTCAAATACCGTAATGGTGTCACCTTTTGGTGTCGTCATGGTTTTTGCCACACGAACAGCAGGTGCATTCATACGTGTGTGGTCTACGGTAAAACTATCTAATAACGGCATTGTACTTCTCCATGTTTACTGCTCTTAAAAGAACCAGCTTCTATTGTCTTCTAATTCTTGTCGGCACTGCTTGAGTTGCCAACCATAATCCTTTGCTTGTTGCTCCACTTTACGAGCGACTTTCACCAATGAAGGCTTACTTTGATAGCTTTTTCTTTTAAAGCCCCCGCGCCCTTCATGATAAGCGAGATATTGATTATAGGCATCCCACTTAGATACGCCCAACTGCTTTTGCGTGGCATCCGTATACCAGCCAACAAACATCATTGCGTCTGAAAAATCGGTTCTCGAACCACCATGATTGGTCGCCTTCTGAAAATCTTCCCATGCAGGGTCTTGAGCCTGCGCATAACCATAAGCACTGCTCACACGCCCCCAAGGAATGATGCCTAGAATATAGTCTTTCGGCGGTCTGGCATCATGGCGATAGCTGCTTTCTTGCTTGATAAACGCCATGGCGACCTGAATAGGGGTTCCCCACTCTTCTTGCATGTCTAACGCATCGTCATACCAATCTGGTTTTTCACGAAATATTTCGCACAGGTTGGTCTGATTTTTTGGTGGCGCAGTGGCACAACCACCTAACACCACCAAACTAAGGATGACAACTAACGTCCTTATCACTTTGCTACCTTAAGCTTTTAAGTAAGCGAAATACTCTTCGAGGAATTCGTCAAAGCTCTGTTTGTCTGCTGCTTCTACTTCTGTCTGGGCAACACGAGAACGCTCTACTTCTTGCTCCATCTCAGACTCACTATAGAGACGATACTGATGCCCTAGATGCTGCTGACGGTACTCTTTACCAAATTCACAACCAACTTTACCTAAACCACCAAAGCGCTTGGTATCTTCAAGTAACTGACCAGAAATGGTTTGCTCTGGATTATCAATCCACGAAAGCAGTTTATAGCAAACCGCCTGATATTCGTTACCACCATTCGCCGCGTCCATTTTCTCAGCGATTTGGGTCAACTCAACAAACACACGCTTTGCCCAATCTTGTAGCGTTAGAATCTCACCTTTACAACCGATTTGCAGCTCTAAACCGTGTTTACGACCTTCTACGATGACCTTATTCCAGTTTTCACGCCAACAAGCTTGCTCGCAGTGATCCATCGGCTCTGAATCAGTTAGGGCTGCCCATGTTAAAAATAGGTCTAAGAAGCGAACTTGATCTTCATTGATACCAATTGCGCTGTATGGGTTTACATCAAGAGAGCGAACTTCGATATATTCCACGCCACCACGAGCTAACGCTTCTGATGGCTTTTCACCTGACTTAGCCACACGCTTAGGACGAATTGGTGCATAAAGCTCATTTTCGATCTGGAGTACATTGCTATTAAGCTGACGATACTCACCTTCAACCTTAACGCCGATTTCCGCAAACTCTGGCGACGGAGTACGAATCGCTTTGTTCAAGCCTTCCAAATACTCGTCGAGGCTGTTGAAGCCAATCTTCAAGGCACTTTGCGCACTATTGGTGTAACCCAGATCGCTCAAACGTAATGAAGTTGCGTGAGGTAGGTACAGCGTGCCGCCAATACTTTCAAATGGCAGTTTGGTTTCGCGCCCTTGGATAAATGAACCACACAAAGCCGGAGAAGCGCCAAAGAAGTAAGGAATTAACCAGCCGAAACGGTAGTAGTTTCGGATCATACCGAAATAAGCCTCTGACTTACTATCTTGTCTGTCTTCATCGCTTTGCTCACCAAACAACTGATCCCAAAAAGACTCAGGGAATGAAAAGTTAAAATGAACACCTGAAATAATTTGCATCAAACTGCCGTAGCGATGCTTGAGACCTTCTCGATACAGGGTTTTCATTTTTCCAGAGTTAGAAGAACCGTACTGCGCTAGATTGATGTCATCTTCACTGCCTACGTAACAAGGCATAGAAAGTGGCCACATTTTCTCTTCACCTAACTTAGTTTGAGTAAAGTGATGAATGTCCTCTAGCTGAGCAGTTAAGGTGGAGATGTTGCTTGATACCGGCGTAATAAACTCTAGCAGCGACTCAGAAAAGTCAGTGGTGATCCAGTTATTGGCGTAAGCCGAGCCTAGCTCCACCGGATGAGGGGTTGTTGCGAGGTGACCATCTTGGTGGTATCGCAGCGTCTCACGCTCCACACCACGTCCAAAACTCTTAAATACTTCTTGGTTTTGTGCAACTCGCTCCAGTCGCGCAGCAAATTCAGTCAAAATGAGGTTCGCTTATATCTGTAGTTCGGTTGTGATCCCAAACTGGCTAAACAAATTATAAAGGGTGACCAAAATCACCCTTTAGCTATGCACTATGTTATGTGTACTCTAGCGGATGATTTCAAGCTCTTCTATCGGAATCTGTAAACTTTCTAGCTGAGGTTTTAACGTTTTCGCATCACCAACGACAATAATTTGGTACTCATCCGGGGCAAACCATTTGTTTGCTAACCCATCTAAGGTCTTCTTATTAACGGTTTCTACGATTTCGTTTCTCTGCTTTAGGTAATCTTCATCTAAGCTGTACGCCAGAATACTATTAAGTAGTCCTGTTTTCTGTGAAGGCGTTTCATACTTTAACGCATCTTGTTGACCGACCGCTAAGCGCAAAAATTTCATTTCATCATCGGTCATACCATTTTTACTGTACTCTTCGAGCTCTTTTTGCATTTCGACAATTGAGGGCACCGTTGAGTCTGCACGAACTTGCGCTGAGAAAATTATCGCACCGACTTCTCGGTTTGCCGCGAGATAACCGCTTGCACCATAAGTGTAGCCTTTATCTTCACGCAAATTCTGGTTAATACGACTATTGAAGTTACCCGCCAAGTTAAAGTTAGCTAACTGAGTTAAATACACTTCGCCTGTCGCATCAAACGGTAACCCTTGACGAACCATACGTACCACACTTTGCGGAGCGCTCGGCTTATCGATGAGATAGATCTTCTGCTGATCGAGTGGTTTCACCAATTGCGGTCTTAACAAGGGAGCAAATTCACCTTGCCAGTTGTCGATAAAGGCCAGCTCTTTTTTCACTTGGCGTTTATTGATGTCACCGACCACCACAATTTGCGCACCTTGTGGCGTGTAATGCTGTTTATAGAATTCTTTAACATCATCTAAGGTTAAGCTAGATACAGAAGCTTCTGTACCATCATTGGAACGTTGATAAATCGAACCAGCGAAAAGGACTTGTCGCGTCGCCTGAGAAGCCATCCAACTTGGTTTTTGATGCTGATAAACCAAACCTTCTAACATCTGTTTCTTCAAGCGGTCGAAGTCCTCTTGACGGAAAGCCGGTTTGAATAACACTTCCTCGACGATCTTCAGCGTTTCGGTAAGGTTCTTTTCCAGACTTGAAACAGAAATGCCAGTGGTATAGTTACCCGCATCAATCGAAACTGTACTACCTAGGGTATCTAACCGAGCTTGCAGCTCTTCCAAGCTAGAGTCGAGTGTCGCCTCTTGCATCATTGCAGCAGTTAAATTAGCCAGCCCTTCTTTCCCTTTCACCACATAGCGTTCTCCAGCAGGGAAGCTAATATCCAATTGAACGGTTGGCGTTTCGGAGCTGACCGTACCAAGTAGCTCAGCGCCATTGTCGAAGTAAAGGTGATACAACTCTGGCATTTGAGCTTTCACCCCTTGAGCAACTTCAGGCATCACAGAGCGGTCAAAGGTATCTGTCGCACGACGATAAGCTAACTGCTCTTCGGTCACTTTTTGATACTCTGGTAGAGTTCTCGGTGGCGTAACAAAGGTAGCCGGTTTAGCCGCTAATTCAGTTTTTCCACGCGGAACGACACTGAGTGCCACTTTATGGTGACCGTTAACATAAGTTTTGTATGCTGCCATGACAGACTTTGGCGTCACCGCTCGAATTTGCTCTAGTTGGGTTTGAATCCGATCAGGCGTATCGAAGAAGGTTTCGTTGGAAGCAAGTTGAGTTACCTTGCCACGAACACTTTGTAGTGCAAATACTGCGTTAGCTTCCGCCATACCGGTAATCTGCTCTAATCGCGCCTCATCGACACCTTTCGCTTCAAATTCATCTAAAGTTTGCATCAACTCCTGATAAAGCGGCTTGAGTGCTCCTTTTTCTCCAGATGGTGCCATCGCATATACATAGAAAGTACAAGCCAGCTCTGCACAATCTTGGAAAGCCCCAGCATCTACTGCTTTTTGGGTCTTTACTAGCTTTTGATAAAGCAGACTGTTTGCTCCACTGCCTAATACGTTAGCCAAAGCATTGATCGACGCCTGCTCTTCAGCCCCGTTATACTTTGTTGGCCAGCCAATCATCAGCATCGGTTGCTGAATACGATCTTCTAATGTGATGTAACGATCTTCGCTCAGCTTTGCAGGCTGTTTAGGTGCGCGCTCAACTTCAGGCCCGGCAGGAATAGAACCAAAATATTTGTTTACCCACTCTAAGGTCTGCTCAACGTCAATGTCACCGCCTATGGTCAGTACCGCGTTGTTTGGGCCATACCAACGAAGAAAGAAAGCTTTAAGGTCGTTCACATCGACCCTATCTAGATCTTCAACATATCCAATGGTTTGCCAAGAATAAGGGTGGCCCTCTGGATACATGGCTTCCCCCATTCGCTCCCACATCAACCCATACGGGCGGTTGTCATAGTTCTGCGCACGTTCGTTTTTAACCGTATCGCGCTGAATTTCAAACTTACGTTGTGAGACAGCATCAAGTAAAAAGCCCATTCGATCAGACTCAAGCCAGAGCATTTTCTCTAGCTGATTCGATGGCACTGTTTCAAAGTAGTTGGTGCGATCTCGGTTCGTCGTCCCATTAAGCGTTCCGCCTGCTTCGGTTATGATCTTAAAGTGCTGTTGGTCACCAACATTCTCACTACCTTGGAACATCATATGCTCAAAAAAGTGAGCAAAGCCTGATTTACCAATCTCTTCACGCGCCGAGCCAACATGATAAGTCACGTCAAGGTGAACAAGTGGATCGGAGTTGTCTGGTGATAGGATCACCGTCAGACCATTATCTAGCTGATATTTTGAGTATGGGATTGTTGCCTTACCAGGTTGAGCTGGTACTTCTTCAACGAGAGTAACGCCTTGTGGCAATGAAGATAAAAATGAAACAGAAGAGAGGTTGTTGGAGCTACAACCATAAAGTGCGACAAGAGAAATAGCACCAAGCCAAATCTTTCTCATGACATCCCCTTAGAAAAATCCGTAAAAAATTGCTGCAAGTAATGAGTATCGAAGCGCTTTGCCAATCAATATAAGCCAGAAACATGGCCAAAAGCGCATTCGAAGCCAACCTGCGGCTAAACATAAAGGGTCACCGATTATCGGTAACCAACTAAAAAGAAGCGACCAATAGCCGTATTTATTGAGCCATAATAAAGCTTTATGACCATGTTTTTCATTTTGAGTTCGGTTTGGTAACCATAAACCTAACCAAAAGTTGGTCAAGCCACCGAGCGTATTACCTAAAGTGGCGACAAGAATGATTAGGGGAGTTGAAAACTGATTGAGACTTAATGTGGCAATCAAGCCAGCTTCTGAACCACCAGGCAATAAAGTGGCACTGAGGAAGCCGCTTAAAAACAGAACCCACAGTGCCGAATCAGAAAACCATAGAGCGAAAGATTCAAAAGCGCTGTTAAACGCTTCTAGCATTGCATATCAAGCAAAACCTTGCCTCTCGTGTGCCCTGTTTCAATCTGTTTATGTGCTTCGACCACTTCTGTCATTGAATAAACCTGTTGGATCTCTGTTTTCACTAAGCCAACGCTGACCATATACAATAAGGCATCGAGTTGCTCTGGGTTTGGATCAACTAGCATACCTGTTGCTTCAAAGCCAAGTAGTTTGGCTTTCTCACAGATAAGTTCAGCGGTAAGTGTTGGAACTGTAACGACTTTAGCACCATCTTTTAGGCATTTCAGTGCATCAAGCGCTGCATCACCACCAACCAGATCGATCAATACATCGGCTTCCTCTACACGCTCTGAAACAGGTGCAAATTGGTAGTTGACTGCATGGGCACCTAATGTAGCCATATAATCTAAGTTTGCCTCACTACAGGTGGTGAATACCTCGGCTTTTGCCGCCACAGCGACTTGAATCGCAATATGACCAACGCCACCTGCCCCAGCTAAAATCAGTACTCGATCCCCCTCATGCACACCTGCCTTATCCAATGCTTGAACCGCTGTTTGACCAGCCAAAGGTAAAGCTGCCGCCGCTTCTAAAGTGACGGAATCAGGCACTAGGCTAAGTGCGCCCTCAGGTACACATATGTATTGGCTATAGCCACCACCAGCCAAAGGAAACCCAACAAAGCCCGCGACGTTATCACCCACGGAGAATCGCTCACTGCTTTCGCCTAAAGAGGCGACTTGACCAGAGATGTCATAACCAGGCACCCAAGGCAAGTTATCTTTGTTTTCAGACGCGGCCCAGCCTAGCCCAGCTCGTGTTTTCACGTCGATAGGGTTTACGCCAGAAAAATGTACTTTAACCAGTACTTCACCTGCTTGTGGCTGTGGGATCGGTGAGGTCTGAGTAACAAGAACGTCTGGGTCACCAAATTGAGAGATTGCGATTTGTTTGTTTTCCATTTCTTCATTTCCCTATCGGTACAAAAAAGGGATGCGATAGCATCCCTTTGAATATATACCATTTATTGGCAGCAAGTTAACCACTTGCTCTCAAATTAACCAATTACTAACGCTAAAGGCGATTAACCAACCAGTGCTAGTAGGATACCCGCGGCAACAGCAGAACCAAGTACACCTGCTACGTTAGGGCCCATTGCGTGCATCAGTAGGAAGTTTTGCGGGTTGGAATCCAAGCCGACTTTATTCACCACTCGCGCCGCCATTGGTACCGCAGAAACCCCCGCTGCACCAATAAGAGGGTTAATATCCTCTTTAGAGAACTTGTTCAGTAGCTTAGCCATAAGTACACCGCCGGCAGTACCAATACTGAAGGCTACCGCACCTAAAGCCAAAATACCTAACGTCTCAACGTTAAGGAACTCTTCTGCTTGAAGTTTAGAACCAACACCAAGACCAAGGAAGATGGTTACGATATTGATCAACTCGTTCTGAGCTGTTTTTGATAAACGATCGACCACACCAGCCTCACGCATCAAGTTACCAAGACAGAACATACCAACCAGAGGAGTTGCCGCTGGCAAGAACAGAATCGTCATCAGCAGTACCGCGAGTGGGAACAGAATCTTCTCAGCTTTACCCACGTGACGCAGCTGCGCCATCTGAATCTTGCGCTCTTCTGGCGATGTTAACGCCTTCATAATTGGTGGCTGGATGATTGGCACCAATGCCATGTAGCTGTATGCAGCAACAGCTATCGCACCCAAAAGATCCGGTGACAATTGGCTCGCCAAGAAGATCGCAGTTGGTCCGTCTGCACCACCAATGATGGCGATTGAAGCCGCATCTGGCATGCTAAACTCCATGCCCGGCACATAGTTAAGCAAGATCGCACCGAATAGGGTGGCGAAAATACCAAACTGCGCTGCGGCACCTAACCAAAGCGTTTTGGGGTTAGCGATCAAAGCACCGAAATCGGTCATTGCACCAACACCCATAAAGATCAATAGCGGGAAGATCCCTGACTCAATCCCCACGTAGTAAACGTAGTAGAGTAAGCCACCTTCATCGGTAAAACCCGCATTGGGAATATTGGCTAAAATAGCGCCAAAACCAATAGGTAGCAGAAGTAATGGCTCGAAGCCTTTACGAATAGCCAAAAACAGCAGAGCACAACCAACCAAGATCATACAGATCTGGCCAAACTCAAAGTTAGCGATCCCTGTTTCTGACCATAAGATCATTAATCCTTCCATGGTACTCCCTTACGCTAAGCTCAGTAGCGGAGCGCCAACTGTCACAGAATCACCCTCTTTGACGTGTAGATCTTGAATGATACCACCACGTGCTGCGCGCACTTCCGTTTCCATCTTCATCGCTTCAAGGATCAGTAACACGTCACCTTCAGCGACTTGCGCACCACTTTGGACATGGACCTTAAAGATGTTACCGGCAAGAGGAGCTGGAACCGTTTCCGAATTACCCGTTGGTGCAGCTGCAGGCGCTGCCGCTTGTTGCGGAGCTGCAGCTGAAGGAGCAACCGAGGTTAACTGACCTTGTGGGCCAACTTCAACATCGTAGACCTGACCATCAACTTTAACGCTGTATGTTTCGATGCCACCTTGAGCAGGCTGAGCTTGAGGAGCAGCAGGCGCTTCTTCTAGCCATGGTGCTGGCTCAAAGGCTTCTGGGTTACGGCGGTTCTTAAGGAATTTCAGACCTACTTGTGGGAAGAGCGCGTAAGTCAGTACGTCATCAACCGTGTCTTCTGCGAGAGAGATGCCATCTTGTTTCGCTTTAGTCAGCAGCTCTTCAGTCAACGAGTTCATCTCTGACTCAAGCAAATCAGCCGGGCGACAAGTAATCGGCTCTGCGCCTTCCAGCACTTTGGCTTGCAGCTCTGCATTCACTTCTGCTGGCGCTGCACCGTACTCACCTTTCAGTAAACCAGCTGTTTCTTTGGTAATGCTCTTATAGCGTTCACCAGTCAATACGTTGATCACCGCTTGGGTACCGACGATTTGAGAGGTTGGAGTCACGAGCGGAATGTAGCCAAGATCCTGACGTACGCGTGGGATCTCTTCGAGAACTTCATCGAGCTTATCAGCTGCGCCCTGCTCTTTAAGCTGACCTTCCATATTGGTCAACATGCCACCTGGCACTTGAGCAATCAGGATACGAGAGTCAACACCCTTAAGTTGACCTTCAAACTTGGCATACTTCTTACGAACATCACGGAAGTAAGCAGCAATCGGCTCGATTTGATCAAGCTTAAGATTAGTGTCACGCTCAGTGCCTTGCAGCATAGCGACCACTGTCTCTGTTGGTGTATGACCATAAGTACAGCTCATTGATGAGATAGCGGTATCAAGGATATCGACTCCAGCTTCGACCGCTTTTACAGCAGTCGCTGTTGATAGACCTGTTGTTGCATGGCAATGAAGCGCTAAAGGAATATCAGTAGAAGATTTGATGCGAGTAATTAACTCTTCCGCTTCATAAGGCTTAAGCAACCCTGACATATCTTTGATACACAATGAGTGACAGCCAAGGTCTTCAAGACGTTTAGCAAGATCCACCCAAGTATCTGTATTGTGTACTGGGCTAGTAGTATAAGAAAGCGTACCTTGAGCATGCGCGCCGACATCGACCGCTGCTTTTACTGCCTTCTCAAAGTTGCGCACGTCGTTCATCGCATCGAAGATACGGAAGACATCCATACCATTGGCATGGGCGCGTTCAACAAATTTTTCGACCACATCATCTGCGTAGTGGCGGTAACCCAGTAAGTTCTGGCCACGCAGCAGCATTTGCATTGGTGTATTTGGCATCGCTTTTTTCAATGCACGCAAACGCTCCCAAGGGTCTTCCCCCAAGAATCGAATACAGGCATCAAACGTCGCACCGCCCCATGTTTCTAGAGACCAGTAACCGACTTTATCCAGTTCCTCTGCGATAGGTAACATATCCTCTAGACGCATACGAGTCGCAAACAGCGATTGATGGGCGTCACGAAGGACCACGTCCGTTAAAGCTAGTGGTTTAGACATGCTCATTAACTCCTTTTAATCCTGTCAAATGCTATTTAGCGGTAGAGGTACGATACTGATGTACCGCTGCGGAGATCGCCGCAACTACCTTCGGGCTAACAGCAGAAGATGGTGATTGAACTTTGTTATTTTGAATAGGTGTCGCGATCGGCTCAGGTACTTCTTGTGGTACCAATTTTGACATCAACCGAACGAGATAGACGAGAATAGTGAGGAATATAAATACTACAGCCATCCCTGTAAGCATCAGGGTTGCAGCATCTACTAGCAGGCTTCCAATATTATCCATTTTTGCATCCTTTCTTTGTCATCCTGACAACAGCATTAGGTATATCGCTAAAAACATCGTGTTTTATCATCGCTCAACGCTAAATTTAGCCAGCATCTTGCTAGCACTCTTGTTGCCAGAACATGCAGTAAAATCCTGACAAGAGGTCTAGGATTATCTCGATTGGTTAAACTTTGTCAATTTTGTTTAAGGTGCTATTGAGGATATTGCACAAATCTAGGGAATTATTCGTCACACAAATCACATAAATCTGCAATACATCTTCATATAAGCATAAATAACTGCGTGTTTTATGACGTTATGCCAAAACATGGTGCATTACTGCGATAGGCTTAAAAGAAATAAGAAAAGAGTCTAAGAAACAATAACTTGTAAATTCATTGTTTCAATAATGTTGCCAGAGTGTTAATAAAAAAGCCCTGCTATTTCTAGCAGGGCTTTAAAATAAGTGGCGCGTCCTGGAGGATTCGAACCTCCGACCGCCTGGTTCGTAGCCAGGTACTCTATCCAGCTGAGCTAAGGACGCACAGTTTTGATATCAACTCTAGGTCAATATCAGGATGACTTTGATAAAAAGAAACCCTAAAGAGTGGCGCGTCCTGGAGGATTCGAACCTCCGACCGCCTGGTTCGTAGCCAGGTACTCTATCCAGCTGAGCTAAGGACGCGCAGTTTTGATATCAACTCTAGGTCAATATCAGGATTGCTTTGGTAAAAAAGAAACCCTAAAGAGTGGCGCGTCCTGGAGGATTCGAACCTCCGACCGCCTGGTTCGTAGCCAGGTACTCTATCCAGCTGAGCTAAGGACGCGCAATGTTCTCTAAAACAAGAGATGTGAAGTATATCACACTAGTTCTTTGAAACAACAGGGCTTTAAAACAAAAAAATTGGCCATAAGCCAATTAATGGCGGTGAGGGAGGGATTCGAACCCTCGATACGGCTACAAACCGTATACTCCCTTAGCAGGGGAGCGCCTTCAGCCTCTCGGCCACCTCACCGTTTTATTCCCTGGTAAGGAAATTATGGCGCGTCCTGGAGGATTCGAACCTCCGACCGCCTGGTTCGTAGCCAGGTACTCTATCCAGCTGAGCTAAGGACGCGCTATGCTTTCTTGCTAAAGAAAGTTGTTTTAAAGCTGTTCCGAAGAACAATTCTTCCGAGGAAGAAGCAAGAATGGCGGTGAGGGAGGGATTCGAACCCTCGATACGGCTACAAACCGTATACTCCCTTAGCAGGGGAGCGCCTTCAGCCTCTCGGCCACCTCACCGTCTTGCGGAGGCACATATTACGATTTACCAAAAATATGTCAAACATTTTCTTGGCAAAAATAGCAAAAAGTCATTCAACCGTTGGCTATTTAATCAAAGCGATGTTAATTCGCTCTTTTTCCTATGTTTAGTTGCCTTTGTCGCACAAAAAAGGCTGACAAAATGTCAGCCTCTTCGTGTAATTAGTAGTTGCCTGATGCAACGTTACCATTACCTTTTTCTGCCTGAATGCGCATGTAGATTTCTTCACGGTGAACAGACACTTCTTTCGGTGCATTTACACCGATACGTACTTGGTTACCTTTAACACCTAGTACAGTTACTGTTACTTCATCACCGATCATGAGAGTTTCGCCAACGCGGCGAGTTAAAATTAGCATTCTGTGCTCCTTGAGTAATCTCTGATTTATCTTGCTACGCGGCTATTATCCAACAAAAGTTATATTTTCGTAAACTCTATTGTGGCTCGAATCTAGCCTAAAAAGGCATGTTTTTGTCGGCAGTCGACTGCCTCCGCAGAAGTTATGTAAGCATCATGCAGTATGTTAGCCGCTTTGTCGACACATTCTGGTAACAGGACAAGCATCAAAGATTGTGGATTAACTGCGTAGTGCTCAACCTCAATCCCCTGCTCCGTCAACAACGCGTAAGATCTTTCAACCAGTCCTTCGACATGTAGACCAACTGCTGTTAGTAAGCTTACTGACTCACTATTACGGATTTTGTCACCGAAAACCAGTTCCAGTTTTGCATAAGCGTCGTGTTTTATCACTACACCTATCCATTCTGCATGCTCGATCACATTCCAAATTGTGACGCCTAGCATCTGACACTGCTTTTTCAAACTGGCTAAGGCATCTTTTTCAATTCTGATCAAACACATATCGCGTTGAATGGCGACGCCACACACCGAAGACTGGCACTCTTCACCTTTAACCAAGCTGCCAGCGTTGACATCGAATGTCGATAATACCCGCAAAGGTACATTGTGTTTCCATGCATACTGGACTGAAGGTAGATGCAGCACTTTAGCCCCTTTACGAGCCATTTCTTCCATCGAAGGAAAATCGATGACATCTAATTTTTGTGCATTGGCGACCACGCGCGGATCGCAAGTATAAATACCGTCAACGTCAGTAAAAATCTGGCACTCATCCGCTTCAAGCGCTCCAGCAAGTGTTACCGCACTGGTATCTGAGCCACCTCGACCAAGAGTTGTGATATCCCCGTTATCATTCACACCTTGAAAACCGGCGACGATTACAACTTGGCCCTGTTCAAGGAGTTGAGTTATCGCGGTCGTGTCAATTTGTTTAATCGTTGCGTCATTGTGCTGATTGTCAGTCACAATACACGCTTGTGCTCCGGTAAGTGAACGTGCTGCATAGCCTAGTTTATTTAGAGCCATTGCAAGCAGTGCCATCGACACCTGTTCACCAGCAGAGAGCAAAACATCAAGTTCTCTCGCGGTAGGCACACTGTCTACCTGTTTAGCCAAGTCCATCAATCTGTTTGTTTCACCAGACATTGCCGATACGACTACGACAACTTGATTACCATCATTTTTCGCCTTTATGATGTGTTCAGCGACCTTATGGATTCTTTCTATTGAACCCACAGAAGTTCCACCAAACTTTTGCACGATAAGGGGCTTTTTCACCAGTCTTCACCTTCCCAAGACCAAAGTCTCATTCGAACCACACTCAACATGTTGAATATTGCTTGCAGTAGTTATAACAAAAACCAAGTGACTTACTTGATGTTCATAGTGAGCATCAATTAAAGCACTTGGTTGTCAGAAAAAAATTACGCTCAATCAAATAACTGATTGAGCGTAAGAATCGTTTAATTTTTAATTAAAGACGTTCTTCTAGCCATGGCTGAACTGTCTTCATTGCTTCAGGCAGAGCAGCAACGTCTGTACCACCCGCTTGAGCCATATCAGGACGACCGCCACCTTTACCACCAACTTGCTCAGCAACCATCTTCACTAGGTCACCGGCTTTTACTTTGCCGATAAGATCTTTAGTCACGCCAGCGATTAAACCAATCTTGTCGCCGTTAACGTTGGCAATCATTACAACGCCGCTGCCCATTTGGTTCTTAGCATTGTCGACCATAGTACGAAGGTTCTTAGGATCCGCTCCTTCCATACCTGCGATAAGTACTTTAACGCCGTTGATCTCTTGAGCTTTCGCCATGATGTTAGCACTTTCAGCTGCTGCCATCTTGTCTTTAAGCTTCTGAATCTCTTTCTCTAGAGATTTTGCTTTCGATGCTGACTCAGCAAGTTTCTCTTCGAACTTAGCTTGTTGAGCTTCGATTGCATCTAGTGCCGCTTCACCTGTTACAGCTTCGATACGGCGAATACCTGCTGCGATACCACCTTCAGAAGTGATCTTGAATAGGCCAATATCACCCGTGTTTGATGCGTGGATACCACCACAAAGCTCGGTAGAGAACTCACCCATTGAGAGAACGCGAACCTCATCATCATACTTTTCGCCGAACAGTGCCATTGCACCTTTCTGCTTCGCTGACTCTATGTCCATTACGTTAGTTTCAATAACGTGGTTACGACGAACTTGAGCATTCACTAGGCGCTCAACTTCTTTTAGCTCTGCTGGCGTTACCGCTTCTAGGTGTGAGAAGTCAAAACGTAGGTTTTCAGGTTTAACAAGCGAGCCTTTCTGCGTAACGTGTTCACCCAGTACTGAACGTAGCGCTGCGTGTAATAGGTGAGTCGCAGAGTGGTTAAGAGAAATCGATGCACGACGCTCAGCATCAACAGTCGCTTCTACTTCATCACCCTTCGCTAGAACGCCTTCCGCAAGAACACCGTGGTGCGCAATTGCGTTACCTAACTTCTGAGTATCTTCAACTTTAAACAGACCAGATTCAGTCTTCAGCACACCAGCGTCACCACACTGACCGCCAGACTCAGCGTAGAATGGCGTTTCACCAAGGATGATGATCGCTTTGTCGCCTGCTGATAGCGACTCTACTACTTCACCCTCAACGAATATTTCAGCAACATTACTCTTACCTTCGGTACCTGTGTAGCCACAGAACTCAGACTCTGCTTCCGTTTTGATCGTTGCGTTGTAGTCAGTACCAAACTGGCCTGCTTCGCGAGCACGTTGACGCTGCTCTTCCATCGCTTTCTCAAAACCCGCTTCGTCAATTGTAAAGTCACGCTCGCGAGCTACATCGTTAGTTAAGTCAGCAGGGAAACCGTAAGTATCGTAAAGCTTGAAGACTGTTTCACCGTCTAACTCTTTGCCTTCAAGTGCATCAAGTGCTTCATTAAGAATCACCATGCCGCGCTCTAGAGTGCGACCAAAGTTCTCTTCCTCGATGCGAAGTACTTTCTCAACAAGCTCTTGCTGTTTCTTAAGTTCTTCTGCAGCACTGCCCATCACTTCAGCAAGTACACCAACAAGTTTGTGGAAGAATACGCCTTGCGCACCCAACTTGTTACCGTGACGAACGGCACGACGAATAATACGGCGTAGGACGTAACCACGACCTTCGTTTGAAGGCATAACGCCATCAGCGATTAGGAATGAACAAGAACGGATGTGGTCAGCAATAACGCGTAGAGATTGGTTTGATAGATCGTCGTGACCGACAACCTCAGCCGTCGCTTTAATTAGCTTTTGGAATACATCGATTTCGTAGTTTGAGTGAACGCCTTGCATGATTGCAGAAATACGCTCGATACCCATGCCTGTATCAACAGCAGGCTTAGGTAGTGGCTCCATCGTGCCATCTGCATGACGGTTAAACTGCATGAATACGTTGTTCCAGATCTCGATGAAACGGTCACCGTCTTCTTCTGGAGTACCAGGACGACCGCCCCAAATATGCTCACCGTGATCGTAAAAGATTTCAGTACATGGACCACAAGGACCTGTATCACCCATCGTCCAGAAGTTGTCAGATTCGAACTTCTTACCGCCTTCTTTGTCGCCAATGCGAACGATCTTGTCAGCAGGTACGCCTACTTTCTTGTTCCAGATCTCGAATGCTTCGTCATCTGTTTCGTATACCGTAACCAGTAGCTTCTCTTCTGGTAGACCAAGAGTCTTAGTCAGGAACTCCCAAGCAAACGCAATCGCGTCTTCTTTGAAGTAGTCACCAAAGCTGAAGTTACCGAGCATTTCGAAGAAAGTGTGGTGACGAGCTGTGAAACCAACGTTCTCTAAGTCGTTGTGTTTACCACCCGCACGTACACAACGCTGAGCCGTAGTTGCTCGTGTGTAGGCACGCTTTTCGGCGCCTAAGAAGCAATCTTTAAATTGGTTCATACCTGCGTTTGTAAATAGCAGGGTTGGATCGTTATGCGGAACCAACGATGAACTGTCTACGATTTGGTGTCCTTTGCTTTCAAAGAACTTAAGGAACGCGTTACGAACCTCATCAGTGCTCATGTACATGCAGCTCTTCCTGAAAATAGTCGAGTTAGAATTTTGCGCTATTGTAGATCATGGTTAAGGCTACGACTAGTTTTCTCGCAGAAAAGAGCAGATTGATGTGTTAATTCATCGCAAATCTTTAAATTGATGAGTTATTTGACTTCAGTCCTCATCATTAGCGCTAAGCGCATAACTAATTTGTTCAAAGCTGTAGCCACGATATTGAAGAAAACGCACCTGTTTGGCGTACTCTTTTTGGTCTTTCGCTTTAATCCCTTTAAATTTCTTCTCTGCAGCTTGTTTTGCTAACTCGAACCAATCTTGCGGTTCTTCTTCCATTGCTTTGTCCACTACCGAGTCCGCGACTCTTTTCTGCTGCAATTCTTGTCGGATGCGCTTCTCTCCGTGGCCTTTGTAGACATGTTGACGAATTTGGCTTTTGGCATAACGCAGATCATCCAGGTAGTTGTGATCGATACAAAAGTTCACGGCCTCTTGAATAGCGTCTTGTTCATAACCTTTCAGGCTCAATTTCTGGTATAGCTCGTACTCGCCATGATCTCGGCGACTTAGCAATTGAATAGCGGCTTCTTTGCTCGATAATGTCGGTGGCTTTCTTTGAAACATTTGAAATAAATTTCTAAATTCTAAATACAACAAAGCCCCGCACATAGGCAGGGCTTAAACAATGAGTAGTGAGCTAGCTTATAGCTCTTGCTCTGGCATCTCACCTAGCTCAGCATCATCTGGCTGAACTTCAGCTGGTGACAGCAGCATTTCACGTAGCTTAGCATCAATCGCTTGTGCAGCTTGCGGGTTCTCACGTAGGAACTTACCAGCGTTCGCTTTTCCTTGACCGATCTTATCACCATTGTAGCTGTACCAAGCACCCGCTTTTTCAACTAGCTTGTGCTTAACACCTAGGTCGATTAGCTCACCTTCACGGTTAAAGCCAGCGCCATATAGGATTTGCGTTTCCGCTTGCTTAAATGGTGCCGCAATCTTGTTCTTAACAACCTTGATGCGAGTCTCGTTACCAACCACTTCGTCACCTTCTTTAATAGAACCAGTACGACGAATATCAAGGCGAACAGATGCGTAGAACTTAAGCGCGTTACCACCTGTGGTAGTTTCTGGGTTACCAAACATGACACCAATCTTCATACGAATCTGGTTAATGAAGATACACATACAGTTAGACTGCTTCAGGTTACCCGTTAGCTTACGCATTGCTTGAGAAAGCATACGCGCTTGAAGACCCATGTGGCTGTCGCCCATTTCGCCTTCGATTTCAGCTTTAGGAGTTAATGCTGCAACTGAGTCGACGACCATTACGTCGATAGCGCCTGAACGTGCTAACGCATCACAAATTTCTAGAGCTTGTTCACCCGTATCTGGCTGAGAAACCAATAGCGCATCAATATCAACACCTAGCTTCTTAGCATAAACAGGATCAAGAGCGTGCTCTGCATCGATAAAGGCACAAGTTTTACCTTGCTTTTGCGCTGCGGCAATACACTCAAGTGTTAGCGTCGTTTTACCTGAAGACTCTGGACCGTAGATTTCTACGATACGACCCATAGGTAGGCCACCAGCACCCAAAGCGATATCCAAAGAAAGTGAACCTGTAGAGATAGTTTCTACATCCATTGCGCGGTTGTCACCAAGGCGCATGATTGAACCTTTACCGAATTGCTTTTCAATCTGACCTAGCGCAGCGGCGAGCGCTTTCTGTTTGTTCTCGTCCATCACTTTCTCCAAATGATTCATCTATTTCGTGCTGATGATTATCAATCTAATTCTTCCGTTCAGCTCAGTGACTGAACAATCAATGCAAGTCATTATACTGTTGATTCATACAGTGTCTATACCTGTATGGTTTTTTTTTAGCTTTTGGTGATATCCACCTAATTTTAAAAGCATTTAAATTACAGGGCAGCTCATTTATTTCTTGCCGATAGTTCCACGTACAGTACTTTTAACGCGTGTTCGACTGCCTGTAGGCGAACTTGCGCACGGTCGCCTGAAAAGCACACTGTCTCTACTTTTTTCCAATCGCTAGAGTCAGCCCAAGCAAAACAAACGGTTCCTACCGGTTTCAGCTCAGTGCCACCTCCTGGGCCCGCGATACCGCTGATTGAAACGCCAATATTGGCATTTGAGTTCTGTATCGCCCCCTCAACCATCTCAACTACAGTTTGTTCACTCACCGCGCCAAACTGTTCGAGTGTTGCCACTGACACCCCGAGCATCTCCATCTTGGCTTCATTGCTATAGGTGATAAACGCACGATCAAACCAAGCTGAGCTGCCGGCAATATCAGTAATTGCCGCAGAAACACCGCCACCAGTACAAGATTCAGCAGTGGTCATGACTAATTTATGATGATTTAGCAACTCACCTAACTGTTGAGAGAGATTTTGCTGTGATTCCATATCTAAAACCCTTTATTACACCTTTTCGCTCTTAGGCTATTCACGTATCCTAAGCCGCAATAGGAATAAACAAAAGATCTATACCGTGAAAGCGTTACCTGAAAAAGAAAAGCAAAAACACACGCCTATGATGCAGCAATATCTCAAACTCAAAGCTGAGAACCCAGATATCTTGCTGTTTTATCGTATGGGAGATTTCTATGAGCTTTTCTACGATGATGCGAAGCGAGCATCTCAATTGCTCGATATTTCTCTGACTAAGAGAGGCGCTTCTGCTGGCGAGCCTATCCCAATGGCCGGTGTCCCATTTCATGCCGTGGAAGGTTATTTGGCGAAACTGGTTCAACTTGGTGAATCTGTCGCGATTTGTGAACAGATTGGCGACCCTGCAACAAGTAAGGGGCCAGTTGAGCGCGCTGTTGTTCGCATTGTTACACCGGGTACCGTCACCGACGAGGCACTGCTCTCTGAAAGGCTAGATAACCTGATTGCTGCCATCTATTACCACGACGGCAAATTTGGTTATGCGACTTTGGATGTCACGTCAGGTCGGTTCCAATTAATGGAACCTGAAACCGAAGAAGCGATGGCGGCAGAGTTGCAACGCACTTCGCCACGTGAACTGCTTTTCCCGGAAGATTTTGAACCTGTTCAGCTGATGTCTTCGCGTAACGGTAATCGTCGTCGCCCTGTTTGGGAGTTTGAACTTGATACCGCTAAGCAGCAATTAAACCAGCAATTTGGCACGCGTGATCTTGTGGGTTTCGGGGTTGAACACGCGAAGCTCGGACTCTGCGCGGCAGGTTGTTTGATTCAATATGTCAAAGATACTCAACGCACAGCACTTCCACACATTCGCTCGTTGACCTTTGATAGACAAGATCACTCCGTTATTTTGGATGCCGCGACACGACGTAACTTAGAAATTACTCACAATCTGGCTGGCGGCACGGACAACACCTTAGCAGAGGTGCTAGATCATACTGCGACAGCCATGGGTAGCCGTATGCTCAAACGTTGGTTGCATCAGCCGATGCGCGACATCGACACGCTGAATCATCGTTTAGATGCCATTTCTGAATTAAAAGAAGTGTCACTGTTTGCTGATCTTCACCCTGTGTTAAAGCAGATCGGTGATATCGAACGTATTCTTGCTCGCTTAGCTCTGCGCAGTGCAAGACCTCGTGATATGGCTCGCCTTCGTTTTGCCATGCAGCAACTGCCTGAGCTCGCGGAATCGATGAATTCGTTGGCTCATCCATACTTATCCAAACTGGCTCAATACGCTGCGCCAATGGACGAGGTATGTGAGCTACTTGAGCGCGCAATCAAAGATAACCCACCAGTCGTGATTCGTGATGGTGGTGTGATTGCTGAAGGCTATAACGCGGAACTCGACGAATGGCGTAAGCTAGCGGATGGGGCAACCGAATACCTTGAGCAAATGGAGCAGGATGAACGCGAACGTCACGGTATCGATAGCCTAAAAGTGGGCTACAACAACGTGCATGGTTTCTTTATCCAAGTCAGCCGTGGTCAAAGCCATTTAGTTCCTCCTCATTATGTCCGTCGTCAGACATTAAAAAATGCTGAGCGTTACATTATCCCAGAGCTCAAAGAGCATGAAGATAAAGTGCTTAACTCTAAATCTAAAGCACTCGCTCTGGAGAAGCAGCTTTGGGAAGAGCTGTTTGATCTTTTATTACCACATCTGGAACAAATGCAAAACGTTGCTTCAGCGGTATCGCAAATCGATGTACTGCAAAACTTGGCAGAGCGTGCGGACAGCCTAGATTACTGTCGTCCTACTTTAACTAAAGAGGTGGGTATTCACATTCAAGCAGGCCGTCACCCAGTGGTTGAGCAAGTAATGGATGATCCGTTTATTGCTAACCCGATTGAGCTAAACCCACAACGCAAGATGTTGATTATTACTGGTCCGAATATGGGTGGTAAATCAACTTACATGCGCCAAACCGCATTGATTGCGCTGATGGCTCATATTGGTTCTTATGTGCCTGCTGAGTCAGCTCAGATTGGTTCTATTGATCGCATATTTACCCGTATTGGTGCTTCTGACGATCTCGCCTCTGGTCGCTCGACTTTTATGGTTGAGATGACGGAGACAGCAAACATCCTCCACAACGCCACAGCCAATAGTTTAGTTTTGATGGATGAAATCGGTCGCGGTACCAGCACCTATGACGGGCTTTCTCTTGCGTGGGCTAGTGCCGAATGGCTAGCCAAAGAGCTAGGCTCAATGACCCTGTTTGCGACTCACTATTTTGAACTAACAGAGCTGCCAAATCAGATACCACACTTAGCTAATGTCCACCTAGATGCAGTGGAACATGGCGACAGTATTGCCTTTATGCACGCTGTCCAAGAAGGAGCTGCAAGTAAATCTTATGGTCTAGCGGTAGCGGGCTTGGCTGGCGTACCTAAGAGTGTGATTAAAAACGCGCGCGCTAAGCTGACACAGCTAGAACAGTTAGGCCAAGAAGGGGAAGGTGTACCTCGTTCAAGTGCTGTAGACATCGCCAACCAACTTAGTCTGATTCCAGAGCCAAGTGAGGTTGAAGAAGCACTATCTGCGATTGACCCTGATGACCTAACACCAAGGCAAGCATTAGAAGAGCTTTATCGACTGAAAAAGTTGATGTGACAACTAAGGTCTGTTGACTTAATGCCATAGAAAACAAAAACGGCAGCCAATTGGATTGGCTGCCGTTTCTTTATTGCGAAAACATTTAGCTTAGAGCTTCCTACGCAGTAGCAACAAGGCTACCGTTAAGAACACAATACTAGGCATCACTGCGCCAAACACTGGCGGGATGTTGTAAACCAAACTGAGTGGGCCAAAGAATTCACTCGATATATAGAAAGTAAATCCAGCAATCACACCCGATAGAATACGCGCACCCATAGTTACACTGCGCAGTGGACCAAAGATAAATGACAGTGCCATCAACATCATCACCGCAATGGAGAATGGTTGTGTCACCTTACGCCAGAAGGCCAATTCATAACGCGATGGATCTTGCTCAGACGCTTTTAAGTAAGTGACATAATCATACAGCCCACCTAGAGATAACTCTTCTGGTTTGACCGTTACTACTGCTAGCTTATCGGGTGCTAGAGAAGTCGTCCAACTATACTCAGCGAGACTCTGCTTGGAGATTTCTACCTCGTCCACCATTTCAGTTAGCTGAACGTCTTTCATCATCCAAGTATTGTCTGACACATACTCGACTTCCGCAGCATAAACAACGCTTTCCAAGCGCTTGTCATCATCGTAGCGCCACATGTTCATGCCATAAATTTTGCTGTCCTCAACCTTACCAATAAAGATAAAGTCATTGGCGTCACGTGCCCAAACTCCAGTCCGTACTGACATAATCGCACCGCCCGAAGTGGCAAAAGCACGCAAATCACGCGCCGCTTTTTGCGCTTGAGGCGCACCCCATTGACCAAGCAAAGTGACCATAATCATCAAGGGCACAGCAGTTTTCAGTACCGATAGTCCAATATCGAGTTTCGAAAAACCTGCTGCCTGCATAACCACTAGCTCAGAACTTGAGGCCAACATACCAAGACCAATCAGAGCACCAAGCAATGCCGCCATTGGAAAGAACATTTCAATATCACGTGGAATACTGAGCAAAACGTACAGTAAGGCTTGCAAAAGGTCGTATGTCCCCTCACCTACTTTACGCAATTGCTCAACGTATTTGATGATCGCAGAAAGACCGACAAAGGTTGCCAATACCAAAGATGAGGTGGCAATAATGGTTCTACCTATGTAGAGATCGAGAATCTTAAACACGACTTACGCTGCCTTTTTTCTTTGTCTTAGTTTGTCTTTGAAGCGGCGAACAGGAATGCTGTCCATCGAGTTAATACCAATCGCGGTCAAGAGTAGCGCAGCATTTATTGGCCACATACCAACGAAAGTAGGAATAGAACCATCTTCAATCGCTGACTTCGTGGCACTTATTGCCAAGAAATAAGCCAGATAGATTAAAATAGCCGGACCCATTTTGGCAAAGCGCCCCTGACGTGGGTTAACCGCAGAAAGAGGCACAACCAACATTGTCAGCAGTGGAATACAAACAACCAGTGAGATACGCCATTGAACTTCTGCTTGTGCGCGAGGGTCTGGGTTCTTCATCAGTTCAAGAGTAGGAATCGCTTCCCAGTCACGACCTTGAGGCTTAACGTCACGCTGACCAATCAAACCTTCGTACTGATCAAAATCCGTCACCATGTAATCAACGCGAGTCGGAACACCTTCGTAACGAACACCATCGTACATACGAATCACTTGTCGTCCGTCACTGAGTTCTTTCACTTCTCCTGATTGAGAAAAAGAGACGCTCGGAAGAATGGAGTCACGCGGACGCATCTGGGCAACAAATACGTGCTTGAGTTTCTTGCCATCAATATCGTCAATGAAAACCACTGAAGAACCATCTGGCGTGCCTTGGAAGTGGCCTTTCTTCAGCAAATCGACACTGTTCTCTGCCGCTGTTTCTTCTTGCAGCTTAACCAGTTGGTCTTGGCTATAAGGAGCAAAAACGAAAGAGTTAAAACCCGCAATCGCACCGGTAATAACGGCTAGGTATAAAGCTGCTCGGATCAAGAACTTATTACCAATCCCCGTCGCATTCATCACGGTAATTTCACTTTCTGCGTATAAACGGCCAAAAGTGAGCAAGATCCCCAAGAAAAGACTCAACGGCAACATCAAAAGTCCCATTGAAGGCATGCTTAAAGCAACATAGTGCATGACCAAGCTGGCGGGAATATCACCATCCGACGCATCAGCCAAAACTTTGATCAATTTTTGGCTAAGGAACACTAAAAACAGGATAAAAAATATCGCTAATTGGCTTTTGAGTGTCTCGCGGATCAAATATCTAACAATAATCACGCTGAAATTACCTATACAAAACTTGTTTTTTTAATTGAATCACTATAATTTCCCGTTGAACCTTTTATTTTTAAATTTTTGGCTAACTGTTAATGCGCTTATTTAAGAATAGTTCCGAGTAAGGAATCAACAAGTAAGACGGCATTATCTAACATTTAGTTCTATTTGTCTTCAGGATGTAGGAGTACGCATGGAGTTCAGTGTAAAAAGTGGCAGTCCAGAGAAACAGCGCAGCGCATGTATCGTTGTGGGCGTGTTCGAGCCACGTCGCCTTTCTCCAGTTGCCGAGCAGCTAGATAAAATCAGCGATGGCTATATTAGTTCACTACTTCGCCGTGGTGACCTAGAAGGAAAACCGGGGCAGATGCTACTGCTTCATCAAGTACCAGGTGTACTGTCTGAGCGCGTTTTACTGGTTGGTTGTGGTAAAGAGCGTGAACTGGGTGAGCGTCAATACAAAGAGATCATCCAAAAGACTATCAACACTCTTAACGAAACTGGTTCAATGGAAGCGGTATGTTTCCTAACCGAACTTCACGTTAAAGGCCGTGATACTTACTGGAAAGTTCGCCAAGCGGTTGAAGCAACAAAAGATGGTCTATACACCTTCGATCAGTTCAAGAGCCAAAAGCCAGAAACTCGCCGACCACTACGTAAACTGGTATTTAACGTACCAACACGTCGTGAGCTAAACCTAGGTGAGAAAGCGATCGCACACGGTCTTGCTATCTCTTCTGGTGTTAAAGCATCAAAAGATCTTGGCAACATGCCACCAAACATCGCTAACCCTGCTTACCTTGCTTCTCAAGCGCGTCGCCTAGCTGACGACTATGAGACAGTGACAACCAAGATCATTGGTGAGCAAGAGATGGAAAAACTGGGCATGACTTCATACCTAGCGGTAGGTCGTGGCTCTAAGAACGAATCTATGATGTCTATCATGGAATACAAGGGCAACCCAGATCCAGAAGTGAAACCAATTGTCCTTGTTGGTAAAGGTCTTACTTTCGATTCAGGCGGTATCTCACTGAAACCTGGCGAAGGTATGGATGAGATGAAGTACGACATGTGTGGTGCGGCATCTGTATTCGGTACAATGAAAGCACTGGCAAAACTAAACCTACCAATCAATGTGGTTGCTGTTCTTGCTGGTTGTGAAAACATGCCGGGTAGCAACGCTTACCGTCCAGGTGACATTCTAACTACGATGTCAGGCCAAACCGTTGAAGTACTCAACACAGATGCAGAAGGCCGCTTGGTTCTTTGTGACGCTCTAACTTACGTAGAACGCTACGAGCCAGAGTGTGTTGTAGACGTTGCTACACTAACGGGTGCTTGTGTTATCGCACTAGGTCACCATATCAGTGGTGTTATCTCTAACCACAACCCACTGTCTCACGAGCTAGTGAATGCTTCTGAGCAAGCAAGTGACCGTGCATGGCGTCTACCTATGGCAGACGAGTACCACGAGCAACTTAAGAGCCCATTTGCTGATATGGCAAACATTGGTGGTCGCCCTGGTGGTACTATCACTGCGGGTTGCTTCCTATCTAAGTTCGCCAAGAAATACCACTGGGCGCACGTTGATATCGCAGGTACTGCGTGGAAATCAGGTGCTGCGAAAGGCTCAACTGGCCGTCCAGTCTCAATGCTTGTCCAATTCCTGCTTAATCGCAGTGGCCAAGAGACAGAGGAATAATCCTCACAATCTTAAAAAGGGCCGCAAGGCCCTTTTTTGTATCTACTAACAGCGAGCAGTTATGGCGAATGCAACCTTTTACATTATCAATCCAGACTCTCCACAGGCTGAAGCTCAGGGGTTTGGTTTATATGTATTGTTTCTTGCACATCATTTCGCCAAGCAAGGTGCTAAGGTTTATCTCAATTGCAACGATAAATCTCACGCTGAACAAATCGCTGAATTTTTCTGGCAAGTCGATGCCAAACAATTTGTTGCCCATAATCTAGTGGGTGAAGGGCCAAGATACGGCACCAACATCGAGATTGGCTACCAAGGGGTTAAACCTTCTTGGAACCGACAACTGGTAATAAATTTGGCGGAAAATGAGACAACCTTTGCGAACAAGTTTGCTGAGGTGGTAGACTTCGTCCCTTGCGAAGAAAAAGCCAAGCAACTGGCGCGAGAAAGATATAAAATCTACCGCCAAGCGGGCTTTCAGCTACAAACGATTGAAATCGAACACAGCTAGCAGCAACAAACACAACCGGTCAATCCTTATAGCTAAGGCGATCTTGTTAGAGATCCCTCACTTATAAAGATTGACTTAGAATTAAACCAGACCTATCAGCAGAATATCTATAGCTATGGAAAAGACATATAACCCAACTTCAATTGAACAAGCTTTATACCAAGCTTGGGAAGAGAAAGGCTACTTTAAGCCACACGGTGACACGACGAAAGAATCATACAGCATCATGATCCCACCACCGAACGTCACTGGTAGCCTACATATGGGCCACGCGTTCCAAGACACCATCATGGATACTCTGATCCGTGCTGAACGTATGAAGGGCAAAAACACCCTTTGGCAAGTAGGTACTGACCACGCTGGTATCGCAACTCAGATGGTTGTTGAGCGTAAGATTGCGGCTGAAGAAGGCAAAACTAAACACGATTACGGTCGTGATGCTTTCATCGACAAAATCTGGGAATGGAAAAACGAATCTGGCGGTACTATCACTAAGCAGCTTCGTCGCCTTGGTGCATCTGTAGACTGGGACCGTGAGCGTTTCACGATGGATGATGGTCTTTCTAATGCTGTTCAAGAAGTATTCGTTCGCCTATACGAAGAAGACCTAATCTACCGTGGTAAGCGTCTAGTAAACTGGGATCCTAAACTGCACACTGCAATTTCTGATCTTGAAGTTGAAAACAAAGACAAAAAAGGTCACATGTGGCACTTCCGCTACCCACTAGCAAATGGCGTTAAGACAGCTGAAGGTAAAGACTACATTGTTGTTGCAACAACACGTCCTGAAACCATGCTTGGTGATACTGGTGTCGCTGTTAACCCAGAAGACCCACGTTACAAAGATCTTATCGGTAAAGAGATCCTACTTCCTGTCGTTAACCGTCTGATCCCTATCGTAGGCGATGAGCATGCAGATATGGAAAAAGGCACAGGTTGTGTGAAGATCACGCCTGCGCACGACTTCAATGACTACGAAGTTGGTAAGCGCCACCAGCTACCAATGATCAACATCCTAACTTTCAACGGAGACATCCGTGATGCGGCCGAAGTCTTCACTACTAATGGTGAAGCTAGCGATGTTTACTCAACTGAGCTACCTGCTAAATACCACGGTATGGAGCGTTTTGCTGCACGTAAAGCGATTGTTGCGGAATTTGAAGAGCTTGGTCTACTAGACGAAATTAAAGATCACGACCTAACGGTTCCTTACGGCGACCGTGGTGGCGTGGTTATCGAGCCAATGCTAACTGACCAGTGGTACGTACGTGCTGCACCTCTTGCTGAGCCTGCAGTTAAAGCAGTTGAAGATGGTGAAATCCAATTCGTTCCTAAGCAGTACGAAAACATGTACTTCTCTTGGATGCGTGACATTCAAGATTGGTGTATTTCTCGTCAGCTTTGGTGGGGTCACCGTATCCCTGCTTGGTACGACAACGATGGCAATGTATACGTTGGCCGTACTGAAGAAGAAGTACGTGCAAACAACAACCTTGCACCGGTTGTAGTTCTACGCCAAGACGACGACGTACTCGATACATGGTTCTCTTCTGCTCTTTGGACTTTCGGTACTCAAGGCTGGCCTGAGCAAACTGAAGACCTGAAGACATTCCACCCTTCAGACGTTCTAGTAACGGGCTTCGACATCATCTTCTTCTGGGTTGCACGTATGATCATGATGACCATGCACTTCAACAAAGATGAAAACGGTAAGTCTCAAGTACCATTTAAGACTGTTTACGTAACGGGCCTAATCCGTGACGAAAACGGCGACAAGATGTCTAAGTCTAAAGGTAACGTTCTTGATCCGATCGACATGATCGATGGTATCGACCTTGAGTCTCTGGTAGAGAAGCGTTGTGGCAACATGATGCAGCCTCAGCTAGCGAAGAAGATCGAGAAGAACACTCGTAAGACTTTCGAGAACGGTATCGAACCATATGGTACTGACGCACTGCGTTTCACTCTTGCTGCTATGGCTTCAACTGGCCGTGACATCAACTGGGACATGAAGCGTCTTGAAGGTTACCGTAACTTCTGTAACAAGCTATGGAATGCAAGCCGTTACGTACTAATGAATACAGAAGAGCACGATTGTGGAATGTCACTATCAGTAGAAGAACGTGCAAACATGGAATTCTCTCTAGCAGACAAATGGATTGAATCTCAGTTTGAACTAGCAGCGAAAGAGTTTAATGCTCACCTAGACAACTACCGTCTAGACATGGCAGCAAATACTCTTTACGAATTCATCTGGAACCAATTCTGTGACTGGTACCTAGAGCTAACTAAGCCAGTTCTTTGGAAAGGTACTGAAGCTCAGCAACAAGCGACTCGCTACATGCTGATCACTGTGTTAGAGAAGACACTACGTCTTGCTCACCCAGTGCTACCTTACATCACCGAATCTATCTGGCAGAGTGTTAAGCCGCTAGTAGACGGTGTTGAAGGCGACACTATCATGACTCAAGCGCTTCCTCAGTTTAACGAAGAGAACTTCAACGCTGAGATCGTAGAAGATATCGAGTGGGTTAAGACTTTCATCACAGCTATCCGTAACCTACGTGCAGAGTACGACATTGCACCTAGCAAAGGTCTAGAAGTAATGATCAAGGTTGCTAACGAGAAAGACGCTGCACGTATCGAAGCAAACAAGGTTGTTCTCAACTCTCTTGCTAAGCTAGATAGCCTAACAGTGCTGGCTCAAGATGCTGAGACTCCTGCATGTGCGACTAAGCTAGTGGGTCAATCTGAACTGATGATCCCTATGGCAGGTCTTATTGACAAAGATGCAGAACTTGCTCGTCTTGATAAAGAAGTGCAAAAAACGCACGGCGAAATCAAGCGTATCGAAGGTAAACTAGGTAACGAAGGTTTCGTGGCTAAAGCACCTGAAGCGGTTATCGCGAAAGAGCGTGAAAAACTAGTGGGTTACCAAGAAACACTAGCCAAGCTTGAAGAGCAGAAAGCGACAATTGCTGCGCTTTAAGATAAGCAAATAAACGCTTAAAAGATACAAAGGCCAGTCATCATGACTGGCCTTTTTTGTTTCCTTAAGAGTCAGGATGTTTTTGAACCTTGGCTTGGTCACTGGTAAATTATCTTCTAACTTTAATAGAGGACGAATGAAGCAGGAGCCTATATGCCGTACTACTTGCTATTATCAAGCGCTCTGCTTCTGCTGCTCTCTCCCTTTTCGTTTGCAAATGAACCTCCTAAAGTCATCAAAATTGCAGCTGGTAACTGGGCTCCCTTTATCGGCGAGAAGCTTGAAAACTACGGTTATGTTGGTCAAACCATCCAGCAAGTTTTTGCCAATAAGGGCTACCAGGTTGAGTTCCACTTTTACCCTTGGAAAAGAGCTTACAAAAAGGCGAGCGAAGGTGAGTACGTCGCGACTGCAGTTTGGATGTATGCCGAAGAGCGTACCGAATTTTTCATGTACAGCGATCCTGTAGCCCAAGAGCAGTTTGTCTTTTTTCATCTGCGCGAAAAGCCTTTCGATTGGCAAACTTTGGCTGACTTAGAAGGAAAGCTGCTTGGAGGCGGGCTGGGCTACAGTTATGGCGCTGAGCTCGATCAGTTGCTAGAGAGCCAATCCATCAAAATGAATCGAGTTGAAAGCCCAACCAAGGCCTTTCAACTACTTAAATATCGTCGAGTTGAACTTGTCCCTGAAGAGAAACATATTGGCATGTTCTCACTAAGTAAACTGCCGATAGAAACACAGCAGTTGATCACCTATAACCCAAAACCTTTCCTGACCAATGACAGCTATTTAATGTTTTCCAAAGCTCACCCTGAAGCGATGGCATTAATGGAGATATTTAATCAGGGCTTAGCAGAGTTAAAAGCTGCTAAGGGAGAACTAGAGAACTAGAGAACTAGAGAACTAGAGAACTAGAGAACTAGAGAACTAGACTACGCGGTTTTGCTCTCTGCCCTCAGTAAAGGCAACAATGTTATCGATCAGAATATCGGCAAGCTTTTGAATCGAAGAGTCACTGCCCCATGCTACATGCGGGGTAAGAAGTAAGTTCGGTAGGTGCATATTCGCAATCAAAGAGTTGGACTCATCCGCGGGCTCATCGGTAAACACGTCAAACCCAGCGCCTCTTATCACGCCATGCTTAAGTGCATCAATTAGTGCTTCTTCATCGACTAAGCCGCCACGTCCGGTATTGATAACAATACTTGAAGGTTTCATTGATGCTAGTTCTTGGCGACCAATAAGGTGTTTTGTCTGCTCGTTCAGTGGGCAATGTAAAGTCAGGACATCAGACACAGCTAGAACCTGCTCGAAAGGCAAATAGCCCTCACGACACTCTTTCGCTCCTTTGTGCTCTGCAAACAAGACGTGCATGCCCAATGCCTTAGCTAAGGCTGCTGTTGCTTGGCCTAGCGCACCGCCGCCAATCACACCCATTGTCGAGCCCGCCGTATCACTGATTGGGTGAGTAAAAAAGCAAAACTGTTTATTGCGCTGCCACTCTCCGGCAGCGATATCGTTGTGATAGCCTTTTAAGTTGCGCTTTAATGCGAACATCATTGCGATGACATGCTCTGGAACGGATTGTGTCGCATAACCTTGAACATTAGTCACCGCGATGCCGCGCTCTTTACAGCAATGCGTATCAACATTGTTGAAACCTGTAGCCGAGACAGCGACAAGCTTAAGGTTAGGTAACTGAGCTAAAACATCTCTATCCAAGACGACTTTATTAGTAATGACGATTTGGGCATCTTTGGCCCTCTCGATAACTAATTCTGGTGCGGTGAAGTCATACTCGATCCACTGATGATCGAAAGGTAGATGAGGCAATTCAATTTGAGTTGGGATCGTAGCACGATCCAGAAAAACAACGGTTGGCAGCGACATAAGATCTCCTTGCGCTGCCGAAACTATCCTTGAATTATTATGGGCGTGGCAGCAATTTGTAGTCTGGTAATTCTCGCACAAGTGAAAAATAGTTAAAGATCATCGCTTCTGCTTCAAGATAGAAATCACACGGTACAAAGCGAGTTTGCAATAACTCAGTTTCAGGATGATAAAAACTAAGTTCAGCGGCATGAAGTTCTAAGCGTGAAGAAAACTCAAAAGCCTCTCCTTGTGAGTAAAACTCATCACCGACGATCGGGTAGCCCAATGCCTGCATATGTACCCGAAGTTGATGGGAGCGACCTGTAATCGGTAGCAGCCTAACAATCGTGGTTTTCTCTTCGTGTTTGACCACCTGATACAAAGTTTTTGATGGTTTGCCGTGTTCAAAGCAAACTTTCTGCCTTGGGCGGTTTTCCCAGTCGCAGATCAAAGGCAGGTCAACCTCTCCCTCAGGCTGATCAACATGCCCCCAGACACGCGCGTAGTACACTTTATGCGTCAATCGATATTGAAACTGCTTCTTAAGCGAGCGTTCCGCTTGTTTATGTTTAGCCAACAGCATCAAGCCCGATGTATCCATATCAAGACGATGTACCACTTGGATCTCAGGGTAAAGTTCAACTAAACGCGACCACAAACTATCGTAATGTTCTGCTAAGCGACCCGGCACAGACAACAGCCCCGATGGTTTATTAGCCACCAAGATATGCTCATCTTCAAACACCACATCAACCCAAGGCTCTTGAGGTGGGTTGTATTCAGTCATTGCCATAATAACTATCCAATAAAAACCCAGCAGAATGCTGGGTTTAATACATACTTACTGTCTAATCACTAATTGTGACTGACAACTATCATACGTAACGAATCCAACTGATACTGAGCTTGGCCGATGTAGCCCGTAAGCTCTTTGATTTGCCCATCAATCGCTTCAATCTCTTCGTCACGAATGTTTGGGTTAACCGCTTTCAAAGCCTGTAGACGCTCTAGTTCACTGTTCAAGCTTGCTTGCATCTCTTGCTGAGCCTGATTACGTATCGCATCAACTTTTTCAACAATCAGCTTTTCGCCAGCTTCAACCAATTGGTGGACTTGCGCCTGAACCGAAGCGACTAGCTTAGTTGCAATATGACGACCCACTGGGCTTAGCTGACGGTTGAAGCTCTCGAACTCAACCTGTGAGGATAAGTCGTTACCTTTACCATCAAGCATAATGCGGATAGGTGTAGTCGGTAAGAAACGGCTAATACCACTGCGCTTAGGTGCCTGAGCATCAACTTTGTAGACAAGTTCTAATAGCATGGTACCAACAGGCAATGCTTTGTTCTTAAGTAGAGAAACTGCCGTTGTGCCCACACCTTCACTCATCAATAAGTCGATGCCACCCTGAATCATCGGGTGCTCCCAGCTGATAAAGTTCATATCTTCACGCGATAGGGCTGTTTCGCGGTCAAAGGTAATGGTGGCGCCTTCGTACGGTAAGCCAGGATAACTTGGCACTAGCATATGCTCAGATGGCGTCACAACGAGCGCGTTCTCACCTTTATCATCTTGGTCTAAACCAATCGTATCAAACAGGCTTAAAGCAAAAGTAACTAGGTTAGTATCACCATCGGTCGCTGCAATCTTATCGACAATCGCTTGTGCTTTTTCGCCACCATTTGAGTGCATCTCAAGCAGACGGTCACGACCTTGCTCAAGTTGCGCTTTAAGCTCTTTGTTCAGCGCTGAAGATTCTGCAATAACGTCATTAAGATCACTGGTATCACCGGATGCCAGCATCTCAATTAAACGCTCAGAGTACTTGTCGTAAACGGTACGTCCTGTTGGACACGTTTCCGCAAACGCATTGAGCCCCTCTTCGAACCAACGCGCCAAAATAGCCTGCGACGTCCCTTCTAAGTAAGGCACATGGATATCAATATCGCGGTTCTGACCAATACGGTCTAAGCGGCCAATACGTTGCTCAAGCAAGTCAGGATTAAAGGGCAAATCGAACATCACCAGTTGGTTAGCAAACTGGAAGTTACGACCTTCTGAACCGATTTCACTACAGATAAGAACCTGTGCGCCACCTTCTTCTTGTGCGAAGTAAGCCGCAGCTTTATCACGCTCAAGAATCGACATCCCTTCGTGGAAAACTGTTGCTCGAATGCCTTCACGTTCACGTAACGCTTGTTCAAGTTGCAATGCGGTACTTGCGCGAGAAGCGATCACCAAGATTTTCTCGCTGCGCTTCTCTTTAATCTTCTCTAGCAGCCAGTTCACACGACTATCAAACTGCCACCAGCTTGCATCATCGCCTTCGAACTCTTGGAAAATCTCCTCTGGGTAGAGATTCTTCAAAGCGCGAGCTTCAGGGCTAATCTTGCCACCAATCATGCCAGATACACGCATAGAGGTGGTGTACTGCTGCGGGATTGGCATTGGTAGTAGATGAACGTTACGCTGCGGAAAGCCTTTGATTGCCGCACGTGTGTTCCTAAACAGTACGCGACCTGTGCCGTGACGATCCATCAGATTGTCGATCAATTCCTGACGCGCGGCCGCTTTGGCTTCTTCATCTGAGTCGCTTTCGATGATACGGAACAGTGGCTCGACGTCCTGCTCTGAAAGCAATTCTGTAATTTGGTTCTTTGCTTCATTCTCTAGTGATTGGCCTGAGAACAAGGCACTCACGGAATCGGCAACTGGTGCGTATTGCTCTTCTTCTTTAACAAACTCTTGATAATCAAAGAAACGGTCTGAGTCTAATAGACGTAGACGGGCAAAGTGACTTTCACGACCTAGCTGCTCTGGTGTCGCAGTGAGCAGTAAAACACCTGGAGTACGCTCAGCTAATCCTTCGACCACTTGGTATTCACGACTAGGCTGTTCTGGGCTCCATTCAAGGTGGTGTGCTTCATCAACGACAAGGAGATCCCATTCACCTTCTAAAGCTTGCTCGAAACGCTTACGACTCTTACGTAAGAAATCAAGGGAACACAGCACATATTGCTGAGTATCAAAAGGGTTGTCAGAGTCGGCAAATGCTTCGATACAGCGTTCTTCATCAAAGATAGAGAAATGCAGATTAAAACGACGCATCATCTCAACCAACCATTGGTGCTGTAGTGTTTCTGGTACCACGATTAGGATACGCTCGGCACGACCTGCTAGCACTTGCTGGTGAATGATCATCCCCGCTTCAATAGTTTTACCTAGACCCACTTCGTCGGCTAATAGAACGCGAGGTGCATGGCGGCGACCGACCTCATGAGCAATATAAAGCTGATGAGGAATTAAGCCTGCACGCATACCACACAAGCCGCGCATTGGGCTTCTGTGCTGTTCATATTGGTTCATCAATGCACGATAACGAAGCACAAAGTTATCCATGCGGTCGATCTGACCGGCATACAGCTTATCTTGTGGCTTGTTAAAACGAATCTGGTTACTCAGCATAATTTCACGCAGAATGACACCTTCTTCACCGCTGTCTTCGCGTACACCAACATAGCTAAATAGCCCTTGGTCTTCGACCACTTGCTCAACTTTAAGAGACCATCCTTCTTGGCTATCAATTACATCGCCAACATTAAAGGTTACTCTGGTTACGGGCGCCTCATTTCGAGCGTAAACTCGGTTCTCTTCAGAAGCTGCAAACATTAGTGTCACAGTACGAGCATCCAATGCTACAACGGTTCCTAAACCTAGGTCGCTTTCCGTATCGCTGATCCAGCGCTGGCCCAAAGCAAATGTCATGAATCGACTACCTCATCTATTAATTCAAAAATGGGTCTATTTATTTTAGTAACTCTTACGCAACTTGAAAGGCAACTGACGAGGAAATAAAGGTGTCAGCCGTTGCGCAGAAAAAGGTCGCTAATCTTACTCGAAGCTGTGACATTGGTCACGTACAAAGGCCTCAAAAACCAACAATTTTTTGTCCAACATGAGGATGACATCAAAGTGTAAGAAATCAGTGGCACTTCTAAACAAGAGTGTTGAAAAACGTGCTTATACTTATTGATGAAAGTGCATCATTTAGCGTCAAGTTTCTCGCTGGCACGAGAGATGCATTTGATAGGATGACGATCAACACGGGTTTGCAGTTTTTGTAGTCAAACCATCAGCGTACTCTGATTGCCAGGCTACATTACTGCAAGCAACCGCAGGTAGACCACTTCATGCAAAAGTATGAGGGGTAAGCAAGCCGCAGCGCGGCAAGGAGACGCTTATGGGTGACACAGACCGGAAGCTTTTTGTCCTAGACACCAATATTCTGCTACACGAACCACTAGCCATCTACTCATTTCAAGAACACGATGTAGTCATCCCGATGACTGTCCTCGAAGAGCTCGACAGGATTAAAGACAGTAAACGCGACGTTGCTCGTGATGCCCGTGTGGCAATACGTGCACTCGAAGCCATGTTTAAAGACGCCACGCCAGACGAAATTTCGGAAGGCATTCCTATCAACAAAGACAAAGAAGCCACAGGTCATATCGCGATTCTGGCTGACTTTGAACTGCAAGAAACCGTTAAAGCCTTTGCCGATAAAGCCGGTGACAATCGCATTCTTAACGGAGTGCTATACCTACAAAATAAACGCGCTCCTCGTGAAGTCATTTTGGTCACCAAAGACATCAATATGCGCCTGCGCGCCAAAGGTGCAGGGGTTCGTTTTGTCGAAGATTATCGTACCGACCAACTGATTGATGATGTTCAGTATCTCACCAAGGGCTTTCAACAGATCGAAGGTGAGTTCTGGAGCAACATTGACAATGTAGAGAGCAAGAATCTCGCAGGCCGAACCTATCACACCTTAGATAGAGAGCCGTTCGAGCCCACTTATATCAATCAATATGTCATTGATGAAGAGAGTGATTTTGCCGGACGAGTTGAAGAGATCGAAGCGGATAAAATCACTATCAAGGATCTTAGCCGTGAACGTATGATGCATCGCCGAGCTTGGGATATCACACCGAAAAATATCTACCAAGGCATGGCTCTGGATGCTCTGCTCGATCCCGATATCGACTTAGTGATCTTAACTGGTGCCGCTGGTAGTGGTAAGACCCTACTCGCTATGGCCTCTGCCCTAGAGCAAACCATAGAGAAAGGTATTTTTGATAAGATCATTGTTACCCGCAACACACCTGATATTGGTGAAGCGATAGGTTTCTTACCCGGCAGTGAAGAGGAAAAAATGATGCCGTGGCTAGCGGCGGTGACCGATACCTTGGAGGCACTACATAAGAATGATCATTGTACTGAAGGCTCGCTTAAATACATCTGCGATAAAGCCAATATTCAGTTTAAGTCGATCAACTTTATGCGCGGACGCTCGATCCAAAATGCCTTTGTTCTGCTCGATGAATGTCAAAACCTGACTGCATCACAGATCAAAACCATCATCACTCGCTGTGGTGAAGGTACCAAGATCGTCTGTTCAGGTAACTTGGCTCAGATAGATTCACATTACCTAACCCCTGTAACATCGGGGCTGACTTACATGGTCGAACGCTTCAAAAACTTTGAAGGCAGTGCCAATATTCACCTTAACGGTGTGGTTCGCAGTCGCTTAGCAGAGTTTGCCGAAGAGAATTTATAATCACATTTGCCGAGATATAATTCATATCTCGGCACTTTATTAAAATAATTATTCACAAACAGTGGTTAAATATGATTAACTAAGGCCTTAGAAATGAATGAACATTCAAGGACTGGAGCATGGCTTTTAATCTACGTAACCGAAACTTTCTTAAGCTACTCGATTTCTCCCCTAAAGAGATCCAGTTTTTACTCGATCTATCGGCTGACTTAAAAAAGGCCAAATACGCTGGGACTGAGCAAAAAAAACTGGTCGGCAAAAATATCGCTTTGATCTTCGAGAAAGCCTCTACGCGTACACGCTGTGCTTTTGAAGTTGCGGCATTTGATCAAGGAGCACAGGTCTCTTATATCGGCCCATCGGGTTCGCAAATCGGACATAAAGAGTCAATGAAAGACACTGCGCGTGTTTTAGGTCGTATGTACGATGGAATAGAGTATCGCGGCTTCGGTCAGCCTATCGTTGAAGAACTTGGCGCTCATGCTGGCGTGCCCGTATGGAATGGCCTCACCGATGAATTCCACCCAACCCAGATCCTAGCCGATTTCCTCACTATGCTTGAACACGGTCGTGGCAAGCAACTGCATGAGATTAAATTCGCCTACTTAGGTGATGCGCGCAATAACATGGGCAACTCATTGTTAGTCGGTGCCGCTAAAATGGGAATGGACATTCGCCTCGTCGCACCGAAAGATTTTTGGCCAGAGCAAGAGCTAGTTTCAGAATGCCAAACAATTGCTGAACATACTGGAGCAAAAATCACCCTTACTGAAAATGTAGAAGAAGGCGTCAAAGGTTGTGATTACCTCTATACCGATGTTTGGGTCTCAATGGGCGAAGCGCCGGAAGCTTGGGATGAGCGTGTCGCCAAAATGACCCCTTATCAAGTCAACATGGATGTGATTGCAAAGACAGGTAACCCGCAAGTGAAATTCATGCACTGCTTACCTGCCTTCCACAATGACGAGACCGTCATAGGTAAACAGGTCGCGGATAAATACGGCATGAATGGCCTAGAAGTCACAGAAGAGGTGTTTGAGTCAGAGCACTCTATTGTTTTCGACGAGGCAGAGAATCGCATGCATACGATTAAAGCTGTGATGGTTGCCACACTTGGTGCTTAAGAGGCCGAGCTAAACGACACTAAAACCCTCGATGTAATCGCTTGCGTTAACAAATCTTCAGCGTATAATGCTCGGCAATTTGTCTGGAGGTAGTAAAAACAATGCCACGTAATTCGTGCTCTACAAAGCGTCTTACACTGGGTAAGCCAACGTGCTTATCTGGGCTGTTTTTTTCTATTTCCACCGATTTCTAAAGCCTCCCGTAATGGGGGGCTTTTTTGTGCCTAAAATTCATGACTGGGAAGATGATTATGACAAACACGCTTTATAACAAGCATATTATCTCAATTCCTGAGCTTTCTCGTGAAGAGCTGGAATTGATTGTCAAAACGGCGGGAGAATTAAAAGCAAATCCGCAGCCAGAGCTGATTAAAAACAAGGTCGTTGCAAGCTGCTTCTTTGAGCCATCTACCCGTACCCGTTTATCTTTCGAAACTGCGATTCAACGCATCGGTGGTGATGTGATTGGCTTCGATAACGGCGGCAACACTTCTCTGGCGAAAAAAGGGGAAACGCTCGCAGACTCAGTACAAGTTATCTCATCTTATGTTGATGCATTTGTAATGCGCCACCCTCAAGAAGGTGCTGCGCGACTGGCATCTGAGTTCTCTAATGGTGTGCCAGTAATCAACGGTGGCGACGGCGCTAACCAGCACCCAACCCAAACGCTACTCGACTTATTCTCTATCGCAGAAACGCAAGGTCGTCTTGATAACCTCAATGTTGCTTTCGTTGGTGACCTGAAATATGGCCGCACCGTTCACTCTCTGACTCAGGCGTTGGCGAAATTTAATAATGTTCGCTTCTTCTTTATCGCGCCAGAAGCACTCGCAATGCCAGATTACATTTGTGAAGAGCTAGATGAGTCTGGTATCGAATACAGCCTACACACGGATATGGAGAGTGTGATTCCACAACTAGACGTACTGTATATGACTCGCGTCCAAAAAGAGCGCTTCGACGAATCTGAATATGCGCATATTAAGTCTGCGTACATCCTAAATGCAGCTCTACTAAAAAATGCGCGTGAGAACTTGAAAGTCCTTCACCCGCTGCCACGTGTTGACGAAATTACGGTTGATGTCGATAAAACACCACACGCTTACTACTTTGAACAAGCCGAAAATGGCGTTTACGCACGTCAAGCTCTACTCGCCCTTGTCCTAAACGAAACACTGTAATCGAGGTAATCACCATGACTAAAGAAACTCAATTGCAGGTTGAAGCAATTAAAAACGGCACTGTTATCGACCACATCCCGGCACAGATTGGTATCAAGGTGCTTAAGCTGTTTTCAATGCATAAGTCGCAGCAGCGTGTCACTGTTGGCTTGAACTTGCCTTCATCAGCACTGGGGCACAAAGATCTACTTAAGATTGAAAACGTGTTTATTAGCGAAGAGCAAGCAAGCAAACTAGCCTTGTATGCCCCGCATGCAACGGTCAATCAGATCGAAGACTACCAAGTGGTAAAGAAACTGCCTCTTGAGTTACCAGAGCAAGTTAACAACGTGTTTGAATGCCCAAACACTAACTGTATTACTCATGGTGAGCCGGTAGAAAGCAGCTTTAAGGTGTTTGAGAAGAAAGAAGATATTCGTTTGAAATGTAAATACTGCGAGAAAGTCTTCTCACGTGAAATCGTCACTGAGCGTTAAACCTACTCGAGTTACTCAATAAGCATAAATTAACTCTCCTCGCTCGATTTGGGCGAGGATTTTTACTTTACCCAACCGCTATTTCGCGGCACACTGAATCCCCTAAATTCTGTTCACCCCTTAATAGATGGAACATAATAATGACTAAAGTACTTCACACAGAATCAGCTCCAGCAGCAATCGGCCCATACGTACAAGGTGTTGACCTAGGCAACATGGTACTGACTTCTGGCCAAATCCCAGTAAACCCAGCTACTGGTGAAGTATCTGCAGATATCGCAGAGCAAGCACGTCAATCTCTAGACAACGTGAAAGCAGTCGTAGAAGCGTCTGGCCTGTCTGTTACAGATATCGTAAAAATGACGGTTTTCGTTAAAGACCTAAACGACTTCGGTACTGTAAACGAAGTTTACGGCAAGTTCTTTGATGAGCACAATGTGGCAAACTACCCAGCACGTTCATGTGTTGAAGTCGCTCGTCTACCTAAAGATGTGGGTATCGAAATCGAAGCGATTGCAGTACGCAAATAAGCTTTCGCTATAGATTGAAAAAGCGAGCTGATTAGCTCGCTTTTTTGATAGTGCTTTCAGCGCTAGTAGTACTTGTCGCACCCCTGATGAAGTTGAGGGTCTTCCATCAAATCCTTGATATCTACCTCGAATTTTTGGTGAGAATTCCGCTCTTCAATCACCACGGCTCCATGTTCCTGATCGACTTCAAGAACAGTTCCGATCCCTTGCTGACACTCAACCAGCATGCCTTTCTCGATTTGACTGATCTCCATTGCGCACTCCTTGGATAGAGTCTATTGCCTCTCATTAAGTGTACATCTCGATGGGCAAAAAGGATCAAAAAAGCCGACTTAGAAAAGTCGGCTCTCAAATTAAGCTTGGTTTTGATTACTTAACGAAATCAACACCTGTTTGGATATCGCCGTTTAGTGTTTCTAGCATGCCATCTAGTGCAGACTTTTCAAAGTCACTTAGCTCACCGTAGCTTAGTACTTCTTCAACACCTTCTTTACCTAGCTTCACTGGCTGAGCGAAGAATGGTGCGTGCTCACCGTCACCTTCAACGTAAGCGTACTCAATCACGTCTTCACCTTGAAGTGCTTTAACAAGAGCAAGACCGAAACGACAAGCCGCTTGGCCCATAGATAGTGTTGCACTACCACCGCCAGCTTTCGCTTCAACAACTTCAGTGCCCGCGTTTTGAATGCGCTTAGTCAGTGCTGCAACTTCTTCATCAGTAAACTCAACACCTTCAACTTGTGAAAGTAGAGGCAGGATAGTTACACCTGAGTGGCCACCGATAACAGGAACGCGAACGTCACCTGGATCTTTGTCTTTTAGGTCAGCAACGAAAGTTTCAGAACGAATAACGTCTAGAGTAGTTACACCGAATAGACGACGCTTGTCATAAACACCCGCTTGCTTAAGAACTTCAGCAGCAATTGGCACAGTCGTGTTTACAGGGTTAGTGATGATTCCTACTAACGCTTTAGGACATACATCGGCAATTCTTTGCGCAAGAGATTTAACGATACCCGCATTCACATTGAACAGATCAGCGCGATCCATACCTGGTTTACGAGCAACACCCGCAGAGATAAGTACAACGTCAGCACCTTCTAGTGCTGGTGTTGGATCTTCACCTGCGTAACCTTTGATTGATACTGGCGTTGGGATGTGGCTTAGATCAGCAGCAACACCTGGAGTCACAGGTGCGATGTCATACAGTGCTAGATCTGAACCAGCTGGAAGACGGTTTTTTAGTAAAAGGGCTAGGGCTTGACCGATGCCACCAGCGGCACCAATAACGGCTACTTTCATCGTAGTTCTCCTTGAGACGATTCTCTTATATATGTTTTGTAGAGCGATTTGTAATCAACTAGGTCAAACTATAGTAATCACAACCTGATTACAATCAATTAACGTCAGCTTTGCGACCTTGCGCAATCCGACAAAAACGTGCCACACACAAGGGCGCCATTATGATCTCCTTCGCCAGTAATGACAAAGGTTTAAGCAAGATTTCTGTCAATAATTTCTGCCAGATTTACAGTGATATGCTAGACAGAAATCAGGCTTCACATTGGCACTATTTGCATAGCTATGCGAGAATATTCACTTGCTTTTTATAAAAACCAACATAGAAAGAGAACCATGCGCCATTCTGAAAAACAAGATAACCTCGTTCGCGCTTTCAAAGCCCTGCTAAAAGAAGAACGTTTTGGCTCCCAAGGCGATATTGTGGAAGCTCTTAAAAACGAAGGGTTTGAGAACATCAACCAATCGAAAGTATCACGCATGCTGACCAAGTTCGGTGCGGTACGTACTCGCAACGCAAAAATGGAGATGGTTTACTGTCTTCCTGCTGAGTTGGGCGTGCCAACTGTTTCGAGCTCACTTCGTGAACTTGTATTAGACATCGACCACAACAACGCGTTAGTCGTGATTCATACCGGCCCGGGTGCTGCGCAGCTAATCGCACGTCTGCTCGACTCACTGGGTAAGGCGGAAGGCATTTTAGGTGTGGTTGCCGGTGACGATACCATCTTCATCACCCCGACTCTGTCGATCACCACAGAGCAGCTATTTGCTTCGGTTTGTGACCTATTTGAGTACACAGGTTAGTTTCATATAAAACGGCAGAATACAAATCACGCCGCCAAATTCGCGGCGTGATTGAGATCACATCTTAAAAAAATCATACCTTAGTCAAACCATCATTATAACTCAATGATTTTAAAGAACTTTAACCTCGAAACATTCCAACCATATTAGGTTAATAATCAGGTTTATTGTCTATATTCTTTAACATCCGTGTAATTATTTGCCAATTTTTTGCTATTATTCAGCCACTTTTTCAACATACGGATTGAAAAAGATGCCGTTTCCAGTAATAGGAAACGCCCAAAGCAACTACACTTGCTAGGGGTTAATAATGAATAAGGAAGGGAAATTCATGGCATTGAACAAACTTATTAAAGTTGGTGCGATTGCAGCTGCTGTAATGGGCGCTGGCGCAGTTAACGCTC
Organism: Vibrio sp. SCP2; assembly: GCF_059295395.1. Lineage (NCBI taxonomy): Bacteria > Pseudomonadati > Pseudomonadota > Gammaproteobacteria > Vibrionales > Vibrionaceae > Vibrio > Vibrio sp. SCP2. The sequence goes on along the minus strand of NZ_JCAFVV010000009.1, from coordinate 90,472 downwards.
AAGAGTTCATCACTATTGGTACTGGTTCTGTAACTGGTGTTTACTACCCAACTGGTGGTGCAATTTGTAAGCTAGTTAACAAAGGCCGTAAAGAACACAATATTCGTTGTTCTGTAGAGTCGACTGGTGGTTCGATCTACAACGTGAACACTATCCGTGCAGGTGAACTAGACTTCGGTATCGTTCAGTCTGACTGGCAGTACCACGGTTACAACGGTACAAGTAAGTTTGCTGAGCAAGGCCCGTACAAAGAGCTACGTGCAATGTTCTCTCTACACACAGAACCGTTCAACATCATCGCGCGCAGCGACGCTGGTATTGAAAACGTTTCTGACCTAAAAGGTAAACGTGTAAACATCGGTAACCCAGGTTCTGGTGACCGCGCAACAATGGGCGTTGTGATGGAAGCTATGGGTTGGACGAACGACGACTTCAAACTGGCTTCTGAGCTGAAAGGTTCTGAGCGTTCACAAGCACTTTGTGATAACAAGATTGATGCGTTTGTTTACGTAGTTGGCCATCCGAATGGATCTATCAAAGAAGCAACAACTTCATGTGATGCGAAACTAGTTTCTGCAACTGGTGCGAAGATCGATGAAATCGTTGCAAACAACCCTTACTACGCATACAGCACAGTACCTGCGGGAATGTACCGTGGTACAGACAAAGACGTAAACAGCTTTGGTGTTGCTGCAACTATGGTAACAACAACAGACGTTTCTGACGAAGTTGCTTACAACGTTGCTAAATCTGTATTTGAAAACTTCGATACGTTCAAGCGCCTACACCCAGCGTTTGCAAACTTGAAGAAAGAAGACATGGTGAAAGCTGGTCTTTCTATCCCTCTACACCCAGGTGCAGAGAAGTACTACAAAGAGATCGGCCTACTTAAGTAAGTTAAGTAAGTGCTCTTTACCAAGGAGGCTGATGCCTCCTTGGTTCGTAGTCGCAGCGACTAAACCGCTGCATTCTAATTTTGAGTTTCACACTCTTGAAACTCACCCTCGTTTTATACCTAAGAAAACCACACAACTGAGCAATATTTCATCTTTTCGCTACACTAAAAGATGCTAAATAAAGGTTCTCATAATCATAAATATACGGACCATTTATAATAAGGATTAAGTACATGTCGAAGACAACAGCTCCGTCTCAAGATGTGCAAGAAATGGTAGCTCAATCCGATACAGGTGCACGTGCCCCGCTAGGGCTTTCTGGTCGCATCTTATGGTTTGTGCCGCTATGTTGGTCACTGTTCCAACTTTGGTACGCATCCCCTCTGCCGTTCATTTTTAATTTTGGCGTACTCAACGATACTGAAGCGCGTTCAATTCACCTGATGTTTGCGGTGTTCCTTGCGTTTACAGCGTACCCTGCGATGAAAACCTCTCCTAGAGATCGCATTCCAGCGATAGATTGGTTGCTTGCTTTGGCAGGTAGTTTTTCTGCTGCTTATATCTACATTTTCTATACCGAGCTTGCGGGTCGTTCAGGCGCGCCAACAACGCTCGATATTGTTGTTGCCGTAATAGGCATGGTATTACTCCTTGAGGCGACTCGTCGTGCTCTTGGGCCACCGTTAATGGTTGTTGCTGCAGTCTTCTTGCTGTACACCTTTGGCGGTCCATACATGCCAGACGTGATTGCTCACAAAGGTGCTAGCCTTAACAAGGCGATGTCTCACCTGTGGCTAACTACCGAAGGTGTCTTCGGTGTTGCACTAGGCGTATCAACCTCATTTGTTTTCTTGTTTGTACTCTTTGGTGCCATGCTAGAGCGCGCGGGTGCGGGCGCTTACTTTATTAAAGTGGCGTTCTCGCTACTTGGACATATGAAAGGCGGCCCTGCGAAAGCTGCCGTTGTCGCATCTGGTCTATCAGGGCTCGTATCAGGTTCTTCAATCGCTAACGTTGTAACGACGGGTACTTTCACTATTCCCCTAATGAAACGCGTTGGTTTCCCAGGAACGAAAGCAGGCGCAGTAGAAGTTGCCGCTTCAACCAACGGTCAGCTAACCCCACCTATCATGGGCGCAGCCGCTTTCCTTATGGTGGAATATGTCGGTATCTCGTATGTCGAGGTCATTAAGGCTGCGATTCTTCCAGCTCTAATCTCGTACATCGCTCTGATCTACATTGTCCACTTGGAAGCGTGTAAAGCGGGTATGACTGGTCTTCCTCGTCGTCATAACCCAACCCTGCTTGCTAGCTTACTTTCATTTACCGGCACTATTCTTGGCTTGTGCGTGATCAGTGCCGTGGTTTACTACGGTGTCGGCTGGACTAAAGACGTATTCGGTGACGCAGCTACTCCAATTGTGACTGTCGCCTTGCTGTTAGCTTATGTTGGCCTAGTCAATATCTCTGCTAGGTACGCCAAAGAGGGCGCAATTGAAATTGATGCAGAATTGACTGAAGTGCCAGATCCAGGTCCAACGATTAAGTCGGGCTTACACTACCTACTGCCAATTGTGGTTCTCGTTTGGTGTTTGACGGTAGAGCGTTTCTCTCCTGGCCTATCTGCTTTCTGGGCAACAGTATTCATGATCTTTATCTTGATCACTCAACGCCCTCTAATGGCAGTAATGTCAAAGCAAGGCTCTATTGCCGAGCAAACCAAAGAAGGCTTTGTTGACCTGCTAGAAAGCCTTGTCTCAGGCGCACGCAACATGATCGGTATCGGTGTCGCGACAGCGGCTGCAGGTACGGTTGTGGGTGTCGTGACGCTAACGGGTATCGGCTTGGTGATGACGGACTTCGTCGAGTTTATCTCTGGCGGTAACATCATTCTAATGCTTCTGTTCACAGCCGTGATCAGTCTTATCTTGGGTATGGGCCTACCTACAACAGCAAACTATATTGTTGTATCGACTCTGATGGCTCCAGTTATCGTTACCCTAGGTGCACAAAGTGGTTTGATCATCCCGCTCATTGCCGTCCACCTATTCGTGTTCTACTTCGGTATCCTAGCTGATGACACGCCGCCGGTAGGTCTTGCTGCCTTTGCCGCTGCAGCTATTGCTAAGTCAGATCCGATCAGAACTGGTATTCAAGGTTTCACCTACGATATTCGAACCGCGATCTTGCCATTCATGTTCATCTTCAATACTCAGCTATTGTTGATGGGTATCGATTCATGGTGGCATTTGTTGCTCACGATCATATCTTCCGTGATTGCAATGCTGATATTCTCTGCTGCAACGCAAGGTTGGTGGTTTACCAAGAACAAATGGTGGGAAACAGTTCTACTGCTTGCGTTGACCTTTACCTTCTTCCGTCCAGGGTTCTGGTGGGATCAAATCTACCCTGCCAAAGTACTTTACCCGGGTACAGAGATCGCACAGATCACTGAAGGACTCAAAGTTGGTGAAGAGATTGAGCTGCTAGTTGCCGGTGAAAACCTAGAAGGTGATTACATTTCTAAAACGGTTCGTCTGCCGTTTGAAGATAAAGCGACAACAGCCGAAGATCGTATTGCTTCGATGGGCCTAATGCTCAACAATTCCAATGGCCGTATGTTGGTCGACATGGTTGAATTTGGTAGCCCTGCAGAGTCAGCCGGTGTTGATTTTGACTGGGAGATTCGTTCAGTCGTTGTTGAAGCGGATCGACCAATGAAAGAGTGGGTGTTTGTCCCAGCTCTACTCATCTTAATTGGCCTTGGTCTCAACCAGAAACGACGAGCTCGAAAGGAACAGATGAGCGCGTAACTTAGTCAGCCCTGCATTGTATGTGGGGCTACACTTAAACTAAGGATGCATTAACATCGCCTGTTGTCAGTAGCAACAGGTGACGAAAAAGAGAGATAACAATGTATAAGCAAATTCTTGTTCCAGTCGATCTCAATGACAAAGGTTTCTCAGATAAAGCAGTCGAGCTAGCCGTTTGGCATGCTAAGCACTCCAATGCTGAAGTACACTTACTTAATGTGCTGCCTGGCATTCATATGTCGATGGTCGCAACCTACTTCCCAAAAGACGCTGCGCTAAAAATGAAAGCCGATGTCGAAAGTCAGTTGAAAGACTTTGCGGTTAAGCATATCGATGAAGATGTGGTGTACAAAGTTCATGTTGCGGAAGGTAAACCTTACTCGACCATTTTAGACTTCGCCGAAAAACTAGGCGCGGATCTAATTGTGATGCCAAGCCATAAGCGCTCTAAGATTGATAAAGTCGTACTTGGTTCGGTTGCCAGTAAAGTGGTACAGAATTCACCGATTAATGTCTTGGTCGTCAAGCCACAAGGCTCATAAAATAGTAAACTTAACAAAAAGGCGCTCGATGAGCGCCTTTTTAATAGGTATTAACTATTAATTGTATTGAAACAAGCCATTTCACTTAGTGCGAATAATTCTCAATAATAACCCTATCGCAAGACATTACACGGGTTATCAAGATGAAGAAAACAATCACATTCGCAACCATTCACTTTACGATTGCATTTACAGTCGCCTACTTACTGACTGGTGATATTCTGATTGGTAGCCTTATCGCTATGATTGAACCGTCAGTCAACACAGTCGCTTTCTACATCCATGAGCGCGTGTGGTCACAGAGTAAGTTACTGTCCAATTTATCTCGCTCGGCAAAAATCAAAACCACTAGCTTTGCCATTGTTCACTTTAGTGTCGCGTTTGGTGTGGTTTATCTGATGACTGGCGATGCGTTTGTCGGCGGCATCATGGCAGCCATCGAGCCTTCAATTAATACTGTTGCCTACTATTTTCACGAAAAGGTTTGGCTACGCAAGCAGCAGAATACTCACCACTGGGGCTGTGCTCACGCTTAAAGCGGATAGTGAGAGACACACATATCTTTACTTAGCCCAATGTGAAAACGTTGGGTTTGACCATCGAGAGTCACCTCAAGCAAGTACAAGTCTTCGATCTTGGGGTTTTCGTTATCGGCATAGATAGGCGCTTCAATCTGAAACAGTGCACTCGCATGAGTGTCTCGCACATCAATAGGTAGGTGGTAAGTCATACCATTAAACTTGACCGATGCGGAAACCAAGCCGGGAGAGTAAGTCTTGTAGTGCAGATCGACCAAAAACTCACAGCCACCACCATGGTGCCAAATTTGCTCAGTGGTCACGTGCTCTAGGCGGACATTGCGAATGAACTGAAGTCGTGGGACATGCCAGATGCCTAGGCGTTCATCATGCTTGTGATATTCAGGCGCGCCAAGTTGGCAAAGTTCTTGGCCCTCTTCTTCACCGAGTAGCCAATCCTCATCTTCTTGTAGAAAGAGAACTTCAAAACGATTTCGCCCCATCTGCAGATATGGGCGGATATCTTTCTTGTATTCTGCTTGAGTCTGATCGCAATCGAAGACCGCAACACCGTTAATACGAACTTCAGCGTGATAATCGACACCAGACATGATCAGATCAACGGATGGAAAAGCCAGCATGGCTTCATCGACCTCAATGTCATGCATGAGGTGCCATTCTTGTGCAACAATGTCAGATTCAGATAAGGAATCAGGTAGTACCTGGCTTAGCGGTGCAGGAAAAGTAATATCATCCTGAGGGATAGATAAATCGGTCAAAGGTGACAGTTGCCAAAGGCCTGCAAGGGAGAGTTCCATATATCTAAATCTTGTCCTAGATCAAAGTTGCCTGATTATAATGGCAACTCGACAAGAAAAGATATAAGTGGTTTAAGACAAAATAAAAATACCAGCCGATTGGCTGGTATTTAAAAAAACGGATGAAAAGACGAAATTACTCTTCGTCATCTTCTTCTGGGTAAAGGGCATCTTCACCTTCATAGTAGGTACCCCAACCGTCATAAATAATGTCGAACTTTTCAGCAAGGTGGACAAGCTTTTCAACTTGAGCGTCAATTGCTTCAGGGTTTAGAGCAGATTCCATAGTTGCATCACAGCAAAGTAGCTTATTGCCGTCTTCATCTTCTGTCTCTTCTGCTTCAAGTACTTCGAAACCCATCTTGAAGGCTTCAACAACGGCTTTCTCTAGCGTGTTAAAATCTTCAGCGAACAGATGGTGCTCAATTTCGTACAGCGCATCTGGATCACTGCCGTCTTCTAATAAGGCTTGGATGATTTCGCGAGTCTCTTCCTTTTGAATCTCAATTAATTCTTCAACAGATAGATATTCATCTTCGTGAGACATATGTTGTGCTCCAGATAGTGACAAAGTTGATCATAATTTACCGCGACGAAATATCGCATGGATCCAAGCAAATTACTACCCAGAATGTAGTTCGATCCTGATCTTTCTTTTGCACTTCAACTTAGATCAAGTCAGATCCGCTGCTCAAGTAGAGAAATTAACAATTTTTTATCATGGGAGCGATTCAGCATTTTCTCTCAATTGATACATCTTCTCTTTAATCAAAGTAAGTGCGTTTTTATCTTAAGGCTGTGCATAGAGCCCTAAAGAGGGTAATTGCATAAAACCCATACTAATCTCAACCAAAGCACTAAAATTCTGCATAGCTATGCTCTCGATGACCAAAAATGGGCAAATGAGCAGCAAAAACTGACCGCATAGCGACGCAACTTAGTCAGCAATCAACGATAAATACAAAATATTAAAATCATTCATAAACGACACCAAACACAGAGCTTTAAACTAATTTACTTACAGTTATTAGACAACTCATCCAATTAATCGACTTGCATCTTTATAACAAACTTGTCATAAATACGCTCTGGAACTAATTGTAAGGATACAAAATGAGTAAGTTGTACGTAGGCTCAGAAGTTGGTCAACTCAGACGAGTACTATTAAATCGTCCAGAGCGCGCACTCACACACTTAACCCCATCGAACTGTCATGAACTCTTATTTGACGACGTGTTAGCGGTTGAAGCCGCGGGTGAAGAGCACGACAAGTTTGCCGAAACCTTACGTAGCCAAGACGTTGAAGTTTTACTGCTTCACGACCTACTTGTGGAAACTCTTGCTGTTGATGAGGCGAAAACTTGGCTCCTCAACACCCAGATTTCAGATTTCCGTTACGGTCCTACCTTTGCTAAAGACTTACGTCATTACCTGTCTGAAATGGACAACGAGCACCTAGCAACCGTATTGCTTGGCGGTTTGGCATATTCAGAGCTACCGATTCAATCATCTTCAATGCTGCCGCGTATGCATCGCCCATTGGATTTCGTGATTGAACCTCTTCCTAACCATCTGTTTACCCGTGATACATCTTGTTGGGTCTATGGTGGTGTGTCACTTAACCCAATGATGAAACCTGCTCGTCAGCGTGAAACTAACCACTTACGCGCCATCTATCGTTGGCATCCAGTATTTGCAGGCCAAGATTTCATTAAGTACTTCGGTGATGAAGACCTGCACTACGACAACGCTAATATTGAGGGCGGTGACGTACTCGTTATTGGTAAAGGCGCTGTTCTAGTCGGTATGTCGGAACGTACCACTGCGCAAGGTGTTGAGAACCTAGCCGCTAGCCTGTTTAAACATGGTCAAGCTAAGCAAGTTATCGCTATCGAATTGCCTAAGCACCGTTCATGCATGCACTTAGACACCGTAATGACTCATATGGATATTGATACTTTCTCGGTTTATCCAGAGATCATGCGTAAAGACCTCAACACTTGGCGTCTGACTCCGAAAGATGACGGCGATATGAAAGTTGAGAAAGTACCAAGCTTTATCCATGCGATTGAAGAAGCACTGGGCTTGGATTACCTTAAGATCATTACCACAGGCGGCGACAGCTACGAAGCTGAGCGTGAGCAATGGAATGATGCCAACAACGTATTAACCGTGAAACCAGGCGTTGTCATTGGTTATGAACGTAACGTCTACACCAACGAAAAGTATGATAAAGCGGGTATCAAGGTACTTACCATTCCAGGCAATGAACTAGGCCGCGGCCGTGGTGGCGCTCGTTGTATGAGCTGTCCGATTGAAAGGGATGGCATCTAGGGAAACTGGATGCGGGAACGGGCTTCGCCCTACGGAGAGCTGGAGAGCTGGAGAGCTGGAGAGCTGGAGAGCTGGAGAGCTGGAGAGCTGGAGAGCTGGAGAGCTGGAGAAACTTTAAAGGGTTGGCACTGTGTGCCAACCCTTTTATTTTCAATTAATTAAAGTGTCATCCCCGAGAGTGAGGGACGAGCGAGTTGGGGATCTCTTGCAGTGAGTCGAGAAGCTGTTGAGATTCCCTACTCACTCCTTCGTCGTTCTATGGAATGACGGATAGCTAGATAACTAGCATTTACTAACTGCGCTAAAAATCAACGCTAGCTTTGTCAAAGGGAATCACTTACGCGCTTTCGAGAAGCGAAGCGCTCCATAGGGCGTAGCCCGTTCCCGTTTTCCATAGCAAAGCGTTCCCTTCCTTCCCCTACTCCGTACCACCGACGGTGATAGAATCTAGCTTGAGCGTTGGCTGACCAACACCGACAGGGACACTCTGGCCTGCTTTACCACATACACCGACGCCGCGATCGATGCTGAGGTCATTACCGACCATAGAGACTTGCTGCATGGCTTCAATGCCAGAGCCAATCAATGTTGCGCCTTTGACTGGACGAGTAATTTTGCCGTCTTCAATCAAGTAAGCTTCAGAAGCTGAGAACACAAACTTACCTGAAGTAATGTCAACCTGACCACCGCCGAAATTTGGCGCATACAAGCCTTTCTTAACCGTTGAGATGATCTCTTCTGGCGTGTGCTGACCTGGCAACATGTAGGTGTTAGTCATACGCGGCATAGGTAAATGCGCATAAGACTCGCGGCGACCATTACCGGTTGGGTTCACGCTCATCAAACGAGCATTGAGCTTGTCCTGCATGTACCCTTTGAGTACACCATTTTCAATTAAGGTGTTGTATTGACCATTGACGCCTTCATCATCAACATTTAACGAACCACGCAGATCTTTCAATGTACCGTCATCAACAATAGTACAAAGCTCAGAGGTCACTTTCTCACCGACTTTACCACTAAATACCGAAGACTCTTTACGGTTAAAGTCACCTTCAAGTCCGTGGCCGACGGCCTCATGCAGTAATACTCCCGGCCAACCAGAGCCGAGAACCACAGGCATCATGCCAGCAGGAGCGGCATCCGCTTCCAGATTAACTAACGCCATGCGGATCGCTTCGTCTGCGTAGTGATAAGCGACTTTAGCGCCCTCTTCTTCAGTGAGGAAGAAGTCGTAACCAAATCGACCACCGCCACCAGAACTACCACGTTCACGACGGTCACCTTTTTGAGCCAGCACGCTGATTGACAAGCGCACAAGTGGGCGCACATCGCCAGCATAAGTGCCATCAGTTGCTGCAACGAGCATTTGCTCATGCACACCGCTTAAACTAATGGAGACTTCTTTAATCAATGGCTCTTTGGTACGAATATACGCATCAAGTTCTTTAAGCAATTGAGTCTTCTGCTCTTTCTCCCAGCTCTCTAGTGGGTTAGCAGCCGCATAGTAACTTTGATTATCGCTACGCTTAAACGCCTGTACTTGACCATTCTGACCTTGTTGGGCAATACCGCGAGCAGCAATGGCGCTTTGGGTCAAACCTTCAAGTTGGATTTGGTCTGAATAGGCAAAGCCGGTTTTCTCGCCAGTGACAGCACGAACACCGACACCACGATCAATGTTGAAAGAGCCATCTTTAATAATGCTGTCTTCTAGCACTAGAGATTCATGCCAGCTCGACTGAAAGTAGATATCTGCATAATCAATTTGGCGAGTCGCAATACTCGCTAGCGTATCAGCAATATCTTGTTCACTAAGTCCGGCTGGCTTTAGCAACGCATCTTCTACATGATTTATTGTCATACTTTGCTCTTAATTTTGTAACTGGTTGCTGAATCGAGCATGCTGACCCACTGGCATCGCAGCTCTTAATTCTTGTACTTGGCTTAAGTCGATATCGACCAATAAATTGCTTGTTTGATCGGCAAGAGTCGCGATCACTTCTCCCCATGGAGAGATAACCATAGAGTGTCCCCACGTTTCTCTTCCGCAAGGATGAGTCCCGACTTGGTTGACGGCAATCAACCAAGATTGAGTTTCAATCGCACGGGCACGAAGTAAGGTTTCCCAGTGCGCTTTACCGGTCACCGCAGTGAAAGCGGCGGGTACTAGCATCACGTTAGCACCTAAGCGAGCTAGCTCACTATACAAACTCGGAAAACGTACATCATAACAGATACTCAAACCAATATGGGCGAATGGAGTAGGATAAGAAACGACGTCAGAGCCAGGCGTAAAGGTTTCTGACTCTCGATAGCGTTTGTGACCGTCAGCTACATCGACATCAAACATATGCAGTTTGTCATATTCAGCTACTAACTTACCTTCGGGAGAATAGAGTAAGCTGGTTGTCGTAACGCCTTTCTCTCGTTGAATAGGCATACTGCCAATGACCAACCAAACCGCATGCTCTCGCGCAACTTCAGAGAGTGCAGTTTGCAATTCTCCACCTTCAATCGGCTCTGCTGATTGGTGATAATCTTTACGACTGCCAAACACTAATGCGTTTTCAGGTGTCACGATAAACTTCGCACCCTGTTCGGCTAAGGTCGTCACTTGTTGACGGATATAGGCCAAATTCTCACTTGGATTTGGCCCTGAGGTCATTTGAATTAACCCTACTCGTTCCATGAGTTCTATTCCTTACTTAGTCGATTCGCGTAGAGATCCCGGTAGTTTAAACTCCCCTTTACTACGTGAGAGTTCTTTAACCACTGGTGAATCAAGCGGTCCTTTTACTTCGTAGTTAACCTGAGTAAAGACTTCAACGACAGGCGAAATAACCGTAGTAATTGCCAACACATACAGCGCGGTTTGAGGAGTCACCGCAAAGGCGGTTAATACCGGAATACCAGAGGTAATATCTGGCGTAAACTTAACTTCTGCATCAACAGTACGAGAGTTAAGGTTAGCTAGCCCTTTGATATTCATTTCACCGGCAACCGCATCCATCTTGATATCGTTAGTTAAGAAAATACCATTACGGATTGAGCCACTACCTGTAATTGAATTAAACGCCATCCCTTTATCAAATACATCACTGAAATCGAGCTGCATCTTACGGATAATCGAATCTAGGCTAAAGATCCCAAGCAAGCGCGCTGCTCCGCTGACATCAGAAATCATCCCCTTACCTAGCTTAGTCGACACTTCACCATTGAGCGTATCTACCTTGCCAGACCATGGAGATCCATCCCATTCCAGCTGAGTACTGATTTCAAACGGCGCACGCTGAATACCTGATGTAATACCGAAACGCTCCATTACATCACTGTTATTTTCACCGGACATTTCAACATCGAATTTGGTGTGGCTTTCGGTTTCACTCATCCGCCACCAGCCTTTCATATCGACTTTGTTTGCACCGCTCTCAAAGGTCAGCTTCTTCCATTCCAACTTCTCGCCCTGACGTTGTAAATCAAGGTGAGTTTTGCCTACTTTGTATCCTTGTAACCAAAAGTCATTGATCGCTAAAGTGATATTTGGAATCTGCTCATGGAAAGTCCGTTCAAAATGACTGATAAGAGGCGCGTCGTTGTTTTCCGGCTCAAACATGCCCTTGTCTTTGTATTCTTTATCTAGCGCGGGAATGTAGACGTGTAAACGCTCTAAAGAGACCGAGAGATCATACGGCTCAATATAGCTGGCTTCACCTTTTGCTTCTTGACTATCTAAGTTCATGTACCAGCCAAGCCCCTTCCGCTTGGCACTAAAATCGACATCGTTCCAGTCAATTGTACCTAGAGTGAGCTCTTTAGCATCAAGGTCAACTCGAGTTGGCAATGGAATCTGTGGCGTGTTCATCTGCGCAACAAGGGCTTCAGAAGGCCCTTCTTCAACGGCGAAACGCTCGAGCCACTTATCCAAATCGAGCTCATCAACCACCACTTTTGCTTGATGACCGGCAACTGGGCTTATCTTAAAGCTACCTTTACCTAATAATAAATAAGTATCAGTTAAGACAGGGACATCAGGTCGAATATCTATTTCGGTTTGATATTTAAAATTCGGCAACTGGACTCGGGCAGTAATGCTCTCTTGATTACCGGATGCTTCAAGCCGAGCCCTACCAGAGACGCCAGCCGATTTACTTAGCGGTGCAGGGAAGTCACTCGCCAAATACTTGAGGTCCGCTTCAGTATTGATTTGATAGGTGAATCCAACATCGTTGAGCTGAATGTCCACATCCATACTCCACGGAGCGTGACCATTCAGTGGCTCAAGCCATTGCTTACCTAGATAAGGAACCAGAGGCTCAACTTCCCAGTCACCAACAACATCAATCGCAACACCATAGCCTTGGTCGATATTTTCACCTTGGAAATCGATCGACACGGGTTGGTTAAGTAGCCCAGCAGACAAGCCAGCAGCACTGACAACATCATTATCAAATTCCACTCGACCCGAGACTTTCTCTAGTGTCATTGGCGGAGCATCAATAGTGACATGGTTGTCTTTCAGATCCGCGTATCCCCAAGCTCTTGCTTCCTGATCTTCGCTAAATGGAATGTTAAGCTGGAAGCTAGACTCCACTCGTCCGTCGACTTGCACCGCCGTTAGAGCAGCACCAACAGAATCAACCAAAGGAGAAGCCGTCATGTAGTCACGCACTGCATTGCCTTGAGCAACAGCCTGCGCTTCTATTTCAATGTGCCCACCTTCTGCTAATTCTGGAATACGACCAGTAATACGTTTAGCTTTCACATCCATCAGGGTTGCGCTGCGCGAATCAAGATGCATGGCGTCATTCTGGAACAGCAGATCCAGTCGCAGGTCTGTGATCGGCGGCCAAGCGGTATCAAAGCTAAACTTGGCTTGCTTTAAGCCTACCCATGCTTGGAACATTCCGTCATTATTGTGATAAGGAAAATCACCTAACTCGCCGTACCAAAGCAATTTGGCCGTATTAACTTTACCGCCTTGAATCGCAGTGCTTAGATAGTCAGTAAGATCACGACCAAGTGCCAGAGTCGGCAGATAGCGCCAAGTTTCAGCGGCATTATATAAGTCAGCTTCTGCGTAAAAAGATAAGAACGGGCTTTTGTCTGTAGGGAAATCTAACTTAAAGGCACCCAAAACCTGCAAATCTGGAGTCGCTGCGGTGACTTTATCTGCCCACAAGCTCCAACCTGATTCACTATTTTGCCAAACAATATCCACTTGCCCTTGCTTGATATTGAGCGGGGCTTGGAAGACATCGCCATAAGGAAGCACATCGTCAATTAAGGTCACTTTGGCTTTGGCTTGTTGCAGGTCGCCAGACACGGAAGCCGATAAATGATTAAGACCAGGTAGAAGCTCCCATTGCGTCATCGAGGCATTGGAAAGCTGTGCCGAGTATTTAAGGCTTTCTAGACCATCCCCCATCGATACTCTGACATCTTCAATCGAACCACCAATAGCGAGCGATTTAAGGAAATCCGTCGTGGGTTTGGAGTTTGGCGCTAACTTAACTAAAGGCGTAATCGCTGCAATGTCGAGTTGCGAAACATTTAAACGCCACTCATCGGGCTGCCAGTCAAAGGCGATATCAAGGTCAGGCCATTTAGTCTCATCAGTGGTAAAGCTTAGTGAGTGAGCATTGACTTGCCAGCCATTTTTATAAGGCTCTAACTCAACAACACCTGAATCTAACCATAGCTCGTGCTGCCGCCCTTCCTGCCAACTGAGCTCAGATGAATCGAACTCCAAGTAGGCACTGGTAGGTTGGCTATGCTTTAAGGTAAGCCAGCTACTGAAGCTAATTTGCCCCTTATCTATGCCAGATTCACTTTTAATAAACTTAGTTAACCAAGGCGTGATCAGCACATTTTGCACTGAGAGATAAAATTCACCACTGACTTCTTTTAGCGAGCCGTGGTCAATGAAGTTCGCTTTGACTTCTGCTGAATTCAAATTGCTATGGGCAAGACTGACTTCACCATCTGCAAGGTGATGGCGGCCATTGTTTTGCCAACGTAACCTTTTAATATCGAGTTCGCGGTCAGAGCCATCAATACCTAAGAAATGTATCTTGGATTCAGTTAAAGAAAAGTCATCAAGTTGACGTAGCAATAACTGATCAAGCTGTTGCATGACACCCTTCTGCTCGCCTTGAGGCTGCAGTTGAGGCGTTTCATCACTGTCGGTGTTTATCCACTCAACCGATGTGATATCTAGATTGAGTTGGTAAATATTAAGATCCGCAACGACGGGCTGTTGTTGAAGCAAAGATTGAATAAGGTCGAGTTCAACTTCAACTTTATCGGCTGAAAAATGAATACCACTGCTTGCGGGCGTCTTAGCTTTTACCTGTTGCAGTGAAAGGGATGGGTGCGTATTGCGCCAAAAGCCTTTAATTTCAGCAACCTCAAATTCAAGCCCTGTTCCTTGGTTAATCCAACTTTGAATTTGGGGCTGAAAATGGTTGAGTTGAGGTAGCGCGATACGCATCGCCGTTACTGCTATAGCCAAAATGACCAAAGCAGTAACGGTAAGCCAAAGTAGTAATCGAATAAGCCGAGTCGCTGTTGAAATCACAAACAACCTTTACATCATCACAACATCAAATTGCTCTTGAATATAGAGTGGCTCAGCTTGGATTTTGACCTGCTTGCCAATAAACACTTCAAGTTCAGCCAGGGCATGAGATTCATCACCTTGTAGCGTGTCAGCGACTGCAGGAGATGCATAGACGACAAACTTGTCAGCGTCATAGGCGCGATTAACACGCGTAATCTCACGCAAGATTTCGTAACAGACTGATTCCACCGTTTTGACACTACCTCGCCCTTCACATGTTGGACAAGTCGAACAAAGAATATGTTCAATGCTTTCACGGGTGCGCTTACGTGTCATCTCGACTAAACCAAGCTGAGTAAAGCCATTGATATTGGTTTTAACTCTGTCTTTATCCAGTGCGGTCGCTAATGAAGTAAGTACACGCTCACGGTGCTCATCAGAAGCCATATCGATAAAGTCGATGATGATGATTCCGCCAAGATTACGTAGCCTTAGTTGGCGAGCAATCGCTTGAGTCGCTTCAATATTGGTGTTGAAAATGGTCTCTTCTAGGTTACGACGACCAACAAACGCTCCGGTGTTAATATCGACCGTCGTCATCGCTTCAGTTTGGTCGATAATCAAATACCCACCAGACTTAAGCTCTACTTTACGCTCAAGAGAACGTTGGATTTCGTTCTCGGTGTCGTACATATCGAAGATAGGTTTATCACCTTCATAAAGCTCAAGTTTTTCTGTCAGCTCAGGAACATATTCCGAAGTGAACTCTTTGAGGTTTTCAAATTCGAGGCGTGAGTCAACAAGGATCTTATTGAGCTCGGTGCCGACAAAGTCACGTAAGATACGCTGTGACAGGCCTAGCTCACCATACAAAGTCGCGCGGGTTTTATACTTACTGCGGCGTTCAATCACCTTTGACCACAAGCGTTTCAAGAAAGCGGCATCTTGTGACAATTCTTTCTCGTCAGCACCTTCAGCGGCAGTACGAATAATAAAGCCACCATTTTCGTCACAATACTCACCTACCACCTTTTTAAGACGGTTGCGCTCTTGCTCACTTTCAATTCGTTGTGATACGCCGACATGGCTCGCGCCAGGCATAAACACCAGGTAACGAGAAGGTAGAGTAATATCGGTTGTCAGGCGTGCGCCCTTTGTGCCAAGTGGATCTTTAACCACCTGAACAACAATATCTTGTCCCTGACGAACGAGCTCAGAGATATCACGCACCTGAAACTGCTGTTTTTCATTTTCAGCCACACACTCAGTATGAGGAACGATATCTGACGCGTGAAGAAACGCAGCTTTTTCTAGCCCAATATCGACAAAAGCAGCCTGCATACCCGGTAAGACTCGACTGACCTTACCTTTATAAATATTCCCAACAATTCCGCGTTTTGCTTCACGTTCAACATGGATCTCTTGTAGGGTTCCCCCTTCAATCATGGCCACGCGAGTTTCACTCGGGGTCACGTTGATAATCAACTCTGCACTCATAAGAGTACCTCAAATTTTAATTATAAGAATTTGTGCAAGAGCTGGTCAGTTTCATACAGAGGCAAGCCAACGACTGCGTAGTAACTGCCTTCAATGCGAGTTACAAATCGTCCGCCCAATCCTTGAATTCCATAACTACCAGCCTTATCGCAAGGTTCGCCCGTGTGCCAGTATTGTTCTATTTCTTGCTCTGACAGGGTCTTGAACCATACGTCTGTAGATACCACTACAGTTTCTTGAATTTCTTTGGTGGCGACAGTCACAGCTGTCATCACTTGATGCGCTCTGCCCGAGAGCGCCATTAGCATTTGTTTAGCATGCGCTAAATCATCTGGCTTTTCCAATACCTGTTGATCGCAAACCACAATCGTATCAGATCCGATAACCACTGAATTTGGCTCAAGCTCTACTGCTGCCATCGCTTTGTCTTTAGCTAGGCGAGAAACATAGTCAAATGCGCTCTCGCCCGATTGGCGACACTCTTCAACGTCGGTTTTCACCACCGAAAAGGTATAGCCAAGTTGAGAAAGCAGCTCTTTACGTCTTGGCGAGCCTGAAGCCAAAATCAATGGTTTAGTCATTTTTATCGTATATGCCAGTGACGTCTTACACGACGCATTAATAGGAACATCCAAGGCCATAGAATGCAGTTAATCAAACCACTCCACAGCGAGACCGGATTAAAGGTCACATCTTGGATTAGATACTCACCACAGAAGATCAGCACATCGAGCAACATCGACATTGCACCAATCAAAATGGCTTGCTGCCACAACGCCATGTTGCGGATCACGAGGAAGTTGAGCGCAACAAGGTAAATCACAATCGACATCATCATGCCGCGGATTCCCAGTGTCGAGCCAAGCAGCAGATCCCATAGCAAGCCCAAGATCAATGCAGAACCAACATTCACTCGGTGTGGCAGTGCAAGCACCCAGTAGCAGGTCACTAACAGCAACCATGACGGGCGGAGCAGATCAAGCATTCCCGGCCAAGGTATTGTTTGTAGTGTCAAAGCGATTAAGAACGAACAAGCAATGACAAACTTTCCTTTAAGTACGCTATTTGCCATTTCTATTGTTCCTCTAGATTCTCTGGTATCACTTGCTGGATTTTCTCCTGACGGGAATCATTCGGCCAGATAAGTAGTAGATAACGTAAGCGTTCAAAGTCGACTACAGGTTCTGCCTCAATAACGGCAAATTCTCGTGCGGTATCACGCTCTACTTCTGAAACGTGTGCAACTGGGAAACCTTCAGGATAGATACCACCGAGACCAGATGTCACCAGTAGGTCACCTTCCTCGATATCTAAGCTGATCGGGATATGATCTAGGTTAATACGATCTGATTTACCTGTACCGGAAGCGATGATTCGAATATCGTTGCGGATCACTTGTACCGGGATAGCACTTAAGCTGTCGGTAAGCAGCAACACTCGACTATTGTGCGCCGAAACAAAGGTCACTTGTCCAACAATGCCCTTCTCGTTTGCAACAGGTTGACCGACATAAACGCCATCAATCTGACCTTTATCGATCACCACTTGATGACGATAAGGTGACGTATCTACCGCCATCACTTCGGTTACGACTTTGCGCTCATCGCGAATAAATGAAGAGCCGAGTAGTTTACGCAATCTTTGGTTTTCTTCGCGATATTGATCAAGCAGTAGCAGGTCGTTTTTAAGACGCAGCACTTCACGTTTCAGTTTGCGCGTGCTTTCCATATAGTCTTGACGAATATTGAAACGCTCGTAAGCGCCATCAAACATCACCCGAGGAACATCCGCCAAGTACTGAATAGGTGCAACCATGCTGTTAAGCAGATAACGAACTTGAGCAAATGTGCCTAAACGACTATCAGCCAGCATAAGGCTGGCTGATAGAATAACGGCAAAAAACAGGCGTAACTGTAATGAAGGTCCCCGGCCAAAAATAGGCTTCATGGAATATGAGATCCTTATCTTGCCAATCTTGGCACTAGGCCAAGATCATTCAAATTACTCTTCGCTAAACAGATCGCCGCCATGCATGTCGATCATCTCAAGCGCCTTACCACCACCACGAGCAACACACGTCAGTGGATCTTCAGCGATAACAACAGGAATGCCTGTTTCTTCTGTTAGCAGACGATCAAGATCTTTAAGCAGTGCACCACCACCAGTCAGTACCATACCGTTTTCTGAAATATCAGATGCTAGCTCTGGTGGACATTGCTCTAATGCAACCATTACCGCAGACACAATACCTGTTAGTGGCTCTTGCAACGCTTCTAGGATTTCGTTTGAGTTTAGGCTAAAGCTACGTGGCACACCTTCAGCTAGGTTACGACCACGTACTTCAATCTCTTCAACTTCATCACCTGGATAAGCAGAACCAATCTCGTGTTTGATCTTTTCAGCTGTTGCTTCACCAATCAAGCTGCCGTAGTTACGACGAACATAGTTGATGATCGCTTCATCGAAGCGGTCACCGCCAATACGAACTGAAGAGGAGTAAACCACGCCGTTTAGTGAGATAACCGCAACTTCAGTCGTACCACCACCGATATCGACCACCATAGAACCTGTCGGCTCTGACACGCGTAAGCCTGCACCAATAGCTGCCGCCATAGGCTCATCAATTAGGTAAACTTCACGCGCGCCTGCACCCAGTGCAGATTCACGAATTGCGCGGCGCTCTACTTGAGTAGAACCACAAGGAACACAAACCAGTACGCGAGGGCTTGGTTTTAGTACGCTGTTATCGTGTACTTGCTTAATGAAATGCTGCAGCATTTTTTCAGTCACGTAGAAGTCAGCAATAACGCCATCTTTCATTGGACGGATAGCAGAGATGTTCCCCGGAGTACGACCCAACATTTGTTTAGCAGCATGACCAACAGCGGCTACGCTTTTACCTGCGCGGTTACGGTCTTGGCGGATGGCTACTACTGAAGGCTCGTCAAGAACGATACCCTGTCCTTTAACGTAGATAAGTGTGTTGGCAGTACCTAAATCGATTGATAGGTCATTAGAAAATATGCCACGAAGTTTTTTGAACATATTCTTCGCTCGTCCTGAAAGAATTAGAAGATAGAAAATTGCACTAAATGTACCAATGCCTTGCCGTCACAGCAAGGCATTGAAGTGTAAACATGGGCTGAAACACGCAATTTCTAACAGATTCCTAACGATAGGCAAAAAAATGACAAAAATTACTGGCCGGTTAATCCAGATTCACCACGGAAAATCACTCGATCATTACCACGGAAAATACCAAAGGTAACAACGGTAGAAGGATCTTCCTCCCCATTGACTTCAGTTCGATTAGAATCTTGCCAACGGTATCGTAGCCAAGGGGCAATGTTTAATCCTCTGTGCAAATCTAACCACACTTGTGTTTGTTGTCTCACAGCGGCAGACTGTGAAACCGTAATGGAATTGGATGCACCATCAGTAACCACACCACCAGCCGCTAAGTTAACATTCACCGCTGTAGCTCCGTTATCGACCCAGATAGTACGGTTATCACTAACCACATTGACGCCCGCTATGTTAGCCGTATCATCACCAGTATGGGTAACAAAGCCTGAACCATTCCAGAACTCAATTCTAAGTGGAATGTTCATAGTACTGCTTGTCACTCCGCCGATACTATCAAGCACAGTGCGACCAAAATAAATAATAGGTTGGCTTGTCAGCAATCTTGGCTGCCCGCTTGATTGATAATCAATAGGGTCGGCGTTAACATTGCCACTCACGGCATCAATAGAAATAGTTGAAGCAGTACCGCCAGATGTATTGAATGGTCCATCTTCATAGCCATCAGCAGGCGTCGCTTTGGCCCAGCACAACTCATTAGCGCAAGTAGTAGAAGGCGAGTTTTCTTCTAGTTTAAAGGTACCAATACTCTTGCTCGAACTCACCGCCCAAGCCTTACTAGGCGTCCCTGAATGAAAACGACTTGTGTAGGTAGGGTTAGCTTCATACAAGGCAAATCCTGCGGTATTACTAGGAATAAAATTACCGTAGTTTTGTACCGAGTTACCTTGTAGATTCAGGGCTTCTACATAAAATTCAACTCCATTCAATGGCTGATTCATATAAGCAAAGTTTTGCTCACTCGCTCCAACCCCAGGGTAATTCCAGATTGGCGTATTAATTACTTGGAAATACTTCGGATAGAAACGCCCAACGTTCTGCGTATCAGGATCAACACTCATTGTTAAGTACGAGGCGCTAGATTGAAGACTCAATGTCCCAACCTCGGTCCATGAATGGTTGATCGTCTGGGTCGTACTACCGCTATTAAAGTTAGGGATCACACTTGGCGTGACAGTTCCTATTTGCGGGTTAGTCGTTGGATAACTAACGCTGTAAGCTAAGTTGAGAGGACCATTATCAAGACTATAATTGCCAGTTAGCGAGTAGTTACACTCATCACTCAATCCTACATTGGAATCACCATGTGTGATGGGTTTGTAAGTCGCAGAGAATCCCGTTCCTCCTGGCACAAAGCCCGGTGAACCCGTGGTCGTTGCTGGGTTAGCTTTATTGCTACCCCCTGTTTCCTTTACATCGCAAATGGCGATTTTCCAAGGCCGAGAGTAAACGTCAAACTGGCCTTTCAATGCGCCGCCTTCACTGGGGCAAAGAGGTTCGTTACAGTCAAAGTTATTATCTGTAATGGTGACACGTATCTGACCAGACTCTTTAAAAGTAATATCAGCTTGTCGATTTGAATCACTCAGGTTAGCAGTAAAGCTCAAGTCACCAGAGACTACCGCAGCAGAAGTGGGTCTTTGATAGTTAAATGTCGCGGTTGGGCTCCCTGTATAACCCAGTGTAATAAGCTGCCCACTGTTGCTACACGCTTTCACATTGACCGTAACCTTTTCATTTTCGCCAGCAACTAGGTATTTATCGGCCACCTCAAATTTATACGGCACATACTTAATTTGGTCGGTATCAGTAAAGGTTTGCCCGCCTGTAGTTAAACTTGCTTTTAGGTCATAGTTACCAACAGTTGAAGTGGGGCTGGTCGTAACTCTAAACTTAGCCACACCATTTGCTTCAGAGAGATAGGTGATGTTTAAATTCGAGCCATTTTCTTGTATTAATGTCGGCGTCAACCCTGCAACTGGAGCTCCATTGCTATCGAGCATATGAACTTCAACAATATTACTTGGCGATGTTTCACAGGTCAGGTGATAGTTAAATGGCTTAATAACGATTGAAGACACTTCTGGCGTCGGTTGCGGATTACAACTTAGAGGGTGGATTTGGTTTTTACTACCGCTTATGGCAATACTGTGGGCAGTTATGCCGCCGTGAATCTGGTTATTGCTACCATTGATGATAAATCCATTTGAATCGTCGTCTGATTCATGATCAACATAGAAAAATGCTTTAATGATGAAATTACTGTCCCCATCAGAGTCATCATCACTAAAATCTGGAATTTTGACTTGCGAACTTTCCCCATGACCAATAAACAACAAATCATGGCTATTACCTGACTGATTGATTCTTACATTTGGCCCTTCAAATTCCATTTCTTTGTAGTGAATTATACTCGGAGCCAATACTTCTATTTGTGCGTTCTGCCCATCAAATTCAAGCTCATCAATCCAGTAATGTCCTCCAAGCAGTTGTAACTTAGCATTCTGCTCAATTTTAACTTCGTCATAGTAACCGCTGGGGATTGGACATGCTTTGCCATCTTTACATTCAAAATCGTCATCGCCTGCGTCGAAATCTGGGGTTGGCATAGGCAGAGATCTGTGGACTTTATTATTGTCATAGCTACATAAACCGATAGAGTCATTAGGGTATTTACATAAATCATTCCCTTGAATTATCGCGGAGAATGAGTATTTTGGGTCATTGCTAGAAGGAAAGATTCTATTATTTGAGTTCGTAGTTACTTGCATGGCACCAAAAGGACTTGGGCCATATGAATATTTATTAGTCTGCAGTCCATTAGGAACGTAATCACAAATATTCACTTCAAATGGAGGAGGATTGACTGATTCCTCACATTGAATATTACTTATTCCATCAGACGGCGTTGGCTTATGCTCACCATTTTTTAGAGACTGAGTCTTTTCTTCAATCAATGTCCACCCGTTGCCTGAATCACGATAGTAAGCCAGCTCACTAGAACGTAGAAAACGGTTATACTCACTCACAATACGAATCTTGTAAGTTTCTCCAGCGACTAACGTCTGGTCATTGAAGACAAATTTAGATGAAGACTGCTCCGATTGCGTATACCACAGCGTATGTCCATGGCTACCTTGCTTCAAATAAAAATACTGATAGTCATCTGAAGCGACAACCGTGAAAGAGACAGTGAAGCTCTTATTCCCTTTATATTTACACTCAGCAAATACTACAGATGAAAGCAACAAACTGATTGTAGCAATCAACAATAATCGCAATACCTTCATAGTCATTCCCTGATCCAAACTTCTTGGTTACGCTGCATTTGGTTAATACCGGTGCCACATATCGCGGTTGAACTGACCACGTACATTTGCGTTCCGTCCGCCAATTGCCCTCCACGCGCCTGACAACTCACCTGTACATCTTGGCAGTTAACCGTGGTATCAAACGCATTTACACTTACCCCATTAATAGCGGCACATTCCGTGCTGACTGGGTTGGTACTTGTAATTCCATAGATACGTTCTAGCGCCCACTCATTCCCCGAGTGTGCTAACAGCGCAGCCTGAGTACCGACAACATCTTTGGCATGACTGTCACTGTTCGACCAACTAATCTGGCTCAATGTGGTGGCAAGAAAACCCATCACTACCAATACAAAGATAATGACTATGTATAAACTACCCTGCTGTTTATTACGGGACATTTAACACCTGTATCTCTTGTATAAAGTTAGTTGATTCATCACCAGCTGCATTGCTAAAGGTCATATTTACCTGGACGATACCATTGTTCTGCACGGTTGCTGGCGTATAAGTCAGCGCTCCTGTTATACCAGAATCCGATAGTGGTAAGGCGCTAGCCCCACTCACACTACGGCGTAGCTGTCCCGCAACCAAACAATAGTTGACCCTTCCATTAGGGTTATAGATGTAATGGCGATTGGATATTGAGCCACCAGCGATTGAAGCTGCCGCATCTGGCAAGATAAAAGTGTTACTCGCACTACTGACATTGGTTAACGCAAACACATTAGTAGTAGGGTTCGCCTGAGTTGGGTTAATCACCATGTTGAGTGTATTTATGTTAGCGACAGTCACACCGTTACGCCCAACGACAAAGTTAATATCCGCCCCTGAGACCGCGTAAAAACCAGACTCGACAATAGGAAAGAAGGATATACAGCTAGTTGCTTGAGGAATCGCTAAGTCACTGTTGAGCATATTAGGCACTGCATGGCGCACTTCACGAGACATTTTTTCAAGAATAAATTTGGCTTGAGTCTGTAGCCGCTGTCTATCAACCGTATCACTATAACCGCGAGCACCGAGTTCAACAAAACCGGCGATACCGAGCACTAAGATCGCGCCAACAATCAAGGTCACGACCATTTCGATTAAAGTAAAGCCTTTCACTTTCATCAGTAGTTCCCTCGGTAAGCATTAAGCACAATGGGTGTTTGATTAGAGGCACTCACAGTGAGACGGACTCGTTTAAGTCGGTTTGTTACTGCGTATGTGACATCAACATCGACTCGAAAGTTAAGGTAACCATTCCCACCTACAAGTAAGTTCAGGTCACGACAGCCATTGGTAGCTAAAGGCTGCCAGCAACCATGAAAATCATCGACATCATTGTAAGTATCAGGGTTAGTGTTTGTTTCACCTTTATCTGTGTCTATACCAAAGGCTCTTGCGGCTCCAGGCCCAGAACAAACCTCAGCGCCAGTGTCACTTGATGAACAGCGTGGTATACCACCTTGATCGCCACTATTTTCATCAAACTTGCGCGCCAATATCTGTGTCATTACGCTTTGCCCCATAGCAGCGGCTCGCGTTTGGTAATGAGGATCTGCACTGCGTGATACTTGGGGGACCAAAAAGCTAGTAATGGTCAGCATGGCAATACCCATCACAACAATGACAACAATGCTTTCGATTAGTGTAAACCCGCGCACTTTAGTCATTAGCAGCTCCCCGCAGGTGAAACGTAACCTACTGCATTGATTTGTACAGCGACACAAGTCCCGTCAGTCGACGTCATCTGTATATTAATTGGAGTTGCGACGCCATCAGGGTTGCCTAGCAAATCAAAATTAACCAGTGCGCCAACATTGGAAGTGAAAGAAACATCATTGAGAGACACCCAATCACTACGCCCATCGTCACGCGTAGCACAAGCTGCTTGGGAGCCAATACAGTTACCTAGCAGGCTAAGGGTAAAATTGGTATTACCGCTAATTGCATCCATATCAACATTCGACTGCATGCGATTCACTTGAACTTGGCGGATAACCGAAATCACTCGCTCTTGCGCAGCAAAAGGAGAGAAACCAGAACGCCCAGAATAACGGCTAGCAGCATAAACCGATACTATCGACACTAATAATATAACGACGATCAGTTCAATCAATGTAAAACCAAAAACTCTTGGCCTAGCCATAACCAGTTACCGTGGGACGTATACTTAAAGTCAGTATATAACAGATAAGGTTAGAGCTGTTGTTTTTTAAGGTTTTTTGAGAAGGGCTTAGAGGTGTATTTTAGATAAGAAAAAGGCCAACATTTGCCGGCCTAAAAAACACGTAAAATTAACATCCAGTATTTAGGATCGTAATTGTTGGTGCACTTGCAGAAGCATTAGTTTGGTAACTCACGTAACAAGTAGTATTACTTTGGCTTCCTGCAAAACTGTAGTAAACCGTATTCTGAGCAGCTGCACCAGAAACTGCTACCCAGTCGCTATTGTTACCCGATAGCCCTTCTACTGCATTTCCAATACCATCTGTAGCCGCTGCTGGATAACCAAAAGTTAAAGCTACATTATCCGCGCTTGAAGCTGCGGTCACTGATGGCGTCGTCTCTAATCCGTTAATTGCAGAACGACCGTATACAATACCAGCTGCACCTGCCATTGCACCACGCAGACCTTGTAAAGAAGCCTCGCGCGCATCACCTTGCAGGTTTAAAAATCTCGGTGCTGCAGTCACTGCAAGAATACCTAGAATAACAATTACCACCACTAGTTCAATTAGGGTGAAACCGCCTTGTCTTTTCATAGTAAAAATCTCTCTATGTTGTGGGCTGCAGAACTACTGCAAAGTTACGGTCACACGACCAGTTTCAATTTCATAAACAAACTGATGTTCACTGTTACCTTCTCGCTGAATATAAGTGCAAGTAGATTGAGCGTTATCAGCTTGTGCTGAATACTTAATATTAGAATCCGCTTGAGCCTGAGTTACCGTGCCCACTTTAGGTGGGTTTTGCAGTAAGTTCTCCATCAGCTCAACACAAATTGTGTCAGTTAAAGCGGTAGGGAAATTCGTATCATTGGTGTTAATTGCAAATGGGTAGCCATCTCTAAAGTTACCGCCAGATTGACTGGTACTGGTCAGCCAAAACTTAACACCATCATAATTTACCGTATTTCGTACAACAGAATCAATGGTCACAGAAGGTCTTGCTTCCGCTTCCCACTGTGCTCGTGCAGAAAGTACCCCTGTCGCATAGCCACCTGCGACGCCTTCAACACTGGCTTTTTTCGCTTCATCCGTCACATCTAAGAAGCGCGGCAAGGCAGCAACAGCGAGTAGGCCAACCACCACGATAACCACAACGAGCTCAACTAGTGAGAAACCAGACTGTTTGTTTGACATATATTTATCACCTACCGTTATGTACAGTGCATTATACGGAAATTGTACTAATTCGCTATATTGAGAGTGTCAATAACTCTACTGAGCTAAGAAACCCGTCTTAGCTATAAACCTATTATCCATCAAAGTGATAGAAATCAATCTGTCGTTGCTATACAGATAATCACAGTGATAATTGTTCGCTATCGTTTTGTTTTCAATCGCTACGGGCTGATTACCTAAAACTTCATGTTGCGGGTATAAGGTGTCAAGCCACACTAAGCAATCTACTTGCTGCATTTCACCCAAAGGTTTAATCCACCCCATACTAGTATAGTTCAACGTACGACCTTCAATGGTTATCTCATTTTGTTGACCAGATAACAACCACTGCTGTTTATAGTAGCTTGCTCGCTCAACAATTCTTTGACTCGCGAGCAAAAAAGCCGATTGATTGGCCTCTTTCACTACGTTCTGCCATACCAACATAAAGCTCATGATCAAGCAGACAAGAACCAGTAACCAAATCGCTAGCCGTGATCGCTCTATATAACTGATCACATTAGCCTTTAATGGCATCTAACATTCCCCACATTGGTAGGAAGATACCTAGAGCCAGAATCAAAACCATACCCGCCACAATCACAAGCAAAATAGGTTCGATTCGTGCGGTTAACGTTTTCAAATCATAATCGACTTCACGATCGTAAAAGTCTGCCACTTCTAACAGCAGCTCATCAATACGGCCCGTTTCTTCACCGACACTGATCATCTGAATAACTAGCGGGGTAAATACACCACTGTTAATTGCAGTTGAAGAGATTGTTCCGCCCGCTTCAATCGAGGATTTCATCTCTATAAGCCTGTTCTCTAGAAATTTATTGCCGAGAGCTTCCGCTGAGAGCGCCAAAGATTGGTTTAGTGGAACCCCCGCCTTAAGCATCAGGGCAAAGGTACGTGAAAAGCGTGACAACTGAGCGCGATTTATCAGCTCACCCACTACAGGCATTCGCAAGCGAAACTTATCCCACTTTTCTCTTCCATTTGCGGTGCTTAGCCAAGCTCTAAATCCAAACAGAGCCGCCACAATTCCTGCCACCATCATCACCCAGTAATTAACAAAAAACTCTGACGTCGTGATCAATATGCGAGTTGGCAAAGGAAGATCGACCCCAAAACGAGAGAACATACTGGAAAACTGCGGAATCACTTTGACGTTAAGAATAAACAGTGCAATGACAATAAAGCAGATAACAAATGTCGGATAACGCATTGCAGTTTTGATTCGTTTACGCGTCTCTACTTCCTGCTCATAGTAATTCGCTAACTGCAATAGCGCTTGATCCAATCGACCAGTATTTTCACCAACGTGGATCATAGAAACAAACAGCGGGCTAAACACCTTAGGGAATAGCTGCATTGAGGCAGATAAGCTGCGACCATTAGTGAGTTCTTGAGTCACATCTTCGAGCGCAGCTTGCAGTTGTTTATTGGCGCTATTTTGGCTCAAGCCTTTCATAGAACGCAGCAGAGGAACACCTGCTTTGGTCAAGCTATAAAGCTGACGACAGAAAATCACCAACACCTCTAAAGGAATCGCTGGGGTGAATAGCGTCTTAAGGTCAAGATTCAAAGGGCTTTTGCCACTATGAGCCGAGATATTAATCGGAATAATACCTTTGCCCATAAGCTGCTCTGCTGCTGCTTCTTGAGTTGGCGCTTCTACCAGCCCTGAAACTGCACTGCCATCAAGATTTCGTCCTTGGTATCGAAAGCTCTTCATCGCTTACCTTAGATATAAATCGCTTGTATGTGACCAGATGAATCGCCTTCACCCAGACTCATCACTTCACTTAAACTCACTGTCCCCTGCAAAGCTAACTCCATCGCTGATGCCAGCAGAGGTTTATAGTTTGGTGACTGTCGCGCTACTTTAGAAAAACCAACCGCATCATTGGCTCGCAGCATGTCCATCATCTCTTGTTCAAGCTCAAGCATCTCAAACACACCGATTCGACCTCGGTATCCAGTAAGATTACAGTTCTGACAACCGCGCCCTTTAACAAAGCTCGCCCCGACTTGATTTGGGAAACGTTGGGCAAGCCACTGCACTCTTGCATCGTCAAGCTGCTCTTCAGTTTTACAATCAGGACAAACTTTACGTACCAATCGCTGCGCAACCACTGCTCGTACCGCACTCGCCACCAGATAGCCCGGAGCCCCCATATCCATCATGCGCAGCGCGCTATCTATCGCGTCATTGGTATGCAAAGTACTTAATACTAAGTGACCAGTAAGTGCCGCTCGCAAACCAATTTCGACCGTCTCTTGGTCACGCATCTCACCAACAAGAATGATATCCGGGTCTTGGCGGAGGAAGGTTCTCAGTACCGTCGAGAAATCAAGATCGATCTTGGGATTTACTTGTACTTGGTTAACACGTGGCAATCGATATTCGACCGGATCTTCTGCGGTAATAATCTTTTTGCCTGGCTCATTAAGCTCACTCAAGGCGCCATAGAGTGTGGTGGTTTTACCTGAGCCCGTTGGCCCAGTCACCAAAATCATACCGTGCGGACGGCGTAGCTGACGTCTTAATTTATCAAGTAGGTGAGGCGGAATCCCTGACTCTTCTAGCTTACGTACGCCTGAAGATTGGTTAAGCAGACGCATGACTACCGATTCGCCATACTGAACCGGCATAGTCGACATACGAATATCAACCGACTGACCTTTTGAGCGAATATTGAAGCGTCCATCTTGCGGCAAGCGCTTTTCTGAAATATCCAGATTGGCCATCAACTTCAAGCGCAATACCAACGCAGAGGCAATATTAACCTCGTTAAGCAGTGTCTCGTGTAAAACACCATCTATACGCTGACGTAAGCGCAATACATTCGAATCGGGTTCAATATGAATATCTGATGCTCCAACTTGAATCGCATCCTCAAACAAAGAGTTAATCAGCTTAACAACCGTCACTTCTTCGCTATCGTCACCTTCGATGCTGAAATCAAAAGCTTCGGTGACTTGGTGCTCAGCCTGCAACTGCTCAGCAAAAGAGGCAATTTCCTTGGTACGGCGATAATAGCGATCGAACCCTTCCACTAATTGGTTTTCAGGTGCGATCACAAATTCAATACCATATTGAGCAAGCTGACCTAACAAAGCTTCTTGCGCAAATAGATCAGCCGGATCACTCATCGCAACGCGTAAAGTATCCATATGGCGGCCAATCACTAATGCTCTCAGCCGTCTAGCGTGTACTTCAGGAAGAAGCTGCACAGCCTCGACATCAACATCAGCGCGACTGAGATCAATCAATGGGATATCAAGCTGCTGAGACAAAAATGACAACATCTGATGCTCTGTCAAAGCTCCGAGCTCTATCAGTGTTGCCCCTAGTTTTCTGCCTGTAGATTTTTGCGCGCTAAGTGCCTGTTCTACTTGCTGCTCGGTAATAATACCTTCTTCAACCAGTAAGTCGCCGAGACGTTTTCTTAGTTTAATTTTCACTCGGCTGCTCCTCTAAGCTCTCAATCAAAGAAATTCGGTCACGTATAAACTGTTGCGATTGGTTAGATAGACCCAGCTTCGTTAAGGCTTGTGAATAAGATGATTTGGCATCCGCTAACTGGAATGCACGCTCTTGTTGAATGCCTAACCCCATCCACCAGCGACCACTTTCCGGCTCTCGTTGAACAAGCTGTTGGTAGCTTTGCAAGGCCAATTGATCTTGTTTCTCTTTTTGCGCCAGTGCCGCGCGAAGAGAGAGATACTCAACGGAAACTGAATTTGGGAGTGTGCTTAATACCGTTAGCGCTACCGCGTTTTGTTGCTCTTTCATTAGCATTTTTGCCAGAGAAAGGCGCAGAGTAGAGTCATCGCTGTCTAATGCAATCCCCTTTTGCAGAAGATCTGCGGCCTTGCGTACTTCGCCCTTTCCATAGTAAAGGGCGGCGAGGCGTTTTCTTACCTGTTTATTCGCTGGCGTATAACGCAGTGACTCGGCGTAGTGATTAAGCGCATCGGTGAGGTTATTGCTATCGAGCGCCTTTTTCGCCCGCTCTTGGGCTTTGGCTGACAGCTGCTCTGGTGTCAGCTCAACTTGCTCTATCACCACTTCACCTTGAGTGGGAGCAGGATTTGAAGCCGAAACCGGCGTACTTGTGACCGCTTTAGCAATCACAACAGGTTTGGTTTGTTGCTTAGCTTCAGGTTGAACCGATGAAGCGGTTTTCGAGCGAGGGGAAACATCCTCTTCTACTAATGTTTGATAAACAGGTTGGTCGACAACAGCAACCTTTGTCGTAGGGGATACCACAGCTTGTTTCAGGCTGTCAGTAGGAGTGATAGAGCTAACAACCACCTCTGATGGCGCTTGTTGCGAGAGTGCCCAGCCACCAACCGCCAAGCTGAGCGTGAAGCTTCCTACCACCCATGGCAATACGGCTCTTTGCTTTACTGGCTGCACATTCGCTTTGCAAATACCCTTGTTGGCTAAGTTGGACTTGTCATCGGCTAGTTGTGACAGCGCACTATTAATCGCACTCATGCTTTAACTCCACCCCCATAACAACGGGCTCTTAAATTTTGGTTTACTACTGTCGTAAGTGTCATGAATCGCATCGAACAAATGACCATTCGCTACCTGTTCTTGTTTGTCGCTGCTCGCCAGTAGCAACGCTTTATGGCAAATCTGGTTAATCAGACGTGGATAACCCTTACTTGCCCGCCAGATTGCCTTTTTGTGCGAGAGCAAAAAAAGATTCTCGCTGCCACCGGCTTTTTTCAAGCGACTCTCGATATAAGCGACACACTCATCTAAAGTTAGCCCACGCAATTTGGCACTGAAGGTAATTCGCTGACGAAACTGCCTTAGGTGATGACTGGCTAAACGCTCATCTAATTCAGGCTGACCAAGCAAAATTATCTGCAATAGCTTTTCTTGTTCTGTTTCTAAATTACCAAACAATCTGAGCACTTCTAACGCATCATCACTCAACGCCTGCGCTTCATCGACTAAAACCACCACCTGTTTTTGCTCTCTTTTGAGTTCAATCAGGCGCTTTTGAATTTCATCAACAATCGTCGCTTCATTGTCAGTGTTAAGACCCAGTTCACTTGCCACAGCTAAGCGCAACTGGCTACCATTCAAAGCAGGATTCGGCACAAAAACCAGTTGTACGCTCGGTTTAAAGTACTTAACCAGTACGCGGCAAATCATGGTTTTGCCTGTGCCCACCTCCCCAGTCACTTTGATCACACCTTCGCCCATTTCTAGCGCTGAGTTGACCATTTGAATCGCCTCATAATGTGGCGCCAACCCCAAAAACATCTCCGTATCTGGGGTGAGATGAAAAGGTAAACTTTCAAGGCCAAAGTGCTCAAGGTACATAGTGACTACTGCTCGTCAGGGAACCACTCTTGTAATAGATCTCGCGAGCGCTCAAGCTCTTTCTGCCATGTGTTAACGCCGACCACTGAAGGCTTAAGCAAAATAACCAGTTCTGTTTTTTGAGTTAACTTAGTCGTGTTACGGAATAAATGCCCCAGTGCTGGTACATCACCTAAAAATGGCACTTTCGATACTTGATCAAAGGTGTTGGATTTCATCAAGCCACCAATCACAACCACATCGCCATCTTGAGCGCGAATCACTGAGTCCGACTCACGGATCGAGCTAGTTGCTAGTGGTAGCGTTAGGTTGGTATTGCCATAGCTGATCTCTTTACGCTCTTCATTTACATCAATTACTGCAGGGTGAACATGCAGTAAGACATTGCCTTGATCATCAATTTGCGGCGTAACGTCTAGCGAGATGCCGGAAAAGAAAGGAGTCAGTTCAACATCTGTCGAGGTATTGGTCGACGAAGTACTGGTATCGGTATTGGATGAAAAATCAGTCACAAAGTAGCTGTCTGTACCTACCTTTATGACCGCTTTTTGGTTGTTTGAAGCCGTCACACGAGGGCTTGAAAGTACATTCAAATCACCTTGCGTTGCCATAAAGCTCAGTACCGCTTCGAAGCTACCACTAGAAATAACCAAGTTCGACTGACCGCCTAAAAGAGTGCCAATTGAGTCTAGCCCTGGAAGCGTAGCAGGCACAATCGCACCAGCGGCATTCTTAACAATCGAGCCCTGACCAAGTGAGTAGTTGGTGCCGTTAGAAGAGAATGCTTTTGACCAGTTGATCCCTTGCTGATAGCCGTCACTTAACGTCACTTCTAATATTTTCGCTTCCAAAATCACTTGGCGATGCATACGTTGCTGAGAGACACCTAAGAAGTTACGTACTTCTCGAATTTCATCGGGGAAAGCTCGCACTGTAATTACACTGGCTTGCGGAGTGACAACCACGCTTTGACCGTCACCTGAGCCAATCAGCTGCGCGACCGCTGTTTCTAGCTGAGGCCAAAAATCACTTTCACTGGTTGTTTCAATCTCAGTGCCACCCTTGACGTTGTTGCTACTGCGATTATTCGAGTTAGAGTTCGACGATGATGTGGTACTTGACGAGCTTGAGCTCGACGAATTGTTATCCGTGTTAGTGATTGTCCCTGTCGAGATAGAAGTGAGGGAGCGACCCGCGCGTTTAAACTGTAGATAGTCGACTGGAATGGTCACCGTTCTAAGACCCGCAGGATAAATCTGAATGACATTGCCTACTTTGTCGATGTCATAGCCATACATATCTTGTACGACCGATAACACTTCATCTAAAGAGACGTCATTTAGATTGACGGTAATATTACCACTAACATTAGGGTGGATAGCCGCGCTGTACTGAGTGCCTTTGACTAAGCTGGCGAAAAAGGCTTTAGCATCAACACCGTTGGCTTTAATCCTAAAACGCTTAATGGTCTTAGACACCGCTGTCTCAT
The DNA here is from genome assembly GCF_059295395.1 of Vibrio sp. SCP2. Lineage (NCBI taxonomy): Bacteria > Pseudomonadati > Pseudomonadota > Gammaproteobacteria > Vibrionales > Vibrionaceae > Vibrio > Vibrio sp. SCP2. The sequence goes on along the minus strand of NZ_JCAFVV010000009.1, from coordinate 57,818 downwards.
CACCGCTAAGTTCAGGCATAAGATCAGCTTCAACCGAAGGTGGCAGCGTCTCTAGAGTACGGCTATTGTTTTCGTTAATCGCTTGATTAATTGCACCTTTCGCCTCGACAGGATCTCGATGTCCCATCGCACAACCGGCTAATAAGCTTGTAATCGTAATTGCTATCGCGAGTTTACGCATACGTTTCCACTGACCTTACTGTTTCACTTCCAGAGAGAAGAGATTTAATTTCCACTGCTTGCCACCTCTAACTAAGGTCACAACTTCTGGTTTTATTTGACTCACTTTGTAGCCGTTCACTTGCTCTCCAGCAAGTACAACCTGACCATTGATAATGGCGCTACACCCCGCAGCTTCCTCGCAGACGATACTTTGTAGCTTAGGCACTGGCTTACGCTTTACTATTGTTGCCTTGCTCTGCTGAGGACTCTGCCAGCCCAGGGGGGCGGTTGGGTCTTGCGATGCCATGACATTTAGAGAGAGCCCAACGGTAAGTAACATAACGATTGTTCTAACCACCAATAAACTCCTGCCTTGTTCCTAAGGTATACACCTCAAGCACTAAACGCGCTGTTGGGTACTCTTCTACTGAGTAATGAAAGCTGCGCCAATAATATTTTACTGGTAACGCTTCCAGCGCCTCTAAATAGTCAACAATGGCAAAATACTTACCCGTCAGCTCTAATCTGACAGGGTGTACGTAGTAACTGGCCAAATTTGAATTGCTTTCATTGCTGACGATAGGCTCTGCCGTTTGAGACTCTAAAGAGACTAAGTGCAAACCTTTAGAGTCTGCCAATACTTGTTCCAATAGCTGAGCCATTTGACTCGGCGCAATCAGGTTTTCGACAATCGCAGCCAATTGAGTTGACAGTTCTTGGCTCTCTACCATCAGCTGTTTGTACTCTTGATTAAGCTCTTGGTCTGGATCTTTTTGCAACTTTGCGGTCATCAGCAAGATATCTGCTTCTAAGCGCTGCACATTAAGCTTAGTCGAGGTAATGCGCTGTGAGGTTGCTCGATTTTGCTCAAAAGCAGGTTCAATCAGCAATGTCAGCAACCCAAGGATAATAATCACAAAACCACACACTGTGATTAAGCCCTTTTCTCTCGCGCTTAGTTGGACAAATCGATCACACCACTGCTGCCAGTACTGCTGCATTATTTACTCTCCTGCTCAGTAGTCTTAAGCTCAAAGGTAATGATGTTCTGCTCATTGCGGCCAATTTTTAGCTTTTCAAACGTTCGCCCAACAAGGTTCAACTCGGTTTTGAACTGATTGACCCAGTTTGGTATGGCTTTCGCTTCACGCGCTAAGCCATGCAAGTCCAACTGAGTGGCATTAATGGTGATGGAGTTTAATGAAATATCATTACGACCAAGTTGAGCTAACGAGCGCATCACCCCTGAGTAACCCAATTGTTGTGAGTCATCGAACTCGCCAACCGCTTGCAATGAATTACGCTTAGCCTCTATCTCTAGCTTAAGTCTAGCGACTGCGGCAACTTTTTCGGGTGTCGGTTTATGCTGAGCGACACGTTGGGTTAAGCTCTCAGCCTGCTGCTTAAATTCAGCTTCTTGCGACAAATAGGCTTTAAGCTCAGAGTCCATTTGACTGTGCTGATATTTTAGTCCGGCATAACCTAGCCCTAACATTAGCGCCGTGACAAGCCAACCCAGCGCTACGTTTTGCAAAGTGAAATACTCTTTGCTCGGTTTTAAGTCATCAGGAAATAAGTTAATTTCCGCTTGCTCTAGCTTATTAGCACTTTCCGCTAACACTGCACCAGATTCTTGTTCCACATCGACAAGCGCGGCGACTTTTACACTTAGGCTATCGCCCAAGTTCTGTATTAGTTGTTGCTGCTCTTCCTCATCACAACATACTTGTAACTGATGCAGTGAAGCCCCACGCATCTGGGAGGAGAGATAATCAATGGAACGCTGAAGCTCTAGCGCAAGACTATCAAGCTGTAGCGCACTAGCTGCCATACCCGTTAAGGGAGCTACAACACCACGAATCGTCCTTTGAAAAGCACATTGAGAGTCAACAAACGCGCTAATACGAAATGACCCTTGCTTGCTTCTTTGCAGTAGCAAGAAGGTCGTCATATCCCCTGCGGAGTGTCCCCAAACTTCGTCTTCAACTAATACTTCTGATAACTCTATTTTGAGTGCTTGCAAAGACTCATAAAGCCCAACAACCAGTGCGCGTTGCAAAACGTAAACCTGAAGCTTGTTGTTGACAGTGGTAGGGGCAGAATCGGCAACGATCTCTGTGACCTTTTCACTGATCAGATCTTTAACCAAGAACGGCAGTGCACTTTTCAGTTCTTCAGCGGGAATGTTGGGCTTATCAAGTTGGAAGGTTTGATAAATATTGGCGTGCAAAACCACTTTTAACGAGATGTTGGCAATACTCGCGTCACGTAAGGTTTTAAGTAGCGCCTCTTGCCATGATATGCCTTCGATTGCCACTTGGGTCGGTAAGGAGAAGTCTGCTGAAGCAGAGAAAAAAAGCGCACTAGGTTGCACCACGACACAAACACCTGCCGTAGCCTGATTGCTGCTTTTAAACTTTCCTATCAAAGATTGAATCTTCATCTTTATATCTACGCTTTGCGCCAACGGTTGCGGCGTCCAATTTGTACTTTGTTCTGCTTAACCTGCATAGGTTCTTTGCGCTCAGTCACTTTTGGCTTAGGCAACATCTGCTGCTCTGCCGCCAAAAATCGCCCTTGAATGCCGTGAACACCAAGCTCAAGCATGGTTCTGTGCTCTTGCTTATTATCGACACCTACGGCAATAACCTGAGTTTCTAGTCCCGCACATGCCCCGAGTAAACTGCGCACGAACAACTGGTTTTCATGACGTTGGTCGATTTTCTTAATTAAACTTCGGTGTAACTTCAGATAGCTAACTGGGAACTCTTTTAGGTAGTGAGTACTAACTATAGAACGCCCAGCTTGACCAACAACAACGCTACTGCCTAAGCCTGTAATCATTTTTGCCACCGGGCGAATATAATCTAAATGTTTAACCAAACGAGCTTCAGCAAATTCAAAAGATAGCCTAGCTCTTTGCTCGCTAGTCAGTTGCAGCAACTCATCACGAAACCATTTAAAGAAACTCCGTTCGGCAAAAGGTATCACATGCAGGTTAATAGAGTAACTGTTTGAATCATTTGAATGTCTTATATGGCGAATTATTGTTTTCACCACAGCTTTATCTAGTGTTGCTTCATAGCCGATAGACTCAACCGCCGAGTTAAAACGAGAGGCCTTTATAACCCCTTTTTCGGGATCATTAATACGCGCAAACAGTTCAAAATGTTCGACGGAGGGCTCATTGCGTTTATCTAATAAATAGCAGGGCTGGGAAAAGATATAGAGTTGATCAGGTTGTAGCGCGACATCCAATAGCGTGCGCCAACGAACACTACCACGCTCTTCATCCTGGTTAACGTGTTTTTGAAAACGGCTCCAAGTATTGATTCGTTGCAACTGGGCACTTTTCAATGCAGTTTCAGCTTCATCAAGAACCCGACCTTGGCTTTCGCCTTCGCGGTACATACTGACACCAATATGCACCCAATTGTCATTTTCTAATGGCGAAGGTGGTGCTAGCTTAGCAAGTTGCTTGAGACATTGGGCAGCCACATTGGACACTTCTTTACTCGAAAGGTTTGGCGCAAAGATTGCGAAATCAGAGCTGTAATAGCGCGACAAGATCACGTCTGGGTAACGCTGTATCACATTACTCAGCCCTTCACCGACACTGATGAGAAAATCATTCGCTACCTGTTTATCGTGGTCTTCTTCAATTTGCTCCCAATCATCCACTCGTAGGATCAGTATCCCGCCATGAGAACCGTGTTCAGATAGCGCCGCTTCTAACTTGCTATCAAATAACACTCGGTTCGCCGCCCCGGTTAGCTGATCAAGAAACGTCTGGCTACGAATAAAGGTATCGAAACGGCTACGCTCCTGGCGAGCATCTTGCAACTCTTCAATAAGTCGGTCTAGTGCCTGACTTGCGGTAAACGGCCACTCTTTTTCATCGCCAACCGAATGATCTTCTACTCTTCCAGCGAGAATCATCCTACCGCGCTCTTCAAGTAGCTCGGAGCCATGTAACTGCTCTTTCAGCCATTTAAGCCCCCTCACCAAGCAAAATACGATAAAGGCAACTGCTAGAGTGATAGACCACAAAGCTTGGATTGAATAGCCATAACCGATATAAGGCGGTACCGCTTTGAAATGTATCCGATAACCTTGATTGCGCTCCAACGTATACTCAGCTTCGTAGAGTAATGCGGCGTCAACTTTTGACGACGTATCTTTAAAACGGTAAATCACACCAAACTCAGACAGCAGCTCCATCTCAACAATGTTGGACGCTTGAAGCATTTTAGGCATCCATCTTTGCAGCGAGTAGGCGGCATCAGGATCTTCCATCTCTTTATCCAGCACTTCCACAATGCCTTTAAGAGATTGATCGAGATATTCTTGACCAAGACGTTTAAACGATAAGGTGCCACCTAAGAAAAGGATAAACATTGCACTAATAACGATCATGGTTACAAAAGCAACCAGTCGAGTACTGAGCTTTAAGGTAGGGGTATACCTCATGAATCGAGAATTCCTTTTCTAAACAGACAATCGGTTTATTTATATTGAAGAGGCTAACAATCAACTTGGTAACAAATAGAAGCTGATGACAACAATAGCCTTAGCTCTCTATTTACTATATAAAAAAGCCGCGACTTGCGCGGCTTTTTTTCAATAACAGACACTTAGAATGGGATGTCGTCATCAAAATCCATTGGCGGCTCATTGTACTGAGGCTGAGCTTGTTGTGGTTGTGACTGCGGCTGTTGAGCAGGTTGATGCTGCATTGCAGGCTGCTGAGGTTGTCCCCATCCTCCTTGTTGAGGTTGCTGCTGTTGGCCCATGCCTTGACCTGGAGCACCGCCTTGAGCACGGCCACCAAGCATTTGCATTACGCCGTTAAAGCCTTGAACTACAACTTCTGTTGTGTAGCGATCTTGACCACTTTGATCTTGCCACTTACGAGTTTGAAGTTGGCCTTCAACGTAAACTTGAGAGCCCTTACGTAGATATTCACCAGCAACTTCAGCTAACTTGCCGAATAGTGCAACACGGTGCCATTCCGTTTTTTCACGCTGTTCGCCAGTGGCTTTATCACGCCACGATTCAGACGTTGCGATAGTAATATTGGCTACAGCACCGCCACTTGGCATGTAACGTACTTCTGGGTCAGAACCCAGATTACCGACTAAAATAACTTTGTTAACTCCACGGCTAGCCATGTTTCGCTCCGTCTAACTTTGGTATTGATTAAGAAATAGCGCAATAGGATAACACGCTTTGCGCTCGGTACAAATCTCTGTCGCTACAATGTCTAGAATCGGGATCTTGCTATATCCTGCGCGGTATAATTTTAGAGAAAACTCAAAACTTATCGAGATTGAGAAATCAGTTAATTACCGAATCACATGAAATAAAACGCAAAGCCTGCACCTCAGCTCGCACATAGTTCCCCTTTAAGTCACTCTAAATAAAAACATAATCAATGTCAGTAACGAGGGACTTATGGCTAAAAACATCTATGCGCGAACTATTTACTTTCTCACAGAAAACAAGTCTGTAAATCCAATCATTGAACGCTTAGAGAGACGAATGGAGATCGCCATTCCGACAATGGCACCCAACGATTTGTTACTCGCCCTACAGCAGTATAAACACCGCATCTTAATCATTGATTACCAAGAATACACCCAACTGAAAAACGTAATTAGTGAACTCCCTTTGGCAGACAAGTCATTTGAAACCATCATTTTTAATGTCTCTCATCGCTTGACCACAGACGAACTATTGGCATTTGGTCATTTGAAAGCTGTCTTCTACCAAGATATAGACATAGAGCAGCTCGTCAAAGGGTATGAAGGGGTTATCAATGGTGAAACCTGGTTGCCAAGAAAAGTCACGGCACAGTTACTGTTCCACTATCGTAATGTTGTTGACACCCATACCACGCCCGCAACCGTCGACTTAACCACTAGAGAGATGCAAATCTTGCGTTGTTTAATGTCTGGGGCTTCCAATACCCAAATTGCAGACGATATGTTTATCAGTGAGTTCACCGTTAAATCTCATTTGCAGAAGGTTTTTAAGAAACTAAGCGTCAAAAATCGAGTCCAGGCAGCCGCTTGGGCCAAACAACATATGCGGCCAATGTCTTAATTCTAAAACCAAGTTATATTTGGTTGTTTTTCTAGATACTCGTTCATCAACAATTCACCTACCTTGTGGTATTGTTGCGCCAATTAAAGAATAAGTATCTATAGCAAAGGGTTGAATCATGATTAAAAAATGCCTGTTTCCGGCAGCGGGTTACGGTACGCGTTTCCTACCAGCCACCAAATCAATGCCAAAAGAGATGATGCCGGTAGTCAACAAACCGCTTATTGAATATGGTGTTGAGGAAGCAATCCAAGCAGGCATGAATGGGATGTGTATTGTGACCGGCCGTGGCAAGCACTCAATCATGGATCACTTCGACAAGAACTATGAGCTTGAGCACCAGATCAGTGGCACCAACAAAGAAGAACTGCTGGTCGATATTCGCGATATTATCGAAAGTGCAAACTTCACCTACATTCGTCAGCGCGAGATGAAAGGCTTGGGCCATGCAATTTTGACCGGCAAAGAGCTAGTCGGCGATGAGCCTTTTGCTGTCGTACTTGCAGACGACTTGTGTGTCAACGAACAAGAAGGTGTTTTGGCGCAAATGGTGGCACTGTTCAAGCAGTTCCGTTGTTCCATTGTCGCAGTGCAAGAAGTACCGGAAAATGAGACCCATAAATACGGCGTCATCTCAGGCGAAATGATCAAAGACGACATCTTCCGCGTCGATGACATGGTTGAAAAACCTGAGCCTGGCACAGCACCAAGCAACTTAGCCATTATTGGCCGCTATATCCTGACTCCAGATATTTTTGAACTGATTGAAAACACCGAGCCGGGTAAAGGTGGTGAGATTCAAATTACTGATGCGTTGCTTAAACAAGCGAAAGCAGGCTGCGTTTTGGCATACAAATTCAAAGGTAAACGCTTTGACTGCGGTAGCGTCGAAGGTTATATCGAAGCGACGAACTACTGCTTTGAAAATCTGTACTTAAAAGATGCGCATAAATCTGAGTTAGGTAAACAAAAGACAACTAAAGAAAACGCTTAGTTCACTCAATTTTAAACATCACTGCGCAAGGCAGCCTAATCGCTGCCTTTTCTTTTACTGTTTTTTTATCCAGTATTTCTTTGCACAATTCTCACACTATGTAATACTTAGCCAACTTGTTGTTACCCAGAGTGTTGAGAATGGATCAGATAGAAGTCCGCGGTGCCCGCACCCATAACCTGAAAAATATTAACGTAACCATACCTCGTGATAAGTTGATCGTGATTACAGGTCTATCTGGTTCAGGTAAGTCATCACTCGCTTTTGATACCTTGTATGCTGAAGGACAACGTCGCTACGTCGAATCGTTATCCGCTTACGCTCGCCAGTTCCTCTCTTTAATGGAAAAACCTGATGTTGACCATATCGAAGGCCTGTCTCCAGCGATCTCAATAGAGCAAAAATCAACCTCGCATAACCCACGTTCAACCGTCGGTACCATTACTGAAGTCTACGACTATCTTAGACTACTCTATGCTCGTGTTGGTGAGCCACGCTGTCCTGACCACAAAGTTCCACTCGCTGCCCAAACCGTTTCTCAGATGGTGGATAAAGTACTTGAGCTGCCAGAAGGTGCCAAGATGATGCTACTGGCTCCCATCGTTAAGGAGCGTAAAGGTGAGCACGTCAAAACCCTAGAAAATCTTGCAGCTCAAGGTTTCATTCGTGCGCGAATTGACGGTGAAACTTGTGATCTTTCCGATCCCCCAACGCTAGAACTGCATAAAAAGCACACCATTGAAGTGGTTGTCGACCGCTTTAAGGTACGTGGTGATCTTCAACAACGTCTTGCTGAATCGTTTGAGACCGCACTGGAGCTTTCTGGCGGTATTGCTGTTGTTGCTGCTATGGACGGTGACGGAGAAGAGATTGTCTTCTCTGCAAACTTCGCTTGCCCACACTGTGGCTATAGCATGCAAGAGCTAGAACCTAGGCTATTTTCCTTCAACAACCCTGCAGGTGCTTGTCACACTTGTGATGGACTTGGTGTACAGCAGTATTTTGATCCTGCGCGAGTGATCGTCGACGATTCATTGAGCCTAGCAGAAGGAGCAATCCGAGGCTGGGATCAGAAAAACTATTACTACTTCCAGATGCTCTCTTCTCTGGCAGAGCACTACGATTTTGACCTTAAGGCGCCATTTAACTCACTGCCAAAGAAAATTCGTGATGTCATTCTAACTGGCTCTGGACGTACTGAAGTTGAGTTTAAATACATCAATGACCGTGGTGATATTCGGGTTAAACATCACCCATTTGAAGGGATATTAAATACCCTCGAACGCCGCTATCGTGATACTGAATCCAATGCTGTGCGTGAAGATTTGGCCAAATATATCTCAACCAAAACCTGTTCTAGCTGTGATGGTAGTCGCCTGCGTCTAGAAGCGCGTAATGTGTTTATTGGTGATACAACCCTGCCTGAAATTGTTGAGTTCAGTATTGCCGATGCATTAGGTTTCTTTGCTTCTTTACATCTTGAAGGACAACGCGCGCAGATCGCCGAAAAAGTAATGAAGGAGATCAATGATCGCCTGCAGTTTCTAGTTAACGTCGGCTTGAACTACCTTAATCTCTCTCGTAGTGCAGAGACCTTGTCCGGTGGTGAAGCTCAACGCATTCGTCTTGCGAGCCAAATTGGTGCTGGCCTAGTTGGTGTGATGTACGTTCTCGATGAACCTTCTATCGGCCTACATCAACGTGATAACGAACGCCTACTTAAGACTCTGACCCACCTACGTGACCTAGGCAATACTGTCTTAGTGGTTGAGCATGATGAAGATGCCATTCGCATCGCTGATCACGTGATTGATATTGGCCCAGGCGCTGGTGTCCACGGTGGTAACGTGGTTGCAGAAGGGACAATGGATGAAATTATTGCCAACCCGAATTCAGTAACCGGCCAGTACCTCAGCGGCAAAAAAGAAATCTCTGTGCCAAGCAATCGCACGCCTAAAGATAGCAAGAAGGTTGTCGAGCTGATTGGTGCTTCTGGCAACAACTTAAAAGATGTCACCTTAGAGATTCCTGTCGGTCTATTTAGCTGTATAACCGGTGTATCTGGCTCAGGAAAATCAACTCTTATCAACGATACTTTCTTTAAGATTGCCCATACTCAGCTAAATGGCGCAACGACAGCTATGCCTGCGCCATATAAAAAGATTAAAGGGCTAGAGCATTTTGATAAAGTGATCGATATTGACCAGAGCCCGATCGGTCGTACACCTCGCTCAAACCCAGCTACCTACACAGGTATTTTTACCCCAATTCGAGAATTATTTGCTGGAACTCAAGAGTCTCGTTCTCGTGGCTATAAGCCGGGTCGCTTTAGTTTCAACGTACGCGGTGGTCGTTGTGAAGCTTGCCAAGGCGATGGTGTGATTAAAGTCGAAATGCACTTCCTGCCAGATGTTTATGTGCCATGTGATGTGTGTAAGGGCAAGCGTTACAATCGCGAAACCCTAGAAGTACGCTACAAAGGCAAGACAATCGATGAAGTACTGGAAATGACAGTTGAAGATGCACGCGAGTTCTTTGACCCAGTACCCGTGATTGCTCGCAAGTTACAAACCTTGATGGATGTGGGCTTATCCTACATTCGCTTAGGCCAAGCTGCGACGACCCTATCCGGTGGCGAAGCGCAACGCGTCAAACTGGCCCGTGAGCTGTCTAAGCGAGATACCGGCAAAACCCTATACATTTTGGATGAGCCAACTACCGGCTTACACTTCCACGATATTCAGCAATTACTCACGGTACTGCATCGTCTACGTGACCATGGCAACACCGTAGTCGTGATTGAACACAACCTTGATGTGATCAAAACCGCAGACTGGATTGTGGATTTAGGACCAGAAGGCGGCCAAGGAGGCGGTGAAATTATCGCACAAGGCACGCCAGAAGATGTGTCACTCATCGAAGGCTCTCATACTGCCCGATTCCTCAAGCCTATGTTAAAATAGCAATTAATAGTAAAATTTACAGACCAGTGTAATACCAATCGGGATAAGTAGATGTCCAGATAACTATTCTGATTGGTATCCGATCGCCGGTCTGTTTGTTTGAGGTATCAAGATTTATGGCGACCACACATGTAGCAGGGACAGAGCTTGAATTAAAGGCGCCAAAGATCCCTTTAACCAGACCTTTCTTAGTCACTATCGGGATACTCTTCCTGTTAGCGATGCACTTTTTTATGCCCAATCCGGGTGGCGCTGGTCTTGCTTTAGCCTTTAACCCCACAACTTGGCTTGTGGTGAGTTTCTCTATTGCGATCGGTTTATATCAGCTCGGTAGCTACGGCAGCTTAAGATACAACAAGCTCACAATAGGTTTATTTGTGTGCTGCATTATGCTCACCCTACCCGTGATCTATTCAGGTTCGAATCTTGAGTTATCATTAGGAAAACTCACTGGTCTTTGGGCAGGTTATATTCTGTTTGTTGTCTTGCAGCAATTTCGCTTCAGCAACAAGCAAAAACAGCGGCTACTCTGGTTTATCACCATTGCGGTCTTTATCGAAGCTATTTTCGGCTGGGTACAGTATTTGGCCCTAGAGCCGGGCAACTTCTTTGGCTACAACACCGAATCAAACCGCCCTTACGGCATCTTTCAGCAACCCAATGTGATGGCGAGTTTTCTCGCAACCGGATTAGCGCTATCTGGCTATTTGCTCACTCGTCATCCGACCAAGTACCAACGTAAAGTCAGTGAAGTCGCCTTACTGTATTTAATGCCTGTTGCAACTGTCCCATTACTGGTTGTATTGGCTTCACGCACTGGTTGGTTAGCTGCAATTCTTTCTATTGCCCTCTTGATTCCGTACGTATTTAGATTTGCAACCAAAAAACGCTTTGTCGGTTGGATAGTGGCCATAATTGTGGGAACTGGGCTAGGCTTTTCAACCCCATTAATGACTGGGCAAGAAGACTCTTTAGTGGAACAGAAGAGCAATCTAGAAAGCCCGAGAAGGTATACCTTTCCTCAAGCACTCGACATGCTGATCGAAAAGCCGTTTACAGGCTATGGATATGGTCGATTTGAGCCAGAGTACATGGTGTACACAGCGAGACAACACCAGTTAAATCAGAGTTATAAACCTGGTTTAGCGGCAATGGACCATCCACATAACGAATTGCTCTACTGGGGAGTTGAAGGTGGCTTACTGCCCCTACTCGCGATCATACTCGCTGCGCTGTTTGTTCTTGCTCGACTCTATCAGGCCAAGAAAGGTACACGCTTGGCAATGTTTGCCCTGTTTGTACCCATCGTTCTGCATAGTCAGCTTGAGTATCCGTTTTATCATTCAGCGATTCACTGGATAACCTTTGTCATTCTGCTCTACTGGGTAGATCAAAGGGCGAGCAGTTATCGCCAAGCACCATTTAGTATTATCTCCAAAACGGCACTACGGGTGCTCAGCTTAGTCATACCAATAGTGACAAGCTTCTATATGCTGACCACTTTGCATACCAATTATGTGCTTACCCAGTTTGAACGCTCACAACCTAAAGATCCTGACATACTTAACCAAGTCACTAACCCTGTAGTTTGGAAAGACAGATACGATTGGGATATCTATAGTACTTATCTCAATATTGGCTTATACAAGCAAGATCCTCAGTTTATCCAGCCATACATAGATTGGTCACTGAAGATTATTAAAGATAAACCTCGTCCTGCTTTCTATAACAATTTGATCTTGGCCTATCAAGGGCTGGGAGACAGTGTTAAAGCGGAGCAAATTCGCAGCGAAGCGCAGTTCCTATTCCCTGAGCGCGATTTCTCTGAGGTGCAGTACATCCCACCGAATATCGATGCCTTAAAGGCGGACAGTGAAAAAGAGACTAACTAGAGTCTGTTGATATAAATAAGGCGACCATCTGGTCGCCTTATTAATTGATATGTCCTTGAGACTGCTATTGCGTTAATGCCTCTTCGAGCGCTCTTAGACATAAAGCAACGTTCTCAGCACGAGCGCCGTAACCCATCAAGCCAATACGCCACGCTTTACCTGCTAACGCGCCTAAACCAGCACCAATTTCTAGATTGTAAGTCTCTAGCAGGTGAGTTCTCACTTTAGCCTCATCAATGCCTTGCGGAACATAAATGGCGTTGAGCTGAGGTAAACGAGAGTCCTGCTCGACAACGAACTCAAAGCCTAGCTTCGCTAAGCCTTGTTTCAGTTTTTCATGCATGTCGCGATGTCGCTGCCATGCGTTTTCGAGCCCTTCATTTTTTAGAATCAACAGAGACTCATGCAGAGCATATAAGCTGTTAACAGGCGCAGTATGGTGATAACTACGCTTTCCTTCACCGCTCCAATAGCCAAGCACTAAACTCTGATCTAGGAACCAACTTTGCACTGGTGTGGTACGTGCTTGAATTTTCTCAATCGCAGCAGGAGAAAAGGTCACCGGAGAAAGACCCGGAACACAAGAAAGACACTTCTGACTGCCTGAATAAACCGCATCTAGTTGCCATTCATCGACCTTAAGTGGGACACCACCAAGTGAAGTCACCGCATCTACAATGGATAGTAGGCCATATTGCTTCGCCAACTTACCCAGAGCCTCTGCATCACTGCACGCACCCGTCGACGTTTCAGCGTGAACAAAAGCTAGGATTTTCGCATCAGGATTGTCTTTTAATGCTTGCTCGACTTTATCGACAGAGACTGGCGCGCCCCACTCATCATCGACAACTTCGGCAATACCACCCGCACGTACAACATTTTCACGCATACGCTCGCCAAACACGCCATTGCGACAAACGATCACCTTTTCACCCGGTTCAATAAGGTTAACGAAACAAGTTTCCATTCCTGCACTCCCTGGCGCAGAAACGGCAATCGTAAACTCATTGTCAGTTTGGAAAGCGTACTTGAGCAGCGATTTAAGCTCATCCATCATGCCAACAAATAACGGATCTAAGTGACCAACCGTTGGGCGACTCAAAGCTTGTAACACTTGAGGAGATATATCTGAAGGCCCAGGCCCCATAAGAATACGGTGAGGGGGAATAAAACTTTGAATCGTCATTGGCAGCTCCTTTTTAAATATCACTATAATTTTTGTTCTATCTTTTACTTCCTTAAACCCACCTTAATTCAATTCTTTGTTGGCAGCAATTAGCCCAAAGTATTGAGGTCAAACCAGTGTCACAAGTTTGTTAATTATAAAAAGGCATAAAGTTACAAATTCTCATTGACATAGTTCACAGAAAAACGTTCAATGCGGATATGTGGCGAATATTTATGCCACATAGCAAATTATTTTGCAGAAGAGGAGCACTGCCCAGGTAGACGTGTTGTGGAGCCACAAATCCGATACAGCACATTGAGGGGGAGTAGTGCCGAGGTAGATCCGAAGTGTCGGTTTGGATCTGTCGGTTGCTAGGGTTGAATCCCTACAACTGTCATCAGCCCAGTCTGATGATGAGCTTCTGAGGAAAGTCATACATATAAAAGACCCCCTCTCTTTCGCTCAACTCTCTTCATCAAAGCAAAACACTGGATGTTGGTATAGCTACCAAAAGTTTTTATTTTAGGAAGTCGTGGGAGAAATGCTGTGAGCAGTTTTAATGTAGCTAAATTTGGTGGAACAAGCGTTGCTAACTTTGAGGCAATGAGCCGTTGTGCTGCAATTATTGAAGGTAATCCAAATACAAAACTCGTCGTGAGTAGCGCTTGCTCAGGTGTCACTAATCTTCTAGTCGAGCTCGCGAATGGCGTACAAGACCAAGTTCGTCGTAGTGAGATTCTGACTAAACTGGCGCAAATTCATGATGCAGTACTCGAACAGCTTGAAGACGGAACCCAAGCAGCAAGCGATGTTTACGAGATTCTCGACACAGTGACTAGCCTTGCGGAAGCGGCATCGATCCAAGCAAGCCACAAACTGACAGACCACTTAGTCGCGTGTGGTGAGTTGATGTCGACCCACCTACTTACCCAACTGATGAAAGAGCGCGGTATCAGCGCAGTACGTTTTGATATTCGTGACATTCTACGCACCGACAGCAATTTCGGTAAAGCAGAGCCACAACTAGACCAGATCAGCGAGCTTGCTCAGCAATCACTGGTGCCACTGTGCCAAGATGCAGTAGTGATTACTCAAGGCTTTATCGGTTCTGACGCCGAAGGCAACACCACTACTTTAGGTCGTGGTGGTAGTGATTACAGTGCAGCCCTAATCGCCGAAGCCGTTGAAGCTTCTGGACTTGAGATTTGGACAGACGTTCCTGGTATTTACACCACTGATCCACGCATTGCCCCTAAAGCTTCTCCAATTCCTGAAATTAGTTTTAGTGAAGCGTCAGAAATGGCGAACTTTGGCGCTAAGATTCTCCATCCATCGACGCTTCTTCCTGCACTACGCCATGATATTCCTGTATTTGTCGGGTCATCGAAAGAGCCACAGAAGGGCGGTACTTGGATTCGCCATCAGGTAGAAAGCTCACCGCTATTCCGTGCCCTAGCTCTGCGTTGTAACCAAACCATGGTAACACTGCGCAGCGCTAACATGTTCCATGCCTACGGCTTCCTCGCCAAAGTGTTTGAGATTCTTGCTAAGCATAAAATCTCTGTAGACTTAATTACCACTTCAGAGATCAGTGTGTCGCTCACTCTAGACCAAACAGACACTTCTGGTGGAGCACCGCAACTTCCAGAAGCTGCACGCGTTGAGCTCGAAGAGTTATGTACGGTCGAGGTAGAACACAACCTATGCTTGGTTGCTCTGATTGGTAACAATATGAGTGAGAGTAAAGGCTATGCTAAGCAAGTCTTCAGCACTTTGGAAGATTTCAACCTACGTATGATCTGCTACGGCGCGAGCCCGCACAACCTGTGTTTCTTAGTTGATGAGTCAGTCTCAAAACAAGCAATTCAGAAACTGCATACAGAGTTATTTGAGGAATAAAAGGGATTCGGGATTCGACGGATATTTTAAAGGGTTGGCATTTTTGCCAACCCTTTCGTTTTGGAGAGCTAGAGAGCTGGAGAGCTAAAGCTTCAAGACATCGACAGTCAAGTCTAGTTCTCCAGTAGCGAAGCGGTCTAGCTATCCTTAGGACATAGTCCGCTCCTTGTCTACTCCCCCGCAACCTTCATGGATTCAAGCAGGATTGAGCCTGTTTGGATCTGCGAGCGAGTCTCTACATCGTTGCCTACTGCAACAATCTGATTAAACATATCTTTGAGGTTACTTGCGATGGTAATTTCAGACACTGGGAACTGAATTTCACCATTCTCTACCCAAAAACCAGCTGCGCCACGAGAGTAATCGCCAGTCACGACATTAACGCCTTGGCCCATCACTTCTGTCACAAGCAAGCCAGTACCTAGTTCTTTCAGCATCTGCTCAAAGTTCTGACCTGTCGATTTTACAAACCAGTTCTGGATACCACCAGCGTGACCTGTAGGCGTCATATCCATTTTACGCGCCGCGTAGCTAGTAAGCAGGTAAGTAGCAAGAACACCATCGGTAATGATCTCGCGGTCTTGGGTAAAGACCCCTTCACTATCAAATGGGCTTGAAGCAAGACCACGCAACACATGCGGGCGCTCAGAGACATTAAACCACTCAGGCAGTACTTGCTTACCTAAGTGATCAAGCAAGAAAGAAGATTTACGGTAAAGGTTACCACCACTAATAGCCATCACTAAGTGACCAAGTAGGCCAGTTGCTACATCAGCCGCAAACATCACTGGATATTGACCTGTTTTTAGCTTTTGCGCATCAAGACGGCTAACGGTCTTCTCCGCAGCTTTCTGACCGACAGTTTCAGGTGTCCAAAGCTCATCTTTATGGCGCGCCACTGTGTAGCTGTAATCACGCTCCATTTCACCGTTATTGCCCTGACCAATCACACAGCAGCTCGTGCTATGGCGGCTAGAAGCATAGCTAGCGAGCAGTCCATGGCTATTACCATAGACCTTCAAACCATAGTGGCTATCGTAGCTCGCGCCATCACTTTGTTTGATCTTATCGCTGTAAGACAGTGCCTGTTGCTCGGCTGCAATCGCTACTTTCGCGGCATAATCTGGATCTGGCGTATCAGGATGGAATAGATCAAGATCAGGCACCTCTTGCACCATTAGCTCTTTGGGAGCTGGACCAGCATAAGGATCTTCAGAGGTGTATTGCGCAATATCGAGTGCCGCAAGAACAGTTTGTTGGATCGCTTTGTCACTCAGATCAGAGGTGGATGCACTGCCTTTGCGCTGATTACGGTAAACGGTAATCCCAAGCGCACCATCACTGTTGAATTCAACGTTCTCCACTTCGCACATACGAGTCGAAACACTCAGGCCCGTGGTCTTGCTGATCGCGACTTCGGCGGCATCTGACTTCTCTGCTGCCATCTCTAGAGCTTTAGCTACTGCCGCTTCTAACTCAACTCGCTGTTGAGCAACTTGCTGTCTTACGTCCATATTTTCTTTATTTCTTAAGATCAATTGCCTTTAGAATAACAAGAATTTCGCTTTCTCCCCACGATTCTTGTTAAAATAGAGAAATAGATGTTCAAATTAAGGCAGAAAAATGGCACGTAAGAATCAAAAAGCGCCATGGGAAGAGGAAGAAGAGATCATTTGGGTCAGTAAGACCGAATTGAAACGCGACATGGAAGAGCTACAAAAGCTGGGTGAAGAACTCGCGAGCTTGAAGCCGTCCGTGCTAGAAAAATTTCCCTTAAGCGAAGACCTTGCAGAGGCAATTAAAGACGCGCAACGTTTCAAGAACGAAGCTCGTCGCCGTCAACTTCAGTACATCGGCAAGCTGATGCGTTTTGAAGATCCTGAGCCACTACAAGCGGCACTGGATAAAGTGCGTAACAAACACTCACAAGCTACTGCGGCACTGCATAAGCTTGAGCAGCTTCGTGACCGCGTGGTAGAAGAAGGCGATAGCGCAATCGGTGATGTTATGGAGCTTTACCCAGCAGCCGATCGTCAACGCTTACGCCAACTCGCACGTCAGGCAGCAAAAGAGAAAAAAGCAGGTAAGCCTGCAAAAGCCTTCCGCGAAATCTTCCAAGTGCTCAAAGAGCTAAACGAAGAAGAGATTTAAGCGAGAAAAATTAAAGGGTTGGCACAATGTGTTAACCCTTTTTTTTGATAGGTTCTCCACGTCATCCCCGAGAGTGAGGTACGAACGAGTTGGGGATCTCTTCAAGCGAGCCGAATGCTTTCTGAGATTCCCTACTCTCTCCTTCGTCGCTCTATGGAATGACGATTTGTTTCTCGAAGGGCGAAGCCCGATCTCGACTCTCTAGCGCAGCGTTCCCGAGGGCGAAGCCCGTTCTCATTTCCCGAGGACGAAGTCCGTTCCTCCCCTCACTCCCCCGCGCGAACAAAGTCACTTAGCGCTTGATTGGTATGAGTCGATGACAGCTGCTCGATGTTATCTGCGACTTCTACTCGGCCATTGGCGACAAAGATAAAATCAGAGGCAATAGCCTTAGCATCACTGATATGGTGCGTCACCATAACCACTGTAATGTTTCTCTCTTTGGCTAACTTACGTACCAAGTTAAGCATCTCTTCACGTAGAATAGGATCAAGGGCAGAGAAAGGCTCATCGAGCAGCCATATCTTGTGCGGTTGGACAAAACAGCGTGCTAACGCAACACGTTGACGTTGACCACCGGAAAGTTGTTCTGGTAATCGGTCGAGATAAGCTTCAACCCCAACTTGCTGCGCAGCTTGCTCAACTAGCGCTTGCTGCTCGGAAGTAAGCTTTAAGCCAGGATGCAATCCAAGTCCTATATTCTGACGCACGGTTAAATGAGCAAATAAGTTATGCTCTTGAAACAGCATAGCGAATGGGCGTTGATGTGGCTCTTTACCAACAATATTGCTGCCTTCAACCTCAATAGTTCCCTTAGTCGGCTCAATAAAACCCGCCACCAAAGCCAATAGGGTCGATTTACCTGCGCCGCTTGGCCCCATCAAGGCAACGATCGACTGCGGTGAAATCGAAGTATCAAAGTGAAACAGTTCATTGTGATAGTAGTAATCGACGTTACTTAAGGTCAGCATGATTCACCTTCGAGTTGGCTTTTAACAAGGTTTCAATGAGCGTGAAGCAGCCTACGCTCAAGAGTAATAGAGTTACAGAGACGACTGCGGCAGATTCCATTTGGTAACTACCAAGCAGTTGGAATAGGTAAAGTGGCAAGGTGCGAAACTCTTGGCTACCAAACAATGCAATCGCGCTTAAATCACCAATCGCAAACATAAAGCTAATCGCAAAGGCATGAGCCATCGGTTTTTTTAGCGCTTTCCACTCAACCACTTTAAAACGATTCCAACCTTTCATTCCTAAACTGGCACAAACATATTGATATTGCTGCTCGACATGCAGCATAGGCTGAGAGAGCGTTTTAATCACATATGGCAGACCCATTAACGCATTCACGGCTACAACAACCACTAGCGCTAAGCTAAATACATCCGCAAATGAACGTAGCAATAGAAACAGTCCAGTGGAAATCACAAGACCGGGTGTGACAAGAATAATGGTACCAATCAACTCAATATGATCCGCACTCTTTTCACGATAGTTAAGGCGCAATCTCCGGCTGGTTAACAAGATGGCAATGCCAGCAATCACCGCTATCACACTTGCCATGGTCGCCACTTTCACGGACGCCCATAGCGCCTGCCAAAAGCGTTCATCGGTGAAAACATCAACCGCGTGACTGTTAAGGCCACTGAGCAGCACCATCAGTAGCGGAGGTAGCACCAACAACATAGAAAAAGCTATCCACCCCCAATCCCAACACTTAGAAACAAACGAGTCTTTAGACAAGTAAATAATCTGAGTATGCGAGCCAGAGGTGACAGAAATCGGTTTCGCTAAACGTTGAATAGTCAACGCCATCACACCACACAGCATCATTTGCCAAATAGCCAATAGCGCGCCTGCTTGAAGATCAAAATCAAACTTAATGGCTTGATAGATTGCTAGCTCAATCGTAGTTGATTTAGGCCCGCCACCCAGTGCCATTACAGTAGCAAAACTGGTAAAGCAGAGCATAAACACCAAGCCACTGACATGAGGTAATTGCTGTCGTAGACGCGGCCACTCAATCCAGCGAAATTTATCCCAGTGTCCCATGCCAAGATGGGCGCACAGTTTATGCTGCTCTTGTGGAATAGAGTCTAATGCTTGCAGAAGCAATCGGGTCGCATAAGGAAGATTAAAAAACACATGCGCCAACAAAATCCCATTGAGCCCATATATTGAGAACGGCAACTTGCTGTCTAGGCTTTTGAACAAATCAGCAATCAAACCACTATTGCCATAAATGGCAAGAAGGCCAAACACCCCGACTAAGACAGGCAACACCAGTGTTGTAGCAAACAGTTTGAGTAACAAGGATTTCCCCCTAAATCGACGGCGAGACAACGCATGCGCGACTGGGATGGCAAGGCCAACACTGAGCAAAGTAGAAAGAAAAGACTGATAGAAACTGAATTTGGTGACATGTCGATAGTATGGATCACTCCACACCTGACGGATATCTAGCGATGGCGCGTTAACCAGTAAAGCACCGAGAGCAGAAACGACAAAGGTCGCGATGATTATCGCGACCCATAAGCCAATTTTGGGGGTATTACGCAAAAGAGCCTCTTAGAATGTCAGCGCACTTTGCCATTCGCGAATCCAAGATTTACGATTTTCGGCCACTTCGTCGGCGCTAAAGGTCAGAGCCTTGCTTGGCAGAGTTAGGGTTTCAAAACCTTCAGGCAGTGCAACGTCTGTGACTGGGTACATCCAGTTACCTGTTGGCATTGCTGATTGGAACTCATCACTAAGAATAAAGTTCATAAACTCATCGGCTAGCTTTTGATTTTTAGACGCTTTCACTTTAGCAGCAACTTCGACTTGCGTGTAATGACCTTCAGCAAAATCAGCGGCGGCATACTTGTTGTCACTTTCAGCAATCAAATGATAAGCAGGAGAGGTCGTGTAAGAGAGTACCAGATCAGACTCACCTTCGAGGAACATTGAGTACGCTTCAGACCAACCTTTAGTCACAGTTACGGTTTTCTTAGCTAGATTTTGCCAAGCCTGAGTCACGTCATCTCCGTAAACAGACTTCATCCACAACATCAGACCTTGCCCTGGTGTTGAAGTACGTGGGTCTTGATAGATCACTTTCAGATCATCGCGAGATTCCACCAACTCTTTCAAGCTTTTTGGTGGGTTAGCTAGCTTCTCTTTGTTGTAAACAAACGCGAAGTAGCCGAAATCATAAGGGACGAACGTTTTGTCTGCCCACCCATTTGGCAATGCAACCTTGCTAGTGTCTACGCTATGTTCAGCCAACAAACCTGTCTTTTTCGCTTCCGCCATTAGGTTGTTGTCTAAGCCTAAAATGATATCCGCTTTGCTGTTATCGCCTTCTAATCGCAGACGGTTAAGGATAGAGACACCATCGTCTAGCGCGACGAAATTAACATCACAACCACAATGCGCTTCAAACGCTTTTTCTACAACAGGACCTGGGCCCCAATCGGCGGCAAAAGAGTCGTAGGTATAAACGGTTAAACTGTTTTCTGCGGCTGTCGCTGAGAATATCGCCAGCGTTGCTAACGCTAGGGTACTAATTGAAATGGTGCTTAGAGTGTTTTTCACTGCTCGCTCTCTCCTTGTCTGAGCGGCACAGGCTTGAGAAGCGGAGTTCAAATCCAAACTCAATTCCTACGCCAGCATTATCTGGTTCAGGTACACGGGTCCCAAGCGATAGCTCGATCTCAGCTGACGCTAACATAAGTTAGGTCAATAGCTCCCCGATGAGTAACGGTCGAATTGTAATATTAATAAACTGCAATATCTATCCCCTAAATAGTTGGAGTTGCAGCTAGGCGACAAGCAAATTCATCCCAATGAACATAGGTGTTCTATTTGATTTGGGTGAATTTGAGCAGTCAACAACGCTGCGGCTTCAAATAGGACGGGGATCGTAGCCCCAGCGAGGAACCAATCCTTGCTCTATTCCTAAATGGTCAAGAATACGCGCGACCATAAAATCAACCAGATCCTCTATCGATTTAGGTTGATGATAAAAACCTGGCGCAGCAGGCATGATGGTTACTCCCATTTGTGACAACTTGTGCATATTCTCTAGATGCAGAGTAGAAAATGGGGTTTCACGAACCACCAACAGTAGCTGACCACGCTCTTTCATCACCACGTCTGCAGCACGTTCAATCAGGTTATCCGACATACCGTGGGCAATCGCCGCAACACTGCCTGCAGAGCATGGACAGACGACCATTTGTTTCGGCGCTGCAGAGCCAGACGCCACAGGAGAGAACCAATCGTCTTTACCGCATACAACCAGCTTGTCTGGGTCACAATTAAGGTGCTCGACCAAAGTTTGCTTAGCCGAATCAGGATTGGCAGGCAGTTTAAGGTCATGTTCAGTTGCTAGCACCACTCTCGCCGCAGACGAAATAAGCAGATAAACTTGATAATCAGCAGCCAGAAGGCACTCTAATAGGCGTAAACCATAAGGAGCGCCAGAGGCACCAGTAAAGGCTAAGGTGATGGCTTTTTGTTGCTTAGTCATATTTAAAAACTACACTATTGAGCTAGCTTTGCCAGAAGCTTGTTATGAATACCTTCGAACCCGCCATTGCTCATCACCAAAATCTGATCACCTGAGCTAGCACTAGCAACAATTTGCTCCACAAGTTCATCGACATTATTGGAGGTTTGCGCAGGTTGGGCACATTGAGCGGCGATCTCTTCCACCGACCAATCAATCGAATCGGGTTGATATAAGAACACTTGATCGGCTTTTTGTAACGACGCGGCCAACGTATCCTTGTGCACACCTCGCTTCATCGTAGCGCTGCGTGGTTCGAGTACCGCGATAATTTTGCTATCGCCGACCTTGTTACGTAATCCACCGAGCGTCAGTTCAATCGCGGTCGGATGATGGGCAAAGTCGTCGTAAACCGTGATGCCATTGACCTCACCTTTGAGCTCCAAGCGGCGTTTGGTATTGATAAATTTGGCTAAAGATTCACAGGCTAAGTCTGGGGTGACGCCAACATGGCGCGCTGCAGCTATCGCCATCAAAGCGTTATCTACATTGTGATCACCAACTAGATTCCAACTTACAATACCCACTTGCTCGCCTTGGAACAGTACTTTGAACTGCGAGCCATCAATGTTTATTTTCTCCGCCTGCCAGTCACCTTGCTCACCACTAAACTCGGATTCGCTCCAACAGCCGCGCTCAAGTACATCATGTAGTGCGCTATCTTGTTTCGGTGCAAAAATGCGCCCATTACCCGGAACTGTGCGAACAAGATGATGGAACTGACGTTTTATCGCTTCAAGATCGTCAAAGATGTCAGCATGATCGAACTCCAGGTTGTTCATGACCAAGGTGCGAGGGTGGTAGTGGACAAACTTAGAACGCTTATCGAAAAAAGCACTGTCATATTCGTCAGCTTCAACGACAAAGAACATGCTTTCACCAAGACGGGCTGAGATACCGAAGTTACCTAATACACCACCGACTAAGAAGCCCGGCTTGTAGCCACAGTCTTCTAAGATCCACGCCAACATACTGGAAGTGGTGGTTTTTCCATGAGTACCAGACACCGCTAATACCCAACGGTCATGAAGTAAGAACTCTTGTAACCACTGCGGGCCAGAGGTGTAACGCAGGTTATTATTCAGTACATATTCGACACATGGATTGCCACGGCTCATCGCATTACCAATCACCACTAAGTCTGGCGCAGGGTCGAGTTGCGACGGGTCAAAGCCTTCTATAATTTCAATACCTTGAGATTCGAGTAGAGTACTCATGGGCGGATAGACATTGGCATCACATCCCGTGACTTTATGCCCCAACTGACGTGCTAATACAGCTGCACCACCCATAAAAGTGCCACAGATCCCCAGTATATGAATATGCATAGAAAAGCCTTGTTCTAAGCGGAAAATATTGCCCTCATTATGGCGACAATACGGCAAAAAGCGAACTACTTTAGACAGAGAATTGACTCACTGATTACGCTTTGTTCACTCTCTGATCTCTCATCGCTGTGAAAACTGTTGAAAGTTTACTAAAAAATTTGAGATCTAAGACAGTTAGTTCATTACCAATAAAAAGATCTAACTTTTACACTTATCTCGGGTAGTCATAAAAGCTCCGTTAGAGAACGAGACATCCCCCCCCCCCTATCTATGAGCGACTTTTAAAGGAAAAACCATGTCTGGAATGCGCACCCTTGGCGAGTTCATTGTTGAAAAGCAAGCGGACTTCCCCCACGCTAGCGGTGATCTATCATCCCTACTCTCTTCAATTCGCCTTGCTGCAAAAATTGTTAACCGCGAAATTAACGCGGCCGGTCTAGGTGATATTACTGGTGCCGTTGGTACTGCAAACGTTCAAGGTGAAGATCAGCAAAAGCTCGATGTCTACGCGAACGACAAGTTTAAGGCCGCTCTTGAAGCCCGAGATCAAGTATGTGGTGTTGCCAGTGAAGAAGAAGACGAGGCGGTAGCGTTTAATAAAGAACTCAACAAAAACGCAAAATACGTAGTGTTAATGGATCCATTGGATGGTTCTTCTAACATCGACGTTAACGTTTCTGTGGGTACTATTTTCTCCATCTATCGCCGTGTATCACCAATCGGTACGCCGCCAACAGAAGAAGATTTTCTTCAGCCTGGTCACAAGCAAGTTGCCGCTGGTTATGTCATTTACGGCTCTTCAACCATGCTGGTATACACAACAGGTAATGGTGTTAACGGCTTCACTTACGATCCTTCATTAGGCACCTTCTGTCTATCACATGAAAATATGATGATTCCAGAAGATGGTAGTATCTACTCGATCAACGAAGGTAACTACATTCGCTTCCCTATGGGTGTGAAGAAGTACATTAAGTACTGTCAGGAAAGTGCACCAAGCGATAACCGTCCATACACTTCGCGTTACATTGGTTCTTTGGTAGCTGATTTTCACCGCAACCTGTTGAAAGGTGGTATCTACCTCTACCCAAGCACAGAAAGCCATCCAAACGGTAAGCTGCGTCTGCTATACGAATGTAACCCTATGGCTTACATCATCGAACAAGCAGGTGGTGTCGCATCTGATGGTGTTCAGCGTATTATGGATATCAAACCAACAGAACTGCACCAACGTGTGCCATTCTTTGTTGGTTCGAAAAACATGGTTAAGCAAGTCGAAGAGTTTTTAGAGCTGAATCGCGAAGAAAACTAATCTTCAAACGCTGAAAACAAAAGAGTCGCTTAATCGCGACTCTTTTACGTTTAAAAGGCTGAACCTGCGGTTGAATGGCGCCCTGACATATAATCTTGCTGGAAGAAAGGATCGATGCGTTGGCAGATTCCTAAGTAAGGCTTACCTTTAACACCTAGCATATAAGCACTTTGGTTGCAGTACTCAACTCTGCCTTGCTCATAGCCATTAGAGTATGCGAGATACAGTTCTTGGCTAAAAACGCCACCTTGATCTAGCTCTGCGAGTTTCGCTTCTGACTGTTTTAAAAAGCCTTGCTCGGCACGTTGTTTACCATAATCTGACCAGTCACCTTCGATATTGCTTAATGGAGGTGGTTGCGTGGCACATCCGGCTAACATTAATGCCACTAGAACAAATTGTAATTTCATCGCTCTCTCCTTAATCAAGTCACCCATTCGCTATCGGTAAGTATTACACCTTTTGGCACCAATCACCGGAGGAAATTAACGTCTCTAGTTGGTGAGCTTGCTGATAAATGTACATCCAAGCTAAGCCAAAAGGCGTGTCGATTTGCTCACGACGATAGGTTATTGGCACATCTTCCAGTAAATCTAACTGGCGCAAAGTCTGGTCATCGACCCGATAGACTTCACCATAAATCACGCTATGCCCATCTACTACGGCTGGATAAGCGCCAAGATCATAAAGGCTGTAAATGGGTGGCGTCGCATATTTCCCTAGCCATTCTGAATGCGCCAACAAATGATGATTACTTTGCCCCTGACGCAATGTGCCATAAGCAAATACTAGCTGTTGCATGACATCGACTCCTTTCGATGTTTACCGACTAATTGAACTCAAATTGATACAGAAGATCGACCGCGTTGGTCGCGCCAGATAGTGCCTCGACATAGAGGTCTTGCATCAAGCGATAGCGCACGGTGAACTCACCCACCGACTTAAATATGCCAACACCATATTGCACCTTGAGGCCAGGTAGAATGTATCCACCTACCGTCACCTGAGACTCTTGGCCAGACCCTGCGGTATCAACCTGAAGATCTTGTACCCCAAAGGCTTCACCAATTTCACCGACTACACGACCACTTTTCGCTATACTTAGGCCAATTAGCGCTGTTGCCATGGCGTTGCCTCCCGTTTCACCATCAATATCTTGACCGCGCAACAGATAGGAAAGAGCGTTAGCTTGCGCCATCGCTGGGTCAGAAAAAATGGTCACGGTAGGCTCACTGACTGGGCCTGTCACTTTGACACCTGCGGTCACATCGTCTTTGGTGTTATCTGGGTTGCGAATAGCGGTAATTTGCAGATATGGCAGATCCACCGGACCATTCATTAGCACCTTACCTTCTTTGATCAACAAGTCTTGGCCAAACGAACGGTATGAACCATCAACGATATTGACCTCTCCAGTAACAAAAGGCCCCTTGTCTCTCTGGGCTACATTGAGATTACCAACTAACTCGCCCTCTAGACCAAACGCTGAGAGCTTAAAATCATCGCCAATCTTAATATTGATATTGGATTGCACTGCAAAAGGCACTGTACTCTTATCGTCAACAGGTTGGAGCTTGTCGTTAAGGATTACCTGATCTTTCGAAACACCTATCGCACTTGGTGGCAACTCTTCAACCACAACTCGCCCCCATGGCAGAGCAATTGTGCCATCAATTCGAGCTGATTTTGGTGCAACAGCGATAGTCATATCAGGTTGAACTTTGATTTTCACCATAGGCGGCACGTTGACTAGCAGTTCCTCGGCAAAAACGCGTACATTGGTACTCCAATCATTCAAGTTCTGCCAATCGGCGTCGCCCGCAAGTTCTAGTTTTCCATCTGGAGTATGAATAGCGGCAGCTAGCGTCGCATCATAGCCAGTGAAGTTGATGGTTAAACGCCCTGAGTTTACCTCTACCGGAGAGATATCCCCTTTGAGCAAGATATCATCGACAACAAACTGACCATTTACTTTAGGCTGCATTGCCGGGCCAGTGATTGCGAGATCGGTGGTGATGTTCGATTTCAGCTTACTGAACTCCCCGACTAGTGGGGCTAAGAAGTCTAGGTTGAATGTGGTGAGCTTCAAACGACCATCGATTTGCTTGTCGTCTCTGAGCACATCGGGAATAGTAGCATTACCAGAAACATCACCATTATCGGTGACATCTAGCAGCCATTCTGCGCTCAGCTTATTGTCTGCAAGTTGCACCGTCAGTGCCGCGCTCTCCCAGCCTAGTTCTAGAGGTTGTTCAAGCTTTTGAACCACTTCACCTTTGGCTAATTCAATCTTAGCCTTTACTTGTGGTGGCTGGTTATCACCCCACTTGGCCCATACATTAGCGTCCGCTTGCCCTTGGAGGTGCGTTGACTGAGGAATAAAGGTTTTGATCTGCTCAAAATCAAACTGACTTAAGGCGATCGCTGCTTCACCGCTTTGTCCAACCTTAATATCTTGCTCTAAGCACAGTGAGGAGTCTGCTTGCAGCCAACAGTGAGCAGCAACAGAAACCTGCTCAGTTGCCACTTCAAAACCTAATGCGGTTGGCTGATTCAGTCGCCAATCACCTTGCTGCGAAGAGAGTCTCATCCGCTCAAGCTTACCTTGCCAAACGAGTTCAGGCTTATCGGTCAGTGAGCCTGTTAGAGCCAAACTCGTCGACACAACATTCGAATTCACATCGAGGTTAAGCTGGTGCTTTTGCTGAGAGCCAGTAAAGTTCAAACTCACGTCATCGATCACTGTGTTTTGATACTTGGCCTGATTGACCTTAAGCGCTAATTGACCACTTGGCGTTGGCAGTGGTGTGATATTTCCTTTCACACTGAGCTTGCTAATCTGAGCCTGCTGCTGCCAATTAATCCCTTTAGCGACAAGGTTTAGACCCACATCCGGCGCTTTCAAATCTCCGCGCAGTGCCACGTCACCTACAACACGTCCTTTTAAGTCAGGGATCGATTTGATTAAGTCAGGCAAATTAAGCTCAAGATCCATCCGCCACTGTTTATCTAGCTCCCCGCTGGCTTTAATACTGTTCGGGCCATGAGAGAGCACTAGCTGCGGCGTTTGAACACTGAGCTCATTGTTGCCAGTCACATCAGCGGCGCTGACACTACCGGCAACATTCAGAGGGTATTCACGCAGTACACCATCAATATCAAGTTTCGGAACTTCGACTTGCCATCCACCTTGCTCTGTCAGACTTCCGGTTGTTGACACTGCCCCACTGATATCGCCTTCAGCTTCAGGCCACTGTAAACCGGGCTGAATGTGAGCCAGTGTCAAGTTTGCTGCCCAGTTAATCGGCGCTTGCCAATCAGCCATCACATCACCAGAGATCGTTCCTCCTAGTGTGGCAATGTCCACTTGACTCAATTTGATATGGGAGAGATCACCTTTGCCTTGTATCGAGAGAGACACATCGGGAAGTTGTGCACCTTTAAGGTCGGTATCTAGATTGAGGCTATAGCCATTCAGAGAGCCGTGAGCTTGAAGTTTATCTATCGAGGCAAAGTAATCCCCTTTTCCTTTCAATGGCCACTGGAGGTCACCTTGAACTAGGCTCAAGTCAAAAGGCAATTCAGGTTTGAGTGGTTGCAGTTCGCCAGCAAGGAAAGCTTTGGCTAACCCTGATAATTGAGCCGAGAGCTGTAACTTGGCCACACTGCCACCCGCTTTGAGGGAGAGCATTTGTCCTGCCGCCATCTCTTCTTTGATTGTCGCATCTAGCTGCAAGTCGAGTGGATAATCACCTTGCAGATCAATGTCTGTTTGTAGCTGAGCAGTTACCTGCGGCATATCTAGTTCAAGCGTTTTGACCACCACTCTAGAATCTTTAGCGTTGGCCGCTAAGCCTAAATGATTGACGATAACAGGCGTTGCTTGCTCTAGCTTAAAGTCGTGAACATCAAGGCGTACAAGATCAATTTGCAGCGGCAAAACGATATTGGGGAGAACAATTTCTGTTGGCGTTGACGCTTGATTCACTGGAGCGTCGGCTTGCTCATTTTCAGCCGGGCTTGCCGCTAACTTAACCACAGGAGTTTTAAGTTCGGTGGTATTGAGACGCAGACGATTACCTTGAAATGACGCTCCTGAGGTCAACGAGTCCCACGTAATCTGATTACCTAAAACATCCAGCTTAATATCACTTAGCGCCAATCGACTTAACTTGATCGGAATTGGAGAGGTAACTTTAGCTGACGATGACGCCTCGGCTGGCTCTTGAGTTGGCGACGAACTTGGCGGTAACTCTGGCATAGCGAATGACAAACCATCAATCGCAAGTTCATCAATACAAACACCCGGCTCGGTAAAGCATGTCGCATTGACGGCAAGCGTTAGTGACCTTGCCTGAGTATCGACGTGCAAGTTGTCACCTTTAAAAACAACATTGCTAAGGGTGAATCGAGGAAAAATCGCGCCTTGACTCGATCCAACTTTAAGCTGAGGAACAAACTTCTCAGCCCCCCACAAAACAAGGTTCAAACCAGGATTAGTAAACAATAAGCCGCCCAGAGCAACCAACACGCTGAGGAGTAAAATGAGTAAAGTGAGTGAAAGCCATTTTGACCACTTAATCACAACACTGGTCATAGCTCAGGTCCTAAAGTAAAGTGGATTTTAAATTCGTCGCCTTTATTTGCATCAAGCCCCCAAGCAAAATCAAGACGAATAGGACCGACAGGGGAAGCCCAGCGTACACCGACACCCGTACCACGTTTAATCTCTGGCTTATCATTAAACGCATCGCCGACATCATAAAAAGCCGCGCCCCACCAATCACCATATACGCGATATTGATACTCGATTGAACTCGTCAGCATATATTTGGCACCGGTTAATTTATCGTCAGAGTCCTTGGGAGAGATAGACTCATAGCCATAACCACGGAGATTATTATCACCACCAGCGAAGAAACGTAACGATGGCGAGAGCTTATTAAACTCTTCAGAAAAGTTGGCGCCACCATTAAGTTTGAATATACCGCGATGGTTTTGACCAGCACTACGGATCCAAGTTGTCGCACCAATCAAACGAGTGACTCTAGTCTCTGAGAGTGCATTAGGATCGCCATACTCTAACGTAAAGCTTTGTCGATCGCCCCAAGTAGGCATCGCGCCACCACGAACTCGACTACGAGAAAAGGTTATACCTGGCAGCATAAACTGAGCGTTATCTTCTTGCTTACCTTGGGTATAGTTCTCTAACAAGTAACGAACATACAAAGTGCGGTGCCAACCGTTATTAAGTACCCAGTGCCTTTCTAGCGCTAAGTTGGATTCCAAACTTTCTGTATCACGCTGATTGACGTTCTTCATCCCGTATTGGATGCGATAGTACTCATTGAGTGCGTCTTCGAGTGGAATTCGGTAACCGGCAGTGATGGTTTGTTCAGGCTTTGAAATAGACAAGCTACTATCAAAGCTATGTCCGCGGCTATTCACCCAAGGTTTCTTCCACTTGAGTGATCCTCGGACCCTAACATCCGTTGCGTAACCAATACCTGTTTCGATTTTGTTTCTTGCTTGTGGCGCAAGCGATACTTTCATTGGCAACTCACGCCCTTCACCTATTTTACTCAGGTCAGGCTCAACGAATACTGATGAAAACCAATCTGTATTGGATAGGTTCTGGTTGTACTCACCAACTTTAGAAGCCTGATAAGGATCATTGGCCTGATAAGGTGACAAAGACTCTACCCTATCTTGATCAATTTGGCTGCCGGTTATGGTATTAGCGCCAAAGTGATAGCGCATCCCACTGTCATAATGAAGGTGGATAAAGGCTTGATTGAGGTCGGGCGCAACTTCCAATCGACTCGCGGTAAAGTCCCCTTCAAAGTAGCCTTTTTGCAAAGCGAGATTGCGAATCGAAGATTTCAAAGTGTCATACAAACTATGATTAAGCCGCTCTCCTTGCTTCAAGCCACTATTCGCTATTAGCGCTGTAAACTGAGGATCACTTTTCGCTTCGCCTTCGATTTTAATATCGACCTGCTGCAAAATAACCGCAGGTCCAGGATTCACATTGACGATCAACTCTGATTCATCTTGCGCGACTGTAAACTCTATCTCAGGGTGGTAGTAACCTAAGGCATTAAGTGCTTCGGTGATATTTTTCTCTAAACGCGCTTGGAAACGTAAACTGGTTTTATACTCAGTTTCAGGAATAGATGATAAGTAAGCTTCAACATTATCATTCAGCTCACCCTCTAGACCTTCTATCGAGAGGTCGACACTTTGTGCCCATACCGAAGGGGCAAAGGAAACAAGTGCGATTAGAACTGGTAAAGGTTTGCTGATCATGCTTAATTATCTGTCTACATCAAGTAAGGGAATAATACCGCCACTAAAATAATAAGTCTGTACGAAAACAGTGAATTAGGCGGTCTATATAAAAAATACTCCAACAAGGAAATCACGATGCTCGACAAACAAACCATGATTACCGCCCAACAAGCTCTTCCAGGACGAGAGACGCCACTTGCATTCGATGACATTCATTTCGTCAATCAAACCAGTTTGACTGCAGAACCCGCAGAAGGTTGCGAGAAAATTCTCCTCGGAATGGGCTGCTTTTGGGGAGCCGAGCGCCTGTTCTGGCAACTTGATGGTGTGGTAAGCACCTCTGTTGGCTACGCAGGAGGTTATACGCCTAACCCAACCTACGAAGAGGTATGCAGCGGACAGACTGGTCACACAGAGATTGTACGAGTCGTTTTCGATCCAAGTATCATTAGCCTAAAGCAACTCTTGCAGGCATTTTGGGAAAAGCACGATCCGACTCAGGGTATGAGACAAGGCAATGATCGCGGAACTCAATACCGCTCGGCTATCTATGTATACAGCGACGAACAGTACCAAGCAGCGCTAGCATCTAAGCAGGCCTATCAAGCGCTACTCGGTGACGGTAATGGCGCCATCACCACAGAGATATTACCCGCAGGTAAATACTACTACGCCGAGAACTACCACCAGCAATATCTCGCTAAAAACCCTAACGGCTACTGTGGTTTGGGGGGAACTGGAGTGTGTTTTCCACCTAGTTGATCATGCCAAGAATAATTCTCTTAGCTAAACAACATAGGCAAAACAATGTTGATTTTGCTTCTCTAATCCAATCAAGCGCTGCAGCATCTCATCATTGAGCATGCTGCCCCGTTTAATCAACACCTGACCATTGGTCAAGCGTACATCTCGTTTAAGTTCGTCCCCGACTTTCAGTTCGCGCAGCGGAACAGAGTACTCCATGCTGTTGTCGTCATTTTGCAGCTTTGAGGAAACCATTTTTAAGTAGGCTTTCACAATTACACCGTCATAGTGAACATCGGCTAATTCTTGCAGTTTAAGAGCTGCTTGGGCTGGGGAGCAGCGATCTTTAGGCTTATTATGAGTCACAGTTAGAAAATCATAATCCTTCACTACGCGAACAATTTTGGCAATCAGAGGAATATCAGCGAGCGTCAGGTGCTGTGGGTAACCCGTGCCGTTGACGTTCTCATCTTGATGCCGAATTCCCATAACCACCTCTTTTAAGTGCGGGCTTTCACTTAACACTTCATAAGCAATTGAACCAAAACAACATGGTGCTACATGATGATTAGCGAAATTGGCAGGTGCCTCATTCAAAGATGAGAACAATAAGCCAACCGGATGTAGTTGAGCACAACGATATACTAAATTAACGACCTTAGGCGGCAAGCTCATTGAGAGTGCTAATTGCTTGGCATGTAAAGCGACGCGTTGTAAGTCACACTCCTCATACCAAGAGTGAGCCACAGCTCCCGCCATAAGTA
Organism: Vibrio sp. SCP2; assembly: GCF_059295395.1. Taxonomy (NCBI): domain Bacteria; kingdom Pseudomonadati; phylum Pseudomonadota; class Gammaproteobacteria; order Vibrionales; family Vibrionaceae; genus Vibrio; species Vibrio sp. SCP2. The sequence continues at coordinate 25,493 of NZ_JCAFVV010000009.1, read as the reverse complement.
CTCTCAAAGAGTCTTGGCTAAAACTCTGGTAACGCGACAGAAGTTGGTCATATTGCTGTTTGAGCTCAACAAGCTGCATCTGAGTTTCGGTAGATGAGGCCAACAACTGGCTATTTTCTTCGCTAAAAGTACGATTCTCCCGCTCTAGCTTATGAGCATGTTGTTTTAAACCGATATTCATCTGATGCTGAGTGGTCATCTGACCGAGTAAACTTTTGAGCTCTTCTGTATCCCAAGGTTTAGCAATAACGTGATGAATTTTGCCCTCATTAATTGCACTAACTAAGGTTCGGTAATCAACCCCTCCCGAAAAAGCAATCCTCATTGCGTGAGGTTGAATCAACACAGATTCACTTAAAAAACGGGCGCCCCCCATACCGGGCATACGCATGTCAGACATAATAATTGCGACTTCGTTTTCACCGAGATAAACCAAAGCTTCGAGAGGATTGTTAAAGGCAATAACTTGATACTCTTTTCTCAGCAAGCGGCTAAGAGATTTGGTAATCTGAACTTCATCATCAACAACCAACAGCTTCGTCAGTCCCGTATCAGCCATACACCTTCTCCCTTATCACTCATCAAGTGGCATTGGCAGGCGCAAAGTCACTTTGGTTCCTTTTGCCTGTTTACTCAATAAGCTTAACGCCCCCCCATGATTAGTGGCGATTCCGTAACAAATCGATAAACCTAACCCGGCATGACCTTGGCTACCAAACGTTGTAAAAAATGGCTCAAACACCTTAGCTTGATACTCTTCTTTGATGCCCACGCCACTGTCGATAATCGCCACGACCACATGATTACCTTCGTTACTAGTGGTGACTTTTATTGCACCACGATCTTCACCTATAGCTTGCACTGAATTGGAAAGGACATTAATGCATAACTGTTCTATTTGGTGAGGACTACAAGAGACCATAGGCAATTTTGCCTCGTAAGATTCGAGCAATTTACAGCTCAATGGCAGAGTGGCAGCCACCTTTTCTACCGCTGCAGAAACTAGGACATTAATGTCTTTAAGCTCAAACTTTTCGTCTCCAAACTCAGAAAACGTGCGAACATTTGACAAGATCTTCTCTATTTTACATGCCCCTTCTGATGTGGCATTGATCAGATCTTCACTGTCTTCAAGAACAAATTCTAAATCTTCCTCTTCACATATTTTATCAATGCGTTGCAGCACTTCGTTAGCAACCACTGGGTGTTGAGAGACGGTGGCAGCGAATGCTTTATATTCAGTAACCAACAACTTAAAAAATTTATTGTAGTCTTTAAGTGTTTTGATATTACTCAGCACATAACCAATCGGTTCGTTTATCTCACGCACCAAGCCAGAACTTATCTGACCGAGGCTTGAAAGCTTTTCACTTTTTTGTACGCGTGACTCCATCGATTTCAGTCTTTGGTTAGTTTGCAATAATGCACTGTGTTTTTGGGTTGCTTTGACTAAAGCCGTTTCGAACCGAGAAAGGACTCGATTGTATTGACGTGCAATCATGCCTATCTCTGACGTTGGGTCATAATCGACACGTTGGCTGAAATCACCACTCTCTTCCTGATTTTGCATCACAGTGACCAGGTCATAGAGATCGCTGCTTGCTTGGTGAGACGAAATATTCAACCCGACGATCTCCTCTTCTTGTCCAACACGAAGAGGAAGTACTTTGTTTATCAGAGAGAAAACAAGGTAACAGAGAGGAAACACAAAAGCGGCGACGACACTGACACCAAAGACCTGGCTCCATAGCAACTCCATTCTATCGCTCATCAGTAAGGTATCTGTAATCACCGATTGAGGAACAAACAGCGCTAAGGCAATAGTGCCCCAGATGCCACTCGCCAAGTGAACAGGTACAGCATCAACCACATCATCAATCTTCTTCATCACTAACAGTCGACCAACCGACAGTGAAATCAAAGCGCCGAGTGAGCCAATGAGCACCGATGAGAGGCCATCTACAAAATTACAGCTTGCGGTAATGGAGACTAACCCTGATAGGATGCCGTTGTAGAAGTTAGGAATGTGTACTCTATTGGTTTTATGTAAAGAGTACATTGCTGACGTAAGGCCACCAGCCGCGCCCGCTAGAATGGTATTGAGGACAATATTAAACACGTTACTGTCAAAATGCAGCGAGCTACCCGCATTAAAGCCAAGCCAACCTATCCATAGAAAAACCACTCCTGCGACACTTTGTACTAGGCTGCTGTGGTTGAAATTATGTCCTTCGACAAACCGATTCAATCTAGGCCCAATGATCATGATCGCCGCTAACGCCGCCCAACCACCGACAGAATGAACCACTGTCGAACCAGCAAAATCAATGAAGCCTCGTTGTGCAAGCCATCCATTGTCGCTCCATACCCAATGACCAATAACAGGATAAATAACAGCAGCTACGAAAACAGATAAGGCAATGTAGCCCTTTAAACTGCCTCTTTCGGCAATTGCCCCTGAAATGATCGTCACCGAAGTCGCACAGAACACCATTTGAAAGACAAAGAATGCTCCATCATCTAAACCTTCAAAATGACCAAGTAAAAAATGGCTAGTCCCTAGATAGCCATCCATGGACTCACCAAACATGACACCATAGCCAACAAGCCAGTAAAGGATCAGGACCACCGCTAAATCGATGAGGTTTTTGGCTGCCACATTGGCAGTGTTTTTTTTACGTACCGTCCCCGCCTCAAGAAACAGAAAACCAACCTGCATCAAGAGTACAAGTAGCGTACATAACAGAATAAAAAGAGGATCCATAGCCACCAGTCACATTTTGTTGTCGAACATTGCTAATAAGCACAATGTTGCTTATTAACAATATAGTCGTAAATTCAAACTGTTGGCGTGTAAATTTTACTTAGTGAAAGTAAGCAGTGATAAGTGAGTGGAGGAAAACTCAGTGATATAGTGACTATAAACGACAAAAGCCGCCAACTAGGCGACTTTCTATAATTCATGGCTTGGAAAGAACCAAGATTTAGACTGGCAACAAAGCAATCGCCTGATTGATCTCTTTATAGGTGGTTAACTTTTGTGGATCTTTCACATCCGGCAGTAACACTTTTCCATTATCGAAAGTAAACTTGCCAACCCCTGAGATAACAAACTGTCCTTTAAACAAAGTTTTAACAAAACGTGCAACTTGACGAGGACGATAAATAGTAAATTCACGCAGCATAACGACTCCAATATCCTTTTGTGATGCAATTCGAACTGATTGCTTGGTTCTATTCCTTAGAACTCGTAGGTATTATACCGGATGCGTATTTAATGTATAGCATTTTGTTAACAATGTGACATCAGACCAGTGTTATCTGAGAGAGTTTTCTCCGCACCTTAAATTTGGGTATATACTTTTTGCGCACATTCAAAAGGAAATAACATAATGAAAAATAAAACCCTTCATACTCTAGCAATCGCGTGCTCTCCGGCTTTCGCTTTTGCTCACAACATCACTGTCGGGCAAGCCGTGCCTGAAGTGGCGGTAGCAAACCACGGTGAAATTGTTCTGCAAGGAGATAAAACCGCTTTCCAAGCTTGGGCAACCACCGATATGCAAGGTAAAGTTCGCGTCATTCAAGCCATTGCGGGACGCAGCAGCTCAAAAGAACTCAATGCTCCGTTAATGTCAGCCATCACCGAAGCAAAATTCCCAGAACAAAGTTACCAAACGACATCGATCATCAACCAAGATGATGCTATTTGGGGAACGGGATCATTTGTAAAATCTTCTGCGGAAGACAGCAAGAAAGAGTTCCCTTGGTCTTCAATGGTGCTAGATGAAGACGGAACGGTAGCTAGCGCTTGGCAACTGGCTGAAGAGTCATCAGCGATCATAGTGCAAGATAAACAAGGTAAAGTACTGTTTGTAAAAGAAGGTGCACTCAATGAAAGCGAGATTCAACAAGTACTTACGCTAGTCAAAGAAAACCTTTAAACAGAGGTTGGTTTACTTCCCCCTGAAGAGGAGTTGTTATAGTATAACAACTCCTCTTTCGGTATTGTGCTTTCATCGTGCTTCAAAATCGCTTTCTTCTCCAACGCACTTCAGCGCTTGCATTTTTAGCAATCGCCCTTGTGCTATGGCTAAACTTTGCGTTTATTGATCACCAGTACGATCTTTCTTCAGCACATCACAAAGAGCATCACTGCCAACTGTTTGCCAGTGGATTACATGGTGCAGCCCCTGCATCCCTTGTTATCACTCCTCCAGCTGTCAGTGAATATTTTGCTCCACTAGCGACCTATCACTACACCGAGGCATTGAGCTTTGCTTACCTGCCGCGTTCACCGCCACTGTCCTGATATTGATTCATCATTTGCAATAAATCGTATTCACATTAGGTGGATAGCACAGCATTACTCAAATTTAAAATCAGGACTTACAATGAAAAATATTACTCCTATCGCCCTTGGAATTACTCTAGCAGTCAGCGGCCTGGCTCAGGCATGTGAAGGCGGCTTTCGCCAACATGGTGCTCATGTGCATGGTGAAGTAGAACTTAACATCGCTCAAGATGGCAAAGAGCTGCTGATCGAAATCACTGCTCCAGGTGCTGATGTGGTTGGTTTTGAACATGCGCCAAAAACGGATGAGCAGAAACACCAATTAGAAGATGCTATCGCCAAGCTAAATAATGCTTCAAGTGTATTTACTCTTGCATCTTCGGCAGGTTGTAAAGTGGTGCATCAATCGGTGAGCCACACGCTAGGAGCGGATAACCACGACCACGACCACGACCACGACCACGACCACGACCACGACCACGACCACGACCACGACCACGACCACGACCATCATGATGAACATGCTCACGACAAACACAAGCATGAAGATGGTCATAATCACGATAATCATGAAGGTCACGATCATGACCACGATGATCATAAAGGTCACGACCACCAAGAGCATGGTGGCCATGGTGAGTTCACTGTTGAATACCATTACGCATGTGATGACATCAGCACATTAAGCAACATTGATACTCAATGGTTCACACAATTCCCAAACACTGAGAAACTGAAAGTCAACGTACTCACTGAGACTAAGCAAGCGTCACTAGAGCTTGGTAAAGGTGACAGCAAGATTTCACTGTAATTCATAAAGTGGCTTAGCAATGGCTAAGCCACCTTTCTCATGATTGGAAACATACAATGAACAATTCCCCTTCTTGTTCTGTCGTTGAGCTTGAGCAAGTCTCCTTTACTTGGCCTGGTAACGAACATCCCACATTGGACATCCCTTCTCTCACGATTAAGCGTGGTGAACACCTATTTATAAAAGGACCAAGCGGATGTGGTAAATCAACACTGCTTGGCTTACTCACAGGGATAAACACGGCAACTTCCGGACAAGTGGCTGTACTAGGCGAAAACCTGACGCAAATGTCAGGTAGCCGACGAGACAAATTTCGCGCCAACCATATCGGTTATATCTTTCAGCAGTTTAACTTACTGCCTTATTTAAGCGTGATTGAAAACGTCACCTTACCTTGTCAGTTTTCTACCTTACGCCGTCAGCAAGTGGACGGAGATTTACTCTCTAATGCTAAGCAATTGCTCGAAAAACTGCGCTTACCCTCTGAACTGCTCGATAAACCTGTCGTTGAACTCAGTATTGGACAACAACAAAGAGTCGCCGCAGCACGAGCCTTAATTGGTAAACCCAAAGTCATCATCGCGGACGAGCCAACCTCTTCACTCGATTACGACAACCGTACCGCCTTTATCGAGCTATTACTTGACCAAGTGAACCAAGCGGACTCAACGCTACTATTTGTCAGTCATGACCCGACATTAGAACCGTTATTTGATCGCACCATCAATCTTCAACAGTTAAACCAAGCAGGAGGTCACCAATGACACCGACACTTACCCTAGCTTGGAAAAGTGTGCGCAACCGTAAAGTCACCGCCATTCTCACTATTCTAACGGTGGCGATTTCAGTCATTTTATTACTAGGGGTCGAACGTATTCGCACACAAGCAAAAGACAGTTTTGCCAATACGATTTCTGGTACTGATTTGATTGTCGGTGGGCGCTCTGGCCAAGTGAATCTGTTGCTTTATTCGGTATTTAGAATCGGTAACGCGACCAACAACATCGACTGGAAGAGTTACCAAGAATTTAGCCAACATCGCGCCGTAAAGTGGGCCATTCCAATTTCACTGGGCGACTCCCATAAAGGCTTTCGAGTCATGGGAACCAACCATAGCTACTTTGAGCATTACCGCTATGGCCAGAAGCAAAACCTAGCTTTTAGTCAAGGTAAAGAGTTTGATGGCTTGTTCGATGCTGTGATCGGTTCAGACGTTGCTCGCACACTGAATTACCAATTGGGAAGTGAAATGATCATTGCTCATGGCATCAGTGATGTCGGTTTCAGCCGCCATGAAAACGCTCCGTTTAGAGTAGTTGGAATCCTAGCGCCTACAGGTACCCCTGTAGACAAGACAGTTCACGTTTCATTAGAAGCGATTGAAGCGATTCATGTGGGCTGGGAGTCAGGTGCAAACCTAGGCAATAACCCGACGGCTGAACAGCTCGAGTCTATGAACTTCAAACCGCAACAGATTACAGCGGTGTTACTCGGTCTTAATTCAAAAATCCAAACCTTTGCTCTGCAGAGACAAATAAACAACTACTTAAAAGAACCGCTCAGCGCTATTCTTCCAGGTGTTGCTCTACATGAACTGTGGGGCATGATGTCGGTTGCGGAACAAGCGTTAATGGCAGTATCGATTTTTGTCGTTGTCGCGGGTTTACTCGGTATGTTGTCGAGCCTGCTCACCAGTCTGCAAGAGCGCCGTCGAGAAATGGCCATTCTTCGTGCGATGGGCGCAAGGCCAAGGCATGTATTTAGCTTGTTAATTTTGGAAGCGAGTGTGCTGACTTTTATAGGCTTACTAGTGGGGATTATCGGTCTATACACCATGCTCTCTATAGCAGGTCCACTAATCCAGCAGAATTATGGAATCAATGTCCAGATGAGCGCTTTATCCCACTATGAGTGGATGCTGTTGGCGGCAGTACAACTGGCAGGTACTATTATCGGCTTTATCCCCGCATTTAGAGCATATCGCCAATCGCTCAGCGACGGTATGACAATAAGAGTTTAGATTATGAAAAGACTACTCATGATACTGATGACTGTGATGACCTTAGGTCTAGCAAGCGTCAGTAGTCACGCAGAAGATACACTTACTTTGGAGTGGATTGATCTCATCCCAGAAAGTGAGCGCAATCAGTTTGATTCTTATGGTATGCCCGCTATCGATCACTCTGGCGGCAGCATGGAACAATCCATGGTCGGCAGTGTAAGACAAGAGCTTAACGGCAGTAAGGTGAAGATCCCGGGCTTTGTTATTCCTCTTGAAGGGGATGCAAATATGGTGACGGAATTTCTACTCGTGCCATATTTTGGAGCTTGTATCCACGTGCCACCGCCACCACCAAACCAAATTATTTATGTTAACTTCCCTAAAGGCGCACCAGTGCAGCAGCTTTGGGATGTGGTCTACGTGATAGGGACGTTAAAAACAGAAACGGTTAGCCATGAATTGGCACAAACAGGATACGTCATACAAGGCACAGAGATCGCCGAGTACGATGACTACTAATTGTTAATAAAAATAAGCAGCCTGTTAATTGCCAATATTAGGACAAATAGCTAGAGAGATAGCTCAGTACACCTAGGTAAACTAGTAACAGTAGGGCAATTGACAGGTGCTTTTTCAGTTTATTCTCATTGAAATACTTCATAAGCCCCTCAAAATTAACGATAACAATTTTAACAACTTGTTATCATTTATGGTAGCGATATTTTTATAAACTGGCTCACAGTCTTTTTCTGGCAGGCTTACGCGTTCCGAGGTACAGTTAATACTTAACGTTAAGCATCTGATGGCTAAGGAAATAGCATGTCTGAGACGAGCAAGCCGGTGATCATTGAGCACCAATCGGAACAAACTAACCGACACGAAAAAAAGTCGAGTTACATCAAAGACAGCGCCAGTCGTGTGCTTAACATTGCTCAAACCTATGGCTTAGATGCACTACTACAGAGTGAAAAGCCTGAGAAAAGTATGCTTGAGCGGGCTTTGGTTCGTGAGCGTAAGCGTAAAGAGCTAAGGCAGAAAAATCTCGAACAAATTCTTAAGCTTGCTCATATCTCTTGTAAAGATGAGACCGCAGGTGATCCTGACCAAGACTGGCTTTATCGTTTTTTCGATATGGCGCAAGAAGTCCACAATCACTCAATGCAACGCCTATGGGCTCAGGTGTTAAAACGCGAAGTAACCAACCCCGGCTCAACGTCAATGAAAGCGTTGAAAGTCCTGCAAGACATGACGCCAAAAGAAGCACAAATCCTCCAACGCGCCGCTGCACTTGCGTGTAGTTTTGGCGGTGATAACAGCCGCAAGTTATTGGTCGGTTATCGCGCCCAAGGCGGCATCTTCAGTTTTGGTAAGCGCAACATCACCGGCAATATCAACGTTGGTAACTTCCAACTGCCCTACTCTAGTCTGCTTGTGTTATTTGAACTCGGTTTAATGCATGGAACGGAATTAGAATCGGGCGAAATCGAACTCGACTCTCCACTCCCCCTAACTTATCAAGGCAAAAAGCTATCACTTCAAGCCCACAGCAAAGGTGTACGCTTGCTTTACTATCGTTTCAGCCCAACTGGTAATGAGCTATGTAAATTGCTTGGCAATAAACCCAACATGCAATATTACGACCAAATGGTTGCCCTACTGAGCCAGAAGTTTACCGCCAGTACAGATGCACAGCCGAGTGTGAATACGACGGTTTAGGGGAAACGGGAAACGGGAAACGGGAAACGGGAAACGGGAAACGGGAAACGGGAAACGGGAAACGGGTTGATTATCTCTGCCTAGGAACGTTTTCTGTCAACATTCCATACACCAAAACCTACTCTCGTTACTACTAGAGCACACCTCTCGAAGGGCGAAGCCCGTTCTAGATTCTCGCGGGCGCAGCCCGATCTCGTAGCAAAGCGCTCCCGAGGACGCAGTCCGTTCCCGCTTTCCAAAACAAAAACGCCAACCCTAAGGTTGGCGTTTTACATCTAACAAGCGCGAATACTATTAGGCTTTGAACGCTTTAAATGCGTTGATCAGACCATTAGTCGAGCTATCGTGCGAGCTGATTGCCGACTCATCAGCAAGCTCAGGTAGGATTTGGTTAGCTAGCTGTTTACCTAGCTCAACACCCCACTGATCGAAACTGAAGATATTCCAGATAACGCCTTGAGCAAAGATCTTGTGCTCGTACATCGCAATCAAGTTACCTAGCGTACGCGGAGTAATTTGCTTCACTAGGATTGAGTTAGTTGGGCGGTTACCTTCAAATACTTTGAATGGTGCTAGCGTCGCCGCTTCTTCTTCACTCTTACCTGCTTTGGCAAATTCCGCTTTTACTGTCGCTTCATCTTTACCAAATGCTAGTGCTTCTGTTTGGGCAAAGAAGTTAGACATTAGCTTCTGGTGGTGATCGCCTGCAGGGTTGTGGCTGATTGCTGGTGCAATGAAGTCACATGGGATCAGCTTAGTGCCTTGGTGAATTAGCTGGTAGAACGCGTGCTGACCGTTAGTACCTGGCTCACCCCAAATGATTGGGCCAGTTTGGTAAGTCACTGCGTTACCGTCACGGTCTACATACTTACCGTTAGACTCCATGTTGCCTTGTTGGAAGTAAGCAGCAAAACGGTGCATGTACTGATCGTATGGCAAGATTGCTTCAGACTCAGCGCCGTGGAAGTTGTTGTACCATAGACCAACAAGAGCAAGGATAACTGGAATGTTACTTTCTAGTTCAGTCGACGCAAAGTGGTTATCCATCTCATGAGCGCCATCAAGTAGCTCAATGAAGTTGTCGTAACCAACCGCTAGTGCAATTGACAGACCGATCGCTGACCATAATGAGTAACGACCACCAACCCAGTCCCAGAACTCAAACATGTTGTCTGTATCGATACCAAATTCAGATACCGCTGACGCATTCGTTGATAGTGCAGCGAAGTGCTTAGCAACGTGCGCTTCATCGCCTGCCGACTCAAGGAACCAGTCACGAGCACTGTGCGCGTTGGTCATGGTTTCTTGCGTAGTAAACGTCTTAGATGCAACCAAGAATAGCGTCGTTTCTGGGTTTACTTTCTTCAGTGTCTCAACGATGTGAGTACCATCAACGTTAGAAACGAAGTGTAGGTTTAGGTGGTTTGTGTATGGTGCAAGCGCTTCCGTCACCATGTAAGGACCAAGGTCAGAGCCACCGATACCGATGTTCACTACGTCAGTAATCGCTTTACCTGTGTAGCCTTTCCACTCACCGCCGATAACACGTTCAGTGAATGATTTCATTTTTTCTAGCACTGCATTGACCGCCGGCATCACATCTTCGCCACCAACCATTACAGGCTTGTTGCTACGGTTACGTAGTGCAGTATGAAGCACTGCGCGCCCTTCTGTTTGGTTGATCGCTTCACCACTGAACATCGCTTCGATTGCAGCTTTAAGCTCAGTCTCGTTTGCTAACGCGAACAGGTGTTTCATGGTCTCTTCATTGATTAGATTTTTAGAGTAATCAACTAGAATGTCATTACCGAAACGCGTAGAGAATTTATCAAAACGTGCTGCATCTTGTGCAAACAGATCTTTTAGATCCATATCTTGTGCAGATTCGAAGTGCGCCGTTAGCGCGTTCCAAGCTTGTGTTTGCGTTGGATTGATATTTTTCAACATGGTTACTATCCCGATGTTACAGTAGGTTTTATTCCATACAGCCTAGCGAAAACTGGTGGAATCCCCGATTAAGCAAAATAATAATATTAGGTATGTTAGGGCAAAATGCCACAAAACAAGACTTTGTAATTTTTTTTCAAGCGCACATTATGACGTAGGCGACTCTCACTCACATTGAGTTAGGTCACGTTCCCTGCTTCAAAACTAAACAAACGTCATATGAGCGCTTAGGATTGTATCACTAACCTAGAGCAAGCTTAACGAGAGCTCAAGTTCAAATTGTAAGCAGACATCCATATGTGGACTCAAAAAATCATTCAAATCCCAGCTAAGCAGCGCGGTTTTCATCTCATTACCGATGAAATTGAACAACAATTACCTCAGATTTCTGATTATTCTGTCGGTTTATTACAGTTATTTATTCAGCATACCTCGGCAAGCTTAACCATCAATGAAAACGCTGATCCAACCGTGAGACACGATATGGAAAAGCATTTCAATCACTCAGTTCCAGAGCGTGCCCCCTATTACAAGCACACCTATGAAGGGGATGACGATATGCCCGCTCATATTAAAGCCTCGACATTAGGTTGCAGTGTGATGATTCCAATTAGTCAGGGCAGACTGGCACTCGGGACATGGCAGGGAATCTATTTAGGAGAGCATCGAGATTACGGCGGTAGCCGGACAATTATTGCGACCTTACAAGGCGAGTTGTACTAACAAGAAAAACGGAGCCATTGGCTCCGTTTTCAGTGTAGGGTTAATAATTAGAAGTAAGTTATAGAATCGCTTGGAAGAAAAGTAGTGAGGCGACGCCACTTACCACGACCCAAACAAGGTCGAATCTTAGGCTAACTAGAGTACATACTATGGCAGCCAACACTTTAGGGTTTTCCAAGTTAAAGGCAATTTCTGATCCTGTACCCAGAATCTCTAGCGCAATAATGGCAGGTAACACGGTGACAGGAACAAAACGCAGCGTTTTCTTTAAACGTGGAGACATTTCAAATGACCCCGCAAAAGCAATCACACTAAAACGAATCGCGACAGTCACAATCGCCATAGACACAGTCAGTAGAATGAAGGTTGATGTTTCCATGTTATGCGCCCTCAGTTTGTGCTTTCAATGTAGTTTCAGATTCAAGTTGCTGCTTCTCAGTAGATAAGTCCATTTGATAGCCAGCGAATACACCTAAAGCGGCAGCGATAACAAGACCTAATGAGTGAGGCAAACCAGAAAGCAAGATGCCTGCAAACGTCGCAACAAGCGCAGCGACAATACACTCGCGGCTTTTCACTTGTGGAATAACAATCGCAATAAAGGCTGCAACCATCGCAAACTCTAATCCGTAATTGGCAATATCAGGGAAAGAGGCACCAATGAGTGCACCTGCACAGTTCGCTAGCACCCAGTTAGCCCAAAAACCTCCCATTACCGCTAAGTAAAACCAATGTCGGCCTTCGTTCTCTTTTTTCATTTCGGTGATGCTTGAAGCATACACTTCATCCGTTAAGCCATAAGACATTAAGAAGCGAATATGCAGTGGGTACTGTTTGACATGCTCAGACAGAGAAGCGCTATAGAGCACATGGCGTAAGTTGATAATAAAAGTGGTTAAAGCAATAACGGCAATGCTTGCGCCATTTTGCAGTAGCCCTAACGCCACCATTTGGGCAGAACCGGCAAATACAGTGAAGGACCATAGAGTACTTTGTACAACATCCATCCCAGACTGAATGCTCAGTGCGCCAACGATAAATGAAAATGGGAATGCTCCTAAGCAAAGTGGAGCAATCGCGGTCAAACCCGCTTTGATTAGTTTACCTTTCATAACAGTGTCTCTGAGTAAGTTTTGAGCAAATATATTCCACATCAAACAATCTTTCAATATCAAATATGCAAAATTATTTGAAAGGATAATCAAGATCAAAAAATACAACCAACCCTTTCAATAAAAGGCATTTACGGAAACAATATTGACTTAAATCAATTTACAAGACTTGTTAAATGCAACTAAATTTGCAATATTACTTGCACAAACAAGGCAAAGGTATTGTGTAATACCTAAATTAGGAACAAGTATGAAATCATTAGTAACCGCACCAAGTGCACCTGAAGCCATCGGCCCTTACTCACACGGTACGACATTTGAAAACCTCATTTTCACCTCTGGTCAATTACCAGTATGCAAAGCGCTTGGTGGTGTAGTTGAAGGCGGTATTACTGAACAATCGAAAAAGTCTCTTGAAAACTTAGTGGCTGTTCTAGAAGCAGCAGGTGGTAGTGCTGAAACAGTACTGAAAACCACTTGCTACCTAGCAAATATTGAAGACTTCGCTGCATTCAATGCAGTCTACGCCGAGGTATTCAAAACCGATTGCCCAGCACGCAGCTGCTTCGCGGTCAAAGATCTACCTATGGGCGTCTTAGTCGAAGTTGAAGCAATCGCTCATAAAAAATAAGGGTTAAAACTATGTCAGAGCAATGGAACAAATACATCGAGATAATCAAGTCTGTAGTAAAGCCAGCTCTTGGCTGTACTGAACCAATTTCAGCCGCCTATGCTGCTGCAGTTGCAAGTGCTCGACTTGATAATCAACCACTTGAATCTCTTGAAATCAGTGTTTCCGACAACCTATACAAAAACTCGATGGGTGTGTTCGTCCCACGTACGGGCAAAATAGGCCTACACATTGCTGCGGCCTGTGGCTATGTTGCAGGTGATGCAAACGCAGACTTGCAAGTGTTAGCCAATATCACTCCAAAAGATGTCGATAAAGCTCAGCATCTTATTGATCAAGAGTTGATTACGGTTAATCGTGTTGAAGCCGATGACTTTATTTTCTGCCGTGCGGTTGCTACTGCCGCTGGGAACACGTCAGAAATTATTATCAGTGGTGGTCACACGCGTATTGTCGAAGAGCGTATGAATGGTGAAGTCACTTTTGCGATGCAAGTTGATAGCGAAGCTAGCTGCGCTGGAACTGCTTCTATCTGTGAAGGTGTCGATATCTCAATGAAGCAGATTTATGATTTCGCAGTCAATGTTCCATTCTCTGACATTAGCTTTATGCTTGAGGCGAAAAACCTCAATATGGCGTTATCCCAAGAAGGCATGGTCAACCAATATGGCCTTCAAGTTGGTCGCTCAATGGATAGCGACGAGTTAATGTGCGGTACATCGCTAACAGAAAACATCGTCAAATATACTTCAGCAGCGAGTGACGCTCGTATGGGAGGCGCATCACTGCCAGCGATGAGTAACTATGGCTCAGGCAACCAAGGTATTGCTGCGACCGTACCTGTTGTTTTTATGGCTGAGCATAAAAACGCAGATGACGAAAAAACCTGTCGCGCTTTGGTGATGAGCCATTTAGGTGCCATCTACATGAAATCGTTTTATCCACCGCTGTCAGCATTTTGTGGTAACACAGTGACCAGTTCTGCAACAGCAATGGCAATGGTTTATCTCGCTGGTGGCACTTACGAACAATGCTGCTACGCGATTCAGAACGTCCTTAGTGATACCTCAGGTATGGTTTGTGACGGGGCAAAAGCAACCTGTGCAATGAAAGTTGGAAGCTCCACAACCGCCGCGGTGAAATCTGTGATGATGGCAATGCGTAATCACGCAGCTGCTAACCAAGGTGTTATTTCCGACAATATTGAAACCACGATTCGAAATGTAGGTCGAATGATTAGCCTCGGAATGAACATTACCGACAACCAGATCATTGAAATTATGTCAGCATAATACGATGATAAACCATCACTAAGTTAAGCCATCACTTTTTGTGATGGCTTTTTTCGAGGACATAATGTTAGTTAATCTTACCGATTCAGATAAGGCTATCATCCGCTCTACCTACAACATTGTTGATGGCATTGCAGCAATGTATGGGGAGCACACTGAAGTGGCACTGCATTCACTAGATATCGACAATCCATCGATAGTCAAAATAGCCAATGGCCATGTAACAGGGCGTTCCGTTGGTGCCCCAATCACTAACCTTGCAATAGAAAAACTGAAAGATGGCAACCAAGTCACAGAGCCTTACTTTACTCGCTCAATTTGCGGAAAAATGATTCGTTCAGTCACCACCATTATTTCTAACGACAGCAGCACCCCTATCGCCATGCTGTGTATCAACACAAACATGGATGCGCCAATGCATTCAGTGATTAGCTCTATGCTGCCTGCTGGGGTTTCTTTTGACGCCATTACGGAGTCGCCGGAAGTCTTTTCGCCAAGTGCCAACGATATGTTGACCACATCGATTTCTAAGTTTAAATCACATGCCGATAGCATGGGACTAACCAAAGCGAAACGCACCAAAGAAATCGTACGTAAAATGTTTAATGAAGGGTTGTTTAACGTTAAAGATGCCGTCTCAATAGCAGCACAAGAGATTGAAATCTCCCCTGATACTGTTTATCGCTACCTACGACAGTTTAAGAAAGAAGCGTAACTAAGCGAAGAAAATAGAAAGGGGCATTCAGTTGACCGCCCCTTGCCTAAAAAGGTGATGAATGAGTCAGCTAGAAAGGCTGATTGATCATCACTCTGAAAGTACCTTCATCAGCACCTTGTGCGTACTCTGCCCGCACAACGATCCCTTCTACTTGGAAACGAACCGCTCCACCTAGATTCCATTTCATATCTTTATGCAGTGTCTTAAGATCATATTGATCGGCCACTCGACCTGCTTCGGCAAAAAACACCCATTGCCACCACGGTAAGTCATAGTAATTGAGCAGTGGGATCTCATCGAGAGGTTGCCATTCAGGGATCACCCGATACTCAGCGGAATAATGCACCGCACTTCGTCCGTGAAATCTCCCACTGGTGTAACCGCGTAATCGATATAATCCACCTAAACTGACCTGTTCCTGCTCTGGTGGCCTTTCGTTGTTCCAGTTGGGGGTATCCGCGGTGTAAAAATCAAACGCTAGAACTTGTTGATCAAACAACTCACCAAGCGGGCCCAGCGCAAAGTATTGGCTGTTTTGAAACTCAACCTTAGTCCAACGATCTTCGCTTTGCCAACTATGAGCACCCACTGTTGTCGTCAGCGCTGTGTGTGAGCCTTTGGTTGGGTTGCGCACGCTGTCGCGGTTATCCCAATCTAGGATCAGTTCAAATCCAGTCGATTTTTCAGTGGTGTTATTGATGTCTAGACGGCGGGAGGAATAGAAAGGCGTCAAGCTAATGGAGCTCACACCAGACTCAAGTGGTGAGGCAAAGCTGACATCTCGAATAGGTTGAAAGACGCCAAGCAGACCATTTTGTGCAACATTACCCCATGGCAATAGATACTTAAACTCTACCTCGTAGTTCTGCTCTAAGCCATTAGTAACCGTCTTATCACTCGCGACTGAATCGTTGTTGCCTTGATCACCGATGTAGTAAGGGTTTTGATTAAATTGCGCTTTATACAGCTGGGAGCTAACTAGTAGCTGCTCAGTCAGTGCGTAGTTAAAAGCCGAAAGATACGTTAAATAGCTTTTTTTGTCTGTGTACAAGGCCGCACCAAACAAGGCAGCTTGTGGTTGCCCTACCCCTTTTGCTACCCCTGCTATACCAACGGTGTTACCTAAGGTTTCGGTGCTAAAGTAAAACGGTAAAAACGCCGAATCTTTCTCTTCACTTAACGCAGAGCTTGAAACAAAAAGGCTGGCACTTAAGGCCAGCACTGTCGTAATTTTTTGGTACATAGTCAGTTGGAATATTCCATATCAACACGTGACGTTAGCTTAGTCACCAGTTCGTAGGCAATGGTACCTATGTGGCAAGCCACCTCTTCTGCGGGGAGATCTTTGCCCCATAGAATGGCTTCATCGCCTACTTTATCTTGTGCATAAGCCCCCAAATCAACGGTGAGCATGTCCATTGAAACTCGACCTGCAATCGGCACTTTACGTCCATTGACCAGTACTGGTGTGCCATTTGGCGCCGTTCTTGGGTAACCATCACCGTAGCCAATCGCAATCACACCAACTTTAGTATCGCGTTCACTAGTCCAAATTCCGCCATAACCGACGCTTTCACCCGCTTTAACATCACGTACTGCTATAAGATGCGACTTGAGTGTCATTACAGGTTGATAGCCCATCTGCTCAGCGGTTTTGTCATTAAACGGCGAAACACCATACATGATGATCCCAGGGCGAACCCAATCCAACTGGCTATCAGGCCAAGCAAGCAGTCCAGCCGATGCGGCTAATGAACGCTCGCCTTCACACCCTTCGGTCAAAGTTAGGAACAGTTCGGTTTGCTCATTGGTGGTCGCTTTATCTAACTCATCAGCACAACCAAAATGGCTCATGTAACGTAGCGGCTTAGCGACATTGCGACACGCTTTTAAGCGAGTGACAAACTCTGTGTACTGCTCTGGTCTGACGCCCAGACGATGCATTCCGCTGTCAATCTTGAGCCAAACAACCACTGGCGTCTCAAGCTCAGCTTGTTCAAGCGCTTGTAACTGCTCTTCGCAGTGAACCACGGTTTGAATATTGTTGGTAACCAGAACAGGCAGGTCGCCTTGAGAGTAAAAACCCTCAAGCAATAAAATGGGCTTAACCACTCCGCACGCTCTTAGCTGAAGTGCTTCTTCAATACGAGCAACACCAAAAGCATCCGCACCTTTGGCATTCTTAGCAATGTGGCGCAGGCCATGACCATAGCTATTGGCCTTTACAACCGCCATCACTTTGCTGTTTGGAGCTTGCTGTTTAATCTGTTTTAGGTTGTGCTCTAACGCTTCGAGATTAATAAACGCTGTCGCTGCTTTCATGTAGCTCATGCGTTATTCGTCATCCATATCAAACGCAGGACCTGCGTAGTTATCAAAGCGTGACCATTGACCTTGGAAGGTTAAGCGAACCGAGCCGATAGGACCATTACGTTGCTTACCAAGAATGATTTCTGCCGTGCCTTTCATTGAACTGTCAGGGTTATATACTTCGTCACGATAGATAAACATGATCAAGTCGGCATCCTGCTCGATAGAGCCTGATTCACGAAGGTCCGAGTTGACCGGGCGTTTATCAGCACGTTGCTCTAGGGAACGGTTCAACTGCGAAAGTGCCACTACAGGGACATTCAATTCTTTTGCTAGCGCTTTAAGTGAGCGAGAAATTTCGGCGATTTCCAAGGTACGGTTATCGGACAGCGCAGGTACACGCATTAACTGAAGGTAGTCGACCATGATCATCGATAAGCCGCCGTGATCACGTGCGATACGGCGAGCACGAGAGCGAACTTCCGTCGGAGTTAGACCTGAACTGTCATCGATGTACATGTTCTTCTTCTCCATCAGGATCCCCATGGTAGAAGAGATACGCGCCCAATCCTCGTCATCAAGTTGACCGGTACGAATCTTGGTTTGATCGACACGAGAAAGCGACGCTAGCATACGCATCATGATCTGTTCCGCAGGCATCTCTAGCGAGAAAATCAGCACCGGTTTTTCTTGCACCATGGCTGCGTTTTCACACAAGTTCATTGCAAAAGTGGTTTTACCCATAGATGGACGCGCGGCAACTATCACTAAGTCAGAGCCTTGTAGACCGGCGGTCTTTTTATTGAGGTCAGTAAAGCCGGTATCAACACCTGTTACACCATCTTGCGGCGTTTTATATAGTAGTTCGATACGTTCGAGGGTTTTCTCTAGGATATTATCGACGTTTTGCGGGCCTTCGTTCTCGTTAGTTCGAGATTCGGCAATGGCAAAAACTTTACTTTCAGCAAGATCGAGTAAGTCTTCAGAGCCACGTCCTTGAGGGTCATAACCGGCATCCGCAATTTCGTTGGCCACACCAATCAGGTCGCGAACCAATGCACGCTCGGCAACAATCTCAGCATAAGCATTGATATTGGCCGCACTTGGTGTGTTTTTAACTAAGTCAGCAAGGTAAGCAAAACCACCCACATCTTCAAGCTGCTCACGCAGTTCGAGAAACTCTGACAGGGTAATCAGGTCGAGCGGTTTATTGTCTTCAAGAATCGCTTTCACGCCCTCAAAGATTAAGCGATGCGGACGACTATAGAAATCTTTAGCAACGACACGTTCTGCTACAGTATCCCAGCGCTCATTGTCGAGAAGAAGGCCGCCAATGACAGACTGCTCTGCTTCTAACGAATGGGGAGGAACTTTTATCGCATCAACTTGTGCATCGTTAAACTTTTTGTTTCGATTATCTACTTTCGCTTCGGCCATGGGTTTGCTCAACAACTTGCTATAGATCGCTAATTATAACGAGAATGCAGCGCTTGTCTTTACTAATGCGTTACTTTGTAGAGTTCTAATGTAGAATTAACCTATTGCTGACGGTATTCAGTCAATTTAAATCTACTATTGCGCCATTCGTTTCATCAATATAGAGGTAGTGAGTGTCTAAATTTTGGCTAATGAGTGCAGGTCTTATGAGCTCGATGCTCGCCCATGCCGATGATGAAGGACATAGCAAAACGGATATTGAACTTCCTTCCCCTTGGAGCTCAGAAGTTGAGTTTGGCTACCAGTCACACAGCGGAAACTCAGACTCCCGTTCACTAAACTCTCGACTCAGTGCTGAGTATGTCAAAGGCCGCCACCGTACTAACGGTGAGTGGAAGTACTATCTTTTGTACAAAGATGGTGAAGAAGATAAGCGTCAATCAAGCTACAGCGCCCAGAGCGACTATAAGTTAGGCCCAAAATCCTATCTCTATGGCAGTTTCAATGGTGTTGACTCACGTTACAGCGCTTACTTTAAAGATTACACCTTGTCAGGCGGTCTGGGTTATCAATTTGCCAACACAGAGACCTTCTTACTGGAGTTCGAGTTTGGCCCCGGTTTTCGCTATCAGGAGCCCAATAAAGATGAAATCGATGATGACGACATCATCTTTCCTGATACGGTTCAAGAAGGGATATTTCGTGGCAATCTCAACACAAAATGGCAAGCGCTAGAAAATCTTTCAGTGACAGCCTCCGTGACTGTCGTCTCGGGGCGAAGTAACACCCGAACAGATACCGACTTAAGCGTATCCAATAATATTACAGAAACGATTGCACTGAAGCTGGCCTACTCGCGCCAATACCACGATAAAGTACCAGAAGGACTGTTTAAAGCAGACAGCATGTTTTCGGTCAATTTACTGTTTGCCTTCTAGTCTCAAAGACCCTAATTTTCCTATCCTACAGATATAAAAAAAGCACCTCTAAGAGGTGCTTTTAAGATACGTCTTGATACTGAATTATTCAGCAGCAACAACTTGTAGGTTAACTGACGCGAAAACTTCAGAGTGAAGTTGAACGCTGATCTCGAACTCACCGATGTTACGTAGTGCGCCTTCTGGAAGACGAACTTCGCTCTTAACCACTTCAACGCCAGCTGCAGTGATTGCATCAGCGATGTCGCGAGTACCGATAGAACCGAATAGTTTACCTTCGTCACCAGCTTTAGACGCTAGAACAACAGCTTCAAGAGCGTTGATCTTTTCAGCGCGTGCTTCTGCAGCAGCTAGTTGCTCAGCAGCTTTAGCTTCTAGTTCAGCACGACGTGCTTCGAACATTTCAACGTTAGCTTTAGTAGCCATAACTGCTTTACCTTGAGGGATAAGGAAATTACGAGCGTAGCCAGATTTAACGTTTACAGTTTCGCCTAGAGCACCTAGTTTACCGATTTTATCAAGTAGAATAACTTGCATTGTTTAATTCCTCTTTATAAAACGAACCGATTACTGATGCTTGTCAGTGTACGGAAGTAGAGCTAGGTAGCGTGAACGCTTGATAGCGCGAGCTAGTTGACGTTGGTACTTAGCGCTTGTACCAGTGATACGGCTAGGTACGATTTTACCAGCTTCAGTGATGTAGTTTTTAAGAGTTGCTACGTCTTTGTAATCAATCTCTTGTACGCCTTCTGCAGTGAAACGGCAGAATTTACGACGACGGAAGAAACGAGCCATGGGCTATCTCCTGATCTTAAATTTGAGTAATGTTGTCAGCATGAAGCACTAATTTACCAACGCCATTTCGGCCGGTTTGATAAGTGACAAAGCCACCTACCTTAATGCTACTGCCTTGTACTAAATTCTGAGTTAATGCTTGTGACCTTTGCCCGCTAACAACTACCGGCATACGACAATAAACTTGTCTCGGTAAGTCAGCTTCGATAACAGTAGAGCGATGCTCTAACCAAAATCGACAGTGTTCTATGCCACCTGGGCTTTTACTACGAATGGGCGGTTTGGCAATGGTGCCAGAGAGCTCCATTCGATTGGTCATAAGATTGATTACTCAGCAGCTGCTTCTGGCTTAGCTTCAGCACGCTCTTCGCGACGAGGAGCACGCTCTTCTTTCTGCTTAAGCATGATAGATTGCTCAGTGATAGCCGCTTTAGTACGCATGATCATGTTACGTAGAACTGCATCGTTGAAACGGAAAGCAGTTTCTAGCTCATCGATTACAGCTTGGTCAGCTTCAACGTTCATTAGAACGTAGTGAGCTTTGTGAAGCTTGTTGATTGGGTAAGCCAGTTGACGACGGCCCCAGTCTTCTAGACGGTGGATTTTACCGCCAGCTTCAGTGATTGAACCAGTGTAACGCTCGATCATGCCAGCAACTTGCTCGCTTTGATCTGGGTGCACCATGAATACGATTTCGTAATGACGCATTGGTTGCTCCTTACGGATTATTCAGCTTCCACAAATGGCTCGGTCGTCCAGAGGAAGCAAGGAACTAAAGATAATTGACCGAGTTTTAAGGAGCACGAATAGTACAGAAAGAAAGCAGTTTAAGCAAGAGAAAAAGAAGGCCTCAAGTTTAACTCGCCAAACTCAACAGTTTAGCCTTACAACCTAATGTCAAATCAACGCTTCAAGAACCGAGATGACTCAATCTGACAACTATTAAGATAAAGTACCTATCTAGAAAAAGCATCATTGGTTCTTTTATCTACTAAATAATTGGCAAAAATTTGACTTCGAACCATCTTCACTTTTCATCACTTATATGGATAATGGCGGCAAATTTCATTTGGTATGACACCTTACCTACTGGTGATAATAATGAAGATACGCATGAACAGTGTTACCTACACTCTAGTAATCGCCCTATTTTTTACTCTGTTTCAAAACATAGCACTTTGGGAACGAGTCAATTCAATCTTTGCCACTATGCCCGAGGCCTCATGGGGGCTAAAGCTCACACTGCCCATTGTTGTCTTGGCGATCATGAATGTCCTCTTTACTCTCCTAACTTGGCCTTTGATCCATCGCCTTATCGTTAACTTGATTATACTTATCTCCGCCGCTGCCACTTACGCGATGCACCAGTACGGAATCGTACTCAGCTATGGGATGATTGTCAGTGTTATAGAAACAGACACTCATGAAGCAACCAGCTACCTTTCTATGTCAGCCTTCATTTGGTACTTCGCTCTCGCGATCTTACCGCTACTGCTGCTTAGCCGAGTTAAGGTTGAATTCCGCCACCTAGGAAAAGAGCTACTGCTAAAATTCGCTAGCTTAATGGTATCTGTCTTAGTTGTTGCTTGTATTGCTTCGGTCTACTTTAAAGACTACGCATCACTGCTACGCAACAACAGCGAGCTTGGATCGGCTTTAAACCCAACCAACTATATAACGGCCACAGCGCGTGTTGTAAATAAGCGCTGGTACGAAGCCAATCTACCTTATGTTCAAATAGGCACTGACGCTGTAAACCGTAACCAAGATAATCCACGCAAAAATCTAGTTGTGTTGGTGATCGGGGAGACCGCCCGTGCAGAAAACTCCTCTTTTAATGGCTACGAAAAACAAACCAATGCGTTCTTAGCTAAGCAAGAAGGTGTGATCAATTACCCTAACGTCACCTCTTGCGGTACCTGCACTGCGGTATCTGTGCCATGCATGTTCTCGAACATGACCAAATACTCTTACAACGCTTCTAAAGCACGCCGACAAGATAGTGTCGTTGATATCCTCGATCATGCGGGTGTCGATGTGTTATGGAAGAACAACAATAGTGGTTGTAAAGGTGCGTGCGACCGTATTACCTATATTGATGGCCACGAACAAGTAAAAGTACAAGAGAAGTATTGCCAGTGGGGAACTTGCTTTGACGGGATTCTGCTTGAAGGGTTAGATGAGCACATTAACTCACTGGATACCGACGGAGTTATTGTCCTGCACCTACTTGGAAGTCACGGCCCTACCTACTATAAACGCTACCCTGAAGAATTTAAGAAGTTTACTCCAACCTGTGATACGGCGGACATCCAAAATTGCAGTCGAGAAGAGTTGATGAACACTTATGACAACTCTTTGCTTTACACCGATTATCTACTAAGCCAGCTAATCGACAAGCTAAAATCACATGAAGACAAGTTCAACACTGCGATGCTGTACGTCTCTGACCACGGTGAGTCTTTAGGTGAGAATGGTGTCTACCTCCATGGTATGCCAGCATCTATTGCACCCAAACATCAGACTCATGTACCTATGATTACCTGGATGTCAGACAAATTTGTCACTAAACACCAGCTTGATGAACAATGTATGCAGAAAGTATCGAATGAAAAGCTATCTCATGATAACTTCTTCCACTCTGTGTTGGGCTTGATGGACATTACGACCAGCGAGTACAACGCAGAGCTTGATATATTTGCCACTTGTTTAACCCAAGGAGAAAACCAATGAAGCCAGGTGCAACCGGTATCAAACGAATTATTGACGCTACTGGTTACTCAATAAAAGGGTTAACGGCAGCGTGGCGTTACGAAGCTGCATTTCGCCAAGAGGTGATATTGCTGATCATCATGGCTACAGCGACCTTTTTCCTACCTGTGACAAAACTTGAGCAAGTGGTCATGATAGCAACGCTGTTCATTGTGGTTTTGGTTGAACTGCTTAATTCAGCGATAGAGGCGGTTGTCGACCGCGTGGGCTCCGAGTATCACGAGCTCAGCGGACGTGCGAAGGATATCGGCTCTGCTGCTGTCTTTGTTGCCCTCTCTTTGGTGGTAGTCACTTGGGGTCTAATCTTATTTGGCTAACCAAAGTACAAAATCCCTGACTAAATGAAGTGACCCCCAATAAATGCACAGCAATTATTGGGGGTCTTTTTATCTCTGCAAAAATGCAATCAATCTTCATCCTCATCAACATATTGCGCTTGTAGGTAGTTCTGAATACCTGTCATATCAATCAAGCCGAGTTGTGTCTCAAGCCAATCAACATGCTCTTCTTCGTCTTCTAGGATATCTTGGAACAGATCGCGAGAGACGTAATCGTGAATATCTTCCGCATAAGCAATAGCGTTTTTCAGATCTGGAATTGCTGCCATCTCAAGTTTTAAATCGCACTCAAGCATCTCTTTGGCATCTTCACCGATCATCAGCTTACCGAGATCTTGCATATTCGGTAGCCCTTCAAGGAATAGAATTCGTTCGATCAAATGATCCGCATGTTTCATTTCATCAATTGATTCGTGATATTCCTTGTCAGCTAAATGCTTAAGACCCCAGTCTTTATACATTCGTGCGTGGAGAAAATATTGATTGATAGCGATGAGCTCATTACCGAGCACTTTATTGAGATGTTGGATTATGATTGGATCGCCTTTCATGACATAAGCCCTCCTCTTTGGCTCTTATAAATCTAGTTCCAAATAAGAAGGTGTCAAAAAGGCTCAGCTATAAATTAGCTGGCTTGTTTCACTTGTAAGTACTCTGTTTCGGCTAAAATTTCTTTGGTCATCTTAATGCACTTGCCACATTGGCTACCCAGCGCGGTGCATTTTTTAATTCCCTTAATATCAGTTACGCCTTCATCAATCGCTAACTTCCTAATTTTCTTGTCTGAAATCCCATGACAAAGACATACGAACATAAAAATACTTCCACTTACTACTTGCGAGAATAAATATAAACAAGAATTGTTATCGTTACTAGTTGTGTTGGAGAAATAATAAGAACATTTTGTTATATCGTTCTAGAGTGAGATGACGAGTTTCAAAGGCTTAAACTGTAGAGAAACAAGCGTAGAAAAATGAAGACGTCTTTTCAGTGAGTTAGAGAGGTTAAAGCAAACCAACCCTTATAACCAAAAACGAAAAAGGGAAGCCGAAGCTTCCCTTTCTCTAATGCGCGTTCTTCAAAAAAGAAGAAGTGTGCAAGATTTCAATTAATCCCGAAGAATTAGTCGAAGATCTTAGCAACAACACCAGCACCAACTGTACGGCCACCTTCGCGGATTGCGAAACGTAGACCTTCGTCCATCGCGATTGGAGCGATTAGTTCAACAGTCATCTTGATGTTATCGCCTGGCATTACCATTTCTACGCCTTCTGGTAGCTCGATGTTACCAGTTACGTCAGTTGTACGGAAGTAGAACTGTGGACGGTAGCCTTTGAAGAATGGAGTGTGACGACCACCTTCATCTTTAGACAGTACGTATACTTCTGATTCGAACTTAGTGTGTGGGTTGATTGACTTAGGAGCCGCTAGTACTTGACCACGCTCTACTTCGTCACGCTTAGTACCACGTAGAAGTGCACCAACGTTCTCACCCGCACGACCTTCGTCTAGAAGCTTACGGAACATCTCAACACCAGTACATGTAGTTACTGTTGTCTCTTTGATACCAACGATTTCTACTTCGTCACCTACAGTTAGGATACCGCGCTCGATACGACCAGTTACTACTGTACCACGACCTTGGATAGAGAATACG
>NZ_JCAFVV010000008.1:0-148445 GCF_059295395.1 Vibrio sp. SCP2 | reverse complement strand
GTTATCCAGTTATCCAGTTATCCAGTTATCCAGTTATCCAGTTATCCAGTTATCCAGTTATCCAGTTATCCAGTTATCCAGTTATCCAGTTATCCAGTTATCCAGTTATCCGTAGGACGAAGTCCGTTTCCGCATCCCGCTTCTTTAGAAAAGTGCGCCAAAACTAAAAAGGATTGACGTAGTACGCCAACCCTTCAAAACTTCTCCAGCTCTCCAGCTCTCCAGCTCTCCAGCTCTCCAGCTCTCCAGCTCTCCAGCTCTCCAGCTCTCCAGCTCTCCAGCTCTCCAGCTCTTAAAACAACCGACTCGACCAGCCCAACTTGTTTCTCAATACATGGTAGTAGCTGTAATCTTTCGGGTGGATCAGCTTAAGCACATTCGGGCTCTGGTAGATGTGGACTTCATCCCCCGGTGAGACTGGCAGTGATACTTGGCCGTCACAGCCAACTTCTTGCATTCCGCGGTTATCTGGTGAAACGACAAGCTTAATATGGCGCGCGCTATCGACCACAAGTGGGCGGCTAGAAAGGGTATGCGGGAACATAGGCACCAGTGAAATGGCATTTAAACTCGGTGACAGAATCGGGCCGCCACCAGAGAGTGAGTAGGCGGTTGAGCCGGTTGGCGTAGATACAATCAGGCCATCCGCACGCAAAGAGAATGCGAAGCTATCATCGATGTAAACTTCGAACTCAATCATATGGGCGACTTGCCCAGGGTGAAGTACCGCTTCGTTAAGCGCGGCATTGTGGCTTTTTACCTGCCCATGTCGATGCACTTCTGCTTCGAGTAAAAAGCGTTCTTCTTCGATGAACTCGCCGTTCAGTACGGCTGATAAGGCTGTTTGGAAATCTTCTGGGTTTAAGTCAGTAAGGAAACCTAGATTACCTCTGTTTACACCTATGACAGAAATATCAAAGCGAGAAAGAACACGAGCAGCGCCTAGCATGTTGCCATCACCACCGACGACGATCGCTAAGTCGGCAATACGCCCAAGTTGAATCAGGCTAGCGAAATCGTCACTAGGAATATCATCTAAGATTTCACTCAATCGATCGTCGATATACACTTTATAACCTTCGCTTTGAAGCCAGGTATACAGCTCTCTATGAGTCGCTATAGCTTGCTGATCTCTTGGTTTACCAATGATGGCGATCACTTCAAAAGGTTTTTTCATAGGTTTTCCGCACCAAATAGGCTTGATTCGACAATCTTCATCCCCATAATAATGGCAAGTTAGCTATTTATGCGAATTTTTGTGTATCCCAATACGATAAACGTGATGTGTTGGGAACCAATAAAGTTGAATTCTGGAGATATCATGAGCAACGAAGAAAACAAAGTTACAGAAGAAGAGCTGGATCAAATCATCGAAGAAGCAGAGAAAGTAGAAGCAGCTGCTCAAGAAGCGGAAGCAGAGCTTGAAGAAATTGGTGATGAGAAAGACGCTAAGATTGCTCAACTAGAAGCAGCGCTACTAACAAGTGAAGCGAAAGTTCAGGAACAGCAAGATAGTGTGCTACGTGCGAAGGCTGAAGTTGAAAACATGCGTCGCCGCACTGAAACTGAGATCGATAAAGCGCGTAAATACGCTCTAAACAAGTTTGCGGAAGAGCTGTTGCCAGTTATCGATAACTTAGAGCGAGCAATTCAAGCCGCTGACACTGAAAACGAAGTGGTTAAGCCACTGCTTGAAGGTGTGGAACTGACGCACAAAACGTTTGTAGATACGGTTTCTAAGTTTGGTCTAAAAGAGATCAACCCTGAAGGTGAAGTGTTTAACCCAGAAATGCACCAAGCGATGTCTATCCAAGAGAGCCCAGACTACGAAGCTAATACGGTTATGTTTGTTATGCAGAAAGGTTACGAGCTTAACGGTCGCGTGATTCGCCCTGCAATGGTAATGGTTGCTAAATAATTTTCACACTTAACGTGTTTTAAACAGAGGAGAGGCTTAGGCCTCTCTTTTTTTATCCTCTCAGACCAGTTGTGTTATTTCTCAATAAATAATTGATTTGGTGAATTATTCTTAGCATGAAGTTTAACCGAAAATTAATTTCTGATTTGAAACTTGTAACATTATCGTAAACAAAGTCTTTATTTTGTAACCTTTGTGTGTATTATGTGCGAACTCTGTCGGGAAAACTGGCGGAATAAACTATAAAACCATAAATTAAAAACACAACATTCTGGAGATGAATGATGGATAAATCGCTTTCAAGCAAGATATTTGTAGGCTTGTTTGCTGGTCTACTGATCGGTACTGCGATCCAGTACTTATTTAGCGGGATTGCAATCTTTGATACTTACCTTCTAGGCGCTGCTGAAGGCGCGGGCGGTATGTTCGTATCACTGATCAAGTTACTTGTTGTACCTTTGGTATACGTTTCAATCGTATGTGGTATTGTTGACCTGAAAGACATCACTGCCTTTGGTCGTCTTGGTGGTAAAACCTTTGCTCTATACATTATTAACACCATCATCGCGATTACTGCGGCGCTTACCGTTGGTATGATTTTCCAACCAGGTGCTGACGCGAACCTAGCAGGTACGATTTCAGAAACGGTTAAACTCACAACAACTGAAACACCTGATATCTTCTCACTAGTAGTTAACATTGTACCAAGCAACCCTGTTCAAGCGTTTGCTAATGGTGACATGCTACAAATCATCTTCATGGCAATCCTGACAGGTCTTGCTATTCAAGCTCTTGATTCACGCGGTGGTCCGGCTATTCGCACATTCAAGATGGCTAACGAAATCATGATGAAGCTGGTTGGTCTTGTAATGAGCCTTGCTCCATACGGCGTATTTGCGCTGATGATTCAACTAGGTGCAACGCTAGACGCGAACACGCTAATGTCTGTAGCAGGCTATGTAGCGCTTGTTGTGGCAATGCTAGTGTTCTGGATCTTCTTCTTCTACCCAATGGCAGTAGGCATTGCGACAGGTACTTCTCCAAAGACGTTCCTACGTGCAACTCGTGAGCAGATCTTATTCTCTCTATCTACAGCAAGCTCGAACGCGACGATCCCTGTAACAATGCGCACTCTGACTGAGAAACTACACGTTTCAAAATCAGTAGCAGGTTTTGGTGTACCACTAGGTGCAACCATGAACATGTCTGGTGTGTCT
Organism: Vibrio sp. SCP2; assembly: GCF_059295395.1. Classification (NCBI taxonomy): domain Bacteria; kingdom Pseudomonadati; phylum Pseudomonadota; class Gammaproteobacteria; order Vibrionales; family Vibrionaceae; genus Vibrio; species Vibrio sp. SCP2. The sequence continues at coordinate 145,310 of NZ_JCAFVV010000008.1, read as the reverse complement.
ATCTACATCGCACTAGCGACTATCTTCGTTGCAAACGCATTTGGTCAGCCAATCAACACTGCTGATGTGTTCACTCTAGGTCTTACTATCCTGCTTCTATCTATCGGTGCTGGTGGTGTTCCAGGCGGCGGCGTTGTAATGGTCGGTGTTCTTCTTCACCAACTAGGTCTTCCACCAGAAGGTCTTGCAATCATCGCAGCTGTTGACCGTATCAACGATATGTTCTGTACATCTTCTAACGTAGTAGGCGATACCGCTGTAAACACTATCGTTGCAAAAACAGAAGGTGAAATCGGCAAAGAAGAAGCAGAAGTAGAAGCGAAACCCGCTCAAGCAAATGCTTAATCATTAAAGTGTCGGAATTTGAAAGCGAGCCTTAGGGTTCGCTTTTTTGTTTAGGGGATAACTGGAAAGCTAGATAACGAGAAAACTACTCAGCTGGGAGCTGTTAGGTACGAAACTTTCTTATTAGAGCTGCAAGGATCTTTGCGATACGATGGCACTGTTCGCATAATTTGTCTCGGTCACTTAAGGATATGTAACCAAACTCCGCAGCAAGTAGAAGTTGAGTGTTCAATTCTCCCGTAGATCCTTTCGCGACACTTAAAAAGTATGCCGTTTCTTTATTACTTTCTCTTTCCATCCCTTCGGCAATGTTACTTGATATAGAGATACAAGAGCGTCTTATTTGGTCTCGAAACGAGTAATCGTTTATGTGATTAACTTTTGGGTAGACTTGCTTACATAGCTCAAAACTGATTTGCCATACATTTAAATTTTGATATTTCATTCTGAACACTGAAGAAATCAAACATCCTAAACCTTGATGAGCGCTTTATCGCATGAAAATAGTATGAAGAAAATCAGCAAGTTTAATATTAGTTGACGACACTTGTTCTCTGGGTGAGACAATAATCCAGCTCTCCAGCTCTCCAGCTCTCCAGCTCTCCAGCTCTCCAGCTCTCCAGCTCTCCAGCTCTCCAGCTCTCCAGCTCTCCAGCTCTCCAGCTCTCCAGCTCTCCAGCTCTCCAAATCTTTTTTAACTTTTTTTCACTTCGTCCCTTGAAAAGCCATTTGGCGCCCTTATCTATTGGGCATAGAGAAGCAAACATCATTATTTTTGTTTGTGAGCAAGGGTTGAAACCCGATTCTCCATCCCCACATAGGGGATATAGCAAAACGAAAATAGAAATTTATTCGGAGATAGCCTGATGGGTAAAATCATTGGTATTGACTTAGGTACTACTAACTCATGTGTTGCTGTACTAGACGGCGACAAACCACGTGTAATTGAAAACGCAGAGGGTGAGCGCACCACTGCATCGGTAATTGGTTACACAGACGGTGAAACGCTAGTAGGTCAACCTGCAAAACGTCAAGCAGTTACTAACCCAACTAACACGCTATTTGCAATTAAGCGTCTTATTGGTCGTCGTTTCGAAGACGAAGAAGTTCAGCGCGACATCGAAATCATGCCTTACAAAATCGTTAAGGCTGACAACGGTGATGCTTGGGTAGAAGCGCAAGGTCAGAAAATGGCAGCTCCTCAGGTTTCTGCTGAAATCCTAAAGAAAATGAAGAAAACTGCAGAAGACTTCCTAGGTGAGGAAGTAACTGGCGCAGTTATCACAGTGCCTGCTTACTTTAACGATGCTCAGCGTCAAGCAACTAAAGATGCTGGCCGTATCGCAGGTCTAGAAGTTAAACGTATCATCAACGAACCAACAGCAGCTGCTCTAGCATACGGTCTAGACAAGCAAGGCGGTGACCGCACTATCGCTGTATACGACCTTGGTGGTGGTACTTTCGATATCTCTATCATCGAGATTGACGAAGTTGAAGGCGAGAAAACATTCGAAGTACTAGCAACTAACGGTGACACTCACTTAGGTGGTGAAGACTTCGATAACCGCATGATCAACTACCTAGTTGAAGAGTTCAAGAAAGAGCAAGGTATCGATCTTAAGAACGATCCTCTAGCAATGCAGCGTGTTAAAGAAGCAGCAGAAAAAGCGAAAATTGAGCTTTCTTCTACTTCTCAAACAGACGTAAACCTACCTTACGTGACTGCAGATGCGACTGGTCCTAAGCACATGAACGTTAAAGTGACTCGTGCGAAACTAGAATCTCTAGTTGAAGACCTAGTTCAACGTTCTCTTGAGCCTCTGAAAGTTGCTCTTGCTGACGCAGACCTATCTGTAAACGACATTACTGACGTTATCCTAGTTGGTGGTCAGACTCGTATGCCAATGGTTCAAGCGAAAGTTGCTGAGTTCTTCGGTAAAGAAGCTCGTAAAGACGTGAACCCTGATGAAGCAGTAGCAATGGGTGCTGCAGTTCAAGGTGGTGTACTTGCTGGTGATGTTAAAGACGTACTTCTACTAGACGTTACTCCTCTGTCTCTAGGTATCGAGACAATGGGCGGCGTAATGACTAAGCTAGTTGAGAAGAACACAACTATCCCAACGAAAGCGAACCAAGTTTTCTCTACAGCAGAAGATAACCAGAACGCGGTAACTATCCATGTTCTTCAAGGTGAGCGTAAGCAGGCGATGTACAACAAGTCTCTAGGTCAATTCAACCTAGAAGGTATTCAGCCAGCACCACGTGGTATGCCTCAAATCGAAGTAACTTTCGACCTAGATGCGGACGGTATCCTACACGTATCTGCGAAAGATAAGTCGACTGGTAAAGAACAGAAGATCACTATCCAAGCTTCTGGCGGTCTAAGCGACGAAGATATCGAGAAAATGGTACAAGAAGCAGAAGCTAACAAAGAAGCGGACAAGAAGTTCGAAGAGCTAGCTACTGCACGTAACCAAGCTGACCAAATGATTCACGGTACTCGTAAGCAAGTGGAAGAAGCAGGTGATGCACTTCCAGCTGACGAGAAAGAGAAGATTGAAGCAGCTATCTCTGAGCTAGAAGAAGCACGTAAGGGCGAAGACAAAGAAGCGATCGACGCTAAAGTTCAAGCACTTATGGCAGCAGCTCAAAAGCTAATGGAAATCGCTCAACAGCAAGCTCAAGCACAGCAAGGCGCTGAAGCTGGTGCAGAACAAGCACAGCCTCAACAAGATGACGTAGTTGATGCTGAGTTTGAAGAAGTTAAGGAAGACGGCAAGAAGTAATTCTTGATTCGACATACTTAATTTAATTTCTTGCGGGCGTTTGAGGAAACTCATACGCCCGTATGTTTGTAACTAAGATGTCAGTCTAGATAATGGTTCTCGAATCTCGAATCTCGAATCTCGAATCTCGAATCTCGAATCTCGAATCTCGAATCTCGAATCTCGAATCTCGAATCTCGAATCTCGAATCTTTATCTAGAATGATACAAACACCAAGCGGTGTGATAACCATCCTCCGTTTGCAGTACTACATTGGTGATGAAGAACATGTCAAAACGTGATTTTTACGAAGTATTAGGCGTAAGCCGCGATGCATCAGAGCGTGATATTAAAAAGGCCTACAAGCGCCTAGCGATGAAATTCCACCCAGACCGTAACCAGGGTGATGAAAGCGCAGCAGAAAAGTTTAAAGAAGTAAAAGAAGCGTACGAAATTCTTCTCGATCCGCAAAAGAAAGCTGCTTATGACCAATACGGTCATGCTGCTTTTGAACAAGGCGGTATGGGCGGCGGCGGCTTTGGTGGCGGCGGTGCTGATTTCGGCGACATCTTTGGTGATGTGTTCGGTGATATCTTCGGTGGCGGTCGTCGTGGTGGCGGTGGTCATCGTGCTCAGCGCGGTGCTGACCTTCGTTACAACATGGAACTGTCACTTGAAGAAGCAGTTCGTGGTGTATCTAAAGAGATTGAAGTTCCAACATTGGTTCACTGTGACAGCTGTGAAGGTAGCGGTGCTAAGAAAGGCACTTCTGCGGAAACTTGTGGTACCTGTCATGGCCATGGTCAGGTTCAGATGCGTCAAGGTTTCTTTGCGGTTCAGCAAACCTGTCCTACTTGTCATGGTAAAGGCAAGATCATTAAAGACCCATGTAATGTATGTCATGGACAAGGTCGTAAGCAGAAGACTAAGACCCTTAACGTTAAGATCCCAGCTGGTGTAGATACGGGCGATCGTATTCGTCTTTCTGGTGAGGGTGAAGCGGGAGAGCATGGTGCTCCTGCGGGTGATCTGTATGTTCAAGTTCATGTCAAAGAGCACCATATCTTTGAGCGTGATGGCAACAACCTTTACTGTGAAGTACCTGTGAGCTTTGCTATGGCAGCACTAGGTGGTGAAGTTGAAGTGCCAACACTTGATGGTCGTGTAAACCTTAAAGTTCCAACTGAGACCCAAACTGGTCGCATGTTCCGTATGCGTGGTAAAGGTGTCAAAGGTGTTCGTGGCGGTGGTGTTGGCGATCTGATTGTTAAACTAGTTGTCGAAACGCCAGTAAACCTTAGCTCGCGTCAGAAAGATCTGCTAAAAGAATTTGAAGAGTCTTGTGGTGGTGAAGCGGCAACGAAACATAAGCCTAAATCGGAAGGCTTCTTCAACGGTGTGAAGAAGTTCTTTGATGACCTAACTAGCTAACTTTAGCACTAAGATTTAGAAAGCCTGCTTCTCAGCAGGCTTTTTTATTGCCAACAATTGGGTGGCGTCATTTCACCTGTTTGATTGATGGTCAGTTGGCTATAGTGATTGTCGGAACACTGATCCTTTAACTGCCCGCCGATAGGTTCTGCCTTGATAGTATATGCAGATGCTGTGGCAGAAATAGACACAGTGAAATGCTCACTATCTACGGTGCAGAAACTACACACCCCTCCAGATAACACCGATGTCGCTGCCGATTGGTAACTCCCTGAATAGTGCTGTTCGAGTTCGATTTGAATCTTGGCTAAATCCGTCAGTGCAGCAGTCCGATGTGCCCTGAGTAAGTGACTTTGATAGCTTGGATATGCGATTGCCGCGACTATTGAGATAATGGCTAAAGCGAGCATCAGTTCGACAAGTGTCATTGCTTTTACTCGATATTTTCTTGAATTACATAACTTTTTTCGAATCATTTCGAAGGCTTCCTATCAGGCTGTTCGCCTATTTTTCTAAGCTGCTAGCATGTCTTCAAGTTGGAAACTTCTTTACATTTGACTTTGCATAGGAATTTGGGAAATGTCTCGCGGGTTTACTCTGTTAGAGCTATTAATCACGGTGCTGGTGTTGGCTGCAATACTTTCAGTCGCTGTACCCAGTTTTCATAATCTCCATCTCAATAGTCAAATGCTCAGAGCAGCCAACGAGCTAAATGGTTTTTTAAACCAAGCCCGTTCTGAAGCGATTTGGAGAAACCGCGATTTATGGGCGCATTTTACCTTCACTTCTTCGCCAGTTTTAGCCAAAGACTGGACGGTGACACTGACAGATTCAGTCACCAGAGGAGAGGGCAACAAAATTCTATTTTTACAGGGCACTTCATTTAAAGACTTACAGCTCGATTGGACTTATTCCGCGGATAGAATCAAATTCGATGGTTTGCGCGGTCGAATTAAAGATGGTAGCTTGAGTTTCTACCCCAAAGGTCACGCTAGCCAAGCGCTGATTGTAAAAAGTTCCTACGCGGGTAACCGAATCATGCTCTGCGCGCTAAGTGTAAGTAGTTATGGTTTTCCCAACTGTGCGTAATTGTCGTCAACGTGGGGCAAGTCTAGTCGAGCTCCTGATCGCTTCGATCATGGGAGTTATGGCGATTGGGGTTATCGGAACGGTATTTACTAGCGGACAAAAGCTCGCCACCGAGCGAGGAAAGCAATTGCTGCTTGCGCAAAACCTATCGAGTACCCTATTGCAAATAAAAGAGGACATTCACCGAGCAGGTTTTGATGGCGTTGCAGCTATCCCTGCCCAGTTGTCTGGGGCGACTTCTCATCTTTATATCGACAATGAGTTAGGGGTACTTGGCTATGTTTACCGCATCGCTTCTGTGGGGAGCACCTCGTTTCGTAATATTGTCTATAAACGTGAAGAGTCAGAAACCGTAGAGTTAGGAGATTCACTCAAGCTGTGCGAAAAGCACACAGCAAGCCCGCTCTCTATTTCCTCAGCTTCTTCATCTGGGGGCAGAGGTTACTGTTTTAATTTGTTTAATCCTAAACAAATATCTGTGACAGAATTTTCGCTCAATAAAGAAGTGGTCAAAGGTGGCGAGGCGGAGACGCGAATGGTGACCATATCAATCCACGCCCACCTAGTTACTGACACAGAGATAACTTATCAAGCCAATCTCACTGCGCTACTTAGGAACTGGCAATGAGGCGCACCATTGAAAGAGGGTTTGCGACTCTACTTATTACCAGCGTTGTTTTGGTCACGGCTTTGTTAGTCGGGTTAACTAGCTACAAAGTTCTGTTTTATCAGATCAAACGAGCACAAAACGAAGTGAAGGTTAGGCAGGCTCACTGGCAATCTGAAGCGGGTGTAGAATGCGCCTACGCTTATGTAAATGCATTTCCGGATCAGCTTAACGCGCTTTCTTCTGCCTCCAACACCTTGCTCAATGATGTATGTAAAGAAACCTTGCAACTAGAAGCGCTTTATATTGAGCCGCTCAACGAAGACAACTACCTAGTACACGCCAATAGTGAAAACTATCGAATTAATCGCCGTTTTCATCACAGTGAGGTGAGTGGTATGGGCGCGATTCAATCGACAGCGGATTTACGTTTGATTGGGAGCATCGATATTGCTCCAGATGCGCCAAGAGAGGCTCGATCAGATGGTTTTTATGACTGCGTGGCGGTGAGGTATCTCTCTAAAGTGGTGTATGAAACCGGGGGAAGCACAGGAACATTGTCGACCAGCGAGCCTATGGTTAACGGACCCTATTCAGGTTTTAATGGCAAGTGCGTACCAGAGTACAAAACCTCTCTTTCTAGCAATCAAAACACCTCTGAAACTGGCAATTTGTTTAAAAACGATTACCAGCAAGACTCGCAGCTTAATACGTTTCAGAATTACTTTAATATGACTAAAAACGCTGAAAACATTGCGCGCGCCAAGCTGCAATATCAGGTGATCTCGTTAGCGACTGTTTCTGACGGCCACAACTGCGCTGATGTGATTAATAGCCACTTAACATCGACCAATAACAAGCTATGGATAGAAGGGCACTGTATCATCACCACTCCTTTGAACATTGCTTGGCCTTCATCACTTGTGGTAGAGAATGGTATTTTCTCTTCGACAGGTTCAAATGTATTTGCCGGATCTTTCTATCACTTAGTGGACATGTCGTCATTAGACTTCAGCGTGTCGAGCCTGAATGATTATTGGAATGCAGTCAGTTTTAATAGTTCTATTCAGGCTTGGCTGGGTAGTCATACCGTCTATTTTGATAACGGTTCATTTCATCCCAAAGGTGGGTTGCACTTTGATGCGCCGGGTGGGGAAGTGGTACTAAAAGGCTCCTATGACTTAGATTACTCAGCAGCGAATAACCCTATTCAGGGGCGTAAAGTATTTGCTTGGTATCCCGGAGGCTGGTATGGGCAATAGTCGGCGAGGTTTTACTCTATTGGAGGTGTTAATTGCCTTGTTGCTGATCGGTATTGCGAGTCTGGCTTTGATTAAGTTACAGGTTTACACCGAGCAAAGGAGTGATTTCGCGGTTAAGAGTATTGAAGGATTAAACCTAATTGAAAACAAGCTGGAATGGTTTCGTACCCGAGGAGCAGACCCAAGTCAGTCAAGCGTCGCGGTGGCAGATTTCGATTTGATAAGCAGTGGCTCTGACTCTCTTCCTCCTTATCAGCTTAGTTGGCAAATTAGCACGCCATCTGCTGCGCTCTCTTCTTCACTTAAACAGATAACGATTAGCGCACACTGGCAAGATCGTCTGGGAGAACTTCAGCAGTTAACTCTTACTACTATGATTGCTAGGGATGGTGAATTTATAAGCAGATAGATTCATATTGTGAATTGGTAGATCTATTTTACTAACCTGCATACGTTATATTTTGCATTTTAGTTTCATTATTGTTTATTAATCTCGGGAGTTTGTGTTTGTAGTTTGTTGCACGTAGATGGCGTTTTTGCAAAATATGTCTCCAATTATGGAAAAACCTCTAGATTGTTGTGCTTTATTAGAGTGGATTCACTAAAATACATGGTGAAAAATAGACCGACATAATAAATGCATAAAGGTCTACCGCAACAACATCACATATGGAGTTACCATGAGTAACCAAGCAATTAATAAAGCTCCGTCACCAAAGCCTAGTGGTATGGACCGCTTCCTAAACTTTATTGAACGAGCGGGTAACAAGATCCCAGATCCTGCCATCCTGTTCTTTTGGGCACTGATCATTACATGGGGTGCATCTGCCCTTCTTTCTAACTTCACGTTCGACCTTATTAATCCACGTTCGGGTGAAGCGCTTGCAATCAACAACCTTCTGACTGGCGAATCTCTAGCAAGCTTTCTAGCGAACATGGTTACTACCTTTACTGGTTTTGCACCACTAGGTATCGTGCTTGTAGCGATGCTAGGTGTTGGTGTTGCTGACTCTTCTGGCTTCATTACAACTGGCCTTAAGAAAATGCTTAACTTCACACCAGCTAAGCTTCTTACACCAATGCTAATCCTTGTCGCAATCGTATCGCACACTGCTGCAGATGCGGGCTACGTACTGGTTATTCCTCTTGGTGGTATCATTTTCCACGCAGCTGGTCGTCACCCTCTAGCTGGTATCGCAGCGGCGTTTGCTGGTGTATCTGGTGGTTTCTCTGCTAACTTTATCCCTTCAGGTATTGACCCACTATTAGCAGGTTTCACGCAAACCGCAGCACAAGTTCTTGACCCTGAGTACGTAGTTAACCCACTGGCGAACATCTTCTTCACGGGTATTTCTTCAGTCATCATCGTAGCGATTGGTTGGTATGTTACTGAGAAAATCATTGAACCTCGCCTAGCTAATACACCAGTTGATGAAGATGCAGAAAAAGCACCTGATCTAGGTTCATTCACTGAGCTAGAGTCAAAAGCGTTCCGTTACGCTGGTTGGGCTATGCTTGCGGGTATCGCTCTATTGGTTGTTGCTCTGATCCCAGAAACATCAGCACTGCGTTCTCCTGAAGGTGAAATCACAGCGTTCTCAGCACCAATTATGAAGTCGATTGTTCCATTGATCTTCATTCTGTTTATCATCCCTGGTTACGTTTACGGTAAAGTGTCGGGTACGTTCAAAACTAGTAACGATATTATCAAAGCGATGGCTGATACTATGTCGACCATGGGCGCTTACATCGTAATGTCGTTCTTCTGTGCTCAGTTCCTATCGGCGTTCGCTCAGTCAAACATTGGTACTCTTCTAGCGCTATACGGTGCTGAAGGCTTGAAAGCGATGAATCTACCAGGTGAAGCAACGATCATCGGTATGATTCTTCTGACAGCGTCTGTAAACCTTCTTATTGGTTCTGCTTCAGCGAAATGGGCTCTGATTGGTCCAATCCTAGTTCCAATGCTAATGGCAGTTGGTATCTCACCAGAACTGTCTCAAGCGGCTTACCGTGTTGGTGACTCTGTTTCGAACATCATCTCTCCTCTGATGGTTTTCTTCCCACTTGTTGTGGTTTACTGTCAGCGCTACGTGAAGTCGACTGGTATCGGTACTCTAGCTTCACTAATGATGCCGTTCTCTATCGCAATGCTGATTGGTTGGTCTATCTTCCTAGTTGTGTACTGGATGCTAGGTATCCCTCTAGGTATTCAAGCGCCTTACACTTACACGATGTAATTGTTGACTACCGAACACCCAATGATAAAGCCTCGCTAATTAGCGAGGCTTTTGTTTTTGTGGTGGAATATAAATCCAGTAAATGTCTGTTTCCTGGTTTTTTGAAATGTAAAAATTAATTTTTATTGGTTGTTAATTCTACCTAAGTGCTTTTGGGTAACATTAATGGTAGATCTGCATTGGGCCTGTTGGCCTATTGTCTTGTGATAAGCATTCACTATGGTTTTTTATTTTGCTCACACTTCTAAGCGTGGTTTTACACCCTATATTCTGTTTGATAATGTGCCCGACCAATTTATTAAATGTGACTCAGTTAAAAGTTTAGGATGTCATTTATGAGTGAAATTGCAGCGTCTGAAGCAAAGCCTTCAGGGGTTATCGGGTTCATCGAAAGAGCGGGTAAGAAAATCCCAGATCCAGTGATTATTTTTATGTTCTTGTTTGCGTTTTCTCTGGTTGTTACCGGATTAATGGATGGCGTGAGCTTTGAAACCATGGGCAAGGGCGGGGAAGCCGTTGAGTTCTCGATTAAGAACATGTTAGCGGCGGAAAACTTCCGCTGGATGTTTGAGAACGCGCTATTGCAAAACTGGCTAGCGTTTGGTCATGGCGTACTTGGCGTTATCTTGATTGTAATGCTAGGTGTTGGCATTGCTGAGAACTCTGGACTTTTAACCGCAGTCATCAAGAAAGTAGGTCTAAAGATTAGTGACCGCTTACTTCCACTGTTGGTTGTCTTCCTTGGTATCATGAGTTCTATTGCGGCGGATGCAGGCTACTTAGTGCTGATTCCTCTTGCTGGTCTTCTTTACGCTGGACTAGGCAAAAACCCATTAATCGGTATGGCAGCGGCATTTGCGGGTGTATCGGCAGGCTTTAGTGCTAACTTGCTGCCAGCGACCCCAGTTGATGTTGTTTTAGGCGTGAATGCTAAGATCTTTGCTGAATCTCAAAACATCCCGTTCGTTGGTCGTAACGGTGAAGAACTTAACCCAGCTACCATGCACTACTTCTTCGTTTTGGTGTCCACCTTCTTGCTTGCTGTGGTTGGTGCGTGGGTGACCAAACGCTTTATCACTCCTCGTCTGGAAAAGATGTCTTATCAACTGCCTGAAGAAGTAAACTTTGATGAGTTTGAACTTACCAAGCAAGAGCAAAAAGGTCTGCGTTGGGCTGGTGTTGGCCTAGTAGCGACTTTAGCAGCGATCTATGGCTTGGCGATTGGCCCATTAGCGACTTATACCAATGACGCAGGAAAAGAGGTAACCCCTTACCTAGATAACATCATCCTTCTTATCTCTTTAGTGTTTGCGGTTGTTGGTCTTTGTTTTGGTGTGGCAACAGGCAAGTTCAAGAAGCTGCAAGACGTTGTAAGCGCCATGGTTAAGCAGATGAACACCATGGGTTATGTGTTAGTACTGACCTTCTTCTGTTACAACTTTTTGGCGCTACTTAGCTACTCAGGCTTAGGCACTTACGTGACTTACTTAGGCGCGACTTTCTTACAGTCACTGGGTCTGCAACAGTTCCCTGCGTTAATGCTGCTTGGCTTTATTCTAACTACTGCTGTGATTAACTTGTTCGTTGGTGGTCTAACATCAAAGTGGATGCTGCTTGGTCCAATTTTCGTTCCTATGCTTTATCAGGTTAACCCGAACATGACGCCAGACTTAGTCACCGCGGCTTACCGTGTTGCTGACTCTTCAACCAACATCATTACTCCAATGATGAGCTATGCGGGTGTGGTACTGGCCTTTATGCGTAAGTACAAACCTGAGCTGACATTTGGTGATGTAATTGCCATTATGGTGCCTTACTCTGTTGCTTTCTTGACTCTGTGGTCGGCAGTATTGATTGGTTTCTTTACCTTTGGTTTGCCGTTAGGTTTTTAATCTTACCGAGCTCTCTATTCACAACGCCCAGCTTAAAACGCTGGGCGTTTTGTTATACTCGATTTGAAACGCTATAATCCATCCCCCAAATTAATGCTGCGAGCAAACATAGTGTCTACTGAGCAAGAAGCCCCGAAATTTTCTGAACAAGATCATCATTTTATGCGCTTGGCACTTAAGCTGGCCGAAAGAGCAGAAGCTGAAGGTGAAGTGCCTGTTGGCGCTGTATTGGTAAAAGAGGGCGAAGTGATTGCGGAGGGGTGGAATCAATCCATCGGTGAGCATGATGCGACGGCTCACGCTGAAATGCAGACTCTACGTAAAGCGGGGCAAGCCTTGCAGAACTACCGTTTGTTGGACACGACGCTTTACGTCACTTTAGAACCATGCCCGATGTGCGCAGGTGCACTTCTACACAGTCGAGTTAAACGAATCGTATTTGGGGCGCGCGATCTCAAAGCAGGGGCAGCAGGAAGTGTGTTAAATCTATTTGAGCACCAAGCGGCTTATCACTATGCGGATGTTGAATATGGCTTACTAGAAGATGAGTGCCGTATTCAGTTACAGACATTTTTTAGACGTCGTCGTAAAGAACAAAAAGCGCAGCGTAAAAAAGCGAGAAAGTTGCAGCAGAAGGGGCAGTAGGTTTTCAAGCAAACATCTTGGCTAAGATGTTTGCTCTCTGGGTTTATACAGCGATTAACTGCATAAATGCGCGGTGACGTGCAATCACCTTTTTCTTGTTGTTGCTCAGCATACGCTTGCGGCGGTTTGCGGCAACGGTTTTATTAAGGCGTTTTGACTGCATTTTACGTCTAAGCATAAAACAACCTCCTATTGTGGTTAAAATAAAATCAATCACGAACGGTATCGAAGGTAACTGATATTCAGACGGTTAACGTCTTATACCTGCTCATTGTTACGATTTTAAGAAAGTTCGCAAGTGATCTTCGACACGATATTATATGTGGGCGAGGTAGAGGGAATTCAAGAGCGCAATCTTTAAACAACATTGCGCTCTTAACAGTGACTATTCGTTGCTGCTTTCACTTGCAGAAACAGGCTCTGCCGCTGAGATAGACATGGCGTCTGAGATTGCAGTTTCAGGCACTTGAATTACAGTAAGGTCGTCTATGCTTACGTCGTCGCTAGAGGGCGTCTGCTGCTCAACATGACCAATGATGCTTTGGTAATAGCGACGGATATTTTCTACGTAATTACGCGCTTCATCACCGCGGGCAAAACCATAACGAGTTTGGCTGTAGTATTTCTTTTGACGCAGCAGTGGCAGACGGTCTTTTACATCGGACCACGCATCTGGGTTCCCGCCCTGACGTTTAGTCAGGCGTCTTGCATCCATCATATGTCCATAACCCACGTTATATGAAGCCAGCGCAAACCAGATCTTTTCGTGCTCTTCAATCGAATCAGGAATGCGATCGACCATTCTACGCAGGTACTCTACACCGCCGCGCACTGATTGCTCAGGATCGAGACGGTTAGTCACTCCAACACTTTTTGCCGTTGGTAAGGTCAGCATCATCATACCGCGTACACCAGTCGGAGATTTTGCCACCGGGTTCCAGTGAGACTCTTGGTAAGCCAATGCTGCGACTAAGCGCCAGTCAAATTCATCTGAATACTTCTTAAATAAAGGCGACCATTTAGGCAGTTTGGAATCGAGTGCACGAATGAAGGCGCGAGTATCGACATAATCAAAGCTGCCAATGTGGCCAATGTATTTCTCTTCTAAAGAAGCAAGATGTCCCGATTGATTAACCGCACCGAAAAACTCAATCAATAAGCCATATAAGCTTTCATCCTGAGAAGGGCGCAAGAACCATGAGATAGGTTGGTCTTCAGTCAGTTCGAATGCTAAAGCAATATCAGGGTAGATACGTTGTGATAATGAAACCTCGACCGAATCTGCGACAGTGAATCTAAGTTCCCCTTGAGAGACGGCTTTAAGCAGATCGTTAACGTCAGCATTGGGGTCGATATGGTAAGAAAATTCTGGGTGCTGAGCCTGAATGTCGGTCAGAGTCTTATTGAAGTGAGAATCTCCAACAATACTCAAAACGTCTTTTCCTTCATTTTTCTCAATCAATTCAGCCTGCTTTGCAAGCAACTGCTTTAAGTTTCTTGGACGCCAATTGCCTTTTTTGTAGACCACTTGTTGGCTTACGTAATAGTAAGCAGGGCCTGGACGAAAGTTTTTGAGCCTTTCTGGAGATTGACTCAGCCCCGCGGCAATGATGTCGATCTCTCCTTTTTCTAGAGCAGGGTAAAGGCTAGAAATACGATAAGCAGGCTTCATTTCAAGCTGAACGCCCAATTCATTGGCAAACTCCCGCGCCAATTCATAATCGAGACCCGCAGGGCCATCTGGGCCAATGTAATACGATAGTTGATTATTGAGTGTGCCCACGCGCAGCACGCCACGCTCTTTAATTAAGTCGAGTTCACTTTTAGGTTCAGACTCTATTTGACAGCCAGAAAGCAGCAAAGCGGCAAACATAATTAGGCTCAGTGACTTAAAGTGACTTATATAATACTTCTTCATTAACAACGATCTCATACATCCAGTACGGCATTTATATCAAAGTGTCATAACAAGGCAAGCCAATCAGTGACTAGGCGAGATAAGAGTTCTTAAATTCTTAATCTTGCTGTATTTCAAAATTGACAAAAAAAATGACGCAAACGGTTGCTTTTGGTGTTACATCACAAAAACAATTGCTATATAATGCGCTCGCATCAAAGAGGTGGAATCGGCATAGGTTTGAAAAACCTTCGGGAATAGCTTCGAAGAAAATACAGTAACCCACTGAATTTATTCCAATATCACCTTAATCAATTGCATGAGAGACCTAAGCGCATGAGAATTTTTCGTGGCTCCCCAGCTCTATCTGAATTTCGTGTTAACAAGCTTCTAGAGCTTTGTCGTGAACTAGGCCTACCTGTAACAGGTATTTACGCTGAGTTTGCACACTTTGCTGATCTAACGACAGACTTAGATGCGTCTGAAGTTGAGAAACTAGAAAAACTACTGACTTACGGTCCAACAATTGAAGAGCACGAGCCAGAAGGTCTTCTTCTGCTTGCTACTCCTCGTCCTGGCACTATCTCGCCTTGGTCTTCAAAATCGACTGACATTGCTAATAACTGTGGTCTAGATAAAGTGGTTCGTCTAGAGCGTGGTACGGCTTATTACATTGAAACGTCTGCTGAACTGACAGAGCTTCAATTAGTCGAGCTTAAAGCAATTCTTCACGACCGCATGATGGAAGTGGTTTTCACTGATTTTGAATCTGCACAAGCACTTTTCCAAGTGGCAGAGCCAGCACCAGTGGCGGATGTTGACCTACTTAAAGGCGGCCGCGCCGCGCTTGAAAACGCAAACGTTACCCTAGGTCTTGCACTTGCTGATGACGAAATCGAATACCTTTACGACGCGTTCGTCAACAAGCTAGATCGTAACCCAACAGACATCGAGCTGATGATGTTTGCACAGGCGAACTCGGAGCACTGTCGTCACAAGATCTTCAACGCAGACTGGACTATCGACGGCGTTAAGCAAGAAAAGTCTCTGTTCAAGATGATCAAAAACACATTTGAAACCACACCAGAAAACGTGCTGTCTGCTTACAAAGATAACGCAGCGGTAATGGTAGGTTCGGATGTTGGCCGTTTCTTCCCGAACCCAGAAACACGCCAGTACGGTTACAACCAAGAAAAAGCCCACATCCTAATGAAGGTGGAAACGCACAACCACCCAACGGCTATCTCTCCTTGGCCGGGCGCATCTACAGGTTCTGGTGGTGAAATCCGCGACGAAGGTGCAACAGGTATTGGCGGTAAGCCAAAAGCCGGTCTAGTTGGTTTCACGACATCTAACCTACGCATTCCTGGTTTTGAACAGCCATGGGAAACAGACTTCGGTAAGCCAGGTCGTATCGTTAACGCACTGGATATCATGCTAGAAGGCCCACTTGGTGGCGCTGCGTTCAACAACGAATTTGGTCGTCCAAACCTACTTGGTTACTTCCGTACTTACGAAGAGAAAGTGAACTCTCACGCTGGTGAAGAAGTTCGTGGTTACCACAAGCCAATCATGATTGCTGGTGGTATGGGTAACATCCGTGACGAGCACGTGCAGAAGAAAGAGATCCCAGTCGGTGCAAGCCTAATCGTTCTTGGTGGTCCTGCAATGAATATCGGCCTTGGTGGCGGCGCGGCATCTTCAATGGCGTCTGGTCAATCAGCAGAAGATTTAGATTTTGCTTCAGTACAGCGTGAGAACCCAGAGATGGAACGCCGCTGTCAGGAAGTGATCGACCGTTGTTGGCAGCTTGGCGACGAGAACCCAATCGCATTCATCCACGACGTGGGTGCGGGCGGTATCTCTAACGCACTTCCAGAGCTTGTAGACGATGGCGAACGTGGCGGTATCTTCCAACTGCGTGATGTTCCAAACGACGAACCGGGTATGAGCCCACTTGAGATCTGGTGTAACGAATCTCAAGAACGTTACGTAATGGCGGTTGCACCAGAGAACATGGAAGTATTCGATGCGATCTGTAAGCGTGAGCGCGCACCATACGCTGTAGTAGGTGTGGCAACGGAAGAGCGTGAACTGAAACTTGAAGATTCTCACTTCGACAACACGCCAATCGACATGCCAATGGATGTGCTTCTAGGTAAGACGCCTAAGATGCACCGTGATGCGAAGACGCTAAAAGCGAATAACCCTGCAGTTAACCGTGACGGCATTGAGCTAAACGAAGCGGCAGAGCGTGTGCTACGTCTACCAACGGTTGCGGAGAAAACATTCCTTATCACGATCGGTGACCGCACGGTGACAGGTCTAGTGGCGCGTGACCAAATGGTTGGCCCATGGCAGGTGCCAGTAGCAAACTGCGCAGTAACAGCAGCAAGCTACGACACTTACCACGGTGAAGCGATGTCGATGGGTGAGCGTACGCCAGTGGCTCTACTAGACTTCGGTGCTTCTGCTCGTCTGGCGGTTGGTGAAGCAATCACGAACATCGCAGCGACAAACATCGGTGATATCAAACACATTAAACTGTCTGCGAACTGGATGTCTCCAGCTGGTCACCCTGGTGAAGATGCAGGTCTTTACGAAGCGGTGAAAGCTGTGGGTGAAGAGCTATGTCCAGCACTTGGTCTAACGATCCCTGTGGGTAAAGACTCAATGTCGATGAAGACCAAATGGGAAGAGAATGGCGAGCAGAAAGAAGTAACATCTCCGCTATCTCTAATCATCACTGCGTTTGCTCGTGTTGAAGATGTTCGTAAGACAATCACTCCTCAGCTTCGTACAGACAAAGGTGCTTCAAGCTTAGTACTTATCGACCTAGGTAACGGTCAAAACCGTCTAGGTGCAACAGCTCTAGCGCAGGTTTACAAGCAGCTTGGTGATAAGCCAGCAGACGTAGACAACGCTGCGCAGCTAAAAGGTTTCTACGAAGGCGTTCAAACTCTAGTTGCGAACGATCAAGTAGTGGCTTACCACGATAAGGGTGATGGCGGTCTATTCGTTACTTTAGCTGAGATGGCATTCGCAGGTCACTGTGGTGTTAAAGCTGATATCGCTGACCTAGGCGACGACGCTCTAGCTGCACTATTCAACGAAGAACTAGGCGCAGTACTTCAGGTTAAGAACGAAGATTTAGACGCTGTACTTTCAACGCTAGCAGCAAATGGTCTTGAAGCATGTTCACACGTAATCGGCTCTGTAGAAGCGTCGGACGAGCTAGTGATTACTTCCGGTGAGGCAGTAGTTCTTGAGCGTAACCGTACTGAACTACGTACTATCTGGGCAGAGACAACGCACAAGATGCAAGGTCTACGTGATAACCCGGCATGTGCTGACCAGGAGCACGAAGCGAAGAAAGACAACTCTGACCCAGGTCTGAACGTTAAGCTAAGCTTCGATGTGAACGAAGACATTGCAGCACCTTACATTGCTAAAGGTGCTAAGCCTAAGATGGCAATTCTGCGTGAGCAGGGTGTTAACTCTCATGTTGAGATGGCAGCAGCATTTGACCGTGCTGGCTTTGAAGCAACTGATATTCACATGAGCGACATCCTAACGGGTCAAGCGGTTCTAGAAGAGTACCAAGGCCTAGTGGCTTGTGGTGGTTTCTCTTACGGTGACGTACTAGGTGCGGGTGAAGGTTGGGCGAAATCTATTTTGTTCAACGAGCAAGCTCGTAATCAGTTCCAAGGCTTCTTCCAGCGTGAAGATACTTTCTCTCTAGGTGTGTGTAACGGCTGTCAGATGCTATCAAACCTGAAAGAGCTAATCCCAGGTGCAGATCTATGGCCACGCTTCGTACGTAACGAATCTGAACGCTTTGAAGCTCGCTTCAGCCTAGTGGAAGTTCAGAAGTCTGACTCTGTATTCTTCGACGGCATGGCAGGTTCTCGTATGCCAATCGCAGTTTCTCACGGTGAAGGCCGCGTAGAAGTGCGTGATGCTGACCACCTAGCGGCGATTGAAGCATCAGGTACGGTTGCAGTTCGTTACGTGGATAACCACGGTAACCCAACGCAGCAATACCCGAACAACCCGAACGGTTCGCCAAACGCAATCACAGGTCTAACGACTCAAGATGGCCGTGTGACTATCATGATGCCACACCCAGAGCGTGTATTCCGTACAGTCGCGAACTCTTGGTCTCCTGAAGGTTGGGGCGAGAACGGTGCTTGGATGCGTATGTTCCAAAACGCACGTAAGAACATCGGCTAATTAAGCAGAGATTCGTTCTCTACACTGCAAATAGTAAAGCGCTGGTTGAAAGGCTAGCGCTTTCTTTGTTTAAGGGAGTCTGGAAGCGAGAACGGGCTGCGCCCTATGGAACGCTGCGCTTATGGATAGCGGGAACGGACTTCGTCCTATGGATCGCTTCGCTGCTGGAAAACGAGAGTTGACTCCTCAACCACTAATGAGCAACGTTAGTTATCCAGTTATCCAGTTATCCAGTTATCCAGTTATCCAGTTATCCAGTTATCCAGTTATCCAGTTATCCAGTTATCCAGTTATCCAGTTATCCAGTTATCCAGTTATCCGGCTCTATTTTTGAAAAACTAATAGCCAACAGCCACTTTTTGCGCTCTAATACCGCGCTTGCCAAGGGATGGCTAAATCCCTCAATATTCCATTAGAATCCCTTAGGAAATGAAAATGTCGAACAACAAAAAATTTGCCATTCGTGTTACTGAAAAGCGTAACGGTTGGTGTGCAGAGATCACTCGCCAAGTGACTTCACGTAAAACGTCAGTATCAAAACGTGAAACTGGCTTTGAAACTGAATCAGCAGCACAAGAGTGGGCTGAAAAAGAGCTAGCAGGTTTTATTCAAAACCAAGCTCAACGTAATGAGCGTAAAGGCGAAGCACGTAAAGTTCGCATCGAACGTGAAGAGCGACTAGCTCAAGAAGCCGCTGAGAAGAAAGCACGTTACGAAGAAGCGAAACGCGCAGCCGCAGCGCAAGCTGAACTTGACGATGAAGACGATTTCTTCGAAGAAGAGTAATAAGTCGTCATTCAATAAAAAACCGCCATCGAGGCGGTTTTTTTGTAGCTAATCAAAGACAGATTAGCGGAACTGGCCAGCTTCAGGTAAGAAATCAAATCCAGCAGAGGCTAACTTGGTTTCTAGCGCTGATTTATCAATGTCAAAGAAAGCGACAAGCTTGTCTAAATCACCGCCGAAATCATCACGTAACTTCATGTTGACGATACTCATCAACATGACAGGGTCCATGGTTTCAAAGTTGGCTAAGTTCATTACTTGTCCTCAAAATCTGAGATCAGCAAGTTTGCTGCCGCAAATGCTGCTTTTTCACGAGCCTCTTTAGGCAAAGACTCATCCGCAGCGATGTCGTTTAACGCTCTTACTGCGCATGAAATAGCTTGTGGGACATAGGCTTGATCGCCGCTTCCAATCTGTGCGTACAGTTCGCGCACTAATTCACAACAGCCGTATACTTGCATGGCTTATACTCCGATAAATGATAACTGCTCTCAAATATACACACTCAAATTCGGAAACTCAAAGTGTAAGCTTGTCCTAACGCAAAGCGTACGACGACGTGTTCAAAACCTAAGCAAAATTAATCAGTTTGCAGTTGTTGCTCTAGCTGGAAGGTGACCTCTGGGGCGAGCTGGAGTTGCTTTGCTAGCTCTTGAAGATAAGCCTTTTCCATAAAGTTTTGTTCATCAACCACAATCAAAGAGGCTAGATACACCTCTGAGGCCTGCTGTGGTGATTGAGCAAGCCTTGCTATTTCACCTGGGTCGAGTGGCTTGTTGAGCTCACTGTGAATCAATTGCTGAAGTTGGGTATTGGCCCCTGCTTGAGTAAGAGTGGATTCAATACGTTCCATCTCTTTATTATCGACGTGGCCATCAGCTTTCGCAGCGGCAATCATTGCTTTGATGATCAACTCGTCATGGATATTGTCATTTGAATTAAAGGTTTCTTGTGGAGATGAAGTAGACTGCTTGCCTTGATAGTCGTTGTAGACTTTGTAAGCCAAAGCGCCAAGCGCAGCGACGCCACCAATCTTTAGCGCGTTTTTGCCGACTTTTTTGCCCATCTTTTTACTCTTCTTCGAACCCATTAATAGGCTCACTAAGCCACCACCCACGGCTCCTGCGCCTAAAGACTTTAGAGTGTTTGAATTGGATTGCTGCTTAAGCTGCTGTTGCCCTTTTTGGACAATGTCTGAGCTAAAGGCTTGATTGAGTAGGCTTTTAAGATCCATACGTTACCTCCGTCATTTTTGTCAGGATAAGGTAGCGAAGATGAATGGAGGATTAACAGTCGTAAACAAAAAAGACGAGCATGAGCTCGTCTTTGTATTTGATTGGGTTTAGCAGTGTATTAGTCTTCTGCGTGACCGTGGATTCCAAGCAGCTTACCATCGAGGTAGGCTTCTTTTTCATCTTTCATTACCAAGCGCTCTTCCACTAACCATTTTACCACCATAGGGTAAATACGGTGTTCTTGAGTTTGAACACGTTCAGTCAGTGTCTCGACGGTATCTTCGTCAAAAATAGGCACTTTCGCTTGCAGAATCACAGGACCACCATCAAGTTGCTCTGTCACAAAGTGAACGCTAGTACCGTGTTCTTCATCACCAGCATGGATAGCACGTTGGTAAGTGTTCAATCCAGGGTATTTAGGTAATAGAGAAGGGTGGATGTTAATCATGCGTCCCATATAGTGACGAACGAATTCGCCACTTAAGATACGCATGTAACCCGCAAGCACGATGACATCAGGTTGATACTCATCGATCTGCTTCATCAACTCATGGTCAAAGGCATCACGAGTATCGAATGCTTTAGGATCAAGGAAATGTGCTGCTGAACCTGCTTTCTCTGCTCGTTCTAAAGCATAGACGCCTGCTTTGTTAGAGAATACGGCAGTGACTCGGCCACCTGTAATTTGGGTGTTACAGGCGTCAATAATCGCCTGTAAGTTGGAGCCATTTCCTGAAACTAAAACAACAATACTCTTCATGCTTATTTGATCTCTACTTGTTCTTCGCCTGCTTCAGCGTTTGCGATTTCGCCAATTACCCATGCATTCTCACCTTCGTCCCGAAGAAGCTTAACAGCAGCATCTGCTTGATCTTTTGGTAGAGCAATAACAAGGCCAACACCACAGTTAAATGTGCGGTACATTTCGTGAGTGGTTACGTTGCCTTTTTCTTGTAGCCATTTGAAGATAACGGGCCATTCCCAGCTGTTTCCATCAACAACGGCTTTAGTGCCTTGTGGAAGAACGCGTGGGATGTTTTCCCAGAAACCACCACCTGTGATGTGAGAGATTGCATGGATATCGTGCTTCTCAATCATCTTAAGTGCTGATTTGATGTAGATTTTTGTTGGTTCTAGTAGGTGCTCACCAATAGTGCGGCCTGCTAGTTCTTCGTTTTTGTCTGCACCAGATACTTCAAGAATCTTACGGATCAACGAGTAACCGTTTGAGTGTGGACCGCTTGAACCTACAGCGATAAGTGCATCACCAGCGGCAACTTTAGTGCCGTCGATAACGTCTTCTTTTTCAACAACACCGACACAGAAGCCAGCAACGTCGTAGTCTTCGCCTTCGTACATGCCTGGCATTTCAGCCGTTTCACCGCCGATTAGCGCGCAGCCTGCTTGTACACAGCCGTCTGCGATACCAGATACTACGTCAGCAGCCGTATCGACATCGAGTTTGCCTGTTGCGTAGTAATCTAAGAAGAACAATGGCTCAGCACCTTGTACGATTAGATCGTTGACACACATAGCAACAAGATCAACACCAATAGTGTCGTGCTTTTTCATATCCAGAGCTAAGCGCAGTTTAGTACCAACGCCGTCTGTACCTGAAACAAGAACTGGCTGCTTGTATTTAGTTGGCAGTTCGCATAGTGCGCCAAAACCACCAATACCACCCATTACCTCTGGGCGACGTGTGCGTTTTACTGCACCTTTAATACGGTCAACAAGCGCATTGCCTGCATCGATGTCAACGCCAGCGTCTTTGTAGCTAAGAGAAGTGTTATCAGCACTCACAGGGAAGTCCTCTGGTTTAAAGTTGGATATGAAAACGGCGCTATTCTACCAGTGGATAAACATAGATAGCAAACGTTTGCGCAAGTTTTTTCTTTTGTCATAGAACAAGAAATTGAGAACGAAATCGTTTATAATCTGAAGGTTTGTTTAAAAATCATCACATAAGCCGGAGATGGAAATGAAAGTTGTTGAAGTAAAACACCCTCTTGTTAAGCACAAACTTGGTCTAATGAGAGAAGGTGACATCAGCACTAAGCGCTTTCGCGAGCTAGCTACAGAAGTTGGTAGCCTACTTACTTACGAAGCGACTGCAGACTTTGAAACAGAAAAAGTAACCATTGAAGGTTGGAATGGTCCAGTTGAAGTTGACCAAATTAAAGGTAAGAAGGTAACAGTTGTGCCAATCCTACGTGCAGGTCTTGGTATGATGGACGGCGTTCTTGAGCATATGCCAAGTGCACGTATCAGTGTTGTTGGTATCTACCGTGATGAAGAAACACTAGAACCTGTTCCTTACTTCAACAAACTAGCATCAAACATGGATGAGCGTATTGCGCTGGTTGTTGACCCAATGCTAGCGACTGGCGGTTCAATGATCGCAACAATCGACCTACTTAAAGAGAAAGGTTGTAAAGCGATTAAAGTTCTTGTGCTTGTTGCTGCACCTGAAGGTATTGAAGCACTTGAAAAAGCGCACCCAGATGTTGAGCTATTCACCGCTGCTATCGATGAGAAGCTAAACGACAAAGGCT
Source organism: Vibrio sp. SCP2 (assembly GCF_059295395.1). Lineage (NCBI taxonomy): Bacteria > Pseudomonadati > Pseudomonadota > Gammaproteobacteria > Vibrionales > Vibrionaceae > Vibrio > Vibrio sp. SCP2. The sequence goes on along the minus strand of NZ_JCAFVV010000008.1, from coordinate 122,328 downwards.
ACATCGTTCCTGGTCTTGGCGACGCAGGCGATAAGATCTTCGGTACAGTATAAGCTGAAGACGCTAAGTGAATGACAAGAGGAGCCGATTGGCTCCTTTTTTTGTTGTATGGAACGGGCTATGCCCTATGGAACGCTGCGCTTATGGGTAGCGGGAACGGACTTTGTCCTATAGAACGCTTCGCTTTTGGAAAACGGGATCGGGCATCCACAAAAAAGGTTGACGCAAAATGCCAACCCTCAAAAATTTCTCCAGCTCTCCAGCTCTCCAGCTCTCCAGCTCTCCAGCTCTCCAGCTCTCCAGCTCTCCAGCTTTTTGCTTATTTCTTCAAACTCAAAGTACCGCCAGAGCGTGGTTTGGCAGGGCGCTGTGATTTGTCACTGGCAGGCTTATAGAAAGTCTTGCCTTTATTTGGCTTAGCTTTAGATTCGCTTTGGTTGCCACTATTGCGACCTTTTTTAGAGTTTGGAGCATGGCGGAACTCATCGGCGTTACGGCCTTTAAAAGTACGATTCTTCTGATTGCGACGTGCTTTAGAGTCTTGGTTCTCTTCGCGGCTATCAAACAGTTTGGCATCGGTCGCTTTGCGAATGCGTTTACCCTTGCTATCTACTTTAGATGCCTCTTCAGTGCCGCTAGAGTCTTCACACATTGCCAGAATCTCAGCCACTTCCGCATCTGTTAGGTAACGCCATTGTCCATTAGGAATCCCATCAAGCGAGATGTTCATAATGCGTACACGGCGAAGCTTGAAGACTTCATAGCCTAATGCTTCACACATACGACGGATTTGGCGATTGAGACCTTGAGTAAGCACAATGCGGAACGAGAATTTAGTCTCTTTAGTCACAGTACAAGGAAGAGTGATGGTATCGAGGATATTCACCCCTGAAGACATCTGCTTAATAAACTCTTCAGTGATCGGCTTATCTACGCGAACCACGTACTCTTTTTCGTGGTTATTACCGGCGCGAAGAATCTTGTTTACGATATCGCCATCGTTGGTTAAGAAGATCAAACCGTCTGAAGGTTTGTCTAAGCGACCAATCGGGAAAATACGTTTCTTGTGGCCAATGAAGTCAACGATATTACCCGGAATATCACGCTCTGTGGTACAGGTAATGCCCGTCGGCTTATTGAGTGCGATGTAAACAGGTTTGTCAGTGGCAGCCGCGATTGGCTTATCATCCACTCGGACGTCATCACCTAGCTGAACCTTGGTGCCCATTTCAGGTACTTTACCATTAATGGTGACGCGGCCTTGCTCGATGAGGCGGTCAGCTTCACGGCGTGAGCAAAAACCTGTTTCGCTGATAAACTTATTGAGGCGCTTAGCGTTATCTTGTGACATGTTGTTCTCCTAACGTTTCACAACGGCGGTTTAAAGGTGTGCTGACTAATATATCAGCACATAGAGGGCGCGCATTCTAGCATTGTGCTACGCGTTAACCCAGTCGTTTTTGGTGACGTTCACGAGTTTCGATCTTTTTCTCGGCGCTTTTTCGTAGTAAGACATACACGGCACCGGTGCCACCATGGAAGCGCTGAGCACTGTGAACACATTGCACTTCTTTAATTTGCATCAGCCATTGAGCGACAAAACTCTTCATAAGTGCTGGTGGGTTAGAACGCTCACCTTTGCCATGAACAATCACCACGGTACGTATATCCATCCGCATACATTGCTTTAAGAACTTAACCACTTCATCGCGTGCTTGTTCGAGCGTGCGCTTGTGTAAATCGAGTCTTGCTTGTATTGGGTATTTCGCAAGACGTAACTTTTTGTACACACCGTCTTGGACGCCATCACGTTTGAACTCGATAATATCGTCAGGCTTTATCATCTCAGCATGATCGATGGACAGATATTCAGGGTCTTCTTCAGTTAACCAAATAGCCGCCTCACGTTTGGCAAGTTGTGCATCGGTTACCTGATGTTGTTTTTTATGTTCTGTCGTATCTTGCTGAAGAGGTTTTACATCGCCCATCATTTGTTGGAATAGGCTTAGGTCATCATCATGAGACATAGCTACATCTCAGAGTAAGAAATCAATACCAACATTATACCTGTGAGGGGATGGGGGGGATCAAGAGTTTGCTAGATGAGAAATAAAAAACCGAAGCAGACAAGGTATCTACTTCGGTGCATAGCGAATGTCTATTCTATGAATAGGGCTAAGCGATTCTAGTGAGGAGATTTGTCGTTCATCACTTTGTAGATGAAGTAACCGCCGTAGAACAGCATTAGACCGAAGGCGCCAAAGATGACAATCATTGAAGATAGACCTACCGCATTACCAAATAGGAGATCAAGCCAAAAGTCCATAAATTCCTCCATGGAGACAAAGTGTGATGACAAGGGTTAAGGTAAACTGTGGTTAAATATGCAACACTGATCTGGATCAATTGTTGTTATTAGGTTGCGGATTTGTTCTTGTTGATGTGTTTTTGCTCACACTTTATTCGTGTTAGATGATGTTTTATACAAACGAACAATAAAATTGAAAAAGTTACTCAAAATGGCTTGCGTTAGAAATCAGAATCCGTAATATACGCCTTCGTTGACGGGCAATGAGCTCGAATAAACATCTCGGTGAATAGCGCAGCTTGGTAGCGCATCTGGTTTGGGACCAGAGGGTCGGGGGTTCGAATCCCTCTTCACCGACCACCTATAGAAAGCCTGCTTTTATAAGCAGGCTTTCGTCGTTTTGGAACGGGCTACGCCCTATGGAAAGCGGGAACGGACTTCGTCCTACGGAACGCTGCGCTTTTGGAAAATGGGATCGAGCTTCGCTCTGCTGGAAAGCTGGAGTTGACTCCAGAATAAAGTGGATCAGATTTAGTTTTCTAGTTTTCTAGTTTTCTAGTTTTCTAGTTTTCTAGTTCCCCGTCATTCCTTAGACCGAAGAATGAGGGAGTTAGGAATCTCTAGAGGTTTTCTACTTGCTTTGCGAGATCCCCAACTCGTTCGTACCTCACTCTTGAGGATGACAAGTTAACCTGTTGAAATAAAAAGGGTTGACGCTAATTGCCAACCCTCAAAAGTTTCTCTAGCTCTCTAGCTCTCTAGCTCTCTAGCTCTCTAGCTCTCCAGCTCTCCCGTTCCCAAATCCCGCATCCCGCTTCTCAATACTTAAACTCACAATTTGAAGTTTTGCTCTTTGATAGCTGTGTTACTTTAAAGCCTTCATCTTTCAGTAGCTTCAACACGCTTTGTTCACCTAATAAATGTAGGGTTCCAACGACGATGACGTATGACCCTTTGGCTTTAGGCAGCCATTTGGGGTTGGAAAGTTTTTCTGCCCAATCAAGATTGCGGTCGATCAGAAATGATTTTTCAAAATCCGGAGACATTTGTGTTAGTGAGGCAAACTCTTCCAGTTTACTCATATCACCCGCTTTCCAGCTTTCTATTAAGCAATGTGTCGCATCCTCAGAATGATCGAACTCCTCGATTGCGCTGATCAAAAGCTCTTTGCCAGATTCTTTCTGCCCAGTGAGTAAGTCGATTTGAAACTGTAGTGACTCTAAGCTGAGCACCGGTTTATCCCACAGCGTCGCCTTGTATGCTAAGCGGGTATCAACACCATCTGCGGCAGAGTAGCCAAGGTATTCAATTTGCCTCATCTGAATGGCGAGAGCAGCAGCCCAAGGTGGAGTGTGTAACAGTTCATTTGCGTTCAGCTCTAACAAATTAGAGATACCAATGAGCTCGTTTTGTTGCTCTGTTGAGAGTACATCCTTGGACACCAGTGTTGTTGGTGGATACTTGATTCCATTGTTTTGGCGAATATCGGTTTCAACGATTAAGCCTTGGCTTGTCTTAAGTCGCTTAAAGACAATTTCAGGTAAGGGATACATACTTTTATCGCCAACATGAACTGAGCCAATAATTGTGTATTTCAGCCCACCTTTTTCAATGTTCCAGATCAGAGGCTCGGCTTGGATGCTTGCTGACAACACCAATAGTAAGAGAAGTAATTTACGCATTAATGGATCCTTACCGATGCGGAAAAATTGTTGAAATCCGTTATTTCAACGGAGTTTGACGAGGAAAAAGTGAGTACAAAATCACGTTTTCGTATCCAAGTCATCTTTAGATATTACGATAACAAATGCCGTGTTGTGATCTTTCTTCACTTTAAATTGTGTTTTGCACCCGAAAGCTGTGATTTGGTTCTCAGTAATCTCGTCAAATTAACTACGTCGAAATTGACGAGTTGGATAAGCTTATGTTTTTTATCGCTTAAATTTAATTTGAAAATGTAAAGTTTGAATCTGATCACTTTCGGTGATGATTAATTTTACGATGAAAAATAACTCGCGATATGTTGTTTGCATCTTAGTTTTAGAGCCAACTTTTTCGGCTTAATTTACGTTTTGGGGTAAGTAAGATGTTTAAACAGAGTCTGATCGCGGCGTCGGTTATCGCTACATTAGCAGGTTGTTCTTCGTTTCAATCTAATGAGCAAAGTGTTGTTAACTCACTCGCGAACAATCTAGATGTTCAATATGAAGTGCTAACTAACCACGGCGCTAACGAAGGACTTGCATGTCAAGAGATGGGAGCAGAATGGGCGTCTTGTAACAAGGTAAACATGACGCTCGTTAACCAAGGTCAAGCGGTTGACTCTAAAGATTGGGCTATCTACTTTCACAGCATTCGTTTGATTTTAGATGTCGACAACGAGCAATTTAAAATCTCTCGCGTAACTGGTGACCTACATAAACTAGAACCGACTGAGAAGTTTGATGGTTTTGCCGCGGGCGAAGAGGTGGTGCTTCCACTGGTTGGCGAATACTGGCAGCTATTTGAAACTGATTTTATGCCAGGTGCTTTTGTCGCTGCTCCAAACGCCGAGCCTAAGATGATCGCTTCTCTTAACACAGAAGACGTTGCATCTTTCGTGACGGGCCTTGAGGGTAACAACCTAAAACGTACGCCAGATGACAACAACGTATTTGCAAACGCTGTGTCTCGTTTCGAGAAGAACCAAGACTTAGCAAAACAAGACGTATCAAGCACGTTACTACCAACGCCAATGTCTGTTGAAGCAGGTAAAGGTACGGTAGATATCGCGGCGGGTATTGCGCTGCCTAAAGACGCATTCGATGCGACTCAATACGCAGCAATTCAAGATCGTGCAGAAGTGGTAGGTGTGGACGTTGGTGGTGATCTTCCTGTAAGCATCACTGTTGTTCCTGCAGACTTCACCGGTGAACTAGCAAAATCTGGTGCTTACGAGATGAGTATCAAAGGCGACGGTATTGCGATTAAAGCGTTCGACCAAGCAGGCGCTTTTTACGCAGTACAATCTATCTTTGGCCTGGTAGATAGCCAAAATGCTGATTCTCTACCACAACTGTCTATTAAAGATGCGCCGCGTTTTGATTACCGTGGTGTGATGGTGGACGTGGCTCGTAACTTCCACTCTAAAGACGCAATTCTTGCAACGTTAGACCAAATGGCAGCGTACAAGATGAACAAACTACACCTTCACCTAACGGATGATGAAGGCTGGCGTTTAGAAATTCCGGGTCTGCCTGAGCTGACAGAAGTGGGTGCTAACCGTTGTTTCGATTTGGAAGAGAAAAGCTGTTTACTTCCTCAGCTTGGCTCAGGTTCAACATCAGATAACTTTGGTTCTGGCTACTTCAGCAAAGCAGACTACGTGGACATCCTAAAATACGCGAAAGCGCGTAACATCGAAGTGATTCCTGAAATTGATATGCCAGCGCACGCTCGTGCCGCAGTGGTATCAATGGAAGCACGTTACGACCGCCTAATGGCACAAGGGAAAGAAGCAGAAGCGAACGAATACCGATTGATGGATCCTCAAGATACATCGAATGTAACCACGGTTCAGTTCTACAACAAGCAAAGCTTCATCAACCCGTGTATGGAATCTTCAACTCGCTTTGTTGATAAAGTAATTTCAGAAGTGGCAGCAATGCACACCGAGGCTGGCGCGCCGCTAACAACATGGCACTTCGGTGGTGATGAAGCGAAGAACATCAAGCTAGGTGCTGGTTTCCAAGATGTGAACGCTGAAGACAAAGTAAGCTGGAAGGGTACGATTGACCTATCTAAACAAGACAAGCCATTCGCACAGTCTCCACAATGTCAGACGCTAATTGCAGACGGTACGGTAAGCGATTTTGCTCATCTACCAAGCTATTTTGCGGAAGAAGTATCGAAGATTGTGGCAGAGAAGGGCATTGCAAACTTCCAAGCTTGGCAAGATGGTCTTAAGTACAGCGAAGGTGAGAAAGCGTTCGCAACAGAAAGCACGCGAGTTAACTTCTGGGACGTTCTTTACTGGGGCGGCACATCATCAGTGTACGAGTGGTCTAAGAAAGGTTACGACGTGATCGTTTCTAACCCTGACTACGTTTATATGGACATGCCATACGAAGTTGACCCTAAAGAGCATGGTTACTACTGGGCAACCCGTGCAACAGACACTCGTAAGATGTTTGGCTTCGCACCAGAGAACATGCCTCAGAACGCAGAAACCTCTGTAGACCGCGATGGCAACGGCTTTACTGGTAAAGGTGAAATCGAAGCGAAACCTTTCTACGGTCTATCAGCACAGCTTTGGTCTGAGACAGTACGTAACGACGAGCAATACGAGTACATGGTATTCCCTCGCGTACTCGCAGCGGCGGAGCGTGCATGGCACCGTGCAGATTGGGAAAACGACTACAAAGTAGGTGTTGAGTACTCGCAAAACTCTAATCTAGTCGACAAAGCTGCGCTAAACCAAGATTACAACCGCTTTGCCAACCTACTTGGTCAACGTGAACTGGCTAAGCTAGAGAAATCAGGTATCGACTACCGCCTACCTGTACCAGGTGCTCAAGTAGAAGATGGAACACTCTCAATGAACGTTCAGTTCCCTGGTGTTGAGCTTCAATACTCTCTAGATGGTAAGAAATGGCTGACTTACGCAGACAGCACTCGTCCAAATGTAGAAGGTGAGGTCTTCATTCGCTCGGTGTCAGCGACGGGTGATAAGGCCAGTCGTGTGACTAGCATCAAATAGCGGATTCGTTTCCCATAAAAACAAAAATGCCCGACCATTGAACTGGTCGGGCATTTATTATTTTCTACTATTAAGCAACTTGAGCTTGCTGCTCTTCAACTTGTTCTGCATTGCTGATTGGAGACTCAGCACCGTGCATCCAACGAACTAATGTATTTGAGAACATTAAGAGGATGACACCAGAAACGGTTGCGGCAATGGCGATGCCACCAAAGATAGACATTGCACCTAGCTCACCTACATGAGAACCAATTAAACCAGCGACATAGTTAGCAATGGCGTTGAAACCAAACCATGCACCCATCATCAGTGATGCAAGGCGAAGTGGTGCTAGTTTTGTTACCAGTGATAGACCGATAGGTGATAGGCAAAGCTCACCAAGCGTATGGAAGAAGAATGCGCCGACTAGCCACAGCATAGAGGTCTTAACGGCTGTATCGCCACCTTGCTCCATAACAGCACCAACCATACATAGGAAGCCTAGTGCTAAGAAGAACAGAGCTAAGGCAAATTTGACCGGTGAATTCGGCTCTTTTTTACCTAGTTTAACCCAGAAAGCGGCAAGTACGGGTGCCAGAGTAATGATAAAGAATGGGTTGAGTGACTGGAACCAAGCGGCAGGAACTTCAAAGCTACCGATCATGCGATCTGTGTACTGCTGAGTGTAGATGTTCATCAGACCGCCAGCTTGCTCAAAGCCAGCCCAGAATACGATAACAAATAGCCCCATAACTAGAATAACCTTCAAACGGTCAACTTCTTGCTTAGTTAAAGGTTGTTTTTGTGCCGATTGTTTATTTTCTAGATCACGAGCAGCAGCAGGTACGGTACCAATTTCGCCCAACCAAGATTTCGCCATCGTCATTTGCATGATAAGGCTAATGACCATACCGATACCCGCGACAACAAAGCCTGCTTTCCAGCCAAATTCATTGGTGACAGAGCCTGAAACAACACCTGCGATAAGGGCACCCAAGTTGATACCCATGTAGAAGATAGTGAATGCGCCGTCACGACGGTTGTCACCTTCTTCATACAGGTCACCAACCATAGTCGAGATGTTTGGTTTAAAGAGACCATTACCAGCAATCAGCAGTGCCAAACCAAGGTAGAAGCTGTGAACAGCGCTCATGCCGACCATTTCAGCTGGCAGTGCTAGCGTGAACTGACCAATAGCCATTAGAGCACCACCGATTAGAATTGAGCGGCGTTGACCTAGGTAGTTATCCGCTAACCAGCCACCGATCATTGGCGTAATGTAAACGAGTCCAGTATAGATGCCATACAAATCGAGAGCATCTTTAGTCGACCAGCCCAAGCCGCCGTTAAGGGTTGTATCTGTTAGATAAAGAACAAGAATGGCACGCATAGCGTAGTAGGAAAAACGCTCCCACAACTCTGTACCAAACAAAAGGAATAGACCACGAGGGTGGCCAAGGATTTGTTGATGTTGGTTTGTCATAAATTTTACTAATGTGATTTATTAAAGATTTTTATTTGTTGTTACGTATACTCCTTAGTGAATCTATCTGCAATGATGGTAAATATAAGCTAGACTTATGCTTTTAATTTAAGTGTTTGAAATAAAACAAATATTTGCTTGGATTGATTGAAAAATGACGTGCTACAAACTTAGTTTTCAAAATCGAGATTATTGTTTTTACAATACGCTGTCATATCAAAGAGCAAAGAGAAGTAGGCAATATTGACAAGGGCTGGTTGGTAAGTAAGCAAATGGGTTGATTTTCAGCAATTGAAGAAGCTTGCAGTGAAAAAAAAGAGGCTCTATGAGCCTCTTTTGAATTTGTTTTGATTAGTAAGAGTCGTTATGAACGCTTTGAACTGCTCGGCCTGATGGGTCGGCCATGTTCTTGAATGACTCATCCCATTCAATCGCCTTAGCTGACGAACAAGCTACCGATGGGCCTCCAGGGACACATTCTGCCGCTGATGGAAGCGGGAATAGCTCTTCAAAGATCTCACGGTATACATAGCCTTCTTTTGTTGTTGGCGTGTTGTATGGGAAGCGGTAGGCTGCTGTCTCCATTTGTTGATCAGAGACTTTCGCTTCAGCCACTTCTTTTAGTGTATCGATCCAGCTGTAACCTACGCCATCAGAGAACTGCTCTTTCTGACGCCATGCAATTGAGTCTGGCAGGTAGTGCTCGAAGCACTCACGCAGGATGTGTTTTTCCATCTTACCGTTGCCACACATCTTGTCTTCAGGGTTTAGACGCATTGCCACATCAATAAACTCTTTATCTAGGAATGGTACGCGACCTTCAACACCCCATGCTGCAAGCGATTTGTTAGCACGAGCACAGTCAAACATGTTCAGAGCAAGCAGTTTACGTACCGTCTCTTCGTGGAATTCTTTTGCGTTTGGCGCTTTATGGAAGTAGAGGTAGCCACCGAAGATTTCATCAGCACCCTCACCAGAAAGAACCATCTTAATACCCATTGCTTTGATCTTACGGCCCATAAGGAACATAGGTGTCGAAGCGCGGATGGTGGTTACGTCGTAAGTTTCAATATGGTAGATAACGTCACGGATGGCATCTAAGCCTTCTTGAATCGTGTAGGTCATCTCATGGTGAACAGTACCGATCTTGTCTGCTACTTCACGGGCTGCTTTCAGATCTGGTGCACCTTCTAGGCCAACCGCAAATGAGTGTAGCTGAGGCCACCATGCTTCAGACTTTTCATCATCTTCAATACGCATTGCAGCAAAACGCTTAGCAACAGCAGAAGTGATTGAAGAATCTAGACCACCAGATAGAAGTACGCCGTAAGGAACGTCTGTCATTAGCTGACGTTTAACCGCAGCCTCTAGCGCTTCAGTCAGCTCTTCTTTGCTGGTGCTGTTCCCTTGGACTGCTGCATACTCATTCCAATCACGAATGTAGTAACGCTGTGGTTCTGCATCACCACTACTGTAGTAGCAACCAGGAGGGAATTCGCTCACTGTCTTACAAACTGGCACGAGCGCTTTCATTTCTGATGCCACGTAATAGTTGCCGTGCTCATCGTAACCTTGGTATAGAGGAATAATACCGATGTGGTCACGACCGACTAGGTAGGTATCTTTCTCTTCATCGTAAAGCACAAAAGCGAAAATACCGTTGAGTTCTTCTAGAAGGTCTGCACCGAGGTCTTGATACAAAGCTAGGATTACTTCACAGTCAGAATCGGTTTGGAAGTCGTATTTGCCTTCGTAGCGAGCACGAATTTCTTTGTGGTTGTAGATCTCGCCATTGACCGCAAGGATGTGTTTTTTATCAGAGCTATATAGAGGTTGCGCGCCACTATTTAGACCAACAATCGCCAAACGCTCATGAGCTAGAATTGCTTTCTCTGAAGAATAAATACCAGACCAGTCAGGACCACGATGGCGAAGCTTCTTAGACATTTCCAAAGCAACAGGGCGTAGAGCTTCTGCATCACTCTTTATGTCAAGAATACCGAAAATCGAACACATACAACTTCCCTTTAAAATAAAATTAACTTGTTGAGTTCAATTTGCCATTCTGATTAAAAAAATCAACCGTGCTTGATGAAAAAGTTTAATGAACTCGGTTGTAGTTAAATTATATTTAATAAAACTGTATTTTTGATGAATGAAGTCTAGGTGTTGTTGTGTTTTTGTCCGGTGGAGACAAAAAAGGCAGCGATTTGCTGCCTTTTGACTGAGATTATTTAGTGAAGTTAGGCTTGAGTTGATCGCAGACATGCCTCGCAAAACCGCTACCTGCCTCACTGTAAATGTTAAATGCAGCGTCTACACCACCTTCGACTAAGGCATCTAGCTGATCTGGGTATTCTGCAATAGCGGCAATCTGACCTTGGAAGTTTTTACGCTGTAGCTGCTCTAAAGCGATTTGGTTACCTTGGTGGTGTGGCATCGCAAGTAATACGAGTTTTACGTTGGCTACGTCTAGGATGCGCTCCCAAAAATCAGGGTCGGTAGCATCGCCTGCAATTACGTTTCTACCGTGAGCTTTGTGTTGATGGGCCGCATCTTCGCGAACTTCGATACCTAAGCTGATTTTGCCATAGCGATTTCTCAGCTCGTCGTAAGCACCAGTGCCAATTCGACCCATACCAAGGATCAGAACTTGAGCATGACCTGGGCTGATCAGTTGATCGCGGATGTTGAGGTTTTCTGCTGCATGTTCGCGTAACCAACGACCTGAGCGTTGATAAAGCGAGTGACCGTGGCGACTCAGTGGCGCGGCTAGTACAAACGAAATTGAAACAGCAATGGCCAGGGCGACCAGAATATCACCGCTCATCCAGCCCATTTTAAAGGCTAATCCACCAACGATAAGACCAAACTCACTGAAGTTAAATAGGCTTAATGACGCAAGTAGAGAGGTGCGTACGCGAAACTTAAATGCATTAAGCACTAAGAAGTAGAGAATCCCTTTTAGTGGCAGTAGCAACATGAACAAAATTGCGAGTGCAAAGCCAGAAAGCGTTGGCTGAGCGGATAAGCCGATATTTAGGAAGAAGCAGACTAGGAATAGCTCTTTTAGGTTGAATAGAGATTTAGATAATTCCGAGGCTTTCTTATGTCCAGCGAGTAACATGCCAAGGATAAGAGCACCGAGATCTGGCTTCATGCCGACTAATTCGAATAGACCCGCACCTGCAACTAGGGCAAAGAAAATCCCTAGAAGTACCAGCATTTCTCCGTGGCCGACCCAATCAAGCATTTTGAAGAATAGAGGTCTGAGTAATGGTAAGGCAAATAGCGCAATAGCGTACCATTCTGGAAGTTTGCCCGTTGAAGCGGTTAGGAACACAACGGCGAAGATGTCCTGCATGACCAGAATACCAATCGCAATGGTGCCGTAGGTAGCATTCATCTCCCCTTTCTCTTGCAGTGACTTCACAGCAAAGACGGTACTGGAGAAGGATAGGGCAAATCCGAGCAAGACGACTTGATCGATAGACATCGCCGCTAGCGAACTGACCCCTAAGAATTTGAAACAGAACAGCGCAACACTAAAGAGTGCAGTGGACAATAGATTGTGTAAGGTTGCACCTGCCCAGATCTCTTTCGAGAGCAGGGTCTTGATATCGAGCTTCAGGCCAATAGTAAAGAGAAGCAGTGTTACACCGAGATCAGCAAGCGTGATGATGGTGTCATTAGACTGAAAGCCGAAAGCGTGCAGTCCGAAGCCTGCCAATAAAAAGCCAACTAGTGGGGGGAGGTTGCATTTCAGTGCAATAAATCCGGCGAGAAACGCCGCTGAAATCAAGATCAGTTCCATATTCGTGTTGTTTCGTCCTAAAAAAACGGGCTACATATCGTAGCCCGTTATTCTAACTCAATTAGTTGCTTACAGGGTGGAGAAGATTAATCTTCTAACAATTTTTGTAGCAAAACTCCGTTTAACATTGCACGTTTGATCATTGCGAATGCACCTAGGGTAGGCTGCTTATCAATTTGCGAGGCAACAATCGGTAAATCTGTGTGGAAAGTGGTGAGAGATTGGTTCTCAACGTTACGGCGAATCGCTGGGAAAAGAATCTCTTCACATTGAGTAATGTCGCCAGCAATCACTATCTTTTGCGGGTTAAACAAGTTGATCGTAATCGCAATCGCCTTACCCAATTGGTTACCAACACGTACTAAGCTCTGTTTCGCTAGTTCATCGCCCATATTGGCATGTTCACAGACGTCAGAGATACTGATGGTTTCAAGTTCAGTTAAGCTTGATTCATAACCTTGTTTGATCAACTTGTTCACTCGTTCAACGATGGCTGGGTTAGCGGCGACCGTTTCAAGACAGCCAAAGTTGCCACATTGGCATTGCTCGCCAAGGGGATCAATTTGAATATGACCGATTTCACCGACATTGCGGTTGAAGCCTAGGAATACTTGACCGTTAACGATAATACCGGCACCTGTCCCTCGGTGAACACTGACAAGAATGGAGTCTTGGCAATCTTGGCTAGCGCCAAAATAGTGTTCGGCAAGCGCCATACCACGAACGTCGTTGCCAACAAAACATTGTACATGGAAGGTGTTATGAATCAGCTCAGATAGCGCAAGGTTGTCAATCGAGATATTTGGCATGTATTCAACCACGCCAGTTTCTGGATTGACGAGACCAGGCAAGGCAACACCAATCGCAATAAGTTGATTGATATTGGTCTGGTTATCTTGAATAAAGGCTTTTAACTGGGAAAGTAACCCTTCAACCAGTTCTTCTTGGGTTGTATAGAAGAACTCGTTGTAATCTGAGGCAAGCTCTTTGCCGCCCAAATCGTACAAACTGAACTGAAGGTAGTCACGACCGAGTCGAATCGCTACTGAGTGGAAAGGCTCAACTTCTGTTGTCAAAGAGATCGCTCGGCGTCCCCCTGTAGAAGCTTGTTGCGCGACCTCTTTAATCAGGCCGCGCTCTAGAAGTTGGCGGGTAATTTTTGTAACACTGGCAGGCGCCAGCTGGCTAACATCAGCAACTTGAATCCTCGAAATTGGACCTTGCTGATCGATCAGCCTGTAAACAGCTGCACTATTTAGTTGTTTTACTAAATCTACGTTACCTATTTGTCCGCCATTCATTCTTAATTTTGCTCGTATTGTCCGTTAACAACTGTCGCCTGAACATTGAAGTCACGATCAAATACGGTAAGGTTAGCCACCATGCCTTTTTTAACTCGGCCTAGTTGCTCTTCCAAACCCATTGCTTTCGCAGGATACAGAGTAGCCATGCGCAGTGCTTCGTCCAGTGCGATACCGACGTGCTCAACCGTGTTTTGAACTGCTTCAATCATTGTTAGTGCTGAGCCGCCAAGTGTGCCGTTTTCATCAACACACTTACCATCTCGGTAATATACTTTCTTACCAACAAAAATAAAGTAATCCATGTCAGCGCCTGCAGGAGCTGTGGCATCGGTCACTAATACTAATTTTTCGCCCTTAATTTTGTGAGCGATACGAATGTTTGCATAGTCTACGTGGAAGCCGTCAGCAATGATGCCCGCATAAACGTCAGGGGTATCGTAGATTGCGCCTACAACACCTGGTTCACGGCCTACCATTGGCGTCATTGCATTAAATAAGTGAGTGGCAAATGAGATACCTGCGTCAAAGCCTTTACGTGCTTCGGTATAAGTGGCGTTTGTGTGACCAATTGATACCACAATACCCGCGGCTTTTAAGCGCTCGATATGTGCTGGGTCATTGTGCTCTGGAGCCAGTGTCACTTTGGCAATGACGTCTGTGTTTTCACACATGAAGTCGATCATACTGTCTTCAGAAGGACGGATATGATCGACACTGTGAATGCCTTTTTTCATCACGTTTAGGTATGGACCTTCAAGGTGCAGACCGAGTGACTGATTTTGGTATTTAGCATGGTAGTCACGCGCTGCCGCTACCGCTTGACGCATATCTTCGTCAGAAGATGTAATTAGCGTTGGAAGGAAGCTTGTACAACCAGATTTCAGGTTCGCTTCATGCATGATTTGCATTGTTTCAGCGGTAATCTCGTCGTTTAGCATTACGCCACCGCAACCATTCAGTTGCAGGTCGATAAAGCCAGGGCTAACGTTTGCACCATTTAAATCTCGTGTCTCGATACCTGCAGGCAGTTCAGACGCTGGGCATACTGACTCAATCAGATTGTTGTTAATAATTACAGCATGTTCAACGAGGACGTCGCTGCCGGTATAAATTTTACAGTTAGTTAGCGCATACATGGTTAGCTAATCCTTATAAGTTTAGAATCTTAATACCTTAGGCCATCTATTGAAGTTAAATATTCACTAAATAGTTGTACTTTATTTGTGAGCTTCAATTAGATCGCAAAATATCTTTAGCAAACGAAAAAATGAGTTCTCAATATTGTGTAAGCACCTTGTATGGTGCTACATCCGCTAGTGATTTACGTCGCATTGGTATCAAGCGCGAAGAGTACGCCTGACAATCACTTCGGCCTTATTTGTACTGATAGGTTAACGCGAATGTGGCTCAATGAATGCTATTTTTTTGGATTGTAAAATAAGTTTTATGATCTCGCTAGCAAAAACCTTCCGGATCACCTGTTTCTGGTGATTATGATCACAAATGATGAGGTTTTAATTTGCGGAGCAAAATTAATGTCATAAACTGAGCAGGACTAAATTGAGCGGCTAAAAAAAGTGGCTCAGCCAAAATACAAAATCCTATAGGGGGAACTTAAGGTGAATATTCTTGGATATGCGCAAAAGTTAGGTAAAGCTCTTATGCTTCCTATCGCAACGCTT
The DNA here is from genome assembly GCF_059295395.1 of Vibrio sp. SCP2. Classification (NCBI taxonomy): domain Bacteria; kingdom Pseudomonadati; phylum Pseudomonadota; class Gammaproteobacteria; order Vibrionales; family Vibrionaceae; genus Vibrio; species Vibrio sp. SCP2. Next base: position 107,020 of record NZ_JCAFVV010000008.1, on the reverse strand, counting down.
CCAGTTGCGGCGCTCTTACTACGTTTGGGTCAAGGTGACCTATTAGACATTCCATTTATGGCGCAAGCTGGTGGCGCTATCTTTGGTCAACTTCCACTACTATTCGGTCTAGGTATCGCGATTGGTCTTTCTAAAGACGGTCAAGGTGCTGCAGGTCTAGCGGGTGCGGTTGCTTACTTCGTACTTACAGCGACAGCAACAACAATCAATGCTGACGTTAACATGTCATTCTTCGGTGGTATCATCGCTGGTATTATCGCTGGTCACTCTTACAACGCTTTCCATGCTACACGTCTTCCTGAGTGGTTGGCATTCTTCTCTGGCAAACGTCTAGTACCAATTATGGCTGGTCTGTTCGCGCTAGTTGCAGGTGCTATCTCTGGTGTTGTATGGCCAACGATCCAAGGCGGTCTTGACGCACTAGCACACGCAGTTTCTACTTCTGGTGCAATTGGTCAGTTCGTATACGGTACTCTTAACCGTGCACTTATCCCTGTAGGTCTTCACCACGTTCTTAACTCTTACTTCTGGTTCGGTATGGGTACGTGTCAAGAAGTTCTAGTAACTGGCGCTCAAGCTGCTGGTCAAGCACTTCCTGCTCTACAGCAACTTTGTGTAGACCCAGCCCTAGCTAAGACTCTTGTTGCTGGTCAATCTCACACGTTTGAGTTTGCTAACTCTGTAACTCCAGAAATCACTGCAACTGTTAAAGAAGTAACTGAAACAGTTAAATCTGGTGACCTACACCGTTACTTCGGCGGCGATAAGTCTGCTGGTGTATTCATGAACGGCTTCTTCCCAGTAATGATGTTCGGTCTACCTGGTGCAGCTCTAGCTATGTACCTAGCAGCTCCTGCTGAAAAACGTAGCCAAGTTGGTGGTGCACTATTCTCAGTAGGTTTCTGTTCTTTCCTAACTGGTATCACAGAGCCTCTAGAGTTCATGTTCGTATTCCTTGCACCTGCGCTATACGCAATGCACGCAGTATTTACAGGTCTATCTCTAGTTGTTGCTAACATGTTTGGTACTCTGCACGGCTTCGGCTTCTCTGCAGGTCTAATCGACTTCATCCTAAACTGGGGTCTAGCAACTAAGCCGGTAACTCTACTATTAATCGGTCTAGGTTTCGGTGCTCTATACTTCTTCACATTCAGCTTCGCAATCCGCGCATTCAACCTGAAATCGCCAGGTCGTGAAGACGATGAAGAAGAAACTGCAGGCGCTCCTGCTGGTGAAGCGAAAAACGGCGACCTAGCGCGTCAATACCTAAAAGCTCTAGGTGGTCACGACAACCTAACTTCAATCGACGCTTGTATCACTCGTCTACGTCTTACTCTAAAAGACCGCTCAGTAGCTGACGAAGTTGTACTTAAGAAGCTTGGTGCGAAAGGTGTTGTTAAGCTAGGTGAGAACAACCTTCAAGTTATCCTTGGTCCTCTAGCTGAAATCGTTGCTGGCGAAATGAAAGCAATCGGTGCTAACGAAGACCTATCTGATGTAAAACTTCCTTAATTACGACACGTAAACTAAGAAAGTGATGAAAGCCTCCTTCGGGAGGCTTTCTTGCGTTTTGAGGGTTTCGAAACTGATCCCTGCTAGCTTATTAACCATACAGAGAAAAAAAAGACGTTTTGCTTCGAGATATTGTTGTGTAATCCACCATAATTGTGGATCATTAGACGCTATGTACTTGACGGTCATTTAAATCGTCTAAGTAAGAATTATCTGAACAATACTAAAACAATTGAGGTGCTATAGATGAGTGAAGCTGAGGCTCGTCCATCGAATTTCATTCGCCAAATCATTGATAAAGATTTAGCGGATGGTAAACACACTAGCGTGCATACTCGTTTCCCGCCAGAGCCAAACGGCTATCTGCATATCGGTCACGCTAAGTCAATTTGCTTAAACTTTGGTATTGCTCAGGACTACCAGGGAAAGTGTAACCTACGTTTTGATGACACTAACCCAGAAAAAGAAGACGTTGAATACGTTGAGTCAATTAAGAATGATGTGAGCTGGTTAGGCTTCGAGTGGGATGGGGACGTATGTTACTCATCAAACTACTTCGATAAGCTATACGGCTACGCAGTGGAATTAATTAACAAAGGCTTAGCGTACGTTGAAGAGCTAAGTCCTGAGCAGATCCGTGAATATCGTGGCACACTTACCCAGCCTGGTAAGCCAAGCCCGTACCGTGATCGCACACCTGAAGAAAACTTAGCGCTATTTGAGAAGATGCGTGACGGTGGATTCGAAGAAGGTAAAGCATGTCTACGTGCAAAGATTGATCTAGCATCTTCTTTCATTGTGCTGCGCGATCCTGTTCTTTACCGTGTGCGCTTTGCTGAGCACCACCAAACGGGTGACAAGTGGTGCATCTACCCAATGTACGACTTTACGCACTGTATTTCGGATGCACTAGAAGGCATTACACACTCACTGTGTACGCTTGAGTTCCAAGATAACCGTCGTCTATATGACTGGGTACTAGAGAACATCACTATTGATTGCCAACCTCACCAGTACGAGTTTAGTCGCCTAAACCTAGAGTACACGGTGATGTCTAAGCGTAAGCTAAATCAACTTGTCACTGAGAACCTAGTGAACGGTTGGGACGATCCACGTATGCCGACGATTTCTGGTCTACGTCGTCGTGGCTTCACGCCTGCTTCTATTCGTGAGTTCTGTAAACGCATTGGTGTTACTAAGCAAGACAACATGATTGAGATGAGTTCTCTTGAGTCTTGTATTCGTGACGATCTGAACGAAAACGCACCACGTGCAATGGCAGTGCTGGATCCGGTTAAGATCGTTATCGAGAACTTCGAAGAAGGCAACGTAGAGTCTTTGACGGTAGCAAATCATCCAAACAAACCTGAGATGGGTGAGCGCGAAGTACCGTTCACTCGCGAAGTTTGGATTGAGCGTGAAGACTTCCGCGAAGAAGCGAACAAGAAGTACAAGCGTCTGGTTCTAGGTAAAGAAGTGCGCCTACGTGGTGCTTACGTGATCAAAGCTGAGCGTATCGACAAAGATGCAGAGGGGAAGATTACCACTATCTTCTGTAGCTACGACGTAGACACGCTAGGTAAGAACCCAGCTGACGGCCGTAAAGTGAAAGGTGTTATTCACTGGGTTTCTGCTGATAAAGGTCTTCCAGCTGAGATTCGTCTATACGATCGCTTGTTCACTGTGCCAAACCCAGCTGCAGCGGATAACTTTGCTGAGACAATCAACCCTGAGTCACTGGTTAAGCTGAATGGTTTTGTTGAGCCAAGCCTCGCTCAAGCGCAAGCTGAGAAGGGTTTCCAGTTTGAGCGTATGGGTTACTTCTGTGCGGATATTAAAGACTCGAAGCCAGAGGCTTTAGTGTTTAACCGTACTGTAGGTCTTCGCGATACTTGGGCGAAAATCGAAGCTAAGTAATCGTCTTACACTCTAGTTTGAAAGCCAGTCCTCGCGACTGGCTTTTTTATTGATGGCGATTGGTATTAAATAGCAGGCAATAAAAAACGCCAGCTTTTGGCTGACGTTTTAGCGTTGACTGTTAAGACGAATTTATTTCTTCGACTTATGCGCGTCTGGGTTGTCTTTGCAGCTACCATCAGCACATTTACCGTAAAGGTAGAGGCTGTGGTTAGTCAAAATAACATTGTACTGGGCCGCGATTTCTTTCTGACGTTCTTCAATGATGTCATCAGAGAACTCAATCACTTCACCACAATCTAGACACACTAGATGGTCATGGTGGTGCTGAGTTGACAGTTCAAATACAGATTTGCCGCCTTCAAAGTGGTGGCGAGTTACGATACCTGCATCATCAAATTGGTTTAATACGCGGTATACAGTCGCTAGACCAATCTCTTCACCTAGATCAATCAGCTTTTTGTACAGTTCTTCAGCACTGATATGTTGGCATTCAGGTTGCTGTAATACTTCTAAAATCTTTAGTCTTGGAAGGGTAACTTTAAGACCAGCATCCTTAAGCGCTTGGTTATTGTCTGACATATACTTTCCTGTTGATGATCTGCAGTTATTAACAGAATTCAATATTCCTATCATTATAGGGTAGTACTGATAAACAATAAACCACGAACTTCAAAGGGTTACTAGTATTTTTTTATAAACAAGTGAGAAGTCACTGATAAAACATGTCAGACCAGTTACAATTGATTAACAAGTGAGGAAAAATAATCAGTTAAGGACAAGGAATGAATAAGTCATTGGCTAAAATTTATAAGCCTGGAGTGGTTAAATTTGCGCTCAACTCTTGGCCACCTTTTTGGGGGGCGGGGATCAAGATACTCTCAATCAGTGACGACTTTCGTGAAGTCAAAATGAAACTTAAGCTACGTTGGTGGAACAAAAATGCCAATCGTACCCAATATGGCGGCAGCATTTTCTCTTTAACCGATCCTGTCTACTCCTTGATGTTAATGGGGATCTTAGGCGAGCGCTACTACGTCTGGGACAAGGAAGCGAGCATCAACTTTATCAAGCCGGGGCAAAGTGATCTGTTTGCTGAGTTTTGTGTCACTCAAGATCAGCTTGAAGATATTTTAAGGCAGACGGCTGATGGGGATAAATGTTTCCCAGAGTTCATCATTTATGTCAAAGACAAACACGGTAATGTGGTGTCTGAGGTTCAGCGTAAACTGTATGTGCGTAAAAAACCGCAATTTCGAGAAGAGGATGCAGAGGAACAAACGGCATAAAAAAACCTCCGTAACGGAGGTTTCTTAATTCGGCGAGGAGATTAGTCTTCTAGCTCAGCTAGGCACATCTCTTCGTGAATCTGCTTACACCAGCTGTTCACGCGCTCATCAGTTAGCTCTGGCTGGCGGTCTTCATCGATACATAGACCAACGAATTGGCTGTCATCGCCTTCAACTAGGCCTTTAGATGCTTCGAACTCATAGCCTTCAGTTGAAGTGTAGCCAAGGATAGTACCACCTTTAGCTTCAACGATATCACGTACTGTACCCATAGCGTCACAGAAGTACTCTGCGTAGTCTTCTTGGTCACCACAGCCAAAGATTGCGACTAGCTTAGTCGAAAAATCGATTTGCTCTAGCTCTGGGAAGAAATCATCCCAGTCACATTGTGCTTCGCCGTAGTACCAAGTTGGGATACCAAGAAGCAGAAGATCGAAGTTATCAATATCTTCTTTGCTGCTTTTAGCGATATCTTGAACGTGAACCAGTTGTTTACCTAGTTGCTTTTGAATCATCTTTGCAACAGCTTCAGTGTTACCTGTGTCGCTACCAAAGAAGATGCCTACACTTGCCATAGATTCGTTACCTTTACTAATTTCTGTTGTGGGCTCGGTTGATATCAGCCGATACCACCACCTTCCCAGCTAAGCTGAATAATGCCTTTGGCGATAAACCCAGCACAGCCAAGGAATAGGACTAACCATACAATGCGACGACCGAAAGGGGGAACATTACCCGCTTTTAAGACATCTTTTATCGCCATACCGATAAAGAAAAAGATAGACGCGAAAAGCAGATCGAGACCAATTGACTCGAGCATGTTCATGTAGTCGTAGAGCATGGAATCCCTTTATGCCAAATTACTTGCGCCGCACTATACCACTGTTACTGAATAAAGTTAACGGGCATAGTACAACTGATCTCTCATTCTGTTTTACGCAATGAACTTGCGAATAGCACGTATCACTTCAGCCGGCTTTTCGGCATGCAACCAATGTCCGGTATTAGCGATAACATGGGCTTTAGCATTGCTAAACTGCTGTTTCACTTGCCCTTGGTGCTCTGCGGTTAAGTAATCTGAATCGCCACCTTTGATAAATAGGGTAGGCGTAGAAATTGTTTCAATAGTTTGCCAACCAAGAATCTCCCAGTAGTTATCCCACAAGCTTTCGACATTAAAGCGCCACGCCAAATGTTCGCCTGTGCTATACAAAGATTTACCAAGAAACTGGCGTACACCTTCTAGCTCAATATGTTCGGCCAAAATACTAAGCGCTTGCTTACGTTGAGTGGGCTTTTGCTCGATGACGGCTTTGAGACCGTTGAATACATTGTCATGGCGACTTTGTGTGTATTGGACTGGTGCCATATCTAAAACAAGCAGCTTATGAATCTGATCTTGCGCGATTTCCGCTAACTTCATTGCTACCTTGCCACCCATAGAGTGGCCGACTACGGTGTAGTTGGTGAGATTGAGATGTTGCAATAGAGCATAGACATCTTGTGCCATCAGCGGGTAGCTATGCTCGTCACTTTGAAATGAGAGGCCATGGTTGCGCAGGTCAATACTTAGCACTTGATGATCTTGTTTCAGATCGCGAGCAAGCAAACCTAAGTTATCTAAATTACCAAACAACCCATGGATCAATACAATGGTGTGACCCTCACCTTCGAGTTTGTAGTTGAGCAGATGTGACATTTTATTCTATTCGTGACAGGTAAACCGTAGAGTCTCTTTAAAGATCTCGCTATAATCCCCCAGAGTTTAAACATAGAGATTGTGAAAAGCGAATGAAAACAATTGAGGTTGATGAGGATCTATACCGTTACATCGCAAGTCAAACCCAGCATATTGGTGAGAGTGCTTCGGACATTTTGCGTCGTCTTTTGATGACTGAAGGTCAAGCGCCTGTTGCCAAACCGCAGGTTGTGGCGCAACCAAAGGGTGTAGTGGTTAGCAAAGATGCAATAAAAGAAGAAACAGTAGATAGCGTTAAAGAGATGCGATCATTGCTTATCTCTGACGAGTTTGCTGGTCTTAAGAAAGCGATTGACCGCTTTATGCTAGTTCTAGCAACGCTGCATCGCATTAACCCGAATGACTTTTCAGAAGCGACTCAGGTTAAAGGTCGTAAGCGTGTTTACTTCGCTGATAATGAGCAAACATTGCTGGCTAACGGTAACACGACTAAGCCGAAATCAATCCCTGGTTCACCATTTTGGGTCATTACCAACAATAACACTAGCCGCAAGAGGCAGATGGTTGACCAACTGATGGCGAGGATGAACTTCCCATCAGACCTGATTGAGAAAGTGACAAACTCAATCTAAAGAATTCTGATTGAAACCTCATAATGCACAACTCAGTTAACGTATTATGAGGTTTTTTTATTTCTACATATTTTTAAGAAAGGATGTCAAATGGCTATGCACCCACGAGCGGGACAAAAAGCTCAACAGCAAGACCTGCATAATATTCCAGCCCTAGTTGCAAATTATTTTCTTCTTCAACCTGACTCTTCGAACCCTGACCACAAAGTTGAATTTGGTACATCTGGTCACCGTGGTAGCGCAGATAAGTCTACATTCAACGAACACCATATTTTGGCGATTGCTCAAGCGGTAGCGGAAGTTCGCGCAGAAAAAGGCACAAAAGGTCCACTGTTTGTTGGTAAAGATACGCACGCGCTATCTGAGCCGGCATTTTCAACAGTTGTAGAAGTGCTCGTGGCTAATGGTGTACAGGTGATTGTTCAGCAAGACAATGGTTACACGCCAACGCCGGGTGTTTCTCACGCTATTCTGACTTACAACCTGAAACATCAAGACAAAGCTGACGGCATTGTGATTACGCCGTCTCATAACCCACCGCAAGATGGTGGTATTAAGTACAACCCAACTCACGGTGGTCCTGCGGAAGGTGAATTGACACAAGCGATTCAAGACCGTGCAAATGTACTTATCGCTGAAGGTTTGCAAGGCGTTAAACGTATGCCGCTAGGTGAAGCTAAAGCTTCAGAACTGTTCATCGAGCAAGATCTTGTAAAGCCATACATTGATGACTTAGTTAATGTTATCGATATGGAAGCGATTCAAAAAGCAAACCTAAAAATTGGAGTAGACCCACTTGGCGGCAGCGGTATCGACTACTGGCGTCAAATCGGTTCTGCTTACAATCTAGATCTGACTTTGGTTAGCGAAGCGATTGACCCATCATTCCAGTTTATGTCGTTAGATAAAGACGGCGTGGTCCGTATGGACTGTTCATCGCCTTACGCAATGGCTGGTCTGTTAGCGCTAAAAGATGAATATGATCTGGCGTTCGGTAATGACCCAGACTATGACCGCCATGGCATTGTTACGCCAAAAGGTCTGATGAACCCGAACCACTTCCTAGCAGTGTGTATTGACTACTTATACCGTCATCGCGAAGGGTGGGGCAAAGACGTCGCTGTTGGTAAGACGCTAGTTTCAAGTGCGTTGATTGATCGCGTTGTTGCTGATCTTGGTCGAGAACTATGTGAAGTGCCTGTTGGCTTTAAGTGGTTTGTTGATGGCCTGTATGAAGGCAAATTTGGTTTTGGTGGTGAAGAGTCTGCTGGTGCTTCTTTCCTACGTAAAGATGGTACGCCTTGGTCTACCGATAAAGATGGCATCATTCTATGTCTTCTTGCTGCCGAAATTACAGCAGTTACTGGTAAGAACCCTCAAGAATACTACGAAGAGCTAGCAGCGAAGCATGGTGCTTCTGAATACAACCGTATTCAAGCTGTGGCAAATGGTCCGCAAAAAGACGTGCTTAAGAAACTGTCTGCCGAAATGGTGACAGCAGAAACGTTAGCAGGTGAAGCGATCACTGCACGTTTGACGCATGCTCCGGGCAATGGCGCGGCAATTGGCGGTCTGAAAGTGACGACTGAAAATGGTTGGTTTGCGGCTCGCCCATCTGGCACAGAAGACATCTACAAAATCTACTGTGAGAGCTTTAAAGGCGAAGAGCATTTGAAGCAGATCGAAGCAGAAGCACAAGAGATTGTGAATCAAGTATTTGCTGACGCAGGTCTTTAATTCCGACGACTAAGCGTTGTATCAAGGGCTGACTATCTGTCAGCCCTTTTTTGTAGGAGAGAACTGGAACGGGCTGCGCCCTTCGGGAGCGGACTTCGTCCTATGGATAACTGGATAACTGGATAACTGGATAACTGGATAACTGGATAACTGAAATTGCTCCCTCATAGTTTAGTTGTCAACTCTCGCTCTCTAGAAGGGCGAAGCCCGATCCCGCTTTCCATAGCGCAGCGTTCCTGCTCTCCATAGGACGAAGTCCGTTCCCGGTTCCTGCCTTACCCCGGCCAAGTGTCAGGCACAACAAACCAAAATTGACCGTTTTGCGTCTGAGCGTGGACAAACCTTCCGTTGGGTTTATCGATAGGGTTGATGAATTCTTCTAGTCCGACCGCCCAAAGTGGCTTTTTAAGTTCATACAGAGGCTCACCGATTTGTTCCCATTGGCTTTGATAGCACCAATATCCGGTGATTTGGCTTTGATTGAGAGGCAACCCCAAACATTCTTGTGGAATGGTTTCTGGTGAGAACGGGTTAATGTACAGCCTTCCTTGAATCAACAGATGTTCTGTTAGATCTTGATACTGTGGGTACTGGTTAAGAAACTCGTCAGTCGAGCTCATTTTTAGCTGGTGGGAGAGCATTCTGGCCAGTTTTTTATCAAGCTGATCATGAGCGTTTGGCCCATACCAAGTTCCGCTATGTAAAAGATAGAACTTGATCGCCACTTCCCAATGTTCTTTACGCTGTTGCTGATGATTTTTAAGAATAAGATCAATCGCGCCTAAGGTTTGCCCACATGATTTATTGATCTGAATTTCTTCATCGAGCAATGCGAAGCGATCACTTTGAGTGAGTAGCTTGGTACAAAGGTATTGATAGATAAAACCAAGTCGCGGGTTGCCTTGATATTCCTCCTCAATATAGGGAGGAACAGATAGAGAAGAGAGCTCCTCAAAAGGTGGCTTTAACTCGAACAGTGATGGAGTCTTGGCAATCCAATGATAAAAACGCTGTAGAGAATGCATTCTTGAGCCTATAACAGTGTGGTTAAAGAGAGTGTACCACGCACTCGCCTCTAGCATCACTGCTGCGGTTGACTTACACTTTGCCACAGTGAATTGAGCAAGCCTCGACAACAAAAAATGGAAGCCCAAATGAATAACTTACAGCTAGAAAAAATCCTCAACGAGAAGCTATCCCCTCAATTGATTAAAGACTATGCGCCGAATGGCTTGCAGGTTGAGGGAAAAGAGCAGATTAATAAAGTCGTCACTGGTGTAACGGCTTCTCAAGCATTGATTGATAAAGCGGTTGAGTTAAACGCTGATGCGCTACTGGTTCATCATGGTTATTTCTGGAAAGGCGAGCCAGAACCTATTCGTGGTATGAAAGGCAAGCGTATTCGCACTTTGATAAAAAACGACATTAATTTAATGGGTTACCATCTGCCGCTTGATATCCATCCAGAGCTAGGTAATAACGCGGAACTTGCTCGCTTACTCGATATTGAAGTAGAAGGCGGACTAGAAGGGCATCCACAATCCGTGGCTATGTTTGGGCGTTTGAAATCTCCAATGACGGGGACTGAGTTTGCAGCCAAGATCAATCAAGTACTCAATCGACAGCCCCTTCATATTGCGCCGGAAAATGCAGATAAAGTGATTGAAACGGTCGGTTGGTGTACAGGTGGTGGTCAGGACTTGATTGAATTGGCAGCTAGGCACGGTTTAGATGCGTTTATTTCGGGTGAGATCTCAGAACGCACTACTTATTCTGCTCGTGAGCAGGACATTCACTACTTTGCAGCAGGACACCACGCGACTGAGCGCTACGGAATCAAAGCACTAGGCGAGTGGCTAGCCACTGAACATGGCCTAGATGTTGAGTTTATTGATATCGATAATCCGGTGTAAGAGAAGGACGGACTTCGTCCTACGGGAGAGCGGGAACGGACTGCGTCCTATGGGAGGTAGAACGGGCTATGCCCTATGGAACGCTGCGCTTTTGGAAAACGGGATCGGGCTTCGTCCTGCGAGAGAAATATTTGTCATTCCTTAGACCGAAGAATGAGGGAGTAAGGAATCTCTAAAGGTTGGCGGCTCGCAGTGAGAGCTCCCCAACTCACTCGTGCCTCGTTCTTGAGGATGACAACTAATCTAATAAAAAAGGGCTAATGTTCGCACATTAGCCCTTTGACTTTTTGCTAGTCAGCTATTATTCACGCTCGTGTAGAGGCGAGAACTCACGTTGTACTTCACCAGTGTAAAGCTGACGCGGACGACCGATACGGTTTAGTGGGTCGCTGTGCATTTCGTTCCAGTGAGCAATCCAACCGATAGTACGCGAAATCGCGAAGATAACGGTGAACATAGATACTGGGATACCGATAGCTTTAAGAATGATACCAGAGTAGAAGTCTACGTTCGGGTATAGCTTCTTAGAAACAAAGTATTCGTCAGAAAGCGCGATACGCTCAAGTTCCATTGCCACATCAAGCAGTGGATCTTTGATGTTAAGCTCTTTAAGAACTTCGTGACATGTTTCGCGCATAACTGTTGCACGAGGGTCGTAGTTCTTGTAGACACGGTGACCGAAGCCCATTAGTCGGAATGGGTCATCTTTGTCTTTCGCGCGTTCAACATACTCTGGAATGTTTTCTACGCTACCAATCTCTTCTAGCATCTTCAGACATGCTTCATTCGCGCCGCCGTGAGCTGGGCCCCAAAGAGATGCGATACCCGCTGCAATACATGCAAATGGGTTAGCACCAGAAGAACCAGATAGACGTACTGTTGAAGTTGACGCGTTTTGCTCATGGTCAGCGTGTAGAGTAAAGATCTTATCCATTGCGCGAGCCACAACAGGGTTTACTTCGTACTCTTCACATGGATTAGCGAACATCATGTGTAGGTAGTTTTCAGCGTAGCTCAAATCATTACGTGGGTAGATGAAAGGCTGACCGATTGAGTACTTGTAACACATAGCCGCAAGTGTTGGCATTTTCGACAGCAGTCGGTATGCCGCGATTTCGCGGTGCTCGTCGTTGTTGATATCTAATGAATCGTGGTAGAACGCAGCAAGTGCACCTACTACACCACACATTACAGCCATAGGGTGAGCGTCACGGCGGAAACCGTGGAAGAAACTAGCGATTTGCTCATGGACCATAGTGTGACGCGTAACAGTAGTTTTGAATTGCTCGTATTGTTCACGTGTTGGGGCTTCACCGTAAAGAAGGATGTAACATACTTCTAAGTAATCAGCGTTATTTGCTAGCTGATCAATTGGGTAACCGCGGTGCAAAAGAATACCTTTACCGCCGTCAATGTAGGTGATTTGAGATTCACAAGATGCAGTGGCAAGAAAACCTGGGTCAAAAGTAAAAAATCCGTTTGCTCCAAGTGTACGAACATCAATCACAGGTGTGCCTAGGGCACCTTCCATAATTGGCAGCTCGATAGGTGCTTGACCTTCAACATGAAGGGTAGCTTTCTTATCTGCCATAACAATCTCCTTTGTTTATTATTTAATCCGTCCAGGATGTTTGTGTGCCATTTTTGTACGTGTGATCGTTATCAAAGTCAATTTTTCTCATCTGATGTGTGCACTTGTTATGATTTTTTGAACGTATAAGGTGAAAAATCTGGTCTGTGTAGCAAAAATTGTTACATCAATTGTATTAGAATGTTGCCAGCCGTATAGTGGCGCAGTAAATTTTGGTGGAAACCTTATAAATTCAAGGCTTGAAACAAATGTGAGGTGAAGTTTTAATCCTTGTTGTTAACAATTATTTTACAAAATACTCCGGCAATTGTTGCAGTCTAGTGTTAAATAAATGTTAACTTTTGTAGGTTTGCAATCAAAATTCGTTCATAACTATAAATGCTCAATGGAGCTGAGTGAGCAAGCCCGTGAAAGAAAGAAAGTCAAGACCTGTTAATTTAGATTTACAGACCGTAAGCTTTCCGATCACTGCAATCGCATCAATCTTACACCGTGTGTCCGGTGTAATTACGTTTGTCGCAATCGGAATCCTGCTTTGGTTACTATCCATTTCTCTATCCTCCCCAGTCGGTTACGCACAAGCTGTTGACTTAGTCGATGGTTTCTTTGTGAAGTTTATCTTATGGGGCATTCTAACGGCTTTGGCCTATCACATTGCAGGTGGCATTCGTCACTTACTAATGGATCTTGGTCATTTTGAAGAGCTGGAATCTGGCGCGATGAGCGCTAAGGTTGCATTCGCAGCAACAGCCGTTCTGTCTCTACTGGCGGGGGTAATGGTATGGTAAAACACATTTCATCTTTTGGTCGTAATGGTGTGCACGATTTCTTATTGATTCGTGCGACTGCAATCATTATGACGCTTTACACTATCTATCTGGTTAGCTTCTGCGCTTTCACAGATATTTCTTACGTATCTTGGACCCAGTTCTTTGGTGGTACCTTCACTAAAGTGTTTACAATGCTGGCGCTTGTATCTGTTCTAATTCACGCGTGGATTGGTTTATGGCAGGTACTGACTGATTACATCAAGTGCGCCAAGCTTCGTGGTGGCCTACAGCTAGCTATCATTGCTGTATTGTTCGGTTACTTCTTCTCTGGTCTATTTATTCTGTGGGGTGCGTAAGTGTCTATTCCAGTTCGCGAATTTGATGCCGTAGTAATCGGCGCTGGTGGTGCAGGCATGCGCGCTGCACTGCAAATCTCTGAGCAAGGCCTATCTTGTGCATTGCTTTCTAAAGTTTTTCCAACTCGTTCACACACTGTTTCTGCACAAGGTGGTATCACGGTTGCGCTAGGTAATGCGCACGAGGATCACTGGGAACAGCATATGTACGATACCGTTAAAGGTTCCGACTATATTGGTGACCAAGACGCAATCGAATACATGTGTAAAAACGGACCAGAGTCAGTGATTGAATTAGAGAAAATGGGTCTCCCATTCTCTCGCTTTGACAATGGTAGAATCTACCAACGTCCGTTTGGCGGACAGTCGAAGAACTTCGGTGGTGAGCAAGCAGCACGTACAGCTGCAGCGGCTGACCGTACAGGTCACGCTCTACTTCACACGCTATACCAACAAAACGTTAAGCACAAAACAACTATCTTCTCAGAGTGGTATGCACTCGACCTAGTTAAGAATGAAGATGGCGCAGTTCTTGGCTGTACAGCCCTTTGTATGGAAACGGGCGAAGTTTGTTACTTCAAATCGAAAGCAACCATTCTGGCGACAGGTGGTGCTGGCCGTATTTACGCTTCAACAACTAACGCTCACATCAACACGGGTGATGGCGTTGGTATGGCACTACGCGCTGGCGTTCCAATGCAAGATATGGAAATGTGGCAGTTCCACCCAACAGGTATCGCTGGAGCCGGTGTTCTGGTAACTGAAGGTTGTCGTGGTGAAGGTGGTTATCTACTGAATAAAGACGGTGAACGCTTCATGGAGCGTTACGCACCTAACGCGAAAGACCTTGCTGGTCGTGATGTTGTTGCTCGTTCAATGATGATCGAAATCCGTGAAGGTCGCGGCTGCGATGGTCCTTGGGGTCCTCACATTAAACTGAAACTGGATCACCTAGGTAAAGAGACGCTTGAGTCACGCCTGCCGGGTGTTTGTGAGCTATCTCGTACCTTTGCTCACGTCGATCCAGTGAAAGAGCCAATTCCGGTAATCCCGACTTGTCACTACATGATGGGTGGCATTCCAACTCAAGTTTCTGGTCAGGCTATTAAGCAAGATGAAGCGGGCGCTGATGTTGAAGTTCAAGGTCTATTTGCTTGTGGTGAGATCGCATCTGTATCTGTTCACGGTGCAAACCGCCTAGGTGGTAACTCTCTACTAGACTTAGTTGTATTTGGTCGCGCTACAGGCCTACACCTTGGTGAAACACTGGCTAAGCAAGCTGAAGCTAAGCCAGCAACGGAAGCTGACATTGAGCGTTCACTAGAGCGTTACAACCGTTGGGAAAATAGCACGGAAGGCGAAGATCCAGCGCAAATTCGCAAAGATCTGCAACAATGTATGCAGAACAACTTCTCGGTATTCCGTGAAGGTGATGCAATGGCAAAAGGTTTAGAAGAGCTAAAAGTTATTCGTGAGCGCCTGAAGAATGCTCACCTTTCTGACAAGTCGACAGAGTTTAACACCCAGCGTATTGAGTGTTTAGAGCTAGAAAACTTGATGGAAACTGCTTATGCAACGGCTGTTGCGGCTAACTACCGTACAGAAAGTCGCGGTGCACACGCTCGCTTTGATTTCCCAGACCGTGATGATGAGCAGTGGCTATGCCACTCAATCTATAATCCGGACAATGAAGCTATGACAAAGCGTGGTGTAAACATGGAGCCAATCCATCGTGAAGCATTCCCGCCTAAAGCGCGTACGTACTAGGGAGAGGAGGATAATATTATGAAACTGAATTTCTCTTTGTACCGCTACAATCCGGATGTCGATCAAAAGCCATACATGAAGGACTACACGTTGGAAGTAGAAGAAGGATCAGACATGATGCTTCTAGACGCGTTGATTCTGCTAAAAGAGCAAGATCCAACGATCTCTTTCCGTCGTTCTTGTCGTGAGGGTGTATGTGGCTCAGATGGTCTAAACATGAACGGTAAGAATGGCCTAGCTTGTATCACACCACTTTCTGCATTAAGCGGTGACAAGATAGTCATCCGTCCACTGCCTGGTTTGCCTGTTGTTCGAGATCTTATCGTTGACATGACACAGTTCTACGATAACTATGCGAAAGTTAAGCCATTCTTGATTGATGACGGCGCGCTGCCACCATCACGAGAGAACCTGCAAACGCCTGATGAGCGCGCGCATTTGGATGGTTTATATGAATGTATTATGTGTGCATGTTGTACGACGTCATGCCCATCATTCTGGTGGAATCCAGATAAATTTATCGGTCCTGCAGGTCTTCTTGCGGCGTATCGTTGGCTAATTGATAGCCGTGATACAGCGACAGATGAACGTTTGTCAAATCTTGATGATGCATTTAGCGTTTTCCGTTGCCATGGCATCATGAATTGTGTAAGTGTTTGTCCTAAGGGACTAAATCCTACGAAGGCAATCGGTCATATTAAGACGATGCTTGTAAACCGTTCGATTTAATTAACAAAAAATTGCCGACCCATTCTGGGTCGGCTCTTAATAGCTCGGCGTAAGACCGAAGCAAACGTGAAAACTACTGGTTAAGGGAAAATATGCACAACGGCGTGATGAAGGCGTGGCTCGAGTCTTCACACTTGGCTGGCGCCAATGCAACGTATGTAGAGGACCTCTACGAACTGTATCTAAGTGATCCCGATCTGGTAAGTGAGGAGTGGAAACGTGTTTTTGATGGCTTGCCTAAGCCTTCAGAAGAGGTGGTTGAACAACCCCATTCACGTGTCCGTGACTACTTCCGACGACTCGCTCAAGAAACAAAGCATTACAATGTCCAAGTTAGTGATCCTGATGTCGACGCTAAACAGGTAAAAGTACTTCAATTAATCAATGCTTACCGCTTTCGTGGTCATGAAGCGGCACAGCTTGACCCTCTAGGTTTATGGCAACGTCCACCAGTGGCGGAGCTAGATCCTGCATTCCACAATCTTACCGAAGACGATCTAGAAGAAACTTTCAACGTGGGTTCTTTTGCTATTGGCAAAGACACCATGCAATTGAAAGACATCCACTCGTCACTGAACAAAATTTACTGTGGCTCTATCGGTGCTGAATACATGCACATGACAGACACTGAGCAAAAACGTTGGATCCAGCAGCGTTTAGAGTCAGTGGTCGGTCAGCCGTCATTCAGCAAAGAAGAAAAACAAGAATTCCTCGAAGAGCTAACAGCAGCAGAAGGTTTAGAGCGCTATCTTGGTGCGAAATTCCCGGGTGCAAAGCGTTTCTCTCTAGAAGGTGGTGATGCCCTAATCCCTATGACGAAAGAGTTAATTCGTCATGCGGGTAAGAGCGGTATGCGCGAAGTCGTGATTGGTATGGCACACCGTGGCCGTCTGAACATGCTTGTGAACGTACTTGGTAAGAAGCCACAAGATCTATTTGATGAGTTTGCTGGTAAACATGACGACACTTGGGGTACAGGTGACGTTAAGTACCACCAAGGCTTCTCAGCAGACTTTGCGACACCAGGTGGTGATGTTCACTTAGCACTTGCGTTTAACCCGTCTCACCTTGAGATCGTTAACCCTGTAGTTATCGGTTCGGTGCGCGCGCGCCAAGACCGTTTAGGTGATACAGAAGGTAATACCGTTCTTCCTATTACCATTCATGGTGACTCTGCGATCGCAGGCCAAGGTGTTGTGGCTGAAACATTTAACATGTCTCAGGCACGAGGTTTCCGCGTAGGTGGTACGGTTCGCATCGTTGTAAACAACCAAGTTGGCTTTACAACATCTAACCCGACCGACACACGTTCGACTATGTACTGTACCGATATCGCTAAGATGGTTCAGGCACCAATTTTCCACGTTAATGCTGATGATCCAGAAGCGGTTGCTTTTGTCACTCGTATTGCGCTGGATTACCGTAACGAATTTAAACGTGATGTTGTGATTGACTTGGTTTGTTACCGTCGTCATGGTCACAACGAAGCGGATGAGCCAAACGCGACTCAACCGTTGATGTACCAAAAAATCAAGAAACACCCAACCCCGCGTAAGCTTTATGCTGACGTGCTGATTGAACGTGGTGATTTTGGTATTGATACAGCAACCCAGTATGTCAATGAATACCGTGATGCATTAGATCGCGGTGAAGTCGTGGTTAAAGAATGGCGCCCGATGGCGTTGCACTCAGTAGACTGGTCTCCATACCTTGGGCACGACTGGGATACGGAATGGAATAGTAAATTCGATACTAAGCGTTTACTAGAGCTTGGTCAGCGTCTGTGTACTTACCCTGAAAGTCACAAGCTGCAAAGCCGAGTGAACAAGCTATACAACGATCGTACAGCGATGTTGAGCGGTGAAAAAGCGATTGACTGGGGGATGGCTGAAACTTTGGCTTACGCAACTCTGGTTGACGATGGCAAGCGCATTCGTATTTCTGGTCAAGACTCTGGTCGTGGTACTTTCTTCCACCGCCACTCAGTTTTGCACAACCAAAATGACGCGAGCACTTTTGTTCCGCTAGCAAATATTCACGACAAGCAAGGCCCATTTGAAGTCTTTGACTCTGTTCTATCTGAAGAAGCAGTACTGGCATTTGAGTACGGTTACGCGACAGCAGAACCAAGTGGCCTAACTATTTGGGAAGCGCAGTTTGGTGATTTTGCCAACGGTGCTCAAGTAGTGATTGACCAGTTTATTTCATCAGGTGAGCAAAAATGGGCACGTTTATGTGGTCTGACTATGCTTCTTCCTCATGGTTATGAAGGTCAAGGCCCAGAACACTCATCAGCTCGCCTAGAGCGTTACCTACAGCTTTGTGCTGAGCAAAACATGCAGGTTGTCGTACCTTCTACACCAGCTCAGGTTTACCACATGATTCGTCGCCAGGTTGTAAGACCTATGCGTCGCCCACTTGTAGTGATGTCTCCTAAATCATTGCTGCGTCACCCGCTTTGTACTTCGACAATTGAAGACCTAGCTGAGGGCACATTCCAAGCGGCAATTGGTGAAATTGACAGCCTAGAAGCTGCGAAAGTGAAACGCGTGGTTTTCTGTTCAGGTAAAGTTTACTTCGATCTGCTAGAGCAGCGTCGTAACAATGAACAAGATGATGTGGCGATTGTTCGTATCGAGCAGCTTTATCCATTCCCTCTTGAGGAAGTAAAAGCCGCTATCGAGCAATACATTAACGTTGAAGATTACGTTTGGTGTCAAGAAGAGCCGCAAAACCAAGGCGCTTGGTACTCTAGCCAACACAACTTCCGTGCTGCAATCCCAGCCGGCGCTGATCTGAAATACGCTGGTCGCCCAGCTTCAGCATCACCTGCAGTAGGCTACATGTCAGTACACTTGAAACAACAAAAAGCGCTAGTTGATGATGCGCTTAACGTGAATACAAAAACTTCGGACTAAGAACTAGAAGTTAAAGGAAGAAACAGATATGACAATTGAAATTCTGGTTCCAGATTTACCTGAATCGGTTGCTGACGCAACAGTCGCAACATGGCACAAACAACCTGGTGACGCAGTAGAGCGTGACGAGGTTCTAGTAGATATCGAAACGGATAAAGTGGTTCTTGAAGTACCTGCTCCAGAAGCGGGCGTTCTAGAAGCCATCATCGAAGAAGAAGGTGCAACCGTACTTTCAAAGCAGCTAATCGCTAAGCTTAAGCCGGGTGCTGTTGCAGGTGAGCCGACTAAAGACACGACTGAAGAGTCTGAAGCGTCTCCTGATAAGCGTCATAAAGCGTCGCTAACAGAAGAAAGCAACGATGCACTAAGTCCAGCAGTTCGCCGCCTACTAGGTGAGCACGGTCTAGAAGCGAGCCAAGTGAAAGGCACTGGTGTTGGCGGTCGTATCACACGTGAAGATATCGAAGCGCACCTTGCTAAGGTGAAAGAAGCGCCGAAAGCAGATGCTCCGGCAGCAGTCGAAGCACCAGCTACAGCGCGTAGCCAAAAGCGTGTTCCAATGACTCGTCTACGTAAAACAGTTGCAAATCGTCTTCTTGAAGCGAAGAACAACACTGCAATGTTGACTACGTTTAACGAAGTCAACATGAAGCCAATCATGGACCTTCGTAAGCAGTACAAAGACCAGTTCGAAGAGCGTCACGGTATTCGTCTAGGCTTTATGTCTTTCTACGTGAAAGCGGTAACGGAAGCACTGAAACGTTACCCAGAAGTCAACGCGTCTATCGACGGTGAAGACATCGTTTACCACAACTACTTTGACATCAGCATGGCTGTTTCGACGCCACGTGGTCTAGTGACACCAGTACTAAAAGACTGTGACACATTAGGTTTCGCTGATGTTGAAAAAGGCATCAAAGAGCTAGCAATCAAAGGCCGTGACGGCAAGCTAACTGTTGATGAGCTAATGGGTGGTAACTTCACTATCACTAACGGTGGCGTATTCGGTTCTCTAATGTCTACGCCTATCATCAACCCACCTCAATCGGCGATTCTTGGTATGCACAAGATCCAAGAGCGTCCAATGGCGGTGGATGGCAAGGTTGAAATCCTGCC
This sequence comes from Vibrio sp. SCP2, assembly GCF_059295395.1. NCBI lineage: Bacteria > Pseudomonadati > Pseudomonadota > Gammaproteobacteria > Vibrionales > Vibrionaceae > Vibrio > Vibrio sp. SCP2. The sequence continues at coordinate 87,074 of NZ_JCAFVV010000008.1, read as the reverse complement.
TATGATGTACCTAGCGTTGTCTTACGATCACCGTCTAATCGATGGTCGTGAGTCTGTGGGCTTCCTAGTAACGATTAAAGAGCTACTAGAAGATCCAGCGCGTCTGCTATTAGACGTTTAATATCGCTAAAACGTCTAGCGGCCGTTGGTGGCTAGACGTTCGATAGTTTTCAAGGCTAGACTGGCTCAACTGTCTGGCCTTCACTTGAATCTTATCTACCTGCACAGCGAGATAAGATTGATTTGAGAAGACCCTACAGACGTCCGCTGACATAGCGGCGTTATGGAAATAATAATCCCTACAAGGGAAAATAAACGGAATATCAAAATGAATTTGCATGAATACCAAGCCAAACAGCTGTTTGCAGAATTCGGTTTGCCTGTACCGGAAGGTTACGCGTGTGATACACCACAAGAAGCTTTTGAAGCTGCAGGTCGTATCTCTACAGAGAAGAAAGTCGTTAAATGTCAGGTTCACGCAGGTGGACGTGGTAAAGCGGGTGGCGTTGAGCTGCACGATACTAAAGATGGCGTTAAAGAGTTTGCACAAAAGTGGCTAGGTAAAAACCTAGTGACTTACCAAACAGATGCAAATGGTCAGCCTGTTACTAAAATCCTAGTTGAAGAAGCATCAAACATTGCTAACGAACTTTACCTAGGTGCGGTTGTAGACCGTGCAACGCGTAAAGTTGTATTCATGGCATCGACTGAAGGTGGTGTTGAAATCGAGAAAGTTGCAGAAGAGACTCCAGAGTTGATTCACAAAGCAGCGATCGATCCACTTGTTGGTCCTCAAGCTTATCAAGGCCGTGAGCTAGCATTCAAGCTAGGTCTTGAAGGCGATCAAATCAAACAGTTTGTTAAGATCTTCATGGGTCTTGGTAACATGTTCTCTCAGTACGATTTAGCGCTACTAGAGATCAATCCTCTTGTTATTACTGGCGAAGGCAACCTGCTATGTCTAGACGGTAAGATCAACATCGACTCTAACGCTATGTACCGTCAGCCTAAGTTGCGTGAAATGCACGATCCTTCGCAAGAAGACGAGCGTGAAGCACATGCAGCTCAGTGGGAACTTAACTACGTAGCACTAGACGGCAACGTTGGCTGTATGGTTAACGGCGCAGGCCTAGCTATGGGTACGATGGATATCGTAAACCTACACGGTGGTAAGCCAGCTAACTTCCTAGATGTAGGTGGCGGCGCAACGAAAGAGCGTGTAGCAGAAGCATTCAAGATCATCCTATCTGATGACAATGTAAAAGCAGTACTAGTTAACATCTTCGGTGGTATCGTTCGCTGTGACATGATCGCTGAAGGTATTATCGGTGCGGTTAAAGAGGTAGGCGTAAGCGTACCAGTAGTTGTTCGTCTAGAAGGTACTAACGCAGACCTAGGTCGCGAAGTTCTTGCTAATTCTGATGTTGATATCATTGCAGCTGAGTCGTTAACTGACGCAGCTCAGAAAGTTGTTGCTGCTGCGGAGGGCAAATAATGTCTGTACTAATTAATAAAGACACGAAAGTAATCTGTCAGGGTTTCACTGGTGGTCAAGGTACTTTCCACTCTGAGCAAGCTATCGCATACGGCACGCAGATGGTTGGTGGCGTTTCTCCAGGTAAAGGCGGTCAAACTCACCTTGGTCTACCTGTATTCAACACAGTACGTGATGCAGTAGAAGCAACTGGCGCGACAGCAACAGTAATCTACGTTCCTGCTCCTTTCTGTAAAGACGCTATTTTAGAAGCGATTGACGCGGGCATTGAGCTGATCGTAACAATCACTGAAGGTATCCCAACAACGGATATGATCGACGTGAAAGTGAAGCTAGAAGAAACTGGCGTTCGTATGATCGGTCCTAACTGTCCAGGTCTTATCACTCCTGATGAGTGTAAGATTGGTATCATGCCTGGTCACATCCACAAGAAGGGTAAAGTCGGTATCGTTTCTCGCTCTGGTACACTTACGTACGAAGCGGTTAAGCAGACTACAGACGAAGGCTTTGGTCAGTCTACTTGTGTTGGTATCGGTGGTGACCCAATTCCAGGTTCAAACTTCATTGATATCCTAAAACTGTTCCAAGAAGACCCAGAAACAGAAGCAATCGTAATGATTGGTGAGATCGGTGGTACAGCTGAAGAAGAAGCAGCAGCGTTCATCAAAGAGAACGTGACTAAGCCAGTAGTTTCTTACATTGCTGGTGTAACGGCTCCTCCAGGTAAGCGTATGGGTCACGCAGGTGCAATCATCTCTGGTGGTAAAGGTACTGCGGAAGACAAGTTTGCTGCACTAGAAGCAGCAGGTGTTAAGACGGTTAAATCTCTTGCAGACATCGGTAAAGGTCTACGCGAAATCACAGGTTGGTAATTTAGCCAAATGTGATAAATAAGGCTTGGCATTCGCCAAGCCTTTTGTTTTTTGTGCTCTCCAGCTCTCCAGCTCTCCAGCTTTTTATCCCGCTAACTTCTTCTCAATCGCAACCAGTCTTGCGGTTAAATCAGCAACCTCTTGCTCCAATTGCTTTATACGATCCTGATCGCTTGATTCAGTTTTCGCTGCGACTTCGACTTTTGGTACACGGTTAGAGCTCTTCCAGCTTTTTAATGTAGTGATTAAAGCAGGCATCGGGACAGAGGTACTCAAGCGCGCTTTGACCAAGGCTACAGTCGGCTCCTTTCCTTCTGCGTGTAATTGTTCAAGGATATCTTTTAGCTCTTGGCTAACATCTTGAGTAAGCATAAAACCTCCATTGTGTTGTGAACACCAATAATACTGAGCTTAGCAATAATTGACTAATGGAAAATTAAGAAATGGTGTGTGCGAGATTTCTCACAAGTGATGTAAGACAAAGTGCGTTTTAAACACGGCAATAGTCTCTGGTGTTAAATTAACTTATTGATTTAGCGTGAGTTGTTGGTTTGTTTCTAACTTGTTTCAATAATGGTTTTCTTTCATCGCATTGTCTTAAAGGCGAATTCGAGTAAATTAGAAGGTGTCGGAAGGATGCTGACACGGAACAGGAAATACCAAGGATTGGGAATCTTCAGGATGAAGATTGGTTGACGAGGAACGTTGATCAAGCATGGAGCGAAAGGACATTGTAAGGATACGTTCGCTAACAGGATGTTAGTGGCAAGGATGACAATGGACACCTCTAGGATGAGGCTAGGACAGTATCAGGATGATACAAAGGACACCGCTCAAGGAACAAGTGATGTGGAGCTGACGAGGAATGTTAGCTATCAGGACGATTAGGACACCGCTAGGAAGGCGAAGGCAGGATTTTACTGAAGGATTCAGTAACTATTAAGGAAGATGCATGGAGCACCTTTTGTAGCCGGATTGCTGCGAGTAAGACTATAGCCCCGATACTAACGTATCGGGGCTTTTCTTAGATCTCACCTTTATAAAAAACTCTAACAACATCATTCAAAAAACTACCTAGATCAATAAAGGTATTTAAAAGTTGGTTTAACTTTTCGGCTTTGTTTTACAAGACAATTTTGGCTGCTAACAAGGATGTGTCATGACTATAGTGACTCGCCGTGCGTTATTGGTTCCCTATAACGACTCATTACAATCTGAATTTTTGATGCTCAATTGCTGTGCCATCAATCGCGCTCAGATGAACGGTGCCCATACGGTGTCGTCTGCAAAGAAACTATTTGAAAAAGTCCTGAATGACCGAAATATCTATGCTATGGCAGTGTTAGACAGCCATACTCGCGACTTTATCGGTCATGTGTTTATCTCAGACCTAGATAGCCAGCCAGAGCTCGGATACATTTTCGATAAAGATTATTGGGGTAGAGGTATTGCAAGTGAAGTGTTGCAAGCGTTTTTCCCTAAAGCAGTTAGAGATTTAAATCTAGATAGGGTACTAGCGACAGCCAATGTAGGACACGAACCGTCGGTACGTATTCTGCAAAAGCTAGGTTTCAAGCTAAATGCACACAAGAAAGATACATTTGGTCCGTTTGATGAGTATCTGTTTACATCCGATGTGGTGGAAGCTCAACCTTTGCTAGTCGGAAACCTTGCATAAAGATTTGGCCTTGATAGCAGTCATCGCCAAGCGAAGAAAATTCAAATTGATAAACCGAATGCCAACGCCAGACACCGTCTGGCGTTTTTAGTTTATGACCTTTAAGCGCAACGCTCAGTAGCTGTAAGTCGAGCTCTTTGCATTTACGAGCCGCAATGGTTTTAGCGAGTTCTGCTTGGCGGCGTTGTTGCCAAAACACTAGACAGATAATTGCGAGTCCGAGTATGGCAAAAAGGTCATGAATCATAGTTACGCCTTCGCTGCTTGTTGAAGGTTGATTAACGCTTTTGTTAGCTCTTCAGAAGGGCTAGAGTGAAGCAGCGGCAACAGAACCATTCGTAACTCGGGCAGCATGACAAGATCGGCAAAAAGCTGGTTGAAGAGTGCTTGATTACCCGTTTGGGCCAACCTGAGTAGAAACTGCTCGGCTATTTTCGCATCACTTAGCCAATGCCAGCTGCGCCCTGCAATACCAATCAACACCTCTTGATGGCTTAATCGCGGAGAAGCGAGTACTTGGCGAATAATTGGCAGCGAGAGCGGTTGTGATGCGCCAGATAACGCGCGCAGCAAGGCAGACAGCAGGAATAGGTCCGGTTCGTTGCTATCAATTTGCTGTTGAGCCATTTCAACTAGGCGCTGCGCTAATTTTTGCGGTAAATCGGTATGTTCTAGGGCGCCGAGTAGGGCATAGAGAGGTTCGTTAGGCAGGTGCTGCAACGCTTTTCTAACATTGACACCATTTTGTTCCTGCCCCAAGCGTGCACAGATATCTGTGACTCCTTGTAAGCCAACGGTATGCCACTTATCCCATTCTAAACCGCCAGAGAAGTAGTGCTGGGCATGCTCGTAATATTGGCTGCATGGCAGGTTCAGTTCAGCACGAATTTGGCTATGGAAAACGGCCATCTTATCTTCACCGGGTTTGAAGGTATATGGGTTATTAGATAGCTTTTGCTGCTGCTCTTCGCTCATTTCTTGATTTAAGCGCGTTCCCATTGCTTCAATTACATACTTGATGAAGTTACCCACATCGGCTTGCTTGAGTAAGCCTCGCTCGTCCAATTCAAACTTTAGAAACCATATCCACGGCTGTTGCTCTTGATTCCAATAAGCAATCGCCAAGTGGGCCTTACGCTGCATTGGGTAAGGGTAAGGTTGCTGACCTTTTTCAACATCGGCGAAGACTTTATTTTCAATCTTCTTGGTTCGGCGACCAAGATCAAACACTTGATACTGACAGTCACTGTTCGTCAACAATTGGGTAAGGGTATGAATGGTTTCCATTGGAGAATTGTCCTAACTTTCTTTCCTCTATAAATGGTACTCTTAGGGCAATTTTCAAGGTCAGTAACAAAGATAAATGACAAAAGAGAAACAATTAGCCGCACTGATTGACCGTTTAGAGCTTGCCATGAAGCAACTTGAACTATGGTGCTCAGAGCAGCCCAGCGAACAAGCGTTGGCAAGCCAGCAGCCATTCGCACTGGATACCTTAGAGCCACAAGCGTGGTTGCAATGGGTATTCATTAGCAGAATGCGAGTGATGCTTGAGCAAAAACAACCATTACCAAGTGGCTTTTCGTTGTCGCCCTATTTTGAAGAGTGTTGGAAAGAGCAACATAGCTTGCACCCAATTATAGCGATATTACGTCAGATCGATGAGGAGTGCCGTTGATGCTAGAGATAGTGTATCAAGATGAGTATTTTGTCGCGGTGAACAAACCTGCAGGCATGTTAGTTCACCGTAGCTGGTTAGATAAATACGAAACTCAATTCGTCATGCAGACCTTACGTGACCAGATAGGGCAGCATGTTTTCCCACTGCATCGACTCGATCGTCCTACATCTGGTGTGCTGATTTTTGCCCTGTCGAGCGAGGTCGCTTCTCAGGTGATGCCGATGTTTGCCAATCATGAAATGGAAAAAACGTATCACGCTATTGTCCGTGGCTGGATTGAAGAAGCGGCGCGCTTGGATTATCCGCTGAAAGTAGAGCTAGATAAAATTGCCGATAAGCACGCTAGCCAAGAGAAAGAAGCTCAGGAGGCGATCACCGATTACCAACCTGTTGCGAAAGTCGAAATTCCTCACTCTACCGGTAAGTTTCCGACGACACGTTATTGCTTGATGGAGATGAAGCCATTAACGGGGCGAAAACATCAGCTAAGACGTCATATGGCGCACTTAAGGCACCCAATTGTGGGAGATACCACACATGGCGATGGGAAGCACAATAAGCTATTTCGAGAGATCTATGATTCACACCGATTGCTACTTCATGCCTCTAGCTTGAAGTTTATTCATCCATTTACCGGACAAGAATTGATGATTAAAGCGGGTATTGATGAAACTTGGCAGAGGCTCTGTGCAGAGTTTAGCTGGGACATTCCGAAGTCGTAGAGGAAATAAACCGTCACTTTAATGCAAAGTGACGGTTGAAAAGCTGATATTACTTACAGTAAACACGCGCTTCACGAGGAGTGTAGATACCGAACGTGATAGTGCTGAATACGATATCTTTGAAAGTTTGCTGCGTTTCTACTTTAGCCACTTTATCTGCTGCTCCACATACTTGTGTTGCGTCGATTTGCTTGCTTTGACCGATACCGCTCACAAAGAAGTGATGAGTTTTTAGTTCTGTCGCTTCATTTGTTTCTTGCGCTGGTGATACAACGAACGTTTGTTGTGCACAGCCAGATGCCAATAGACTGATTGCCGCTGCGATGACAAGCTTTTTCATAACTCTTTCCTTAACTATTATAATTGGACTCAAATCGGCAAGCGTTCTAATTAGCCGGCCGAATGCAGTGTAACAAGTTTCTTATAGGTGTGTATGTCTTGAGTTTGTATTTATTTGTCATGTGATTGATTTTTGTGATGCTGATAACTGATTGAACCAGATAATAAAAAACCCTCCGAAGAGGGTTTTATCAATAACAGTTCAAGTTCCAATCTATTTGGCGATGTAATCACGAATCGATTGTTCGATGCCTACAGCATCAAGCCCCAGTTCCTGATGAAGTTCTTCTTGAGTACCTTGGGCGATGAATTTATCTGGCAAGCCAAGGTTTAGTACTGGCTTAATGATCTTTTCCTGCATCATAAACTCGATTACACCCGCACCTGCGCCGCCAGCAATGGCGTTTTCTTCTAGCGTAACCACCACATCATGCTCATCAGCGAGTTGCTTGATAAGTGCTTCATCGAGAGGTTTGACAAAGCGCATATCAGCGACGGTTGCATTGAGCGAGTCTGCTGCTTGTTGTGCACTGTTTAAGAAGGTACCAAAGTTCAGAATAGCCACTTTTTCACCTTGGCGGACAATGCGGCCTTTACCGATTTCTAGCGCCGTGAAATCTTGTTTGATTTCTGCACCTGTCCCGGTTCCACGTGGGTAACGAACCGCAGATGGACCAGTATGTTTATGGCCCGTATACAGCATCTGACGACACTCATTTTCGTCACTTGGTGCCATGATGACCATGTTCGGGATACAGCGCATAAAGCTGAGATCGAACGCGCCTTGGTGGGTCTGACCATCAGCACCAACAAGGCCTGCTCGGTCAATCGCGAACATGACGGGTAAGTCCATGATCGCAACATCATGAATGAGCTGATCATAACCACGCTGCAAGAAGGTCGAGTAGATAGCCACAATAGGGTGGTCACCTGCGATGGCCATACCTGTCGCTAACGTCACGGCGTGTTGTTCTGCGATTGCGACGTCAAAATATTGATCTGGATACTCTTTAGAGAATCTGACCATACCTGAGCCTTCACGCATTGCTGGTGTTATAGCCATCAGTTTTGGATCTTGCGCGGCCATATCACAGAGAAAATCACCAAAAATCTTCGAGTAACTTGGCTTTCCACCGCTGCTCTTAGGCAAGGACGTATGGCTAGGGTCAAACTTAGGGACACCGTGATAGCCGATCGGATCTTTTTCCGCTGGCTCATAACCTTTGCCCTTTTTGGTCATGATGTGTAAGAACTGTGGCCCTTTAAGCTCACGCATATTCTTGAGCGTTTTAACTAGCTCATTCACATCATGGCCGTCTACTGGACCAATGTAGTTAAAACCAAGTTCTTCAAATAGCGTTCCTGGGACAACCATGCCTTTAAGGTGCTCTTCAGTGCGACGAACCAGTTCTTTAATCGGTGGTACACCTGAAAGCACTTTTTTACCACCTTCACGGATAGAGGTGTATAAGCTACCAGATAGCACTTGAGCAAGATGGTTGTTAAGAGCGCCTACGTTTTCTGAAATCGACATTTCGTTGTCGTTAAGAATCACCAGCATATCAGGATGCACATCACCAGCGTGGTTCATCGCTTCAAATGCCATACCAGCTGTAATTGCACCATCACCAATCACGCTAACCACTTTACGGTTTTGCTCTTCTTTACCCGCACTGATTGCCATACCGAGTGCAGCACTGATTGAAGTCGATGAATGACCGACCGATAAGGTGTCATATTCACTTTCTTCGCGCCATGGGAAAGGATGCAATCCATCTTTCTGACGGATAGTAGACATTTGGTCACGGCGACCCGTCAGGATTTTGTGCGGGTATGCTTGATGGCCAACATCCCAAACCAATTGGTCAAATGGAGTGTTGTAGACGTAATGCAGAGCAACGGTAAGCTCAACTGTCCCTAAACCTGATGCGAGGTGACCGCTCGACTGACTTACTGAATTCAATAAGTAGGTGCGTAATTCATCACACAGTTTAGGTAGTACTTCTTTTGGAAGACTACGTAGCTCGTCAGGTGTATCTGCTAAAGCCAGTGTTGGATATTTCGAAATATCAAGAGTCATATAAAAATGCGCGCTTATAGTGTTAGTTCTTGCGCTCGACGACGTATCGGGCGAACTCTTCGAGTAACTCTGTATTGTATGGGATTGCTTCCAAAGCTTGAAGAGCTTCATTTAACAGAGTGTGAGCTTTGTTAATAGCTCCTTCCAATCCAAGCAGTGCTGGATAGGTGCTTTTGTTTAATTCTTGGTCAGAACCTTGCGGTTTGCCTAAAGTTTCTGTATCGCTGATGATATCCAAAATATCGTCTTGAACTTGAAACGCGAGGCCAATTGCATTGGCGAATGTATCAAGTTGAGGCATTACCTCTAACCCTTTATCGCCAGCGGCGAGCGCGCCAAGACGAATAGCAGATTTCATTAATGCGCCTGTCTTGTTGCGGTGAATTGCTTCCAGTTCTTGCAATGATACTTGTTTGTTCTCTGCCGCTAGGTCAAGAGCCTGTCCCATACACATGCCATTGGCACCTGAAGCATCGGCAAGAACTTTTACCATCTTTATACGGTTGCTTTCAGCGTTTGGGTTCAGTGAGCCCTCCGCGAGAATTGTAAACGCTAAGGTTTGCAGCGCGTCGCCAGTGAGAATTGCCGTTGCTTCGTCGAACTTAACATGGCAGGTTGCTTTGCCACGGCGCAGTTCATCATCATCCATAGCGGGAAGATCATCGTGGATAAGTGAGTACGCATGGATGCACTCGACGGCAGACGCTGGAGTGTCTAGGTCGTCAAGCTTGCAACCTAACATTTGTCCTGTGATGTAGACAAGAAACGGACGCGCACGTTTGCCCCCAAGCAATAAGCCATAACGCATTGCTTCAATAAGAGGTAGATTTTGGTGTGGCAGTGCTTGCAGCCAGTTTTCGAGCTGAGTATTGTTTCGCTGTTGAAGTGAGGTTAATGCCTCATGCATGGCAGACATCTTCTATAAATTATTGTTCAGGCTGAGCGTTAAAATCAGATAGTGGAGATTCATCATCATTTTGCAACAAGATGCTAACGCGCTGTTCTGCATCGCTCAGTTTTGATTGTCCTGAACGAGCAAGGGCAATGCCGCGCTCGAATTTTTTCAACGCATCTTCTAGTGCTAAATCACCATTTTCGAGGTTTTCAACGATCACATCAAGCTCTTCAATGGTCGCCTCAAAGGTCATGTTTTCTGGTTTCTTGCTCGCCATAACTATTCTACCGAGATAAAGATGCACGAAAGTTACCTTAGCCGATAATGATGGTCAAATTTAACCGAGTAAATTTGTCAGAAAAATCGAGCTTGTACGGTCATATTCTGCGCAGGTACTCAATATAGGGCTAAAGTCTATTAGGGTCCTGGCACTCAGCATCTATATTTATGTGAGTACAGTACCAATAAAATACTAAAGATCTTAAGATGTTGCCGATATAATTTGTTAGAAGCTTAAAGATAGCATGAGGAGTGCTCTGTGGATTTAGCAACGCTGGTAGGACTGATTGGCGGTTTTGCTTTCGTCATCATGGCAATGATACTGGGCGGAAGCATCATGATGTTCGTCGACGTAACGTCGATTCTTATCGTGGTGGGTGGTTCTACCTTCGTAGTGTTGATGAAATTCACTATGGGGCAGTTCTTTGGCGCAGCCAAAATCGCTGGTAAAGCGTTTATGTTTAAAGCTGACGAGCCAGAAGACTTGATTGCTAAAGTGGTTGAAATGGCGGATGCGGCACGTAAAGGTGGTTTTCTTGCTCTCGAAGAGATGGAAATTACCAATAGCTTCATGCAAAAGGGTATCGACTTGCTGGTGGATGGTCACGATGCCGATGTAGTTCGCGCAGCACTGCAAAAAGATATTGCCTTAACTGATGAGCGACATGATTTTGGTTCTAGCGTGTTTAGAGCCTTCGGTGATGTTGCACCTGCAATGGGCATGATCGGTACTCTCGTCGGTCTGGTTGCCATGCTATCAAACATGGATGACCCGAAAGCAATCGGCCCTGCAATGGCTGTTGCACTTCTTACCACACTCTATGGCGCAATTCTTTCCAACATGGTGTTCTTCCCGATCGCTGATAAGCTTTCCCTTCGTCGTGAGCAAGAAAAACTCAATCGTCGCCTTATTATGGATGGTGTGCTTGCGATTCAAGATGGTCAAAACCCACGCGTTATCGACAGCTATCTGAAGAATTACCTCAATGAAGGTAAGCGTGCCCTTGATGTAGATAACGAGTAAGGTCGCTGATATGGAAGAAGAAGAACCAAAATGTCCGCCACCCGGCCTCCCGCTGTGGATGGGGACTTTTGCTGACTTAATGTCGCTCTTGATGTGTTTCTTCGTACTACTGCTCTCGTTCTCTGAAATGGATGTACTGAAGTTTAAACAGATCGCGGGTTCAATGAAGTTCGCTTTTGGTGTGCAAAACCGATTGGAAGTGAAAGACATTCCTAAAGGAACCAGCATTATTGCTCAAGAATTTAGGCCGGGTCGACCTGAGCCGACGCCTATCGACGTTATCATGCAGCAAACCATAGATATTACTCAGCAGACTCTAGAATTCCATGAAGGAGAGTCAGACAGAGCCGGTGGTACGCAGCGTGATGAGGGCAAATTGACGGGCGGGCAATCGCCGGATACCTCGACGCAAAATAATCAAAACTCTGAGTCAGACAATGAACAGCAGCAATCGGCTGAGATGTCACAAGAGCTTGAAACCTTAATGGAGAGTATCAAGAAGGCCCTAGAACGAGAGATAGAACAAGGTGCGATTGAAGTAGAAAACCTCGGTCAGCAGATTGATATCCGTATTCGTGAGAAAGGCGCATTTCCTGAAGGGTCGGCATTCTTGCAACCTAAGTTCCGCCCACTGGTTCGACAGATTGCCGATCTAGTGAAGGATATACCGGGAATCATTCGAGTATCAGGGCATACTGACAATCAACGCATTGACTCTGAACTTTACCGCTCCAATTGGGATTTATCGGCACAGCGAGCGGTTTCTGTCGCTCAGGAGATGGAGAAGGTCCGCGGCTTTGACCATCAGCGTCTTCGCGTCAGAGGCATGGCAGATACAGAGCCACTTGGCCCCAACGATACTGAAGCGCAGCGTTCTCGTAACCGCCGGGTTGAGATCAGTATAATGCAAGGGGAAGCGCTGTTAAGCGACGAAGTCCCAGTCATTCAATAAAAGATAAAAAGACGAGCACAAACGCTCGTCTTTTTTATGGTCTTTGCTTCATGTATAATCTTGCGCCCTTAGAGGCAGCACATCGCTGCTAGGCTCAATAGAGCGTGAAAATAGCGAAACAGTTAACTTGTGAAGTGAATTATGAAATTTATCGTAAAGCCCCATCCAGAAATTTTTGTAAAAAGTGAGTCTGTGCGTAAGCGCTTCACAAAGATTCTTGAATGCAACATTCGTAACGTAATCAAGAGTCGTACAGAGTCTGTTGCTGTTTTCAACCGTCGTGACCACATTGAAGTAACGGCAGAAACGGATGAATTCCACAAAGAGACAATCGAAGTATTGACTCATACGCCGGGTATCCACCACGTACTTGAAGTACAACAGTCAGAATTTAAAGACTTACACGATATCTTCGAGCAAGTACTGGAACTTAACCGTCCTAACCTTGAAGGCAAAACGTTTGTTGTTCGTGCCAAGCGTCGTGGTAAGCATGATTTCACTTCTATTGAACTAGAGCGTTACGTAGGTGGCGGTCTTAACCAAGCGATCGAAAGCGCGAGCGTAAAACTGCGTAACCCAGATGTGACGGTTAAAGTGGAAGTAGTTAACGAGAAGCTTAACCAAGTTATCAAACGTTACAAAGGTCTAGGTGGTTTCCCTCTTGGTACACAAGAAGATGTTTTGAGCCTGATCTCTGGCGGTTTTGACTCTGGCGTATCAAGCTATCTGCACATCAAACGTGGTTCAAAAGTCCATTACTGCTTCTTTAACCTCGGTGGCCCTGCGCACGAAATTGGTGTCAAACAGGTTTCTCACTATCTGTGGAACAAGTACGGTTCATCTGCAAAAGTGCGTTTCATCTCGGTAGACTTTGAACCAGTAGTGGCCGAAATTCTAGAGAAAGTCGATGACGGTCAAATGGGCGTTATCCTTAAGCGTATGTTTATGCGTGCTGCGGGTATGGTCGCTGAGAAGTTCAAGATTGAAGCGCTAGTGACTGGTGAAGCATTAGGTCAGGTATCAAGCCAAACCCTAACGAACCTGCGTCATATCGACAATGTGACAGATACATTGATTCTTCGTCCGCTTATCAACTGGGATAAAGAAGACATCATCAATCTAGCTCGTGACATCGGTACTGAAGATTTCGCTAAGACCATGCCGGAATATTGTGGCGTAATTTCTAAGAAGCCAACGGTTAAAGCGGTTAAAGCGAAACTGGACACTGAAGAAGAAAAGTTCGACTTTGATATTCTAGAGCAGGTTGTTCGTGACGCGCGTGTCATGGACATTCGTGATATTGCCAAAGAAACCGAGCAAGCTGCGCCAGAAGTTGAGCAAGTTCAAGCGGTGGAAGAGCACGCGATCGTACTCGATATCCGTAGCCCTGAAGAAGAAGACGACAATCCACTTGAGATTGATGGCGTTGAAGTGAAACACATCCCATTCTTCAAGCTAGGCACTCAGTTCGGTGATTTAGACCAATCTAAATCTTACCTGCTTTACTGTGACCGTGGCGTGATGAGTCGTCTACAAGCTCTTTATCTTCAAGAGCAAGGCTTTAACAACGTTAAGGTTTACCGCCCGTAGCGAGCACTCCATATAGTACTAAAAGCGCAAATCGTTGATTCGGTTTGCGCTTTTTAGTTTGTAGCGAGTGGAATTTGGCGCATAAAAAAACACCGCCATCGAGGCGGTGCTAAATATTTGACAGACAGGTCAAAATAAATACAGGAAGTATATGTTTCGTTTCCTATGGAAACAAAACTGGTAGAAACCTACCGAACTCGAAATACGAGTTTGCAAACACAACATCGCAACAAAAGGTCAATTGATTTAAAGCATAAATCAAGCCGTTCTGACTTCTTGCTGCGGGGTGAAATATAGAATTTCTCTGGTCGTCAGGCAACGGACATTTTATAATGTTTCAGATAAAAAAAACTAATCCAATTTATAGAAGGTCACTATGTCCAGAAGATTGCCTCCTTTGAACTCATTAAAAGTGTTCGAAGCCGCGGCTCGACATCTGAGTTTTACTCGCGCAGCCGAAGAGTTGTTTGTGACTCAAGCTGCCGTCAGTCATCAGATTAAGGCGCTAGAAGAATTCCTTGGCTTAAAGTTATTCAGACGAAGAAACCGCTCGTTACTGCTTACAGAAGAAGGTCAAAGTTACTTTCTTGATATAAAAGATATTTTCACATCGTTAGCAGAAGCTACTGATAAAGTACTCGAGCGCAGTGAGAAAGGGGCATTAACCATCAGTTTACCGCCAAGCTTTGCGATTCAATGGTTAGTCCCTAGATTAGCGGATTTTAATCAACAAGAGCCTGATATTGATGTTCGAATTAAAGCGGTCGATATGGACGAAGGCTCGTTGACCGATGACGTCGACGTGGCGATTTATTATGGTCGCGGTAATTGGCCAGGTTTGCGAGCGGACAAACTGTATCAAGAATTTTTGATCCCACTCTGTTCACCTTCATTACTTTTAGGTAACAAACCATTAGAAACTCTAAGTGACTTGAAGCAACATACCTTACTTCATGACACCTCTCGCAAAGATTGGAAACAGTTTGCTAAGCAAAATGGCATTGAAGGAGTTAACGTTAATCACGGGCCCATTTTTAGCCACTCAACTATGGTACTTCAAGCCGCTGCTCACGGTCAGGGGGTTGCACTTGGTAACAATGTTTTAGCTCAACCCGAGCTTGAAGCAGGCCGTCTGATCGCACCGTTTGATGAGGTCTTGGTGTCTAAAAATGCTTTCTATGTTGTTTGTCATGACAAACAGGCCGATATGGGGCGTATTGCTACTTTTCGTGATTGGATGTTAGCCAAAGCGCAAAGCGAGCAAGAGGAGCTTTTAGATGACTGATTACCTCATTGACGGTGACAAAGGCAGTCCGTTGTTTATTTTTGCTCACGGAGCTGGTGCTGGAATGGATCACACCTTTATGGAAGCAGTGGCAAAGGGCCTTGCTCAAAAAGGTATTCAGGTGGTGCGCTTTAATTTTCCTTATATGGTTAAGCGAGCTGAGGACGGTAAGAAACGTCCGCCAGATAGAGCACCTAAATTACTGGAAGCCTACCAAGCCGTTGTTGACCAGTACTGTCCAACAGGAGCGTTTATCATTGGTGGCAAATCAATGGGAGGGCGCATGGCAAGCCTTCTATCAGCTGACGATAAGGTTGCGGGAGTTGCTTGTTTAGGTTTTCCGTTCCATCCGCCCGGTAAACCCGAGAACTACAAAGGTGGTCACTTAGCAGAGATAGAAAAGCCTTGTCTCATCCTTCAAGGCGAGCGCGATACCTTTGGTAAGAAAGAAGAATTTGAACAGTTTGATCTCTCTAGTGCAATCAAGGTGGAATTTATTCCCGATGGCGACCATAGCTTCAAACCTCGTAAGAGTTCAGGGCATACCGAAGTTGGTAACATCGAACTGGCTATCGATCACTTAGCCAAGTTTATCCTAGAGGTGTCTGATGCGAAGTAGGTTCTGGTTAGCGTTGGGTGGTGTATTGTGCGGCCTTGGTGTTGCTTTGGGGGCGTTTGCTGCTCATGGTTTGAAGAAAATGCTCTCACCTTATCTGATTGAGGTTTTCTCTACGGGCGTGCAGTACCAATTCATTCATGGCATTGCTATTTTGCTTTGTGGCGTGTTACTTGGGTTAAAATTGCCGCTTAAGTCACAAAAATATTTCTCCCTTGCCGCGGTTTGCTTTATCATCGGCATCCTTTGTTTTAGCGGCAGCCTCTACGCGTTGGCATTAACAGGCATTAAATGGTTTGGTCCTATCACACCATTAGGTGGTTTAACGTTTATGCTTGGTTGGGGTTTGTTCGTATACGCAGCACTACAGGTTAAAGAGGTGAACCAGTGAAACAATTAATGCTCTACTGCCGCAGCGGCTTTGAAAAAGAGTGTGCCGGAGAGATTCAAGATCGTGCTACTCAGTTAGAAGTGTTTGGTTTCCCACGTCTTAAAAAAAACACTGGTTATGTGCTGTTTGAGTGTTACCAAGACGGTGATGCAGAAAAGCTTGTCAAAGAGCTGGATTTTAAATCGCTGATCTTTGCTCGCCAGATCTTTGCTGTCGCAGCTGAAATTCAAGAACTGCCACGTGAAGATCGTATCTCGCCGATTTTGCATGATTTAAGCTTCGTAGAGACCATGCCTCGTTGTGGTGATATTCGCGTTGAAACGCCAGATACCAACGAAGCGAAAGAGCTACTTAAGTTTTGTCGGAAGTTCACTGTGCCAATGCGCCAAGCTCTACGTGGCAAAGAGATTCTGTTCCCGAAAGACAGCCCTAAAAAGCCTGTGTTACATATTTGCTTTGTCGCTCCGACGCATTGCTTCATCGGTTATTCTTTACCTAGCAATAACTCGCAGTTCTTCATGGGTATCCCTCGTCTTAAGTTCCCAGCGGACGCACCGAGTCGTTCAACTCTGAAGCTAGAAGAAGCGTTTCACGTGTTTATTCCTCGTGAAGAGTGGGATGAACGCTTAGCCGCAGGTATGTGGGGCGTTGACTTAGGGGCGTGTCCAGGCGGTTGGACGTACCAACTAGTGAAGCGTTCGATGTTTGTCCACTCTGTCGATAACGGCATGATGGCTGATAGCCTAATGGAAACCGGGCAGGTTAAACACCACCAAGAAGATGGCTTTAAGTTTGAACCGGCACGTAAGAACGTAACTTGGCTAGTGTGTGACATGATCGAAAAGCCATCGCGCGTTGCTCAATTGATGGGCGAATGGATTATCAGTGGTTGGGCGAAAGAAGCGATTTTTAACCTTAAGCTGCCGATGAAAGGGCGTTACGACGAAGTGTTAGAAGATATCGAGAATTTAAAACTCTTCCTGATTGAAAATGGCGTGAAGTTTAAGCTTCAAGCTAAGCATCTGTACCATGATAGAGAAGAAATCACGGTACATGTTCAGTGTTTATCGAATATCTCACCGCGCTAAATTAAAAACGCTCCCTAGATAGGGAGCGTTTTTTTTAGTTGGACGTTGGCCACATTTCCCACAGCTGCGCTTCCATGCTCTCTTCAGTGCTGTTAGCAATAAGAGAAAAGAAGTCCAATCCTGTTTGCTGCTCAACCGCATCGATTGTAGTGACGAAGCTTGCAAGCTCACTGCTAGAGACATCTCTATGTGGAACAATGAAGGCTATGGCTTCATTGAAAGCAGGATCTAAGATTACCTTGTAAAAAGCGCTCGGTATGATGACATTGTTACCTATGGCGCTTTCGTTACCTTGATAGATAGGTCCAGTGACCACGTAGAGCTCGTTGTACTCGTTCGCAAGATCACGTACGTGCTCTTCCAGGATACGCCAACCTACACGGTTAAAACCCGGAAGCTGAGGAGACATATTGCTCATCAAAAAGCTCTGCTTCATAGAGTCTTGGCTAAAGTCCATTGTGGCAGATGGCGCTAGGTGTCCTCGATCATAGCCAGAGCCGCTGTAATCGGCTAGCGTGGAGCGAGCATAGTCGGGGAGCTCACTGTCTTCTTTGAAGCTATTACTGCGTTTATAGCTGGCGTTAACGCTTTCTGCGGTAATGTGGTAAGCCACCCAGTCGGCATTTTTGGTTTGATAGTTGTAGCCAACGGCATACCCATCCCGGCAAAGCAATTGATCAGGTTGCTCTGAAGGCAAGCCTACGTCTAAGTGCTTTCCACAGGTTTGCGCGAAAGTTGGTAGGGAAAAGACAACAGCAAGTGTTAGTAAAACAGTATTTTTCATTATTATGCTCCTTGTTATTGGAGCTATGAAAAATAGTCGATTGGCTTTGCGTTACTGTGATAGTGGTTGAATGTTAATCAATACTTGGTCCGGTATTGAGCAGTTAAATATTAAGCTTGTGAAAGTAACCGATTTCACAACAGATTCGATTAACATTGCTTTTCTAATCAGCTAGTTAATATGTTCTAGGCATTATTGAGTAGCTTCATTCTCACCATTAAAACGAATATCTTGCAGGTTAAAGCCGAGTTCCATATCGGTTTTGAGTGCTGCAATCGTCTTACATTTTCGCGCTGATTCAATATGCTCATCTAGTTTCTTACGATACTTAGTAGGGAGTTCTTCACTGGCGAACGCTTGTTCGATGTCGCTAAACTGGGTAAGGATTTCTTTGGCGGCCTTTGGTCCAACCCCTGGTACACCAGGTACCTGGCTTGAACTAATGCCTGTTAGCCCCCAATAATCGGCAAGCTGACTCGGCTTAACGCCAAATTCAGCTTCGATAAAAGGTTCGTCCAACCAGCGATGCTGAAAGTAGTCTCGGATTTGCAGAGTCGGAGAAAGGAGCTGACAGTAACCTTTATCCGTCGACACAATCGTGACTTTCTCGCCATGGTTAGCCACCTTAGTTGCTAGAGTAGCGACTAAGTCATCAGCTTCGTCTCCATCTGAAAGTAGCGAGTCTATCCCAAGCTTCCACCAAGCATCTTGAATTGACTCTAAGCCTTGTAACAAAGGCTCGGGCATAGGTTTTCGGTTTTGCTTGTACTCTGGCAAGATCTCCGCTCGCCAACCTCGTTCTTGAAGGTGATGATCGAACACGGCAATGATATGAGTTGGTTGTGACTCGGATAAAATACGATTCAGAGTGCGGGTTGTCGTATTGATGGTTCTTGCTATATCTGTGGGATCGGGTTGCGCGGAATGAACGCGTCGGATCAGGTTGAGAGCATCGATGATAACAAGATGAATAGACATACAAATCAAAAAAATAAGGGCTTAGAGCCCTTATTGTATAGATTGAGGTTGAGATTACCAGTCAGTACAGTAAACAGTACCTAGCCTGATGTCTTAATTTGGTAGCAAGGTTCGTAAGCGGTACCACCTGGTAACTTCATGCGGTCTTGCTCGACGAAATCTTTAAGTAGCTTATCCATTTTCTTCATCAAGCTTGCGTCTCCATCTAAGATGAATGGGCCGTGACGCTCGATTTCACGAATACCTTCTGCTTTGACATTACCGGCAACGATACCGGAGAACGCTTGACGCAGCGCTGCTGCAAGGTTCTCTGGACGCTGATTTAGGTGTAAGTCCAAGCTTGCCATATTATCGTGGGTTGGGTCGAAAGGTAGCTGGAATTCTGGCTCAATTTTTAATGACCAGTTAAAGCTATAGGCATCGCCGGTATCTTTACGGTACTGACGCACATCCGACATGCTCTGCTTCATGATCTGAGCGACTTTGGCTGGGTCGTCAACAACGATTTGGTAGTGTTTCTGCGCCTCTTCGCCAAGCGTATCACCAATAAAGCGGTCTATAGAGCGGAAGTACTCTTCGCTCTCTTTCGGGCCTGTCAGTACGATAGGTAGTGGCTGGTCGGTATTGTCAGGGTGCATCATAATACCAAGAATATAGAGAAGCTCTTCTGCTGTCCCTGCGCCGCCCGGAAAAATCACAATCCCGTGGGCCATACGTACAAAGGCTTCTAAACGCTTTTCGATGTCTGGCATGATGACCAGTTCATTGACGATAGGGTTTGGTGGCTCTGCGGCAATGATTGAAGGTTCGGTTAGGCCCAAATAACGCTGTTCATAGTAACGCTGCTTCGCGTGACCAATCGCTGCGCCTTTCATCGGGCCTTCCATCGCGCCCGGTCCACAGCCGGTACAAATGTTTAACTCGCGCAGACCAAGTTCGTTACCGACTTCTCGAGTGTATTGATATTCGGTGGGATTGATTGAGTGCCCACCCCAACATACCACTAGGTTCGGTTCGATACCCGGCGTCAGGGTGCCTGCATTGCGTAAGATGCCGAAAACAAGGTTAGTGATATGACTAGCGTTAGTCAGGTTAAGACGCTGATTATCAGCAAGGTGCATATTGACGTATACGATGTCACGCAAAACTGAGAATAGGTGTTCTTGAATCCCTTTGATGATCTCGCCATCGACAAAGGCGTGCTCTGGCGCATTGGTGAGTTCGAGCTTAATGCCACGCTCACGACGCACGACGTTGACATCAAAAGATTTGTATTTGTCGAGTAGTTCTTTAGAGTTATCGGTGTGGCTGCCGGAGTTAAGAACCGCGAGGGTACAGTTGCGGTAAAGTTGGTAAAGATCACTTGCAGCGGTTTTCTTAAGGCGCTCAACTTCAAGTTGAGAAAGTAGATCCATACTACCTGCTGGACTAATGTGTGTGATCATAGTGACCTCCTTGACGAAACAGCACTCGTAGAGAGTGAGATATCATTATTGTTATTGTCCATATACGTTGCCAATCTGCGAACAAATTAAGCAAACGTCTAATAAGCTTAGCAGCTTTTTACAGATAATAAACCTAACTAATTGATATCTATAGATCAATCACACTAATGAAACATCATGGTGGGTTTGTGAAGTGCCGTCTAGCGCCAAACGAGTTGGTTCTTACCGAGCGTTTTTGCTTCATTAAGGCACAAGTTGAGTCGCTCTAAGATCTCTTCGGGTGTATCCGAATCTTTGAATGCAGTACTTGCGGCGGAAAGGGTGATGGTTAAGTTTCGATCACGGAACTTAAATGGCAACTTAGATACCTGACCCTGAATCGCTTGAATCATATTGAAAGCGTTGCTGTCAGAGAGCTCTGGGAGCAACAACACGAATTCTTCACCAGAGAAGCGCGCCACGGTATCTGTATCGCGGATCTCTTTCTTAATTGTGCGAGCAATAATTTTCAGTGCCTTGTCACCTGCGGCATAACCAAAACTGTCATTGATCGCTTTAAAGCCATCGACATCGAGTATAACGACACGAAGAGTATGTTGTGCGCGTATCCAGCGGCGGTACTCTAACTCAAGGCGATCGCCAAATGCGGCTCGGTTATATACCTTGGTCAGTGGGTCAAGCAGCATACGTTGTGCTTGATCTTCTAAGCGGCGGCGATAGTCCTGAGTCACTTCATACAGTGCTTCTAGTTGGTTTTTGCCGTAATCCATGCGCTCAATCAAGGCTTGTTCACGTTGTTCGGCGTGTTTCAAGCGCTCAGTCAATGAGTTCAGTTGAGCCAGTAAAGGGTTCACCTGTTCTTTCAGCGAATCTAAACTTTCTGCATTGGACACTTTGGACTGCGTATCGGTGACGAGTTCAGACAACTCAGTGTTCATCTCTTGGCGATGAGCAAAATAGCTTTGGGATTGCTGTGAGTTTTGCTGTGAGCTTTTCAGTGACGACGAGAGCGAAGAGTTGATTTGTTCGAGAAACTGTTCTGAAGTTTTACGCTCATAATGGGTGCCATCAATAACCAACTTAAGCGTTTGTAGCGTTAACTCTAACAAAACGTGGCTGTTTACCCCAATCAGCAACTTAGCGCGAATGTCTGTTAGCAGCTCCCCAGACTCGCCTTCAAAATCAAGTTCAGTAATCAAATGCTGCAATTCTTCGGAAAGGCGAAGCAACAGCTCACGATCGGAACTAGCCGCGATTTGGTTAACGCTGTAGTCAGGGTTGGTTGTGATGATTTTTACGGAGCGCTCATAAAGGTTAAGCAGTCTTAGGGCTTGTTCTGCTCTTGGATGCTTAAGGCCATCGGAGTAACTGAGTAAATCGCGTAGGTCGCGTTTGATCTTCGGAGGCAGCCCAGTCAAGCGCAGTAGCGTTTCACCACTATGCTTAATTTGGGAATCCAAATGTTCAGTTTGTTGTTCCATAGCCAAGCCTTGTTGTTTTAGCAAACGCTCCAATACCGCCAGTTTTGGTATTAGTGAGCTGACGTCTTGCTGCTGCTCGATAGCTTGTTTCAGTTCCATGAGTCCCGCTTGTAGTCGCGGGTTTTCACATTTGTAAGCACTACTTAACGACGAGATGACACGCTGAAGTACCTTTTGTTCTCTATTAAATTTGAACGAGGTATCCCTTTGTGTCAATCGAACTTGTTCCAATTGAGATTTCAGGTTGTGCAGCTGTGACTGAAGATCTTGTTCGATTACGCCCATGAATAAACTTAAAAATAGAATCTACTTATATCTAGTGATCTGTCGATAATATCAAATAAATCACGGGCGTCACGACTTACAACGTTTGATTGATGCGCTTTTATTCATCTTTTAGCAGTTTTTTGATACCGTCCTCATTCTTGAAAGAAGAGTGAACTTTTATTAACCCCTGATTGATGGAATGCTTGCACGCCTTACGGATATTACCGGTGGCTAAACTTGCAGCAGGGGCGTTCTCAATCGCTTTCAAGTAGACCCACTGACTAGAGTGTTCTTTCATGCTCAGCGTTCTTGCCGTACTGGTTGACATTAGTAGCACATCAACTAGTTCCTTATCATTAACCGCAGTATACGCCCTTGGTAGGAAAGGGTAGTCCGCCATACCAATACGAATGATGCGGTTGAGTAAACGATCGGGTTCGAACTCAAGGATCCATTGTTGGATCTTTTCAAACAACTGTTCAGGGTCGGTATTACGTTCGCTGTTTGGTTCAATATACAGCAGGTTGGCATCAGAAAAATGATAAATTCTTGCTGGATGTTCTACGCGCTGTTTTAAATAATCACCAAAAGCACGTTCTAGCTTTAAGCCTTCTTGGTAACCATGTTGCAAATACATGTTGCGTAAAAATGGCACGTCAATCATTACAAAGCGCAGACGGTCGTTGAGTGGTTCATGGATCAACTCACCAACATGCCACTTCTCAAACTTATGACTGCTCTCCTCTAAAGAGGCAGGAAGTTTAGCATTAAGCATACGTAAGTTTTTTAACCCAGAGCGAGAATGGGTATAAAGATCTTCGTTAAGAACATCGAGCTCTTCTTTTTGCACATTGATCACGTGACCACGACGTAAAATGAAGATAAACAGCAACGCGGATAAGACAAACAAGGTGAAGGTTATCTTCTGGAATTTTCGATATTCGTTATGGGTTTCTTCTAACTCTTGTTGCTGGCCGCTTAAATGTAGAGTTTGTTCTACAAACTCTTTCTGTTGTCGGAAAGCATCTTCACTGATCAGATCTAACTCTTGCTGTTCAATCGTTGCTAGAGAGTTGTAGTGCTTAAGGTACTCTAAAGCCTTTTGATACTGGCCATTGAGTTCGTAGCCTAAATAGAGCATCTGATAAGAAGACTTCTGCATGCTGATATCTTGCAATTGCTGTGCTATCTCAAGCGCTTGATTCGCGCTTTCCAGTACCTTTTTAGGCTCTTGTTTATGGCGAGCTAATCCGGCTTCTAGTAGTAAAGCGTAGGCCTTTAACCTTGGAATATCTGCGTATTGGAGTAGCTCTTGCGCGCGTTCAAGATATTGTTCAGCCAAAGTATAATTGACTAAGTGTAAGTAGGTTGTCGCAAGCGAGATGCGAATATCGATCACGCTTTCAATGTTGTTTTGCAGCCGTTCATGATCCATTGCGTTGAAGTAGTGAACCAGTGCGAGATTGTATTTACCTTGGTAATAGTAAATATCGCCCATGCGCTTAAGCAGTGGCGCTAATGCAGGCGAGTTCTCATAGTTATCATAAAAATCAGCCGCTTGCGAAAAGTGGTCATTGGCTTTATCTAACACGCGGCGATCATAAAATAGCTGCCCCAGAATACGGTTAACTTCAGCAAGTTGACGCGCAGAGTCGGTTTCTATAGCCGTCCAGTAACTGATCAGTAACTCTGACAAGGCACGGTTGTACTTCTTGTTGGCAAGGAGTTGTTTACCCACTGTGGTGTGGTATTCAATTACGGTATGAATCGACTTTGAGCTGTCTACATACGGCTTTACTTCTGAATAGAGTTGGTCAGCGAGCTTTAGGTTACCTTCAGAAGAGGCAATCTCTGCTTTCAGCATTGTCATACGGTACTTTAGACCGCGAGCTAACTGCTGTGGATTATCAATGTGACTGAACTCTTCTTCTATCTGCGCCATTTTATCTCTGGCAGCTTCAGCGTCACCATTGATAAGCCAAGTTAGTCTGATCTCAACTAACTTTAGATCCAGCAGTAAATAAGGCAGCTTGTAAGTTATTGCTAAAGATTTTGCTTCTTTCAGAAAACTCAATGCTTCAAGCTGATTGCCTAAGTTAAACTCCGCTCTGGCGAGAATGCGCAACGCGTCAATTGTGCCGCCCGGGGTTCGAGTTCGGCTGTCTGCTTCATCGCGAGAGATGGCAGAAGGGCTTTTTTCAGTTTTGTCGGTCAAAGTACGCTGGGTTAGATAATCTGTGGCAAGTTGCTTGGCCTGTTTCGGAACAATGTTGACCAAACTGTTTGCCTCACTCAGGACGGCTGATGAGTACAGAGTGTTTGCCCAAAGTGGCGCAGAGAACAGAACCAATAACGCGCCAAGCAAGCGCTTCCAGCGTACATTTACCATTAGAGTCGACTTCCTATTGACGAGCCATGCGTTGATTATGACTAGGTTGGTTGTTTACGTTGGAGCGGTAAGGGTTGATATCCAAACCACCACGCCTTGTATAACGTGCGTAAACCGTCAACGATTCAGGCTGACAGAATTCCATAATGTCAGTAAAAATACGCTCAACACATTGTTCATGAAACTCATTGTGCTCGCGGAATGAGACAAGGTAGCGAAGTAGGGCTTCACGATCGATTTGCTTACCCTTGTATTGAATTTCGACACTGCCCCAATCCGGTTGGTTTGTGATTAGACAGTTTGATTTCAATAAGTGGCTGTGCAGGCTCTCTTCGACAACGTCACCGATTGCAGCTCCTTGAATAAGCGTGCGGTCAAAGTCGTAGCTAGTGATCTCAATATCTTGCTCGTCAATGCAGTCGCCATCCATTGTGACCACAACGGAGTCCGTGTAATCCACGACAGAACGAACCGTTACAGAGACTGTTTCACCCGCGCAGGTTGAAAGGTCTTTAACCAGTGTTTGTTCTACTTGATCCCAAGAAGAAAAACGAGTTTGGTTGAAGCTGTTTAGATATAACTTGAATGACTTAGATTCAATCAGGTTGGCACTTGTGGCTGGAATGGAGACTTCACCAATCGCCACTTGTGGTAAGCCTTTCTCATTGAGCCAAGAGAGTTCGTAAAGTGTCCAGATATCGCAGCCTTGAAAAGGCAGTGAGTCACCTAAGTTAAGGTCATCACGATTGAGACTACGAGGTACAGGTTGCAACAGGCTGGCGTCATATTGGTTTGAATATTCGGTCTTTTGACCAAGCGTTAGGCCAGCAAGCTCTTTCGCATCAGAATATTTGCTCATACTTTTGTTCGTTTTCTATTAGAATGTCGAGAATTTTACGCAATCCCGCACCTAAAAGCGAATATTCATGTTGGAGAATCTAATGGCTGATCATGCCTTGCAAGCGTTACTCTCATTCAGTGAAAAATACCGTCAGGCCCATCTTGATGCACATGGCCACCTGCCACAAAGCGAAGAGTTGGTCGATCTTGTATCACCATGTGTCGAGCGCAAAACGGATGATGCAGTTGAGTGGCAGGCTTTTACAAGAGAACAAGCTGCAGATTTTACCAATGTAGAAAATGGTATTGAGCTAACACTTCATGAAGACATCAAAACCTTTTATGGTTCTCAATACAGTGCAGATATGGATGCGACTTGGCAGGGGAACGAGCTAACGCTACTTCAAGTGTGGAGCGATGATGACTTTGTTCGTTTACAAGAGAACATTCTAGGCCATCTCGTGACTCAGCGCCGTTTGAAGTTAAAGCCAACTGTGTTTATCGGCGCTACGGATGCGGAATTGGATGTCGTCTCAATCTGTAACTTAACAGGGAACGTGATTTTAGAGCGACTAGGCACAGATAAGCGCGATGTCTTAGCACAAGACATCGCCGAGTTTTTGGCCAACCTAGAACCTGTGGTGTAATCATGTACGTTGTAGAACTTCAGTTTGAGTGTTTTGACAACACCACGGTTAGTGCGGTAGACAAAGCGATCAATGGTTTGATGGATGCGCTGCGTTATAACGGCCAAGTGTTGGGGCGTGAGTTTCCAATTGTGATGGGAGATGGGGAGTTCTTTGTCCGCGTGGTTTGCCCTGAACAAGATAGTCTACATCCGAGTTACCATTCAGACTTTGTAAAGGTCTGTTTAAACCGCCTGTCTGAGGCAAGTCTACTAGCGCCTAAAATGCGTCTTCTTGGCCGTGACCTTAATTCTGAAGAGGCTGCGGAAGAGGAACAACCAAGTTGGCAGGTTCTATATACCACGTATGTTCATACCTGCTCTCCACTCAGAAGTGGTGAAACACTGTTACCGATCCCGCTCTATCGTAATGGAGCGACATTGAATGGCGATCACAAAGCGGTGGTAAAATGGCAAACCGAGTGGCAAGCGTGTGACGAAATACAGATGGCTGGTGGTTGCCGAGCCGAGCATGCTGCGCTGCATGAGATTTGCGATACTGACAGCGTGTTGTTCAAGCGTGGTTGGGATTTACGCGGTCGCATCGAATACATCACTAAGATACCTACATACTACTATCAGTATCGAGTCGGTGGACAAAGTCTTGCAGATGAAAAGGCACGTAAATGTCCTAAGTGCGGTGGTGAATGGTTATTAGAAGAGCCATTACACGATATCTTCTACTTTAAGTGCGATGATTGCCGAATTGTCTCCAATATTTCTTGGGATCACCTCAAGTAATACGTGAAAATAAAAAAGACGCTAACTTAAGCGTCTTTTTTTGAATCTTGCGACTCTGGAGTCGTCTCTTCGCCGTCGGTGTGTGGTTTCTTTTCAGACTGACCAAACTTCATATTGGCTGTGTATTTAAGGGCAGCAATGTTACCTATTACGACGCTCAACACAATAACAATGATAACCCATGGGTTAGTCAGTAAATCCATCACCGCACCTATTTTGAAATATTGCTAACAAACTGATTGTAGATCGTTTCGAGCTGTTCTAACACCGTCTTCTTACCCAAAATCGACGTCGCAGCAAGCTGTTGTTTGAGTGTCGACGCATCCAATTGTTTTAAGCATTGCTCTGATATGGCTTGGTGGCTGATGTGCCACGGCTCGGCTGCCACACCGCCTAGATCTTGGGCATATGGGAAAAAGAACCCGTAATCATGCAGATTGCGGCTTAACCAGTTATAAAAGGCTTTCTGATGCCCAGTGAGATATTCCCAAGATTCCAACTTGAGTGTTTCCCCTTGAGGTAAGCTATCTCGATCAAAGACATCAAAGTCTGTTCCCCAATGATGGCGACTGCCGCCCGGTAAGGCAGACCAACGAAGAATCGCCATCACCTTTTCTGCTTCAGACAAAAATTCAGCCTTGATGACTTGGCTTTTACTATCCAAGATGTCGGATTTACCTGACATCTTGTTATTCCAAATCGTGGCTTGGCGATCAAAATCGCGAAAGCCACTGGCGATATTGAGATTAAATCCAGCCAACGTTGCTGACTGTTTGAGCGCCAGTAAATCTTGGCTCACAGCTGCGTGAACCAAGAACGCTTTTTGTCCGACCATTGTCTCTACAAGGTGGCTGGTCACTCGCCCGGTCAGTTGCTCTGGAGTCATCATTGAGCGAGTAAGTTTTCCAATGTCTTCTGGTACATTTGTGTCAGCTTTTCTAAATCTGACACCTTAACGCACTCGTTCACTTTGTGAATGGTTGCGTTTACTGGACCTAGCTCTACCACTTGACCACCCATACGGGCAATAAATCGACCGTCAGAAGTACCACCTGTCGTCAGCAGCGCAGGTTTAGTTTGGTTAACCGTATCAACCGCATCAACCACGGCATCAAGCAAGGCACCGGTATCGGTTAGGAATGGGTCGCCGTTGAATGTCCATTTAAGGTCATAATCTAAGTCATGCTTGTTAAGTGTTTCGGTTACACGAGAAACGATGGCATCGTTGTTAAGCTCAGTACTGAATCGCAAGTTGAACTGAACGTTAAACTCGCCAGGAATAACATTCGAAGCGCCGGTACCTGCATGGACATTAGGAATCTGGAAACTGGTTGGCGGGAAGTAGGCGTTACCTTGGTCCCACTCAGTGGTTGCCAGTTCATGGATTGCCATTAAAGACTGATGAACCGGGTTTTTCGCCAAGTGTGGGTAAGCAACGTGGCCTTGAATACCTTTAACCGTAAGATCACCAGTAATAGAGCCACGGCGACCATTTTTCACAACATCGCCGACCACTTCAGTACTTGACGGTTCGCCGACAATACACATGTCGATGTTTTCGCCGCGCTCCATCAGTGCTTCTACCACACGAACTGTGCCGTTGATAAAAGGACCTTCTTCATCTGATGTGATTAAGAAACCAATCGAACCTTTATGATCTGGGTTTTCAGCAATGAATTGCTCAACTGCAACAATCATGCTTGCCAAAGAGCCTTTCATATCGGCAGCGCCGCGACCGTGCAAGAAGCCATCCTTAATGGTTGGTTCAAAGGGAGGGGTTTCCCATAGCTCTAATTTGCCCGCAGGCACGACATCAGTATGACCTGCAAAGGCGAATAGGGGCGCTTGTGTACCACGGCGAGCCCAGAAGTTGGTAGTGTCCTCAAACACCATGACCTCAATCTCAAAGCCCAGTGCTTTGAGTCGCTCAATCATTACCTCTTGGCAACCTGCATCTTCAGGCGTTACCGATTGGCGACTAATTAAATCTTTTGCGAGAGCCAGAGTTGGGCTATCTGTCATCCTTGAAATCCTTACGAAAAATTATGAAAAAATAGTAGCGTATTGATCCGCTTTGAACCCTAGGTGGTAGTCATTACCTGAAACCAGAATAGGGCGTTTGATCATGGCTGGCTGCTCTACTAACAGCGCAATGGCGTTCGCTTCGTTTAGCGACTCTTTTTGCTCTGGTGTCAGTTGGCGGTAGGTTGTGCCACGTTTATTGAGGACGTTTTCCCAGCCAAGTTGTTGGCAGAAAGTTTCGACCAAAGCTTTGTCGATACCTTGCTTACGGTAATCGTGAAAATTGTATTCCAATCCCTCTGCTTCAAGCCACTTTTTGGCTTTTTTGATCGTGTCGCAGTTAGGAATGCCATACATGGTGATTGTCATAGTGGAACCTTTGAAAGTGACTTTGGGCAATCTGCCCTTGTAGTTTTTTAGTTTGTTTTTGCATCCTAGCAGGAAGTGAGGAGCGAGACAAAAGTGTGATGTATATATTTCATTGGGCAAAAAAAATGTGTTTCAAGCTAAGGCGATCGTCGAGTTTTTGATCAAACGCAACACTTAGCAGTGCAAATCAGAAATAATGACTCTAGAAATTTTAAGGAGGTATCAATGGAATTGAGTCCTGTTTTTGCTAGGCGCTTGTATCTCGCATTGCTGGTTGAAAATCTAGAGCGCCCAAATGTGCCCAAATTGATTGAGCAAACAGGTTGGCCACGTCGAACTATCCAAGACGTGATTAAAGCGTTACCTGGCATTGGCATTGAGTTAATGTTTGTCCAAGATGGTCGACGTCACAACGACGGCTATTATCAGTTATCTGACTGGGGACCTTTCGATAGCCAGTGGGTACTAGACAGGGAGACAGACATCGCCGCAAGTCTTGGCTTTTAAAACGAATTGAAAACAACGAACCTAGCGTGAAAGCGCTAGGTTTGTTTTTATTTGGTTACTTTTCCTGTTTGGGGCAATCATAAGCATTGCCCATCACAGTAAATGAGGTCACAAAATCTTGCGGTTGAACTAGGTAGACAGTGTTTGCCCCTAGCGCTAAGGCTTGATTTTTCGCTTCATTCAATGCGCCACGAACCATCACGTCATTGGGGAAGAAAAGATAGCTATACCAATGCCCCTCGCTACCCGTAATCTCACCAAGCCATTGGCAGTTATCTGCATTAAACTGACTGTCTAACCGCAAATGTATCGAGCTTGCAGCAGGATCCATTTTGGTTGTGGGAGTCGCGCAACCCGCTAATACAGCGAGCGAGGCAGCGAGTATAATGTATTTAGTTTTGGCTAACATAGGCGATAAACCCTATCCAACTGATGACGAGTAATGCCCAAGGTAAAATTGAAGGCTTGGTGCTTATTTCTTGGTTTTCAATGTCTACTTGAGTTTGGCTTGTGCTCACCTCTACGTCGGCTTTCTTGGCTTTTTGAGCCTTTTTCTTCGCTTTATCCGCTTGTCGTGAGCGCTCTTTCTGCTGCTTTTTGTATTGGGCGATACCTTTCTCGATACCTTGCGCAATCAGCTTAGTTTGTTCTTTTGTTTGACCAGGCTTTTGCGTTGCTTTGGCAATCTTCATCGCTTCTTGTTGTGTTTCTTGAGAAGGAACCACTTTATTTTTCATATTGATAGGTCTTGCTAGATCAAAGATGTATTTATCCTAACAGGATATACTTTGTCAGTAATGAACAAAAGCTTTGGAGTGCTGATGAAACGAGTTTTACTCGCCAGCTTGGTAATTGCCGTACCCGTGTATATTTGGCTTCAAGGTCAGCCACCTGCACCCATTGCAGAGCTTGAACCGCAGCAGACCCATCAAGAGTGGATGTTGTCTTTGCAAGATCAGCTCAAGCAAGACCCAAACCAAGCTGAGCTTTGGTTTCAACTCGGGCATGGCTATCTCAACAATCAAGATTTTTCCTCTGCTTTGACCTGTTTTGACTATGCAGTTCGATTAAGCGATCCACCGTCCGCCAACCAATTAGCTGCAAAAGCAACCGCCCTTTACTATGTTCATAAGCAGAGAATGACACCTGAAGTCTCGTCTCTACTTGAACAAGCGTTGGGTATAGAAGCCAATAATCTCACCGCTTTAACCTTGATTGCTAGCGACCATTTTATTAGTTTCCGTTACCAAGAAGCGATAGATACTTGGACGCGTATGCTTGACTCTAATCATCCTGAATTGGATCGTGAAATGGTGATTCGATCTTTGAACCAAGCAAAAGCTCTGAATAAAGGGTAAGCTGCGATTGAGGCAATAGAGAAGGAAGAATAATGATAGTTATCACTGGCGCTAGCAGTGGGTTAGGTGCTGCATTAGCTAAACAATATGATGAACAAGATGCGCGAATCCACCTAACAGGGAGGAGTGAACAAAAGCTAAAGCATGTCACCAGTCAATTGTCCTCTAACACCACTTACCAAGCATGCGATCTCGCCAATCACAATGATGTCGAGTCACTGTTTGAGCAACTGGATGAAGTGCCAGACAAAATTATTCATTGTGCTGGCAGTGGCTACTTTGGGTTGCTAGAAGAACAAAACCCTGAGCAGATTGAAGCGCTAATTAAAAATAATCTCAGTTCAGCCATCAATGTTGTGCGTGAGTCAGTAAAACGCTACAAAGCGCAACCCGTTACGTTAGTTATGGTTATGTCTACGGCGGCGCAGCAACCCAAAGCTCAAGAGTCAACCTATTGCGCGGTGAAGTGGGCAGTGAAAGGGCTTATCGAATCCGTCCGTCTGGAGCTAAAAGGTCTGCCAATGAAGATTGTTGCCGTATACCCGGGTGGAATGGCGACGGAATTCTGGACTACCAGTGGCAAGGCGTTCAATACCGATGGTTTTATGTCTGTGGAAGATGCAGCATCAATGATCTACGGTGCGCTCACTGGGTTAGGTAATGGCTATGTGTCGGACATTACAGTAAACCGGGTGTGAGAAGAGTCATCTCAATCTATACGTCATTCAGTGTCGCTATAAAATAACAAAGCCAGCAATTGCTGGCTTTGTCTATTAACGCTCTAGTGACTTATTGCTCGTAGCTAGCTTCGCGTTGTTCCGCGGCTTTCTTCCACTCTGGGACCACAGTTTTTAAGAAGTTCTCTTTATCAGAGTTCATCTTATCCATATCCATACCCAGTGCTTGTTGTGCAGCGGCTTTAGTCGAGATATCAGGCAGCTCTACAGGATCTGTGATGCCTTTCTTAGCCAATAGGCGAACGATCTTGGTGCGAGCATCTGCCGCGCGGTCTACCGCAGTGCCTAATACTTCAAGTGCGACTTCTGGAGCGTGCATATGTACACCGTGTGAGGCGATAGCATAGTCCCAGCGCCATTGAGCGTGGCGGATATCTTGAAGAATATCTTTCATCTCTTCTTCCGTGGCACCGGCTTTCCAAGCTGCGCCCGCTTCGAAGTGAGCAGCAACAATTTGCTTCTCAGCGGTTAGCTTCATGTTGAGCACTTGAGCTTTGCGAGTAGAAACAATGTCACGTAGCTGATCTTTAGACTGCGTATGACAATTTGCACAAGTGTCTTCGAAGCGATCAAATGGGTTACCGACTTTATGATCGGTGTAGACAGTGCCATCTTCTTTGGTCACTTTCGGCATATGACAGTCGACACACGCTACTTTGTTCTTACCATGAATGCCATCACGCCATGTTTCGTAACCTGGGTGTTGCGCTTTTAACATCGGTGCTTTAGAAACCTTGTGCGTCCAATCTTTAAAGCCAAGTGCGTCGTAGTACTGTTCCATATCATCGACAGTGGTGCCCATATCCCATGGGAATTTGACTGACTTGTTTGGACCTGTGAAGTAGTACTCTACGTGGCACTGACCACAGACAGAGGCTTGTTGGTCAAGGCGAGATTGTTGTTCAAAAGGTTTGTCTATCGCCTGAAATGCGCGTTCAACATAAGGTTTTGCCAACGCAAGTGCTGGCTCACCATTCTTGAAGGCTTCACTACGTGTATCGTGACAGTCTGCACAGCCAATTGGGTTGTTAATTTGGTCACCTAAACGAGCCCATTTGCCTTTAAAGTAACCATCTTCACCACGTTCATCGATCACGCGACCTACGTCTGGGCTTTTACAGCTCCAACATGCCATTGGCATTGGGCCGGAAGTTTCATCTTGCGGAGCACCTGTACGCAATGTTTGGCGCACATCATCAACGGCGTAAAAGTGGCCACGAGCCTTGTTGTAATCTTTAGCGAAACCATAGCCAGCCCACAAAATCACCATATTTGGATCTTCTGCAAGTGCGTCTTCGATATGTTCGCTTTCTGAGGTGGCTTTCCAAGAGTGGTATTGATCAGGGTGCTGTTGCTCATACGCATCGTTGCGAGGATCAATTAAGCCTTTTTCTTCGGATGCAGCAAAGCTTGTGACACTCATCAGTGAAGTGGCCACAATTGCTAATGCTGCAGCGGATTTTGGTATCCAATGCAATTTATTCACAGTGCTATCTCCGTATTCTGTTTTTTATTAGCAGCGTTGTGAACTGGCTATATTCCAAACTAAGAATTGGAGAACTGAAATATATTGTAATAAATAGAAATAAAATAAATAACTTAGTAATAGTACTTAATTGTTCAAGATCAATTTTAGCTAGTGATCCAGTTCAAATTCACCTGCCTATACCTCTTTAGGGTTAGCTGCTGTGTGTCTGTATAAGAAATGAAAACTATTATCATCAATGACTTACAATATTTCCCTTTATATTGATAGGGTGATTGAGATCGAATTTTGAACAGTTTTGCCTACCCCTTTAGTGTAGGCGTTGTAATATATAATTTATTAGCGTTGTGGCTTTTCCAAAATAAGAATTGATCTCATTTGATGTGCTTTGCGCGCATTGAAGGATTTTAATTTTTAACCGTATTTTTAATTTGTTGATTGTTTTACGAATTAGTACGGAATAAGGAAAGGATAATATGGGCAATATAAAGTTGGCCATAGTCATAATGCTTAAATCACTTCTAGCATTTTGCCTCTATGGTTATTCTCTTCATGCCGTAGCCGATACTTCAACAGTGCAGTCTGAAGACAAATCCGCACGTCATGAAGTCACGCTTATCCGTGACAAGGATTATAAGTGTATCCAATGTCATAAGGATTCGCAGCAGACCATCCATCAAACGCACACCACTGAGAAATTTGAGCAGATTGGCAAAACGCTGAACTGTACCACCTGTCACGGCAACATCGGCCCTGACCATCGTGAAGGGGCGCCTGTCGTGACTAAGTACGCGCCAGCTCAATCACAGATGGGAAGCGACAAGGTGCAAATGCCGCATCAGGGAATACTTGATGCAAATAGCCAGTGTACCAACTGTCATACTTCAGAGCGGTTACATAAAGCGAGCTGGACGCATGACGTGCATGCCAAAAATCTTACCTGTTCAAATTGCCACAATGTTCACGCTGAGAAGAAGTCGAAAATTCTTAGCCTAGAACGTAAGGACAAAATCAAGATGTGCGTGGATTGTCACTCGGATATCACCCAGCTAAAAGAAGAGGAGAAGTAGTATGAGTTGCTCAAGACGAAACTTCTTAACTGGCGCAGGCGCGGTTATCTTCACTACGGGTGTGGCGGGAACCGCTGTTATCAGTAGTCGAAAAACACTCGCTAATGTTGAACAAGATGGCAACAAACTCTACGGGATGGTTCATGATGAAACCGCCTGTATCGGTTGTACCGCTTGTACGGATGCATGTCGTGATGTGAATAAGGTTCCTGAAGGGGTATCACGCCTCGAAATTATACGCAGCGAACCACAGGGCGAATTCCCGAATGTTGATTACCGTTTTACCCGCAAATCTTGTCAGCATTGTGAAAATCCTCCGTGTGTCTATGTCTGCCCAACAGGTGCGGCGTACAAAGATGAGAAAACAGGTATTGTTGATGTCCATAAAGAGAAATGCGTTGGCTGTGGCTACTGTTTAGCTGCTTGTCCGTATCAAGTGCGTTTCTTTAACCCTGAAGATCACTCGGCTGATAAATGTAACTTCTGCCGCGATACCAACCTTGCCCAGGGCAAATTACCTGCTTGTGTTGAGTCTTGCCCAACTAAGGCACTGATATTTGGTGACCTTAACGATCCAAACAGCGAAATTAACCAAGTGTTAAACAGCGAAGTCGTTTATCGAGACAAGGCACACTTAGGCACTAAGCCTAAATTGTACAAAGTGCCTCATCAGAAAGGGGAGGTTTAATCATGACTGGTTTTGAAAGTGCATTCCACTTTGACTCTCTGGTGTGGGATTGGATTATTGCGGTTTACCTGTTCTTAGCGGGTATGTCTGCAGGGGCGGTAATGATTGCGCTTTATCTAAGGCGCAAAGTGATTGAAGGGGATCCGGCGAACAACGGCATCTTGAAGGCAATGGCATGGCTAGCGCCATTTGGCATCATCTCGGGTCTAACGATCTTGATTTTCCACCTGACCAAACCTTTGGAGTTCTGGAAGATCATGATTTACTTCAATATGAACTCTGTGATGTCAATGGGGGTTATCCTATTCCAGGTCTACATGATCGTCTTGTTTATCTGGATTGGTATTTTGTTCCGTCATCAAATCATCGGTTTCGCTGAAGGTAAATTGCCTAGTAAATTGCTCGATTTTGTCGATGGATTCTTAATTAAATCGGGTAAATACAACAATGCAATTGAACTCTTTTTAGGTTTCCTTGCGGTTGTACTTGCTGCTTATACTGGCTTCCTGCTTTCAGCATTAAAAACATACCCAATGTTGAACAATCCAGTGTTGCCGATTCTGTTCTTGTTCTCCAGTCTTTCATCTGGAGCGGCTGCTTGTTTGATGTTTGGCATATTGGTTTTCAAAGAATCAGCGACAAGTCCAAGTGTTTCTTGGGTGCATAGTTTTGAACGACCAGTGGTGCTGTTTGAACTGTTTGTGTTAGTCACCTTCTTTACCGGGCTTATCTTCAGTGGCGGTCAGAATGAAGTCGCTGCTTGGAATGCGATCGGTGGTGGTTTTTGGTCGAACTGGTTCTGGTTTGGGGTGGTGTTAATCGGCATGCTTTTACCTTTGACGCTTAATGCAGTTGCGCCAAAAGAGACACGCCACAATGGTGGGTATATCTTTATGGTGACCGCCTTAAGCTTGGTCGGTGTGCTTATGCTACGAACCTTTATCCTCTACGCAGGCCAGATGACGGTAGTGTAAGTATGGTCGGAGAGCTAGGACACTTTGCATTAGTCTGGGTTGCGGTTTCAAGTTCGCTTATCTCGGCGGCTTATGCATGGAACAAATGGCAACAGCAAAGTGCCGCTCTCTCTTTATCATTGTTAGCAAGGCTTAATGGCGTGGTTGCGTCGTTAAGCCTTGTCTTTCTTGGTTACCTATTTGTTAGTGATCAGTTCCAGTTCCACTATGTTGCCTCTCACTCGAACACAGCGCTGCCTGATTTCTTCAAAATTGCCGCGGTGTGGGGAGGACACGAAGGGTCGATGCTATTTTGGGTGTTCACTTTAGCTATTTGGTCGGCCTGCATCTCTTTTGTCCAACAGACTTGCAAAAAATACCTCGATGATGTGCTGTGGGTGATGCAGTTGTTTATCGCCGCGTTTGGCTGGTTCACCCTGATCGCTTCTAATCCATTTTCTTATGC
Organism: Vibrio sp. SCP2; assembly: GCF_059295395.1. Taxonomy (NCBI): domain Bacteria; kingdom Pseudomonadati; phylum Pseudomonadota; class Gammaproteobacteria; order Vibrionales; family Vibrionaceae; genus Vibrio; species Vibrio sp. SCP2. The sequence goes on along the minus strand of NZ_JCAFVV010000008.1, from coordinate 50,821 downwards.
TGAAGTTTGGTTAGAGCAAGGTCGAGATCTCAATCCAATGCTGCAAGATATCGGATTGATCTTCCATCCACCGCTGCTCTATCTGGGCTATATCGGGTTTTCTACCGTGTTGGCGTTTGCCCTCGCTGCACTAATGCAGGAAAGATTCGTCGATGATTGGGTAAAGCTAGCAACTCCTTGGGCAATATCCGCATGGGCATTTTTGACCTTAGGTATCTTGGTCGGATCTTGGTGGGCTTATAATGAACTGGGCTGGGGAGGCTGGTGGTTCTGGGACCCTGTTGAAAATGCGTCACTTCTGCCGTGGTTAACAGGAACCGCACTATTGCACGCTTTACTCGCAGCTAAATGCTATCAACAGCAGCGAAGAACGGCATTGGCACTGGCATTGATAACTTTTAGCCTGAGTATTCTAGGCACTTTTATCGTGCGCTCTGGCGTACTGACATCAGTACACGCTTTTGCGGTGGATCCCGGTAAAGGTCTGGCTTTATTAGCCATTCTTGCTGTGACCTTGATTGGTTCATTTGCCTTGCTGTTTGAGCGAGGCGAGGCCATCAAGAGTCAACACGTTCAATCGCTCTTTGGCCGCAGTTATCTTGCCATCGCTTCTGTCGGCATGCTTGCGGTGGCGACGTTTACTGTTTTTCTCGGTACTTTCTACCCTATGGTGTATGAACTTGTAGGGTTAGGCTCGGTATCGGTTGGTGCTCCCTATTTTAATACCTTGTTCTTACCTTTAGTTCTGCTTGCTCTCATTGGTATGGGGTTGGTTCCATTACTTAAGTGGCATAAAGGCAGTCACTATTCCAAACAGCAGATCGTCTTGTTATTTATCACGTCTATGCTCATCGGCACGGTGATGTATTGGTTGCAAGATATGTGGTTCTCGCTAGCAGTCTCTGTGGTCTGGGGGCTGGGGGCTTGGGTGATAATCAGTCACTTGTTATTGGTGGTGAAGCAGCAAAAGCTTACCTTTATGGTGCTTGCTCACATTGGTCTGGCGATGAGCAGTATTGGCGCAGTGATGAATGCAGAGCATTCTTTCGAAGTGAACCATAAAATGGCTGCAGGTAGCACTTTGGAATTTGGTGAGTGGCAAGTCGAGTACCTTGATACTCATTGGGTTATTGGCCCTAACTATAGCGCTGAACAGGCGGAATTGAAGTTCTCCTCCGAACAGCGAAGCTTTACCCTGATACCAGAGCGTCGTCATTATCCCGTTCGAGTGATGAATATGAGTGAACCTGCAATCCGGCCATTTTGGCATGGTGACTACTATGTGACGCTAGGTAGTAAAGTTGATGCTGATTCTTATGCGGTCAAGATCCAATATAAGGCGTATATCAGTTGGATTTGGGGCGGGGCGCTAGTCGCTATGCTCGGTGCTGTGTTACCTTTTCTCTCTCGTCGACGAAAGGAAGTGGCTCATGGCTTTATCAAGCAAGCATAAAATTACCCTCTTTAGCGTGGTTTTAATGGGTTTTATTGCCTTTCTTATCGCAGGGCTGAACACCCAGCAGTTTGGTCCCGCCTCCCAGCCCGTGGTTAGGCAGTTTCCAACACAATCAATAGCGCTGCTTATTAAGCAGGAACAAGTGCAAAGCACGCAGCTATTCCGCCATGAATATCAGCTAGTGAATGTATGGGCATCATGGTGTGGCGTATGTCGTAAAGAACATGCTTACCTTAATCAGCTTGCAAAACTCGGTATTCCTATCATTGGATTAAATTACCGTGATCAACGCTCAGGTGCTGTGAACTATCTTGGCCAGCTTGGCAACCCATACAGTGGAGTCATGTTCGACCCTAAAGGTATTCTCTCTCTAGATCTCGGAGTGGTGGGAACGCCAGAAACTTACCTCGTCGATCAAAGTGGGGCGATTGTTTATAAACATCTTGGCGTGTTGAATCAAAAAGTATGGGACAAGCATTTTGCTGACTTCTTTGCTGGTGGGGAGAACTCATGAGCTTAAGGTCGGCTTTTGTGCAATACCTGTTGTTATTGCTTTCGATAGTAGCGCCACTAAGTCTTGCGAGTGCAAATCAAGATATCTTTGCAGCGGCTACGACAGAGCAAAACGTTCAAGTCGAGCTGTTTCAATTTGATTCGCCACACAAACAAAAGGTTGCGATTGAACTGGCAAAATCATTACGTTGCCCACAGTGTCAGAATCAAAATCTAGTCGAGTCCAACTCGCCGATTGCGAAAGACTTACGCTTGATTGTGTTTAGTAAAATCAATCAAGGCCAAAGCGAACAGCAAGTGATTGATTTTATGACAGCTAGATATGGTGAATTTGTTCTCTATAAGCCTACCTTTAGCGCTAGCAATGCTCTACTTTGGTTAGCGCCTGCTTTCCTTCTGCTACTGTTTTTTATCGTTTCCCTAAAACGAGTCCGAACCAAGCATCAGCAATAACCTCGCCGTGGCTATTCGCTATTATCTATCACTCTAATATGCAATAACTGATAGAAAAATATGCCAATTGGTATAGAGTGGAGTCTAATTGAATTCAAGCAGTGACATAGCAGTGCGTTACGCGTTAGAACAATATGATAAACATGGCTTTTTAAGAGCACCGAAACTGGTTTGGTTAGCGTGGCTGTTCTTAGCCAAAGCTTGGGTCGTGTTTGTGGTCGCCGGTGCCAGTCGCGAGAGTGGCAGTAAAATTCTTGCGATAGTTTACCCAGACCATAATATGCTTTATCTCGGGCTAGCGATGGGAATTCCGAGTATTCTACTAATGTGGATGGTGAGTCTGCGCAGCCCAGAGCGAGCATGGATAAATCACTTAGTGGAATACGGCAGAGGGATTACGCTTGTGACCGCAGCCGCTCAGCTATCTCAAACTCTGTATCATGTCTATCTAGTCCATGGTGCATTTAGCTGGACCAATGGCGCTGTGATGTTGTTGCTATTATGGTTGATTATTTACTTCGCTAAGAGTCGTAGTGTCAGAGATAGCTTTAAGAAAGTTCCGACACAGTAAACTTCCCCTGTGATGATCGTCATCAAAAACTAAAGTAATAAATAAAATACACTGAGCAAAAAAATCGAGTGAGGAATTAAAAATGTCATACCCTCAAAGTGCAATTCTTCCTGAAGCAGGTCCTTTCGCGCAATACACCTTGCTTAAGGTCAATCAAAACGAAACTAAAGTGTTGGAGCAGCTGCAAGCTCTACCGACGTTAGTTGAAGAACTCAATACGCAGCAACCTGGTGCCGAGCTAACGCTGTCTATTGCGTTTACTAAGGCATTTTGGAGCAAGCTTGATATGGCTGTGCCAGCAGAGCTTATCGACTTCCCACAACTCGGTGAAGGCGACGTGGTTGCACCTAGTTCTGATGTTGATGTGTTGATTCACTGCCACTCGAACCGTCATGACCTGCATTTTTACTTATTGCGTAAATTCTTTGCGCAAGTGTCAGAAGATGTAGCTGTCATTGATGAAACATACGGCTACCGCTATTTAGATTCGCGTGATATGACGGACTTTGTTGATGGTACAGAAAACCCGAAAGACGCTCAGCGTGAAGAAGTGGCCATTATTCCACAAGGTGAATTTGCTGGTGGCAGTTATGTGATGGTGCAACGTTTCATCCACAACTTACCTTCTTGGAACCGCTTGAATGTTTCAGCGCAAGAAAAAGTGATTGGTCGTACTAAGCCAGATTCTATTGAACTTGATGACGTTCCAGCAGCCTCGCACGTAGGGCGCGTAGATATTAAAGAAGAGGGTAAGGGCCTGAAAATTGTACGCCATAGCCTGCCTTACGGTAGCGTGTCTGGTGAACATGGCCTGTTGTTCATTGCTTACTGTAATACTCTACATAACTTTAAAGCGATGCTCGAAAGTATGTATGGCGTGACGGACGGTAAGACAGACCAACTGCTTCGTTTTACTAAAGCGGTAACGGGCGCTTACTTCTTTGCCCCTTCTAGTGAAATGTTATCGGGCTTAAAGCTTAAGTAAACTGATACAACACTCGCTACTTCAAAGATTTAAAACCGAACCTTAGAGTTCGGTTTTTTGCATTTTTTCATTAAAGAAACCCTATTTTTGCCGATAAAGAGAGTAACCCGAAGAAGGATTACATCACTTTATGACCATTACTGTTAATACCAATGTATCAGCTATGACTGCGCAGCGTCACTTGACCAATGCCACAGATATGCTGAATCAATCGCTGGAGAGACTCTCTTCAGGGTACCGTATTAACAGCGCCAAAGATGATGCTGCCGGGCTGCAGATTTCCAATCGCCTTGAATCCCAGATGCGTGGCTTAGATGTCGCTATGCGCAATGCTAATGACGGGATCTCCATTATGCAGACTGCAGAAGGGGCGATGAATGAAACCACCAACTTACTGCAACGGATGCGAGACCTTTCGCTTCAATCTGCCAATGGCTCAAACAGCCATGCGGAACGAATTGCATTACAAGAGGAAATGGCAGCTTTAAACGATGAATTGAATAGAATTGCTGAAACCACCTCTTTTGGTGGTCGAAAATTGCTCAATGGTTCGTTTGCCTCATCTTCTTTTCAGATTGGTGCAAGTTCTGGTGAAGCGGTGCAAGTCTCGCTCAAAAACATGCGCTCCGACAGCTTAGATATGGGTGGTTTTAGCTATATTGCAGCAAGTAAAGCTGACAGTAACTGGCAAGTTGCGCAGGGTAATAACCAGTTGGTAATGCAATACACCAATGCTCAAGGCCAGCAAGAAACGATCAATATTGAAGCTAAAACTGGTGATGATATTGAGGAGCTCGCGACTTATATCAATGGTCAAACGGATAAAGTATCAGCCTCTGTTAATGAAGACGGCCAGTTACAAATCTTTATGGCTGGTGATAAAACCTCTGGGACGATTTCATTTTCTGGCAGCTTAGCAAATCAACTTAATATGAACCTTAGTGGTTATGAAGCGGTTGATAATATAGATATTTCTCAGGTTGGTGGCGCTCAAAGAGCCGTATCGGTTATTGATACAGCACTGAAATATGTTGATAGTCATAGGGCCGAGTTAGGTGCGATGCAGAATCGTTTTAATCATGCGATTAACAATCTCTCTAATGTTAATGAGAATTTGTCGGCATCGAATAGTCGTATTAAAGATACCGACTACGCCAAAGAAACCACACAGATGGTTAAACAGCAGATCTTGCAGCAAGTGAGCACCTCTATCTTGGCACAGGCAAAGCAACAGCCTAATCTTGCCTTAACTTTATTGGGATGATTCTCAAAAAAGAGAATGTTATCGACAGTCGAATCTAAAGCTTTAGCGAAAAAATAACTTTATTTGCAATTTTTTCCCTTTAGTCACGTTTTCCCTCCGAAATGAACTTTTTTCAAAAAAAACTCAAAAAAGTACTCAAGGTTTTCTGATTCACGCCGTTAATAAAAGTAACTTTAAGAGAAAACGACTTTGGTTTTCCGAGACGTCGGAAGCCGGTTACATCGGAAAATCAAATGGAGAAATCACCATGGCAGTAAATGTAAACACTAACGTATCAGCAATGACAGCACAGCGTTACCTAAACAGCGCGACTAATGCTCAACAAACTTCAATGGAGCGTTTGTCATCTGGTTTCAAGATCAATAGCGCAAAAGACGACGCAGCGGGTCTTCAAATCTCGAACCGCTTAAACGTACAAAGCCGTGGTCTTGATGTTGCAGTACGTAACGCGAACGATGGTATCTCTATCGCGCAAACTGCTGAAGGTGCGATGAACGAAACCACTAACATTCTGCAACGTATACGTGACCTATCGCTACAATCTGCGAACGGCTCAAACTCTAAATCTGAGCGTGTTGCGATTCAAGAAGAAGTAACAGCATTAAACGATGAGCTAAACCGTATCGCTGAAACAACTTCATTTGGTGGTAACAAGCTATTAAACGGCACGTTCACAACTAAATCTATGCAGATTGGTGCTGACAACGGTGAAGCAGTAATGCTAACGCTAAATGACATGCGCTCTGACAACGTTGGAATGGGCGGTACAGCTTACCAAGCAGCGAATGGTAAAGACAAAGATTGGTCTGTTCAGGCTGGTGCTAACGACCTAGCCATCACTCTTACTGATAACGCAGGTCAGCAGCAAACAATCAATATCAATGCTAAAGAAGGCGATGATATTGAAGAGCTAGCAACTTACATCAACGGTCAAACTGACCAGGTGACAGCTTCTGTTGATGAAGAGGGTCGTCTACAAGTGTTCGCTGGAACTGACAAAGTTCAAGGTGCTGTATCGTTTGGTGGTGGTCTAGCAGGTGAGCTAAGTATGGGTCCAGGCACAGCAGTAACGGTTGATACTATTGACGTAACGACTGTAGGTGGTGCTCAAGAGTCAGTAGCAATTGTTGATGCTGCATTGAAATATGTTGATAGCCACCGTGCAGAGCTAGGTGCTTTCCAGAACCGATTCTCACACGCAATCAGCAACTTAGATAATATCAACGAAAACGTTAATGCATCTAACAGCCGAATCAAAGACACTGACTTTGCAAAAGAAACGACTGCACTAACTAAGTCGCAAATTCTTTCTCAAGCATCAAGCTCAGTACTTGCTCAAGCGAAACAAGCGCCAAACTCAGCACTGAGCCTACTGGGATAAACCCAACCTTGATCACAAAAATCCAGCCTCGGCTGGATTTTTTTGTTTGTGTTAACTTTTTGATCTTTAAAGCAATTCTTACGGAATACGGAAAAATTTAAAAAAGTTCGCTAATTTTTTCCTAAAGGTATTTTTTAGCTCGCCGTTAAAGGATTGAGAGAAATGAGATGTGTTGAAGCGAGGTGAGAGACGCTGATACACATCGCCCTAATGCCTAAGGAGATCAAATATGGCAATTAACGTAAACACGAACGTGTCTGCGATGACTGCTCAGCGCTACCTTAATGGTGCGACTGATGGCATGCAGAAATCGATGGAGCGTCTATCTTCGGGTTATAAAATCAACAGTGCCCGTGATGATGCTGCTGGCCTACAAATCTCAAACCGCTTGAATGCGCAAAGCCGTGGCTTAGACATGGCTGTAAAAAATGCGAATGATGGTATTTCGATCGCTCAAACCGCTGAAGGTGCGATGAACGAAACCACCAACATTTTGCAGCGTATGCGCGATCTATCATTGCAATCCTCTAACGGCTCGAACTCTCGTTCGGAACGTATTGCGATTCAAGAAGAAGTTACCGCACTGAATGACGAGCTTAACCGTATTGCAGAAACCACTTCATTTGGTGGTAACAAATTGCTTAACGGCACGTTCGGTACTCAGTCATTCCAAATTGGAGCGAGCTCAGGGGAGGCTGTTCAGCTTTCAATGGGTAGCATGCGTTCTGATACTGTAGGAATGGGTGGTAAAGCGTATATTGCTCAAGCAGGAAAAGCGTCAGATTGGACTGTTTCCGCAGGTACAACTGACCTTACACTAGACTATACTGATGTACATGGAGAGGCAAAAACGCTCACCATAAATGCAAAAGCTGGCGACGATATCGAGCAGCTTGCAACGTACATTAATGGTCAAAGTGAAGATGTGAAGGCTTCTGTGGGTGAGGAAGGTAAGCTTCAACTTTTCGCAGCTTCCAATAAAGTCGCGACAGATGTCACGATTGGCGGAGGACTAGGTGGTGAAATTGGCTTTGGTGCAGGACAAGATCGTACTGTAGCCGACGTCGATGTTTCGACAGTCGCCGGTTCTCAGTTAGCGGTATCTGTCATCGATGGTGCATTGAAAACGGTAGACAGTCAGCGTGCTGAACTGGGTGCTTTCCAAAACCGTTTTGGCCATGCTATCAGTAACCTAGATAACATTAACGAGAACGTTAATGCGTCTAGAAGCCGGATCGTTGATACTGACTATGCGAAAGAAACTACGCAAATGACTAAGTCGCAGATTCTTCAGCAAGCAAGTACATCTGTTCTAGCGCAAGCCAAGCAGTCTCCGTCGGCAGCTCTTAGCTTATTAGGTTAATCGATAGGTTCGATAGGAGCTTATTGGTGCAACAGTATGTTGTAACCTGCTAAGGTGGAAGGGAGATCGTTATGGAAATACCATCCTACACATCGAACATCCAGCCTTATGGCTCAGATAGTGGCACTAAACTTGCTTCAAAATACGATGTACAGCAAGTTTCCTCGGAAAAGGAACAGGTCTCTACTAAGGAGATGAGCGAAAAAGCGACTCAGTCTGTTGAGAAAGCGATAGAAGCCTCGAAAGAGCGTGAAAAGCTAAACAGGGCAGAGCGTGAAAGGATTGTTCAACAGATGAATGATTTCATCTCGTCGATCAATAAAGGCTTGTCATTTCGTGTAGACGAAGAATCTGGTCGAGATGTTGTAACAATATACGAAGCGGATACTGGTGATATTATTCGTCAGATACCCGATGAGGAAATGCTAGTTATCTTACGTCGCCTAAGGGAGCAAACCGCCCGATATTCATCGGGTATTGTGAACCAGACGGTGTAATCGTACTTGAGGTGAGTAAATGAGTTTTGGCCCTATAGGCATGAATTCTGGCATGGATATCAATTCCATGGTCAGCAAAATTGTAGATTCGGAGCGCGTACCTAAGCAGCAACGAATCGACAATGAGCGGGCCCAAATTGATTCTAGTATCAGTGCCTATGGTCGACTCAGAGAGTCGCTGGATACGATGAAAAACTTGATGGCGAGCTTTCGTCAAGAGAAAGCTTTCGCCGCAAGAACAGTCGAATCAACGGATGAAGCTGTAGTATCCGCAACAGCAACCACTGAAGCTATCGCTGGTCGATATGCTATCGATGTGTTGCAGCTTGCCCAAAGCCACAAAATTGCGTCGGATGTATTGCCGGAGGACGCAAAATTTGGCCCGGGTAAGCTGCAGATTTCAATGGGAGATAAAAAGTTCTCTATAGATGTTCAAGAGAACTCAAGGCTGGGTGATATCGTGCGCGGTATCAACGGCAGTAAGGCGAATCCCGGAGTTCGTGCTGCGGTGATCAATGACACGGAAGGCCCACGTTTAATTGTTGCGTCCAATGTATCTGGGCAAGACAATGACATTTCAATGCGCGCTGAAGCGAAAGCTGGCGACCCGCTTAAACTACTCGAATACAAAACTCTTGAGCAACGAGTCAAAGACTTAGAACGCGCCCGCGCTGCCGCTCAAGAATTGCTTGCCCCTCTGACACCAGAGGAGCAAAAAATTGCCGATAAAATTGCTCAAAACAACATCGATGCGGCAAAAGCTGTCGATGATGAAATCGCTGCAACTTCAAAGCAAGCGGCAATTCAGGCTGATCCTAACGCTGCGAAAGATGCGACTGCAGACAATGAGATGTCAAAAAGCGCCACAGCGGCCGCTGCACAGGCGGGGATAGAAGCAAACAAATACATGAAACCCGAAGACCGTATTCCAGGATGGACAGAAACGGCGTCGGGTACTTTACTCAGCTCATACTGGGAACCAGAGCCTCAGCTTGACGATAAAGCAAAAGAAAAAGCTCCTGATGTCCCTGGTTGGTCTAATACTGCATCGGGCACTTTGACCGATTCGTACGTTACTCCAAAAGAAGCACAGGCTAAGCTCGATGCTGAGCAAGCACGAATTGAGCAGAAAGTAGCGGATGAAAAAGCGCTGCTTGCTCAACGTGTCGCGACAGGAGAGCTGACACCTGAACAAGCCAAAGAGATGGAGCGGGCTAAACTTCCGAAAGAAGAGCGTGAGTACCTAGAGCGAATTGACCAAGCTCAAGCTGATCTCGTTGCAGCGCAACAATCATTTGATACCTACCGAGGCATGACAGAGGTACAGGCAGCACAAGATGCGAAAGTGTTACTAGATGGCGTTGCCCAGCTTTCAAGTAATAACAATATTATTGAAGATGCCATTGACGGCGTTGATTTAACCCTAAAAGGTCGCACCCCAGTAGGCAAGCCCGCTTCAGAAATTGATATTGAGTATGACCGTCAAGGCGTGCGTAATGATATTGAGCAATTTGTTGCGGCTTACAACCAGTTCTATCAAACTTCTCAAGAACTTGGTGGTGTAGACCCAAGAACTGGAGCCGCAGGTCCACTGGCTGGTGACAGTATTGTTCGTAGTGCAGACTCTCGTTTGAAAGCCGTGTTTTCGTCTAGCGTAGAACCTGCTCCAGAAGATCTAAAGACACTAACCGAGTTTGGTATTACTACTACGCGTCAAGGTACTCTGGAAATCAACTATGACATGCTAGATCGCCAGTTGAACAATAACTTCAACAAGCTTGAGGATTTTTTTGGCGGGAACCAAGGTTTTGCAAAAAAAGTGGAAGACGCGATTCAAGGTCTGACTGGCGTAACTGGCTCGATACGTAATCGAGAGAAAAGCATGACTGAGCGGACGTATCGCTTACAAGATGATCAAGCGGCATTAGATCGCCGTATGGATAATCTAGAAAAGCGCACTCACGCCAAATTTACGGCAATGCAGGATGCCACGAGCAAAATGCACTCTCAGCTAGCAGGTATGATGAATGCGCTTGGATAGTGAATTTCTCGGCCAACTTGCCAATTTGTGTGAATTAGATCAAAAAATTTCTGAAACTCTTGCATCGGAAGAAATAAATGCTGAAGAAGTTGTTCAGCTAGTCGATATAAGGGAACAGTTATTGCAAAGTTTGTTAGATGTAATAGAAACACATCCAGAGCTTGCACAACTACAGCAGTGGTATGATGCGGTCAAAAGAACCCAAACTGTTGTAGAATTAATGCAGAATAAAACTTCTGAACTGGGACAGGCGTTACAAAAGTATCGTCATGGCAAACGCTCAGTTCAGCAGTATCAAAAATTTTTATAGAAAAAGAGGGTTGTTATGCGTGGTTCACTACAGGCTTACAAGAAGGTATCGGTTGATAGCCAGCTCAGTGCGGCCTCCCCGCATAAAATTGTTCAAATGCTGATGGCTGGCGCTATTGAACGTTTGATTCAAGGTAAAGCGGCGATGCAGGCAGGAAACATTCCAGCCAAGGGTGAGCGTTTGGGTAAGGCTCTAGATATCATTATCAGCTTGCGCAGCTGTCTTTCAATGGATGATGGTGGCGACATCGCTCAGAACCTTGATCAGCTGTACGAATTTATGATTACTCAGATTACAGAAGCAAATCATCAAAATAACCCACAACCCATTGATGATGTAATTGAGATTATCCGTGAAATTAAGTCAGCATGGGATCAGATTCCTACTGAGTATCACAACCTAACAGCAGCGGATGTTGGTTTATAAACTGAACTAAGTTTTTAGGAAATTTCATACATAAATAAGTATGCATTGAAATATTATGCCTATTAAGCTTTTGGGCTAACATCACATCAAGTAATTGCTTGGTTGCCTTATTTTTTTTATCAAATAGAATAGAAGCCACTAACTAGCCTAGTGGCTTTTTTTTGTTGCTGAAATTTCTAAATTGTCTAACGCGTTTTCTGAACTATAGTTACAAGTGACGTTTAGATTTTTAACCCAGCCACAACGTTTCAAAATAAAGGCAAACATTCTCACCTATGCAAGGTTTAGCAAAACTACTTGTGATTGAAGATGATGCGCAAGCACGAATCAATCTCAGTAATATTTTAGAATTTGTTGGAGAACAGTGTGAGGCGATCACTTCTGATCAGCTTGATGACCTAGATTGGTCTCGAGTGTGGGCCGGTTGTATTCTAGGTTCTCTGAATAATAATAAATTACCTTCCAAGCTGAGCGATAAATTATCCCAGGCTAATCATATTCCTTTACTTATTGCCGGAAAGCATTCTTATCCAGTTGAAGAGCTAACAAACTATGTTGGTGAGCTGGAGTACCCATTAAATTACCCGCAATTAAGTGAAGCGCTGCGCCACTGTAAAGACTTCTTAGGCCGTAAAGGTGTAAATGTTCTTTCCTCTTCTCGTAAAAACACATTGTTCCGTAGCCTTGTTGGCCAAAGCCACGGCATTAAAGAAGTCCGCCATCTTATCGAGCAGGTTTCTGGAACAGAAGCAAATGTGTTAATTCTAGGCGAGTCTGGCACAGGTAAAGAAGTCGTCGCTCGTAATATTCACTATCATTCAGCTCGTCGTAATGGCCCATTTGTGCCAATTAACTGTGGTGCGATACCACCTGACCTTCTTGAAAGTGAGTTGTTTGGTCATGAAAAAGGAGCGTTTACTGGAGCGATTACCTCGCGTAAAGGGCGCTTTGAACTTGCTGAAGGCGGTACGCTGTTCCTCGATGAAATTGGCGATATGCCGATGCCGATGCAGGTTAAATTGCTTCGAGTACTGCAAGAACGTTGCTTTGAACGTGTCGGTGGCAACACCACCATCCGAGTCAATGTTCGTGTTATTGCGGCAACGCACCGCAATCTTGAAACTATGATCAATGACGAGTCTTTCCGCGAAGATCTTTATTATCGTCTCAACGTGTTCCCGATTGAGATGCCTGCACTGCGCGATCGCAAAGATGATATCCCATTGCTGCTGCAAGAGTTAATGACGCGCATGGAGTCAGAAGGGGCTCAGCCTATCTGTTTTACACCGCGCTCAATTAACTCACTGATGGAGCATGAATGGCCTGGTAACGTTCGCGAACTTGCTAACCTTGTAGAGCGAATGATCATCCTGTATCCGAACAGCTTAGTCGATGTGAATCATCTACCGACTAAATATCGTTACAGCGATATTCCGGAGTTCCAGCCCGAGTACAACAATCTTGAATCTGTTGAAGAGCAAGAGCGTGATGCGCTGCAAGATATCTTCTCTGAAGACTTCAGCTTAGAGTCGAGTGACATATTCCAAGAGCATGAAAATGCGCCGCAAAGTCTTCCTCCTGAAGGGGTTAACCTCAAAGAGATGCTGGCGGACCTTGAAGTCAATATGATCAATCAAGCACTTGAGGCACAAGGTGGTATTGTTGCGCGAGCAGCCGACATGTTAGGCATGCGTCGAACGACTCTAGTTGAGAAGATGCGCAAGTACAATCTACAGCGATAATTTGATGTAAGACTTGACTGTCAATTTACTGACCTTATAGTAAATGGTTGAAAAGTAAAACAAATAGCTTGGCGTGCCTTTTGCATGTCAGGCTATTGTAGTTTTTAAGGCAGAAATACGTCATGCAGTTAACCCCGTCGGTCGATAATCCGATGCCACTAGGCACACTAGAACAACAAGTAGAACGCTATCAGCAGGTACTCGATGTCATGCCCGCTGGTGTTATATTGCTCGATACTCAGGGTGTGGTGCAGGAAGCCAACCCAGAAGCTTTACGTTTGTTGGAAGTCCCGCTCGTGGGTGAAAAATGGTTTGAAGTGATTCAACAAGCATTTGCACCGCGAGAAGATGACGGTCATGAGATCTCGCTTCGTAATGGTCGTAAAGTCCGTTTAGCGATTTCAGCCTCTAAAACAGGACAGTTGATTCTTATCACTGATTTGACCGAGACACGTCTTTTGCAGTCTAGAATCAGTGACTTACAACGCCTGTCTTCTCTCGGTCGCATGGTGGCTTCACTGGCTCACCAAGTTCGAACGCCACTTTCGAGCGCCATGCTTTACGCCTCCAACTTAGGCGCGCCCAATTTACCGCCAGCAACGAAAGACAGATTTCAAACCAAGCTGATGGATCGCCTTCATGACTTAGAAAAGCAAGTCAATGACATGCTGCTGTTTGCCAAAGGCGGCGACAATAAGGTGGTTAAGCCATTCACCGTGGCAGATTTGGTTGCCGAGTTCTCACCTATGGTTGAAACCGCTCTGAAAAACAATCAAATCGATTACTGCTTGGAAGTCGAGCAAGAACAAACTCAGCTACTGGGCAATGCTAACGCCATCGCTTCAGCATTAAGTAATTTGGTGATGAATGCGATTCAAATTGCCGGTAAACAGTCTCAAGTCGATGTGTTTTTTAGACCGGTTAATGGCGAACTGAAAATCTCAGTACAAGATAGTGGTCCGGGTGTTCCCGTTGAATTACAAAACAAAATTATGGAACCTTTCTTCACCACTCGCTCGCAAGGGACTGGACTCGGTCTTGCGGTAGTGCAGATGGTGTGTCGTGCGCACGATGGAAGGTTAGAACTTATTTCAGAGCAAGGTGACGGCGCATGCTTTACTGTGTGCATTCCGCTAGAGCGTCACCCTCACCCTGATCAACAAGCTATGACTGGAGAAGAATAATGGCTCAAAGCAAAGTACTGATCGTAGAAGATGATGAAGGTCTACGCGAAGCCTTAGTCGACACTTTGGCTCTGGCTGGCTATGAATGGCTTGAGGCGGATAGCGCCGAAGATGCCTTAGTGAAGCTTAAGTCAAACAGCGTAGATATTGTTGTGTCAGACGTACAAATGGCCGGAATGGGCGGCTTGGCGTTACTGAGAAACATCAAGCAGCATTGGCCAAACCTGCCAGTACTGCTAATGACGGCTTATGCCAACATTGAAGATGCGGTTTCAGCAATGAAAGATGGCGCTATTGACTATATGGCAAAGCCTTTTGCACCGGAAGTGCTGCTCAATATGGTCAGCCGTTATGCGCCAGTAAAATCGGATGATAATGGCGATGCTGTTGTTGCTGACGAGAAAAGTATCAAATTACTGGCTCTCGCCGATAAAGTGGCGAAAACCGACGCTAGCGTTATGGTTTTAGGTCCAAGTGGTTCGGGTAAAGAAGTCATGTCGCGCTACATCCATAACGCCTCAAATCGCAAAGATGGCCCATTTGTCGCGATCAACTGTGCGGCGATCCCTGACAATATGTTAGAAGCGACCTTGTTCGGTTATGAAAAAGGGGCGTTTACTGGTGCGGTACAAGCGTGTCCAGGTAAGTTCGAACAGGCGCAAGGCGGGACTATCTTATTAGATGAGATCAGTGAGATGGATCTGAGCCTGCAAGCTAAGCTATTGCGTGTGCTCCAAGAGCGCGAAGTCGAACGCTTGGGCAGTCGAAAGAGCATCAAGCTTGATGTACGTGTTTTGGCGACCAGTAACCGTGACTTGAAGCTGTATGTTCAAGAGGGCAACTTCCGTGAAGACTTGTACTACCGCTTAAACGTTTTCCCAATTGCGTGGCCTGCTCTTTGTGAGCGCAAAGGTGACATTGAACCACTGGCCCAGCACTTAGTTGAACGCCACTGTCAAAAACTGGGTATGCCAGTGCCGAACGTGACGGCCAATGCCATCAACAAACTTCTCTCTTACACATGGCCGGGTAACGTTCGTGAGTTGGATAACGTTGTCCAACGTGCGCTTATCTTGAGTGAAAACGGTCAGATCGATTCGGAGCACATCCTGCTTGAAGGGCTAGATTGGCAAGACGCATCCAGCTTACAAGTGGCGGTAGAAACAGGTGACTGTATTGTACCTAACGTTAAGCCTGTAGCTGAACAAGGCAGTAACCTCTCTGCGGGTAGTGGACTAGGTGGCGAACTTCGCGATCAAGAGTACGCCATTATTCTCGACACTCTGGAAGAGTGTAACGGTAGACGCAAAGAAATGGCTGAGAAGCTAGGCATTAGCCCGCGTACTCTGCGGTATAAATTAGCAAAAATGCGTGACGCTGGGATTGAAATTCCAAACTAAGGTGTTATTTTTCTTCTGGTACTGACATGGCACGATGCTTGCATAGTCAGTACTCCAACACTAATTTAAGTCAAAGAGTTGACTACTGAGGTTTTGATGAGAGTTGACGGTTTTCAAAGCGAAATGCAAGCAATGATGTTTGAAGCAACGGGTACTAAACCTGCTGCGACAGGGCATACAGTCGGTGCTGATTTTGGCCAATTGCTTAATAATGCGATCAACAACGTTAATAGCCTCTCAAAGACGTCTAGCGACCTTCAAATGCGATTTGACCGCGGTGACGCTGACGTTTCACTCTCTGACGTAATGATCGCTAGAAACAAATCTAGTGTCGCTTTCGAAGCCACAATTCAGGTACGCAACAAGCTTGTTGAGTCGTACAAAGAATTGATGAACATGCCAGTTTAAAGTTAGGTAACGACTGTGTCAGAGCAAAATTCATCAACCGATCTAACCGTAACTGAAGGTGCTGGCGAAAGCGCTATGGTAGCTACGTCGGATCTTGATTCACACGTACAAAACCCAGATTTGGACGAAAAATCCAGTTCCAAGTTTGATATGGCTGTGGGTGACCTCGATCTGCTTCGCCAAGTCGTTCTGGTACTTTCAATCTCCATCTGTGTCGCTCTGATTGTTATGCTGTTCTTCTGGGTTAAAGAGCCAGAGATGCGTCCATTAGGGGCTTACGAAACAGAAGAGTTGATCCCCGTCTTAGATTACCTTGATCAGCAGAAACTCGATTACAAGCTTGAAGGCAATACCATCTTAGTGCCAGCAAGTGAGTTCAACTCATTAAAGCTTGATATGGTTCGGGCTGGCCTTAACCAAGAGAAACACGCTGGTGATGACATCTTGCTACAAGATATGGGCTTCGGTGTTTCACAGCGTTTAGAACAAGAGCGTCTCAAGCTAAGCCGTGAGCGCCAACTGTCAAAAGCCATCGAAGAGATGAAGCAAGTACGTAAAGCGCGTGTCTTGCTTGCTTTACCTAAGCAAAGTGTATTTGTTCGACATAACCAAGAAGCGTCAGCATCTGTATTTTTAACACTCAAAACAGGCGCGAACCTTAAGCAGGAAGAAGTCGATTCTGTGGTCGATATGGTGGCAAGTGCGGTACCGGGTATGAAGCCTAACCGTATTACCGTCACTGACCAACATGGTCGTCTATTAAGCTCTGGCTCACAAGATCCTGCCTCGGCAGCGCGTCGCAAAGAACATGAATTAGAGCGTAAGCAAGAGCAAGCACTGCGTGACAAAATCGATTCTGTACTTATCCCTATCTTAGGTTTTGGTAACTATACTGCTCAAGTGGATATTGAACTCGACTTTAGTGCAGTAGAACAGACCAGTAAGCGCTTTGACCCGAACACACCTTCAACACGAAGCGAATACACCTTAGAAGACTACAACAATGGTAACGTCGTCGCAGGTGTGCCAGGTGCATTGAGTAACCAGCCTCCGGCGGATGCTTCTATTCCACAAGATGTGGCGCAAATGAAAGATGGCACAACCTTAGGTCAAGGTTCTGTGCATAAAGAAGCTACACGTAACTTTGAACTCGATACCACCATCAGCCATGAACGTCGTCAAACGGGTGTAGTAAACCGTCAAACAGTTGCAGTCGCAGTGAAGAACCGTGCAGTCGTCAACCCAGACACGGGTGAGACCAGCTACCAACCAATTTCTGAGGCTGAACTAAACTCTATTAAGCAACTACTGATTGGTACGGTAGGATTTAGCGAAGCACGTGGCGATCTGCTTAATGTGCTAAGCATGCAGTTTGCAGAACCTGAAATTGAAGTCATGGCGGATGTGCCAATTTGGGAACACCCTAACTTCAATGACTGGATACGTTGGTTCGCAAGTGCGTTGGTTATCATTGTTGTGGTCTTGGTTCTTGTCCGCCCAGCACTGAAAAAACTCCTCAACCCTGCGTCTGATGAAGATGAAGATCAGCTTTACGGACCAGATGGCTTACCAATTGGTGCTGATGGTGAAACCAGCTTGATTGGTGGCGACCTAGACGGTGGCGAGTTGTTTGAGTTTGGCTCAAGTATCGACTTGCCTAACCTACACAAAGATGAAGATGTGCTGAAAGCGGTGCGTGCATTGGTTGCTAATGAACCTGAGCTAGCAGCACAAGTAGTGAAGAATTGGATGCAGGATGCCTAACGAAATAGTTCCACAGGAAGAGGGCGGTGAGGTAGTAGAAAACACCGTGGATATATCAACCATCCCGGGCGAAGAGCGCGCGGCGATTCTTTTACTCAGTCTCAATGAGGAAGACGCTGCGGGTATCATCCGTCATTTAGAACCTAAACAAGTTCAACGAGTGGGTAGCGCGATGGCGCGTGCTGCTGACTTAAGTCAAGAAAAGGTCGGTGCTGTTCACCGCGCCTTCTTAGAAGACATTCAGAAATACACCAACATTGGTATGGGCAGCGAAGACTTTATGCGTAATGCACTTGTCGCTGCTCTGGGTGAAGATAAAGCCAACAACCTAGTAGACCAAATTCTCTTGGGTACAGGTTCGAAAGGTCTAGACTCTCTGAAATGGATGGACCCACGTCAGGTGGCGAGCATCATCATCAACGAGCACCCACAGATTCAAACCATTGTACTTTCTTATCTAGAACCTGATCAGTCCGCAGAGATCCTTAACCAGTTCGCTGAGCGAGATCGCTTAGACTTGATGATGCGTATTGCTAACCTTGAAGAAGTTCAACCTTCGGCGCTGGCTGAGTTGAATGAAATCATGGAGAAACAGTTCGCTGGTCAGGCTGGTGCGCAAGCTGCCAAGATTGGCGGCCTGAAGGCAGCAGCAGAGATCATGAACTACATGGACAACAATGTCGAAGGTATCTTGATGGAGCAAATTCGCGATCAAGACGAAGACATGGCGACGCAGATTCAAGATCTTATGTTCGTGTTCGAGAACCTTATCGAAGTGGACGACCAAGGTATTCAGAAATTGCTGCGTGACGTACCGCAAGATGCACTACAGCGTGCATTGAAAGGTGCCGATGATTCACTGCGTGAGAAGATCTTCAAGAACATGTCTAAACGTGCTGCTGAGATGATGCGCGATGACCTAGAGGCTATGCCTCCAATCAAGGTGTCTGACGTAGAAGCAGCACAGAAAGAAGTACTGGCAATTGCACGACGCATGGCTGACTCTGGCGAGATTATGCTGGGCGGTGGTGCAGACGAGTTCCTATAAATTAATTAAGCAAGGTATCTATGTCTTTGGAGAGGAAACGCGGTTTTTTACGCCTAGATAACGATGAGCAGGTCGAAAAGCCTGAGCGATGGGGTATGCCTGATTACACCTCGCAAACTCATAAGCAGGCTAAAGAAACGGCGATGAACTACGATCCGAGCTGGATGCCTATCGCTGAACCTGTTGCAGAAGAAGCACCGAAAGAGCTCACCGAAGAAGAGATCGAACTGATTAAGCAGCAAGCTTATCAGGAAGGACTTCATCAAGGGCAAGAGGCAGGCTTTAAGCAAGGGTACGAAAAAGGTAAAGAGCAAGGGACGCAAGAAGGCCATCAAGAAGGTCTTGAAGCGGGTAAGATTGAAGGCGTTGCGGCAGGGCAAGAGTTTATTCAGCAACAAGTTCAAACGTTTGTGAACCTTGCTAACCAGTTTGCTCAACCGCTTGAATTAATGAATGCTCAAGTGGAGAAACAGCTTGTCGACATGGTACTGACTTTAGCGAAAGAAGTGGTCCATGTTGAGGTACAAACCAATCCTCAAGTAATCCTTGATACCATCAAACAATCGGTAGAATCGCTACCAATTTCAGGTCATGCGATTACTCTCAAACTACACCCTGATGATGTTGAAATCATTCGCTCTTCATACGGTTCTGAAGAACTTGAATTCCGCAATTGGACACTGATGGCAGAGCCTGCGTTAAATCGTGGTGATGTTCAGATCGAGGCGGGTGAGTCGAGTGTTAACTATCGTATGGAAGATCGTATCCGTAGCGTTATTCAGAGCTTTTGTGGAGTGAATCGCCACCAAGGTGGTGAATAGTGCTAGCCCTCGCCGATCGCCTTTCGCAATACAAAACTCAAGGGCTCACATGTAGACCTGTCGCTGCGGGCAAGTTAGTACGAGTGGTCGGGCTAACTCTCGAAGCTACAGGATGCCGAGCGCCAATCGGCAGTTTATGTAAAGTCGAAACCATGCATGGTGAAATGGAAGCAGAAGTCGTCGGCTTTTCTGGTGAAAGCTTATACCTAATGCCCAGTGAGCAAATTACTGGTGTGCTTCCTGGGGCGAAGGTTACCCCATTAACCAGTGAGTCCGGCTTACCTGTTGGGATGGAACTGCTTGGACGAGTCATTGATGGTGTGGGAAACCCACTGGATGGCTTGGGGCCAATTTATACCGAAAA
This sequence comes from Vibrio sp. SCP2, assembly GCF_059295395.1. Taxonomy (NCBI): domain Bacteria; kingdom Pseudomonadati; phylum Pseudomonadota; class Gammaproteobacteria; order Vibrionales; family Vibrionaceae; genus Vibrio; species Vibrio sp. SCP2. Next base: position 30,830 of record NZ_JCAFVV010000008.1, on the reverse strand, counting down.
ACGCGCTTCTTTTAACGCAGAACCTATAAACCCGCTTGCCCGTAAACCTATCTCTGAACCACTCGATGTCGGCATTAAAGCTATTAATGGTCTGCTAACGGTGGGCAAAGGTCAGCGTATCGGCCTATTTGCCGGTTCTGGTGTGGGTAAATCGGTCACCTTGGGCATGATGACCCGAGGAACGACAGCGCAGGTTGTTGTCGTAGGTTTGATCGGTGAACGTGGCCGTGAGGTGAAAGAATTTATCGAAGAGATTTTGGGTGTTGATGGCCGCCAGCGCTCTGTCGTTGTTGCCGCGCCCGCTGACTCTTCGCCACTCATGCGATTAAAAGGATGCCAAACCGCACTGACCATCGCTGAATATTTCCGCGATCAAGGGCTGGATGTCTTACTCTTGATGGATTCTCTGACTCGTTTTGCTCAAGCTCAGCGTGAGATTGCCCTTTCTGTGGGTGAACCTCCGGCGACTAAAGGTTATCCACCTTCAGTATTTGCTAAATTACCAGCCTTGGTTGAGCGTGCTGGTAACGGGAGCCCGGAGCAAGGCTCTATCACCGCTTTCTTTACCGTACTGACCGAAGGTGATGACTTACAAGATCCAATTGCCGATGCGTCACGCGCTATTCTTGATGGTCACGTTGTTCTATCTCGTGAAATGGCAGATGCTGGCCATTATCCGGCGATTGATGTTGAGAAGTCTGTCAGTCGTGTTATGCCTCAGATTACCTCTGAAGAGCATGTCTTGATGTCAAAAGCAGTACGACAGGTTCTCTCTGTGTGCCGTAAAAACCAAGATCTTGTCTCTATCGGTGCTTATAAACCGGGTACTGATCCTGCAATAGACGGCGCGTTTACACTTAAACCTAAGTTGGACGGATACTTGCAGCAGACAATGAAAGAGACGGTGCCTTACGACATGTGTCTCAATATGCTGCGTGGACTGTTACAAGGCGAATAATAAACGATGGATAACGCACTAGAGTTTCTTTTAGAACAGGCTAAAGAGCGAGAAAACCAAGCGGTTTTGGCGCTAGGCCAAGCTCGTACTGAACTCGAAGGGTATTATCAGCAGCTTGAGCAAATTGAAAAATACCGCCTTGATTACTGTCAGCAGCTTGTCGACCGTGGTCAACAAGGCCTGACTGCTAGCCAATATTCCCACCTTAATCGCTTTTTAACCACGCTCGATGAAACTTTGGCTAAGCAGAAACAAGCCGAATCGCACTTTAAAGGTCAGGTAGAAGGGTGCGAGCAGAATTGGTTAGAGAGTCGTAAACAAAGACGCTCCTATGAGTGGATGATAGAGAAGAAACAAGCGGAAAAAGAACGTCAGCAAAACATTCGAGAACAGAAACAGATGGATGAGTTTGCGACCCTTCAGTTTTCTCGTCGAAGTTTGAATTAGCCTCACAAGCTTCAACTGAACGTCAATGTCTTGCACTTAGTGGCGTGCTTCTTGCAGTAAACCTAGAAATGTATGCAATCCTATTGGCACCTTGCCGCCTAGAGTCTGACTGGCGCTGAGCAACTGAGAGTGAACCTGGTATGAATATCAATTTATCGTCGGTATCGGAAAGTCCTAAAGTGACCAAAGCCACTACAGAAGGTGGTGACGCGACCTCTGAATCTTCAGAATCAGGAGGCTTTTTCTCCAAACTTGCTGCGCTGATTAAAGGGGAAGGTGAGTCTGAAGGTAAAGTCGATAAAAGCCAGACTAAGGCGACTACTGAAGGCGAAGAAGTGAGTGTTGAAGCGGACTCTGAGGCGAAAAGCGTCAAGGTCGCAGCGACGGAAAGCCAAAGTGCCGACGAATTGCTAGAATCGGAAGAGAGCTCGTCCGCCAAATCAGAAAAGGTAGTCGTTCAAGGTGAGGGCAGTGAATCAGCCAAACCTACGGTTTCCGAAAAGGAAGTTGCTCAAGCAAGCTCTCAGTCTGCTGAAAAAATCGTCTCAGATAACGACGAAGTATTGCAGCGACTCGACCACTCCAATAAGGCGCTTCAACCAAAAGACGGCAAAGCGTTGCCACAAGATAATTCTGAGCAGCAGGTTGTTGCTGATAAATCTGCTCAAGGTGATGAAGAAGTCGCGGCAGTGGGAGCTGCTAAATTAACCAGTGAGATGGACGACACCGACATTCAACAAGCCAACTCAAAGCAAAAGTCTGTAAACACTGAATCTGAAGCGACTCAAGCGGTGAAATCACAGCAACAAGAGACCGTTGTCGTCAAGTCTGCTGAGGGTGAAGAGGTTGTAGTTCCCGCATCAGCGGAGCGCTTTGTACAGCAATCTTCAGAACAGAAAAACGATGATCCAACTGAACAACAGTCAAATTCTAATGTATCTGCTTCGGTTGCAGGTGCAGCAGCACTTACTCAAGATGATGTAGTTGAACCAGCGAATAAACAAGCAGCACCTCAAGTAGAGAGTGAACACTTACAAGCTACAAATTTGGCTAGTGCTGAAAACAATGCCCAAGTTGCTTCCGATACAGAGCAAACAGAAGGTTCGGACTCCGCAGTGGTTGCAGGAGCGACCGTAGCAGCAGGAGCCACGGTGTTGGGTGGAGCTGCAGTCGCTGGCTCTGGTGCCGAAAAAGTCACTGATGGTGCTACTACAGCAGCGGTTCAAGTTCCGAGTAGAGCTCAATCACTAGCAGCGGCAAGCGATAATCAAGCTGAATCAGAGATTGACCCAAGTATTGCGGCCGCGACGGTAGCTGCTGGTGCGATTCCTTGGGCGGCCTCGGCAGAAGGCCAAGCAAAAGATGACGTAGCCATTAAAGCGGACACTATGTCTAAGGCTCAGCAGGCGCCAGTCGCTCAGTCCGTACATCAAGCCATCGTTAGCCAACAATCTCAAGCTCAGCTCGCGCAAGCGCAGCAGCAAAGCGCTGTACCAACTATGCCTAGTGATTTAACGGCGACTCAAATGCAGCAAATGGCAGCATCGCCAAATGCGGCTATGGTTCAAGACCAAGCCATGCTTAAGGCGGTTATGGGGGCAAAAGCGGCGGGTACGCTTGGGCAGATGGCTGCCAATAAAGATGGAGCTCAGCAAGGCGCAGAGTCTAATACCGGTTTTGCTCAGCAACTGGCGCAAGCTTCCGGACAGCAAGGTCCGGGCGCATTAGGTCAAGTAAGAGCTGAGCAAGCGGCCCAAGCACCGTTACAATTGAATCGAGAACTTGCGGGAGAACAAGTGGCTGAGCGCGTTCAGATGATGATGTCGAAGAACCTGAAAAACATCGATATTCGTCTCGATCCACCAGAACTTGGTCGAATGCAAATTCGCATGCACATGAATGGCGATGCGGCGACAGTACACTTTACCGTTGCCAACCAGCAAGCCCGTGATGTGATTGAACAATCAATGCCAAGATTGCGCGAAATGCTTGCTCAACAGGGTGTACAATTGGGTGATAGTTCCGTTCAGCAACAAGCGTCAGGACAGCAGCAAAGACGCTATGCCGACAACGGACAAGGAAATAATGGTCAAGGTAACAGCAATCAGGGCTTCTCTGGAGAAGAAAACCTTGAACCAGACATCAATCTTGATTTGAATGTCGCAGCAAAGCGTGATGGAATTAGCTATTACGCTTAAACTGTTAAAAACAAAAGAATAGAGAACGTTAAGTTATGGCAGACGAAGAACTCGAAACGGAAGCACCCAAAGGAAAAAGTAAGCTACTCATCATCATTATTGCTGTCGTAGTGTTACTTGCTGGTGGCGGCGGAGCTGCTTTCTTCTTGATGGGCTCAGATGAGCCAGCAGAGGGACAAGAAGCCATGCAACAAGAAATGGCTGCGCCAACAGACCCAGTGGCTTACGTTAATATTCCCCAACCATTTTTATTTAATGTCACAGGCGATAAGAAAGATCGCCTAGTTCAGATTAAAGTCCAGCTCATGGTGCGTGGAAGCGAGAACGAAAATCTTGCCCGCTACCACTCTCCACTGATTGAAAGTTCGCTGTTAAGCACGTTTGCTTCAGCTACCGTAGACCAATTACGTACGGTGAATGGTCGAGTTGAGCTACGCGATAAAGCGACTGATGACATTAAAGCCAGTTTGAATCGAGCAGTTGGGCAGCCTGTGATTGAGCGCGTGCTGTTTACTGACTTTGTAATGCAATAGGTGACGAGTGACTGATCTATTAAGCCAAGATGAGATTGATGCTCTCTTACACGGTGTAGATGACGTTGATGAGGCCGAAGAGGAAGAAGTTGCCTCGGATGCCAGTGCGGTAGACTTCGACTTCTCATCGCAAGACCGCATTGTTCGTGGTCGAATGCCAACGCTAGAGTTGATCAATGAGCGCTTTGCTCGCCATATGCGCATCAGCTTGTTCAACATGCTGCGCAAAACCGCTGAAGTCTCTATCAATGGCGTTCAGATGATGAAGTTTGGTGAGTACCAAAATACCCTGTACGTCCCCACCAGCTTGAACATGGTACGCTTTAGACCACTAAAAGGTACCGCGCTAATTACCATGGAAGCACGTTTGGTGTTTATCTTGGTAGAGAACTTTTTTGGTGGCGATGGTCGTTTCCATGCTCGTATCGAAGGTCGTGAATTTACCCCAACCGAGCGTCGTATCGTTCAGCTTCTGCTTAAGATCGTGTTTGAAGATTATAAAGAAGCTTGGTCGCCTGTCATGGGGGTGGAGTTTGAATATCTAGACTCTGAAGTGAACCCGAGCATGGCGAACATCGTCAGCCCGACAGAAGTGATTGTTGTGAGCTCATTCCATATTGAAGTGGATGGCGGTGGTGGTGACTTCCACGTGGTGATGCCGTACTCCATGGTTGAGCCGATTCGCGAGCTTTTGGATGCAGGTGTCCAGTCTGACAAGATGGAGACTGACGTTCGTTGGAGTACTGCGCTGCGTGAAGAGATTATGGATGTTCCAGTTAACTTCCGCGTAGATTTGCTAGAGCAAGACATCTCGCTGCGAGACTTAATGGAGCTCCAACCAGGCGACATTATTCCTATTGAGATGCCAGAACATGCGGTGATGTTTGTTGAAGAGTTGCCAACCTATCGAGTGAAGATGGGACGTTCAGGGGACAAGCTCGCAGTTCAGGTATCAGAAGAAATTAAACGACCAGATGTGGTTAAAACGGATATCGCCTTCTTAGGTAAAGACGTCATCTCTGAACTAGAAGAAGACGAAGGCGAAATCGAAGATTAAGAGATTATATAGGTAACAAGTATGGAACCGAGTGACGACCAAAAACTGGCGGACGAATGGGCTGCCGCATTAGGTGAAGATCCTGATGCACCTGAGGTAGACGTCGATGAAGTGATGAATGCCCAGTTAGATGAGCTTCAAGACACCTCGTCACCAATCACCGACGATGAGCGTCGTAAGCTAGATACCATCTTAGATATTCCAGTGACCATTTCGATGGAAGTGGGTCGCTCGCAGATTAGCATCCGTAACCTACTGCAGCTTAACCAAGGTTCAGTGGTGGAATTAGAGCGTTTGGCGGGTGAGTCATTGGACGTACTGGTTAACGGCACTCTGATTGCTCATGGCGAGGTTGTTGTGGTCAACGATAAGTTTGGTATTCGTCTTACCGATGTAATCAGTCAAACTGAGAGAATTAAGAAACTACGATAGTGCAAGGATAGCTATGTCTTTCAAGGTTAAGGAGTACTTATTTTACTCACTTATACTGCTTTCTCCTTCTGCAATGGCTACCGTTTCTCAACCCGGTAGCCAGCTTGATTGGGCGACCACTTTTGGGTCGCTCTTATTCGTTATAGTCTTTATTTTATTCTTGGCATGGCTACTCAAACGAATGCGAGTTCCAGCCTTAGTCAATCAGAAAGGCCTAAGCGTAGTGCGCCAAATTGCGGTGGGCCACAAAGAACGTATTGTGATTGTACAAGCAGGAGAAGAGCAATTTTTAGTTGGCGTGACTGCGCAATCAATCCAACTGATCTCAAAACTGGAGAAACCTTTGTCTCAGGAGGAGATGGCTGCGAGTCCTTTTTCCAATCAACTGACTCAGCTATTGAAGAAGAATGAAAAAAGCTAATAACCTAACATTGATTGTCTTAGCGTTTGTTCTGACACTGTTTTCTGCGTTCTCTCAAGCTCAGCTGGAGATAGAAACCCCTGTACCGAGCAATGTGGCTCCGTCCGAATCTGTGACAGTCACTGCGATGGAAAAGGAGCAAGGGGCGTCACGCACAATAGCCGCAGGCACAACGACTGGTGGTGGTATTCCTGCCTTTACCATGACTACCAATGCTGACGGTGGCGAAGACTACTCTATCAACCTACAGATTCTCGCCTTGATGACCATGCTTGGTTTCTTACCAGCCATGGTTATCTTGATGACATCTTTCACGCGAATTGTCGTTGTTATGTCTATCCTTAGGCAGGCGATGGGTCTCCAGCAAACACCGTCAAATCAGGTGATAATCGGTATTGCTATCTTCCTCACCTTCTTCATCATGTCGCCGGTGCTAAATAAAATTAACGATGATGCGATTCAGCCATACATCAATGAGCAGATAACCGCTCGCGAGGCGTTTGATTTAGCTCAGGTGCCAATGAAAGACTTCATGCTTAAGCAAACACGAGTTAAAGACTTAGAAACCTTCGTTAATATATCGGGCTCGACGGCGACAGCCCCTGAAGATGTTTCGATGGCAGTGCTTATCCCAGCCTTTATCACTTCGGAGCTAAAAACGGCATTCCAAATCGGCTTTATGCTGTTTTTGCCATTTTTGATTATCGACTTGGTGGTGGCATCGGTATTGATGGCGATGGGTATGATGATGCTTTCGCCGATGATCGTCTCCTTGCCATTTAAGTTGATGCTGTTTGTTTTGGTCGATGGCTGGAACCTAATTTTGTCGACCTTGGCCGGCAGTTTCGCCTTGTGACGGGAGAAAGACTATGACTCCTGAAATGTTCGTTGAGCTGTTTCGTGAAGCACTTTGGATGGTTCTCCTCATGGTGTGCGCAATCATTATTCCCAGTCTGTTGATTGGTTTAGTGGTTGCTATTTTCCAAGCGGCGACCTCGATCAATGAACAAACCCTAAGTTTCTTACCTCGTTTAATTGTCACGCTACTCGCGCTGATGTTGTTTGCTCACTGGATGACACAAATGCTAATGGAGTTTTTCTTTAGCATGATTGAGCGACTGCCTCAGGTACTATATTAGGTAGCGTTATGGAATACCCAACGAGCATCGTTTTAGACTGGATTGCCAACTATTTTTGGCCTTACACCCGAATCGCAGCCATGCTGATGGTGATGTCGGTAACGGGTGCTCGTTTTGTCTCTACTCGTGTTCGTCTCTATTTGGGGTTAGCGATTACTTTCGCAGTCATGCCAGCGATTCCAGCGGTGCCGGACAATATTGAATTGCTCTCTTTTGCTGGCTTTATGACACTACTGGAGCAGATCATCATCGGTGTTGCGATGGGCACAGTTACCCAGTTTATGATCCAGATTTTCGTTATCTTGGGTCAGATCTTAGGTATGCAGTCGAGCTTGGGTTTCGCCTCCATGGTTGACCCAGCCAATGGACAGAACACCCCCTTGCTTGGTCAACTATTTATGTTCCTCGCGACCATGTTCTTCTTAGCAACTGACGGTCACTTAAAGATGATCATGTTGGTTGTGATGAGCTTTAAATCTTTGCCGATTGGGACGGGGTCATTAACCACGGTCGATTTTAGAGAATTGGCCCTGTGGCTAGGCATTATGTTTAAAGCCGCATTGAGTATGTCGTTGTCAGGCATTATCGCTCTACTGACGATTAACCTATCGTTTGGTGTTATGACGCGTGCTGCGCCGCAGCTGAACATTTTCTCTTTGGGCTTTGCGTTTGCGCTTATGGTCGGTTTGCTGTTGTGTTGGTACATCATTGCCGGACTCTATAACCACTATGAGCTAATCTGGTTACAAGGTGAACAGCAAGTTTGCTCGTTTATCAGGTTGAACTGCTAGGGTCTGTTGACCTTTTGAGCTGATTTTTGCAGCAGTTTGTGGGTTTTTTATGCAAGGCAGAGGCTTTGAATTGTAGTTGCCCTACCAGATAAGCCGATAACGCAGCAGAAGGGAGCCACAAACGCTGCCCGAAGGGTTCGGCTAAAAGCGTTCTACTCTTTGTTGAGAGGTGTTTTGCTTAGAATGACTAGGCGGCAAACCTCTCGCCGCGATTAAAACGCTTTTATCTCGAACAAAATTTAACCGCAAAAGGTCAACAGACCCTAGGAGGCTGAATGGCAGAGTCAGACGGTCAAGAACGCACAGAAGATGCCACGCCCAGACGCTTGCAACAGGCCCGTGAAAAAGGGCAGGTTGCAAGGTCAAAAGAGCTAGCATCGGTATCTGTATTGGTCGTAGGAGCCATCTCTCTAATGTGGTTTGGCGAGAGTCTTGCGCGCGCTTTATTCAGTTCAATGGGCAGATTGTTTACTCTCTCACGCGAAGAAATATTCGACCAAGTTAAGCTATTTGATATTGCCTTGGGCTCGCTAGGTAGTTTGCTACTACCATTATTGCTTATTCTAGTGACACTGTTTCTGGCGGCGTTAATCGGTGCCGCTGGGGTTGGTGGAGTGAGCTTTTCAGCGGAAGCCGCCATGCCCAAATGGTCAAAGATGAACCCGTTAAGCGGCCTAAAGCGTATGGTCGGTTTGCAAAGCTGGGTTGAGCTGATTAAGTCCATTCTGAAAGTGGCATTGGTTTCAGGCATGGCGTTTTATTTGATCAGTGCTGCCAAAGAAGACCTATTTCAGTTGAGCCTAGATGTTTATCCGCAGAACATCTTTCACTCGCTTGATATACTGCTCGACTTCATCTTACTGATTAGTTGTACCTTGTTGGTAGTTGCAGCTATCGATATTCCATTTCAGATTTGGCAACACGCCAATCAACTGAAAATGACAAAGCAAGAAGTGAAAGACGAATACAAAGAGACTGAAGGTAAGCCTGAAGTTAAAGGTCGTATTCGTATGTTGCAACGCGAAGCCGCCCAGCGACGCATGATGTCTGAAGTTCCACAAGCTGACGTTATTGTGACCAACCCAGAGCACTTTTCCGTTGCGCTGCGCTACAAGCAAGACACAGACCGAGCGCCAATTGTGGTCGCCAAAGGCACTGATCATATGGCGCTTAAAATCCGTGAGATTGCCCGCGAGCACGATATCTATGTTGTTCCGGCTCCACCCTTAGCTCGCGCGCTGTACCATTCAACAGAACTAGAGCAAGAGATCCCAGATGGGTTATTTACCGCTGTGGCACAGATCCTTGCCTACGTATTCCAGCTAAAACAATACCGCAAACGCGGTGGTCAAAGACCAAACCTCAAAGCGTCAGAGTTGCCGATTCCACCGGAGTACAGGAAGTAGGGCTGGCCCGGAACGGGCTGCGCCCTATGGAACGCTTCGCTTATGGAAAACGGGATCGGGCTTCGCCCTGCGGGAAGAACAAAGTTGACTCGCTAAGGAATTCAATCACCCTTAGTTATCCAGTTATCCGTAGGACGAAGTCCGTTCTCGAATCCCGTTATTTCTCCGGAATTGAAAGCAGCACCAACAGGGCGCCATCGCCGCCAAACTCTAACGGTGCTTGGTGGAAAGCCATCACGTCAGGGTGCTGAGCAAGCCAAAGTGGGGCTTTTTGTTTAAGGATGTGTTTACCAATGCCATGCTGCACACAAGCACAAGAGATTTCATTCTTAATGCAATAGGCGATCATCGCGCCAAGCTCGCGTTTTGCTTCTTGCTGCGTCATACCGTGCATATCTAAAAACACATCGGGCACGTACACACCACGACGCAGGCGTTTTACCTCGTACTGGGAAACATCATCACGGGAATAACGTGTTGGGCCATCTTCATTGAGAAGCGGAACAAACTCATCTGAGAAGTAAAACTCTGTATCGCTTGCTTCACGGGCAGTTCGAGTAATTTCTTTTTGCTTAGTATTTTTTTTTGGCTGCTGGACTATGGTATCCTGTGACAACTTTTTTACGCCTTGTACTGCATCCCTAAAAAGGGCGAAGTCGTCATCCATATCGGTGTCTTTTTTGCTCATGGGACTAATTAGTAAATATATAAATGCAATTAGCAGTATTGTAGCGCTTTTCGGAGGCAATTTTGGATAAGATTTTTGTAGAAGAAGCGGTTTCAGAACTTCACACGCTTCAAGATATGATTCGTTGGACTGTGAGTCGTTTCAACGCTGCGAACCTTTTTTACGGTCACGGCACTGATAACGCATGGGATGAAGCGGTACAGCTGATTCTTCCAACACTGTACTTGCCAATTGATGTGCCTCCGCATGTACTGAATTCTCGTCTGACAACCAGCGAGCGCATGCGCATCGTTGAACGTGTAGTGAAGCGCATTAACGAGCGCACTCCAACGGCTTACCTAACCAACCGTGCTTGGTTCTGTGGCCTAGAGTTCTTTGTTGATGAGCGTGTATTAGTGCCACGTTCTCCAATTGGTGAGATGATTCAAGCGGAGTTCCAGCCTTGGTTAGTTGAAGAACCAACACGCATCATGGATCTTTGTACTGGTAGTGGTTGTATTGCTATCGCTTGTGCGCACGCTTTCCCTGAGGCGGAAGTGGATGCGATTGATATCTCAACCGATGCTTTGCAAGTTGCCGAGCAGAACGTTCAAGATCATGGTATGGAGCAACAAGTTTTCCCAATCCGTTCTGACCTATTCCGTGATCTACCAAAAGAGAAGTACAACCTAATCGTGTCTAATCCACCATATGTGGACGAAGAAGACATGAACAGCCTACCAGACGAGTTCGCTCACGAGCCGGAGCTTGGCTTAGCAGCGGGTACAGATGGTCTGAAGCTTGTACGTCGCATTTTAGCTAACGCGCCAGATTACCTCACCGACAGCGGTATTCTTATCTGCGAAGTGGGCAACTCTATGGTACATATGATGGAGCAATACCCACATATTCCATTCACGTGGATTGAGTTCGAGAACGGCGGTCACGGTGTGTTTATGCTCACTCGCGAACAGATGTTGGAACATGCAGCAGAGTTTTCTATCTACAAAGATTAATGCTTTGAATCGATGATTTAAGTGAAACGCCAAGCAGACATTGCTTGGCGTTTTTTATTGCGGGTTAAAAAGCGAAATAGATCCTTTTTAGGGGTTTACATCAAACCGTAATAAAGCGACTATGAATTTACGAAGAATTGAAGTGTAAAGCCCAGTTTACGGGCGCATAGGATTGAGGAAGTAATGGCAGGAAACAGTATCGGACAACATTTCCGAGTAACCACATTCGGGGAAAGTCACGGTATCGCACTAGGATGTATCGTCGACGGATGCCCTCCGGGTTTAGAAATCACTGAAGCGGATATTCAAGTTGATTTGGATCGCCGTCGCCCAGGCACTTCTCGTTATACCACTCAACGCCGCGAACCGGATGAAGTAAAGATTCTTTCTGGCGTATTTGAAGGTAAAACAACGGGTACTTCAATTGGACTGTTGATTGAAAACACCGATCAGCGCTCAAAAGACTATTCAGAAATTAAAGACAAGTTCCGTCCGGGCCACGCGGATTACACTTACCATCAAAAGTATGGCGTGCGTGATTACCGAGGTGGTGGTCGCTCTTCTGCGCGTGAAACCGCAATGCGTGTTGCCGCGGGTTCTGTTGCTAAGAAATATCTTAAGCAAGAATTTGGTGTTGAAATCCGTGCTTATCTTTCTCAAATGGGTGATGTCTCAATTGAGAAAGTCGATTGGGATGAGATCGAGAACAATGCCTTCTTCTGTCCAGATGCTGACAAGGTAGATGCATTTGACCAACTTATTCGTGATCTGAAAAAGCAAGGTGACTCTATTGGCGCTAAGCTTCAGGTGGTTGCCACCAATGTCCCAGTAGGTCTTGGTGAGCCAGTATTTGACCGTTTAGATGCAGACATCGCACATGCACTGATGAGCATCAACGCAGTGAAAGGTGTCGAGATTGGTGACGGCTTCGATGTTGTAAACCAAAAGGGCAGCGAGCACAGAGATGAGCTGACTCCAGACGGTTTTGCCAGCAACCATGCAGGTGGCATCTTAGGCGGTATATCTACAGGTCAAGATATCGTGGCGAATATCGCGCTTAAGCCGACGTCAAGTATTACCGTGCCAGGTGAAACTATCACTAAACAGGGTGAACCTACGCAGCTGATAACAAAAGGTCGTCATGACCCATGTGTAGGTATTCGTGCCGTACCGATTGCTGAAGCCATGTTAGCAATTGTGGTGCTGGATCATCTGCTGCGTCATCGTGGTCAAAACCATGGTGTAACGACTGAGACACCGCAGATTTAAGCGAGTCATTAATTTGAAAACGGCCTCCAATTTGGAGGCCGTTTTATTTTGAGTGCCTATGAGTTACCGGTTCTTGTATTTTCTCTGTAAATGGTTAATTTTAAGGTGTGATGTATGTCATAAATGTTATTGTAATCATAGAGTTAAGTTGTTGTTATTCTCGATATTGATCACGTTTGATTGGTAAGGTTTGTACTAGTATCCGTTTGGTTTACTAACAACTAGGTGAATACTAATGAACAAGAAGCTGTTATCTTGTGCAATCCCTTTTTTCCTCTCTTTTCCTACATTCGCCGCTGATGGAGATATCCATCAGGTCACCATCCTAGGTACGTCAGATATTCATGGCCACTTTATGCCTTGGGACTACGCCGCGGACAAACTCAACATGCGTGGAAGCCTTAGCCAAATCGCGACAAAAGTTAAGGCGATTCGCCAGCAAGAGTCCAATATCATCTTGGTCGATGCGGGCGATACCATTCAAGGCAACTTTGTCGAGACATTCAAAGACGAGCCTGTAGACCCTATGATGCTTGGCTTCAATGAAATGGATTATGACGTTTGGGTCTTGGGTAATCATGAATTTGATTTCGGCGTCAGTGTGCTCAATCGCTCGCTCAAACAGTTTAAAGGCCAAAGCTTAGCTGGCAACATTAAGCGCCCAGACGGTAACCGATTCTTACCGGGTTACACGATTATCGAGCGTGGTGGCATAAAAATTGGTGTGATTGGCATGGATACCCCAATGACCGAAGTGTTTGCGCAAGGGACTAACCGTTTAGATGGTATGACATTTACTAACCCTAGCCTCGAAGTAAAGAAGATCATTAAGAAGCTTGATGATCAAGTCGATGCACTAGTGCTGGTCGCGCATATGGGGATTGATAATGAGAATGACATTGCTGATACGGGCGTGACAGATATTGCCAATATCAATCCAGAATTAGATGCGATCGTCGCAGGCCATATGCATACACGCATTGATAAGGCTGTCGTCAATGGGGTTATTGTTACAGAGCCAGATAAGTATGGACGTGCGCTTTCTCGGGTCGATCTTCAATTTGAAGAGCGCGATGGGCAATACACCTTAATCAATAAAGACAGCTTTACTTATAAGATTGATGGCATTGTCTCTGACGAGAAAATGGAAGAGTTGTATCAGCCTTACCACAAGCGTTTGAGAGAGATGGCCAATCGTCCCATCGCCGAGCTAAAAGGTGTTGACCTAGTGCCTGAAAATGAAATCCGCGGAATTCCGCAAGTTCATGTGCAAGATACCGGGATAAGTGCCTTATACCAAGAAGCTAGCTTCTATTACTCACCGAAAGCAAATGTGATTGCACTACAAATTGATAACGATAAAGCACAGCTTAATGTCGGGACAATTAAAGCCAAAGACATCGCCTACAACTATCAGTATGCGGGTGGCGAAATTACCGTTTATGAGATGACAGGTAAAGACCTTAAGACTTACATGGAGTGGTCAGCAGGGTACTTTAACTCGGTGAAGCCTGGTGATGTGACTTACAGCTTTGACCCAGAGCGTCGCGCATCAAAATACTCGACGAACGACTTCTTTGCAGGTGTAACCTATAAGATCGATTTAACCCAACCGAAAGGTCGACGAATCACAGATCTTAAGTTCGCAGATGGAACCCTTGTTAAAGATGATACGGCGATTCGCCTAGGTATGAATAGCTATCGTATGGGCCATTTGACTAAGCAAGGTGGAGTGCTTGAAGGTCGTGACTTTAAAGTGTTGTCTGATTCGAAAGCGGTGTATGGTGAAGAACAAGGTACGATTCGCAACTTAACCATCCGCTATTTGACTGAACAAAAGAAAGGCCACTACCAAAGCAAGCCGCAAAAGCGTTGGCAGCTAGTGGGCATGGATGATAGTTACAACAAAGAACGAGAAGTGGTTAAGACTTTGATCAACGAAGGCAAAATATCGGTGCCTAGTAGTGAAGATGGAAGATATACCAACATTGCTTCAATCAATGTCAAAGGGCTTAAGTTTGCCAATGACCAAGCAGCGAAAGAAGCGGTGCAAATGCGTCAAAGCAAATTTGCCTCAGCTTCAGATTATGAAAAACAGGCTCTTGAGAGAGACATCGCAATAATAGAAGCAATTAACTAAATAGAATGGGCTTGGTAATACCAAGCCCATTTTCTATCTCTATTTTTTTGACGCTATCCAATTGTTGATGTTTTCGCGCACCACTTCCATCGGTTGTTGTCCGTAGCGCAGTAGCTGATCATGAAACTCGGCATAGCTGAATTGATCACCTAGCTCACTTTGTGCTTTAGCCAGCATTTCTTTGATCACCAAGTAACCTGATTTGTAAGAAACAGCTTGGCCTACATAGGCAGCATAGCGGAAGCTTTCCGATTCGATATCTCCGTCCCCAAGCGCCGAGTTAGCTTTCATATAGTCACGCGCTTGTTGAATGCTCCAACCTTGGCTGTGAATGCCTGTATCAATAGCTAAACGCATATTTCGCAGTTGTGCTTCATTGAGGCTGCCAAAGTATTGAAGGGCATTACACTCTTGCTCATCTTTATAGATGCCTCCCTGCAACTGGCTGTAATCAGCGTTAGCGGTACACATCCCAGTGCCGTTGCTAAAGCTCGGTTTACCATGGCTATCTAACTCACCATAAATACCCATTTCCAGCCCTAGCCATTCGGTATAGAGTGCCCAACCTTCACCGTAGGCGGTGTACCAAATATCCTCCATATAGGCGGGTTTATTTGCTGGTGGGTATTCTAGCGCGTAGGCATTTTGGAAATGGTGCCCCGGTGCGGCTTCATGAAGCAGTAGCGTAGAGACATTCCATTTCTGTAAGCTGTAGTCTGGATTTGTGTTTAGAGTGAAGACATTGTCATCATAGGACGCGACACCAGCGTACAGTTCGTCTTCTGCCGCGGTTGGCTCAATCGAGTAGTCGGTTTTAATCGGTTTGAAATAACCTTGGACGACATCATTGGCATTGACTTTGAACAGGTAGTAATCCGTCAGTGCCCCTTCACATGCCGTGGGAACAGAGGCGTGGCTACATACTTCACTGTACTGGTTATCATCGGTGGAGTAGCCATCTCGTCCATAGAAAAACTGCTCGCTATTGAGGTATTTAAAAAACTCCTCCAGATTAATTTTTCCTGAATCGTTAGCCAGCTCAAAGGTGTGTTTTGCAATCTTGCCAGTGACTGGGTCTCGATAATCTGCTTCTACGATTGCGCCGCGTTTTTTAACCACAAGCTCAGCTACGCGAATCATTTCAGCTTTAGCATCCGCAACCAGTTGTTCTCCTAAGCGATGTAATTCTGCAGCGGATTTTCCAGTGGTGCTGTTTCTATCTAAATGCCATTGATACCAGCTTTGTCCGTTAGGCAGATCCCCCCAACCGATATTGGTATCGGTAAGCTGTCCATCGCCACGCGCAGCTTGGGTGTACTGACCGTGAAGGTAAGCGAGGAGCTTTTGAGTGGCAAGTTGTGCCTTGCCCACTTCTTTTTCGTATTGATGGATAAATTCAGGGCTGTACTCAGGCTGAGTTTTTAGATCCTTCAAGCCGACCTTGAGGATAGAAAAATCATCATAACTAATCGCATCGACACTGCTTTGGTAAAGCCTTTCAGCAAGAATTGCGGGTAACTGTATGCCTTCTAGTTGACCTTGCTGGTATTGGCTGCGTAGGTTGTTGACCCAAGACGTGTACTCTTGAAGCGTTTCGAGTTGATCTTGATAGGTTCTCGAATTATCACCATTGGTCTCGATCGCAGCACCTGCTTCTTCCGCGTTCCATTGAATGTAGTTGTAGAAGTGGGTAACTGGCACATCAAGGTTGCCAAAGCGAGCATTAGCAAAGCTAGCGCCACGGATTGCTATGGTGCGATCAAATTGAAACGTATCGAAGTAAACCTTCTCTTCATCCGTTAAAGCGCTACGGTCAATTTCGAGTAATTTACTCAGGTAGAGTCGATCGAGCGTTTGTTTCGCCGCAGCCATTTGATCGTTAACGATGCCAAATTGCGAGTTGTCCAATGACTTAGATTGCGAGCCATATTCATCAAGCAGAGCAGATAGCTGTTGAGAGGCATCCGGAGTGGATAGAGTGCTACACCCAGAGAGGCTAAGCGCAAGTACGGAGAGAGTAAGACCTAGTCTATTTTTCATTGTTAGACCTTTTTGCTTATAAATTTAAGTAGGAGTAAATAGGAAAGGTCTGGGGTGGATGGGCTAATGCCTGAACTTTCCTTATTGGCGATAAGGGTAAGATAAATGGCTCGCTAGGATTGTGCAAAAGGTCACAGGATTAACTTACTGATTACTAACCACTTGTGTACACAAAATTGAAAGTGAGTGGTTATGTAAATGGCGGGTAAATAGATGAGTGGATATAAAAACGCCCTGTAAAACAGGGCGAATGTGAGATTAGTGCAGTGAACCTTCGGTTTCGAGGTGGAATGACGGCAAACGCCACTTGAAGCGAACTGCGGCCATACGCAGTAGGTAACCGACGATCAGGGTAGAAATGGTTGCTGTCACATCGTTAACACCGAACTCTAACTGAAGTAAGTACATGCCTGATGCGATAAGCGCTACAGAAGCGTACAGCTCTTCATGAAGCACTAGCGGCGTTTGGCGACAAATTAAATCTCGCAATAGACCACCAAAGACACCAGTCACTAATGCTGACACCATACAAATCAGTGCATGGTGACCCATGCCCATCGCCACTTTAGTCCCGATGATGCTAAACACAATCAGGCCCAAGGCATCTAATCGAATGAATAAGCCTTTGAGCTTGATAACCCATTTTGCTAAACCTGTTGTTAGAACACCCGCCACACAGGTAATGGCAAGAAACTCAGGGTTTTTGACCCACCCAAGCGGGTAGTGACCCAGTAGAATGTCACGAACCGTACCGCCACCAATGGCCGTTGCACTGGCTACAAGCATAACGCCAAACCAATCCATTTTGCGTCTGCCAGCACTCAAAGCTCCTGTCATCGCTTCCGCTGTAATACCGATAATATATAAAACACTTAGCAGCATGGTGAAATCTCAATAAATGGCCAAAAAGTTAGGCTAATCACATAAAATTAAGGCGTGAGTGTAGTGGGAAATGTGATCTGTGACGAATGAGATTTTGTTGGTATGAAACTCGCTTTCAGATAACTATTTCTAATATCACTACATAAGATGTGGATTTGCAATTACGATTAAAAATGCGAAAATGCTGACCGCTGTATTAAAACGCAATCAACTGAGCTATGAACCACGATTATCAAGACCTAATCCGTATTTTCAATGACACATTTCTGGCTGGTTATAACACCAAACTAGAGCTAGGTGGAGACGAGCCAATTTATCTGCCTGCAGATGAAAAAACACCTCATCATCGGATTATTTTTGCTCGTGGGTTCTATGCGTCTGGAATGCACGAAATTGCTCACTGGTGTGTTGCAGGGCCTAAGCGTCGATTATTGGAAGATTTTGGTTATTGGTATGAGCCAGATGGTCGTACTGAGCAAGTACAGGCTGAGTTTGAAAAGGTAGAGATTCGCCCACAGGCTTACGAGTGGATTCTTTCTCAAAGTGCTGGGTTTCCATTTACAGTCAGTTGCGACAACCTCAATGGTGATTTTGAACCTGACCGCTTAGCCTTTATGGCGAAAGTGCACAGTGAAGTCGGAAAGATCTTCGAGCAAGGAATCCCACTGCGAGTCAAGATGCTGTCAGATGCGTTAAGAGCCTATTATCAGGTTTCAGAGCTAAACTACTCGATGTTTGCCGTGAAATGAAAAACAAGCCGCTTGATGCGGCTTGTTTGGTTTCAGTTACTGGATAAGCCACTGAGTTTGAGGCTGGTTGTTGTGGTTGAGAGTGTATACAAGCGGCGCTGTATTGGGTTCCATTACCGATACAACCGCAATCAGGGACTCACAGTGATTAGGGACTTGTAGTTGATAGCTCCCTGTACCTGATTGTAGTGCTGCCTTAACGATGCACTTGCTGTAATCGACTGACTGTAAGTTACCTCCTGCGTTGTCACAGATGGAGATATAAACCTGTGACGAGGCTAAGTGGGGCAAGCTCACGTCTACATCCACCCTGTACACTGAGATCAGGCTATTGGTCGGATCAATCTGCAGCGTGCTGAGAGAGACAGGCGTACCGCTGCTTGCTGGTGCGGGTGTTGAAGAACCTGTTGAGCCAGATCCTGTTGAACCTGAAGATCCTCCTTCACCGCCTCCATCACCACCTCCGCCGCCACAACCGTAGAGAGGAAGGATAAGAGCGAGTCCAAGTAGCATTGTTGTTTTTGAATTCCACATAATCTTTTCTCCCTTAGTCGACATAAATCTTACTGTTGTTTGGAATGGTGTACCAAGTCGGTTCGGTCAATCCGGTCGCATCTTGAGCAAAGTCAGCAAACTTTGAGTAGGCTTGTAAGATGTTTTGTTGTTCAAGCGGATGCTGCCATGTATTTGGAATCTCAATTGCCCAAGGCAGACCATTGGCATTGTGATAATGAGTGTCGCCATTAGAAGCGTCTACGCCATTCGCCTTGTATCGTGAGTCAAACTTACTGGTAGGGGCTTGATTTTTAAGATGGATTTCAAGTGCTCGCCCAGGATAGCCCCCGCTTAGCTGATATCCGACGTCACCGTAATAATGACCAGGAGAGGCGAAGATAAATGGGTCGTAAGGGAAGTTTGGCATTGTGTCGGTATTAACCGCATTTTCTAATGAGAAGGTTAAGCTCCATGTCGGGCGGTAACTGGTACCACAATTTTCTTGGGTCCGGAACATGGTACAGCCTTCCGCTTCGCCCGGTTCGGTGATATCCCAAAGATCTTGATGAATAATAAACACGGCATCTGTGGTATCACTTTCTAAGCTGCCAGATTGAAGTGTATTGTTCACATAGAGCTGAACAGAATCAGACTTTATATCCTCACGAGCGATGCCTGGCAAACGAATGGCAAAACCCGAGTGGTAGTCACCGCCTAATGCAGCCACTTTGCCCTCGATTTTCATACGTATGACCTGATTGTTGAGCTGGTATTCGGTGAATTTAACGTTCATTAAAACGTCATTCATGTCGTAGTCACCGACAAGTGGGTATTGATCTTCGTAGGCAAAGGTAGTGAAGCCCCCACCACTTGGATACACTTCTGTAACCACACCACTTTCCGTAATATCTACGAGGTAATCTTCTACTTCGCCTGCAGGCACGCCGCCGCTAGGACCTATACCAGAGGTATTCGAAACACGGAAGCGTGCCCAAGTTTCTCCTGCAACCGCCCACGTTGGTACTGAGAAGAAGATGTCACCTGTGTTGGCATCCACTGACTGGTCTGTGATGATAATCTCACCAGATTCAAATTCGCCATCACGATCAAAGTCTATCCAAGCGTTGAGCACTGAGTTCTCCGTTGCACCAGAGACGGTTGCAATTATTTTACTGGTTTGTCCAACTTGAATGGGGACAGGGAACTGAATTCCGTCATCGTCATTGCTGCCGTCAGAAGTATCATCACTCATAGGGTAAGGGCTGGCATCGGTTTCACCGTCAACTAAAGTACCGAGCTTAAGATCAGACATACCGTGCCTAGCACCTGACGAAGCGAAGGTTGTTTTGTAAGAATCTGGCGCATCACCAAAGTCGGTGTATTCACTAGGCTCGACAGGTGCTAAAGCACATCGAGCACCGTCATTCGAATTACTTGATGGACCATAAGCAAAGAACTCGGCCGTTGAGCTAGTGCCATTGATCGAGACTTTAAACACATAGCCATTACTGTTGTTACTGGCATAGAAGTTACCATCGACGTCAAAGTAGACGGCGCCAAAGGTTAGGCGATAGCCAAGTACATTTTTGTCGAGTAATTGGTTTAGTCGGGTTGAGGTACCTGCGCTGACATCTATCTGCCACAGATAACCATTGGCATCGATAGAGTAAGCGAGGCTGTTATCAGGGTGGAAAGCCAAATCATAGATGGAAGGGTTACCAAATTGACTTGGTGGAGAAGAGAGCTCCATAACCAAGCTATCTAAATCTATTCGATATAAACCGTAGTTTGGTCGGTAGCCATACCAAGCGTTTTCATCCAGTGATACGTCACCGACATAAATGGACGTTGGAGCCCCTGCAGGCTTTGAAATATTGAGTAGGGTTTTGGTAAACGTTGAGTCAATGCGAGAAAGTGAGGCGACACCGTAGTCCCAACCATAGATAAAGTCATCGTGCTTGCTGTATCCAACGCCGTTGAGTTTATCCAAACCTAAGTTCGAATCTAAAGTGATGTAGCTACCGACATCGATGTTCACGCCGTAAGCGACTGGCGTACCGGTTGGGTTTTGAATTAAGAAAGCTTGTGTTGGACACTCAGAAAAAGGCGTTTCTGCCATAACCATTGATGAGCCAGTTAAAGCGACAGTGACCATAGCTATTTGAAGAGCGGTAGGTTTTATTTTCATTGGTTCTTCCTCGCTGAACTTAGGTGAATATTTGAGGAAGTGCACAGGGCGTGCCATGCGTCTAAGCCTTGCTATGACTAGGGTTTGCGTTGGAATTCTCAATGTGAGAAGCTTGGCATTCTTTTTGAGAAGCAAACTGATTAGGCGTTAACGCAAAATGATTATTGAATTTGAAGAACAGCTGCTAGAGCTAATTGATGCACGTATTTCATCGGCATCGGATGATGAGTTATTTGCTGGTGGCTATCTACGTGGTCATATTTCTTTGTCAGCAGCAGCATGTGAAGAAGAAGGCATTAACGATGTAGAAACGTTGAAAGAGCGAATCCAAGCTAGCTTAGATGACGCACGCTCGGAATTGACGCCTGCTGACCGCACAATTGTCAATGACTTATGGATTGAGCTAGTCAACAACGCGTAATCAGAAACGCACTAAATTATCTTAAATAAGGGGTTGTTCGAATTTTTCGAACAACCCCTTAAATTATTTATGGTTGTTGCTTTTCTGTTCAGTGATATTCTTCTAAGCACATATCGAGGAACGAATAGGAAATCAGATTATGAAAATAGTAGCCTTTGGAGCATCAACCAGTTCAACATCTATCAACAAGACTTTAGCGACTTATGCAGCGAATCTCATTGAGGGTGCAGAAGTAACGATTCTCGATTTAAATGACTATCAAGTTCCTATGTTTAGTGAAGATACTGAAAAAGAAATTGGTCAGGCAGAGGGCGCGAAAGCATTCTTAGCTGATTTAGCTAAAGCTGATGCGATAGTCGTTTCGTTTGCAGAGCATAACGGATCTTACCCAGCGGCATACAAGAACCTATTCGATTGGTCGACGCGTATTGAGCGAAATGTGTTCCAAGAAAAACCAGTCGTGTATTTAGCAACCTCTCCGGGCCCAGGTGGCGCGCAAACGGTACTTGCTGCTGCAACTGGCTCAGCACCTTATTTCGGCGCAGAGGTGAAGGCTTCTGTTTCCGTACCAAGCTTTTATGACAACTTCGATTTAGAAGCAGGTCAGTTCCGCAATCAAGAGATTGCGCAGCAAGTAAAGCAAGCGGTCGCTAATCTAGTTTAGGACACAAGCAGATACAAAAACGCCGCCACTCTCTGCGTGAGGGTGGCGGCGTTTTATTGTCTGGGTAGCTAGAGTTCGGTAATCGCTTTGCCTTTGCGTAATTTTCGAACCCACATACGGCTTGGATGAAGCTGTTCTAACACGTCAACTGGCAAAGGTAACGGATCGCCACAAATCTGTGAGGCGAGTGTCTCTGCCAATAATGGCGCTGAGCTTAAGCCTCTAGAGCCCAACCCAAGCATGCAAAATAGATTTGGATAACTTGGAACGTCTGCCGCGTTTTTGGCAGGCTTCTTTTTGTGTAGTTCGGCATAGATTTGCTTAATCTGCTCTAACTGACCGACATTACCAACAAAAGGTAGATGGTCTCGGCTTACGCAACGAATCCCCTGACGAGAAAGATTCCCAGAGGTATCAACCTGGTTCGGCCAGCTTGGGTTTGGAACACACTTGCGCAGTTTGTCGCCATTATCTTGCTGCGCGGCAGAGTCAAACTCGTAATCAAGATGAGAACGGTCATAGCTGGCACCAATACAGTGGTGACCATTATTCGGGTTAACCGGAGTCATGTAGCCGTCATAACACAGCACGGTTTTAAGCTGCTGCAAATCATCTGTGGTTGGAATATGGCTGACTTGTCCTTTCACCTGACCGAGAGGGATGTTTGCCGACTGTTCAAGTTGGTCAAACTGATGACCATTGGCAATCACAACACTTGAGTGAGTGAAGCTGTTATCACCAGATTTAAGAGTCCATGTTTGCGACTCTTCATTCCAAGTTAGCGCCTCTATTTTGGTAGAAAAAAACGTCTCAAATTGTTCGCTTTTCTCTAGTTCGGCGATTAAACCTTTAGTCAGCTCAGCGGGGCACAGCCAACCCCCTAGTGGATAGTGGACACTTTCCATATCAATAGGTAGGCCAATGGTTGAACTAGTCTGCTCTTGGTTTAAGCGATGAATAAGTTGGCTGTCGAAGTTGCCTTTTAACATCTTCTCTAGCTTAGTTTGTGACTTTTCATCCCACATGAGCTGAGTGACGCCGCACCAGTCGTGGTCGAATTTGATCTGCTCTGCTGCTTGCTCGACAAATTGTCTGGCAAACAGGAAAGCCGGAGCGAAAACGCGAGATACCCCAGAGTGTTCACCATTAAGCAGTGGATAAACAGCGCCTTGGCGGTTGCCAGAGGCTCCTTGGGCTGGTTGAGCATCTTGGCAATACAATGTGACTTTCTTTCCACGTCTCAGCAGAGTTTTAGCTAAGGTTGCGCTAGCAATACCGCCACCAATGATGGCAATAGACTCTGATTGACTAGAAGGTGTGCGAGCAAACCAAGGCTTAAAATTGGTTTCCGCTTGGCGCTGTGTCAGGCTGCCGGCAATCATATCTCGCTTGGTACCAAAGCCTTTGACCTTCTTCATTTCAAAGCCTGCTTCAATTAGACCTCTACGCACAAAACCTGCTGCAGTGAAAGTCGCACAGGTACAATCTTGCTTGGCGAGTTTCGCCATGCCATTGAAGAGATCCTGATTCCACATTTCAGGGTTTTTGCTTGGTGCAAAACCATCTAAGAACCAAGCATCAACAAGACCTTGCTCAGCCACCGGCACTTTAGGCATGCAGTCTTTAATATCGCCAAACCACAGGTCCAACGTTATCGCACCATCTTCAAGCACAATGCGGTGACATTCAGGAACCGCAATAGGGTAGTGCTTTTGCAATTTCTCCGCATATTCAGCCAACTCTGGCCAAGATTGATGCGCTTTAACCAGATCTTGCTGACTGAGTGGATACTTCTCGAAGCTCACGAAATGGAGCTCTTTTAGTGGCGCATCTGGATGTTGCTGCTTAAATTGATCGAACCATTGCCATGCAGCTAGGAAATTCAACCCAGTACCAAAGCCAGTTTCAGCAATAACGAAACGGCGTTGGTCATACGTTTGCCATCTTTGCGGGAGATGATTTTGGTGTAGAAACACATAACGGGTTTCTTCAAGGCCATTGACGTTAGAAAAGTAGACATCATCAAACTGATCTGAAACAGGCGTACCCGCATCGTTCCAGCCTAGTTGGGCATTAGTAATCGAGGTCATAGTGTCGGAAATATGTGAATAAAAACGATAATATGATTGCAATTGTACGGTTTTAAGGGAAAGCTGACCACTTTTCCCCGCTATCTTAGTTATCATCTAGCGGATTTTTGAATTATAGGAATGTCATAATGAAACGAGTCGTAATCACCGGTATGGGTATTGTTTCAAGTATCGGTAACAACGTCGAAGAAGTTTTAGCGTCTCTAAAAGCAGGTAAATCTGGTATTACTGCCTCTGAGCAGTTTAAAGAACAAGGTCTTCGTTCACAGGTATGGGGTGATCTAAAAATCAACCCAGCAGAGCACATTGACCGTAAACAGATGCGCTTTATGGGTGATGCGGCTGCGTATGCATACCTATCAATGCAGCAAGCAATTGAAGACGCGGGTCTAACTGACGAGCAAGTTTCTAACGATCGCACAGGTATTGTTGCTGGCTCTGGTGGTGCATCTGCACTGAACCAAACTGTTGCGACAGACACAATGCGTGCGAAAGGCGTAAAACGTGTTGGTCCTTACATGGTTCCACGTACTATGTCTTCAACGGTTTCTGCATGTCTTGCGACGCCATTTAAGATTCGCGGCGTGAACTACTCAATGAGTTCTGCATGTGCAACTTCTGCACACTGTATTGGCCACGCAATGGAGCTTATCCAGCTAGGCAAACAAGACATCGTATTTGCAGGTGGTGGTGAAGAGCTAGATTGGTCTCAAACTATGATGTTTGACGCAATGGGCGCACTATCAACTAAGTACAACGAAACACCAGACAAAGCGTCTCGTACTTACGATGCAAACCGTGACGGTTTCGTTATCTCTGGCGGTGGCGGCATGATGGTTATCGAAGAACTTGAGCACGCTCTAGCACGTGGCGCGAAAATCTACGGTGAGATCGTTGGCTACGGCGCAACTTCTGACGGCTACGACATGGTAGCACCATCAGGTGAAGGCGCGATTCGTTGTATGAAGATGGCGATGCAAGATGTAGACAGCATCGACTACGTAAACACGCACGGTACTTCTACACCTGTCGGTGACGTGAAAGAGCTAGGCGCTATCCAAGAGCTATTTGGTGACAACAGCCCAGCAATTTCAGCAACTAAAGCGATGACAGGTCACGCTCTAGGTGCAGCAGGCGTTCACGAAGCAATCTACTCAACGCTAATGCTAGAAAACAGCTTTATCGCACCAAGCGTAAACGTTGAGACTCTAGATGACGCAGCGCAAGGTCTAGATATCGTGACTGAGAAGCGTGATGCAGAGTTGACGACAGTTATGTCAAACAGTTTTGGTTTTGGTGGCACGAACGCTACGCTAGTTATCAAGAAATACCAAGGCTAACTGAATCTGCTCATTAGTGAGCAATCCAGTTTCCAGAGCTGACTAACCTTTAGCAATAAAGGTTAGTCTAACAGACGCAGACTTTAACCCATGGAGAGCGGGTTAAGATCCTTTTGTTCTGGACCATTGCCCGGCCAAGTGCCGGGCATTTTTCTATCTAATACCAATCGGAATAATGGGTGATCAGATAATTACTCGACACCGACTCACCTTTTTTGCACAATCAATGCCATTCAAAGCCAAATCGATAAACCCATGAAAATTCTT
The DNA here is from genome assembly GCF_059295395.1 of Vibrio sp. SCP2. NCBI lineage: Bacteria > Pseudomonadati > Pseudomonadota > Gammaproteobacteria > Vibrionales > Vibrionaceae > Vibrio > Vibrio sp. SCP2. The sequence goes on along the minus strand of NZ_JCAFVV010000008.1, from coordinate 5,220 downwards.
GTAGATGAAAATATGCCTTATGCTGAGCAGCTTTTTAGTCAGCTAGGTGAGGTTGTTTTAAAATCCGGTCGTACCTTGACTGCCGATGACTTAATCGATGTTGATGCGTTAATGATTCGCTCAGTGACTAAGGTTAACGCAGAGCTAATCGCTAAAGCGAACAAGCTAAAATTTGTCGGCACAGCCACTGCGGGGATGGATCACGTTGATCAAGCGCTACTCAAAGAAAAAGGCATTTACTTTACCGCCGCACCAGGTTGTAACAAAGTAGGCGTCGCAGAATATGCTTTCAGCGTAATGATGGTGCTTGCTCAGCAGCATGGCTTCTCTGTGTTTGATAAAACCGTGGGCATTATTGGTGCGGGCCAAGTGGGAAGCTATCTACAGAAATGCTTAGAAGGCGTCGGCATTAATGTGTTGATCAACGATCCACCTAAACAAGCTGAAGGAGACACTCGTCAATTTACCCCTTTGCCTGAACTGCTAGAGCAAGCTGACATTATCACTCTGCATACCCCTATCACGCGTGACGGTGAGCACCCAACCCATCACCTAGTCGATCAAGCAGTGTTGGAAACGTTACGCGGTGACCAAATTTTAATCAATGCGGCTCGTGGCCCAATTGTCGATAACGCTGCATTAAAAGCGCGCTTGCAGAAGAATGATGGGTTCATCGCGGCATTAGACGTATTTGAATTTGAGCCAGAGGTTGATATGGAGCTTCTGCCTCTGCTAGCATTCGCAACCCCTCATGTGGCAGGTTATGGCTTAGAGGGGAAAGCTCGCGGTACGACAATGATCTTCAATAGCTACAGTGAGTTTCTAAACAATGAATTACGTGCGCATGCCAGTGACTTGCTGCCGATTGCGCCAGTCCCACTGCTCAATTTAGACCGCGAGTGGGATGAAGCAACGCTGCACAACATCACGCAGCTAGTCTATGATGTGCGTAAAGATGACGCCTTATTCCGACGTGAAATCAGTAAGCCTGGTTCGTTTGACCTGATGCGTAAAAACTATTGGGATCGTCGAGAGTACAGTGCAGTCACGTTAGTTGGTGGAGAGTCATGCAATCTATCCCCACTAGCAAAACTAGGTTTTCAGGTTGAGGTAAGTCAATGAGCCAACAATATAATGTTGCAGTTTTAGGCGCGACTGGTGCAGTCGGCGAAACAATTATCGAAGTGCTGCAAGAGCGCAAATTCCCAGTGGGTGAAATTTACCTGCTAGCCAGTGAGCGCAGTGAAGGTAAGACTTATCGCTTTAACGGTAAAACAGTTCGCGTTCAAAACGTAGAAGAGTTTGACTGGTCTCAAGCGCATATCGCGCTATTCTCAGCGGGTGGTGATTTGTCTGCTAAATGGGCACCAATCGCGGCAGATGAAGGTGTTATCGTGATTGATAATACCTCACAGTTCCGCTACGAGTACGATATTCCACTTGTGGTGCCTGAAGTGAACCCTGAAGCGATTGCCGAGTTCCGTAACCGCAATATTATCGCTAACCCAAACTGTTCAACAATTCAGATGTTGGTTGCTTTAAAACCAATTCACGATGCGGTAGGTATTGAACGTATCAACGTATCTACTTACCAGTCAGTGTCGGGCGCAGGTAAAGCGGGTATTGATGAATTAGCAGGCCAAACGGCTAAGCTGCTTAACGGTATGCCAGCAGAGAACGAAGAGTTCTCTCAACAAATCGCGTTTAACTGTATCCCACAAATCGATCAGTTTATGGAAAACGGTTATACCCGTGAAGAAATGAAGATGGTTTGGGAAACACAGAAAATCTTCAACGATCCAGGTATTACTGTGAACCCTACTTGTGTACGTGTGCCAGTTTTCTATGGCCATGCGGAAGCAATCCACCTAGAAACATGCGCTCCAATTGATGCGCAAGAAGTGATTAATCTTCTAGAGCAAACTGAAGGTATCGAAGTGTTCCACGGTGAAGACTTCCCAACACAAGTTCGCGATGCTGGCGGTAAAGACCACGTGATGGTAGGTCGTATCCGTAATGACATCAGTCACCATAGTGGTGTGAACCTGTGGGTAGTAGCAGACAACGTTCGTAAGGGAGCAGCAACTAACGCTGTTCAAATTGCCGAAGTACTGATTCGCGACTACTACTAGGTCATCAGACACTAAGCTGCTGCTGACAAATACCTAACTAAAGCCTCGCCATTGTGTGAGGCTTTTTTAATCGAATTTTGAAAAATTGTGTGAGATTAATGCGAATATGGCGCCGGACACACATTTTTTGCCTATCCACCTATAGTTTTGAGTGGTTTATCCGATATATTTAACAGATCATTGTCATTAATTTAATTGAGCACATAACTGAGCCTTATATGCGTCGACTTTTACAGCGTCTACTCTTGCCTCTGGCAATGGTTGCCGTGACTCAAACTACTATCGTAAACGCGGAGAGCATTCGCCTTAAAGGGCCAAATGGTGAGATCCAGTCATCTCCCCAATTTTCAGAGCCTCTTGCTCGTGATGCGCGTACGGCAGAGCCTTCAAGATTTTATGGCCCTACAACGGAACAAGAGACGTTGTGGAGTATCGCCTCTCAGTTACGTCCTTCTAACGCAGTTACTGTTCAACAAACGCTCTACGCCATTTTTCAACTCAACCCTCAAGCGTTTGAAAACCAAAATATCCACGAGCTGATCCCTCAGAGTACCATCCGTATTCCTTCTCTCAGCCAAGTTCGCAGTGTGTCCACCCAAGAAGCGGTCAACGTGATGGCAGCGCACCAAGCGCGCTTGGGTAAAGCACCTAGCGTTGCAACGCCTCAACCACAGGCTCCAGCCGTCAATGTCGTTCCAGTCAAGCAGCCTGATGACATGGCTAAGCCGATGGAAAAAGTTGTCGATAATACTCAAGAGAAGATGGTCGACAAAAATAGCGACCTCAAGGGTATTGCTGACGCCGAGAAACAAAAACAGGTTAAGTCCCTCGAAAACCAGCTTGAAACCTCTGAAACCGAGCTGATGGCACTGGAGGAGAAGAACCATAAGCTGCGCTTAATGCTGGCGGATGTTCAATCTGAAGTCGATGTACTAAAAGATGAACTTGGAAATGAAGACCGGATTCGCACTGAAGTTGAAAAACTTCTTGAAGCTGAGCGTATGCGTCTCGCCGAAGAGCAAAAAATGGCGCCTTCGGCGATGGATCAACTGTTCTCGAATACTTGGTTAGTTGCAGCATTAGCCATCATCCCAGGGCTATTGATTGGCCTCATCATCATGATGCTGCTTGGTCGTCGTTCTAAAGAAGAGCCACAAGCCGCACCGACAGAGCAGCAACCTCAACCTGTTGCGCCAGTCGTGCCTGAAACGCTTAATGAAGATATTGACGATGATTTGCTGCTTGATGATGACCTGTTTGGTGAATCTGATAAGGAAGAAGAACTGTTTGGTGACGATTCCGTCGACCCAGACGCTGATTCCGATGAAGTAGATGTATTCGCCGACTTAGACGATGGTGACCTTGACTTCAACCTTGAAGGCGAAGATAGCGATGACCCATTCGCAGGCATTGGTGATGACGGTGATTTAGATGAATCACTGGCTGATGTTGACGTTGATATCAGTTCAAATGGCATTAGTGTCAACGGTGACGATAAAGCACTTGGTCTTGAAGAGATGGAGCGCGCCCTCGATGAAGTTGTCATAGAAGACTCTGATGATGAAGGGTTCGACCTGTCTGATGATGGGGAATTCTCGCAAGATGAGTTGGATTCGCTACTAGCAGAAGATGGTGAAAGCGAGGAACTGGGCACTGATGAACTGGATCAGTCACTACTGGATGATCTATTTAACGAAGCTCAAGATGACAGCAGTGATGACCTCGATTTTGATAGCTTGCTTGACGAAGGCGAAGACAGCTTCGATCTAAGTGATGACTCAACAGAGCCGAGCCTAGCTTCTGATAGCGAGATCGATGACATTTTTGCCCAAATGGAAGCGCAGGCGGATCTAGAAACGCTTGAAGCGAATGCGCTTGATGAAACGGCACTGCTAGACGAAGTCGTTGATGAAGAAGGTGTAGAAGTCAGTGCAGATAGCACCGAGCTGTTAGACGAGCTTCTTGAAGAGTCAGCTGCACCGCAAGAGTCGAGCGATGAAGTCGATGCCTTTGATGAGTTAATTTCGGTTGACGAACCTGCTGAAGAAAGTACCGATCTACTCGATGAGTTTATTGCTGAATCCGAAGGTGCAGACGAATTTGATTTAGACTCTGAACTCGATGAGCTTATTGGTGATGATACGTCAGCTCAAGAGATCGATTTAGCTGATAGTACAGATTTGCTCGCAGATGTGGTCGATTCTGAACCTCAAGCTGAAAGCAACGAAGATCTGGGTGATGATGCGACTGATCTGTTTGAAGAGCTGCTTGAAATCGATCAACAAGAAGAGTTGCCAGAGCCAGCATCACAGCCTGAACTGGAAGCTGATTTTACTGATGAGCCGTCGATTGAAGAAGAGGCGCCAGCAACTGACAACAAAGACTTCGCTAGTGAAGACTTTATCGATGACCTGTTAAGTGTCGCTCCAGAAGGGGACCCACTTCTTGATGAGCTCGATCTCGACGATGTCCCAGCTGCAGACGTAACTGAAGACCTTGCTTTAGACACTGAGATTGACCAAGCTCAGCTTGCAGAGCCAGAGCCAGAGCCAGAGCCAGAGCCAGAGCCAGAGCCAGAGCCAGAGCCAGAGCCAGAGCCAGAGCCAGAGCCAGAGCCAGAAGAAGATGATGAAGACGACTGGCTAACGTCGGCGATTGAAGAAGTTGAAAACCCTCAGTTTGACAGTGAAGAAGTAGACCAACTGAGTGATGAAGCTGAACAAGTGGCCGATGAAGTTCAGCCATCTAGTGAAGCTGAATCTGAAGATGTTGCGAGCACCGAGGCACAAGAGGATGATTGGCTAACCTCAGCAATCGATGAGGTGGAGAGACCTGAAAGTACTTCTGAGCCGACACAAGTTGTAGAAAGCCCATCGGTTGGATTAGATGAGGCAACGTCTGCTTCAGGTGCTGAGCAACAAGAAATTGTTGAAGATGATGTGCTTGCACAGCAAGAGCAAAGCGACACACTGAAAGAAGAGACTCCAGAGACTCCAGAGACTCCAGAGACTCCAGAGACTCCAGAGACTCCAGAGACTCCAGAGACTCCAGAGACTCCAGAGACTCCAGAGACTCCAGAGACTCCAGA
>NZ_JCAFVV010000007.1:0-194220 GCF_059295395.1 Vibrio sp. SCP2 | reverse complement strand
GGACCCACCTGATTCCATGCCGAACTCAGAAGTGAAACGAATTAGCGCCGATGGTAGTGTGGGGCTTCCCCATGTGAGAGTAGGACATCGCCAGGCTTTAAATTTAGACTTTAAGTCTAACCAGTGCGGAGCGGTAGTTCAGTTGGTTAGAATACCGGCCTGTCACGCCGGGGGTCGCGGGTTCGAGTCCCGTCCGCTCCGCCACTTATTTCGAGAGTCGTCTCACTAAACACGAACTACAGGGGTGTAGCTCCAATTGGCAGAGCAGCGGATTCCAAATCCGCGTGTTGGGAGTTCGAATCTCTCCACCCCTGCCATATTCTAGAGGCTCTAGTCGAAAGACTAGAGCCTTTTCTTTTGTAGCTAGGAAAGAGCAGCGGATTTCGCCAATACCAAAACATGCGCGCGTGTTTCAAGTTCGAGTCTTTCCATCCTTGGCATCTTCGAAAGCCTCAGCAGAATTGCTGAGGCTTTTTTCGTATGCGTGTCAAACCAAAGTAGCGGATTCCACCATACCAAAACATGTGCGTGTTGGGAGTTGGAGTATCACTAGTAGGAACTTTCCACCCCTGCCATATATTGAGGTTCCAGTTTAAAGGATGCTCTTTGGAACAATTCTTCTGATTTTTACCCCTATCTGTTTAAAGATACTGACCTTATGATCTGGATTGAAGTCCTCACTAATAAGCCATGCGTTTTCTGGCTCCATCTCGATTCTCATTGCAGCATTTACACCATCAGTAATCTCTGGAGAGTGAATGACGGTAAAGCTTTCTGTATTGAGGTTAGCGCTACGAGGGTCAAAGTTATAAGTACCGACAATCGTTATATGCTCATCAATGGTCATCGTCTTAGCATGTAAGCCAAAGATAGGCGTGGTGGGTAAGCGTTTAAACATATGTGCAGTCATAACGCGTTGACGAACTTTGGCATCTGGCTTGAACTCATAAATCTCGACGCCTGTTTTTAGTAGCGCAGAACGATTCCTTTGATAGCCACTAAATGCTTCTAGGTTGTCGTTGGAGGCAAGGCTGTTGGTGAGGATCTTTATCTCTACCCCTTTATCGACTAATTGACGAAGGAACTTTCGGTCTGCTTTAGTGGTGACTAGGTAAGGTGTCTGGATCAAAATACTTTTCTCAGCACTTTCCGCGAGTTCAATCAACTTGCTTCTTGTAATACTCCCACCGCCAAGAAAAGTTTGCTGATCGTTTTTACCGGGTTTATCTGAGATGTATTCCACCCTCTCAAGGAATCTAAAGCGTCCTTGTTCCATCAAGCGATCAAAAGTTTGTGGCACTTTCTCGATTTCAGCTTTTATCTCAGGGTGGAAATTCTCAGGGTTACATGAGTAAGAATGCAGGCGGGAGAAGTCAGGATTCTTTGGGTAAGGGTTATTACCAACCAGTTTCTCAACTCCTACACTTAACTCATGGTTCCAAAATTCATTAAATGACCTTTTTACATCTGATACCGCTTTACCCGCGAGAAAGACGTCGCGATCTCTGAAGTTATACTCATGGTCAAAACCGAAATACTCGTCCGCGATATTGCGTCCTCCCGTAACGGCTATCTGGTCGTCGACCAAGAATACCTTGTTATGCATTCTTTGGTTTAAACCGTGGAAGTCAGTAAGCAAGGTACCAAGCTTATTGATGATGTTCTTGCCTATGTTTACATTCGGGTTATAGATTTTTATCTCTATATTTTCATGGGCATCGAGCATTAGAAGTTCATCGCCTTTTGCGTTTAGCATGATGTCATCAATTAGCACTCTCACTTTTACTCCGCGTTCAGCCGCGCGAACAAGGTGGTCTGTTGCAATTAGGCCAATGTTGTCTACCGAGAATATAAAGTACTGAATATCAATGCTGTGCTCCGCTCTATCCGTTATCCAAGCTCTAGACATCATGGCTTCCGCACCTTGCTCCAAAACATATACGCCAGTTGCATTGTCTAGCTTTGCTTGGAAAGGCTCAATGTAATGAGAGAGGGGCTCTACTTGATGCTGTTGGATTGAATCACAATGATCTATTTCAGAAAGTGGCACACTGTCTGGGTCTGAGCCACAGCCAACTAAAAGTAGGGTAAGAGAGTAGAAAAGAGGTTTTATCTTCATGCGTTAGTATTGATACATCCGTTGTCTTCAAAAATAGGCATCACTTTCTTATCACACATTGCCTTAGTTATGTGTCTATAGCGACTTAATAGCTGAGTTAGCTCCCAATTATAGAGAGTGTAGATACAAAAAAGCCCACTCATTAGAGTGGGCTAAAAATTTCAGCTGTGACGGAGCTTGAGATTATTTTAGTAGTGCTTCATTACCGTTTTCACGGATGTGCTTAAGCATACCTTTAACGCCGCGAGCGCTTGAAGCTACAACGTTGCCTGACTTCATGTAGTCAGTGCCGCCTGCAAAATCAGTTACGATAGCGCCTGCTTCACGAGCAATCAGTTCGCCTGCAGCAATATCCCAAGGCTTAAGACCTAGCTCGAAGAAACCATCAACTCGGCCAGCTGCTAGGTAACATAGGTCAAGAGCAGCAGAACCAGTGCGACGGAAATCAGAGCAATCTACGAATAGAGCAGACATGATCTTGAAGTAAGACTCAGAGTGTTGCTTCTGCTTGAATGGGAAGCCTGTTGCTAGAACTGTGCCTTGAAGGTCTTTTAGTTGTTTAACGCGGATACGAGCGTTATTTAGCTGAGCACCAGCACCACGTTGTGCAGTGAATAGCTCGTTAAGCATTGGGTCGTATACACACGCTACTTCAGTTTTACCTTTGATACGAACAGCGATAGATACAGAGAAATGTGGCAAACCTTTAACAAAGTTTGTTGTGCCATCCAGTGGGTCGATGATCCATTGTACGTCTTTATCTTTACCTTCGATTACGCCGTTTTCCTCAGCAACGATCTCGTGCTCAGGGTAAGACGCTTTGATTGTATCGATAATTAGAGTTTCAGCTTCTTTGTCTACGTTAGTAACAAAGTCATTCGCGCCTTTTTGAGTCGATTCGATCTTCTCAGCATTTTCTAAAGATTTAGCAATATGGTTGCCTGCTTTTCGTGCAGCACGAATAGCGATATTAAGCATTGGATGCATACTAATTTCCCAACGGATGTTAAAGAACAGAAAAACGGGCGGCAGTATAGCAGATAAATAATGAAATGGAAGTGGTTAATTTTTGCACTTTTAGTTTTATTAGTAGAAAGGGTCTGACCATTTTACTCAGGTATATGGTACTATCTTGCAGCTCAAATTTTGTGTTCGGAAATCATCAATGCTTAACAACGTAAAAGTCGTCCTTGTCGGCACTTCTCACTCAGGAAATATTGGCTCAGCAGCCCGTGCAATGAAGGTTATGGGGTTATCCAACCTAGTGCTCGTCGATCCTCAGTGCAGCGTTGATGAACAAACTCTTGCGTTAGCGGCAGGAGCAGCAGATATCGCGCAAAATGCTCAAGTTGTATCGACTTTGACTGAAGCGGTAGCCGATTGCGCATTAGTAGTCGGTTCGAGCGCTCGCTCGCGTACTCTAGAGTGGCCGATGCTTGAGCCGCGTGAATGTGGCCAGAAGTTTGTTGAAGAAGGTCAATCGGCACCAGTGGCTTTAGTCTTTGGACGAGAGCGCACCGGGCTGACTAACGAAGAGCTACAAACTTGCCATTATCATGTATGTATTCCTGCGAATCCTGAATACAGTTCTCTGAATTTGGCGATGGCGGTTCAGACATTGAGCTACGAAGTGCGAATGGCTTACCTAGAACGTGAACAAAGCCAATATGAACCGCAAGAAACGGCAGAGTACCCAAGGCACAAAGAATTAGAATTATTTTTCTCACACCTTGAAAAAGTGGCGCAAGAGACCCAATTTATCAGTGAAGAACAGCCTGGCAAGGTGATGAATAAGCTACGTAGATTGTTTAATCGAGCTAGACCTGAATCACAAGAGCTTAATATTCTGCGCGGTATCTTAACTTCAATTGAGAAGCGTATCTCTCAACCCAAATAACCACCATAAGTGAATGGTTAAATACCTGACTAAAACAGTCAATTAAATACTTGACCAATTTGGTCGGGTATGTGACAATTCATACCACATAAACGGTGTGGATATGGTGTTATATGAGACTTACATCTAAAGGAAGATACGCAGTGACAGCCATGTTAGATGTGGCTCTGCATTCGCAACAGAACCCTGTGCCTCTGGCTGATATTTCAGAGCGTCAAGGTATCTCTTTGTCTTACTTAGAGCAGCTTTTCTCTAAGTTACGTAAAGCTGGCCTAGTAGCTAGTGTGCGTGGTCCTGGTGGCGGTTACCGCCTCGGCGAAGACGCTCATTCAATCGCAATCGGTACTGTCATTGCCGCGGTAGATGAGTCAGTGGATGCAACAAAATGTAATGGTAAAGGAGATTGCCAAGGTGGTTCTCGTTGCCTTACGCACACACTGTGGCGTGACCTAAGTTCACGTATCAGTGACTTCTTGAATAACATCACTCTAGGTGAGTTGATGAAAGACAATGAAGTACTAGAAATTTCAGATCGACAAGATATTGATCTTGCCGTTAATCATGGGTTCGCTACTAAAAATACAAACACCGCGCCCATCGGTGTAAACGTCCGCTCATAAGCGGTTTGCCTGTTACATTGGAGTAGAAAATGAAACTGCCTATTTATTTAGATTATTCAGCGACCTGTCCTGTTGATCCTCGTGTAGCTGAAAAAATGGTTCAGTACATGACTATGGACGGTACGTTTGGTAACCCAGCGTCTCGTTCGCACCGTTATGGCTGGCAGGCAGAAGAAGCAGTAGATACCGCTCGTGAGCAGATTGCAGACCTATTAAATGCAGACCCGCGTGAAATCGTATTCACTTCTGGCGCAACCGAGTCAGACAACCTAGCGATTAAAGGTGCAGCGCGCTTCTATTCGAAGAAAGGCAAGCACGTAATCACTTGCAAAACAGAGCACAAAGCGGTTCTTGACCCTTGCCGTCAACTAGAACGTGAAGGGTTTGAAGTCACTTACCTTGAGCCTGAATCAAACGGTCTTATCGATCTTAAGAAGCTTGAAGCTGCAATGCGCGAAGATACCGTTCTTGTGTCTATCATGCACGTAAACAACGAGATCGGCGTTATCCAAGATATCTCTTCAATCGGCGAAATGTGTCGTGAACGTAAGATTGTTTTCCATGTAGATGCTGCTCAATCAGCAGGTAAGCTACCTATCGACGTTCAAGAGATGAAAGTCGACCTGATCTCTATGTCAGCGCACAAAGTATACGGTCCTAAAGGTATTGGTGCACTGTACGTACGTCGTAAGCCACGTATTCGCCTAGAAGCACAAATGCACGGTGGCGGTCACGAACGCGGCTTCCGCTCTGGTACTCTAGCGACTCACCAAATCGTGGGTATGGGTGAAGCGTTCCGCATCGCGAAAGAAGAGATGCAGAAAGACTTCGATCATGCTCTAGCTCTACGTAATCGTCTTCTTGATGGTGTTAAAGATCTTGAAGCAGTCACGATCAACGGTGACCTTGAGCAGCGTGTACCTCATAACCTAAATATCAGTTTTGCTTTCGTTGAAGGTGAGTCACTACTGATGTCGCTAAAAGATCTAGCGGTCTCTTCAGGTAGTGCTTGTACTTCAGCAAGTCTAGAGCCTTCGTACGTTCTACGTGCTCTAGGTTTGGATGATGAGCTAGCTCACAGCTCAGTTCGTTTCTCATTTGGTCGTGCAACGACTGAAGAAGAGATCGACTACGCAATCGAACAAATTCGTACAGCAGTGATTAAACTGCGTGACATGTCTCCTCTATGGGATATGTACAAAGAAGGAATTGACCTAAGCACAGTTGAGTGGGCACACCACTAATACTGATTCAGTCATTCCAAGGATAGAAATAGAGGATTCGAGGTAAATATCATGGCATATAGCGAAAAAGTAATTGATCACTACGAGAACCCACGTAACGTTGGTTCATTTGATAAAGAAGATCCAGCAGTAGGTAGCGGCATGGTTGGTGCTCCTGCATGTGGTGACGTAATGAAACTTCAGATCAAGGTAACACCAGAAGGTATTATCGAAGACGCGAAGTTTAAAACTTACGGTTGTGGTAGTGCGATCGCATCAAGCTCACTCGTTACTGAGTGGGTGAAAGGCAAGAGCATTGATGAAGCGGCAGCAATTAAAAATGCTGAAATCGCTGAAGAGCTAGAGCTTCCACCGGTAAAAGTTCACTGCTCAATTCTTGCTGAAGACGCAATCAAAGCAGCGGTTGCTGACTACAAGAAAAAACACCAAGAATAAGTAATCTGTATATAATGGGGGCCAGAACCCCCATTTCATTCGCGAAATAGACAAACTAAGGTGCAGTATGGCCATTACAATGACAGAAACCGCGGCAAGTCGCGTTAGAACATTCCTAGAAAACCGAGGCAAAGGTATCGGTTTACGCTTGGGTGTGAAAACGACCGGGTGTTCTGGTATGGCATATGTACTTGAATTCGTTGATGAGCTTAACGAAGAAGATTCAGTATTCGAACATGAAGGCGTGAAGGTCATCATTGACCAAAAGAGCCTAGTGTACTTAGACGGAACTGAACTGGATTACGTTAAAGAAGGCCTCAACGAAGGGTTTGAATTCAATAACCCGAATGCTAAGAGCGAATGTGGTTGTGGTGAAAGCTTCAACGTGTAATTGATAAGGCCTGTGGGTTTCGGCTCACAGGTTTATTACCAAGGATAGAATTCTCCATGAATTACTTTGAATTATTTGGGCTACCAAGTCAGTTTAATCTGGATGGTAGCCTTCTTTCTTCACAATTCCGTGAACTTCAAAAACAGTTTCATCCTGATAATTTTGCGACTGCATCTGAACGTGACCGTTTAATGGCGGTGCAAAAAGCTGCCGAGATTAACGACGCCTACCAAGTTCTCAAGAACCCTATCTCAAGAGCCGAATACATCTTGTCTGAGAATGGCGTAGAGATTCGAGGTGAGCAGCAAACGATGCAAGATCCGATGTTCTTAATGGAGCAAATGGAACTGCGTGAAGAACTAGAAGATATCTCTTCAAGCTCCGACGCAGAAGATGCGTTGTTCGACTTTGAAAGCAAAGTGAGCAAAATGTTTAAGCAGCAATTGACTGCAACCGAGCAAGATTTAAATCAAACGGACTGGCAGCAAGCAGCTGACAGAGTTCGTAAACTTAAATTTATTGCCAAACTACAGAACGAAATCGAGCTAGTGGAAGACAAACTCTTCGGCTAGTGCAATACAAGGACCACCCATGGCATTACTTCAAATTGCAGAACCGGGTCAAAGCTCGGCTCCACATGAGCATAAACTTGCTGCTGGCATTGACTTAGGTACGACTAACTCACTGGTGGCTTCAGTTCGAAGTGGCGACGCGGCAACATTGCAAGATGAGCAAGGTCAAAGCATCTTACCTTCCGTTGTTAACTACTCAGGAGAGACTCCCGAAGTTGGTTATGCAGCGAAAGATAAAGCAGAAGTTGATCCAACCAATACCATTATCTCAGTGAAGCGACTGTTAGGCCGTTCACTAGAAGATATCCAAGTGCGCTATCCGAATCTTCCTTACCAGTTTAAAGCGAGTGACAACGGCCTACCGGTACTGCAAACGGCAAGTGGGGATAAAAACCCTATTGAAGTATCCGCTGAAATTCTCAAGTCGCTAGGTCAGCGTGCTGAGAAAACGCTAGGTGGCGAGTTAGCGGGTGTGGTAATCACCGTTCCTGCTTACTTTGATGACGCTCAGCGTGCAGGAACCAAAGATGCGGCTAAGCTCGCAGGTCTACATGTTTTAAGACTGCTTAATGAGCCAACAGCGGCTGCGATTGCTTACGGACTAGACTCAGGTCAAGAAGGTGTAATCGCCGTATATGATTTGGGTGGCGGTACGTTTGATATCTCTATTCTGCGTTTATCCAAAGGCGTGTTTGAAGTATTGGCGACGGGTGGTGATTCTGCACTTGGTGGTGATGATTTTGACCACTTGCTGGCTGATTACCTGCTTGAAAAATCAGGCAACACAGAGACTTTAACCGCAACGCAGATGCGCACAGTTTTGAATGTGGCTACTGCGACTAAAATTGCTTTCTCAGATAAAGAGTCAGTAGAGGTTGATGTTCTAGGTTGGCAAGGTAGCGTTTCTCGCGATGAGTTCGAAGACTTGATTCGACCACTCGTTAAGAAGACTTTGATGTCTTGTCGCCGTGCATTGAAAGACGCACAAGTTGATGCCGAAGATGTGCTAGAAGCGGTTATGGTGGGCGGTTCTACACGTACCCTGCTTGTAAGAGAAATGGTGGGTGATTTCTTTGGTCGTCAGCCGCTAACTAGCATTAACCCGGATGAAGTAGTGGCGATTGGCGCTGGTATTCAAGCTGATATTTTAGCGGGTAACAAGCCTGACTCTGAAATGCTACTACTCGACGTTATTCCGCTATCCCTTGGTATCGAAACCATGGGCGGCTTGGTTGAGAAGATCGTCCCACGCAACACGACAATTCCAGTTGCACGAGCTCAAGAGTTTACCACGTTTAAAGATGGTCAAACGGCAATGAGCGTTCATGTTGTTCAAGGCGAACGTGAAATGGTTGATGACTGTCGCTCTCTAGCGCGTTTCTCACTAAAAGGCATCCCACCGATGGCGGCGGGTGCAGCGCATATCCGCGTGACTTATCAAGTCGATGCAGATGGCCTACTGTCAGTAACTGCGATGGAAAAGAGTACTGGTGTTCAGTCTGAGATTCAGGTTAAGCCATCTTATGGTCTGAGCGATGATGAAGTTGCCAACATGCTGCGCGACTCTATGACATACGCTAAAGAAGATATGAATGCTAGAGCGCTGGCAGAACAACGCGTTGAAGCCGATCGCGTTATCGAAGGTTTGATTGCAGCAATGCAAGCAGATGGTGATGAGCTATTGTCTGAGTCAGAACGTGGTGAACTGCTTAAAGCGATTGAGTCTTTGATTGAGCTGCGCAATGGTGACAGCGCTGACGCGATAGAACAAGGTATCAAAGATACTGACAAGGCGAGCCAAGAGTTTGCTTCTCGCCGCATGGACAAATCGATTCGAGCTGCTTTGTCAGGTCAATCAGTAAATGATATTTAAGAGAAAGAGTTATGCCTAAGATTATTGTATTACCGCATGAAGATTTATGCCCAGAAGGTGCGGTTTTGGAAGCAAACAGTGGTGACACCGTTCTTGATGTTGCGCTAAAAAATGGCATTGGCATTGAACACGCATGTGAAAAATCGTGCGCTTGTACGACGTGTCACGTAGTGATTCGTGAAGGTTTTGATTCACTAGAAGAGAGTGACGAGCTTGAAGATGACATGCTAGATAAAGCGTGGGGTCTTGAGCCAGAATCTCGTCTTGGTTGTCAGGCTAAAGTCGCAGACGAAGATCTGGTCGTTGAGATTCCAAAATATACTCTGAACCACGCTTCAGAAGATCACTAAATACTCTTCATACTTGAAGCCGCAGCGTTGTTAACTGCGTAAGCTCCCCGGAACGCCGGCCGCCCTAATCGCATAGAACACCTATGCTCATAGGGATGAGCTTACTTGTTGCCTAGCTGCAACTCCAATTATTTTGAGTATTCTGCATCTATAGATGTGAGCAACAAGAATTACATAAGGAATTGGTTATGAAATGGACAGATTCACGCGATATTGCGATCGAGCTATGCGACAAGTTTCCAGAGGTAGATCCTAAAACAGTACGTTTTACCGATCTTCATCAGTGGATTACTGAGTTAGATGAGTTTGATGATGAGCCGAACCGATCTAATGAAAAGATTCTGGAAGCGGTGATCTTGTGCTGGATGGATGAAATGGATTAATCCTTAAACGGAAACCCATCGCAGTTAACAAAATTTACTAAAAAAAACGGGCCTTATGGCCCGTTTTTTTATCAATTTCACATTAAAGTGTTAACATCCCTGAGTGAACAGAAAAAGGCGTAGGCAGCGCCAGTACAGACAAGGAGAAACCATGTCTACACAGATGTCAGTATTTCTAAGCCAAGAGGCTGCAGCGCCACATTGGGGTGAGAACGCAATTCTTTCTTTCTCTGAATCAGGTGCGACAATCCATCTTGGTGATAATCATGATTTAGGCGCAATTCAGCGTGCTGCTCGTAAGTTAGATGGTCAAGGTATCGCTTCCATTTCTTTACAAGGGGAAGGTTGGGACCTAGAGAGTATTTGGTCGTTCCATCAAGGTTACCGAGGACCAAAGAAGAAAAATCAATTCGTATGGCAAGAGCTTGAAGAGCAAGATCAAGCTGAGTTGACTGCACGCATTAAAGCGACGGACTTTACTCGCGACATTATCAACAAGCCAGCAGAAGAAGTCGCACCGCGTCAATTGGCGACGATGGCGGCGGAGTTCATCAAATCAGTTGCACCAGAAGGAACAGTGAAGGCGCGTATCGTAAAAGATAAAGACCTTCTTGCTGAAGGTTGGCAAGGTATCTTTGCGGTAGGCCGCGGCTCTGAGCGTACATCGGCCATGCTTCAACTGGATTTCAACCCAACAGGCGACGAGAACGCACCAGTATTTGCTTGTCTAGTTGGTAAAGGGATCACCTTCGACTCTGGTGGTTACAGCATCAAACCGTCTGGCTTTATGACGGCAATGAAAGCGGATATGGGCGGTTCAGGTACAATTACTGGCGGTTTAGGTCTGGCGATCATGCGCGGTTTGAACAAGCGTGTGAAACTGATCCTTTGTTGTGCTGAGAACATGATTTCTGGTCGCGCACTTAAGCTTGGTGACATCATTACCTATAAAAACGGTAAGACGGTAGAGATCATGAATACCGATGCCGAAGGTCGCCTTGTACTTGCGGATGGTCTAATTTATGCGAGTGAGCAAAACCCTGAGCTAATTATTGATTGTGCTACCTTAACTGGAGCTGCTAAAAATGCTCTAGGTAATGATTACCACGCCTTGATGAGCTTTGACGATGAGTTGTCTCATCAAGCGCTGAATGCGGCACGCGAAGAAAAAGAAGGCTTATGGCCACTGCCATTGGCTGACTTCCACCGTGGTATGTTGCCATCTAATTTTGCTGATCTTTCCAACATCAGCAGTGGTGACTACTCACCAGGTGCAAGTACGGCGGCAGCATTCTTGTCTTACTTTGTTGAAGATTACAAAAAAGGTTGGTTGCATTTCGACTGTGCAGCAACTTATCGTAAGTCTGCAACAGATAAGTGGGCAGCAGGTGCAACTGGCGTAGGTGTACGTAGCCTAGCGGGTCTGCTGCTACAGCAAGCGAATAAATAAGCTAAGAGGCCGTAGAGCCTCTTTTAATAATACCAAGAAATAACGAAAGGATACCCTATGACTCTAGAAAGAACTTTTTCTATTGTTAAGCCCGATGCAGTAGAACGTAATTTAATTGGTGAAATCTACCACCGTATTGAAAAAGCAGGTCTGCAAGTTATTGCTGCTAAAATGGTGCGTTTAACTGAAGAACAAGCGAGCGGCTTTTATGCTGAACATGAAGGCAAACCATTCTTTGAAGATTTGAAAGCCTTTATGACTTCAGGCCCAATTATGGTTCAAGTACTGGAAGGTGAGAACGCAATTTCTCGCTACCGCGAGTTAATGGGTAAAACTAACCCAGAAGAAGCGGCTTGTGGCACTATTCGCGCTGACTACGCATTAAGCATGCGCCATAACTCAGTTCACGGCTCTGATAGCCCTGAGTCTGCGGCTCGCGAAATCGAATTCTTCTTCCCTGAATCGGAAATCTGTCCTCGATAATTAAAGGACAGACTTAATGATAGATATGCTGCCTGTATTGTTTATAGGCAGCATTTTTATTCTGAAAAAACTTCGTCAATTCGTTGAAAATTGCCATTAAAGGGCAGATTAACTGCTAGTATTGGTGAGAAAAGTTTTTTTTACATACAGCGCATGCAAGGGTATCAGTCTTGACAGATTGTGATATACTCTGCGCGCAATTTATACCTTATAAACAGAGTAAGACAATGGCAGATTTATCAAAGTACAGAAACATTGGTATTTTCGCGCACGTTGATGCGGGTAAAACTACCACCACTGAGCGTATCCTTAAGCTTACTGGTAAAATCCACAAAACTGGTGAAGTACACGACGGTGAGTCTACAACTGACTTCATGGAGCAGGAAGCTGAGCGTGGTATCACAATCCAGTCTGCTGCCGTAACTTGTGAGTGGAATGGCCACCGCCTAAACGTTATCGATACTCCGGGACACGTTGACTTTACAGTAGAAGTATACCGTTCACTTAAAGTTCTTGACGGTGGTATCGGTGTATTCTGTGGTTCTGGTGGTGTTGAGCCTCAGTCAGAGACTAACTGGCGCTACGCGAACGATTCAGAAGTTGCTCGTCTGATCTTCGTAAACAAACTAGACCGTATGGGTGCAGACTTTTTCAACGTAGTTGATCAAGTGAAAAACGTTCTTGGTGCAAACCCACTAGTAATGACTCTGCCAATCGGTCGTGAAGACGATTTCGTTGGTGTTGTAGACGTTCTAAACCGTCAAGCTTACGTTTGGGATGACACAGGTCTTCCAGAGAACTACGAAATCAAAGAAGTTCCAGCGGACATGCTTGATGACCTAGAAGCATACCGTGAAGAGCTAGTTGAGACTGCTGTAGAGCAAGACGACGACCTAATGGAAGCTTACATGGAAGGTGAAGAGCCTTCTATCGAAGACCTTAAGCGTTGTATCCGTAAGGGTACTCGTGACCTAGCGTTCTTCCCAACTTTCTGTGGTTCTGCATTCAAAAACAAAGGTATGCAGCTTATCCTTGACGCTGTTGTAGATTACCTACCAGCTCCAGCAGAAGTTGATCCTCAGCCTCTAACAGATCCAGAAACTGGTGAGCCAACTGGCGAAGTAGCTACTGTATCTCCAGATGAGCCACTAAAAGCGCTAGCATTCAAGATCATGGATGACCGTTTTGGTGCTCTAACGTTCGTACGTATCTACTCTGGTCGTCTGAAGAAGGGTGACACTATCCTTAACTCAGCAACTGGTAAGACTGAGCGTATCGGCCGTATGTGTGAGATGCAAGCTGACGAGCGTAACGAACTTACTGAAGCGCAAGCTGGTGACATCATCGCTATCGTTGGTATGAAGAACGTTCAAACTGGTCACACTCTATGTGATCCTAAGCACGAATGTACTCTTGAAGCTATGATCTTCCCAGAACCAGTAATCTCTATCGCTGTAACTCCTAAGGACAAAGGCGGTTCAGAGAAGATGGGTATCGCTATCGGTAAGATGGTTGCAGAAGATCCATCTTTCCAAGTTGAGACTGACGAAGAGTCTGGCGAAACTATCCTGAAAGGTATGGGTGAACTTCACCTAGACATCAAGGTAGATATCCTTAAGCGTACTTACGGCGTTGAGCTAGAAGTAGGTGCTCCACAGGTAGCTTACCGTGAAACTATCACTCAAGCAGTTGAAGATAGCTACACGCACAAGAAGCAGTCTGGTGGTTCTGGTCAGTTCGGTAAGATCGACTACCGCATCAAACCAGGTGAGCCAAACTCTGGCTTCACGTTCTCTTCAACAGTTGTTGGTGGTAACGTACCTAAAGAATTCTGGCCTGCAGTTGAGAAAGGTTTCGCATCTATGATGGAAACTGGTGTTCTAGCTGGCTTCCCAACTCTAGACGTAGAAGTTGAACTATTCGACGGTGGTTTCCACGCAGTTGACTCTTCAGCTATCGCTTACGAAATCGCTGCTAAAGGCGCATTCCGTCAGTCTATGCCTAAAGCGGGTGCACAACTTCTTGAGCCAATCATGAACGTTGATGTATTCACTCCAGAAGACAACGTTGGTGACGTAATCGGTGACCTTAACCGTCGTCGTGGTATGATCAAAGACCAACAAGCTGGTACTACAGGCGTTCGTATTAAAGCTGACGTTCCTCTATCAGAAATGTTTGGCTACATCGGTCACCTACGTACTATCACTTCTGGTCGTGGTCAGTTCTCTATGGAGTTCGGTCAATACGCACCATGTCCAGCAAACGTTGCTGAGCAAGTAATCGCAGAAGTTAAAGAGCGTAACGAGAAGAAGTAATTCTTACGTTAGCTAGATAGCTTTGAAAGCCCCAGTCGAATGACTGGGGCTTTTTTTGTTATGGGAACGGGATAACGGGAACGGACTTCGTCCTATGGAGAGCTGGAACGCTGCGCTTTCGGATAGCTGGAACGGGCTGCGCCCTTGTGGAAGACGGGCTCAGGCTTCGCCCTTCGAGAATAATTCGGTCATTCCATAGAGTGAAGAAGGAGCGAGTAGGGAATCTCATCAAGTCTCCAATTCGCTTCAAGAGATCCCCAACTCACTCGTTCCTCGCTTCCGGGGATGACAAAAACAAAGGGTTGACGCACAAAGTCTCAGCATGGCAAATCATCCCAATTCCCGCTCTGGCTCACCTCGGGCTGCGGCTATCGATGATCTCTAAACCTAATTGATCGAGTTTCTGGCACTCTTTGGCTTGGTCAAAAATCCACTCACAGAAGCGTTTGATTTTCTCTCTTTTAAAGTAGGCGCGGGGTGCGCACAGGAAATAGTTATAGTCGGTACGCTGCGCTAGATTACCGATTCTGACTAGCTTCCCTTCATCAATATAACGCTGAGCTAAGGTATGCTTGGCGAGCGCGACGCCTTGAACGGCTAAAGCACCTTCTAATACAAAGTGGGAGCCATTGTATTTAAGTGTCGGCTTAGAGGCTTTATGGCCTACGTTGTTGAGCCAAATCCCCCAATCTAGGTCTCGCCAATAATCTTCAATTAAGTCCGCGCCTGTTAGGTCGCTGAGTTCGTATATGCCGTGTTGCTCTTGGTAGATAGGGTGACAAACAGGATAAAGCAACTCTTCAATAAGTAGCTCTGAAGTGATGTTTGGGTAATCCCCTGGCCCATATCGAATGCACAAATCGAGATTAGAGTTTTGAAAGTCAGCCAGTTCGCTGGTGGGTTCAATCATCAACTCAAGATCTGGGTTTTGCTGTCTAAAGTGGCCAATTCTTGGCACAAGCCAGTGTTGGGCAAAGGAAGGCAATGTCGAAATGGACAGCTGGTTAGGATTCGGATCTTGATTGATTTGTCGAACACCGCGATGAAGATGCTCAAAGCCTCGTAGCGCTTGCTCATAGAGTATTTCCCCCTCCATGGTTAGCGTGACTTTACGATGCTGCCTCAAGAACAGTTCTGCGCCTAAAAAGTCTTCCAGTTGGCGTATCTGCTGACTGATCGCTGCAGCGGTGACATAGAGTTCCTGAGCTGCGAGTTTGAAGCTGCCTAGCCTCGCAGCGGTATAAAAGTAATAGATACCCTGCAAAGGTGGTAATCGATCTTTCACTTTAGTTTTCCTTAACTGAAGGTCAATTTGTATCGTTTGAGCAAGATAGGTTCATGGTTAATTATTTAGTCATTAAATGCAAGAGAGGAGAGAAACCATGGAAACTTCAGAGTATGGCTACAAACAGAAACTATCTGATACTTTAGTTTGGGATAAAGAAATCTTAACTATAATAAAACGCTGGTGGCGTAATTATCGTACTCGTAAACAGTTAGAAAATCTGCCTGAGCATCTACTTGATGATCTTGGGCTCACGAAAGAGCAAGCTCATCAAGAGAGTATTCGTCGATTTTGGGACAAGTAGTTTTCTACTGGCGATTACTCTGCGATTTCACTGTGCAGCCAGTTAGCAAATGCGGCGATACGTTGTCGACGAGGAGATTCATGGTCATAGAAAAGGTTGAACTGAATACCCGGTGTCATCCCTATCTCAAACGGCTTAATTAGGAGTCCTCTTTCAACGTAGTCGCTTGCTAACGAATCGGAAGCAAGGCAAGCACCATGACCGGCCATAACGGCATTCATTGCATGATCAAAGGTACTGACATCCATCCATTGAACGGATTCTTTATTCATCGTTACGCCTGCTTGAGCGAACCAGGTTTGCCAAGGGTAACCACCAGACTCATAGTGAATAAGCCATGTATTAAGTAACTGTTCAGGGCTAGTAAGTTGGATAGTTTTGGCTAAATTTGGTGAGCAAAAGGGATAGATGGTTTCCTCAAATAGAAACTCTTTATGCAGCTTTTGGTCACTGTTGATATCCAGTTCTTCCCCCTGCCATACTGCAAGGTCAGCGTCGCCTAGCTTAAGGTTTGGCGCGTCACAACTGGTGATGATACGAATTGGGATATTTGGATGCTGAGTAGAAAATTTCCACAGTCTCGGCAGTAGCCAGCGAGAAGCGAAAGAAGGGGTGGAGCTGACACACAGCAAGCCTTCAACGGGTTCACTTTGGATTTGATTCAGGCCACTGATGATGTTTTCAAAACCTTGAGAAACATGTTTAAACAAGATTTTACCTTGCTCTGTTAACCGCATTTCCCGGCCTTCACGGACAAACAGCTTACAGCCTAAACCGTCTTCTAGCTGACGAATCTTCTGACTGACAGCCGCTTGGCTGATGAATAGCTCTTCGGCAGCGCGACTATAGCTGTTTAATCTCGCAGCCACTTCAAAGTAGCGTAAACCCGGTAAATGATGCAGCCTTGCATCCATATCCACTTCCTATGTTTGGTCCAAATGAATTGGCATCATAATCGGTTTAGTAACAAAAGCAAAAGGAGAGCTAATGCTCTCCTTTGTACTTAGTTAGTGAAGATTAATCTTCCCACACCACAAGTTGTCCTTTTGGCCAGTTGTGACCAATATCGTGGTATTTTTGCTCTAGAACATGACGTTTGATCTTAAGCGTTGGCGTCAAGATACCATTCTCGATGCTCCACGGGTCTTTGATCATTAGCACGCCTTTGATCTGCTCGTGAGACTCAAGATCAGCGTTCATTCTCGCAATGACCTTTTTGGTAGTTCTCTCGTAGCGTTCTTTGTCGAAGTTCGGGAAGTCATGCGGAACTACGAGAAGAATGGGTGCTGGCAGACCAAGCCCTATCAAACACATCATTTCGACTCGACTGTATTCAAACAGCTTTTTCTCGATTGGCACAGGAGCAACAAATTTGCCTTTAGCTGTCTTAAAGGTATCTTTCTTACGACCTTGAATCGTTAGATAACCTTCACTATCAATAAAGCCGATGTCGCCTGTATGTAGCCAGCCTTCAGCATTGAATGACTCTTGCGTTGCAATATCATTTTTGTAGTAGCCAGAGAACAAGCCTTTACCGCGAACCATGATCTCCTCATCTTCAGCGATCTTGAGCTCAATGCCGGGTCCTGCATTACCGACACTGCCTATTTTGTCTGCGCGGAATGGGTAGTTAAGTGTGCTGTAGGCAAAAGACTCTGTCATGCCCCATGCTTCGGTAATATGAAGGCCAACGCTGTGATACCAGTCTAGTAGCGCAGGTGAGACCGGAGCAGAGCCACAGCCAAGTACCCGTGCTTGATCTAAGCCCAAGCCTTCCGCGAGTTTCTTCTTAATCAGAGAGTTTACAAACGGAATCTTAAGCAGGATGTTGAGCTTTTTCTGCGGCAATTTATCTTGAATACGTTGCTGGAACAGAGTCCATAGGCGAGGAACTGAGATAAACAGTGTTGGACGCTGCATTTTCACATCTTCAATAAAGGTATCTAAAGACTCAGGGAAAGCGGTTTGAACACCACCCATAATTGATGAACCAAAGATATAAACGCGTTCAGTGATGTGTGCTAACGGCAGATAAGAGAACAAGCGATCATTTTCTTGGATACCGATGTGGTTGATAAGCTGTTGAACTGACCAGCTGAATGCGCCGTATGTCAGCATTGCGCCTTTAGGTAGACCAGAAGTACCAGAGGTGTACACCAGTGACATTAGCTTATCATCATGATGTTCTGGACGAGTTTCACTAGGCTGAGCTGAAGCAATTAACTCTTTAAACTGATATTTACAGTTTGGCGCGGTATCGTAAGGTAATGAGATAGTAATAATTTCTGGCTTAGAATCGATCACTTGCTGCGTCGCAGCGGCGTCATCTAACTTACCGCCAATCAATACTTTACTTTCACTATGCGTTAAACAGTATTCGATCGTATCTGCACCCGCAGTAGGGAAGATAGGCACACTAACAAAATCACCAAGCATCATTGCTAAGTCACAAATAAACCATTCGGCACAGTTTTTTGAGACTAAGGCGACTTTATCGCGAGGTTGAACGCCAAGATCGTTTAACGCACTCACTAGTTTGAGTGCCTGATCCGCGACTTCTGCATAGGTATATTCAACAAACTTTCGATTGATTGTTTGCTTGAGATAAACCTCGTTTGGGCGTTCCTCAGCCCATTTAAGGATCATCTCGTTTGGTGGTGGGAGAGCACAGGTTGGTTTGCTTAACTCGTTAGGCTGAATCATTCTCTAACTCCATGTTATTTGCAAAGTTATGTTTATATTTTTATTGTTAATAGATTGTTAACTCTAGCATGTTAGTCTAAGCGGAGGAAAGTGCAAGTGGTGAGTTTTCGTGCATCTTGTGAACAATATACGTAAACGCGCTCAATATGCATAACTCGCCCGAATGGGAGACTTCCTCGTTATCTACTATTAGTGTAGTTGACGGTAGATAGCCGGGCTGATTCCAGTCTTCTTTTTAAAGATACGAGAAAAGTAGGAGACGTCGTTGTAACCACATTGGAAGGCGATAAAGGAAATCTTCTCTTTGCGGTCGTTGGTGAGAAGGTGCTTGGCGAGATTGATTCTTTTTAAGGTTAGGTAATCGCGAAAACTCACCCCGATGGTTTTATGAAAAAACTTAGAAAAGTAAGTGACTGAATAGTGGCAGTATTCTGCTACATCTTCCTCTCTTATTGTTCTAGATAAGTTTTTTTCGATATATCTCAGCATTTCAACGAGATCTTTACTGATATGTTTTTGCGATTGTTTCTCAACTAATTTATGAATATCTAGAATTTCTTGATGCTTTGTAAACTGATAATAAACCTGCTTATTAAGCTCATCAGACCATAACCTTACGTCATCATTTTTTATAGAGAAGGTAGAAAATACTACTTCTAACTGGTTTATATCGTCAGGTGGATTGTCATTGCAGATAAGAATTAAGTGTTTATCTAAGTTTTGGCATAGTTTAACCGCAGTATGTAATAAAGAAGTAAAAGGCTCTTCAAAATAAAAAAAGCAGAAATGTATATCAGGCTCACTGAGTACTGATACATCATAACCATAATCTAGAATGTGGAAATGTCTTTCTAAATCTCTTACCAGATCTTTTTCAATGTAAGTGACTGATTTTCCGAGCCAGTAGCCTTTATGTAGTACTTCCACTGTATGCAGTCCTTAGTCATCTTAATTAGAATAATGAGGAGCTATAAGGTTGAGCTTAGTATGAGATTATGAGGTTGACCAATTACACTATTGAGGAATAACAAATTTAAACCACTATTTTAATGGATCGGTATCACGTTTTTGCTCTGTTGAAATTTTGTCAAGTATCAAAAGTGAGAATTTTAAGAATGTTTGGCGAGTTTTTCTGATTTTAGCCTAGTTTGTTGATTATTTCCTTTTTAATCATTTAATTGAAATAATAAAATTATTTAGAGCAAATGTTTTAATTATTAAAATTGTGCGCTTAACAGGGCAAAAAAGTCCAAATTGTAATTGAAGGTTGAGCAAAAAAATACCAAAGATGGACAAAATAATCCTAACTCTTATCCGTGAATAACTCTAAATTATCAATAAGCGCTACAGCTTAATGAACTTTGGAAGGAGACATATCATGAGCAAGCTTATTACAAACATCACTGCATTTATGAAAGACGAAGAAGGTCTAACGGTTGTTGAATACGTTGTAGGTGCAGGTTTACTAGTACTCGGACTAGCAGGTATTTTCGATCTGTTTAGTGGTGAATTACAAGCAGAGCTAAGTACTATTTTTGCTTAACTTTTTATCTAAAAATAGATAAGCAAACTATAAAAACCCGTCTAATATATATTTAAGGCTTGTAGAACTAAACCATAGTTTTACAAGCCTTAATAATATCTAGGGGGAAATTATGCAAACATCAACTTACATAAAAGATTTTTTGCAAGATGAAAGCGGCCTAACTGTAGTGGAGTATGTGGTAGGCGCGGGTTTAATGGTTGTTGGCCTTGCGGGTCTTTTTGTTGCCTTTAGTGACATTTTAGTTGCGGAAATGGGGACGATTTTCGCGTAATAGCAGAGTTATGGATGACAGGTGCTTATTATGGGTTATCTAATCTGGTTGGGGTTTATTGTCGTTGCAGTAACGGATGCAAGGGAAAACCGCATCCCGAACCTACATTTACTTATCATTTTGGCACTATGCATTCTTGATAAAGGACTATCAGCCGCTCCTGTTGATGCTCTTCTATGGTCTTCTGTTGCTGGCCTCTGTTTCTTTTTCTCTTCTTTACTATTACATCTTATCCGAGTGATGGCTCCGGGTGACGTTAAGCTGCTTGGAGTGGTCGGGTTCTGGCTTGGTTGGGGAAACTTAATTGATGCTACCTTGTGGATCGCTTTATCTAGCGTCTTGATTGGCTTGTTATACGCGATCATGAATAGGGCTGAGAGCGGTAGTTCAATTAAACAACTGGTGTCCAAGTACTCAATGATTGCTGCATACGGCTCCAGCTCACAGGCAGCTATTTCCAGTGGCGAAAAAATAGAGCGTAAGCTACGGATGCCCTTCGCCCCAGTAGTGGTAATTGGTTTAGCTATGTATCAATATTTTTAAGCTTATAGACAAGGAGTCTATATGGTTCAATCTACAGCACAAAAAAGGCACCGAGTAGAATTGACACCGCAGGCAAATGCGCCCCCTGTGCCAACCTCTTTTGACGGATTAGAAATACCTAAAGCAGTATTAGAAAACTTGCTGCTCAAACACCTAGCTGCCTACCCTAAATCTGACATTTTGCAGCTAACCAAATTGATGTGCATTAACAGTCACATGATTGAAGAGATGCTGAGTGACTTGCGGGCAAAATCTCAGGTTGAAGTTTTTCAAGCGCAAAGCTCTACGTTTGCAGCGGCTTCTACTGGACACGTACGGTATGGGTTGTCTGAGCAAGGAATGCAAGAAGCCGATATCGCGTTTGCGAAGGATGCCTATTTAGGTCCCGTTCCTGTCTCTCTAACTAGCTATGACGCCATGGTTAAGGCTCAAGATGTACGCGCACAAATGGTTAATCGACAAGACGTTACTTACGCCTTAGAAGAAGTGCTCGGCGCCGACCGTATGATAGGTAGCTTAGGCCCTGCGATTAACTCGGGTCGCGCACTATTACTTTATGGCGACGCCGGTACTGGTAAAACCTTTGTTGCGACAAGAATCTTAAACTCTCTGAATACGTCGGTTTATATTCCGTATGCTGTTTACGCAGCGGGCAATATTATCAAGGTGTTTTCGCCTCAGCATCATAAACGCGTCACCAGCGCTGAAAATCAATCCATTACGTTTAAAGAGCAGTTTGACCGCCGCTGGAGTCTGTGTGAACGACCAAGTATCCAAGTTGGTGGTGAGCTAACTATGGATATGCTAGAGGTCAACCATAGTGAGCACAACCGGGTATGGATGGCCCCTCTGCAAATGATGGCTAACAATGGCATCTTCATTATTGATGACTTAGGTCGTCAAACTATGCCTGTTGCAACGCTGCTCAATCGTTGGATTGTTCCAATGGAATATTTTTACGATTACTTGTCGTTACCAAATGGGCAGCAAATCACCATTCCGTTTATTTTAACACTGGCTTTTTCTACGAACTTAGATCCGGAAAAGATCAGTGACCCCGCATTTTTACGTCGTTTAGGTTACAAAATTCAGTTTGGCCCACTACTGGAAACGGAGTATCGCCAGTTATGGGATATTTTCTCTCAAAGCCGCCAATTGGAGCTTGCAGAGGACTGTATATCATCACTTTTAGAGTTACATCGTCAGCATAGCGTTGGCTTCTATCCTTGTATTCCAAAGGATTTAGTAGGTATCAGCCGAGATATTATAGTGTTTGAAGAAGTTGCCCCGGTCATTACCTCCGAGATCGTCAGCCGCGCATGGGAAGTTTATTTTACTGCTGATGGCAAAGGAGGAGGTGCTCGATGAGCCGGAACCAAGTGATCTTATTATTCTTATTATCTATAGCATTCGGGCTTGGAGCGGTATTTTTTGCCAAGCAGTGGATGGATCGGCAGCTTACCCCACAGACTGAAGTTGAAGTGGTTGAGCGAGAACCAGTGATTGTTGCAGCTCAGGAAATTCCCTCTGGGAGTGTGATTGAAGAGCAACATATCAGCTCTAAATTACTAGAAGTAGCATGGCGTGAAGAAGCGCAGTTCGTTTCTGAACAAGATCTGCTGGGTCAGGTGGCTGCCACTACGATATATCCTGGTGAAATCGTCAACCGCAACAGGCTAGCTAACTCTGGTGAAGGTTCAACTCTGGCCGCTCTGATTCCAGAAACTAAGCGAGCCGTTACGATACGGGTTAATGACGTTATCGGTGTGGCGGGCTTCCTATTACCGGGTAATAGAGTCGACGTTCTGAATACCATAAGTTATAGCCCTACATCAGCCACGACTTTAACGGTGCTTAAAGATATCAAAGTATTGGCGGTCGACCAAACCGCGCGAACCAAAGAAAACAAACCCATCATAGTACGAGCAGTGACTTTAGAAGTGTCACCAAGACAAGCTGAGAAGCTTTTGACGGCGCAGAGCAAAGGGGAAATTCAACTTGCGCTTCGCAACCCTCATGAAGAGGAAAAACCAGTCAAAAGATATGTTGCACCAAGTGTCACCATTTTAAAAGGTACAGAAAAAAGCAACATCAGAGTCAAGGATTGAGGTGAGCTATGCGTAAGATAATCATACTAATAAGTCTGTTTTTATTCAGTACCGTAACTGTACACAGTGCGACCCAATCGGGGAAAATAGTTAAGGTACCACATCATAAATCAACACACGTTACCCTAGCAGGCAAAGCAAAGCGCGTCTCCTTAGGTGACCCAGAAGTGCTAGATATTGTGATGCTTAAATCCAATGAAGTGTTTCTAATCGGTAAAAAATTGGGTTCAACCAACTTAATGGCTTGGGACAGTCGAGGCCAGTTGATAGAGTCGATCAATATTGAAGTTACCCATGACTTGAATAGCCTAAAAGCCAAACTCTATGAGTTTTTGCCGAATGAGGAAATTGAAGTTCATAGTGCGCAAAATCGCTTAATTCTTAGTGGGCAAATTAGTAACCAAGCATCGATGAACATCGCTTTGCGAGTGGCTGAAACATATGCCGCAGGGCAAGAGGCAGACAAAGAGAAAAAGTCCTTAAGTGATCAGGTTGCGAAAACAGGAGTTATAAACCTGATGACCATTGGTGGTGCTCAGCAGGTAATGCTTGAAGTTACTGTCGCTGAAGTGCAAAGAAGCCTCGTGCGTAAATTTGATGCCAATTTTCATTTCTTCCAAAAAAGCGGTGACTTGGGCTGGGGAGCGACATCAGCAGGAGGAAGAATTGGTGATGTTGGAAGTGGAGTAATTGGGCCGATTCTCAATGATCCCTCCATTGATAGTACTGGCTTATTGGGAACGTTTATTGATAGTAACACTTTGTTTACCTTTGCATTGGATATCGCCAAACAAAATGGGACTGCCAAGGTGCTAGCGGAACCTAACTTAACGGCGCTAAGTGGCTCTAAAGCGGATTTCTTAGCTGGTGGCGAATTTCCTATCCCTGTACCCAATGAGAAAGGTAGTATCACGATTGAGTATAAAGAATATGGTGTGGGGTTAAAGTTCATTCCTACCGTGCTAAGTGACCAAGTCATTAATTTAAACTTGGCGATCGATGTCAGTGAAATTGCCAATACTTCTTCATTAACCATCTCTCCTGAACTTACCAATAGTACTTACATTATCCCACCAATTACTCGCCGCAGCGCCTCTTCCACGCTTGAGCTTGCTGATGGTCAAACTATAGGTATTGCTGGGTTAATTAGTGAAAACGTCCGTGATGTGGTTAATGAAATGCCCGGCTTTAGTGATATTCCAATCTTAGGCCAGATGTTTAATAGCCAAGAATTTATTTCTGGTGAGACAGAGTTAGTCATCTTGGTTACCCCAAGGCTTGCAAAACCTGTTGATCGCAATCGAGTGACTTTACCTACAGACTCATTTGTTGAGCCGAATGATTTTGAATACTACCTACTGGGGCGCGGCGCTTATATTGCCCCTGCCAGTGGAGGTAAAGCGAGTGAAGCCACTGAGAAAGAATACATTGATCACTCTCAAGGTGGTACTGAAGGTACGTTCGGGCACAGTCTATAGGGGGCAACATGAGACATATAAAACTATTCATCAGCATATTGCCGTTGTCATTGCTACTTATCGGGTGTGTGAATAATGCAGAGCGATTAGGGGCACATGTGGCTAAACTTAAAACAGAGCAAGTATATAACCCGGAAGCAACTCGGGAGAATCTGGGGGTTATTCCTTCAGGTAGTGGTGAACGAATGGAAGGTGCGTATCAAGTTTATACTGGGAAACAGGATTCCGAGTTAAAAGGTACAGAGAGTCAATTCCTAGAAGGGTTTGGAGAATAGCCCTAAGGAGCTATTATGAATTGGAATCGAATCGGTCGAACAAACAGACAGCAAAAAGGGCTAGTGCTAGTACTGGTCACGGCTGCTATGTTGGCACTTGTCGGAGTGGCGGCGTTATCCATTGATGTTAACCACGCATTGATGAATAAGTCACGACTGCAAAATAGTGCTGATGCAGCTGCACTCGCTGCGGCCACTGTGATTGACAGTGACGGTTCCACAGGAGACGCGACTACCGCAGCCAATACGACTTTGACTAATATGGCTGGTGCGTCTGGAAACAGTGCGATGGCGTTTTCTGCCGAATCAGTATTAGTCCAGTATTCCAATGACCCCGAAGTCTTTCCAATCCCTCCTCTTACCCAGTCTGCAGGTTTTGACTCTGATCAAGATACTTTTGTTCGAGTCTTAGTGAGTAACTATGAGTTAGATAATTTCTTTGCCAAAGTGATGAGTGTTGACAAACAACTTAGTGTTTCGGCAGTGGCAGGCCCCAGCCCTAGTGCACCTGCTGTCAATGTGGTTCCAATGGCGGTGTGTGAAGATGACGCAGCTTCGGGTAGCAACGGCTATGACACGGGTAAATTATATGCACTGAAATTGGCGGATCAAAGCCAATCTGAAATGGGAGCCGGTAACTACCAATTGCTAGACTTTGGTTCGGGGGCTGCAACGGTTCGGGACGCATTGGCTGGTGGTTATGAAGGTAGGGTTGGTATTGGCGATACCGTGATAACAAAACCCGGTAATACAATTGGCCCTGTAGGGCAAGGACTCAACACTCGATTTGGAGTATATAGCGGTGGGGGATTAGATGCTTCTGATTTTCCTTCCGATGTGTATGTTAAAGAGCCAACTAAAAAAGCGACACTAGACAACAATGGTGACGTTAAATATGACGATAAATCTGGTGCTGGTGGGGAAGGTTGGGCGTACACGGATTACGAAGCAGCGTTGCCTTGTAATGGTGATAGTGACTGTCGAATAGACTCAGGTGGGCAATATGATAGACGTATTTTAATTGTTCCTATCGTTGATTGTTCTGGTGCTTCTGGAGGTACAAGCAGCTTTACCGTCACCGCCTTAGGCTGCTTTTTTATGTTGCAGCAAGCCCCTACCTCTAATAGTGGTAAAGAAGCGGTTTTTGGTGAGTTTCTCTATGATTGCTCCGCATATGGCGGTACACCGGGGCAAAACTCAGATGATGACGGACCTTATCTTATCGTTCTTTATGAGGACCCGGATAGCGAGGACTCATGATGAATACGAAACATAGAAATGTAGCGTTGGCAAAAAATAGAGGGTTAGCGGCAGTGGAAATGCTGATCGCTATACCAGTCTTACTTACCGTTCTTATGGCTATTACTGAGTTTGGGAATGCGTTTGTTCAATATAATACGCTTAACAAAATGGCTCAAAATGGTGTGCGCCACGCAACAGCAGATATCCTTGGTACGGGTAGTGTGAACCCTTGTAATAATGCTACTACAGTATCACAGACTAGAAATGTAGTGCTTTATGGTAAAAGGACTCCAGGTACAAGTGACTTAATCATGGACGGTGTTACCGCAGAAGATGTATCAATCACATGTGCAAACAAATATATCACCATCACTATTAACCATGTCTACTCTCCACTGATTGATAGCTTTGCTTCGGATATTTCGTTCGATGTGCCTTTGATTGCCTCAGCAGTAATGAGGACAGAACCATGAAAACTCAAAAAGGTGTGAGCGTTATTGAGTTCACGATCGTTTCTACAGCGTTACTGCTTATTCTGTTTTCTGTTATTGAGATAGGGCGTTATGTCTACTCATTGCAGACGATCAACGATATTACTAGGGTCGCAGCTCGTTTAGCTACGGTATGTCGAGTTGAAGACCAGAATGATATACCCGCACTCGCCATCCCTGATTACGCACCAGGAGGTCTTACTGCGCAAAATATTGTTATCGATTATTTGGATGAATCTGGAACTGTTATCAACGGAACTCTGACAGATGATGATGTGTTTTCTACAATTAGATATGTGAGGGCGCGGGTTGTAGATTTTGAGTATCAATTCACGGGCTTATTAAGCTTTGTCAATTTTACTGGGTTATTGGCCGTCCCAGAGTTTGAAACTATTCGACCACGCGAGAATCTAGGTCATCACAGACGTTCGGATGGAAACGATAGTAGTTCTGATTGCTAGGAGGCATATATGGGAGAGGCAGTGAAGATTACGCCAAATGGAAGTGCTCCGCTACGACTGAAAACCAATCTCACGATTTGGGTGTTTTACTCGTCGGATGCTTTCCACTTGCATATCAGTCATGAGCTGTCTAAATGCCAAAGCATTAGTTATGAGATGATCTCTTTTCATGGGTTAGTGGTAGGCAACTTAGCCCATTTCTCTCCCCCTGATTTGATCTTTGTAGAAACTGGTCCTAACTGGGCGCAAAAAATTGTCGAACTGCAAAACTATGAAGCTCCGGAATCGAATAGCGAAAACCATGAAGCATCATTGATTGTGTTTGGTAACGAGAATGATAATGGTGCATTGAAGATCTCGTTGCGTATCGGTGCGGCAGACTTCGTGTCGAATACCGCGCAAATTGAAGAGTTAATACCGCTGCTTAAAAATGTCGCGGAAGAAAAAGTCGCTAGTCGCAATTTGGGTGAATTGCTGGTGTTTATGAACACCAAAGGTGGTTCAGGCGCTTCAACTATTGCCCTCAACTCTGCAATCAAAATGGCCAATCAAAACCCAGATAAAGTGCTATTGCTCGACTTAGATCTTCAGTTTGGTGTGGTGAATGACTATTTGAGCATTAACCCTTCCTACAGCATGACCGATGCACTTGCTAATGTGTCTGATCTTGATGAGGTTTCTCTGAGTACTTTTGTCACCAAACACTCTAGTGGACTTCATATACTCTCGTTTAAACGCGAAAATAGCCATGAAAATTACGAAAAAGCCAAGCATCTCAACAAACTCTTACCTTTGTTAAGAGAGCATTATCCTTATGTCATTGTTGATTTATCTCGCGGCCTAGACCGCCTTTTTGCGCCCGTGTTAGCGCCGGCAACCAAAGTGTTTCTTATTGCGCAACAAAACCTCGTGGCAATCAAAAATACCACTCAAGTGATTAAGCTCTTGTCATTTGAGTTTGGCATCAATAAAGAGCAGCTAGAGATTGTTATCAATCGTTATGAGAAACGTCAGTCGATAAGACTTAAAGATATTCAGGGAACCGTTGGGGATATTAAGGTTCATGTTGTCCCCAATGATTTTAAAGTGGCATTGGAAAGTGCCAATTTAGGTCGCCCGTTTATTGAGGCGAAAAAAAGCAGTTCAATTTCAAAGTCTATTAGCCGCTTTGTGAAGTCACTTTCTCCTCATGTTGAAGAGAAAAAAGGTTGGTTCAAGCGGTTATTCTCATAGCTTTTCATGCACAGTGACAGAGAGAAATTATGTTTTTTAAACGAAAAAATCTGAATCCTGAGTTGCAAGAAAAAGTGAATGTCGTAGAGCAACAGCAGGAAATGGGAATGCCATCAAGCGATGCCGAACCCCATTTAAATGGCAGTGTTGATGAGTCTAACTCTTTCAAAGAAAGGAAAAAATTAGAAACGGAAGCGAAAGAAAAAGTTATAGAAGAGACTCGTAAACAGCTAACCCAAGAACAGGAAGTGAAGCATTATTATCATCAGCGATTGCTTGAAACATTAGACCTCGGACTCTTGGCAAGTTTAGAGCCGGAGCGGGCAAAGGCAGATCTACATGATGCGATTGTTCAATTGATGGCTGACGACCAAACCCATGCACTCAGTGCTGAAGGACGTAAGCGGGTTATTCAACAAATCGAGGATGAGGTATTTGGTCTTGGTCCTTTGGAGCCACTTCTCAATGACGCAACGGTGTCAGATATTTTAGTTAATGGTCCTAAGCATGTGTTTGTTGAACGGCGCGGTAAACTTGAGCAGACCCCATATACCTTCCTAGATGAACGCCATTTACGCAATATTATCGATCGTATCGTTAGTCAGGTGGGGCGACGTATTGACGAAGCCTCACCAATGGTTGATGCACGATTAACTGATGGTTCGCGTGTTAACGCGATTATACCCCCACTAGCACTGGACGGCTCATCGGTCTCGATTCGTCGTTTTGCGGTTGAAAAACTTAATATGGACAACTTACTCGATTTTAACTCGCTGTCTCCTGAGATGGCGAAGTTTGTCGAAGCGGCTGTCCGAGGGGCGTTGAATGTGCTGATTTCTGGTGGTACGGGCTCTGGAAAAACTACCACTTTGAACATATTCTCCAACTTTATTCCTTCAGATGATCGTATCGTCACTATCGAAGACTCGGCAGAGCTGCAACTGCAACAACCCCATGTCGTGCGTCTAGAAACTCGCCCCGCAAACCTTGAAGGCAAAGGGGAAATAACTCAGCGAGATTTAGTAAAAAACTCACTGCGGATGAGACCAGACCGTATTGTGCTTGGGGAGGTGCGTGGCGCTGAAGCTGTGGATATGCTCGCTGCGATGAATACTGGTCACGATGGTTCTTTAGCAACTATTCACGCCAACACGCCACGGGATGCACTTTCAAGGGTAGAAAACATGTTTGCCATGGCAGGGTGGAATATGTCGGCCAAGAACTTACGCTCACAGATCGCTTCTGCGATTCATTTGGTTGTCCAGATGGAGCGTCAGGAAGATGGTAAACGTCGCATGGTGAGCATCTGTGAAATCAACGGTATGGAAGGCGAAATTATTACCATGTCGGAGTTATTCCGCTTCAATCGACAAGGAATGGACGAAGAGGGCAATGTGCGAGGTTATTACACCGCGACGGGCGTAGTGCCTCAGTGCCATGATCAGCTGTCTAAAAAAGGTATGCACCTTCCGTTTGATATTTTTAATGAGACTTTCTCATAAGGGGGCGTTATGCAGCAAGATGCGACGTTATTCTTTATCTTACTTTTCTTTGCTGTGGTGTTTATTTCCCAAGCACTAATACTTCCTGCTGCGGGTAGTAAGGCAAAACACAAAGAACTGTCTCAACGACTGAAAGACTCTCAGACTAATCTTGATGAGGAAGCTCGTTCCTTATTGCAAGAGCACTACATTAAAAGCTTAACGCCACTCGATAGAAAACTGGTTAAGATTGAGACTTTCTCTAATTTGAAGAAAATGATTGAGCTGTCAGGTTACGACTGGAGCTTGACGCAGACACTGACCGTTACGCTGATTTTTTCCGTATTAGCTCTGATCACGACTTTAATATTTAGACAGCCGATTTATGTTGGCGTTGCCGCGGCTGTTGGGGTGTGGGTTATTCTCTATTTCTGGCTTAATAAAAAAATATCAGATCGCTTAGCAGCGTTTGAGGAACAGCTTCCAGAAGCGCTCGATATTATGCGCCGAATGCTTCAGGCGGGTCAGCCGGTCACTCAAGCATTTAACGAGGTTGGTAACGAAATGCCAGCGCCAATTGGGGTCGAGTTTAAGAACACCTTTAACTTACTCAACTACGGTTACGATATGCGTATGGCTATTATGCAGATGGCAGAGCGTACTCCTACCGTTTCTATGCTAGCTTTCTCTAGCGCCGTGTTACTGCAAAAAGAAACGGGTGGTAACTTGTCAGAAAACTTAGAAAAAGTCTCTAGAGTGCTGCGTGCGCGTTTTAAGTTGCAACGTAAAATTAAAACCCTTTCTGCTGAGAGCCGTTTATCTGCTTGGATACTTGTTCTTTCGCCTTTTATCTTGTTTCTATTCTTATCTTTTATTAACCCTGAATATGTTGAACCTCTATACCGAGATCCCCGAGGTTTGGATCTTGTCAGTGGTGGGATTGTCAGCTTATTTATCGGTTCGATGTGGATCAGAAAAATCATCAACTTTGAGGTGTAACTATGGACGACCTCATATATCAACTTAATGAACTACAACTGGATGAGCAAACTGCGTTTTTAGCCTTGATTCTCATTGCGACCATCTTGATTATTTTCACTGCTTTAATGCTAGTTCTAGGTTCAAAATCGCCCCTTACTCAAAAGCTGGAAGAAATTCGCAAAAGCACGGGTGGGGGGAAGCTCAAAAAAAGTCGTCGTTTAGACAATACGCTAGAGTCGCTAGCGCCAGTGATGCAGCCATCTAACAGCAAAGAAAATGAGAGCATCCGCAGTAAGTTGATGCATGCGGGTTACCATGATGCTAATGCGATCACTATTTTTTATGCCTTCAAAGGGATGTCCATATTACTCGGGTTGTCTATTGCCGCTGCCCTGTACTTCTTTTTCCCAGATTTTGGTCAACTGAATCTCGCTATGATAGGGAGCGTTGCCGTTGGACTCTATGTGCCTAATATGACTCTTCATTATTTGGTAGATAAACGTCAGTCCAGAATTCGTGGTGGGGTGCCAGACGCACTTGATTTGCTAGTGGTATGTACTGAATCTGGTTTAGGTTTTAGTGCAGCGTTGAGAAGGGTGGCCGATGAGTTGATGATTTCTCATCCAGATTTTGCCGATGAACTCGATACTGTCTGCGCCAAGATCAAAGCTGGCGTGGAGATGTCTGATGCCTTTAACGAGTTGGTGGATCGCACTGGACTTAAAGAGATTGCGGGCTTGGTGACTATGTTGTCTCATGCATCGAGAATTGGCGGTAGCTTGTCACAAACATTACGCGAATATACCGAGGATTTTCGAGATAAGCGTAATCAAGAGGTAGAAGAAATTGCTGCCAAAATACCGACTAAAATGATTTTCCCGCTATTGCTGTTTATCTGGCCTTGTTTTTTTATTGTTGCAATTGGCCCTTCAATGCTGGCGCTCACCACTTCGTTAGGGAATTAAGGACTTGTTATGAATGGATTACGTTGTCTACTGGTATTAATTACCGTTTCGCTGCTATTGGCTTGTGCCAGTAAGGAGCCACAACTAGATACCTCTCTTTATGAAGGTAAGCCTATTGATACCCTTTCGTTAGAAGAGCCACCAAAAACTGAAAAAGAAGCGATTCAGCGAGGTGACATTGCATTGAGCTCGGGCAATTCAGATCTCGCTTTGTATGAATATATTCGCTCACTTGCGTTTGAAAATGGGCAATACAGAGACAAAGCGCTATTCAATATTGGTCGTATTCATCAGTCACGTGACAACTTGGCACTGGCTGAAAAAGCCTATTTAATTGCAGTTGAGGAGAACCCGAACAACATCAAGGTACTTGAACAACTTGGTATTCTCTACAGCCGTAATGGTGATATCGAGCAAGGCCGAAGTTACTTCTTACGGGCTGTGAACGCTGACCAATTAAGATTCAATAACGGAGAGACGCTTGAAAGTGAAGATTTAGTGACCGTCAAATCTGTTGCCAAACTTAAGGTTGACCAGTACTCACCAGAGTACGCATTTATGGGGTTAGGGGTCGCGGCAGATTTAGACAAGCAGCATGAGTTAGCACAGGCGTTTTACAAGCAGGCTTTAAGTATTGATCCAGAGTCGGTCAAAACCCTAACCAATGTCGGCTATTCGTTCTATATGTCTGGAGATTATCGTAAGGCGCAGCGCTTTATATTACAGGCGCTTGATATAGACCCTGACAACGAGAAAGCACTGAATAACTTGGCACTCGTGTACCTAGGGAAAGGTGAGATTAATCGGGCGCTTAATGTTTTCTCACAGCATATGGATAAATCTGAAGCGTTAAATAATGTTGGCTACTTTCTCACACTACAAGGTAAACCCGATAAGGCAATCCCTTATCTTCAGCAAGCAATCAATACCAAACCAACTTACTACAAAGTTGCGAATGAGAATCTAGAAAAAGCTTTGGCCATGGTTAGGGAAGAGAAAGCTAAACAAGAGCAATAAAAAAGGGAGAGCACTAGCTCTCCCTTGTTAATTTCTACGCACCTTCTAGCTAACTAAGCGATGTAGCCCGTTGCTAATCCCGCTAGCATAAAGAAGGCGACCATCCAAACAATTGGTAGCTTCTGTTGCTTGAGTAAATAGAAGCCAACAAGAACGAGCGAAATATCAAGTGGTTTCATCACTGCGCTAGTAAATACCGGTTGGTATAACGCAGCGACCAACAAACCAACAACCGCGGCATTCACTCCGTTGACAGCGCCAGAGACTTTGTGATTTTTAGCCAGTGATTGCCAATTCTTTAGTACCCCTAGTAGCAACAAGAAGCCCGGTAAGAAAACCGCTAACGTCGCTATTAATGCACCCGTAATCGGGGCTGAAGGCATCAACTCGTAACCTATGTAAGTCGCAAAGGTAAACATAGGTCCAGGCACCGCTTGCGCTGCTGCATAGCCGGTAAGAAAAGCATCTTGGCTTAGCTGATCACCAACGATGTTTTGAAGTAGTGGCAGAACCACATGACCGCCACCGAAGACTAAACTGCCCGCTTGGAAAAAGTCATTGAATAGTCCAAGTGCGGGCAATGCTTGCGCCGCAAATGGTAGTCCAACAAGCAAAGCAACAAACAGAGCGAGAGGGGCAATAGAAGGCTCAAACTTACTGGTGTTTTGCGCATCGTCATTACCCAGACATTTCATACCGATTAAGGCTGCGACAATCAACACGCCCATTTGGGTTGCAATACCAGGTAAAAGCAATAGAGCGACAGCCGTCATCAAACATAGCGCGACTGATAGCTTCTCTTTACAAAAGTTTTTGTACATCCCCCAAGTCGCATCGGCAACTACCACAACCGCGAGCAGTTTTAAGCCATGCACGATGTTTTGGAACGCACTCGCCTCAGTGAGTTGACTACTCAGCACTGCGAGCGCCAACATAATGATGACTGACGGTAAGGTAAAGCCGATAAACGCCATACACGCACCGCCAAGGCCACCACGTTTGTAACCTAAGGCAAAGCCTACTTGGCTCGAACCTGGACCGGGTAAGAACTGGCTAAGCGCAACAATTTGCGCGTACTCTTTGTCGTCAAGCCAGTTGAGCTTTTCAACAAAGGTATTTCTGAAATAGCCAATATGCGCTGCAGGACCGCCAAAGCTAATCCAGCCAAGCATAAAGAAGGTTTTAAAAATCGACAGCATGGTTAGGTTACTCTTTTGCTAGGTCAATAGACCTTAAATAGTGCCAATAATGTACGCAATGAACTAAAATGACTCAAATTGATAGTCTTAATACAAACTATGAATCAAATGGGATTTGGTCAGTGAAAGAGTTTAATTGGAAAGGGGTCGACCTCAATTTGCTGGTGGCTTTTCAAGCCTTGTTCCAGACTAACAGTGTCAGCGCGGCTGCAGAGCAGTGCTTTGTTAGCCAGTCGGCAATGAGCCACACGTTACAAAGAATGCGTGTGCTGTTTGATGATCCGCTGTTTGAGAGGGTTGGAGCGAAAATGGAGCCCACACAACACGCTCAAGAGATAGCCCCGACAATCGACAGGTTGTTGGGCAGCATCAAGAACGACTTGTTAGTTAAGAAGCATTTCACGGCCAATGGCTATTCGGGAGTGTGGAAAATAGGTTTAACCGATTATGCAGAGCAGCTTTTTGCCCCAGCCCTGTATGATGCGATTAAGCAGCAGTCACCCAACTCGCAAGTGAGCTTTTTTAACGTCAACCGCAGTAACTATGTCGAGATTGCAGAGAGCGAAGGCTTAGACGTCGTGATTGGCAGCATTGAAAACCTTAACCGTCGTTTCCTCTCTGAGCATCTATATACCGAGCAACACCTCTGTTTGTTTGATCCTAGCTCCGTTACCACCAGTGAGCCGATGAGCCTTGAAGATTTTGTGGGCTATGAGCATGCGCTCGTTAGTCCAGACGGTAGCTTACAAACTCAGGTTGATAAGCGCCTCGCTAAGTTAGGTTATGAGCGCAGAGTTGGGGTAGCCTCGCGAAACTTTCTAACGATTCGACGTTTGTTACTCGGGCGAGAGTTGTTGTGTATTGTGCCTAAACGCTTTGCTGAGATGGAAATGTATAGCCATGATCTGCAAGCTATTTCGAGCCCAATAGAGATTCCTGACTTTGATATTCGCTTACTGTTCCTAAAAGCGAATCAGTATGAAGAGAAAAGTATTTGGATAAGAAGGGTAGTGGCTTCAGTCGTCAATTAGTGGCTGAAGTTCTCTCAGCCACTAATTGACATCTTTGGATCGGCTTATTCGACTCGCAAACCATTAGCATCAAACAGGTGGCAATCAGATGTTTTGCAGCTTAGCTCCATTTGCTGGAACTTAGACACCTCTTGGTCACCGGGTAGGTGAACTTTGAAGCCATCGACACCACATGATTGACCGAACATGTAAGTACTGTTACCTAAGCGCTCGACGACCTCACTTTGGAAGTTAAGGTGTACATCACCGGAGAGGTCAATTTCCAAATGCTCAGGGCGAATACCTAGAGTAAGAGTATCGCCTGCTGCTAGGTCTTGCTGCACGGCAGGCAGTGTAAACAATGAACCATCTTCGCTGACAAGCTTCAATCCTTGTTCGTTCGAAGACTCAATTTTTGTCGGGATGAAGTTCATCTTAGGTGAGCCAATAAAGCCCGCCACAAATTCATTTTGTGGGTTATGGTAAAGCTCAAGGGGGGACCCCACTTGCTCTACACGCCCATCGCGCAGCACCACGATCTTATCTGCCAACGTCATGGCCTCGACCTGATCGTGAGTCACATAGATCATCGTGTTTTGCAGATCTTGATGCAGCTTGGCAATCTGCAAACGCATATCTACTCGTAGTTCGGCATCAAGGTTAGACAAAGGCTCATCAAATAGGAACACTTTTGGGTTGCGTACAATGGCACGACCAATGGCAACACGTTGTCGCTGACCACCAGACAGCTCTTTTGGCTTACGCTTTAGTAGGTGATCAAGTTGCAGTGTTTTCGCAGCGCTGTGGACTTGTTTTTCGATCTGCTCTTTCGGGTGACCATTCATCTTCAAGCCAAAACCCATGTTCTCTTCTACGGTCATATGTGGGTAGAGAGCATAAGATTGGAACACCATGGCAACACCACGTTCGGCAGGATCAATATCGTTCACCAGTTGGTTATCGATATGAATCTCACCGTCAGAGATCTCTTCAAGGCCTGCAACAAGTCGTAATAGCGTCGATTTACCGCAGCCCGATGGGCCAACGAAGACAACAAATTCACCATTCTCTATTTCTAGATCGACACCATGAATGGTTTGCACATCACCAAAACGCTTGATGACCTGTTTTAAGCTGATGTCAGCCATATCTACTCCTTGCCTTATGGCGCAAAAAACTCGTTTGATGAGCGAATTATGAGCGATAAATCACCGTTAGTTTCGCTTTGTCTATAAAACATACGCGTTTCATAGATTTTTGTTACCCGCTAACAAGGAATAGTTGATCACGATCATGGTTATTTTACGAAAATTGACCATTTTTGTGGAAACGTTTACAAAATTGATTTGTTAGTGTGTATTAAATCATCAGAGTTATTAATGTATGAGTGTAGATTAGATAAAACTTCATCTTTTGGTCACTTTTCTTCTACTTTTACTTAAGTGTTTGAAACGTTCATAAACCGGAAGATGTGACAAGGAGTCACACAAAATGGAGCAATCTGTGAAAACGATATACCCAGAAAATCGTCTTCCTTCCGCAAGGCGTAAAGCAAGGGTAAGCGCAAAGCTCTCACCGCGGTTATTTTTAGCCCCAGCAATGGCGATCTTCGCTATTTATGTCATCTATCCAATTCTAGACAGTATCTGGCTTAGTTTTTACGAGTGGGATGGTTTAGGAGAGAAGGTATGGGTCGGTTTAGATAACTATCGCGAGCTGTTTGACTCTGAAGCTTTTTATACCTCTCTTAAGAACAATACCTTGTGGCTAGTCTTCTTTATGTTAGCCCCACCAATCGGTCTTGCTATCGCTTTGTTCCTTAACCAACAGGTAAAAGGAATCCGCGTGGTGAAGTCACTTTTCTTCTTCCCTTTTGTAATTTCACAAGTAGTGGTCGGTTTGGTGTTCGCGTGGTTCTACGATCCGTCGTTTGGCCTGTTTAACATGGTGCTGGGGTCATTTGGTGTAGAGCCAATTTCGATTCTTGCCAATGAAGACTACGTTACCTACGGCATCATTGCTGCCGGTCTATGGCCGCAAATCTCTTACTGCATGATTTTGTACCTCACAGGTTTGAACAACCTCGACCCAGAGCAAATTGAAGCCGCACGTCTTGATGGGGCGAAGAAATGGCGCATGCTTTGGTACGTGGTGATCCCTCAGCTACGTCCAGCGACCTTTATTGCCATCGTTGTGACCGTGATTGGCGCTCTGCGTTCTTTTGACTTAGTCGCAACCATGACAGCGGGTGGTCCTTGGGGTAGCTCGACGGTACTGGCTTATCAAATGTATGAAGAGTCGATCTTTAACTATAGAATGGGTTATGGCGCATCGGTTTCAGTTGTGTTGTTCCTCATCATGGACGTGTATATCGCTTACTTCTTATGGCGTATGTTGAGGAGTGAAAAATAATGTACCCACAACCGATTCAAAAAGCAGGACGCTTTACCAACATTAGCTATCGCGTGGCATTGCCAATTTCTATTGTGATGTGGTTATTGCCTCTGATCGCCGTAATGATGACCTCAATCCGCGGCATTGAAGATATCAACACAGGTAACTACTGGGGTTGGCCGAGCGAATTCCAGTTCGTGGAAAACTACACTCAGGTGTTTACCTCGACGTCTATGGGGCAATATCTGATTAACAGTTTATTGATTACCTTACCGGCTGTCGCTGGAGCGGTCGCTCTATCTACTTTGGCAGGATTTGCGTTAGCTAAATACAAGTTCAAAGCCAATATCTGGATTTTTGCGATGTTTATTGCGGGCAACTTTG
This sequence comes from Vibrio sp. SCP2, assembly GCF_059295395.1. NCBI lineage: Bacteria > Pseudomonadati > Pseudomonadota > Gammaproteobacteria > Vibrionales > Vibrionaceae > Vibrio > Vibrio sp. SCP2. Next base: position 156,717 of record NZ_JCAFVV010000007.1, on the reverse strand, counting down.
TGCCTTTCCAGATTCTAATGATTCCGGTGCGTGACCTAACGATCAGCTTTGGTTTATACGATACCCACTGGGCGCTGATTTTCTTCCACGTCGCGTTTCAAGCCGGTTTTTGTACTCTGTTCATGCGTAACTTTATTGTCGGAATTCCCGATGCCTTGATCGAAGCTGCGCGTGTTGAAGGGGTTACCGAATGGAAGATCTTCTGGCATGTCGTATTACCACTCGTACGCCCAGCATTGGCTGCGCTCGCGGTACTTGTTTTTACCTTTATCTGGAATGACTACTTCTGGGCATTGGTGCTGGTGCAGAGCGATGAAGTGCGTCCGGTTACCGCGGGCCTGAGCTCACTCAAAGGCCAATGGCTAGCATCTTGGCAGTTTATCTCTGCTGGTGCCATCGTCGCAGCGATTCCACCTGTAGTGTTGTTCTTTACCATGCAGCGCCACTTTATCGCCGGCTTAACACTCGGCGCGACAAAAGGTTAGTTTTCACAGCAAGCCAACTTTATCCCTCACAGGTTGGCTAGCTCTTTTATGAAGTAAATAAATATAACAATTGGACCCATGAGCATAAGCTCACTAACAAGGACCTGAATATGAAATACGTGAAACATCTTGCTGCTTCCGCAATTCTCGGGGCAACATTATCTACCACCGCATGGGCGGGCACACTGGTCATTAACTCTGACCAAGCGGACCCAGCTCCTAAAGCTGCTTGGCAAGAGATTGTGAAGCGCTTTGAGGCAGAGAACCCAGATATTACCGTTGAGTACAATCTTTACGATAAAGAAGCCTACAAGACAACGATTCGTAACTGGTTGGTGACATCGCCACCAGATGTCGTGTTCTGGTATGCGGGCAACCGTATGAAAACATTCGTCGATCGTGGTCTTTTTGAAGATGTGAGTGATATCTGGGCAGAAAACAACATGACTCAGGACTTTGCTGCGGCAGCGCCAGCAATGACGGTCAACGGCAAGCAATATGGTGTGCCTTACACTTACTACCAATGGGGCGTTTACTACCGCAAAGACCTGTTCGAAAAATATGGTATTGCAGAGCCTAAAACTTGGGAAGAGCTAAAAGCTGCCTCAGCAACGCTTAAACAAAACAACGTTGCGCCGTTTGCTATCGGTACTAAATACCTTTGGACAGCAGCAGGGTGGTTCGATTACATCAACCTACGAACTAACGGTTTAGCTTTCCATATCGATCTAATGGACGGCAAAATCCCTTACACCGATGAGCGTGTTAAGAAAACTTTTGCTAACTGGGCAGAGCTTGTTGAGCCGGGTTACTTCCTAGAGAATCACGCATCCTACTCATGGCAGGAAGCGCAACCATTCCTATATAACGGTCAGGCGGCGATGTACCTGATTGGTAACTTCATCACGCCAAACTTCCCAGCAGAGATGAAAGATAACATGGGCTTCTTCCAGTTCCCTGTCATCGACCCTGCAGTACCAGTCGCTGAAGATGCGCCAATGGATACGATTCATATTCCAAGCAAGGCGAAGAATAAAGCTGATGCGCGTAAATTCCTTGAGTTTGTCGCACAGGCTGAGATTCAGCAGTTAATTAACGAATCTATCTTACAGATCCCTACCAACAATAAAGCGCAAGCGGCTGACGACCCGTTCCTTAACAAGGGTGTTGCTATGCTAGCGTCTGCTGAAGGTACTGCTCAGTTCTATGATCGCGATACGGATCCTGCCATGGCAAAAGAAGGCATGAAAGGTTTCCAAGAGTTTATGGTTAAACCTGAGCGTCTCGATAAGATTCTGAAGAAGCTAGAAAAAGTTCGTAAGCGTACTTTTAAATAAATCAAACTGTTCTTCCTTTGTTTATCGCTGTCGTTCCCTGTTTACCATGCCAGCGATAAGCAGAGGGGGACATCAATCGGATGAGATTGATGTGTCCAATCTTGAGCGTTTCCTTACCAACAAGGGGCGCTCTTTTTCCTCTTATTTAAAGGGTGCTGTGATGAGAACTTTTACCCAAGTCATAGCGGCGCGCGAATGGGAAAATCAGCATGTGGTTCACCACAATGTGATGCCTGCGCACGCGCCTCTTCATGCTTATTCAAGCGAACAAAACGCACTGAATAAAACGCCTTCAAGCAATCAACTTAGCTTGAACGGTCAGTGGCAGTTTGCTCTATTCGATAGACCAGACAATGTGCCTGCTGAATGTGTGAGTAAGAGTTTTGATGACAGCAACTGGAGTCAAATAGCGGTTCCGAGTAACTGGCAACTGCAAGGCTTTGATAAGCCAATCTACACCAACGTAAAGTATCCATTTGCGGATACACCACCAAAAGTTCCTGAAGATAATCCAACGGGTGTTTACCGAACTCGCTTCCAGTTTACGCCAAAGCAAGGGCAAACAACGGTCACCTTTGATGGGGTGAATAGCGCATTTCATCTTTGGTGTAACGACCAATGGGTAGGTTACTCACAAGACTCAAGACTTGCAGCGGAGTTCGACCTGTCAGACTTTCTCATCGACGGCGAAAATCAACTCACAGTCATGGTGATGCGTTGGAGTGACGGCTCATACCTTGAAGACCAAGATATGTGGTGGCTAAGCGGTATCTTTCGTGATGTTACCCTGTTAACGAAACCTGCCATTCATATCAAAGATGTCCAAGTCGTCACGCAGCTAGATAAGACTTATCGCGATGCTGAGCTAAAAGTGGTCACGACGCTATCGAAAAAGAACCTCCCTTATCAGGTGTGTGTCAGCTTGTTTGACGCCCAGCAGAAAATGGTTGCTCAGCAGAGCTCTCAAGCAGGTCTGGAATTTGTCGATGAGAAGGGGCCTTGGTGCGATAAAGTTAATCACAGTCTATCGATTCAAGCGCCAGAGCTATGGAGCGCTGAGTCGCCAACACTGTATCGAGTGGTGGTCAGTTTAATTGATGAGCAAGGTTCGCTGGTGGATTGCGAAAGTTATGATGTTGGTTTTAGACACGTCGAAATCAGCCAAGGCCAGCTTAAACTTAATGGTAAGCCGCTGCTTATTCGCGGTGTTAATCGTCATGAGCACCATCCCGAACTTGGTCATGTGATGACGCGCGAAGATATGATTCGCGACATCAAATTGCTTAAGCAAAACAACTTTAATGCAGTGCGCACTGCCCATTACCCCAATCACCCGATGTGGTATCAGCTCTGTGATGAATATGGGCTTTATCTGGTCGATGAAGCCAATATCGAAACTCATGGTCAGTTTCCGATGTGTCGTCTATCCGATGACAGTGAGTGGCTCAATGCTTACATGCGCAGAATAACGCGCTTAGTTGAACGCGATAAAAACCATCCTTCTATCATTATCTGGTCGTTAGGTAATGAGTCAGGGATAGGCAATAACCATCATGCAATGTACCAATGGGTGAAGCAGCATGACCCATCACGGCCTATTCAGTATGAAGGTGGCGGTGCAATGACAGCTGCCACTGATATTATTTGCCCAATGTACGCCAGAGTAGATTGGGATTTACCTGTCGTTGCTCATCAACCTCATGTGACGCCAAGAGTTGGAATTAAAAAGTCTATCGCGCTGCCTGATGAGCAACGCCCGCTGATATTGTGTGAATACGCGCATGCGATGGGAAATAGCTTAGGCAGTTTCAGCGAGTATTGGCAGGCGTTTCGCGATCATCCGCGCCTACAAGGTGGCTTTATTTGGGATTGGGTTGACCAAGGACTGACCAAGGTCGACGAGCAAGGTAATCAATATTGGGCTTATGGTGGGGACTTTGGTGACGAGATTAATGATCGCCAGTTCTGTATCAATGGGTTGATATTCCCAGATCGTAGTGTGCATCCCACTCTACATGAAGTGAAAAAAGCTCAGCAGTTCTACCAGTTCAGTCTAGTAGAGCAAGCCCCTTTAACGGTGAAAATGACCAGCGAAAACTTATTCACTTCAAGCCAAGGAGAAAGCCTGCAGTGGCAGATTCTTGAAGATGGCGTTGTAGTGGATGAAGGTGAAGTAGAGCTTGTTTTAGAAGCGCAGCAAAGCACCGAATTGGTACTAGAAAATACCGCTTTGCGTGAAAAATCAGGCGCTCGATATCACTTGAATTTAACCGTGGTACTGAGCAAAGCGACTCCATGGTCTGAAGCTGGGCATGTTACTGCCACTGAACAGTTTGAACTGAGCTCAGAGCCAGAGTTGGTGCTGCCAGAACCGAAACCAACTTGGCAAGCGAACATCTCTGATAGCGCGGAAAAGCTTTTGGTCTACAGTGATCTTTTTGCGCTTGAGTTCGACAAATGCCTTGGTGCGATTTCGAGCTGGAAGGTCAATGACAACGAAAAGCTTACCCAGCCAATCATGGATAACTTTTATCGCGCGCCGCTCGATAATGATATAGGCACCAGTGAGGCTGACAAGTTAGATCCAAATTCTTGGTTCGCTCGCTGGCAGTCGATAGGGTTAGATTCCTTAGAGCGTGAAGCTATTGATTTTGAATGGAATGAAACCAAAGCTGGCTTACAAGTCATCTCCAAATCGGCCTATCTTCAGCAGGGTAGAGTCCTGATTGTCTCCACGTGGCGTTATCTGGTGACTCAAGATGGTGAAGTGACTATCGATGTTGATGTTGAATTGGCCAATGGCCTTGCACCACTACCTCGGATTGGTCTTGAGTTATCACTATATGATCATGGAGTGAGCGAGCACCAAGAGCCTGTGAGCTGGTTTGGTCGCGGGCCTCACGAGAATTATCCTGATAGAAAAGAATCGGCGCATATAGGTCGTTATCAATCCTCCGTTAGGCAGATGCACACCGATTACATCTTCCCTTCAGAAAACGGTCTACGCTGCGATGTGTTAGAAGCACAGATTGGCGAACTGAGCGTTCGGGGTGACTTCCATTTTGCGGTGAGTGAGTTTAGTCAAACTAACCTCGCGATGGCAAAACACACCAATGAACTGATGAAGCAAGACACTATTTTTGTTCGGATTGATGGTTTCCATATGGGAGTCGGTGGCGATGACTCTTGGACCCCAAGCGTACACAAAGAGTACTTACTGAATGATCGACGTTACCGCTACCAAGTGGCCTTGAGCTTTTAAAGGAATAACGAAATGAACCCATTTGTTCAGCTCCATAGCGAGCATGTCTCAGTGGTGATCAAACTGTCACCGGCACCTGAAGTCATTTATTGGGGCAAAAACATTGCGCAGATTAATGACAAACAGTTCACCAATCTGATGAGCAGTCAGCAGCGTGCTGTGCCTCAAGCGCGTTTGGATCATGATGTTCCTTTAACTCTTTGTCCTGAATTAGGGCGTGGAAGTTTTGGCTCTTCAGGCATAGAAGGTCATCGCAAAGGCTTGGCGAGTATGCCAAGGCTTGATTATGTCTCGCACACACAATCAGGTATCCAAGTGGATATCGTATGCCAAGACCAACAAGCTCAACTTGCATTAGCGATACATCTTAAACTGGACAAATCCGGCGTCTTGAGTAAGCGATTAACACTCACCAATTTAGCTGCTGACGATTACATCTTAAATAAGCTAGCTTTGACTCTTCCAGTACCATACCGAGCGTCAGAGCTGGAAAGTTATCATGGTCGTTGGAGCCGTGAGTTTCAGGCGCAGCGCCAGTCAATAGCGCATGGTTCATGGGTGATCGAAAACCGTCGGGGCCGTACATCTCATGAGTACTTTCCAGGCTGTTTATTAGGGTCGTCGGGTTTTAGTGATCAAACGGGCGAAGTATGGGGCTTTCATCTTGCTTGGAGCGGAAACCATCAGTGGCGCGCCGATGTGAAAAGCGATGGCCGCCGATTACTACAGGCAGGAGAGTGGTTAATTCCGGGTGAAGTGATTTTACCGCAAGGGGAGAGCTATACCACGCCAGAGCTTTTGGCTACCTATAGTCCAAAAGGTATTAATGGTATCCGTAAGGTGAGTCATCGCTATGTTCGCGAGCAGGTAATACCTTTTGATCAGGCTAAGGTACGTCCTGTTCATCTTAATACTTGGGAAGGGATCTACTTTGACCATGACCCAGAGTATATTTGTGAAATGGCGACCCAAGCAGCAAGCATTGGTGTCGAACGATTTATTATTGATGATGGTTGGTTTAAAGGTCGCAATGATGATAAGTCATCTCTGGGTGATTGGACGCTTGATGCGACAAAATACCCGAACGGTTTAACTCCTGTTATTGAACACGTTAACGCGCTTGGGATGGAGTTTGGCATCTGGGTTGAACCTGAAATGGTCAATCCTGATTCAGACCTGTTTCGTGCTCACCCAGAATGGTTGCTGGCCGCTGAGGGCTACGCGCAGCCGACAGGGCGTTATCAATATGTTCTAAACCTACAAAACCCAGATTGCTTTGATTACCTGTTTAACTGTCTGGATGACTTGCTACGTGAGCACAATATTGGTTACGTCAAATGGGACATGAATCGAGAGCTAGTTCAAGCAACTCATCAAGGTAAAGGCGCGGTTCATGGGCAAACTCAGGCTTTATACCATTTGATTGATAAGCTGGTCGCGGCGCATCCCGAGGTTGAAATTGAGTCATGTTCATCAGGTGGTGGGCGAATTGATTATGAGATCCTAAAGCGCACGTGCCGTTTCTGGACCTCAGATTGTAATGATGCGTTAGAGCGTCAAACTATCCAAAAGCACATGGGGATCTTTTTCCCACCAGAAGTGATGGGGGCTCATATCGGGCCTTATCATAGTCACACGACAAGACGAACCCATGATATCAACCTACGTGGTTTAACGGCTTTGAGTGGTCATATGGGGGTGGAACTCGATCCAGTCAAAGAAAGCGAACAAGAGAAACAAGCTTTCGCTAAGTACATTGCTCTGCATAAACGCTATCGCGAGTTGCTTCATAGTGGTGAGGCGTTCTATTTAGATAGTGCTGATGATACTCGTTTGGCCTATGGGGTGACAAAAGCTCAACAAACGTTAATCACAGTGTGCCAAAAAGCGATGCCGGACTATGCACTTCCAGAACCGCTTGTCTTGGAGCACCTTGATCGTGCACGAGATTACAAAGTCACTTTAGTCGACTATCCACAATCAAGCGCGCAATTGATGAAACCAAGTGATGGCTGGTGGGAAGGGGAGCCTTTAGTCGTGAGTGGCGATTGGTTAGCAACACTTGGACTCAGTTTACCTATTTTAGACCCAGAAGCTTGTTTACTGCTAAGAATTGAAGCCGTTTAGACAAGGATTCTAAGCTTGCCGTTGCCGCTTACCTGACAGGCTATGATAGAGTGACTATCCACTTGTTTAAATTCAGGAAGAAGCTTTGAGTGGTAAGATAACAGTGCGAGCTTATAGCCGCTCATCGAATGGACATAGTCATAGCCATCATCAGGTGTTGCTGCCTTTACGTGGCTATATTGATTTGACGTTAGATGGGCAGGCGGCGACAGTCTCTTATGGCGATTGTGTGGTGATTTTATCCGGTTGCTACCATGAGTTTCGTGCTCGTGAGGACTTTCGCTTTTTGGTGATTGATGTCAACGAGCTACCAAGCCCATTACTAGAACTAGAGCATCCGATTCTGGCACTGGATGAAGCAACGCATCAGTATCTTAGTTTTATTGAGAAGCAGCTTGAGCAAGACATTTCTGGTGAGTTGGAAGAGAACATGTTGTCGCTCCTGTTTGAACTATTAGCTCGCCAATGTTCTAGTAGCAAAATGGATATGAGGATCAAAAACAGTATCCAGTACCTTCATCAAGACATCGCTAAGAATCACTCGATTGACGAGCTCGCTCAGGTTGCCTGCTTAAGTGCGACTCAGTTTAAACACCTATTTAGCAAAGAAGTACAGCTCTCCCCACTTAAGTATCTAGCTAAGCTACGTATGGAAAAAGCGCGTACTTTGCTGATCAACACCGATATGCCGATTAGCCGGATTGCTGAGGAAGTGGGCTTTAGTAACCCATCTTCCTTTACGCGTAGTTTTAGTGGTTATTTTGGTTTGCCACCGAAAGCTTATCGCACTCACGATTGAGTCTCGGCTGACGACGATACAAAACAATGCAAATGGCGACGATAGCCATTCCTAGCATAGTCAAAGGCGTTAACACTGTACCGAACAGCAGGTGATCAAACAGATAGGTCAGCATTGGGATTGCGTAAAACAGTACGCTGACTTTATCTGAGCTGTCCCGTTTTACCATGTACATCAGCAGTAAGAGTGCCCCGACGGAAACCACCAAACTCATCCACAGCACTGAGAAAACAAACTCTGGCTGCCAATCAATATAGCCTTCAGTGCCCAAGCTAAGCGCGATAAACACAAGGCTCGATAAAATACATTGATACCACATGGCCTGAATTGAATTCATCGTCACCTTAGTTTGTTTGATAGTGCCTATTGTGAGGGAAAGGAGCGCTAAGACGGAAAACAGTATTCCAGCCCATTGAATGCTATCAAGGCTTTGCGCACCAGCAATCGCAATAGTGAGTCCTGCGAAACCAACACCCAGTAAGATAAATTTACTCGCACCGATTTTTTGCTTGCCAAGTAAGGGGGTTATCAAAGGTTGGATACCTAGAACCAATGTTACTAAGCCAGGAGACATGCCTGTCGCTATCGCCAGAATATAGAAAGCCAGATAGAACACCTGTAACAACAAACCGACCGATAAGACGGTTTTCAATTCTTCCTTGCTAGGTTTATGAAATTGAGTATTGAACAGTGATTTAGCAAGCAAACAAATGATGCTGACACTGACAAAAGAGATCACCGCACGTATTGCCAGAAAGCTCCATTCGGAAGAGAACTGTAATCCAAGTTTTACAATAACCGCACCACTGCTCCACATCACTAGGAATAGGATAGGAGCGAGGGAATCTAATTTAATCATCAGATTTAACCTTATTAATTCAACTGTAAAGAATGATGCGGTGGCCACCTACATGGGTAGTTACTATAGCTTGGCTGAATCGGAACAAATGATCCCATCGGACGGTTTTCTGTTCCTAGAGGTCGAAGTTGGTGAGAGCAAGGAAAAAAAAAGCACCGAATGGGTGCTTTTATGCTGGTGATATTATTGAGTGGCGTCGCTTTTAGCGAGCTGAAGTAACCATTGCTGACTTGTAATTTGTTGTGTGCCACATTCGACCATATAAGGTTTACCTGTGAACCAGCTTTTGGAGGCAACTTCGTTAATGAAGGTCTCGATATCTTTGACCTCATCTTGGGCATAGTCCCATTTATTTTTAATGTGCTCAGCGGCTTCGGTCGGGGTATAGGCTTTGCCGTTTCGATAAAAAGTACAGGATGATTGCTCAATCTTGCTGATTAAGCGGTCTACATCATTTTGAATGCTGGCTGCTGCAGAAGTTGCCAACATCGCTAACATTATGACTAGATACAACCGTTTCATCACTTCCCCTTAATCCGTATTTGGCCTCGATCACTTACCCTGTTCGTCCTTATAGGTTCCACCAAGGTTTGAGTTCTAGTGGCTCGTTGAGTTCAACACGTTGCCCAAATTCAGGACTGACCATGGTGACACCGCGCTTTTCACTAATCTCCATCGCTTGCTGCATTGGTTCGTTCCAATCGTGCATAGCGAGGTCAAAGGTGCCGTTGTGAATCGGCATCATCACCTTACCTTTAAGATCAATGTGCGCCTGAACACTTTGCTCAGGGAACATATGAATGTCCGCCCATAAGCTATTGTAAGCTCCGGTTTCTATCATGGTGAAATCAAATGGTCCGTATTTGTCACCAATCTCTTTAAATCCTGAGAAGTAGCCAGAGTCACCACTAAAGAAGACTTTATTCTGCTGACCGTTAATCACCCAGCTTCCCCATAGTGTGCCATCGCGATCCGTCAGTCCACGTCCAGAGAAGTGTTGGGTTGGAGTCAGCACATATTCTACGCCATTGTGCACATGGGACTCCCACCAATTAAGCTCAACTATCTTCTCTTCAGGAACATTCCATTCTCTCAAGGTTTGACCGATCTTTAATGGCACAATAAATACCGTGACTTTTTCGGTCAGTGTTTTGATCGACGCTTTGTCGAGATGATCATAATGGTCATGACTGATCAGAACGGCGTCAATACTTGGTAGCTCTTGTAACGAGATTGGTGGCTGATGGAAACGCTTTGGCCCAGCCCATTGTACGGGTGATGCTCGGTCACTAAACACAGGATCTGTCAGGATGAGCTGCTGATCGATCTTCATCGCGATACTTGAATGGCCTAAGCGGTAGAGAACATCTTGCTGTTCATTGGCAAGTTGCTCCGTCGTCATCGCATGGACGGGCAAATCAAAGCTTGGCGTTGGGTTAAGGCGCTCAGTCGTGAAATAGGCTTTTGCGATCTTCAGGATGTCACCAAAGCCGCTTTTGTATTCAAGCTCAGTGTTGGCAAACTTCTCTGGGTATTGCTTACCCGCTGCTTTATCTGAACTAGAACAAGAGATGATAGAGGTGGTCATAATTATCGCTCCTACAGTAGCTAACAATGTGCGTTTCATAGTGACTATCCTAAAGTAAACTATACGGTGTAGTTTACATGCTTTGCTTTTAAAGTAAACTACTTAGTGTAAAATAGATCTCAGCAGAATGAGGTAGGATCGTTAACTCTATGAAAGTTAGAAAAAAAGGTCGTAGCGAAATCAAACGTGAGGCGATATTGGTTGCGGCAAAGCAGGCTTTTCAGGAATTTGGTGTGCAAAATACCAGTATGGACAAGTTATCTGCGATGGCTGAGGTCTCTAAGCGAACGGTATACAACCACTTTGAATCTAAAGAAGCGCTCGTCATGGAACTGCTGGCGGAGTTGTGGCGCACTTCAATGGCTGAACATGAAATAGCGGGGCTTGCTGAACTGACATTAGAACAGCAGCTTATCGCACTGCTTGAAAGCGAGATCAATGTTGTCACGGACCCTCACTATGTTGATCTAGCCAAAGTGGCTTTAAGCTACTTCTTCCATAAGCCGGATGAGCTTAAAGAGCAAGAAGCGAAGATGGCAAAGCAAGAGACCGCGCTGTTTCGCTGGCTAATTGAGCAGAAGGAGCAGCAGACGCTCATTATTGAGGACGTGGTTGTAGCGAGTACCCAGTTGCACAGCTTAGTTAAAGGCAGTGCCTTCTGGCCTCAAGTTCTAGGAATGAAACCTTCGCTGACCAAGCAAGAGGCGAGGGTATTGGCAGAGCAAAGCACCCGTTTGTTTATGAGTCAGTACCGCGCTTAGCGTCAGATTAAAAAGCCCTTACCATTATGGTAAGGGCTTTAATTTTACAATTTTCAACAGACCCTAGGCTTGTTTAGCTGTCTGTAACTTTACCTCTTTGCTTGCCTGTTTTTTCTCGAAGCGAGAGATCCACCACCATGCAAGGCCAGAGAATACCGCGGTCATAAAGACGTTGATGAAGAAGGCACGTACTAAATCAACGCCAGTCGGGAAGGCTGATGCGGTCATACTTACCACAAAGATAGTGATCAATACCGATACCACACCCATACCAAACTTGCGTGAGCCCATGCGGAAATCACGTGGCGTATCATCATGTTTTAGACGGAAGATGAAGTAAGCAGCCATGATAAAGATTGGTGGTAGCATCGCAGTACCAGCGGTTAAGTTGATTGCTTGGTTCATCATGTCTTGCACGGATTCCGAACCAAAGCCATTCACAACCAACATCACGACGACGAAGGCAAACTGCCACCAAGCTGCGCGAACTGGTACACCGTGCTCATTAAGCTCCGTCGTTTTCTCACCGTAGACGCCTTTTGGAATCTCTGAGAAGTGGATTTTCACTGGAGCCGCTGTCCACATCATCATAGAGCCAAACATCGCGATAAAGAGAATAATCCCAACAAAGCGGCCAACCACTAAGGTAGAAATCTCGAAGTACTGAGCCATACCGGTAAAGATTTCGACCATACCACCTGCGTAAGTGAGATCTTCGCGAGGGACAAAAACGTTAACCAGTAGTGAGCCAAGCGCATACATAGCACCGATCAGAACACCTGCCATGATGATCACCTTGATAAAGGCTTTCTGACCACCTTTGACATCTTTTAGGTAAGCGGCTGCGGTTTCTGCCCCACCGGCTGCTTGGAAGATCCAACACATAATGCCTAAGGTTGCCCAGTTAATTGTTGGGCTCATCGCTTCTAAGGTAATCGGTTCAGCTGGTGTGTATTCACCGCCGCCCAATGCCATTAACGCGCCAAGGACATAGATAGCGAACAGAGCAAAGACGCCGTATGCCACAATCTCTGAAATCTTACCCAGCCAGCTCGCACCTTTAGTTGAGATATGAGTCGCCGCAGCAAAGAGAACAATCGAAATAATCGATGTCACCATAGGTGAGAAGGTGTACTCGTAGCCAAGCATGGCGTATGAGGCGTAGGCAATAACGTTTGGCAGTAGAGAGACAAACCAGAACAGGTTTACAAACCAGTATAGGAAAGAACCTAAGTATGCGGCTTTAGTGCCTAACGGTTTTTTCAGCCAGTCGTACATACCGGATTCAGAGTTCTTATTGGCCGAAACAAACTCGGCAATAATGAACACAAAAGGAATGAAGTAAACGATGGTTGCGAGTAAGAAAATAGGCGCTGAACTTAAGCCTAATTCAATGTTGTTGTTTACGATGTTACGGACGTTAAATACCGCCGCAAAGGTCATCGACAGCAGGGCAAACTTGCCAATGGTGCCACGCATAGATTCAGACATAGAGTCCTCCGATGAATCACGTCAATTCCTTTGGTACTAAAAGTCACACTGCTATTGAGCGTTCTGTCATCCTGCGCGAATAGTAGGCTATGCCGCGTTAGAGTCCAGCGCTGTCACTGGCTTTTGTGACTTTAGTACCTCAGGGGTTGTAGTCGTTATTGTTTGGGCCAGTTGTGCTGACCCTGTAAGTTGTATTTATTTATTCAGGAAGTAGCCGTCTTCGATGGTGACTTTAAGCACTACTTTGCGAACTCGGTTATCTCCGTGGAAACGGTAGGCGTTGTTGTTGTCGAAAATGGCAACTTGGCCTTCAGTTAGTTCACGTGTCTCACCTTGACCAGAGAAGTATTCTCGATCCGTTTCATCACGGTACTGATCAACCAGCTCAAGCTGAGATTTTTCAGCGAACTCGACGGTTTCTCTTCCTTCTAGGTAGTAATGAACATCGAAGTAGCGTCGGTTACCTTCAAAGGTGTCGGTATGACGAGCAACGCCATCTTCAATCATGTAAACCAATGAATCTCCAATTGAATGCATGACGCCATCTTTGATATTGGCTATGTTTTCAATCGCTTCTATACAGCGGTTCCACTTACGGCCATCGCGGTAAACGACTTTGAATTGCGCTAAGCTCTCTAACACGATCATGGGTTATGCCTCATTTGCTGTAGTTGAAGTAAAGAAACCTTGTTCAAAGCGGTGTTGCGCCATTGTCTGTGCACTGCAATCTCCCGTTTGTAGGGGAACGAGTGTCAGCCCGTAGCGGAACTCATCCATAGTCACTCGGTAAGAATCGAGCACTTCGCTACCCCAAGAGTTCGAGCCAAGCCCCATCAATTTATGGTCTAAGTTGAGGGTGATATAACCGCTCTTTTCTAGCTCAATCGTGTGCTGTGCTTGATGTAAGTTTTGATTGGTGTAGAACCAAGCGCTGAAGTTGATCTCTTGCTGAGGTTTCACTAACAAACCGGTACCATTACGGTTGGTTAACGCCGCCCAACGAACGTGTTGGCGGTTGCCGTTGTTCTGTGGGAACGGGTAGTTCTCGAACATGTCGGCAACTGTGCTGTGGTAAATATCAATCAGGTTTGCCTGCTTGCTATCCTGATAGTTTTCTTCAGGGCCACGACCGTAGTATTTCACTTGGTCAAACTCGCCGTTGATGCCAAGGTCTAGGCCGATAACTGGGATGACATGAGGGTAGTCGCCGTAACGTTCACCGCTCAGTTCTAGGTTTAATTGACCGTCAGCACTCACTTGGTAGCGGTATTTGCAGCGCATACCAAAATCAAATACGGGTGGCGCAATGATGCTGGTGGCGGTGATCTCTACTTTGCTATCAAGATGCTCTAGGTGAAGGGTGCGGAAATGCTCTTGCATGATTTGCAGATGAGCGGGTTCCCACAGACCATCGTGCTCTTGTTTATGGTTATCGATCATCGGCTTAAAGAAGTTCAGTTTAGGTTCTGATTGAATCAGCTCTTCGCCATTGACAATCCAAGAGGTGAGTTTGCCATTCACTTTCGAGAAGTTAAGTGCAAAGTTATTGCCTGAGATCAGGTAGTTAAGGCGGCTTTCCTCAACATTAAGTGGTGTCGCATTTTGATTGATGAAGCTTGGTTCTATCGCCGTGCTTTCTTTGAGTTGGTATTGGTAAACAGCTATCTCATGGTTTGCGGCGCTGTACAGGGTGCGCGTATCTTTGCGTACCGTGAAGTTAATGAAGGCTTCACGCTCGTCAAGTTCAGGAATGGCGATATTAATTTCACGCGCTGAGTTTGCGCTAAGCTGTTCCACTTTGAACTGAACGCTGCGCAGTGTTTCTCCTTCAGCGCGAATATCGGCGGTGATGGTGTAATCATTGAGATCGCTAAACCAAAGTTTGTTTTCAACAATGAACTTGCCTGCTTGCTCATCTACAGCACGGATTTTCACTGGCGCAATCACTTGCTTGTACTCTTTAAGCCCCGGACCAGGCGTTTGATCTGGATAAATCAAACCATCCATACAGAAGTTGTAGTTGTTCGGATAGTCACCGTAATCACCGCCGTATTTGTAGAAGGGTTGCCCTTTTTCATCACGAGCTAAAATGCCGTGATCACACCATTCCCAAACGTAGTGGCCTTGAATGTGATCATGTTGGTAGAACACGTTTTGGTACTCAGTTAAACCGCCTGGGCCATTACCCATTGCGTGGGCGTATTCACAGATAATGCGTGGCTTCTCGTGAGGAAACTCACCAAAGTAGTTCATCAGTTGAGCACGGGAATACATGGTTGAAATCACGTCGACCACTTCTGCATCTCGGTCTTCTTCGTAATGTACTAGACGAGTGTTATCTATCGCTTTGGTCGCCTCATACATCGAACGAATATTGCAGCCATAGCCAGACTCATTGCCTAGCGACCACATAATGATCGAAGGGTGGTTTTTTTGGGCATGAACATGTCGCTCTGCTCGATCAACAAATACCGCTTCCCATGCAGCGTCGTTGGTAATGCGGCTGAGATCGCCAACGTTAGCAAAACCGTGGGTTTCTACATCCGTTTCGGCCATCACAAATAGGCCGTAAATATCACACAGTTCGTAGAAGCGTGGGTCGTTCGGGTAGTGAGCAGTACGTACTGAGTTGATATTGTGCTGTTTCATCAAGACTAAGTCTTTTTCCACACGCTCCATTCCGACAGCGCGACCTTTCAGATGATCGTTGTCGTGACGGTTAACGCCATGCAGCATCACATACTGGTTATTGATGTAGAACAGACCATCGCGCACCTTAATGTCACGAAAACCCACTCGTTGCGGAATGATTTCCACGGTTTTACCTAGGTTGTCTTTTAAGGTCAGAACCAGTTGGTAAAGGTAAGGATTTTCTGCCGTCCAGTGGATTGGCGCATCCATTTTAATCTCAAAGCGAGCTTGTGTTGAGGTATCGATAGTCAGGTTGCTGCAAGAGCCTTGTGCAACAACCTGACCTTTATCCATCAGTGCATAGTCAAGCTCGTAGCCAGAAGCTTGTAGGGCAGATAAGTTTTCCAGTTCTACTTGGCAAGAAAGGGTTGCTGCGCGGTAATCTTCGGCGAAATCCGTGCGAACGGTGAAGTCCTGTACGTGAACTTGCTCTTTACCGACTAGGTAAACATCACGGAAGATCCCCGCAGTCCACCACATGTCTTGGTCTTCGATATAAGTAGAGTCTGCCCACTGCATAACGCGCACTGACAGTAGGTTTTCACCTTGCTGAACGAACTGAGAAATATCAAATTCAGCGGTTAATCGGCTGCCTTTACTGAAGCCTGCATACTCACCGTTTACATACACTTCGAAGTAGGTTTCAACGCCGTCAAATTTAATGATTGTTTGTTTGTTATCCCAGCTCTCACCTAGGGTGAAGGTGCGTTGGTAAGCACCGGTTGGGTTATCGGTTGGCACGAACGGCACATCAATTGGGAATGGGAAACCTTCGTCGGTGTACTGAAGGTCGCCGTGGCCTTCCATTTGCCACATGTTCGGAACCGTAATCTGGCCCCATTGGGTCATCTTTTGTGAATAGAACTCTTCAGGAACCAACAGAGGGTTAGTGAAGAAGTTAAAGTTCCATTGACCGCTCAGAAGCATAAAGCGGCTGCTGAGTTCGCGTTGGAAGGTTTGAGCTGTTTTCACTGAGTCATAAGAGAAGAAGTAAGCACGTGGTGCCATACGGTTCTCATGCAGATGTAGGAAGTTTTCCCAGTTGTTCACGTTTACTCTCCCTCGGCTAAAACGATCGAATGATCATGCCGACGTTGTAATGAAATAATTGCTCATTGAGCATCTGGGAAAGATTTTAGTAAAAGTTTTACTAAAATAAATTTGTGAAAACGTTTTACTTTAACTTGATCACGATTTATTGACTGAATTATCTGAAAGCTGTGATCTGTTTAAAAGAGTGAATATTGAACAGTAAATGTGTGGAAGCTAACCATTAAACGCTGGGGTAGGGAAAGGGAGATAATAAAAAAGCGCTGAAAATCAGCGCTTTATGTGAGTAATTAGCAGTGGGAACTACTTCTTGGTAGTGTCTCGCAGCTTGAGTTTACTTGGGACGTAAACTTGCAAAGGGAGCGCTCGTCCATCGCGCGCTTTTTCGATCAGCAAGTTAACTCCCTGAATTCCCATCATTTCAGAGTGAATTCTTACTGTTGAAAGAGAAGGGAAGGTGAACTTAGCGGTTGGAATATCGTTAACACTAATCAGTGAAATGTCTTGCGGAATATTAAGGCCATGCTCATGAATCGCACGCAATACACCAATCGCAATTGAATCAGAGGCAATAAAAAGTGCGTTAGGGTAGTCCGGTTTAGCGAGCATTTCCTTAGCTAAATCATACCCTGACGAACTGGTAAAATCGCCTCGGTAGATATCATCTAGAGAGACAACGCCTTTTAACTGCCCATATTCTGCAAAGGCAATTTCACGAATATCGGCACTATTCGGTTCGTCTTGACCGCCGATGAAACCGATACGTTGATAGTCTTGAGCGATGAAAAAGTCGGTGATTTCTTTGCTAATGCGCACGAGGTCGATGTCTACCGAATCATATTCACAGTTCGCGTCACTGAAATCGACATAACAGATATTATCGGTGAGTTTTTGGACTTCAGATAAAACATTTGGATGACTGCGACCAACTAAAAGGACACCAGTAACCTTATTGCCTTCAAGAGAAATTTCATTGTTATAACAATTGGTTAGTTCGATGCCTAGTTTGTCACATTGGGTCTCAATACCATGGCGAATCGACAAATAATAAGGGTCATTCACTTCTGCTTCTTGCTTGTAGTTGTAGACAGCAAGAAAGTGGTGATTGTGCTTTTTCCCCAGTCCAGCACGTTTTGAGCTACTGGTTTTGTATTCTAACTTTTCTGCAATTTCCAGAATGCGGTGCTTGGTTTCTTCTTTCACACTGAGTGTCGGATCATCGTTTAAGACTCGCGAAACCGTCGCTAAAGAAACGCCTGCCTCAGTTGCAATATCTTTCAGTGTTGCCATGTGTTCTTACATCCCTTTTTGAGCGGGCAATCTAACTATTGGTCTCTATTGTAAACAAACACACTGATGAAGTACTAATTTTTAGTAAAAATTGTTGTCAGCTTTGCCCTGAGTGTAAAGCAGCAGAGATGGTTAGCTAGAAAACCAATAAAAACAGGGATTAGAAGGGATTTTAAGCCCATAGTTAAAATCATTTTCTGCCTAATATCTTCCCTCTTCTAATGAGTGATTTTGTGGAAACGTTTACACAATGCGAATTTGATCACGGATCTGTATGCGGTTTGATTGGTAGACTTTTTCCAACATCAAGCATTGAGTATTTAGTGCTCAAGATTATCTGGAGAGCAAACAGTGAAAGTTCTAGTCACAGGTGGGATGGGATACATCGGCAGTCATACCTGCGTTCAAATGATTGAAGCAGGGATGGAGCCAATTATCGTAGACAATCTAGCTAACTCAAAACAGCAAGTGTTGAGCCGCGTTGAAGGGGTAACGGGTAAAAAGCCAACGTTTCACATGGGCGATATCCGAGACGAGGCGTTTCTAGACTCTGTGTTTGCGCAGCATGACATCGACGCCGTTATTCATTTCGCTGGACTTAAAGCGGTCGGTGAATCGGTGACAAAACCACTTGAGTACTACGATAACAATGTTAACGGCACCTTGGTCTTGGCGCGTTGTATGCGTAAAGCTGGCGTGAAAAGCATTGTGTTCAGCTCTTCAGCAACCGTGTATGGCGACCCGCAAACTGTGCCAATTACTGAAGACTCTCCAACAGGGGCTACAACCAACCCCTATGGTCGCAGCAAATATATGGTCGAGCAGTGTTTGAGTGATCTCTTCAATGCAGAGAGTGATTGGAGCATCACGCTACTACGCTATTTCAATCCGGTGGGGGCTCATCCATCAGGCACCATGGGTGAAGACCCGCAAGGTATTCCAAACAATTTAATGCCTTTCATTGCTCAAGTTGCAGTAGGACGACGCGAATCTTTAGCGGTATTTGGGGATGATTACCCAACACCAGATGGCACTGGAGTTCGTGACTATATTCATGTGATGGACTTGGCCGATGGTCATATTGCAGCGCTAAAATCTGTTGGGGATAAAGCGGGCTTACATGTTTACAACCTAGGTACGGGTAAAGGTTCCAGTGTGCTTGAGATGGTGAATGCATTTGGTGCAGCTTGTGGTGCGCCTATTCCTTACGAAATCTGTCCGCGTCGCCTAGGGGATATTGCTGAATGTTGGGCGAGTACAGATAAAGCGCAGCGAGATTTAGCTTGGAAAGCCACTCGCGGTGTCGATGAAATGACGGCTGATACATGGCGCTGGCAATCACAAAACCCAAACGGCTATTCCCCTGCGTAACAAGGTTGCACTCCAATTTCATTGGCGAATGCACAAAGGTATTTTTAAAAGTTGAGTAAGTAATATGTCGAGTATTGAGTTTAACCCAGTTGATCATCCACACCGCCGCTACAACCCGCTGACAGGGCAGTGGATTTTAGTTTCACCGCATCGCGCTAAACGTCCATGGAGTGGGGCGGATGAAACCCCAGCTACTGCTGACTTGCCAAGCTATGACGGTAAGTGTTTTTTATGCCCGACGAATGAGCGTATTTCTGGTGATGTGAACCCTGATTACCAAGGTACTTATGTATTTAACAATGATTTTGCCGCGTTGATGACTGACTCGCCAGAGGCGCCCGAATCAGAAAATCCATTATTTAAAACTCAGGGTGTAACAGGGTTGAGCCGGGTAATCTGTTTCTCCCCTGATCACAGCAAAACTTTACCTGAACTTGCCGTTGAAAAAATTCGTGGCGTGATCGATACCTGGAACGAACAAATTGAAGAACTAGGTAAAGACTATGTTTGGGTGCAAGCTTTTGAGAACAAGGGTGAAGCCATGGGCTGCTCTCAGCCGCATCCGCATGGTCAGATTTGGGCGAACAGTTTTCTACCCAATGAAATTGAGCGCAAAGAGCAAAATCTAAAAGCTTACTATCAAGAAAAGGGTACCAATTTACTGGTCGATTATGTTCAGGCTGAATTGAAAGATGGCGAGCGTATTGTAGTGGAGACCGAACACTGGGTAGCACTAGTCCCTTACTGGGCGGCTTGGCCATTTGAGACCATGCTACTGCCGAAAACGCATATTCGCCGTATGAGTGAACTAACAGAAACCCAGCGTGATGATTTGGCTGTGGCAATCAAAAAACTTACCAGTCGTTATGACAACTTATTCCAATGCTCTTTCCCTTACTCAATGGGTTGGCACTACGCACCTTTCTTTGAACAGGGTACGGATATTGAACATTGGCAACTACACGCACTCTTCTATCCGCCACTGCTGCGCAGCGCAACGGTTCGTAAATTTATGGTGGGATACGAAATGCTGGCAGAAAGTCAGCGTGATTTAACCGCAGAGCAAGCCGCGCAGCGTCTACGTGATTTGAGCGATATTCACTACAAAGAACAGTAGCCTCTGTCTTATTTAAAGTTGCAGCTATTTAAGAGGCGTCATAATCGTGGTTTTAGATTGAGCCGCTATTAGAGAATTAAACAGTTTGAGAATTTACTATGTCTGATCTAATCCAAAAGGTAAAAACTTCATTTCAACAAACGCTGGGCTATGCACCAAGCCACATTATTCAAGCGCCGGGTCGCGTTAATTTGATCGGTGAGCATACCGACTACAATGATGGTTTTGTTCTGCCATGTGCCATTGATTACCAAACTGTCGTTGCAGCAGCTAAGCGTGACGACAATATTGTTCGAGTTGTATCGGTTGATTATGGCAATGAGCTTGATGAGTTTGATATCAGCCAAGAGATTACCTTTCAGAAAGATAAAATGTGGCCTAACTACATTCGTGGTGTGGTGAAGTGTCTCATAGAGCGCGGCTACGAGTTTAGTGGTGCGGATATTTCTGTCAGTGGTAATGTTCCTCAAGGCGCAGGGCTTAGCTCATCAGCAGCGCTTGAAGTGGTGATTGGTCAGACATTTAAGGTGCTTTACAACCTAGAAATCTCCCAGGCTGAGATTGCTCTAAATGGTCAGCAAGCTGAGAACGAATTTGTCGGATGTAATTGCGGCATTATGGATCAGATGATTTCTGCTGAAGGTAAAGAGAATCACGCAATGCTGCTTGATTGTCGCAGCCTAGAAACACAGGCGGTTTCAATGCCTGAAAACATGTCAGTGGTGATCATCAACTCGAATAAAAAGCGTGGATTGGTCGATAGCGAATACAACACTCGCCGTAAGCAATGTGAAGAAGCGGCTCGCATCTTTGGCGTAAAAGCGTTGCGTGATGTCACTATTGAGCAGTTCAATACTAAGGCGTGTGAACTAGATGAGTTAGTGGCAAAACGTGCGCGCCATGTGATCAGTGAAAACGACAGAACGGTTGAAGCGGCTGAGGCGTTGCGTAATCACGATATGAAGCGTATTGGAGAGTTGATGGCCCAATCCCATGCCTCTATGCGTGACGACTTTGAAATCACAGTCAAAGAGATCGACACCTTAGTTGAGATCGTTAAACAAGTGATCGGTGAGCAAGGTGGCGTTCGTATGACAGGAGGCGGTTTTGGCGGTTGTATTGTTGCGGTTATGCCACCTGAACTTGTAGAGCCAGTCAAAGCGGCGGTTGCAGCACAATATGAGGCAGCGACGGGGCTGAAAGAGTCTATCTACGTGTGCCAAGCTAAAAATGGCGCGGGTGTGGTGGAGTAACTTAAATGATGGCTCATCCTCTTTTTGAGAGTATGACTAAGCAGTCTGCCTATGATGGGCAGCCTGCTCAGTTAATCGAATTGACCAATGCTAGAGGGGTTAGCATTGTGTTGATGGACATCGGAGCTACGTGGCTCAGTTGTCGTTTACCTTTGGCGTGCGGGGAGCAGCGCGAAGTCTTGCTTGGTGTAGGGGCTATGGCTGACTTTGAGTGCCAACAAAGTTACATGGGGGTAACGGTTGGTCGCTATGCAAACCGCATTGCCAATGGTCTTTTTGATCTCGAAGGTCAGCAAGTTCAGTTGGTGACGAATCAAGCGGGCAATTGCTTACATGGTGGTGTCACTGGCTTTGATAAGCTGCGCTGGGACATTGTCGCGCAAACTGCTCAAAGGGTGACTTTTAGTCTCCAATCTTCAGATGGTGACCAAGGTTTCCCCGGTAATCTAAGTGTCTCTGTCACTTATCAGCTCGATAACGACGGCAGCGTCTCGATTGAATACTTTGCTCACACCGACAAAGCAACGCCAGTCAATCTGACTAATCACGCCTACTTTAATCTCAATGGCGCGGGTAGCGAGTTAGACGCGCGCCATCATACTTTGAATATTTGTTCTGATTACTATTTGCCAACCAGCGATGTAGGGATTCCTCTCGGTGAGCTGGAAAGTGTGAGTGGCACTGGATTCGACTTTCGCGTGGCAAAAAGCATCACGCAAGACTTGTTGCAAGACGAACAACAGCAAGCGGCGAAAGGCTATGATCACAGCTATTGGTTTGAGCCAAACCGAGACAGAACATTACCCGTTGCAAGCCTAGTTAGTGAAGACAGCTTAGTGACTATGCGAGTGTTAACCGATAAGCCCGCAATGCAGCTTTATACTGGTAATTGGTTAGCAGGAACCCCTGCGCGCGATGGGGAAGAATATGCAGACTACGCAGGCGTAGCATTGGAAACCCAGTTTTTACCTGATTCGCCTAACCATCCCGAATGGCAGCAACCAAGTTGTATTCTCCACCCAGAACAGGAATACAGGTATAAAACCACCTATCAATTTGCGCTCTAACTTAGCTTCTAAAACACCGACTACTAAAAAACGCCAGTCTGCTAACTGGCGTTAAAGCCCTTCAAATTCGTCAATCGCGGCTCTTGCTTCAGAGAGAGAACACCCCGACTGAGTAACGAGCTGATTGATTGTGATATTTGGTGACTCAGCAATGATAGCTGACAGATCAACAACGGGAGTGGGCAAAGCTTTATCGATCGCTTTCACAATCCACAAAGTATCTTCCGTAACCAAGTATTGTTTGAGTTCTCTTAACGCTTGTTCCTCTCCATTAAGCAACCAATGCCGAGAACGTCGGATACGCTTTACTTGGCAGCCATTACCAACAATCGCGCTGATAACCTGCGCTTTATCGTTAACGCGGTGAACAAAACTGTTTAACGGAACGGAAATCATGGTGAGTCAATTAAGGGAATTAATAGATGCCACTTTATCGCAACACACCTCAAATCGCCACGCTCTCTATTTCCATGTGGAGTTGATAGATTTTCTCTATCTCGATTGATAGTGATTCCCTATCAGAGCAATAGAAACGTTCAAATTTACCTATCAACCTGGTCAGGGCAATATAACTCCATCGACGCAAGGCAGCGTTCAAACACTAGATTAGAAAGAGAGTAAAATCATGATCAACACACAAATCAAACCATTCTCAGCAACAGCATTTAAAAACGGCGAGTTCGTAGATATCACAGAGCAAGACGTGAAAGGCAAATGGGCAGTATTCTTCTTCTACCCAGCTGATTTTACTTTCGTATGTCCAACTGAGCTTGTAGACCTACAAGAGAAGTACGCTGAACTTCAATCACGTGGTGTAGAAGTTTACTCAGTATCAACAGATACTCACTTCTCACACAAAGCGTGGCACGATACTTCTGACAAGATCGGTACTATCGAATACTTCATGGTAGGTGACCAAACTGGCACTATCACTAACAACTTCAACGTGATGCGTGAAGGTCAAGGTCTTGCTGACCGTGCTACTTTCCTAATCGACCCAGAAGGTACTATCCAAGCAATGGAAATCACTGCTGAAGGTATCGGTCGTGACGCAGAAGACTTACTACGTAAAGTTAAAGCAGCACAGTACGTTGCAGCAAACCCTGGTGAAGTTTGCCCAGCGAAATGGAAAGAAGGTGAAGAGACTCTAGCGCCATCTCTAGACCTAGTAGGTAAAATCTAACCTCATTACCAGGTTTGTACAGGTATGCCTTGCTCTGCTCCTATTGAGCTTGGCATACCGCCTTTAATGTTAAAGCCATACCCGAATAGGGTGTGGCTTTTTGCGTTTGATTTTTGCAGAAAACAATTCTGATGGCGTGGAGTTTTCGATAGGTTTTGCCTACCAAACTAATAGAAACGTTCAAATTTACCTATCTACGACCGCAGGGCAATATAGCTCCATCAGCGCAGTAGAGCGCATCTGAATCACAAATGAATAGTAGGTAATATCATGTTAGACCAAGCGGTGAAGCAGCAGCTTAAAGCATACCTAGAAAACTTAAAAACAGACGTTCAGCTTGTATTGAGCCTTGATGAAAGCGAAACAGCAAGCAAGCTCCAAGCACTGGCGGATGATATCGCTTCACTGACAGACAAAATCCAAGTAACGCGTGACGACAACGCAAGCTCACGCAAACCAATTATGCAGGTTGTGAACCAAACACAAGGGACAGCGATTGGTTTTGCAGGCTTGCCAATGGGTCACGAGTTTACATCTCTGGTTCTCGCTCTTCTTCACAGCGGCGGCCACCCAATCAAGCTAGAAGCGGAAGTGATTGAGCAGATCAAGCAGCTAGACCAAGCACTAAACGTGGAAATCTTTATTTCACTATCATGTCAAAACTGTCCTGAAGTAGTTCAGGCGTTCAACATGATGTCTGCGATTAACCCTCTAGTCAAAACAACCATGATTGATGGTGCTGCATTCCAAGATGAAGTGAAATCACGCGATATCATGGCGGTGCCTAGTGTCTTCATTAACGGTGAGCTGTTTGGTCAAGGCCGTATGTCACTGGCTGAGATTCTTAACAAAGTTGATTCCGGTGCAGCAGCGAAAAAAGCAGCCAGCCTAAACGAACAAGCACCATTTGATGTTTTGGTTGTTGGCGGTGGTCCTGCGGGTTCTTCAGCGGCAATCTACGCAGCACGTAAAGGCATTCGCACAGGTGTCGTCGCTGAGCGTTTCGGTGGTCAGGTGATGGATACGATGGCGATTGAGAACTTTATCTCAGTCAAAGCGACAACCGGTCCTAAGTTAGTTGCGAGTCTAGAAGAGCACGTTAAAGAATACGGCGTGGAAGTAATGACTGAGCAACGCGCTGCCAACATTATCGATGCAGAGCAGACTGAAGATGGTTACATCCATGTTGAGCTTGAAAGCGGCGCAGTACTAAAAGCTCGCACAGTGATTACCAGTACAGGTGCACGCTGGCGTGAAATGAATGTTCCTGGTGAGCAAGAGTACCGCAACAAAGGGGTTGCTTACTGTCCACACTGTGATGGCCCATTATTTAAAGGCAAGAAAACAGCGGTAATCGGTGGTGGTAACTCAGGTATTGAAGCGGCGATTGATCTAGCTGGGATTGTTGAACATGTTACCGTTCTGGAGTTTGCAGACACCCTACGTGCTGACCAAGTTCTGATCGATAAAGCCAATGCGACTCCTAATATTGAAATCATCAAGATGGCGCAAACCACACAAGTGCTAGGCGACGGCAACCGTGTTACTGGCTTGGAGTATCAAGATCGCAATACAGGTGAGATTAAGAAAATCGAATTAGCCGGTATCTTTGTTCAAATTGGCCTAATGCCAAACAGCGAATGGTTGAAAGGTACTAAGGTTGAGCTTTCACCACGCGGTGAAATTGAAATCGATGCGCACGGTGCAACTACGATGAGCGGTGTCTTTGCTGCGGGTGACGTAACTACGGTACCGTACAAGCAAATCATCATCGCCATGGGTGAGGGTGCTAAAGCAAGCTTAGGTGCGTTCGATTACCTAATTCGCACCCCAGCTCCAGCAAAGGTTGCTGGAACAGCGTAAATAGTTTCATCCCTGTCCATATTCATTTGCAAACATTTTGTCGGTAATTTCGACGCCACTTCCAAGCGATTGGAAGTGGCTTTTTTTGTTTGCGCGCAGCGACTAATTATCTTCAAACCATTTTTGGGTGAAATCGATAAAAGCGGCAAGCTTGTTGCTGCTACGTAATTGCGGTGGGTAGATAAGATAAATATTGCTTCTGGCAATAAAGTAATTCGGTAGTAGTTGTACTAACTGCCCACTATCTAATGAAGGCTGCACCAAGTAGCTCGGCATTTTGATAATGCCTATACCTTGTTGTGCGGCGGTAAGAAGCAGTAAGTTGTCGTTAAGTAGCACGTTGCCGTCCGTTTCTACCTCGATGGTTTTAGTCCCATCGACAAACTGCCAACGACGTAAATTAGGATCGGATAAACAGTTGTGATTGACCAGCTCGTCTGGGTGAGTGGGTACGCCATGTTTCTTAAGATACTCTGGAGACGCGCAGCAGATGTGTTGATAAGGAACCAATTTTTTTGCCACCATGTTGTCTGGTGGATTGTTGGTGGCTCTAATTGCTAAGTCGAAATGACTTTTGGTTAGATCTTTGCGGTTATAACCGACATCAAGATCAAACTCGATTTCAGGGTATTGTCGCTGAAATTGATGACAGATATCGATCAAGAAGCGATGGCTAAAAATGGTGGGCGCAGTAATTCGAAGCAGGCCACTGACATCGCTCTTAGTGTGGTCGAGCTCTTTTTCCAACTCAAGGATAGAAGCATTGATAAACTGCATTTTCGCCAGAATTTTTTCTCCCGCCGCAGTTAGGCGCACATTGCGTGTCGAACGAATCAGCAGACTGGCTTCTAGTTCTTGCTCTAACTGGTTGATTTGTGAAGAAAGGTAGCTGCGTGAAATGCCTAAATTGTCCGCTGCCTTAGAAAAGCTGAGTTGTTTTGCCACTTCACTAAACAACGCATAGCGCTCGAAGCGTTTGTGCATCTTCTGCATATCTCACTCACCTGAGTTCTTGAATCTGTCGTTAATTATATCGTTCTATATAGGAAATTAAATATCATCTATTGTGCTGTATATCGAATTATCTTTTCTTGTTAGCTAGTTTAATCCCTAGCTTTAGTACCAGTATACTGAGTGCAGAACAGAGTAAACTCACGGCAATATTGCAATGGTGAGGTCTATAAATCAGGGGATAGAGATGAATAAGACACATCCGGTGTTTTCACCAATGATCCAAGGTTACTGGCGTATGGCTGAGTGGGGAATGAACACTCAGCAGCAACTGTCATTTGTTAAGCAGCACCTAGAGTTAGGTATTACAACGGTAGACCATGCGCCTGTTTATGGCCCAGACTCTGCGTGCGAGCGTATGTTTGGTCAAGTGTTGGCATTAGATAGCAGCTTGCGCGATCAAATTGAGATCGTCTCTAAATGCGGAATTTACCGTGGTGAAGATCCTCAGGTTAACCATTACAACAGTGGTAAAGCCGCCATTATTGAATCCGTTGATCAATCGTTAACTCGACTCAATACCGATCATCTAGATGTGTTACTCCTGCATCGCCCAGACTTACTGATGGATGCTGATGAAGCGGCTGAAGCATTCGCTCAGTTAAAAGCAGCGGGTAAAGTAAAACATTTTGGTGTGTCTAACTTTACCCCGGCTCAGTTTGCTCTATTGCAATCAAGAGTTGAGCAGCCATTGATCACTAACCAAGTTGAGATCAATCCGGTCAACCTGCAAATGACGGAAGATGGCACGCTAGAACAACTTCAGCAACATCGTGTGCAACCAATGGCGTGGTCTTGTCTCGCTGGTGGGCGTATCTTCAGTGAAGAGAGTGAACAGATGGATCGCATCCGTCACACTTTGACAGAAGTGGCGCAAGAAATCGGCGCAAGCTCTATCGACCAAGTCATTTTCGCATGGGTATTGCGTTTACCTTCCAACCCAATCCCAATCTTGGGCAGTGGTAACATTGAGCGTGTTCACGCTGCGGTTGGCGCGCTTGAACTGTCATTGACCAATGAACAGTGGTACCGAATTTGGGTCGCATCGAAAGGTCATGGTGTGGCTTAAAAGCCTAAAACAACAAAGGCGTTACTCAGGTAACGCCTTTGTTTTATTTAGCGGGTGCTACGTTTAGGTCACTTTTTCAACTGAATTGCGGCGTACTAAGGTCGGCGTAAACATCAGTGCCTCATCGTTTGAGTTTTGTTCTTTGGCTAGGTTCAGCGCTAAACGCGCCGCTCGTTCTGCCATCATCGCGATTGGATAGCGGATAGTTGTCAGGCGAGGGCTGACATAGCGAGCGATCAAGCCATCATCAAAACCAAGCATTGAAATTTGATCCGGCACCTTGATGCCATTTTCGTCTAGCACTGACAGCGCACCCGCGGCCATGTAGTCGTTGTAGGCTACAACGCCAGTGATGTCTAAAGATTTAGTCAGCAGATTCGTCATGGCAACTTCACCGCCATCGTTGTTCGGCTCACCATATTCAATATAGCTTTGCGGAAGTTCGATATTGTTGTCTCGCAGGGCTTGTAAGTAACCATCAACACGTTGATCCGAGTCTTCAATACGATGCGCTGAAGCGACGCAAGCTATCTTAGTATGACCATGGCGGATAAGGTATTCCGTGGCGAGGTAGGCACCTCGGCGGTTGTCTAAAGCGATACAGCGCTCGGCCATTTCAGGAATATGGCGATTGATGAAAACCAGGCCTTTGACTTCTTTGGCATAGCCGATCAATTCTTCATCTGACAAACCTTTCGAATGAATAACCAAGGCATCGCAACGGTTGTTGATCAATAGCTCAATCGCCTTTCGCTCTTCTTCCGGGCTGTGGTAGCCGTTGCCGATCAAGATATGTTTACCGTGTTCATGGGCAACATTGTCGACGGCTTTGACCAAAGTGCCAAAAAAAGGATCAGATACATCGCCAACTAATACCCCAACCGTATTACTGCTTTGACTGACCAACGCTTTCGCTGCGGCATTCGGTCGATAGCCTAGTTTGGCCATCGCCTGTGTCACTGAAGCAATCGATGCTTTGCTCGCTTTTGGTGATTTGTTAATGACCCGAGAAACAGTCGCGATTGATACGCCCGCTTCTTTGGCGACATCTTTAATAGTTGCCATGTGTGACCTCGAAAAATACTCCTAGGGTTATTTAACCCTTTGAATGTAAATAAGGCAAATTGTATAGCATTCAGTTTCTTGAAATGCGATCTTTACCACTTGCAATATAAGCGATTGCTGATAGTGTAAACGTTGTCTTTTAGTAAAACTTTACCAACTTTAAGTTCGAGGTTTATCATGGAAACGATCGCATACACCGACTTCGCAAAATTAGAAATGCGTACAGGAAAAATCATCGAAGTCGCTCGCCACGAAAATGCAGACAAACTCTACATCGTTCAAATAGATGTTGGGGAAAAGACGCTGCAAACCGTCACTAGCTTAGTGCCTTATTACACCGAGCAGGAGTTGATGGGAAAAGAAGTAGTGGTGCTGTGTAACTTGGCGAAAGCCAAAATGCGTGGAGAAACCTCGGAATGTATGTTGCTTTGCGCTGAGACGGACGATGAATCACAAAGTGTTCTGTTAACCCCAGAGCGTTCTATGCCTGCTGGGGTTCGTATTGTATAGAGTTCTCTTTTCGGCTGAGGGTTTTTAGTTAGGTTCTTGCTTCAGCCACCAGGGCATCAATTGTGTTGTGGTGCTCTGGTTTTACTCCTGCCAAATTGCCATATTTGGGCTGATGGCGATCATTCTCCAATGGAAAGTTCCAGCCAATGGTATGTTCTACAAACTGCTGGGCAAACTGCTCGGAAATTTCTAGACACCCTGCGAGTACAGTATCGACGTAAGTCTGCATGATAGGGCTCAATGAACAAGGTGGTTCAGGGTTGTCTTTGATGTAAACCCACACATGATCATTGGTCGATAATACTAGTTCAGCATCAAGTTTATCCGCTGAGATTAAAACTCGGTGATACCCTCGTTCGCGAATGTCGAATTCTTTCAGTCCGTCATCGCTGACTTCCAGTAAAACCCCATTGACCTGTCCCTGTCCTTTGTCTACCACCAGTGGCGATAGAATATAGCTATCATCAACTTTGCCCCAGTAACGCCTGAAGCCGTGTGCGGTAGCGGGAATCGCTGCGGAAGTTTGGCCAGTCAGTTGTCGTGAGGCAGAGTTCATCAGACTGCCGTAGCCAAAGATATAGTTTGCCATTCTGCTCTCCTTATTGATTGGCATGATCAGCAGAGTTCTAAACTAGCGACTTTTCGAGATAAAAGGAAGTGATACAAATTGTTTTATTAAGGTCATAATGACATGTGTTTATTGTGTCATTATGACTTTAAATAGAGTGGTTAGAGCGCTGAAAGCAAGAGTCTATAACGCTTTAACAAACTGGAACACTTCTTGCGATAGTGAAACAAGTTAGAGATTTAAATTTGTTTAGGAGTATTTCAGTGCTCAATATTACCGACAAAAAGGTCGAAGAAGCCATTCCACCCGTTTTACGTCTTGGGTTTCGACCTTTCTTTCTTCTTGGTTCTATTTATGCCGTTATTGCGATAGCGGTTTGGGTATGGATGTTTCAATCCGGCCAGCCAACAACATTGCAAGTGCCTGCGCTGTGGTGGCACGTACATGAAATGATATTTGGCTTTGCGATGGCGATTGTTGTTGGCTTTGTGTTAACTGCAGTGCAAAACTGGACGGGCATTAACGGCACTAAACATCACCGTTTAGCCATCTTGGTTGGGTTGTGGTTGGCGCCTCGCGTACTGTTATGGACGCCAACGCCGTTGTGGCTCATCTCTTCTATTGAAGCGCTGTTTTTAGCTATGACAGCATTTGAAGTCGGGACTCGGGTGGTCAAAGCAAAAGGGTGGCGTAACCTGTTTTTCGTTCCCTTGTTTGTTCTGGCAATCGTGGCTAACTTTGCCAGTTACGCAACAGTGAAGGGGATGCCACCGTTTCCTTCATCGGCGGTGTGGCAAGCTATGCTGTGGTGGTTCACCTTGTTGCTTTCTATTATGGGGAGCAGAGTGATCCCATTCTTTACCGCTCGTCGGTTTAATTTCGAAAAGCCTCAACCTATCGTCTGGTTAGATTGGGTGGCGAACTTGCCATTGGTAGGGCTGTTTATTCTCAGCTTCTTCCCGATGACGTTTGCACAGTTAGGTCAACCGCTAATGGTAATTTCAGGGTTAGCACATTTGATTAGAGTGATGAGGTGGCAGCCGTGGCGAACTCTCAGTGAGCCTCTAGTCTGGTCGCTGCATGCAACCTACTTATGTATTCCAGTGAGTTTGTTGCTGCGTGGTTTACTCGACAACCCATTTGCCAGCCACAATATGCTGCACATGTTTGCTATTGGCGCCATTGGTGGTGTGATCTTAGCGATGATCGCACGTGTGACTATGGGGCACACCGGGCGCGCGATTTACCAAGGTCCAAACATGAGTGTTGCTTTCGCAGCGATTATATTGGCTGCTTTGGTTCGAAGCTTAGGCGTTGCCTTTTTCCCTCAATATCTGATTGAATCGGTCAACATCAGCGCCGCATTGTGGATACTCGCTTTCGCTATGTATGTGGGGATGTTTGGCAAAATGCTGCTCACGCCAAGAGTCGATGGGCACCCTGGTTAAAGTGAATTAAACCAAAAGAAAAGGCTTGGCGAGTTGAAGTGCCAAGCCTTTTTCATTGCGATAGGAAAGTGGGGGCTAACCTACCTCAGAAAACGGGACCACTGTGGCAGGTTGCTTACTCTTTAGATAGTCACTTAGCGCCTGTTGCTCTTGGCTATTTAGGTACAAGCCAAGTTTGGTACGACGCCACAAGATATCCTCTTCGGTGACTGACATTTCATGTTCAACGAGATAGTCGATTTCACGTTGGAAAACACCTTGAGCTGCGTCCGAGAACTTAATCCCCAGCGCATCGATATTTTCCATTCCTTCCAGTAGCTTCCATGTATAGGTGCCAAACTGCGTGACATAGCGCAGCAATAGTGCTTCGGGTAACCAAGGGTAGGCGTTGTGAATCGTTCCGGCTAGCTGTTCACGTGAGCAACTGAAGTTACCGCCAGGAAGCGCATGGTTTGCTGTCCAAGGTGTACCCATATTAGGTAGGTAAGGCTTGAGCTTTTCTAACGCCGCTTCACCCAGCTTACGGTAGGTCGTGAGCTTGCCACCAAATACGGAAAGCAGTGGTGCTTGGTCGTATTCCGCTTCCAGTTCAAGTGTGTAATCGCGCGTGATCGCTTGTGGTGAGTCTGATTCGTCATCACATAAAGGTCGCACGCCGCTGTATGTCCAAACCACGTCCTCACGTTTAAGCTGCTGGACGAAGTGTTGGTTGACGATGTCGATGAGGTAATCGACTTCATCATCAGAGATGGCAACTTCACGTGGGTCACCTTTGTATTCCACATCGGTGGTACCAATGATCGAGAACTTATCTAAATAAGGAATCATGAACACAATTCGGTGATCTTGGTTTTGAAGAATGTAAGCTTGAGGCTCATCATGAATACGAGGAACGACAATATGCGATCCTTTGATCAAGCGAATATTACGAGGAGAGGCTTGCTCTAAACCATCATCAAAGAACTGTTTGACCCACGGCCCTGCCGCGTTGACTAAGGCTTTTGCCTTACGTTCTATTGCTTGGCCAGTCAGTTCATCACGAATAGTCACGCTCCACAGTTCACCTTCACGTCGAGCGCTTTCTACACGGCTGTAGTTACGGATCTCTGCATTGTTCTCCTGAGCAGCAAGGACATTGAGCAGCACTAAGCGCGCGTCGTCTACCCAGCAGTCTGAATACTCAAAGCCTTTTTTCATTTCAGGCTTAAGTATGCCGGACTTGGCTAAATCAATCCCTTTACTTGCAGGCAGTGTGGTGCGTTTACCTAGGTTGTCGTACAGGAATAGTCCACAACGGATCATCCAAGCTGGGCGGAGAAATGGTCGATGAGGTAAGCGAAAACGCATCGGTTGAGCAACATGGGGCGCTTTCTGGAGTAACACTTCCCGTTCAGCGAGCGCTTCCGAAACCAAACGAAACTCATAATGCTCTAAATAGCGTAAGCCACCGTGGATCAGTTTAGAACTGGCCGACGAAGTGGCTGATGCGAAATCTTGTGCTTCGTATAGACCGACTGAGAGTCCACGACCTGCCGCATCTGCAGCAATACCTGCGCCATTGATACCACCACCAATAACGATCAAATCTAAAACTTTTTGCGAATTAGCCGAATTCTGGTTGTTACTCATGAATATGACCTTGTGTTGAGCGAACGAGCATTTTTGAACATAATTAAATCCTAGCTCAGCTTTCGTTTTTGATCACTATTTATTTTCGTTTACGCTCGTTTGTGTGATTTGTGCACAAAAAAAACCTTTATCTCGCGATAAAGGTTTCAATAAGGTTAAATTCAAATGAAGAAATGTTGATTATTCTTCTTTGTTCACCACTTCTAAAGGAATGGAATGTTCTTTAAGGATTGAAAGGATTTCTTTTGGTGGCTGCTTATCGGTAAACAGCATGTGGAGTTGAGAGATGTTGCCTAGTTTGACCATTGCATTACGACCAAACTTGGAGTGGTCAACGGCTAAGAACACACTACGGCTGTTCTCAATAATCGCTTGTTTCACTCTGACTTCATGGTAGTCAAAGTCGAGTAGAGAACCATCAAAATCAATGCCACTAATCCCCAGAATACCGAAGTCTAGTCTGAACTGTTTGACGAAATCGAGTGTTGCTTCGCCGACAATACCGCCGTCTCGATTGCGCACCTCTCCGCCCGCGAGAATCACTTTAAATTCTGGATTCGGAAGCAAGATAGTCGCGACATTGATGTTATTGGTGACAACACGTAATTGCTTGTGATTTTTACTCAGTGCACGAGCGATGGCCTCTGGGGTGGTACCGATGTCGATAAATAGCGTCGCGCCATCTGGAATGTGTTTGACCACTTCGTCAGCGATCACATCCTTTTCATTGAAGTTCATGCTCTTACGATCGGTATAAGAGGTGTTTTCTGAACTTAATGGGATCGTAGCACCGCCGTGATAGCGGCGAATTTTGTTTTCGTCCGCTAACTCATTCAGGTCTCGTCTGATGGTTTGTGGACTGACATTAAACTTTTCAACTAACTCATCAGTACTCACATACCCCTGCTTTTGTACAAGAGCAATGATTTGCTGATGTCTTGGTATTTGCTTCACTCGCCGCTCCCTGTGTTCGAACTATTAGAATTAATACACTAACATTCGAAAATAATAACTCGCGCTATTGTGCGCGAATTCTTTCGTTCTGAGAAGAGACGCGTGTATGGAATAGGGGGCAAGGCGCAAAAAAAGGGCGCCTTAAGACGCCCCACGTTTACTAAGCTAATACCGGATTTAGTTACTAGTCTTCTTCATTATGCATTTCAGCCCATACCTGAGCACACTTCACGGCGCGCTTCCATCCTTTGTAACGGCGATTGCGTTTCTCTTCGTCATGATGAGGCTCAAAGGTGCGATCGAGTTCGGCTTTGTTTTGCAGCTCATCGATACTATTCCAATATCCAACGGCAAGGCCTGCAAGGTAAGCTGCGCCCAATGCGGTAACTTCGGTTACTTTAGGACGGTGAACCTCAGTATCTAAAACATCTGATTGGAACTGCATAAGGAAATTATTAGCAACTGCACCACCATCAACACGTAAGTTGGCCAGTTTAATGCCCGAGTCCGCCTGCATCGCATCAAGAACATCTCTGGTTTGATAAGCGATACCTTCTAGCGTCGCTCTTATGATGTGGTTAGAGCTGACACCACGGGTTAGGCCAACAATAGTGCCACGCGCCCAAGCATCCCAATACGGAGCACCAAGGCCAGTAAAGGCTGGGACGACATACACCCCATTGGATGAGTCGACTTTGGTGGCGAAGTATTCAGAATCTTTTGCGTCAGCAAGCAGTTTCATCTCATCACGTAACCATTGGATAGAAGCGCCACCCATGAATACCGCGCCTTCTAATGCATAAGCAGGTTCCCCTGAAGGTCCACAAGCCAATGTAGTGAGCAAACCATGGGTAGAGTTGACCTTCTCTTGTCCGGTATTCATCAGTAGAAAACAACCCGTTCCATAGGTGTTTTTTGCTTGACCAGCTTCGACACACATTTGACCGTAGAGTGCGGCTTGCTGGTCTCCAGCGATACCGGCAATAGGGATCCTTGTACCGCCTTTACCACCAATGTTGGTTTGTCCGTAAATTTCAGAAGAGCGTTTAACCTCTGGCATCATTGAAGCCGGAATTCCTAGCTCATCAAGTAGTTTTTGATCCCAGCATAGGTCGTTGATGTTAAACAGCATGGTGCGAGACGCATTGGTATAGTCTGTGACATGAACACGGCCTTGAGTCATTTTCCAAACTAACCAAGTATCAACGGTGCCGAACAAGAGCTTGCCCGCTTCGGCATCTTCTCTTGCTCCTTCAACATTGTCGAGTATCCACTTTACTTTGGTTCCCGAGAAGTAAGGATCGAGAACTAATCCGGTATTTTCTCTGACGTACTCTTCCAATCCTCGCTCTTTGAGCTGCTCACAAATTTCTGCAGTTCGGCGGCACTGCCATACGATCGCATTGTAAACAGGTTTACCCGTCTCTTTATTCCAAACGATGGTGGTTTCACGTTGGTTAGTGATGCCAATAGCTGCGAGCTGATCACTGCTTATGCCAGACTTAGCTAGTGTTTCAATCAAGGTTGAGCTTTGGGTCGCCCAAATTTCGAGAGGGTCATGTTCCACCCATCCTGACTGAGGATAGATTTGTGTGAATTCACGTTGCGAGATACTAACGATGTTTGCATCGTGATCCAAAATCACCGCGCGTGAGCTTGTTGTGCCTTGGTCTAGGGCAACAATGTACTTTTGCTCAGTCATGGTAAGAGTCCTTTTGTTTCGTTATTACTATTTTAGCTAATCTTGGTCTGCTTATCTTTGCCGTGCGAGTCGAGACAGGGCGGTTTGAGCAGTAAAGATTGGTGTAGTTTCCCTGTTTATGCACATTAATTTTGCATATATCACGGCAATCGAAAACAAACGAGCATAAAAAATGAGCGTTTAAGCATATAAATGTTAAGTAAACGCGCTTTGTTTGTTAATCCTCTCTGTCTGTTTGCTATCTATGGGTAGTTGTCGAAAGCCCTAAAAAATCGATGTTAGCCCCTTAATGAGCATGCCTTTCAGTCACTCTGTTATCGAGAGTATTACCGTTGTGAATAGCTTTATTTGAGATTTTGTACGGTAGGGGAGTTGGTGTTTTGTTCAACATGGTCATTCGAACAGTAACTAAATATGTGAAAAGTGGAAGCGTGCGCTAACTATTTTGCCTTAATACACTGTATTTACTCAGATTTAATTCTTATGCAACATTTGTCACAGAAATAAATTGAATTTCTAATAGAATGCGCAAGCTTTCGAACGAAACTTTATTTTGCTCGTTCGAGTTTTTGAAGACCCTACCATCGCTCAAATTATAATGAGGCCCCTATGTTTGGAATATTTAAACCTAAGGCGCACATCGATCGCTTACCCACAGATAAGATTGATGGCGCTTATTCCCGTTTACGTTGGCAGCTCTTTATCGGCATCTTTGTCGGTTATGCAGGCTACTATCTAGTACGTAAAAACTTCAGTCTGGCTATGCCATACCTAATTGAACAAGGCTTTAGTCGTGGTGATCTTGGCGTTGCGCTTGCTGCGGTCTCTATTGCTTATGGTCTGTCCAAATTTTTGATGGGCAGTGTGTCGGACCGCTCTAACCCACGTTATTTCCTAAGTGGCGGTTTGTTGATGTCCGCCTTGGTGATGTTCTGTTTTGGTTTTATGCCTTGGGCTACCGGAAGCATCGCAGCCATGTTCATTCTGTTGTTCTTGAACGGCTGGTTTCAAGGAATGGGGTGGCCTGCCTGCGGTCGAACCATGGTTCACTGGTGGTCGCGTAAAGAGCGGGGTGAGATCGTTTCGGTTTGGAACGTGGCACACAACGTTGGCGGCGGCTTAATTGGTCCACTGTTTATTCTCGGATTATGGGCATTCAACGATGATTGGCGAACTGCTTTCTATGTTCCCGCTTTCTTTGCCACTCTCGTTGCGATTTTTATCTGGTTTACTGTTCGAGATACGCCTCAGTCTTGTGGCTTGCCTCCGATTGAAGAGTACAAAGAAGATTATCCAGATGACTACGACAAGTCACATGAGAAAGAGATGACGGCAAAAGAGATCTTCTTTAAATATGTTTTCTCTAACAAGCTCTTGTGGTCGATCGCGATTGCCAATGCGTTTGTCTACCTGATTCGTTACGGAGTATTGGACTGGGCACCTGTATATCTCAAAGAAGCGAAAGATTTTTCAGTCGACAAATCCTCGTGGGCTTACTTCTTATATGAGTGGGCGGGGATCCCTGGCACTCTGCTTTGTGGCTGGATTTCCGATAAGTTGTTCAAAGGTCGCCGAGCACCTGCAGGTATCTTGTTTATGGTTCTCGTTACCGTCGCAGTTCTAGTTTACTGGTTTAACCCAGCCGGTAACCCTACGGTTGATATGATGGCTCTCGTGGCGATTGGCTTCTTAATTTACGGCCCAGTAATGCTAATCGGTCTCTATGCATTAGAACTGGCACCGAAGAAGGCGGCGGGAACGGCGGCAGGACTGACTGGCTTGTTTGGTTACTTAGGTGGCGCTGTGGCGGCGAATGCGATTCTCGGCTATACGGTTGACCACTTTGGCTGGGATGGCGGATTCATCATCTTGGTAGGCTCTTGTATTACATCTATCGTTTGTTTGACCTATGCCTTCTTAGGTGAAAGAGCGCACCACGAACAAAAAGCACGCGAGAAAGAAGCGCTAGCCTGATCTCAGGTTGTTGCTTCTTAAGTAGAAAACAATAAAAACAACGTCAGTGACTATAAAGCTTACTATTACTAATAGCTAAGCGAAAAAATCCCCCAGCAGGTATCTGCTAGGGGATTTTATTATTAACAAGCGCTAACTATGTCTACTGTGCTTTTAGTTGTTGCTGTGAAGCTCAGAGTTCAGTTCTACAGCCGTCTTGTTAGCAAGACATTCAATTTGGCCTGTTACTGAGTTACGACGGAAGAGTAGGTCGGATACGCCAGCAAGATCACGAGCTTTAACCACTTCTACTTCATTGCCTTCTGAATCAAGCATACGCACTTTAGAGCCCGCAGTTACATAAAGGCCAGATTCAACAGTACAACGATCGCCTAGTGGGAAACCAAGACCTGCGTTAGCACCAAGCAGTGAGTTTTCACCGATAGATACGACAACAGTACCACCGCCAGATAGCGTACCCATGATAGATGCACCGCCACCGATATCTGAACCGTCGCCAACAACCACGCCAGCAGAAATACGGCCTTCAACCATGCTTACACCTGTTGTGCCAGCATTGAAGTTAATGAAGCCTTCGTGCATAACCGTAGTACCTTCGCCCACGTGCGCACCAAGACGTACGCGAGATGTGTCAGCGATACGAACGCCTGCAGGAACCACGTAATCAACCATCTTAGGAAACTTATCGACACAATCTACAGATAGTGCGCGACCTGCTAGACGAGCTTCAATTTGACGCTCAGCCAGTTCTGGTAGATCGATAGGACCTTCGTTAGTCCAAGCAATGTTGTGCAGTAGGCCGAAGATACCATCAAGCACAGTACCGTGAGGTTGAACTAGGCGGTTAGAGATCAGTTGTAGCTTAAGGAAGCCTTCTGCTACTGACGCCGGTTTCTCGTCCGAAGCTAGAACAACCAGTACTAGTGGCTGAGAAGATTCCGCTGCTTTTGCCGCGAATGATGCGTTTGCTGCGTCGCCATTTGCTTCAAATGCGCCAGCAAGCTCAGCACTTTGAGCCGCAGAGATTTCGATAGCTTGGTTACCTTGCTCATAACCTGCCACTTTTGCTACCGCTTCAACTAGAGCGTCAGCTGGGTTAAGAACTGGGTTTGGGAAAAATGCTTCGATGATTTTTCCATCACGGTTTTTGGTTGCCGTACCAAAGGCTAGAGAAAAGTAAGCCATGTTTCATCTCCATGTAGATATCGTTTCGACAGGGCGTTGTTGCTCTGTCTCAAATTAAGTTAGATTCATCATAAAGAGACGATTTAAGAGTTTAAAGACCTGAAATGGAGAAAGTCTGTAAGCCGATATTTTTTGTCTCTTTAGCGATATGTTGTCTTTTTGCCTATATTGGCGATTATTACTACCCGTAATAAAAAGAGCCCGAAGCAGTGCTTCGGGCTCTTTAGTAAGACTTTACTTATAACTGATTGGCGCTGCGCTTTTTGCGCTTATTACTGTTTATATAGCTTTATACTACCAACCGTTCATACCCGTGAGCTTGGGTATGTGAAGCAAGTAATTACTTGCTTAGGTCTTCTGCGTGCTCAGATAGGAACGCTGCAACACCTTTTGGAGATGCGTCCATACCTGCTTTACCTTCTTCCCACTGTGCAGGACATACTTCACCGTTCTTCTGGTGGAAGTTTAGAGCGTCAACCATGCGTAGCATTTCGTCGATGTTACGGCCTAGTGGTAGGTCGTTAACTACTTGGTGACGTACAACGCCTTCTTCGTCGATTAGGAAAGAACCACGGAAAGCAACGCCTGCTTCTGGGTGCTCAACGTCGTATGCTTTACAGATTTCGTGCTTAACGTCAGCAACTAGTGGGTACTTAACTTGACCGATACCGCCATCTTCGATCGCAGTGTTACGCCATGCGTTGTGAGAGAACTGAGAATCGATAGAAACACCGATTACTTCAACACCTTTAGCTTGGAAATCAGCTAGACGGTTGTCGAAAGCGATTAGCTCAGATGGGCAAACGAAAGTGAAATCTAGTGGGTAGAAGAAAACAACCGCTTTCTTACCTTTAGTGAACTCTGCAAAGTTGAAGTTATCAACGATTTCACCGTTACCTAGAACAGCTGCAGCAGTAAAATCTGGGGCTTGACGACCTACTAGTACCATTTTTTTGCTCCTAAAATATATGGTTAGTTCCAAACCAAGATAAGTGTTTTTGGTTTGGTCCGTGTTTGTACGCGACAAACTATAGTACACATTGTAGTATGTAAAAAAGCGAATTAAATAGATTAAGTTAATCGAAAAAAGCGATAAATTAGTTTTTATTAACTTGGTCAATATCTAGTCAGAAGTAATAAACAAATCTATGAATAAGTGGCCTAGCCTCAAGCAGTTACACTATCTAATCACTTTGTATGAAACACGTCATTTTAGCGATGCTGCTGAAAAGTGTTTTGTTAGCCAGTCAACCTTAAGTAAAGGCATTCAAAATCTCGAAGAGCTGATTGGCTGTCCTCTCTATGAAAAGAAAGATAAGAAGAGCCCACTGGTTTTTACTCAGGCAGGAGAACTCGTTGTCCAGCAAGGGCGAGAGCTACTGGCTAAAGGGCAAGACTTAGTTGAACTCGGGCGTCTGTGCCAAGGGGATGAAATGGAAGGTCAACTTCGAGTTGGCTGTATTCCAACGATTGCTCCTTTCTTATTGTGCGATTTAGTTCAGGAAGTGAACCAGCGCTTCCCGCAACTCAACCTTCTATTAAGAGAAGACACCACCACTAATTTATTAGATGCGCTTCGTCACGGTGAGCTTGATGTGCTGATTTTGGCCTTACCGGTCGAGATTGATGGAATGGACAGCCGAATTGTCGGTAACGACCCTTTCCGGATGATCATCAGTCAAAACCAAGCCGATGCAATTCAAACACCGATTAAATATGCTGACTTGCCAAATGAGTTCGTCTTTCTATTAGAGAAAGAGCACTGTTTAACCGAGCATGCGGTATCGGCTTGTCAATTAACCGATAAAGAAAAGATTAATCCGTTTTCTGCCACTAGCTTGCACACGCTGGTTCAAATGGTGGCAAACGGTATGGGCACGACGTTTATTCCGCAAATGGCGATTGATCATGGCTTGATTGAAAACCAGAATTTGGTCGTCGTCGACGCGCCTGGGCAGCAGGCTCATCGCCATATCGGACTCGTTTGGCGACCAAGTTCGTCGCGTGTAAATACTTTTAATCAATTAGCAGATGTAGTGTCAGAGCTACTTTAGCGATAAGTAGTAGCCATTAATCATCAATACCTCTTAAAAGGCGCACTAGTTTTAGTGCGCTTTTTAGCATTTTATTCTGTTGGTGAACTTTAACTTGTAAAATTTTACAAAGGAATCTTGATGAAGCTTTCATTAAATTGTGAAATTTCACACTGTGAATTTTACAACTAGTCAAATTTACTCTGTTTGATCTCTTCGTTGCATATCCTCTAAAAGCCCAGTTATCGCTAGGTTTCCATTCTATTACTAATAATCAAACGTCTGTTTGAAACGGTTTTACAGGTGTAATTTTACTGTAATTAAATTACGTAACCACTTACATTTTGGTGATCGAAATCAATAGCTTGGAGCTGACCGAATAAAACTTTGAATTTAACGATTTGTTTACTTTAGGACTTTTACTCTAACGGATGTTGGTATAGTTTAAATGCAGGTCTTGTAAGACTTATGTCTAGATTGAAAAGCGAGTTAGGCTCAGTCAATCTAACAACCAACGAAACAAAAAAATCAATCAAGTGATGGTCAATGTGGATGTTTGACTGTTGTTTGATAGTTACAAATGTAACTTGAAATAGACCAAGCAATACCCGAGTGACAGAAACAGATTAAA
This sequence comes from Vibrio sp. SCP2, assembly GCF_059295395.1. Classification (NCBI taxonomy): domain Bacteria; kingdom Pseudomonadati; phylum Pseudomonadota; class Gammaproteobacteria; order Vibrionales; family Vibrionaceae; genus Vibrio; species Vibrio sp. SCP2. Next base: position 115,344 of record NZ_JCAFVV010000007.1, on the reverse strand, counting down.
GGTGAGTGAACAGCACCTAGTTTCAACACTCTGGATAGTTAAGGAAGAAATTATGCTTGCCAACACACCAGATAGAGAAAAAACAACAGTAGAAGCCCAAGAAACCCTACTAACCGAAGGCATGCTTGATGTCACTGGTACCCTTTCACCAGAGCATCAGGCGATTTTCCCTGTTGAAGCCCAAACCTTTTTGTCTCTGCTGTGTGACAAGTTTGCTGGCCGAGTGGATGAGCTGCTGGCTACTCGTGAAGAGAAGCAAGCGCGCATTGACGCTGGCGAACTGCCGGATTTCCTTGAAGATACGCTAGATATCAGAGAAGGAAGCTGGAAGATCCAAGGGATTCCAAAAGATCTGCAAGATCGCCGTGTTGAAATCACAGGTCCTACTGACCGCAAAATGGTGATTAATGCACTGAATGCCAACGTAAAAGTGTTCATGGCAGATTTTGAAGACTCTTTGGCTCCCGCTTGGGATAAGGTGCTTGATGGTCAAATTAACCTGCGCGATGCGGTAAATGGCGACATCAGTTACACCAATCCGGTTAATGGTAAGCACTATAAGCTGGAACAAGATCCAGCCGTTTTAATCTGCCGTGTACGTGGTCTACATCTAAAAGAAAAACACGTGACATTTAACGGTCAGATTATCCCGGGGGCGCTGTTTGACTTTGCGCTTTACTTTTACAACAACTACACCAGCTTGTTGAATAAAGGCAGCGGCCCATATTTTTATCTTCCTAAGTTGCAGTCTCATCACGAAGCGAAATGGTGGAGCGACGTATTCCATTTTACTGAGGACTACTTTGGTTTAGACACTGGCACTATCAAAGCAACGGTATTGATAGAAACGCTCCCTGCGGTATTTGAGATGGATGAAATTTTGTTCTCTCTTAAAGAGCATATCGTAGGTCTAAACTGTGGCCGCTGGGACTACATCTTTAGCTACATTAAAACCCTAAAAAGACACCCCGATCGCGTGCTGCCGGATCGTCAGGCGGTGACCATGGACAAGCCGTTCCTAAATGCATACTCGCGTTTACTTGTTCGAACGTGTCACAAGCGTGGTGCTTTCGCTATGGGAGGGATGGCCGCCTTTATCCCAGCGAAAGACCCACGAACCAATCAGCAAGTGCTCGATAAGGTTTATAACGATAAGTCACTGGAAGCGAGCAATGGCCATGATGGCACTTGGGTTGCGCACCCGGGCCTTGCCGACACTGCGCTGGTGGTGTTTGACCAAGCCCTAGGAGAGCGTACTAACCAGCTCAATGTCTCTCGAAGCCAAGATGCCCCCATTACGGCAGAAGATCTGCTAGCCCCGTGTGACGGAGCGATTACTGAGCAAGGCATGCGTCATAATATCCGTGTTGCGCTTCAATACATCGAAGCTTGGATATCTGGTAACGGCTGTGTGCCTATCTATGGCTTGATGGAAGATGCCGCGACAGCAGAAATCTCTCGCGCTTCTATCTGGCAATGGATTCAGCACGGCAAATCACTCGATAACGGACAAACCGTGACCAAACCGCTATTCGAGCAGTACCTAACAGAAGAGATCGAAGTGGTGAAAAGTGAGATTGGCCAAGAGCGTTATGACTCAGGTCGATTTGAACAAGCCGCCGAGCTAATGGCTAAGCTCACCACCAGTGATGAACTGACCAATTTCTTAACCGTCCCAGGATATGACTTCTTGGACTAAGTAAACCAATAACAACTCAACAATAACGTGAATGTTCTAAGGCAGAGATGGATGTACTGCCAAGGATAAAAGAAACATAGCGCCCATTTACCCACATAAGAAGCGCTCATCAAAAGAGGGATAGACCGATGACTAACTTAACTCGCCGCCAACAAATCGAAGCTCTGGAAAAAGACTGGGCTACTAATCCACGCTGGAAAAATGTTAAACGCCCTTACACAGCTGAAGAAGTCGTAGAACTACGTGGTTCAATGGTGCCTGCCAACACTATCGCTCAACGTGGTGCGGACAAGCTATGGTCACTGGTCAACGGTGACGCGAAAAAAGGCTACGTAAACTGTTTAGGTGCTCTAACCGGTGGTCAAGCGGTTCAGCAAGCAAAAGCGGGTATCGAGGCAATTTATCTATCAGGTTGGCAGGTAGCGGCAGATAACAACACTGCATCTACCATGTACCCTGACCAATCTCTATACCCAGTGGATTCTGTACCTTCAGTGGTTAAGCGTATTAACAACTCATTCCGTCGCGCTGACCAAATCCAATGGTCTAACGGTAAATCGCCAGCGGATGAAGGGGGTATTGATTACTTCCTACCAATCGTAGCGGATGCAGAAGCAGGCTTTGGTGGTGTACTTAACGCATACGAGCTGATGAAGTCGATGATTGATGCGGGCGCAGCAGGCGTACACTTTGAAGATCAGCTAGCGTCAGTGAAAAAATGTGGCCATATGGGTGGTAAAGTTCTTGTACCAACTCAAGAAGCGGTACAAAAGCTAGTAGCAGCGCGTCTAGCGGCAGATGTATCAGGCACAACAACACTCGTGATTGCGCGTACAGATGCGAACGCTGCAGACCTAATCACTTCAGACTGCGATCCATACGATGCAGATTTCATTCAAGGTGAGCGTACTCAAGAAGGTTTCTACCGAGTTCGTGCAGGTATTGACCAAGCTATCGCTCGCGGCCTAGCTTACGCACCATACGCAGACCTTATCTGGTGTGAAACGGCAACGCCTTGTCTGGAAGAAGCACGTAAGTTTGCCGAAGCGATTCATGCTGAATACCCTGATCAGCTATTGGCATACAACTGTTCTCCTTCATTCAACTGGGAGAAGAACCTAGATGCTGAAACCATCGCGAAGTTCCAACAAGAGCTGTCAGATATGGGCTACAAGTACCAGTTCATTACGCTAGCGGGTATCCACAACATGTGGTTCAACATGTTTGAACTAGCGCACGACTACGCGCAAGGTGAAGGTATGCGCCACTACGTTGAGAAAGTACAGCGTCCTGAGTTCCAAGCGGCTGAAAAAGGTTACACCTTCGTAGCTCACCAACAAGAAGTAGGTACAGGTTACTTTGATAAGATGACCAACACCATTCAAGGTGGTAACTCTTCAGTAACGGCTCTGACAGGTTCTACCGAAGAAGACCAATTTTAATCCCTAGCCACTATTCCTAACTAGCGAGTTAAAAATGCAGGCTTTAACTCGCTAAATTTGGGAATTGGTATTCTGTTAAGCATAAACTTTGACATGCTTTGAGCGGTGCAGACCGCTCTTTTTTTATTCTACTTCTTCTGGTTCAACTTCTTCTTGAAGCTCAAGTAAGTTGATAGCGATAGCAACAAAATCGCTGTCAGTGATAATTCCGACTAAGTGGCCTTTTTCTACTACGGGTAAGCAGCCTACCTTATGTTTTTGCATGTAGATCGCACTCTCTTTTAATCCTGCTTGTGGAGAAACGGTCATGACACCCGTTTTCATGACTTCATATAGCGGTGTATCGAGAGTGAAAGATTGATTTTCTGGAATTTTTTGCAAGCTCGATTCTTGAGCGGCCAATACGTCACGTTGAGAAACCACGCCAAGCAAACACTTGTTCGCGTCGACGATAGGAACATGGCGAATATCTAGTGCTTCCATGGTGTGTTTTGCATCGGCAAGGTTATGTGAGCGTAGCAAGGTATGCGGATTACGCGTCATCATGTCTTCGATTTTAATCATGGCTGCCTCCTGAGTTATTGTTGTTTATAACTAAGTAACCTTTGCTTTGGCAGTACCTCTAATCTTTGTCATCTACCCACTGTCGATATCGACGAAAGCTACTTAGGTATACCTTTAATATAGTAACTTTTGCGACTGGATATTGAGAGCTAGTTGGGTTTTTATTCCGATTTTTAGAAAAAGCTGTAGCGAAATATGAACAGCTTCCAGCAACGACTCAGAAGCATTGCCTACAAAGCGTTTTCATTCGCACGAAATTCGAATCTGATTACAATAATTCACATCTCTTTCCTTGCTATTGCGCGTGCGCAGAATATACTAGTCGGCTGCGAAAAACTCGTCGTCTGTTTGTGACAGAATCAGTTCGACTTCCATCACGACAAGATAAACCACGACAAAAGATTTAGTAACATGCAAGTATCTGATTTCCACTTTGACTTACCTGATGAGCTGATTGCTCGTTACCCTCAGCCTGAACGTACTGCAAGCCGTCTGCTTCAACTGGATGGAAATAGCGGTGAGCTTAATGATGGCACATTCACCGATGTACTAGAGCAAGTACAAGCCGGTGACCTAGTGGTTTTCAATAACACGCGCGTGATTCCAGCACGACTGTTTGGTCGTAAAGAGTCCGGAGGTAAGCTTGAGGTTCTAGTTGAGCGCGTTCTTGATGAAAAGAGCATTCTGGCCCACGTGCGCTGTTCTAAATCACCTAAGCCGGGTTCAACCATTTTTATCGGTGAGAACGACGAGTATTCGGCACAAATGGTGGCACGCCATGATGCACTGTTTGAACTGAAATTTAATTCTGAGCAAAACGTGTTGGCGGTATTGGAAGAGATTGGTCATATGCCTCTTCCTCCTTATATTGACCGCCCTGACGAAGATTCAGATAAAGAGCGTTACCAAACGGTTTACAATGAAAAACCGGGTGCTGTCGCGGCGCCAACGGCAGGTTTGCACTTTGATGAGCCTTTAATTGAAAAAATCAAAGCAAAAGGTGCTGAGCTCGCTTACGTGACACTTCACGTTGGCGCGGGTACGTTCCAGCCGGTAAAAGTGGACAACATCAATGACCACCATATGCATGCGGAATATGTTGAAGTACCGCAACAGGTGGTAGAGGCGATCAAAGCAACCAAAGCGCGTGGCGGTCGCATCATCGCGGTAGGTACCACATCAGTTCGCTCGCTAGAAAGTGCCGCGCAAGATGCAATCAAGAAAGGCACTGAGCTTGTTCCTTTCTTTGGTGACACTGAAATCTTTATCTATCCAGGTTATGAGTACCAGTTAGTCGATTGTTTAATCACTAACTTCCACTTACCAGAGTCGACACTGATTATGTTGGTGAGTGCATTCGCTGGCTATGAAAATACGATGAACGCTTATAAACATGCCGTAGAGAACAACTACCGTTTCTTCTCGTATGGCGATTCAATGTTCATTAAAAAGAAAACGGTATAGATTGGTATAGATTACTTTGAGAGATTCCTGATATCTCGTGCCTCGATTCAGGAATGACGGTTTTGTCATTCCATAGAGTGAGGAACGAGCGAGTAGGGAATCTCTTATGTTCAGAATTGAGCTGAACGCAAACAATTTACGAGTGCTAGCAGTAGGCTAGGACGCATACCAAAAAATTGGTTTGTATCTCGCATGGAAGGCGACCGCTCCTCATAGAGCTAAATGCTCTGAACTTAATGTCAGACTGTTTCTCTGACAACCGGAGGCTTCGTGAAGTTAAAATTCGATCTTAAGAAAAAAGACGGTGTTGCACGTCGTGGTCAACTGACCTTCGAACGTGGCACAGTTCAAACCCCTGCATTTATGCCAGTAGGTACGTACGGTACTGTTAAAGGCATGACGCCAGAAGAAGTAAAAGGCACGGGTGCTGAAATTCTTCTTGGTAACACTTTCCACCTATGGCTACGCCCGGGTCAAGAAGTGATGAAAATGCACGGTGACCTGCACGATTTTATGAACTGGCACGGTCCTATTCTTACCGATTCAGGCGGTTTCCAGGTATTCAGTCTAGGTAAAATGCGCACCATCACAGAGCAAGGCGTACATTTCCGTAACCCTGTAAATGGTGACAAGATTTTCATGGACGCTGAAAAGTCGATGGAAATCCAAAAAGACCTAGGTTCAGACATCGTGATGATTTTCGACGAGTGTACGCCATACCCAGCGACACACGACGAAGCGAAAAAATCGATGGAGATGTCACTGCGTTGGGCACAACGTTCACGCGACCACTTCGATAAGCTAGAAAACCCGAACAACCTATTTGGTATCGTTCAGGGCGGTGTTTATGAAGACTTGCGTGATGTATCGGTTAAAGGTCTAACGGATATCGGTTTTGACGGTTATGCGGTTGGCGGTCTTGCAGTCGGTGAGCCTAAAGAAGACATGCACCGCATTCTTGAGCACACTTGTCCACAACTTCCGGAAGACAAACCTCGTTACCTAATGGGTGTTGGCAAACCAGAAGATTTAGTAGAAGGTGTACGTCGCGGTATCGACATGTTTGACTGTGTAATGCCAACGCGTAACGCACGTAACGGCCACCTATTTGTGACTGGTGGTGTGATCAAGATCCGTAATGCGAAACATAAAACAGATACAACGCCATTAGATCCACACTGTGACTGTTACACTTGTCAGAACTACAGCAAGTCGTACCTTCACCACTTAGAGCGTTGTAACGAAATTTTAGGTGCTCGCCTAAACACGATTCACAACCTGCGCTACTACCAGCGTCTAATGGAAAGTATTCGTAAAGCGATTGATGAAGATCGTTTCGATGAGTTTGTTACTGAGTTCTATGAGCGTCGTGGTCGTGAAGTACCACCGCTAGCAAAAGAGCAGTAATTGACCGATTAAAAGAATTAAAGCCTTTGGCATTGTGCCAGAGGCTTTTGCTAATAAAGTAGGCGAACGCAGGTTATTTTTGAGAGAGCGATCTCTATTAGTCACTCTCAGACTTGAAACTAAAATGCGAAAGCCCAACTTGGATATTAATAAAAAATAATAGAGGACTTTTTAATGTTTATTTCTCAAGCTCACGCAGCAGCAGAAGGCGCTCCAGCAGGCGGCGGTTTTGAAATGCTAATCATGCTAGGTATGTTCGCGGTGATCTTCTACTTCATGATCTACCGTCCACAAGCTAAGCGTGTAAAAGAGCACAAGAGCCTAATGTCTTCGATGGGCAAAGGTGATGAAGTTCTAACAAGCGGTGGTCTAGTAGGTAAAATTACTAAAATCGCAGAAGACAACGACTACATCTCTATCGAGCTGAACACGAATAACGAAGTTGTGATCAAGAAAGATTTCGTTACTGCAGTGCTACCAAAAGGTACGCTTAAGTCTCTATAAAACAGCTAGAGGATCCTCGCTGTGCTAAACCGCTATCCTATGTGGAAGTACCTAATGGTGGTGTTTGCCATCGCCATTGCTGCATTGTATGCACTTCCAAATATCTACGGTGAAGATCCGGCTATTCAAGTTACAGGGGCGCGTGGCGCCTCTGTAGATATGTCAACGCTGGATTCTGTCACTAAAGCTCTTGATGAACAGGGCTTATCTCATAAATCCATTGCTCTCGAAAATGGATCTATTCTCGTACGTTTTAACGACACTGACACGCAAATCAGTGCTCGCGATATTATCAACGAAGCGCTTGGCAGCGATAAAATTGTTGCTCTTAACCTTGCTCCTGCAACACCAGACTGGCTAGAGTCTATTGGTGCTGCACCAATGAAGCTTGGTCTTGACCTGCGTGGTGGTGTTCACTTCTTGATGGAAGTGGATATGGACGCTGCAATGGAAAAGCTAGTTGGTCAGCAAGAAGAAGCTTTCCGCAGCGAACTTCGTGAAGAGAAAATTCGTTACCGTGCTATTCGCCCTTCAGGTAAAGATGCCGTTGAAGTACTGCTTCGTAACGAAGAACAGTTAGCTGATGCTGAGCGCATTCTAAAGCAAAACCACCCAGATATGATCTTCACTGAATCAGACTCTGATGGCCGCTACGCGTTAACCGCAACCTTTACTGAGCAACGCCTAACTGAAATTCGTAACTACGCTGTTGAGCAGAACATCACCATCCTACGTAATCGTGTAAACGAACTAGGTGTTGCTGAGCCGCTTGTACAACGCCAAGGCGCAAGCCGCATTGTTGTTGAGCTTCCGGGTGTGCAAGACACTGCGCGCGCTAAAGAAATTCTTGGTGCGACAGCGACGCTTGAGTTCCGTGAAGTGGATTCGAAAGCGGATCTAGCAGCTGCAGCAAATGGCCGTGCGCCAGCAGGCAGTGAGATCAAGCAAGACCGTGATGGTCGCCCAGTTGTGCTTAAAAAGCGCGTCATTCTAGGTGGTTCAAGCATTACGGATGCAAGCTCAAGTGTTGATGAATATGGTCGTCCTCAAGTTAACATCTCGCTAGACAGCGAAGGTGGTAACAAGATGTCTGCGTTCTCGAAAAAGAACATTGGTAAGCTAATGGCTACCGTGTTTGCAGAGTACAAAGATAGCGGCCGTAAAACGCCTGATGGTCGAGTGATTCTGACTAAGCATGAGGAAGTGATCAACCAAGCAACGATTCAATCTGCTCTTGGTCGTAACTTCCGTATCACAGGTATTGATTCAGCTTCAGAAGCACATAACCTAGCGCTTCTACTACGCGCAGGTGCTCTGATTGCACCTATCTCTATCGTTGAAGAGCGTACTATTGGTCCTTCTATGGGTCAGCAGAACATCGATATGGGTATTCAAGCGTGTATCTTTGGTCTGGTTGCGGTGATGCTTTTCTGTCTAGTTTACTACCGTAAGTTTGGTATTTTTGCTAACTGTGCCTTGATTGCCAACATCGTACTTATCATCGGTATTATGTCGATGATCCCTGGTGCGACGATGACGCTACCCGGTATTGCCGGTATCGTTCTAACGGTGGGTATGGCGGTCGATGCCAACGTACTTATCTTTGAGCGTATTCGTGAAGAGCTGCGTGAAGGTCGTAACCCTCAACAAGCGATTCACCAAGGTTACGCTAATGCGTTCAGTACCATTGCCGATGCGAACATCACAACCCTTATCACTGCGATTATCCTATTTGCAGTCGGTACAGGTGCGATTAAAGGTTTCGCAGTAACGCTATCTATCGGTATCTTGACCTCAATGTTTACAGCCATCATTGGTACACGTTGTATCGTGAACCTATTGTACGGCGGTAAACGAATCAACAAATTGTCGATCTAGGGAAGTATTATGTTTCAGTTATTGAAAACAGACAAAACGATCGACTTTATGCGTTGGTCAAAGCTGGCATTTGTTTTCTCAATCCTAATGATTGGTGCGTCAATCTTTACTCTATCGACTAAATGGTTGAACTGGGGTCTAGACTTTACTGGCGGTACCTTGATCGAAGTCGGTTTTGAGCAACCAGCTAACCTTGAAGATATTCGTAGTGCTTTAGAAGCGAAAGGCTTCGGTGATGCGACAGTACAGAACTTTGGTAGTGCTCGTGACGTTATGGTACGTCTGCGTCCACGTGAAGATGTTGCCGGTGAAACACTGGGCAACCAGATCCTAGATGCTATCAAAGATGGTACAGGTGAAAGCGTTGAGATGCGTCGTATTGAGTTCGTTGGTCCGAACGTCGGTGATGAGCTAACAGAAGCAGGTGGTCTTGCGATCCTTGTTTCTCTTATCTGTATCTTGATCTACGTATCGGTGCGATTTGAGTGGCGTTTGGCAGCGGGTGCGGTAATGGCTCTGACTCATGACGTTATCATTACGCTAGGAATCTTCTCACTGCTACAAATCGAAGTTGACCTGACGATCGTCGCGGCGCTATTAACCGTTGTTGGTTACTCGCTCAACGATACCATCGTTGTATTCGACCGCATCCGTGAAAACTTCCGTAAGATGCGTAAAGGCGAGCCTGCTGAGATCATGAACAACTCAATTACACAAACATTGAGTCGTACATTGATTACTTCGGGTACAACCTTGTTCGTAGTTATCGCGCTGTTTACCCAGGGTGGTGCTATGATTCACGGCTTCGCGACCGCACTTCTACTGGGTATTACGGTAGGTACTTACTCATCAATCTACGTGGCTTCGGCACTAGCATTGAAACTGGGTATTACCAAAGAACACCTAATGCCACCTCAAGTAGAAAAAGAAGGTGCAGAGTTCGACGAGATGCCATAAGGCAAATCAAACTCGCTATACGAAAGCCGCTGAATCTCAGCGGCTTTATTGTTTTAATACAAACCAGAATAACTATCTGATCACCTATTTTTCCCGATTGGTATAAGGAAAACCAATGAACCGTTGTTTTGCTTTTTTTATCTCTATACTGCTGAGCTCAACACTATCGGCGAACACCTTAGTCATATCAGAGGAAACGGGCGATGAGTTGAAAGCGACGATTCAATCATCGTGGATGCACTGTGAGGAGCAACGTTGGTGTGCGGAGGAGCTGTATTACTATCGAGAGAGCTTTATTGCCGAAGCGCAAGTTACCGAGCAGAGCCTTACTGTCGAGTTGTTTGCTGAATACTCACCTCACTTACTTTCTCAATTACAACTGCACCTGCGCCAAGATGGCTTTGAACTGCTTAGAGTAAAGATCGAAGGGGTAGAGTTTGATGTTGCCTCTGCGGTAAAAGAGTCGTCGCTTGCTGAAGCGGACAAGGCTCTAATTCTGTTTCTTAATCGCTACCCCTCTAGCGCTGAACGAACACTTGATTGGCAAAGTCGAGTTTGGCATACCCAGCTAAAAAGTGACGGTGAGTTAGTCTCGTTGACACTTACTCAGCGTCGCATTCAACCAAGTGAAAACTGATTTGCAAAGCTGGAGTTGTCTTAACAACCGTTTTCTTATCGGTACTTCATTAACAGTGCTTTACGTACCTTAGGTTGGTCCATATTCGCTTGAGTGGCGAAGATACTATCTGTCGGAATGTTTTTAGGAAAAGGATTACCGAGAAAAGTCTGATACAAAGCGTAAACACCTCGATAGCCCATCTCATAGGGTTGTTGTATTACGAGTCCATAAATTCGACCATCCGCTAGGGCCTCTACAAGAATTTTGTTTGAGTCGAAGCCAATGTGAACTAAATCTGTCGGTGTTTTGAGTGATCCTAAAGCGATTAATACAGCGACAGTTGTAGATTCATTCGGTGTGAAGATACCATCAAGTTGTTGGATTTTGCCGGCAAGGATTTCTTTGGCATTTTTGCGCGCGTCACCAATCTTTAGTCCTAAGTAACTGTCTTCAACAATCATTAACCCAGACGATGTCGCGCCATCTTCAAAGCCTTGCTCACGGTCGTCTGTTGATACCACGCCTTTTTCCATTCTTAACAGAGCGACCTTGCCTTGATTGCCAAGTCTTTTTGCCATTTTTTTCCCGGCTAGAAAACCGGCGTGGTAGTTATCCGTTGCTATAACACTAATGACATCTGAAACCCCTGCATCTCTGTCCATATAGACGGTTGGAATGTTGAGTTGTTTGAGCCGTGCAACGTCGTCTGCTCTGTCTGCAGAGTTGGGAGCGAGCAATAGACCGATACATCTATTTTTTACCACTTGGTCAATGATCATACGCTGAGCATCAATGTCGGACTCGTCCTTTGGACCGCGAAAATAAATGGCTAACCCTAGCTCTTGCGCTGCTTTTTCACTGCCTGCTTTCACTGACATCCAAAAGTCATGAACTGAACCAGCAGGAACCACGCCAATACAATCTTGAGATAAGCTATTAGAACTGAAACTGATCAAGCACAGTACCATTAATCGACGTAATCCTCTGACCATCAAGAAATTCTCCCTTAAAAACTGAAGACATTGTGTTTTCTATCTTCTATCAGTAAGCATAGTGCTAATGGACAACTAAGTAGTAATTGCACTATTGAAGAGAAATACGAGACTGAAACATAGGCTGATCATTTAGAGAGACATTAATGAATAACTTGTTATGATGAATAAAAATAAAATAATAGGAAGCAAGTAATGCCACATTTACGTTTTAGAGCAGTAGAGCCGCAAACGGTCCAGACACTATCAAAATCGCTGATCGATGAGCTACAGCCACATATGGACTGTCCGCGTGAGGATTTTACTTTTGAGTACATCTACAGCACTTTTTATCATGAAGGTGAAGTCAACCAAGCGTATCCGTTTGTCGAAGTATTGTGGTTCAACCGTGGGCAAGAGACACAAGATGAAGTGGCTAAGATCATTACGCATCAAGTACGTGGCATGATAGGTGAAGATGTCGATGTCGCGGTAATCTTCACAGCACTGGATGCAAGTGGCTACTATGATAATGGTCAGCACTATTAAAAGAGCATAAATGAGTGAGGTAAGGATGAGAAACACAATCGCGATGACGATAGCGGCGTTCTTATCCTTACTGGGCTTGATCCCAGCGACCGCTCATGCGACTCCCTGGGAGCAGATTCAAACCCCTTCACAGCAAGCTCCTCAAGCCATTGGCAGCTATGCTAACGGCTGTTTAGCGGGTGCTGCGGCTTTACCGATCGAAGGGAAGGGCTACCAAGTGCTCCGCAGTCAGCGAGCACGCTACTATGGTCATCCAAGTGCTGTTAGTTTCATTCAGAGATTGGCTAGCCTGACTAAAGATAAGCTCAATACCAGGCTGCTTATTGGTGATATCTCTTTACCACAAGGTGGGCGTTTCTCTAGCGGTCATTCTAGTCATCAAACTGGTCTTGATATTGATATTTGGCTGCGTTTGGCTGACTCTCCGCTGTCGCCAACAGATCTAGAACAACCAACGCCAATGAGCGTAGTGAACCTAAAACAGTATCAACTGCTAAAGAAAAGCTGGGACAATCGTCACTTTCAATTGATTAAAATGGCAGCGAGTGATGAGCAGGTCGCGCGGATATTCGTTCATCCAGTGATTAAAGAAAAGTTATGCGCTAGCGAAGAGGGAAGTGAAAGAGAGTGGCTGCGAAAGGTACGTCCTTGGTGGGGCCATCACTATCATATGCACGTACGATTACAGTGCCCTGAAGGAAGTATGAATTGTAAACCGCAGGCGGAGCCACCTCAAGGTGATGGCTGTGGGGCAGAGCTAGCGAGTTGGAAACCTCAACCCAAACCTGCAGCTCCCAAAGTAACGACAGCCAAACCAAAAAAGAAGCCTGTTAAAGTGATGCACCAACAGTGTCTGCAACTACTCAACAAAAACGCCGCTCGATGAGCGGCGTTTTCAATTAAGCTAAACCTTGAATAATGACGAACTTTTCGAGCAGTTCTTCATCGGTTTCAACGTGGTTAGGATCTGTGATGATACATTTGGTTATTGGACACACAGACTGACACGTTGGCTTTTCATAGTGACCTTTACACTCAGTGCAGAGATCTGGGTCGATCTCAAAGATAGTGTCACCCATAGTAATTGCGCCGTTTGGGCACTCAGGGTCACACATATCGCAGTTGATGCACTTGTCGGTAATCAGTAACGCCATTGCTTATTTACCAGTTGGGTTACGGGTATCCTGACCTGAGTTTAGGTTACGCATTAATAGGCCGTACTCTAGATCCATATCTGCTGGAACTGGAATGAATACGAAGTGGCCGTTTCCTTTAGCGTCCTCAATTTTTTCAGACTTGCGGTTTTCCATCGCTTCAAGCGTGAAGACAACGTTGCCTTTAGGCGTCATGAGCTCAAGGCTGTCACCGACGACGAATTTGTTTTTCACTTCAACTTCAGCAAGGTCACCACGACGTTTACCTGTGAATTCACCGACAAATTGCTGAGCGTCAGAAACTGAGTAACCATAATCGTAGTTTTGGTAAGCATCGTGAGTGTGACGACGTAGGAAGCCTTCTGTGTAGCCACGGTGAGCTAGGCTTTCTAGAGTGGTCATCAGGCTCTCATCAAATGGCTTACCTGCTACCGCATCATCGATCGCTTTACGGTAAACTTGCGCTGTACGAGCACAGTAGTAGAAAGACTTAGTACGGCCTTCAATCTTGAGTGAGTGAACTCCCATCTTAGTCAGGCGCTCAACGTGTTGGATTGCACGCAAGTCTTTTGAGTTCATGATGTAAGTGCCATGCTCATCTTCATACGCCGCCATCTTCTCTTCTGGACGGTGTGCTTCAGAAAGTAGAACCACTTCATCAGTTGGTTTACCACGACCGATTGTCGTTTCAGGACGCTCGTCTTGAACTTCAACTGCTTGCGCTTGTGCTGGGTCGAACTTCTCAACGATGTCGCCAGTGTCGTTTTCTTTGCCTTCTTCAACTTTGTATTCCCAACGACATGCATTGGTACATGTACCTTGGTTAGGGTCACGTTTGTTGATGTAGCCAGAAAGTAGGCAACGACCAGAGTAAGCCATACATAGAGCACCGTGAACGAACACTTCGAGTTCGGTTTCAGGACAGTGCTCACGAATTTCTTCGATCTCTTCCAGAGAAAGCTCACGAGAAACAATCACGCGCTCAACGCCGTTTGCCGCCCAGAATTTCACTGTTGCCCAGTTTACCGCGTTCGCCTGTACAGACAGGTGAATTGGCATTTCAGGGAAGGCTTCACGAACCATCATGATTAGACCAGGGTCAGACATGATTAGTGCGTCTGGGCCCATTTCAACCACAGGTTTAAGGTCGCGGATGAAGGTTTTTAGCTTAGAGTTGTGCGGTTGGATGTTACAAACCACGTAAAGCTTTTTGCCAAGGGCATGAGCTTCGTCGATACCAATCTTTAGGTTTTCGTGGTTGAACTCGTTGTTACGTACGCGAAGGCTGTAACGAGGTTGGCCTGCGTATACCGCGTCTGCGCCGTAGGCAAATGCGTAACGCATGTTTTTCAGGCTACCTGCTGGTGACAGTAGCTCAGGTACGAATGCTTTCTCAGTCATGTGTAATTCTCTTAATCTGATCTCAAGTCAGGCCGATTCCACCAGATGGGATCGGGGGCGCAAATTTTACGCCAAAATGTGACCTGTGACTAGGAAAAAGTCCATAACTAAGATGGGGAATTGCAAAAGGTGCCCGAATAGGTCGAGCACCTAGGAGGCATTAAGCGTTAGGGTGAGGTAAACCACCTAAGCATTCGTACAGGTTAGGTAGGAATGCGCTTAGCTCGCCACACAGTAGAGAGAAGTCAGCGTCAAAGCGCGCTGCTTGATCTTCACGTGGAATATCATCATTTTGGTCTTTAAGCTCATCAGAGAACTTCAAGCGTTTAATACTGCCGTCTTCAGCTAAGATGAACTCGATACGCTCTTGCCACCATAATGCCAGTTTAGTCACGACTTTATCAGCATCAATATGGCTGCGGATCTCGTCTGCTGTTAGCTCTTGCTTCTTACAGCGAATCACACCGCCTTCTTCAAGCACTGATTTAAGCTCGGCTTCATCAAGCATTTGAATACCAACCGGCGTCTCACCCGTTTTCACCCACTCAGTCAGGGTTGTTTCTACCGCTTTCTCTGGGATAGCAGGAACCACAGGTAAGCTGCCCATCGTCTTACGTAGTAGTGCTAAAACATCTTCCGCTTTTTTGAAGCTGCTCGCATCGACTAAAATAAAGCCTTCTTTAGGCAGGATCAGAACATAAGTGTGGTTGCTACGGCTAAAGGCGCGCGGAAGCAAATCCATCACAATATCTTCTTTGAGGTTATCTTTTTCTTTCTTTTTAAGAGGGCGACCTTCTTGCGCTTCAAGAGCTTCTACCTTGGCATTCAAAGATTCTTTAATGACTGATGCAGGTAGCATTTTT
This sequence comes from Vibrio sp. SCP2, assembly GCF_059295395.1. Classification (NCBI taxonomy): domain Bacteria; kingdom Pseudomonadati; phylum Pseudomonadota; class Gammaproteobacteria; order Vibrionales; family Vibrionaceae; genus Vibrio; species Vibrio sp. SCP2. The sequence continues at coordinate 99,872 of NZ_JCAFVV010000007.1, read as the reverse complement.
TCTTCTTTCTTAGCGCAGATAAGGATACGGTTTTCAGAGACGTGAGTCATCATGTCACCATGCTTGCCCATGGCGGTAACCCAGCCAAATTTCTGCTTATCTTGGCTGCCACACGGGGTAAAACGAAACTCAGCTAATTGTTTTTCAAGCTGATCTGCGTTGAACTCAATTTCACGGTTAAAACGATACACCAGACAGTTTTTAAACCACATACTCTTTCTCTATACCTTTAAATTAGCAGCCAATCATAAAGACTTTTGTCGCGCTTGTCTTACTGCAAACACACAATAGTGGGATGAAAGTTATATGAAAATTTGTTTTCAAAGGTCACAAAAGTGTCATAATTGCTAGTAATAATGCCTATGCATCAAGAGGCGGCAGAACTGCCTTAATCATGAGAAAACTCAATTAACATAAGGTTATGCGATTATGTCTAGAAGGATTCTGGTTGTTGAAGACGAAGCACCAATTCGCGAAATGCTTTGCTTTGTTCTTGAACAGAAAGGTTACCAAGCGGTGGAAGCGGAAGATTACGACAGTGCGGTAACTAAACTGGCTGAACCCTTCCCAGATCTAGTGCTACTAGATTGGATGCTACCTGGTGGCAGCGGTATCAATTTTATTAAACATATGAAGCGTGAAGAGCTGACGCGTAACATTCCTGTTGTGATGTTAACGGCGCGTGGTGAGGAAGAAGACAAAGTCCGTGGACTTGAAGTCGGCGCTGACGACTACATTACCAAGCCATTCTCACCTAAAGAGCTGGTGGCTCGTTTAAAAGCTGTGATTCGTCGTGTGACACCAACCGCGCTAGAAGATGTGATTGACGTTCAAGGTCTTAAACTAGACCCAGTTTCACACCGCGTTACGGCTAACGATGAAGCGTTAGACATGGGCCCAACAGAGTTCAAAATGCTGCACTTCTTTATGACGCATCAAGAGCGCGTATATAGCCGTGAGCAACTGCTGAACAATGTTTGGGGAACCAACGTTTATGTTGAAGACCGCACAGTGGATGTACATATTCGTCGCTTACGTAAAGCGCTAGAGGCAGCAGGGCATGACAAACTGATTCAGACAGTTCGTGGTGCAGGCTACCGATTCTCGACGAAAGCGTAACAAGCAATACCATTTGGAGAGGTAAGTGGTAGAACGGTTAACTTGGAAAAAGCTAGCCTGGGAGCTAGCTTTTTTTTACACCCCTTGGGTGATTGTAGGCTGGATTTTCGGATATATGCCGTGGTTGCTATTAGCTGCCACGGTTTTGCAGCTTGTATGGCATTTACATAACCAGATGCGCTTATCTGCATGGTTGTGGGATGAAAAGCGTCTTACGCCACCTTCGGGTAGTGGTAACTGGGAATCGTTGTTTAATGGTATTTACCGTTTGCAGCAACGCCAACGTAAAAAACGCAAAGAGTTAACCAACCTAATTCGCCGATTCCGTAATGGTGCGGAATCCTTGCCTGATGCCGTGGTCGTGTTTCGCGGTGAGGGCAATATTGTCTGGTGTAACAAACTTGCCCAGCACCTGCTTGGTTTCAAATGGCCCGATGATTCCGGTCAGCCTATTTCGAATCTGATTCGTACGCCGGATTTTATTAAGTACCTCAATAAACAAGATTTCTCTGAGCCACTTGAAATGCGTTCTCCGCTGAATGTTGAACGTATGCTTGAGCTGCGTATCGTACCCTACACAGAAGGCGAGCACTTGATGGTGGTGCGTGACGTATCTCAGCTTAAACAGCTGGAAGGAATGCGTCGTAACTTCTTCGCCAATGTTTCTCATGAGCTAAGAACGCCAATGACGGTGCTGCAAGGTTATCTTGAAATGACCGAAGACCCAGACATGGTGGTTGGCCCAATGTGGACCAAAGCTCACGGCGTAATGACTGAGCAGCTCAATCGCATGAACAGTTTGGTTAATCAGTTGCTAACGCTATCTAAGATTGAAGCGGCGCCGATGCATGAGCTTGAAGAGGTCGTCAATGTCCCTGCGATGCTTGAAGTGCTAGAGAAAGAAGCGGCGAGTTTAAGCGGTGAGCTCGAACATAAATTGTCGTTCGATGTTGATAGCAGCCTGCGAGTATTAGGCGATGATGATCAACTACGCAGTGCAATATCGAACTTGGTATACAACGCAGTGAAATATACTCCGGCAGGGGCAGATATTCGAGTTCGTTGGTATCAGTCTGCACAAGGTGCGCACTTAGAAGTGGAAGACAGTGGTGACGGTATCGAGCCGCAACACTTACATCGACTGACTGAAAGATTCTATCGCGTTGATAAAGCTCGCTCTCGCGATACAGGCGGCAGTGGCTTAGGCTTAGCCATTGTAAAACACGCGCTTAGCCATCATGACTCACACCTTGAAATCCAAAGTGAGGTCAATGTTGGCAGTAAGTTCTCGTTTATTCTGCCACCGCGATTAGTGGTGAGTTAATGAGGATAGTCATAACGTCAACGTTACTTAGCGTCTGCATTTCTGCTTCTGTTTTTGCGGTAGATGAACTGCCAAGCTACAAAAAAAAGTCTGGGATTACAGGCAGCTTAACCAGTGTTGGTTCTGATACTTTGGCAGGTATGACGACCTTGTGGGTTGAGGAGTTTAAAGAGCTATACCCGAGCGTTAATGGTCAGGTACAGGCTTCAGGTTCTTCGACTGCGCCACCAGCACTGACTGAACGCACCGCTCAGTTTGGCCCTATGAGTCGGCCAATGCGAAATCGTGAGATTGAGGCATTTGAAAGAGAACATGGTTACAAGCCGACTGAACTGAGAATTGCCATTGATGCTATTGGGATTTTTGTTCATCGAGATAATCCAATCAAGGGTCTGAACTTTTCACAGCTCGACAGTATTTTCTCAGCAACACTACGTTGCGGCTCTACACAACATATCAATACTTGGTCAGAGCTGGGTTTAGACTATCAGTGGGCTAAACGAGGCATGCAGTTGTTCGGCCGAAATTCCGTTTCTGGTACCTACGGCTATTTTAAGAAAAACGCACTTTGTGGTGGTGATTTTAAAAATAGTGTCAATGAGCAGCCAGGCTCGGCGTCTGTCGTTCAATCTGTCAGCTCTGCAATCAACACCATTGGCTACTCCGGTGTTGGCTATCAGGTTTCAGGAGTGAAGCTATTACCGATAGCGAAACAAGGTGAGGATTACGTACAAGCGAGTCAGGAAAATATTCTGTCAGGTAAGTACCCACTATCACGCTACTTGTACGTTTATGTGAATAAGAACCCTGTCAAACCACTCAGTCCCATCGAGCAAGAGTTCATTCGCTTTATTTATTCAAAGCAAGGGCAGGCCTTGGTGGCGAAAGATGGTTATATTCCCATCTCGACGGACATCGCTCGCCGAGAGCTAGCGAAAGTCGGTATTTCGGAATAACAGTAAACCTTGCTAGAGCCTCATTTGAGAGGCTCTATTTGCATCTAGAAGCTCAATTCCCAGCCGGCAGCCAGCCAATATTCTTGCTCACTGGTTAGGTCCGCATCGAGCAATTTATTTGCTTCCAACCAGTTTTCATCTTGCGAAGTGAGTGACCACTTATCGCCATCAATAGATAGCGTCAGTGCAGGGAGAGGCGTGTCATTACGCTGACCATTGAGTAAGATCGCCAAGCGTAGAATACGTATCAAACCGACGATGTGCTTCTTCTTAAACAGAGTAAACTCTTCCATCTCATGCAGTTTAAGAGCCTTTCTTTGGAATCGAACCAGCATGGCTAACACGCGTTGCTGCTCACGGTTAAAGCCCGGCATGTAAGTATTACGAAGAATGTATGCGGAATGACGGTGAAAAGCTTGCAGGCTGATACTTAACCCTACTTCATGTAGCAGTGCGCTCCACTCTAGCAAGTCGAACAGCTCTGAGCTCTTTTTGATGCCGAGATCTTTATGGACTTGCTGCAAAAACTCGGTCGCTTGGCCTTTGATTTTTGCCGCGTGTTCTAAATCTACGAGATGTTTACTGGCAAGGTTCTCAGTGGTTCGCATACGAATATCAGAGCGTTTAAAGCTGTCTTCCATTTCAAACAGTAGACCTTCACGCAGTGCGCCCTCTGAAAAGTGCATCTCAGTAACATTGAGGCTTTTTACTATTGCGCACAAGATAGCAACGCCGGCAGCAAAAACTGGTTTTCGTTCTGGGGTGAGCCCACTTAGCTCAATCTCATCAATGGTTTCCCACTCGCACAGCGTATCGATCACTTTATCCAGTCTTTTGGCGTTGATGAGGCCATCCTCATAATCTAAGCCTACTAGAACTTCTCGGATTGCCTTAATAGTGCCAGAAGAGCCAAAAGCAATATCCCAACCTTTTTTCTTGTAGCGATAGGCTAAAGACTCCATCTTCTGCTCGGCGGCGAGAATAGCTTTAGCGAAATTTTTCTTAGATAACTTACCGTTAGCGAAGTAACGTTTGGTGTAACTGACGCAGCCCATTTGCTTGCTGTTAATCAATTGGGGTTCGAACCCGCTCCCAATGATCATCTCGGTACTCCCCCCACCAATATCGACCACCAGTTTTGAGTCTGATTCAGGCTGGGTGTGAGCCACACCAAGGTAGATTAAGCGTGCCTCTTCAATGCCGGGAATAATTTCAATCGGAAAAGGGAGCACTTCCCGAGCGCGCTGCAAAAAGATATGTGCGTTATTGGCTTGGCGAAGCGTGTGGGTCGCCGCAATGCGAACGTTTTGCTGGTCAAAGCCTTGTAAGCGCTCAGCAAAAATTGCAAGGCATTCTAATCCGCGTTCTATGGAGGCGTTGTCGAGGTTTTTTTGTGCGTCGAGCCCAGCTGCAAGTCGAACTCGCTGCTTATGGCGACTGACAAGTTGTAAGTCTTGGTCAATGACTTTTGCTACCACCATATGGAAGCTATTGGAGCCCAAATCTATAGCGGCAACGTCACGAATGTCCGAGGTCATGTTTTATTAACGGCTCTTTACGTTTCTGATTCTTAGTTTGTTTTTCTATATTTTTAAGATAGTCGTAAATGGCAATTTGTGAGCGAACTTTCTTTCGGTTTCCGCGCGCTACGTAGCTATTACTCATTTCTTTATCGATCCATCTCGCCTTCACTGTATCGGTAAAGTGGATGTTAATGATATCAATAATACGCTGTTTAAGACGTTCGTCACGAATAGGGGTTGCGACCTCAATGCGATGGTCAATATTACGTGTCATCCAATCTGCTGAAGAAATGTAAACCTGTAGGTCACCGTTATTGTGGGTAATCATAACCCTTGGATGCTCTAAGAATCGATCAACAATACTGATGATCTTGATGTTGTCACTGACACCTTCGACCCCAGGAACTAAAGAGCACATCCCGCGAATGATCATGCGAATGTTGACCCCAGCCCCACTGGCTTCATAGAGTTTATTGACCAAGCCCTTATCGACTAAGTTATTCGCTTTGAGAGTTAGCTCTGCTTTAAGACCTTGCTCTGCATTAGCGATTTCATTGTCTATCAGGCGGTAAAGTTGTTTACGCGAGTTGCGCGGTGAAACGATCAAGTGGTGAAACTTAATCGGTCGGTAAGGGTTTTCTATGTAGTTGAATACCCCACGAACCTCGTTGGTCAGCTCTGAGTCCGCGGTGAGCAGAGAAAAGTCGGTATAGATTCGCGCATTTTTTTCGTGAAAATTACCGGTTCCGATGTGCGCGTAACGAACAATCTCATCCTCTTCTCGGCGGCTAATGAGCAGTAGTTTGGAGTGAATCTTCAGCCCCGGAACGCCAAATATGACATGAACGCCAGCTTCTGTGAGTACTTTTGACCATTCGATATTCGCCTCTTCATCAAAGCGTGCTTGCAGCTCAACGACAACAGTCACCGCTTTGCCATTATGAACCGCGTCAATCAGCGAGTTCATTAGACGTGAGTCCTTGGCGACACGATAGATGTTGATCTTAATACTCAGCACCTTAGGGTCGAACGAAGCTTGGCGTACCCATTCACTGATATGCTCAAAAGTGTGGTAGGGGTAGTGCAGCAAGATGTCCTGCGCCTTTATGGCATCAAATTTATTGGCATATCCGCTAAAGTCAGCACATGCCATTGGCGGTAATGGTTTGTTTTCTAAGTAGTCTCTTCCTACATTAGGAAAGTCGATAAAGTCTTTAAAGTTATGGTAGCGTCCACCTGGAATTAAGCTGTCATAATTGGATACCTTGAGTTTTCTACATAGAAAGTCGAGCATAGCTTGCGGCATTTCTCGCTCGTAGATGAACCTGACCGGCATCGCAGTTAAACGTTGGTTGACCCCCTCAGACATTTGCTCAATTAAGCTGTGTTCGACTTCATAGTTAAGATCATATTCAGCATCGCGTGTCATCTTCATCGCATAGCCGTTGAGTTCGTCATAGTCGAAGAATCCGCTGAACAACTCATCTAAACAGTAGCGAATAATATTATCGAGTAAGATGATGGTTTTACGATGCTTGCGCTTTTGCTCTGGCACCATCACAAAACGAGGTAGGTGATCGGTCGGGACTTCAATCAACGCATACTGACTTTGTTCACCACTACGCAAATCAACGGCAATGTAGGCATATTCATCTTTTAGAAACTGCAGCACATCAATATCATCACGCATCATCAGTGGGGTGATGTGAGGCAGAACTTGTTTGCGGAAGTATTTTCTTACCCAATTTTGTTGAGTTTCGTTGAGCTGAGTCTCATTGACTAAAAAGATTCTATGCCTTGCCATATCGCGGATCAGCTCGGCGTATAGCTCATCGAAACGCTCATTGAGTCGTAGCGCTTTGGTCTGCATCTTGGTCAACAAGTGTTTGGAATTATCGTTTATTCCACGTTCTTGATTGATCAGAATTCGGCGTTTTACATCGGCAAAGCGAACTTTGTAAAACTCATCTAAGTTATTGGAAAATATACCAAGAAATCGGATTCTTTCGATTAAAGGCACGCTTTTATCTGCGGCTTCTTGTAAGACGCGCTCATTGAAAGAGAGCCAACTTAATTCCTTTTCAATATACAGTTTCTCTGCGCTCATGATCTTACCTTTAACCGAAGTGACGAAGTAAAGTATTGAGAAAACTCTCAGATGAATAGCAACTTAAGGTGCTGAGATGACAGTTTTATTGCAAATTTTTATTGCATTGTTTTCAGTTGTTTATTGCGATCTGTAATATAATTGTCACCTAATAGAAATATTATACCCTCGGACGAAAATAGGTAAGAGAAACAGATGGGCCAAGCAGAATTCTCATTGCGAGAGCGAGATCAAAAGCGACTAATCAAAGATCGATTAGTTCGACTCGCTGTATCTGCTGGTGGTGTGGGCGTGTTGGCGGCTCTGGTTCTGATCTTCGTCTACCTTGCCATGATGGTATTGCCCTTGTTTAGCGATGCCAAAATAACGCCTAATGTTCGTTCAGTTCCCATTTCAACCGTACAGCCAATAGCGCTAGGTGTCGATGACTCTGGCGAGAGCGCTTTTGTTATCTCTGATCAAGGAACAATCGATTTCTGGTCACTGATCAATTCAAGTAGTGAGCCCGTGCTGTCACAGGCAGTGAGCTCGTCGAATGACTTATTTGCTCAGTCACTCTCTGCGCAAGGTTTATATGGTTTTGCTTCGCCACAAGGGCAAGTGAAAATCATCAAGCCAAACTTAGATTCAGAGATGAAGCAAGGCGTTAGAGTACTAACCCCGAGCGTCACTGAACTTAAGCTGCCATTTGATCTGCGTACTGATAAGCACGAGCTAGTTAAGTTTGCTTTTGCAACCCAAGAAAGTACGGCCTTGGCCGGTTGGTATGATGATGGCTTTGTCAGAGTCCGTTGGTTAGAGCAGGGGCAAGCCCACCATTTTACTTTTGCCGCGCCAATGCCTGATTTGGATCAGCTAGTATTGACGCCTGACGGCAAGACACTTTATTTGCGCTCTGGCTCAGAGCTTATCGTGGCGCTAAAGAAACAGAACCGATTTGAGGTTCGTGAGGTAGTGGACTTGAGCCAAGGTCGCCCTGAACATGCCGTCACTGATATCGATTTATTGCCGGGCGCCTACTCAGTTTTGGTCACTCACCAAGATGGTCTTGTATCTCAATGGTTTGATGTACTGACGGATGGAAAACGTTATTTAACTCATATTCGCCAGTTTAAGCTCGCTTCCGAGCTGCAATTCTTATTGCCAGATACCTACCGTAAAGGGTTTTACAGCTTTTACATTAATGGCACTGTTCAAAGTCACTATACTACCAGTGAAAAGCTGGTGATGTTTGAGCGCGCATATCAGAAAGCCCCTCAGCTTGCTGCTATGTCGAACAATGAATCTTATCTGCTTGCCATTGATGACAGCATGCTTAGCTTATCTGTGATTGATAATCCGTTCCCTGAAGTTTCTCTTTCCTCGCTTTGGCAGAAAGTGTGGTATGAAGGTTATCCTGAGCCTGAATTTGTTTGGCAAACCACGTCCGCCAGTGATGAGTTTGAGGCTAAGTTCAGCATAGTACCGATTGCTTTTGGTACTTTAAAAGCAGCAGCATTTGCGATGCTTTTCGCGATTCCTATCGCGGTGTTAGGTGCCATCTACACAGCCTACTTTATGACGCCGAAAATGCGCCGAGTCGTCAAACCTTCGATTGAGCTGATGGAAGCACTACCTACGGTAATCATAGGTTTCTTAGCAGGATTATGGTTTGCCCCGATTGTAGAGAGTCATCTCGCAGCGGTCGTTGCTCTAATGCTATTTTTACCACTCTCAACCATCATGGTCGGGTTTGCTTGGCATATGGCTTCTAAGCAATGGTCTGGGCAGCTTTCAAATGGTTGGCATGCAGCGATTTTAATGCCAATCATCGTGGTGCTTACAGTGGTGGTTTTGTCGCAGAGCGGCAATATTGAAGCCTTATTCTTTAATGGTGATGTCAGGGTTTATCTGGCTGAGCACGGTATCGATTTTGATCAACGCAATGCGCTAGTGGTTGGCTTTGCGATGGGATTTGCGGTTATCCCTACGATCTTTACTATTGCCGAAGATGCTATTTTCTCAGTACCTAAGCATTTATCGGATGGTTCCCTTGCTCTAGGGGCGACGCCATGGCAAACACTGATTCATGTTGTTCTATTGACGGCGAGTCCAGGTATCTTTTCCGCGATTATGATGGGACTCGGGCGCGCAGTGGGCGAAACCATGATTGTACTTATGGCGACAGGTAACACCCCTATTATGGATTGGAACATCCTTGAAGGGATGCGCACTCTATCCGCGACGATTGCGGTTGAAATGCCAGAGTCAGCGGTCGGTAGCTCTCACTATCGAATCTTGTTCTTAGCAGCATTGTTGTTGCTAGTTTTTACCTTTGCGGTTAACTCTTTAGCTGAGTGGGTACGTGAGCGCTTACGCGCTAAGTATCGCTCGCTGTAAATCAGAATTATTAGGAAACCTTCTAAGTGTTTAAGTGGTTAAAGTCAGGCTCTCCTTGGATATGGTTGACGGGCGGTGCAGTCAGTATCAGCTTGTTGTCTGTATTAGGGCTTTTGCTGCTTATTGGCTGGAAGGGGCTTTCTTACTTCTGGCCTGCCCCCTTGTATCAGTGGCAAACAAAGCAAGGCGACATTCTGGTTGGTCAAGTTTACTCGCAAGAGTACGTCCCTATCAGTCACTTGCGAGAGATGGATATTGAGTTACCGCAGGACGTGGTGGAAAAAGGTTTAGTCAAACGAGTTAGCATCAAGATTGCTAATCGTGATTTATACCCTTCAGACTTTGTGTCTCTGTTAGAAATTGACCTTGATGAGCCAACGAAACCAGAAAACTGGGCGGTTATAGAGCGAACTCGTGGTGGAGATTTTTACGGTCGTCCGGTTGGATACATGCATGCGGATGGACGTGTAAGTAGCGATATTCTTCAAGACTACACGCAGGGAATCGCGTTTGCGGAAAAGTTACGCGATGAGATCGAAAATCTCATTGAGCGTGATGTTAGAGTGATTAATGCTCAAGCTGAGCGACTAAGGTTAGAGAGAAAAAAGCGTAGCCTGAATGGCACGCTGGACGATGATTTCATTGCTTTGTATCAAAGCCAGAGTAACAAGTACACAGAGGCGTTAGCGGCAACAGAAGCCGAGTTAGACCGACTGCGCAATCAGTTGGCGAATCAAGGTTTGCTAGTTGAAGATATGACTGGTCAGCAGGTAACGATTCCACTAAGTGAGATTCTTGATTTATGGTACCCGAACCAAATGAACCTAGCAGAGAAAACTGCTAGATGGGGTAAGCAGGCGTGGAAGTTCTTATCCGATGACCCTCGCGAGTCTAACTCTGAGGGCGGTGTGTTTCCTGCGATGTTTGGTACCGTGCTACTGGTGTTGATCATGTCGGTCATAGTGATGCCGCTGGGTGTGATTGCAGCTATCTATCTTCACGAGTACGCCAAGAACAATGCGTTCACCCGCTTAATTCGAGTGGCAGTAATTAACCTCGCAGGGGTACCTTCAATTGTCTATGGCGTATTTGGACTGGGCTTCTTTGTGTACACGCTAGGCGGGTCAATCGACTCACTGTTTTATGCAGAGAAACTGCCAACCCCGACCTTTGGTACTCCTGGTCTGTTATGGTCAGCATTGACGCTTGCCGTGCTGACGCTGCCAGTGGTGATAGTCGCTACCGAAGAAGGCTTAACTCGAATTCCGAGCTCAGTTCGTCACGGTTCTTTGGCGTTAGGCGCGACTCAGTTTGAAACCATGTGGCGAATTGTCTTGCCTATGGCAAGTCCGGCGATTATTACTGGTTTGATCCTTGCGGTCGCTCGCGCGGCGGGTGAGGTTGCTCCGTTGATGTTAGTCGGCGCAGTGAAACTGGCGTCGAGCTTGCCAGTGGATAGCCAGTTTCCGTTTTTGCATTTAGAGCGTAAGTTCATGCATTTGGGTTTCCATATCTATGATGTTGGTTTCCAAACCACTAACATTGAAACAGCAAGACCTTTGGTTTATGCCACGTCATTTTTACTTGTAACTGTGATTGTTGGCCTGAACTTAACCGCGATCAGTATTCGAAATAATTTGCGCGAGAAGTACCGAACTCTAGGACAAGATTAACCATGTTTTCAGTCAATCAAACACTCGGCTACCAAACCCCCTTAGATGTGAATAATCTGAGCGATGAGCAAACGGCGATTGCTATCGAAGGGTTGAACTTGTACTACCAAAACAGCCAGGCATTAAGTGATATCTCGATGCGAATTCCAAAAGGGCAGGTTACCGCGTTTATCGGTCCTTCTGGTTGTGGAAAATCGACACTGCTTCGTTGCATAAACCGCATGAACGATCTTGTTGATGGTTGCCGTGTCGAAGGCAAGGTCAAACTACACGGAAAAAACGTTTACCACCCGAAAGTCGATGTCGCCACGCTTCGCCGCCGAGTGGGTATGGTGTTCCAGCGCCCGAATCCGTTTCCCAAGTCTATCTACGAAAATGTGGTGTATGGCTTGCGTCTGCAAGGAATCAAAAATAGCCGCGCTCTCGATGATGCTGTCGAGCGCTCATTGCGTGCTTCGGCGCTATGGGATGAAGTCAAAGATCGCTTACATGAAAATGCATTTGGATTGTCGGGTGGTCAGCAGCAACGTTTGGTTATCGCGCGTGCAATTGCGATTGAACCTGAGGTACTGTTACTTGATGAGCCGACCTCAGCACTTGATCCTATTTCCACATTAACCATTGAAGAGCTGATCAACGACCTGAAAACCAAATATACTGTAGTTATCGTTACCCATAACATGCAGCAGGCAGCGCGAGTGAGCGATCACACAGCCTTTATCCATATGGGTAAGTTGATCGAGTACTCAGATACCGACTCAATTTTTACGTCGCCATTGAAAAAGCAGACTGAAGATTATATTACGGGTCGATACGGCTAATTCGTCGTATTAGAATTTTTACTTATCCATTGGGAGATGAACGTTAACTATGAATTTTGGACGCCACATATCAGGTCAGTTTAATGTCGAGCTAGAGTCGATTCGAACCCATGTCTTGACGATGGGTGGTTTGGTCGAGCAGCAGTTGTCGTTTGCGATGCAGGCGCTGCACAAAGAAGACATCGAACTGGCGAGAAAAGTGGTGCGCGATGATCATAAAGTTAACGCGATGGAAGTCTCAATCGATGAAGCCTGCACACGTATCATTGCCAAGCGTCAGCCGACGGCAAAAGATTTACGACTGATTATGGCGATCATCAAGACGATTACGGACTTAGAACGTATTGGTGATGTGGCGACTAAAATTGCGTATGTGGCGATAGAGAGTCCATCTTCCAAAGAGCGCCAGTTCCATGTTTCGTTAGAGCCACTTTGCCGTCAAGCAATCAGCATGCTGCACCAAGTGCTCGATGCATTTGCTCGTATGGATGTAGATGCAGCAGCAGAGGTGTACAAACTCGATGATAAGATTGACGCTGAATACGAAGCGGTGATCCGTCAGTTGATGACTTATATGATGGAGGACCCGAAAAATATTCCCAATATCCTTCAGGTCATGTGGTCTGCTCGTGCAATAGAGCGAGTTGGAGATCGATGCCAAAACATTTGTGAATACATCATCTACTTTGTCAAAGGCAAAGATGTTCGCCACTTGGGCGAACAAAGCATTGATGATGCGCTTCGTTAGAAGTGCAAGATAATCCCAGTAGAGAAGGTGGCGGACCAATTGTTTTCAAGCAGTGTTTTTTTCTTATCGATGTAGTTGAAATCGCCACCTAGTCTAAAACCAATGTTATCAGTGGGGAAGACAACCCAAGCCGCTGAAAAGCTTGCCCCAGTGCCTTCGGCATAACGAGTATCGCCACTGAATATTGGCTCTCGATATCCTTCATACTCAACAACCCCCGCTTCTAGTTGCAGTCCAAATTTAATTGGCTGATCGATAAAGTGGTACTGTCCGCCAACACGGTAAGTTTTTAGCCTATCTTTATCCCAGAGTAACTCTGCTGAAGTATGAGAGTAACTTAAGTACAAAGCGTCCAAGCCGAGAACATCCGTTGCCCCAAGTTGCAGCCCTCCCCCTGAAATACCAGAGCCAAAATATGGACCAATCTTAAATTCTGGTGAGATATGTAATCCCGTTGCTGAGGCAGTGATTGGAGCTAAAAGAGTGAGTGCTAAAAGGTGTTTTTTCATTGTTTGAAGACCATGAACTAAGGTTGAGAACTGTCTTCCTTGAATTGAAGCTATTCCGATGTGGCAATGTTAAAAAACACTTTAGATAATTTCTAATTAACACTTTTAATATGCGTGATAATCAATACTTATCACTTATGGTTAGATGAGATTTGCTGTTCTAGTGCGCTTTTTATTTCATGATGCAGCCATGCAATAAGAGGGTTATTGCGATTTTTGACATGATACTGACTATATACACTCGTTTTTTTGAGTTTATCGTCGACGTTGACTTCTATTGCTCTCAAGCTTGGGTATTGATCGATAGGGAAGAGGTTTGAGTGAGGCATAAACATATCGGTGTGCTTGATTACGTCTATTATTGCCATGATCATTTCAGAGCGAAAACCTGTTCGCGCAGTCACCCCTTGTGACTTAAGAATTTGTTCAGCTAAACTTGCATGATCATTCCAACCAGGATTGATAAAGGAGGCAATTTCATAGCCCTCAAAGTCTTGTGGGTCTGCAATTGACTTGGTGATAGGGTGATCTTGACGAACTAAAACGTGTCCTGTTACTTCAATAAGGTGATTGATGTAAATTTCTTTTGGAGCCGAAAGGTCGTAATTAACTCCAATTAAGACTTGTCCCTTACTGATTTCTTCAAGAGTTGCATGAGTCCAACTGACAAGCTCGATTTCAGCGTTAGGGGCTTGGGCTCTCAATTGTTGAAACAATGTTCCAGATAAGCAGCTTAACACCATTGGGGCTAGAGCAATCTTGAGCTTGGAGTTGACTTCACTAGGGTCGAATTTTTGTGAGGCATTGAGTGCGTTAGCCAATCCATCTAAGTGGGGAGTGATTGACTCAGCAAGTTCAATGGCAAAAGAGGTCGGCTCTAATCCTTTGGGAACTTTGACAAACAACTCATCATCAAAATGGTGGCGCAGCTTCTGCAAAGCTTGGCTAATTGCAGGCTGAGAGACAAACAGACGCTGAGAAGCCTTGCGCATATTAAGCTCTTGAGACAGGACCAAGAAGGTTCTCAAAAGGTTTAAATCTAAGTTGTAAAACAGATCTTTTGCCATGCACTAATAACCCTAATACTTCTCAGGAACAAAGGTTTGTTCTTCAAGTGGAGCTCGAATATAACCTTCTTTGTTGAGCTCTGGTAGCTCGATCTCTGGGTAGGTAATATCCTGATACTCAATTTGTTCAAGTAGATGGCTAATGCAGTTTAGGCGAGCACGTTTTTTATCATCTGAAGGGACTACCCACCATGGGCACTGCTTGGTGTCTGTATAGGCAAACATCTTATCTTTGGCCTCAGAGTATTCAGCCCAGCGGTTACGAGATTCTAAGTCCATTGGGCTGAACTTCCAGCGCTTGATGGGAGTTTTGATTCGCTCTAAAAAGCGTTTTTCCTGTTCTTCGTCAGAGACGGAAAACCAATATTTAAGCAAGATGATGCCAGAACGCTGTAACATGCGCTCAAATTCAGGGCAAGAGCGCAGAAATTCATCGTACTGCTCATCAGAGCAAAAGCCCATCACCTTTTCAACACCCGCTCGGTTGTACCAACTGCGGTCAAAAAGGACTATTTCACCCGCAGCAGGTAGGTGTGCAACGTAACGTTGGAAGTACCACTGGGATTTCTCTTTTTCAGTAGGGGCGGGTAATGCAGCGATTCTACAAATGCGAGGGTTGAGCTTTTCTGTGATGCGTTTAATAACGCCACCTTTGCCAGCGGCGTCACGTCCTTCAAAGATCACAACGACTTTGAGGCCTTCCTGTTTTACCCACTCTTGCAGCTTTACCAACTCAATTTGAAGGCGTTGAAGTTCCTTTTCGTAAAACTTCTTATCCAGTTTGCTCTTAGCCATAGCGCACTCCTTTGTTATCAAAAGGTTAGCACTTGTGGAGTAGGGATGAGAGTTTTATCGCTGAGAACTGAGAGCCTCTACGACCTTTTCGATGGCTGCGCTATTGGTCACTGGAATAATAAAATCGTCGACATTCTGATTACCCATTTTGGCTTCTTCGCTGATGTTAGTCATGTAGCTTGAGCGGGTACTCTTACCGGATAGATGAACTTCTCTGACGCCAGTTTGTTGAACGATGCTTTGAACATTGCCAGCTGTTAGTCCAGCACCGGCCATAATTGAGATTCTACCGTCAGCGACGTTGACCATCTGTTGCAGAACCTCTTTTCCTTGTTCTACATTGGCAGCCAAACCTGAAGTGAGGATACGCTCGCAGCCTAGTGAAATTACCTGCTCCAGAGCTTGCTGCCAGTTGCTGCTCTGGTCAATGGCACGGTGGAATGTAATACCTAAGTTATACAACTTGGCACGTTGAGTCAGCTGTTCGGCTAACGGCATATCGACATGTCCATCCGCACTCAGAACTCCCAGTACAACGCCTTCTAGTCCAGCCTCTGCTGCCGCTTCGATATCGATTAGCATCGCCTCGATATCATCTTGGTCGTACAAGAAGTCTCCTTGCCTTGGGCGAATCATGGCGTAGACAGGGATAGGGGAGATTTGCGCCGCTTTTTTCATAAAACCAAAGCTGGGCGTTAGTCCACCAAGTGCTAGAGATGAGCATAGCTCGATACGCGTTGCGCCACCTGTAATCGCATTATGCAGTGATTCAAGATTATCGATACAAACTTCAACGTGGTACTTCATAGGTAGAGCTCTCTGAGGATAAGGTTGGCGTTATTTTAGCAGTCACCGCGGAAGATATTAGGGTAAAGGTCGAAGATTTGATTTCCTCAAAAATGAGTGGGAGAAAATAAAAAACCTCAGCATGAGCTGAGGTTTAAGATCTTGAGCAGGAGCTAGATTAAGCTGCGTCGTCTTGTGCTGGTTCAGCTTCTTCGACGGCTTCAACC
Source organism: Vibrio sp. SCP2 (assembly GCF_059295395.1). Lineage (NCBI taxonomy): Bacteria > Pseudomonadati > Pseudomonadota > Gammaproteobacteria > Vibrionales > Vibrionaceae > Vibrio > Vibrio sp. SCP2. Next base: position 83,838 of record NZ_JCAFVV010000007.1, on the reverse strand, counting down.
TTTTTAGGCTTCTTAGGTGCAGGTTTGCGTTTTGCACCCAGTGCGTAGAGCACTTCTTCTTTGTTTTGCGCTAGGAACATAGCCAAGTCTTCTTTCTTGCCTTCGTCTTCTAGCAGTTCACTTTTACCTAGTAGCTCAAAAAGCTCATCAGCCATATCAAGCATCTTGTCATATGCGTCAGCTTCCGCTTTAGAGGTAAAAGTCATTTTCTCTTCTCCGTTGCGTTCTACCACGTACTTGACGATTACAGCCATGGTTGGTCCTCTAACTCAAATTATCAAAAGTATTTACTGTCTGTTTATACAGCTTATTGGCGCTAAAGTCTAGGTAGCACAGGCGATCATGAGGTTGAGATCGGCAAAAATTTGATAACGCACTGTTCGTTATTGAGAAGATAGCGGTAAGCAGAATTGGAAAAGGTGTTCCGCCGCTATCTTGGCAACACTTTCTAGCATCTCTGGCGGAGGATTATCTATCGAGTGAATCTGCAGTCCATCGAGCATGGTCACAGCATAATGTGTCATGACTTGAATGTCGGCATTTTGCACGAGTTGACCATCATTGGCGGCTCTTTCAAATCGATTTTGAATGAGCTGAATGAATTCTGCACGCATCTTCAAAGCGGATATTTTAACCACACTAGATTCATCGCTACAGGCCAGAGAACTCTGGATCATTAAGCAACCTTTGTTCTTCTCGTTGCTGCATTTTGCTTCGGCAGTTTGGGAAAAAATAGTCTCAATCACATCGCGAATTTGAGGTTGCTCCAATGCACTAAAGAATGGTGCGCCCTCACGATTCTTATACATCTCTACCGCTTGAAAATAGAGTTGCTCTTTATTGCCAAACGTTGCGTACATACTTGGTTTGTTGATGCCCATCGCTTGGGTGAGATCTTTGAGTGACGCGCCGTCGTAACCATGTGTCCAAAAGACATCCAAGGCTTTCTCTAGAGCGATTTCTTTATCAAAGCTTTTTGGGCGACCACAGGTTAAACGGACCATAACGTTATTCAACAACTTCTCAAATATGACACTCAAATGGTAAATCGCAGGCCGTGCGTTGTCCATATCGCAAATGTATTCATTTGGTAAATTTAACTTGATCAATGTCAAAAGTTGGGATTATTATACCGATCGGTACAAAATTAATGTAAGGATAGCGAGATGGTAGGTAAACACCTTAAAACACCCCTTCTACTTATCTCAATTGCAGCACCTTTGGTGTTGTCGGGATGTCAGGATTCACATGCAGAAGTGACTCAGTCTGCACCACCACCGCCAGGTGTTGAGGTGGCAGAAGTGCTGGTTGAAACCATCACTGAGCTTGATGAATATACGGGTCGTTTAGAATCACCTCAGACTGTATCGGTGATACCGCGAGTGTCGGGCTATGTTGAACAAGTGCATTTTGAAGAAGGCACCATGGTTGAAGAAGGCGACGTTCTTTTCTCCATTGATGACCGAGCATTTGTGGCGGAAGTAGAGCGACTTGAAGCGGAACTGAGCAGCGCTAAAGCTAGTTACAACCAATCGATCAAAGATCACCAGCGCGCGCTTAAGCTCAATAAGAACAATGCTATTTCGCAAGAAACGGTGGATGCACGTTTTACCGCTAAGCAGCGTGGCGCAGCGAGTGTTGCAGCGATCAAAGCTTCGCTATCTCAAGCCAAATTAGATTTAGCCTTTACCAAGGTTACTGCGCCGATCACAGGCAAAGTGTCTAGGGCTGACATCACTAAGGGCAACTATGTATCAGCAGGCGATACTCAGTTAACCACGCTAGTGTCGACTGCTCATATGTACGCTTACTTTGATGTTGATGAAGTGACCTTCCTTAAGTACCAGAAGTTGAACAAGCTAAAAGCGGGTGAAGGTTACGCGAAGCAGCTAGTGCAGCTTGGCTTAGCGAATGACGCGGCTTACCCACGAGTAGGGCACATCGACTTTGTTGACAACGCAATCAATCAAGCAACAGGAACAATTCGAGTTCGCGCTGTCTTCGACAATGAAGATCAGTCTTTATGGCCTGGTATGTTCGCGAAATTGCGTATTACGGGTTCAAGCAGCTACGAAGGTGTGTTGATAGACAATCGTGCAGTGGGCACAGACCTCAACAATAAGTACGTGTTGGTTCTTGATGAGAACAATATCGTTCAGTATCGCGCGGTTTCGCTGGGTGAAAAACTCAATGGTTTACGCATTGTGGCGGATGGTTTATTGCCGGGCGATAAAGTGGTGGTGAATGGTCTGCAACGTGTGCGTGCCAACATGCCAGTGACACCAAGTGAAGTCACTATGGCGAACGAATTGACCTTATCAATGTTGCGTGACCAACAAGACCTGATTGACCAACAGCGCCAATCTCTTACTACAGCGGCATTAAACGAGAAGGGATAACGGGATGTTTTCTCAGTATTTTATTCGTAGGCCGATATTTGCATCGGTCCTGTCGATACTCATTTTTATCGCAGGTGCACTGTCAGTGTGGCAGCTGCCTATCACTGAGTATCCAGAAGTTGTGCCTCCTACGGTAGTTGTTACGGCAACCTACCCAGGCGCAAACCCTAAAGTTATAGCCGATACGGTTGCATCTCCTCTCGAAGAGGAAATTAATGGTGTCGAAGATATGTTGTACATGTCTTCGCAAGCCACCTCTGATGGGATGATGACCTTAACGGTAACCTTTGAAATTGGGACTGACGCTGACAAAGCACAAACCTTAGTGCAAAGTCGCGTTGACCGCGCATTACCAAGGTTGCCAGAAGAGGTTCAGCGTTTAGGTGTGGTTACCGAGAAGTCGTCTCCTGATTTGACCATGGTAGTTCACCTTTACTCTCCAGATGAACGCTACGATTTGCTCTACTTGGCAAACTATGCGGCGCTTAACGTACGTGATGAAATTACCCGTATTGAAGGTGTTGGCGCGGTGCGTGTATTTGGTGGCGGTGAGTACAGTATGCGTATCTGGCTTGACCCAAATAAGGTCGCTGCACTGGGCTTAAACCCTACCGAAATCATTGCAGCGGTACGCGAGCAAAACCAACAAGCAGCGGCAGGTAGCTTAGGTGCGCAGCCAAGCGGCAATTCTGACTTCCAATTGCTGATCAATGTGAAAGGTCGACTCACTGATGTTGAAGAGTTTGAAAACATCATCATCAAAGTCGGTGAAAACGGTCAGGTTAACCGTCTTAAAGATGTTGCTCGAATTGAGCTTGGTGCAGAAACCTACTCACTACGTTCACTATTGGATAACCAAGATGCGGTAGCGATCGGTGTTTTCCAAGCTTCTGGTTCGAATGCAATCCAGATCTCTGAAGATGTGCGTAGCAAGATGGCTGAGCTTGAGCAGAGCTTCCCACAAGGCGTTGCATACGACATCGTTTATGACCCGACAGTCTTTGTTCGTGGCTCAATTGAAGCGGTTGTTCAAACGTTGCTAGAGGCGGTATTGCTGGTTGTTTTGGTTGTAGTGCTGTTCCTACAAACGTGGCGCGCGTCAATCATCCCGCTGGTGGCCGTTCCGGTTTCTTTAGTCGGTACCTTTGCGTTCATGCATCTGATGGGCTTTTCACTCAATGCGTTATCGCTGTTCGGTTTAGTACTGGCGATAGGTATTGTTGTCGATGATGCCATCGTGGTGGTGGAGAATGTTGAACGAAACATAGCAGAAGGCTTGGCACCGATTCCGGCAACGGAAAAAGCGATGCGTGAAGTGACGGGACCTATCGTCGCGACGACCTTGGTTCTTGCTGCGGTATTTATCCCAACCGCCTTTATGTCTGGCCTAACGGGGCAGTTCTATAAGCAGTTTGCGCTGACGATTACCATCTCGACCTTTATATCTGCGATTAACTCATTGACCTTGAGTCCGGCTTTATCGGCACTATTACTTAAAGGTCATGATCAGCCTAAAGACTGGCTAACTCGTTTGATGGATTCACTGTTTGGACGCCTGATATTTGCTCCGTTTAATAAGCTGTTTAATAAAGGTGCTAGTGCCTACGGTTACGTGGTGAAGAAAACTATCCGTCTCGGTGCCTTGATTGGTGTTATCTATGTTGGATTACTTGGCTTAACAGCTTATCAGTTTGATCAAACGCCAACAGGTTATGTACCAGGGCAAGATAAGCAGTACTTAGTCGCTTTTGCTCAGTTACCTGATGCGGCTTCACTTGAGCGTACCGATGCTGTGATTCGTGAAATGTCTGAGATTGCACTTGCTCAACCGGGTGTTGAACACTCAGTGGCTTTCCCGGGATTAAGCATCAATGGCTTTACCAATAGCCCGAACAGCGGCATTGTTTTCACGCCATTGTCTGATTTTGAAGACCGACAAGATCCTAGCTTGAGTGCTGGTGCAATCGCGATGCAACTTAACCAGAAGTTTGCTGCGATTCCCGATGCCTTTATTGCCATCTTCCCACCGCCACCGGTTCAAGGTCTGGGTACGATTGGTGGCTTTAGGCTACAAATCCAAGATAGGGGTAATCACGGCTATGAGGCTTTGTATCAGGTAACTCAACAAGTCATCATGAAGGCTTGGGCTGATCCTGCTTTGACAGGCGTGTTCTCAAGCTATCAGGTTAATGTGCCACAACTAGAGCTAGACGTAGATCGTACTAAAGCGCTGAAACAGAATGTCTCTTTAGATGAGGTCTTTGCAACGCTGCAATCTTACATGGGCTCAACTTATGTCAACGACATCAACCGATTTGGTCGCACTTATCAGGTGAATGTTCAGGCTGATGAAGCGTTTCGTCAAAACCCTGAGCAAATTCGTCAACTTAAGGTAAGAAATGCCGATGGCGAAATGATCCCACTTGGCTCATTTGTGAATGTTGATAACGTCGCAGGTCCTGATCGCGTCATGCACTACAACGCCTATAAGACCGCAGAAATTAACGGTAGCCCAATGCCGGGTGTAAGCTCTGGTGAAGCACAGGCAGCGATTGAAAAGATTCTCGCCGAGACTTTGCCAATCGGCATGACTTACGAATGGACGGAGCTCACTTATCAGCAAAAACTTGCAGGTAATACAGCCACCTTAATCTATCCATTGGTGATTCTATTGGTGTTCTTAGTACTGGCTGCACAGTACGAGAGTGTGCGTTTACCTATGGCGATTATCCTGATTATTCCAATGACGCTGTTGTCAGCGATCAGCGGTGTGATCTTGTGGGGAAGTGACAACAACATCTTCACCCAAATAGGTTTGATTGTATTGGTTGGTTTGGCGACTAAGAACGCAATTTTAATTGTTGAGTTTGCCAAGGAATTACAAGATAGAGGTCGTACAGTTATGGAGGCAATCTTAGAGGCATCTCGCCTACGTTTGCGTCCGATTCTGATGACATCTATCGCCTTTATTATGGGCGTGGTTCCTATGGTGTTCTCAACTGGCGCAGGTGCGGAAATGAGGCAAGCAATGGGTATTGCCGTCTTTTCCGGCATGATTGGTGTCACTGTGTTTGGATTACTGCTAACACCGCTGTTTTACTACGTACTGGCAAAACGTGGTCAACAGAAGAAACAAGCAGCTGAGCACAATATCGCACTTGAACCTGCAAATGAATCCACTGTCTGATCCCGCTAATTAGGATTCGTAGGGCAACTCTGGTTATTGGAGTTGCCCTTTTTTTAATCCCATTGATGGCAATATTCGATAAAGGATTTGAGCAATGGGCTCTGATATTTTTCTTTATGTACCAGTAACCAGTAGCGCCTTTTCATATCCAAAGAGAGTTTAAGTTCTACCACTCTACCATCGGTTAACGCCGGCTGAGCCGCGAGTTTAGATAAGCAACCCAATCCAAGCCCAGCAGAGACACTGTTAATCAAAGCTTCTGTGGTGTTGAGCTGAAATGATTCATGCCACTGTTCAATACGCGGAGCGATAGCGCGAAGGAAAAACTCTCTCGAGCCTGAACCCGGCTCGCGCAATATCCACTCACTCTCTTCTAAATCACCAACACTAAACCTTTGTTTATTTGCCAGGGGCGAATCAGGGGAGCAGATCACGCACATCTCGTCTTGGCTGAATTGAGTGGAAATAAGTTCAGGGTGTAGTGTTTTTCCTTCAATAAGTGCAAGATCAAGCTCATAGTCGACCAACTTCTGACAGATCAATGCAGAGTTGGAGATAAACAAGCTTTGCGAGTGGTGATTGGTATGGCGGCGAAAATCACTAATTAGATAAGGCGCAACTTGATTACCTATGGTGTCACTAGCCCCAATTCTTAGTTCACCCGTTAATGTCTGGTCATTATCAAATAACTGTTCAATATCTTGCGCCCGCTCAATGAGTTCGTCCGCTAAAGGCAGTAGTTTCTGCCCTTCTTGATTGAGGATAAGTCGGTTATTGACTCTATCGAACAGTGAATGGCCGATTTGTTTTTCTAGCTCTGACAACGCCATGCTGACTGCCGCCTTGGACAAAAACAAGGCTTCTGACGCTGCCGTTAAGGTGTCATGTTGCGTGATTGAGATAAACACTCTGAGCTGTTTTAGAGAAATATTCGCGGCCATAGCTTCGTTTAGATTGTTTGAACATGTGTTCTAAATAATTAGATATTATCGAACAATTGGCAAGCGTAAACTAGCTCCATAGTAAGCAAACTAGGTAAATAGAGATGATTAAAGCAGCAAAAGCAAAAGTGATGGGTGCGCCTACTCCTATGGCAGGCTTAGCGCTTGGTATCGCCAGTTTAGGATGGTGTTGGGAAAATGCAGCCCCATTTGATGGTTATGCTCAGTGGAGTGGTGCGGCAATCGCAAGTGTATTGCTGGCTGTTCTAGCGGTAAAATTTCTCTTTCATAATCATCTATTGCGTGAAGATCTTGCTCACCCTGTCGTGGGGAGTGTTGTACCAACGTTTGCGATGGGCACTATGGTAGTTTCGAATTCTTTAGGGCACTTTTACCCTTTAGCTGGCGACTTACTTTGGCTGTTCGCGGTTGGTCTTCACATTGTGTTTCTAGTCAGTTTTATCTACCACAGAGCGCAAGAGTTTGAATTGCACCATATGGTACCGAGTTGGTTCGTACCACCGGTAGGCATCATAGTGGCTGATGTATCTTTCTCAGGTAACCCTGTCTTGAGCCATATTGCAGATGGTGCGCTATTGTTCGGAATGGTTGCCTATGCCGTGATGCTGCCAATGATGATTTATCGCTTTATGTTTACTCATGAGATTCCTGACGCAGCAAAACCAACCATGGCGATCATGGCAGCACCTGCCAGCCTATCGTTAGCGGGGTATTTAACGGTCACTGCCGACCCTTCACCTGTGATCATTGGTCTGCTGTTTGGCATTGCGATTTTGATGACAGCTATTATCTACTTGGCTTTCTTTAAATTACTCAGACTGCCATTCAGCCCAGGCTATGCTGCATTTACTTTCCCAATGGTGATTGGTGCAACAGCGCTATTTAAACTTGCCGCATGGATGGAAACCATTGGCGTTGCAAACAAGTACATTGTGCAAGTGCAATGGATAGCCGCCATTGAACTGGTTGTGGCGACCTTAGTCGTTAGCTACGTGGCCCTAAGATATCTCACCTTCTACAAGCCTGTGAGCAATGCATTGGGCTTAGCATCAAACTAACGCAGTCCTTGTTCTCTCAACCGTTTATACAAGGTGTTTCGGCTGATATTCAAATCTTTCGCGGTCGCAGAAACATTGCGGCCGTTTTGCTCATAAACGCTTAGCCAGTCTCCCTGGTCTAACTCGGATTGCTCTGGAGGAGTCAGCAGACTGATATTGGTTGTTGCCATCGCGATTGGCTCTGGTTGCTGTGCTTCAAGGTCGTGCAGTTCAAGATCATGCAGAAAGTCATCAGGAAGGTGTTCGACACAGATAGTCTCATCGCCAGCCATTGCAATCGCAATTTGAATCACACTGACCATCTGTCTGATATTACCCGGCCAAGGGTGTGACTTAAACATGGCTAGTACTTCTAAGCTGATGTTGGGCGTTTCCTCATCGAGCGCGTATTTGGCTAGCAAGAACTTCACTAAGGCTTCTTTGTCTGTTCTCTCCCTCAGAGCGGGCAGAGATAGATTGAGTCCAGTGACTCGATAGTATAAATCTTGGCGAAATGTCCCTTTCTCTACATCTTGTTTTAAATTCCGGTTTGTCGCAGAAACTAATTTAAAGTCAACAGGATATGATGTAGTTGAACCGAGTGGCGTTACTTTACGTTCTTGCAAGACGCGCAGCAGTCTAGCCTGAACATTCATTGGCATATCGCCCAATTCATCTAAGAACAAGGTGCCTTTGTCTGCCTTGCGGATTAATCCGATATAGCCTTTGTTGTTGGCTCCGGTGAAAGCGCCTTTTTCGTAACCGAATAACTCTGACTCCACTAACTCGGCCGGAATTGCTGCGCAGTTAACGGCAATCATAGGAGCGTGCTTTCGCTCACTAGATAGGTGAAGAGCGTTGACGAACACCTCTTTACCTACGCCCGTTTCACCGTGAATCAAGATTGGAATGTCGGTATTTAGAATGCGACTTGCCTGAGTAATCGCTTTTGCCAATCTAGGATCGCCCATGTTCAAGCGCTCCAAATCCAGCGGTGCTTTTGCGTCTTTTAAGGCAGTCTTAGGAATCGATTTACGGTAGTCAATTTGCCTTCCTTGAGGCACCTTAGGTGGGGTAATAATGCCAAAAAAACTAAAGCGTGAATGGGTGCTAATCGCCGTCGGATTAAAAGGAGGGTGAGACAACAGCTGTTCAAGCTTAATATCGAAAATCTGTTCCAGTCTTTGCAAAGCCAGATCTTGTCCGAGTACGACTTCTGCACGTCGATTAGCAGAAACGATCACACCTTGTTCATTGAACACCAGCAAAGATGACCACTGGCTATCAATGTTTTCAGGGGAAGTGTTAAACCACAGCAGATAGTGATCAGATTGAAATTTAGAGGCGATAAGTTGGTTCTCAATTGCTTGTGACATCAACTTCACCATACCCAAGGTATGAGCCGTCGGCATGTACGCATCGCTAGAAATAGACAATACACCAGCCATCTTTCTATCGGCATCAAATAGTGGTGCAGCTGAACCCGTCATAAATCGATTGGATGTCAAAAAGTGTTCATCGTGAAACACCTGAACAATAGAACCCGTTTCGAGGGCGGTACCTATCGCGTTGGTGCCGATAAGTCCTTCCTGCCAATGCACACCGTTTTGGAAAACCTGCGGTTGCCTTTGTGAGAAAAAGCGTTGTTCACCCCAGCTGTTCAACACCTGACCATTCGTGTTTGCTAGCGTGATCAAGCAATTGCTATTGGAAAGTAAGCTGTCATAGAAAGGCAATACCTTTTGCTGAGTTGTGGTCAGCAACCCCGAGTGTTCTTCGAGAGTGTGAGAAAAGGCTTGTCCTGTTTCCATCTCTATTATCGGGTTGCTGTTGTGAACTAGCCCAGCATCCCGACAGCGTTGCCAAGAGCTCTCGATCATTGATTGATGTTTTTTGTCCATAGTGTTGGCCAATAGCAGCGATACAAAGTCATTTTTAAGTAATTATTCTAATTGTTCGTATGTGAACGTTAATGATCACAAACGCTCACTTAACATATCACTCATCTGAACACCTTGAACATGTTTTGAACACATTTTATTAACAAATGTTACGGTGGTCTCATATGTGGAATGAGTATGAAATCTAGGCCCTTACTGAGTTTTTAGTCACAATATCCTTATGTTTAAAGGGCTGGAAAACTGTATTGTAAAATAATTGTTTCAAATTTTTTAAGTTGGCATGACTCTCGCTCTACCGAACAATATCGAAAAAATTATTGTTCGAATGGTAAGGAGTTTTTAGTGTCACTAACACTTGAGCAGGTAAGCAAATACGTTGACGGTGAGATGCATATCTCAGACGTTAACCTCACCTTTGAGCCTGGTTCGTTCAATGTGTTGCTAGGACGCACATTGGCAGGAAAGACCTCATTGATGCGACTTATCGCAGGTCTAGACAAACCAACATCAGGGAAGATTCTGGTAAACGGCGTGGATGTCACGGGAGTCTCCGTCAGAGAGCGTAACATCTCGATGGTGTACCAGCAGTTTATTAACTATCCCAACCTAAGCGTGTTTGAAAACGTGGCTTCACCACTACGCTTGGCGGGTATGCCAGAGAAAGAGATTCAAGAGCGTGTTCACGCAACCGCAGAAATGTTGCGCATTACTGAACACTTGAAGAAACATCCATTAGAGCTTTCTGGCGGCCAGCAGCAGCGTACAGCGATGGCTCGCGCTTTAGTTAAAGATGCGGAAATCATTCTTTTTGATGAACCGCTCGTAAACCTTGACTACAAGCTACGTGAAGAGTTGCGTCAAGAAATGCGTGAGCTATTCCAAACTCGACACACCATTGCGATTTACGCGACAACGGAGCCGAATGAAGCGCTTGCGCTTGGCGGTACAACCACCATTCTGCATGAAGGTCAGGTGATTCAATCTGGCCCGACTGCCTCGGTTTATCACCAACCAGATAATGTCGATTCAGCAACCTTGTTTAGTGAGCCACCTATCAACTTGATCTCAGGTGCAGTAACCAGCAACGAAGTGACGTTTGATAAGAGTGCGCATTTCCCACTTAACCAGTCACTCAGTAAGTTGGATAAAGGGGAGTATCAATTTGGCATTCGCCCGAGCCATCTGAGCTTACTGCCAAAAAATGACGACGATGTAGAGCTAACCGTTCAGGTAGAAGTCGCAGAGATCAGTGGCTCTGAGACGTTTCTCCATGTACGTAATGCGCACCTCGATATGGTGCTGCACTTACCAGGCGTACATACCTACGATGTGGATGAGACGATCAAAATCTATATTCCAATCCACAAATTCTATGTCTTTGGTATGGATCAGAACCTTATCCATGCTCCGATTCGTGATGTTAGGGGGTAGTCGTCATGGTTCAAATTACACTCAATTCACTCGCCCATACTTATGACAAGAAACCAACGGCTTCATCGCCTTATGCGATTAAAGAGATGAATCACGTTTGGAAGCAGGGCGGTGCATACGCTCTATTGGGGCCATCGGGCTGTGGTAAGTCGACACTGTTGAACATTATTTCTGGATTGATGAGCCCATCTCAAGGAGACGTGATGTTTGATGATATGCGAGTCAACGAGCTTCGCCCGCAAGACCGTAATATCGCTCAGGTTTTCCAGTTTCCAGTTATCTACGACACCATGTCTGTCTACGACAACTTGGCGTTTCCACTACGCAACATGAAGGTACACAAGGCAAAGGTTCACTCCAAAGTGACCGAAATTGCTGAAATCTTAGAGCTGACCAATGTGTTGTCGAAAAAAGCACAACACCTTACTGCAGATGAAAAGCAGAAAGTGTCAATGGGGCGCGGTCTGGTGCGAGATGACGTGTCGGCGATTTTGTTCGATGAGCCGCTCACCGTTATCGATCCGCAGTTGAAGTGGAAACTGCGCCGCAAGCTAAAGCAAATCCATCAGCAGTTCAATATCACCATGGTGTACGTCACACACGATCAGCTTGAAGCGTCGACGTTCGCTGATGAAATTGCCGTGATGTACAACGGCCAGATTGTTCAATTTGGTACCCCAAGAGAGTTGTTTGAAAGACCGAACCACACCTTTGTTGGTTACTTTATTGGTAGTCCAGGCATGAACTTAATGGAGGTGACGCCTACCGATAATGGCGTGATGTTCGATGGTGTTGAAGTGCCGTTATCTGAGTCCTACCGTCATGCCGTTGCTCAAGCAGGTAGCAACAACATCAAGATCGGCATTCGACCTGAATTTGTCCATGTGTGGGAGAAGGGCAATGAGTCTGCGTTGCGTTGTGAAGTGTTGCACGTGGAAGACTTAGGTACCTACAAGATTGTCACACTGCAGTTGGGTAACAAACAAATCAAAGCACGTCTTCAAGAGGATCAACCTGTTCCAGAAAAAGAGGCTTACATCAGCTTCCCTGAACAATGGACCATGCTGTATGTCGATGAATTCTTAGTCAACGTAGGGGAAGAGTAATGGATAAGGTAGCAAACAATAAAGCGTGGTTCCTCGTTCTGCCCGTCTTCATATTGGTCGCCTTCAGTGCGATTGTGCCCTTGATGACCGTAGTGAACTATTCGCTACAGGATATTTTTGATGCTAACACCGCATACTTTGTTGGCACCGAGTGGTATCGAGAAATCCTCAATGATGATCGATTACATGGCGCGCTGCTTCGTCAGTTTGGTTTTACTTTCACTATTTTGCTTATCGAAGTTCCGCTGGGGATCATTGTTGCGCTGACAATGCCAACCAAAGGTAAGTGGTCTGCATTTTGTCTGATTGTGTTAGCGATTCCATTGCTAATTCCACTTAACGTAGTCGGCACGATTTGGCAGATCTTTGGTCGAGCAGATATCGGTTTGTTTGGTTGGGCACTCAATGGCATGGGGATTGACTACAACTACGCGGGCAACCCAATTGATGCATGGCTAACGGTTATTCTGATGGATGTCTGGCACTGGACATCGTTAATCGCGTTGCTGTGTTATTCAGGCTTACGCGCTATTCCTGACGCTTACTATCAGGCGGCGAACATCGACCGCGCTTCTACTTGGTCAATCATTCGTTACATTCAGCTGCCGAAGCTAAAGAGTGTGTTGTTAATCGGCATTCTTATCCGTTTTATGGACAGCTTCATGATTTACACCGAACCGTTTGTTTTGACGGGTGGTGGTCCGGGTAACTCAACGACCTTCCTCAGCCAAACGCTGACCAAAATGGCTATCGGCCAGTTCGATATTGGTCCTGCAGCCGCTTTCTCAATTATCTATTTCCTAATCATCTTGTTGGTGAGTTGGGTGTTCTATACCGCAATGACGCACGGTGAAAACAAGTAAGGAAACTACAATGGCGATGACAAAATCAAAATACACCCGCTATACACAAATTGTCGGGTTAGCGTTCTACATCATCTGTTTGATGCTGCCGATTTACTGGTTACTTAACATGTCTTTCAAGGAGAACCAGGAAATCTTAGGTGGGCTGAGCTTCCTACCAGAGACTTGGACGCTGAAAAACTATGCGACCATCTTCTCTGATTCAAGTTGGTACATGGGGTACGTGAATTCCATCATTTACGTGGTCATGAACATGGTTATTACCCTAACAGTGGCACTGCCAGCGGCATACGCTTTCTCGCGTTTTAAGTTTATTGGCGACAACCACCTGTTCTTTTGGCTGTTGACCAACAAAATGGCGCCGCCAGCGGTATTCCTGCTGCCATTCTTCCAGCTTTACTCGTCGGTAGGTCTTTTCGATACCCATATTGCGGTCGCGCTTGCGCACTGTTTGTTCAATGTCCCTTTGGCGGTATGGATTCTTGAAGGCTTTATGTCGAGTGTGCCACGTGAAATCGATGAGACCGCTTACATTGATGGTTACAGCTTTCCAAAGTTTTTCGTGAAAATCTTTTTGCCGATGATCCGTTCGGGGATTGGGGTCTCGGCTTTTTTCTGCTTCATGTTCAGCTGGGTAGAGTTGCTACTCGCACGTACGCTGACCTCTATTGATGCCAAGCCTATTTCAGCGGTTATGACCCGTACTGTCAGTGCGTCTGGTATTGACTGGGGCGTACTGGCGGCTGCCGGTGTGCTGACCATTTTGCCAGGTATTTTGGTTATCTGGTTCGTGAGAAACCATGTTGCGAAAGGCTTCGCACTGGGTCGAGTTTAAGGAGATAAATCATGGCTTGGATGGCATGGACAACACCTTCAGCACTGTTCTTTCTGGGGATTGCGCTGATCTTACTCACAATGACGATTCGAGAAATTCGTACGCCATGTATTGAGCGTAAAGGGTTTCTTCCTATCACGACCACTCGTGGCGATCGTCTGTTTATCGGTTTATTAAGCTCCGCATTTATCCACCTTGGGTTTGTAGGGCTGACTGAATTATCGATTTGGGTGCCATTCACGCTCTGCGTGATCTGGCTGGGTACAGTTTTGAAATGGGGATAAATACAACTGACTGACATGTGCTCATTACCAGTCTGACAGGATGCCATAGTCACTAGGTAATGAGTGTAATCAATAACGTAAGAGACAGAATACTCATAACTGGAGTTACACAATAATGAAAAAGGATATCAAAAAGTCTTACCTTGCACGTAGCTTAGCACTGACCTTTGCGCTTGCTGCAATCTCTCCTGCTGCGCTAGCTGATATGGCGGCGGCAAAAAAATGGATGAGTGAAGAGTTTACTCCGACGACCTTGTCACAGGATGAACAAACGCAAGAGATGCAGTGGTTTATCGATGCTGCTAAGCCTTACCAAGGTATGGAAATCAATGTTGCTTCTGAAACCATTACAACGCATGAGTACGAAGCGAAAGTATTGGCAAAGGCATTCTATGAAATCACTGGAATCAAGGTAAATCATGACCTGATTCAAGAAGGTGATGTAGTAGAAAAGCTACAAACTCAGATGCAAACAGGGCGTAACATCTACGACGCCTACATTAACGATTCCGACTTGATTGGTACTCACGTTCGTTACGGTAAAGTTGTACCTATTTCAGACTTCATGGAAGGTGAAGGGAAAAGCGTAACTAACCCATACTTAGACCTGCAAGATTTTATTGGCTTGGACTTCACAACAGGCCCTGACGGTAAGCTCTATCAACTTCCTGACCAACAGTTCGCGAACCTGTACTGGTTCCGCGCAGACTGGTTTGAACGCGAAGATTTGAAAGCTAAGTTCAAGAAAGCGTATGGCTATGAACTGGGTGTACCTTTGAACTGGTCAGCGTATGAAGATATCGCCGAGTTCTTTACCGATAAAGTTAAGACCATTGATGGCGAGCCTGTATACGGTCACATGGATTACGGTAAGAAAGATCCTTCACTAGGCTGGCGCTTCACGGACTCGTGGTTCTCAATGGCGGGTGCGGGTGACAAAGGTATTCCAAACGGTCTACCTGTTGATGAATGGGGTATTCGTATTGAAGGTTGTAAGCCAGTAGGCTCAGATGTCGCTCGTGGCGGTGCAACCAACGGCCCAGCAGCAGTTTATGCAACGACCAAATATGTGGATTGGCTTAAGCAGTACGCGCCACCAGAAGCTCAGGGTATGACATTTGGTGAAGCAGGCCCAGTTCCAGCTCAAGGTTCTATCGCGCAGCAAATCTTCTGGTATACCGCCTTTACTGCTGATATGACCAAGCCAGGTCTTCCTGTAGTAAATGAAGACGGCACACCTAAATGGCGTATGGCTCCGTCACCACGTGGTCCATACTGGGAAGACGGTATGAAGCTAGGTTACCAAGATGCGGGCTCGTGGACATTCCTCAACAGTACACCTGTTGATCGTCGTCAGGCTGCATGGTTATACGCTCAGTTTGTGGTTTCTAAATCAGTCAGCTTGAAGAAAACTCTGGTTGGCCTAACGCCAATTCGTGAGTCGGATATCAACTCAGACGCGATGACGGAAGCGGCGCCAAAACTAGGTGGCTTGGTTGAGTTCTACCGCAGTGATGCTCGTAAACAATGGACACCAACAGGAACCAACGTGCCAGATTATCCAAAACTGGCTCAGCTTTGGTGGCAATACGTTTCTGAAGCAGCAAGCGGTGAGAAAACTCCTCAAGAAGCACTGGATGGTTTAGCAAAAGCCCAAGACCGAGTATTGCAACGTCTAGAGCGCAGTGGTGCACAAGGTGAGTGTGGTCCTCAGCTGAATCCGAAGAAAGACCCTGAACACTGGTTATCTCAGCTAGGTGCTCCGAAAGCGAAACTGGCTAACGAGAAACCACAAGGTAAGACTATCGCTTACAAAGATCTCATCGCTCAATAAGGTTTTATCACCTTAATTGATGATTTCTCCCTCCTACCCGCTCTTGTCTGTTTAGGGCTTGAGCGGGTATTTTGATTCGAGCCAAATCATACGCTTATAACGCTCTCGAAATTGATCAGCTTGTGCTAGTCTCACCCTAGTTGCGGCAATATTAGTGTGAGTGCATTTTGTTTACTGTCTACCATTCCAATCAAGTCGACGTCTTAAAGTCACTACTTGTTGAACTCGTTCGTCTCAATCCATTAGCAAACCCTTTCGATAAAGAACAGATCTTGGTGCAAAGCCCGGGTATGTCTCAGTGGTTGAAGATGGAACTGGCTAAAGAATTTGGCGTAGCGGCGAACATTGATTTTCCTCTGCCAGCGACATTTATCTGGAATATGTTCACAGAGGTATTGCCAGATGTACCTAAGCGTAGCGCCTTTAACAAAGAGTCGATGACGTGGAAGCTGATGCACATCTTGCCTGGGCTTTTGGGTCAGCCAGAGTTCGAGCCGCTTAAACGCTATCTAGAGCAAGACGAAGATAGCTCCAAGCTTTATCAATTATCAGAGAAAATTGCCGATATCTTTGATGGTTATCTGGTTTATCGACCAGAGTGGATTGCCAGTTGGGAAGCGGGCCAAGCGGTACTGGAATTGGGAGATGAGCACCCTTGGCAGCCGATTTTATGGCAAGCGCTTTACGATCATACCGTTGCCTTAGGTCAATCACCGTATCATCGCGCCAACTTGTACGAACACTTTATCGATACCTTAGAAAACTTTCAGGGCAGTTTTGAACATTTGCCTCAGCGCTTGTTTGTGTTCGGAATTACTTCACTGCCGCCACGTTATATGGATGCGCTTAAAGCCATTGGTGAGCATATTGATGTCCACCTGATGTTTACCAACCCTTGTCGTTACTACTGGGGTGAGGTACGAGACAGAAAGTTCTTAGCGCGTTTAGCGGCAAAACACCGCAAACATGTGGTGTGGAATCAAGACCACTCAGAGCAACAGGGTGAGAGTGATCAACTTAAAGGCTCGATTGAAGATAACGTACTTGATGAGCTACATACCGATGCGGTGGGGAACAGCTTACTCGCTTCAATGGGTAAGTTAGGGCGCGACAACATGTATCTTCTTTCGCAGCTAGAGTCGCATGAAATTGAAGCCTTTGTTGATGTTGAGCGAGATTCATTGCTCCATCAACTTCAAGCAGACATTCTCAATCTTGAAGAGCATCAAGATGATCATCAGTTGGAAAGCAGTACGCATAAACAAGTGGTGCAATTAGGCGATAAATCCCTCACGCTGCACGCTTGCCATAGCCCGATGCGTGAAGTGGAAGTCTTACATGATCAGCTATTGGCGATGTTTGATGCCGACCCAAGTTTAAAGCCGCGCGATATTATTGTCATGGTGGCCGACATCAATGCCTACAGCCCAGCCATTCAAGCCGTGTTTGGCAACGCACCCGGTGAGCGATTTATCCCTTACTCTATTTCTGACCGTACCGCCGACCAAGAAAGCCCAATTCTTAATGCATTTATGCAGTTGGTTAATCTGCCAAACACCCGTTGTTTAGCGTCTGAGTTACTCGAACTGCTTGAAACTCCGGCGATCTTAGCTCGATTCGGGTTAACGGAAGATGGGTTTATTTTAGCTAAACAGTGGGTAGAAGAGTCGGGCATTCGCTGGGGATTGAATTCGACCACAGGACAAGAGTTTGATTTACCTGAGACAGCGCAAAATACTTGGCAGTTTGGTATTGAGCGCATGTTGCTTGGCTACGCCATGCCAGAGTCAGCAGGGCTGTTTGAATCCAAGTCAGGGGCGCTGTCACCATACAATGAAGTGCAAGGAATGGGCGCGGAGTTAGCGGGCAAGCTGGCGCACTTTATTGAAACGATCAGCGATTACCGACACAAACTGGTACAAACTCAATCAATTGATAGTTGGCGCGAAATACTTACTTTGCTGCTGGATGATTTCTTTAGTGTTGAACTCGAAGGTGAGGCGGCGCTGAAGTCGATTCGTGACACCTTAGCCAACTTAAAAGAGCAACTGACTGACGCAGCCTTCGAGCAGTCATTATCTCCGGCGATTATTGCCACCTATTTGAACAACAAGCTGTCGGGGACGCGGATCAGCCAACGCTTCCTTGCTGGGCAAGTGAACTTCTGTACCTTGATGCCGATGCGCTCTATTCCATTTAGAACGGTTTGCTTACTGGGAATGAATGATGGTGTTTATCCACGTTCTATGCCGCCAGAGGGCTTCGATTTGATGAATGGGCGAACCAAACCAGGGGATCGCTCTCGCCGGGATGATGACAGGTACCTATTCTTAGAGGCCATGCTGTCTGCACAGCAAACGCTATACATCAGTTATGTTGGCCGCTCAATCCAAGATAATACAGAGCGTGTGCCATCGGTGCTGGTTTCTGAGTTGATGGAGTATTGCCATCAAAACTACCGCCTAGATGGAGATGAAGTGTTAGCGAGTGATGAGTCTGGAGAAAAGCTGCTATCAGAACTTATCACTCACCACTCTATGGTGCCGTTTAGTGCTACCGCGTTTGTGGGTGAGCATCCAAGTTATGCTAAAGAGTGGTTACCAGCAGTAAATAGATTAGGCCAGGTAAGCGGTGAATTTTATCGACAGCTGCAAGATTACTTACTCGATGCCTCCTACCCGTTAGAGCTGGATCTGGTTGAGCTGCAACGCTTCTGGCGTTTGCCAGTGCAATATTTTTTCAATCGCCGCTTAAAAGTGATGTTTGAGCCACCGCTACCGGTTATGGAAGATGACGAGCCCTTTGTGCTCAATGGCTTAGAAAGCTATCAAATGCGTGACAGTTTATTGGATAGCTTACTCAAACAGCAGCTTTCGGGTGGTCAAGATAGCAAGGGTGTGATTGAAAGCTTTGTTAAGCAGCAACGTGCTCAAGGGAAATTACCGGTTGGCGCATTTGGTGATATCGAGTTTGAAACTAACCGAGTGCAGGCGCAGGAGCTGGTGGAAAAATTGACCTTCTTATGTGGCAGCGAAGCTAATGACCTCGAAGTAAAACTGACATTTGATGTCTTAGGTGAGGATAAAAAGGTCAACCTAACTGGCTGGCTGACACAGTATTATCAGTCGGGCTTAATTCGTTTTCGCAGCGGTAAGATTCGCTCACAAGACTATCTGTCCGCATGGGTAGACCACCTTGCAATGTCGGCGATGGGCATTAGTAAGCGCACCCATATGATTGGCTATGATCGCAAAGAAGGGGTTGTTCATCTTATCTACCCTGAAATTGCAGATGCCAGCTACGCTCATAGTTTGTTATCTGAGCTGGTTCGTTTGTTCTATCAAGGCATGACTGAGCCGTTGTGCTACTTCCCGAGAACCGCATTAGCCGGTGTTGAAGCGGGATTCAGTCGCGGCAACTGGGTGGATGATGAAGAGAAATCACTCAAGAAAATGGCCGATACATTTAACGATAGCTTCATGGCAGCAGGTGAAGGTAATAATCCTTACATCTCGCGTATCTGGCCAAGTTGGAACGACAACTTAGCAGCGCAGGCACGCACCATCACAACATTGGTACTGCAAACCCCTCGACTAGAGGCAAAGGCCAGTGAAGACATGCAATAGATTAGCTTAGTGGAAAACGGATTGAAGGAAAGTAGGTGGCCGCCAGTAAATCATTATAGTGTAGGGCGTTCGCTGTACGGCCACAGGTCAGAGGGACCATTATTCTGTCGGTTTGTTGCAACTTGGCTGCTTAGACAAGCTCGGAGTTGCTCAACACATGGCGCGCATAGTAGCGGTTAGCTAACGAGCCTGCCGTGAGAAAGATCTCATAAAGTCCCAAGTTTTTAGGGATTTATATTAATAACAATCGTTTTTAAGTCTGGATCACATTTGGATCTCGGGTTTTCATACAAAGGGCAAATATTTTATGACAGTAACGTCAATGGTTACTCCGCTTAATGCCATGACTTTTCCCTTGCACGGTGCACGATTAATTGAGGCATCGGCGGGTACGGGGAAAACCTTTACTATCGCTGGCTTATACCTAAGGTTACTTCTCGGTCACGGTACATCCGAGACCAAACATCAGGTGCCATTGACGGTCGACCAGATTTTAGTGGTGACATTTACGGAAGCGGCAACTGCAGAACTTAGAGACCGAATCCGTGCTCGTATTCATGATGCTCGTCTTGCCTTTGCCCGAGGTAAAAGTAGCGACCCTGTGATTAAGCCTTTACTTGATGAGTTCAGTGACCACAAACAAGCCGCGGAGATCCTTTTGCAAGCGGAAAGGCAAATGGATGAAGCCGCTGTCTATACCATCCACGGCTTTTGCCAACGTATGCTAACCCAAAATGCGTTTGAATCAGGCAGTCGCTTTAACAACGAATTTGTGACCGATGAGAGTCATCTTAAAGCTCAGATTGTTGCCGATTACTGGCGACGTAATTTCTATCCTTTGCCGCTGAATTTAGCCGGAGAAGTGCGCCGAATCTGGAATGCCCCCTCGGATTTACTGCGCGATGTGACTAACTATCTGACTGGTGCGCCACTGACCCTGTCTGTAGCAGCGATGAGTGGCAGTTTAGCGGACTTACACCAACAAAATCTAAAGCATATCGATGAATTGAAATCGCTATGGCGAGAGCATCAGGATGACTTTTTTGCCCTGATTAGTGACTCTGATGTCAACAAACGCAGTTACACCAAAAAGTCTCTACCGACTTGGCTCGAAGCGGTCAATGTGTGGGCGGCAACAGAAACGACGGGCTATGACTATCCAGACAAACTGGAGAAGTTTGCCCAAAATGCCTTGGTTGAGAAAACGCCGAAAGGCACCGCGCCGCAGCACCTTGTTTTTGAAGCGATTGATGCTTTCCTTGCTGCGCCAATCAGTCTCAAAGCGCCTATTCTTGCCCATGCGATTGAACATTGTCGCGAGATGTTGGCAAAAGCCAAACAGCAGAAACAGTGGCTCTCTTTTGATGATTTGCTGACTAATCTCTCTGCTGCTATTGATGGTGATGAATCAGAGCTACTTGCAGAGCGGATTCGAACTCTCTATCCGGTCGCTATGATTGATGAGTTCCAAGATACCGATCCCCTTCAATACAGCATTTTTAGCCGTATCTACTTGAACAACCCTGAATGTGGTTTGTTCATGATCGGTGATCCTAAACAGGCAATCTACGGCTTCCGTGGTGCAGATATTTTTACTTACATCAAAGCGCGTAATCAGGTTTCGTCGCACTTCACTCTAGGTACTAACTGGCGTTCTAGCGCGGATATGGTCAGTGCGGTAAACCAGATTTTTGAGTTGCCTTCGAGCCCGTTTATTTACGATAAAGATATTCCATTCTTGCCTGTCGACTCTAGCCCCAACGCGGATAAACGCGTTTGGACTATCGGTGGTCAAAAGCAACCCGCGCTCACTTATTGGTTGCAAGATGCCGATGAGAAGCCATTACCAAAAGGTGAGTACCTAGAGGCGATGTCTAAGGCTACCGCGGATCAAATCCAAACCATTCTCACTGCGGCGCAAAACGAGCAAGCTTTCTTTAAAGATGGTAAAGGAGAGCATTCGATTCAGGCGGGAGATATTGCGGTACTGGTTCGAACCGGTAATGAAGGTCGTATGGTGAAAGAGGCTCTCGCCAAACAAGGTATTGCGAGTGTTTATCTATCAAACCGAGACAGCGTGTTTACCTCGCTTGTCGCCCAAGATATTCAGCGTTTATTGCAAGCTGTACTGACGCCGGAAAATGATCGCGCCTTACGAGCAAGCTTGGCTTCTGAAATGTTTGCTCTCGATGCGGGCAGTTTAGACAAACTCAACAACGATGAAAATGAGTGGGAAAACGCAATCAATGAGTTTAAAGAGTACCGTAAACTCTGGACTCAGCGAGGTGTGCTCCCTATGTTGCGCAGTGTTATGAGCAAGCGACATATTGCGGAGCGTTTACTAGAGGAAGAAGGTGGAGAGCGTGCACTGACTGATTTGATGCACATCGGTGAGCTGCTACAGCAAGCAAGTCAGGAGCTCGATAGTGATCATGCTTTACTGCGTTGGTTGGCTCAAGTAATCAGTGATGCACAAAATGGTTTAGGTGGCAGCGAAGACCAAATCCAACGCTTGGAATCAGAGCGTAATTTGGTGCAAATCGTAACAATCCACAAATCGAAAGGTCTGGAATATGATCTGGTGTTCTTGCCTTTTGTTCTCAGCTATCGCGAGGCTAGCGAAGCAAAATACTATGATGAGCAACAAGACAAAACCATTTTAGATATTACTGGGCAAGATGCATCTTTAGCGCAAGCCGATAAAGAGCGCCTGGCTGAAGATTTACGCCTAATCTACGTAGCGCTTACTCGTGCCGTTTATGGCTGTTTTGTCGGGGCTGCGCCACTAAGAAACGGTCGTTCTACTAAAGAACCAACCGGTGTTCATCACAGTGCGATGGGGTATTTGCTACAAGATGGTAAAGAAGGGGGGATCAATGATCTCACTAACGCTATTCAACAGCATGTGGATGGGCTTGAAAGTGTGCGATTAAGCGACTTACCTGAGCCACAACAAGAGGTCTTTGTTGCCCATACTTCGCAGCAGCAAGATTTAACCGCAAGTGAGCTGAAAAGTGTGATTGACCGAGATTGGCGAATCACCAGTTATTCTGGATTGGTAAAACAGGGCTCTCATCATAGCTCAGATGCCTTTACCGATTTAATGCACCTTGATATTGATTCTTCTGATGAGCATGATGAAGATGAGTTAGTTGAACCAGAGCAATCCATCTTCACTTTCCCGCGCGGCGCTAGACCGGGTACTTTCCTGCATACGTTATTCGAAGAAGTCGAGTTTACCGAGCCAAGTACTAGCGAAGCGAATACTGAGATCATCACTCATCTTCTCGACAGTGAGCAGCTAGACCCAAGCTGGCTACCGATTTTACAGCAGTTGATTGATACCGTGTTAGCCACACCACTGGATGGCAAATCCTTGCTACTCAACCAGAAAGGGCCAAGCCAACGTTTAGTTGAGATGGAGTTCTTGCTACCGATTGAGGTACTGGCGGCGCCCGCATTAAATCGCGTCATCCAACGTCATGATCCTTTATCTGCTAAGGCTGGTGACCTAGGGTTTTATACCGTTCAAGGTATGTTGAAGGGCTTTATTGATTTGGTGTTTGAGCATCAAGGTAAATACTATGTCCTTGACTGGAAATCGAATCATCTTGGTGATGAGGTCGGTTTCTATCACGGAGAAGCGCTAAAATCTGCCATGGCAGATCATCGTTATGACCTGCAATATCAAATCTATGCCTTAGCGCTACACCGCTTCTTACGCAGTCGAATCGCAGATTATGACTACGATCAGCACTTTGGCGGTGTCTACTACCTATTCCTTAGAGGGATGGACGGAGAAAGTGAGCATGGAATTTTCTCTGCCAAACCAAGCCTAGAGTTTCTTAACGATATGGACAGACTCATCGATGGGCAAAGTGTCGATGCGAAAACGAATCAAGCTGGCCAGATGGAGCTACTGTAATCATGACCACTCTTATTTCCGTGCTTAAACAACTGGCAAACAAATCCAGCATCAGACAACTTGATTATCAGTTTGCCCGCTTTATCGCTAGCCGGTCTCAGGATGATCAGCTCGCTTTTATTGCAGGAGTCGTCAGCCACGAACTTGGCAAAGGCCATATTTGTCTACCGCTGTTTGATGCAGAAGGGCAGCCGGTCGACCTCGCTGCTAAGCTGGGTTTGTTTGGCGAAGCAGCATTAGAGTTGAATAAAACGCTGGTGACAGTTGATTGGGTGTCCTTGCTCAACAACTCTTGCTTGGTGGCGAAAAACTTAGCTGAAGAGAGTGAAGCGCTACCGCTGATATTTGATGGTGAGCGACTCTATTTACACCGCTATTGGCACTATGAAGTGACCTTGGCTGAGCGTTTGAATAGCTTTGGGTCACCTATGATCCTAAAGCCTAATGAAGTCCAAAAACTTTCCAATCTTCTTGATCATCTATTTGCTCGAAACTATCGCTATCTATTTGAAGCAATTAATAAATCCCAGCAAGAAGGTGACTCTACCCCTGTGATGCGTCAGCGTATGGTTTGTGACCATCTAGACGTTGTGGCAGAGGATAAATTGGATTGGCCTACCATAGACCAAAAGCTCCTAGCCGCTAAAAACATTGAGCAACTTTCGGTGCTGAATGAGTTAGTTCCATTATCTGCGTGTGTGAATTGGCAGAAAGTCGCAGCCGCGGTTGCACTGAGTAAAAGGTTTGCCGTGATCTCTGGTGGTCCGGGCACAGGTAAAACGACCACCGTAACCAAGCTACTTGCCGCTCTGATTGAGCAAGCTCAAAGCTCATCGCAGCAAAATGCTCAAGCTGAGCAGCCAACGATTAAGTTGGTCGCACCGACGGGCAAAGCAGCAGCGAGATTAACCGAGTCGATTGGTAAAGCTGTGGCGGAGTTACCTGTAGCACCTGAACTAAAACAGGCCATTCCAACTGATGCTAGTACATTACATCGCTTGCTCGGTGCACTGCCTAACAGCTCAGAGTTTCGACACAACAGAGATAATCCACTCCACCTAGATATGCTGGTGGTCGATGAAGCCTCAATGGTCGATCTGCCTATGATGTACAAATTGGTCGATGCGTTACCTAAGCATGCCAGATTGATTCTACTGGGTGATAAAGATCAGTTGGCGTCAGTAGAAGCGGGGGCGGTACTGGGGGACATTTGTTCATTCAGCCAGCTAGGTTTTAGTCATGGTCAAGCGGCTCAAATTGCTCGCTTAACCGGTTTTGAAACACTGGCTCACACCACCAATACGCTGCCCTCTATTGCTGACAGCTTGTGTATGCTGAAGAAGAGCTATCGATTTGATGCTCGTTCTGGGATCGGTCAATTAGCGCAAGCCATTAATGCGGGTTCGGCGCAAAAAGTTGACTGGGTGTGGCAAAAAGATTTCTCTGATATCGCTAAGTTTCCGATTGATAGCCAACACTACAATCAAATGGTGCAGACTTTGGTTGCTGAATATAGCCATTACCTTAAGCGAATTGATGTGCAGCAACTTGATTCTGCTACAGGCCAAGTCGAAACCATGGCGAAGCGGGCCAAAGCGGTATTGGATCAGTTTGCGCGCTGTCGTTTACTGTGTGCTATTCGTGAGGGCGACTTTGGTGTTACTGGGCTTAATCAGCGTATTGAACGTGCACTGGCGGCTAAAAAGTTGATTCAAACCCAAGACGAGCTTTGGTATCACGGTAGACCTGTGATGGTGGCGAGAAATGATCACGCATTAGGTTTGTACAACGGTGATATCGGCATTTGTATGCTGGATGACTCGGAAAGCGAGCCAAGATTAAAAGTCTTCTTCGAACTGCCTGATGGTAGCGTTAAGTCAGTGTTACCAAGCCGAGTACCAGAACACGAAACCGCTTATGCGATGACGATTCATAAATCTCAAGGGAGTGAATTTGAGCATACGCTAATGATTTTGCCACCAGACTTTACGCCTATTTTGACGCGCGAGTTGATCTACACAGGGATAACCCGGGCGAAGAAACGTTTGAGTTTATACATCGATGAGCGAGTGATGAAGCGTGGAATTAAAGTTCGAACTGAGCGAGCGAGTGGATTGATACACAGGTTGCAGCGAAGGGGATAACCATCCGTGGCTACCGTATTAAACGATTAAAGTGCTTTAGAGAAAGAGATACTGCGGATGCGGTACTTTTTCTGATAGTTCAGAATGAACGCCTTTAAGCCTTCTGTCACTGGGAAGACACAATGAACGTCTAGATCTTCTAGTAGTTCATTATCAGCCATATCCCAAAAACTCTGTACAGAGTTACAGATAATTTTCTTCATCGATAGTTTGCTCTTAGTGACGTAGTCAGTAACCTCAAGCAATCCTTGCGACTCAACTGAGTAAAAGTTAAGTAGAGAAGTGAATCCTATCTAGCTCCTCACTAGAGGTGAGGAGCTGAAATATTAACCAATTGGGAATATGAAATAAAGCTTATAGTGTAAGAAAAATAAGCAATTTGATCGCAAGTGTAAGAATTACAATCGCTTAGAGAAGAAGCGCCAAGATCTTCGATTTGCGTTGATAATTGTATAAGTTTTGCTTCTGGGAAGGTAGGAAATCGACCCCCATTTCATGGAAACCTTGCTCTCTAAACCAGTGGAGGCTATGAGTGGTTAAAACAAAGATGTGTTCTATACCCTGAGCCTTAGATTGTAAGCGCATATGGTTAAGCAGCAGTAAGCCTCTGTTGCCGTCACGGTACTCAGGATGAATCGCAACACAGGCCATCTCTGCCATCTTTTCATCTGGATAAGGATACAGAGCAGCGCAGCCAATGATCAGTCCATCTTTTTCTATGATGGTGAACTGATGCAGCTCTTGCTCCAACTGTTCACGTGAACGCCTAACTAGCACGCCTTGTTCTTCCAGTGGCTGAATTAGATCTAAGATGCCACCAATATCATCAATGTCGGCAACACGAACTTGTTCGGCACTCGCTTTCACCACTTGGGTTCCGATACCATCAAGTGAAAACAGCTCTTGAATCAGAGCACCATCAACTTTATAGCTCACTAGGTGGCTGCGAGGAACCCCAGCGCGGCATGCCGCAGTCGCTGCACGCAAGAACCTTAGTGTGCCTGAGGAGTTATCAACGCCTTCGATTCGGTCTGTTTCAAGTCTGGATAAAATTCTTTCCGCATCTTTTGGGAACAGTTCAGCAACGACGTCACCATTTTCGTCGATGATGCCCTGTTCTGAACAAAAGCCGATTAACTTGTCCGCATTGAGCTTAATGGCGACCTGAGTTGCTACCTCTTCTGAAAGCAGGTTAAACGACTCTCCGGTAACTGAGCTTGCTATCGGGCCAAGGAGAACAATCGAACCTTGATCCAACATGCGATTGATCCCTTCCACATCGATGCGTCGAATCCGGCCACTGTGACAATAGTCGATACCATCATCGACCCCGAGAGGTTGAGAGGTAATGAAGTTACCGCTAACAACGTTCAGTTGAGTTCCAGCCATAGGGGTATTGCTTAAGCTCATCGACAGCTGAGCAGTGATGGTCAGCTGTAATTGCCCGGCAGCTTGCATGACATAATTGAGGGATGTCTCATCTGTAACGCGGATTCCTTTGTGATATGGGCTATCGTACTGATTTTGCTGAAGAAGGTGATTAATTTGTGGTCGCGCTCCATGAACGAGAACAATTTTGACACCTAAGCTATGCAGTAGAGCCAGATCACTGATAATATTCGAAAAATTGCCGTCAGCCACGGCTTCGCCGCCCAGCATAATGACCATGGTCTTATCTCGGTGAGCGTTGACGTAAGGAGCTGATTGTCTAAACCCTTTGACTAGGGCAGTACTTCGAATCTTCACAACATCTTCCGTGAATTGAATTTATATACAAATATATTGCAATTTTATTCGGTGTTCAGCAAGGTTTTTTTCTATGTGATGTAAGTGCTTCTTTGTGTTCTTAGTGTAAGGAGCGGATTTCGACTTTGAGACTCAGGGCCATTGAGCAGGTCAAAATGGTTTTGTAATTCGCGGTAAACACATTTTTGGTTAACAATTAATGGTGAAATTATCAGTAGTACATTGGTGACAAAGAAAGTGAGTGGTGTGAGCGGTAAGAAAAAGTTTCTTGAGCGAGCAATAGTGTTAGGTGCAATTATTGCGGCGGTAGCGGCTATTATGATGACAAGCAGCTTGTATCAGTTCTACTTAGCTAAAACGTATCCTAAATCGAATGTTTATGGCACTTGGGTTGAGCAAAACGTTGCGTCTTATGCGGCGGAAGAGTTTGTGGTCAGCTCTGCAGGTATCTCTATTAACGGTGGGATTGTCGATACTCAGTATAGTTGGGATGGCTCCCATCTGGAGTATCGCCTTGGAGATAAGGTACGTAAGTTTAAAGCGCTCAATGAGGAATTTACCGAGCTGCAGTTAGTCTCAGAACCCAACTACCAACCCGTGTATCGATTGTCAGAAAAAGTTAAAAATAACATTCATTAACGACGACTCGATTGCGAATTCCTAACAAGTTTGTCATGCTCATGACATAGCTTGTTAGGGATAAAACCAGTGTTTAAAAAATATCTTCCTCTTACAGCCGCCAGTGTACTGTTCGGCTGTGCTCAACCTACCGACCGCGCACAACAATATGTCGATGATGAGTTCAATTCAATTTTGAATAAATCTGCAGTTGTCGAATCGACTAAGCCACGCGATTTTACCGAGTTTCATCGTCAAGCCGAGCAAGTCGTTGATAACTCGCCTTCAATGGCAAAGATCTATCAGCCTCTGTATGACAAGCTAAATGAATGGGTGTTGCAAAGCGGTGAACCTACCGATCTCGCTAGTTTTGGTATTCAAGCTGCTCAATTAGGTGGTGGCGACAAGCAAGGCAATGTTTTGTTTACCGGGTACTTTTCTCCGGTGATGGAGCTTCGCCATGAGCCGAACGAGAAATTTAAATACCCTGTTTATGCTAAACCTGAGTGCGAAATTGATTGCCCGACCCGAGCTCAAATCTATGATGGTGCGCTAGAAGGTCAAGGGCTGGAGCTAGGTTACGCATCTAATAGGATCGACCCATTTTTGATGGAAGTGCAGGGCAGTGGCTTTGTCCATTTTGAAGATGACGATACCTTGGAGTATTTCGCCTACGGAGGCAAAAACAACAAGGCTTATGTCAGCATCGGAAAGGTATTAATCGAACGAGACTTAGTGCCAAGAGCAAAAATGTCGATGAAGGCGATCAAAGAGTGGGTAATGGAAAATGATGAAGCGACCGTTCGTGAGCTTCTTGAACAGAATCCTTCTTTCGTCTTCTTCCAGCCTCGCGCTGATGCACCAGTAACTGGTTCGGCAGGTATTCCACTTCTACCTATGGCCTCTGTCGCTGGCGATCGCTCCATATTCCCGATGGGGACACCAATCCTTGCTGAAGTACCATTGCTAAATCCGGATGGTTCATGGAGTGGTGCGCATCAGCTGCGTCTATTGATCGTGCTCGATACTGGCGGTGCAGTAAAACAGAACCATCTCGACCTTTATCATGGGATGGGGCCAAGAGCGGGTACCGAAGCTGGTCACTACAAACATTTCGGCCGAGTGTGGAAACTGGGGCTTGAAGGGAGTGCGACACAAGCGCCTTGGGCATTGCCTCCAGAAAAGCTACAATAGCTTCATCTAGACTTTTTAATTAAGAGTGCGTATAAATCGCACTCTTTGTTTTTGTACCTTGCGGAATACCCATATGCGTGAACTCGACACACCAGCTTCTGATAATTACAACCAACGTTTTGGTGGCACACGCCGTCTTTACGGTAATAGTGAAGTTGAGATTTTGCGCGCTGCGCATGTCTGCGTAATCGGTATTGGTGGTGTGGGTTCTTGGGCTGTTGAAGCACTGGCAAGAACAGGTATCGGTGAGCTAACCCTGATCGATATGGACGATGTGTGTGTGACCAACATTAACCGTCAGATTCACGCAATGAGCGGAACCGTGGGTCAAAGCAAGATCGAAGTGATGGCTGAAAGGGTTAAGCTGATTAACCCAGAGTGTAAAGTGAATCTGATTGATGATTTTATTACGCCAGACAACCAACATGAGTACCTGAGCAAAGAATACGACTATGTGCTGGATGCGATTGATAGCGTCAAAGCAAAAGCGTCTTTATTGGCTTACTGTCGCAGCAATAAAATCAAAGTCATTACGACGGGCGGCGCTGGTGGTCAGGTTGACCCAACTCAAATTAAAGTCGCAGACCTGACAAAGACGATTCAAGATCCATTGGCGAAGAAGATCAAAGATACGCTGCGTCGTCATCATAACTTCCCAACTAATCCGGCGCGTAAGTTTGGTATTGAATGTGTATTTTCCACTGAACAACTGAAATACCCTCAGCCGGATGGCAGTGTGTGTGGAGTCAAATCAACCGCAGAAGGACCAAAGCGCATGGACTGTGCCAACGGTTTCGGCGCAGCTACCGTTGTGACGGCGAGCTTTGGTTTTGTTGCAGTATCACGCATCGTTGAAAAGCTTATCCAGAAATACAGCAAGTAAATAAGGTCAGAGAAAAATGTCACCGTTTCCTCAATCACCATTTGGTACTGAAATCACGGCCGAAGAGATTGCCCAAACCATGCAAGGTTTCAAAGGCTGGGAAGATCGCTATCGTCAGGTTATCCAATGGGGCAAGAAACTGCCAAAGATGCCTGAAGAGCTTAAGTCTGAGCAAGTGACGGTCTCTGGTTGTGAAAGTACCGTATGGCTAGTGAGTGATAATTCCGATGGAATCTGGCATTTTTGCGCAGATTCCGACGCACGTATTGTGCGTGGTCTGATTGCTTTGGTGATGGCGGCATTCGATGGTAAATCTTCGCAACAAATACAATCTTTTGATATTGATGCCTATTTTGACAAGCTGGGCTTGATTGCCCACTTAAGCCCTTCTAGAGGCAATGGCTTGAAAGCGATTGTTGAGCAGATTAAGCAAATCTCTGAAGACTAATTTCCTCTGTACAAAAAATAAACACCACTATATTAACGCCTTAGTAAATACAGGGCTTTACAGGTCTTGTTGTCGCTGCGTAAAGGCTGTACAATTCGCGCCCTTAATTAATGTTCCGTCGCTTGAGAGGCCACATGACCACTGAAAAAATCAATCTACTCGACTTTGATCGCCAAGGTTTGCGTAAGTTTTTTGCCGATGAGCTTGGTGAAAAAGCATTCCGTGCAGATCAGGTGATGAAGTGGATCTACCATTTCGGTGTCGATAACTTCGATAATATGACCAACATTAATAAGAAGTTACGTGAAAAGCTACAACGTCGTTGCGAAATTAAAGCGCCAACCGTAGCGGAAGCTCAGCACTCGTCAGATGGTACGATTAAGTGGGCAATGAAGGTGGGTGATCAAGACGTAGAAACGGTATACATCCCAGAAGATGACCGTGCTACCTTGTGTGTTTCGTCGCAAGTTGGCTGTGCGCTAGAGTGTAAATTCTGTTCAACCGCTCAACAAGGTTTCAACCGCAACCTGAAAGTATCTGAAATTATTGGTCAGGTATGGCGCGCTGCGCGTGAGATCGGTTTAGAAAAAGAGACAGGTCGTCGTCCAATCACCAACGTAGTCATGATGGGTATGGGTGAACCACTACTCAACATGAAGAACCTGATTCCTGCGCTTGAGCTAATGCTTGATGATTTAGCCTTTGGTTTATCTAAGCGCCGCGTGACGGTATCAACATCTGGTGTGGTCTCTGGCCTTGACCAGATGACAGGTAAGATTGACGTTGCACTGGCTATCTCACTGCATGCACCTAACGATAAGCTACGTAGTGAAATCATGCCAATCAACGATCGTTGGGATATTGACGATTTCTTAGCGTCTGTACGTCGTTATATTCAGTCTTCTAACGCTAACCGCGGTAAGGTAACGGTAGAGTATGTTCTGCTTGACCATGTTAATGATGATATGGACCACGCACGAGAGCTTGCTGAGCTGTTGAAAGACACGCCTTGTAAGATCAACTTGATTCCGTTTAACCCGTACCCGGGTTCGCCATACAAGAAACCAAGTAACTCGCGTATCGATCGTTTCCAAAAAACCTTGATGCAGTACGAGCACACGGTAACGGTACGTAAAACTCGTGGTGATGATATTGATGCAGCATGTGGTCAGCTAGTTGGTGATGTCATCGACCGTACTAAGCGTACAGCGACCATTAAAGCAGCCAAAGGTGAAACAATTGAAGTTAAATCAGTTTCATAAAGCGCGCTAATTTTGCGAAAGCCAGAGCCTAGCTCTGGCTTTTTTGTTACATCTGGTAGCGATCTCTCTGTCAAAATAACGAAAAACCTTGAGCTGCTTGTAAATTATGCGCTTTGTTAGTGTTGTTTCATCTATGATATCTATTAGAATTAATGGTTAACGCTTTCGGGGTACTTACCTCTGTCTATTGAGTGGAGCGTTGATTGACATAAATTAAGGATTATTCCTTACATAATTCAGAGTTTGGTTAGTAGCACGCAACGAAAAATAAATAATTAAGCGGCGATATGGCGAAACTGAAACGAGAAGAGAATTTTTAGTATCATGACATCTGAACAACAACTTCAAGCGAGCGACGAGATCGTCGAAAAAGTGCAAGCAGGCACTCTATTAAAAAACAAACGCGAATCGCTTGGCCTCAGTCAAAAACAAATTGCCGACCGTTTACGCTTACGCGTATCTATCATCGAAAATATCGAAAGCAATAATTTTACTTCTGACCAGGTAGCCACATTTACTCGTGGCTATTTACGTTCTTATGCGCGAGCGGTAGGGATTGCGGAGTCAGAAGTCTTATGTGCATTAGATGGTTGTGAAGATACTCAACCAGAAGAGCAAGAAATGAAAAGCTTCTCGCACAAAACTAAGCGCGAAGCCCATGATAGCCGCATAATGACCCTAACCTTGGGTATTGTGATTATTGTGTTAGGCATTTCATCTGTTTGGTGGTGGCAAAACCAAGAAAAAAGCATGGAGTCACTGACCGACCAAACGGATCAAGAAATACAGCTAGAGCAGGAAATAGAGAATCAACCTCTTGATTTTACAACTTTAACTGAAGCGGAACTGGAGCCTACAGTTGGTGAAGATGCGATTGAAGCACTCGACTCAACGCCCGCGCCGGTTACTGAAGAGGTAGTCTCTACTGAACCTGTTACTACAGAGATAGTCGAAGAGACTCAACCAGTTCAACCAACTCAACCCGCGCCCGTAAGCGAAACGAAAGAAGTTGTTAAGCCTGAGCCTGTAAAAGAAACCGCAACAACAGAACAACCTGCTGCGGCTAACTTACTGGTGATGTCATTCACCGATGATTGCTGGATTCAAGTTAAAGATGCCTCGGGTAAAACCCTTTCTACTGGTGTGAAGAAAGCGGGTCAGAGCCTCAATTTAAGCGGCAATTTGCCTTATAGTGTCATTTTAGGTGCACCAGAAAACGTTTCAATGACATTAGCAAGTGAACCTGTCGACCTTTCTGGGTATACTTCAGGCAAAGTAGCAAGATTCAACTTACCTTAAAAAATTACTATGCAATACGAATCTCCTATCAAACGTCGCCCATCGACTCGTATCTATGTGGGCGACGTACCTATTGGTGACGGTGCACCGATTGCTGTGCAGTCGATGACTAACACTAGAACAACAGACGTTGAAGCGACTGTTGCTCAAATTAAATCACTGGAAAATGTCGGTGCTGATATCGTTCGCGTATCGGTTCCAACTATGGATGCTGCGGAAGCGTTCAAGCAAATTAAACAGCAAGTGAATATCCCACTCGTAGCGGATATTCATTTTGACTACCGTATCGCGCTAAAAGTGGCGGAGTACGGCGTAGACTGTTTACGTATCAACCCGGGCAATATCGGTAACGAAGACCGTATCCGCTCTGTGGTTGACTGCGCGCGCGACAAAAACATTCCGATTCGTATCGGTGTGAATGGTGGCTCGCTAGAAAAAGACATTCAGATGAAGTACGGCGAACCAACTCCAGAGGCGTTGGTAGAGTCTGCGATGCGACATGTTGATATTCTTGATCGTCTTAACTTCGACCAGTTTAAAGTGAGTGTGAAAGCCTCAGACGTTTTCCTTGCTGTCGATTCTTATCGCTTACTTGCGAAGAAGATCGATCAGCCGCTTCACTTAGGTATTACTGAAGCAGGCGGCGCACGAGCTGGCGCAGTGAAATCTTCAGTTGGCCTTGGGATGCTGTTGGCAGAAGGGATTGGCGATACGCTACGTATCTCTCTTGCGGCTGACCCAGTAGAAGAGATCAAAGTCGGTTTCGATATCCTAAAATCTCTGCGTATTCGCTCTCGCGGTATTAACTTTATTGCTTGCCCAAGCTGTTCGCGCCAAGAATTTGATGTGATTGGTACCGTGAACGCACTAGAGCAGCGTCTAGAAGACGTGATTACGCCGATGGATGTGTCCATTATTGGCTGTGTGGTCAATGGTCCGGGTGAAGCAGAAGTTTCTCATTTAGGCTTAGCAGGAAGTAACAAGAAGAGCGCATTCTACGAAGACGGTAAACGTCAGAAAGAGCGTTTTGACAATAACGACCTTGTTGATCAGTTAGAAGCTAAAATTCGCGCAAAAGCTTCAACATTAGACGAAGCAAATCGCATCGACGTTAAAGTACAAGATTAATCTCAACGTAACCCAAATTACGGTAACTATTTTTTACGGTAGATAACTGTGGCAAAGAAAATCCAAGCAATTCGAGGCATGAACGACTGCCTTCCAAATCAATCACCACTGTGGCAGAAACTTGAGAACACAGTGAAGAACGTAATCAGCGCCTACGGTTATAACGAAGTGCGCATGCCAATCGTTGAGATGACTCATCTATTCAGTCGCGCAATCGGTGAAGTGACCGACGTGGTTGAAAAAGAGATGTACACATTTGAAGACCGTAACGGCGACAGCTTAACCCTTCGTCCAGAAGGCACGGCTGGCTGTGTACGCTCTTGTATTGAAAATAGCCTGATCAACCGTGATGAGCAGCGCCTATGGTACATGGGCCCGATGTTCCGTCACGAGCGTCCGCAAAAAGGTCGTTACCGTCAGTTCCACCAATGTGGTGTTGAAGTATTTGGTCTAGACGGCCCAGATGTTGATGCAGAACTCATCATGATGACAGCTCGTCTATGGCGTGAGCTTGGTATTGATAAGCACGTTCGTCTAGAGCTGAACTCAATTGGTTCACTAGAAGATCGCGCGAACTACCGCACTGCACTGATTGCTTTCCTAGAGCAACACATTGATATTCTGGATGATGATTGTAAACGTCGTATGCACACTAACCCGCTACGCGTACTGGATACTAAGAACCCAGACGTACAGGCGATTCTAGGTGATGCCCCACGTCTACCTGATTACCTAGGTGAAGAGTCAAAGCAACATTTTGCAGGTCTTTGTGAACTTCTTGACGCGGCAGGTATCGAATACACAGTTAACGAGCGTTTAGTTCGTGGTCTGGATTACTACAACCGCACTGTATTTGAGTGGATTACTGAAAGCTTAGGTGCTCAAGGCACCGTATGTGGTGGTGGTCGTTACGATGGTCTAGTCGAACAGCTAGGCGGTAAAGCAACACCAGCAGTGGGCTTTGCTATGGGTCTTGAGCGTCTGGTTCTAATGCTAGAAACTCTAGAGCTAACAGAAGTTCGTCGTAGTGTTGATGTTTATATGGTAACGGCAGGCGAAGGCACAATGCTAGCGGGTATGAAGCTAGCAGAGTCACTACGTGAACAAGTCCCTGGACTACGTGTTATGAGCCACTTCGGTGGTGGTAACTTCAAGAAGCAGTTCAAGCGCGCAGACAAAGTAGGCGCAGCTGTAGCTCTAGTACTTGGTGAAAACGAAGTCGCTGACAATACAGTGGTACTAAAAGATCTGATTGGCGGTACTCAAGATACACTGAGCCAAGCAGATGTCATCGCTAAGCTAGCAGAGCTCGTTTAATATTAATGAATTTTGAGTGGCAGTCTCGGCTGCCATTTTGATGTAAGAGGACAGGAAGTGGAACTCTACGATACTGAAGAACAACAAGTAGAAGCGATCAAAGATTGGTGGAAAGAGAACGGCAAAGCAGTCATTTTAGGCGCTGTTGTTGGTCTAGGCGGTCTGTTTGGCTGGCGTTACTACCAAGATTCAGTGACGTCGGCTCAAGAAGCTGCGTCAGAAAGCTACACTAAAGCGGTTCAAGCGCTTGCTGAAAAAGGCGCGTCAGCAGAAGGTGATATTCAAGCTTTCATCGATGCCAACAAAGAAACTGAATACTCAGTATTAGCTGCGCTACAACTGGCAAAAGTTCAAGTAGAAACGGGTAACCTTGATGAAGCTTTGGCTCAACTAGAGTGGGCAAAATCAGCAACTAAAGATGCAGCAGTTTCAGCGGTACTTGATTACCGTTTAGCTCGCGTTAAAGCAGAGCAGGGCGAGTTTGATGCAGCTGTTGCTCAGTTGGCTAACATTACAGATGAAAGCTGGGCTGGTCGTGTTGCTGAGCTAAAAGGTGACATCCTACTGCGTAAAGGTGATGCACAAGCGGCTTACGCAGCATACACCGAAGCACAGCAGTCAGGTGATGCGAGCCAGACACTACAGATGAAACTGGATGATCTAGCCAAGTAAGGGCGTCGCATGAAGAATATGCTGAAAAAAGCACTCACAACGGCGATGTTCGTTGGTGTTCTCGCGGGCTGTGCTGGCGAAGAAGATACCATCATTATGTCACCGGTACCGCAAGTTGACAGTGAGTTCACTCCATCAAGTCAATGGAGTACTTCTGTTGGTAATGGTGTTGGTCAATACTACTCTAAACTCACTCCGGAATACGCTTATGGCAAAGTGTTTGTCGCAAGCCGTGACGGTGTCGTCAAAGCCTTGGATCCTGAAAATGGTAAAACCTTGTGGGAAACCGAGATTGAAGCGGATGTCTCTGCTCGTCTAGCTGGTGGCATTACCGCAGGTTACAGCCAACTCTTTATTGGTAGTGAAAACGGTCAAGTGATCGCTTTCAATGAAGAAACAGGTGAAGTGAATTGGCAAGTCGATGTTGATGGTGAGGTGCTAACGGCGCCAGCAACGGACAGTAACTACGTTATCGTTCACACCAACAGCGGCATGTTAGTGGCGCTAGATCAAAGCACTGGTGAAACCAAATGGACCATCAGTACTGAAGTTCCAAACCTAACATTGCGTGGCAATAGTACTCCTGTCACTGCCTCTGGTGGTGTTTTCTGGGGTACGGCAAACGGCCGACTCGCAGCGGCGATTGTGGAACGTGGACAGCTCATTTGGCAACAACCTATCGGTATGCCACAGGGCGCAACTGAAATTGATCGCCTAGTCGATGTCGATGCTGCACCACTGATTTTGGGTAGCTCACTATACATCGTAGGTTACAACGGGCAGCTAACAGCAATTGATCTGCGCTCGGGCAAACCGGCATGGAAACGCAGCTATTCTTCAGCAACCGACCTGGCGAGCGACGGCAGTCGTCTGTACTTAGTGACAGAAAAAGATCATCTTGTCGCTGTCGATGCTCGCAGTGGTACTGAACTGTGGACTAATGACCAGCTAGAACACCGACTACTGACTGCTCCTGTAATGATTGACGAGTACGTTGTGGTAGGTGATAGCGAAGGCTATTTGTATTGGATTGATCGCAGCAGCGGCGAATTTGTTTCAATGCAGCAAGTCAATACCACAGGTTTTGCTGTGGCACCGATTGCAGTGCCGGGTGGTTACGTGCTGATGACTCGCAATGGCGATGTAAAGAAACTGACGATCAACGAGTAATCGTGTGATATAATTCACATTCGGCTCCTAGCTGGTAACAGTTGGGAGCCGTTTGTTTGTTTTAGAACCCATAGTTAGATGTGGTTATAGGTAAAGCGCTCAAAGTGTGGACTCTGCTGAGTTGTTACCTATAACTACATAAAGAAAAGAATATTGTAGAGGTTGTTATGGTACCTGTTGTTGCTCTGGTAGGGCGTCCAAACGTTGGTAAATCAACGTTATTTAACCGATTGACTCGTACTCGCGACGCATTGGTTGCGGATTTCCCTGGCTTAACTCGTGACCGTAAATATGGCCAAGCGAAGCTTGGTGAGCATGAATTTATCGTGATTGATACCGGCGGTATCGATGGCACGGAAGAAGGTGTTGAAACCAAAATGGCTGAGCAGTCATTGGCAGCGATTGACGAAGCTGATGTTGTGCTGTTTATGGTTGATGGCCGCGCAGGTCTGACGCCATCTGATATTGCGATTTCTAATCACCTACGCAAAATTGAAAAGCCTTCAATGCTTGTTGTGAACAAGGTTGATGGTATTGATGCTGACGCCGCATCGGCTGACTTCTGGCAGCTAGGTGTTGAAAACATGTATCAGATTGCTGCTGCTCATGGCCGTGGTGTTGGCGCATTGATCGACCGAGCTCTGAATCCATTTGCTGAAAAAATGGCAGAAGAAGCGCAAGGTGAGATCGAAGACTTAACTGAATTCGTTGACGAAGAAGAAGAGAAACTCGACTACACCGAAGAAGAAGCGGAAGAAGAGTTCAAACGTCTACAAGATCAGCCGATCAAACTGGCGATTATTGGTCGTCCTAACGTAGGTAAATCTACCCTGACTAACCGTATTCTCGGTGAAGAGCGCGTGGTGGTTTACGATATGCCTGGCACGACTCGTGACTCTATCTACATTCCTATGGAACGTGATGGTCGTGAATACGTTCTTATCGATACTGCGGGTGTACGTCGCCGTAAGCGTATCAACGAAACCGTTGAGAAATTCTCAGTGGTTAAAACGTTGAAGGCAGTTGAAGATGCTAACGTTGTTCTACTGGTTATTGACGCTCGTGAAAACATCTCAGATCAAGATCTAAGTCTGCTTGGTTTTGCACTTAACGCTGGTCGCTCAATTGTGCTTGCAGTGAACAAGTGGGATGGTCTGGATATGGACGTGAAAGAGCACGTTAAGAAAGAACTTGATCGTCGTCTAGGTTTCGTCGACTTTGCTCGAATCCACTTTATCTCTGCACTTCACGGTACAGGTGTTGGTCACTTATTTGAGTCTGTTCAAGAGGCATACAAATCAGCGACAACTCGCGTAGGGACTTCTGTGCTGACGCGTATCATGAAAATGGCTACTGACGATCACCAACCGCCACTAGTGCGCGGTCGTCGTGTTAAACTCAAATACGCGCACGCTGGTGGATACAACCCACCGATCGTTGTGATTCACGGTAACCAAGTAAATGAATTACCAGATTCGTACAAACGTTATCTGATGAACTACTACCGTAAGTCATTGGAAATCATGGGTACACCGATTCGTATCCAGTTCCAAAGCAGCGATAACCCATTTGAGGGTAAGTCGAACAAAATGACTATGTCTCAAGAGCGTAAACGTAAACGCCTAATGAGCATGATGAAAAATCGTAAGAAGTAACTCTGCTTCCTAACGGTAGAAACGACTAATTTCGACAAAAGCGCCTGATAATCTCGGCGCTTTTTTTATACCAGTCGAGATAAATAGGTGATCCGCGATGTTCACTAGCAAGAATGACTAGATGTTTATTCTGGTTAGTATGATATGGAAAAATAGAAAGATGCACATTACACCCACCATTACACAATTCTGTCATCAGACTTGGCAGCTAGAAGCCAGCATTCAACTGACCAAGTTAACCGAAGAACATTTCTATGTAGTAACCGATACCACGCCTTTTCACCCTGTAAGCCATATTTGGCCAGATCATCCAGCAGATAAAGGCACACTGAATGGCTACATAGTGCAAGATTGCCAAGTCGGTGCCGTCGATACTGGAAGCGGTGAACTCTATGTTGGACAGGCGATTCCGGTTAAACGTGATGAAGCTGGATGGGTGTTTGTCACCGTGCATTGTTTATCAGCAGATTGTTCTGATTTAACTCTAGGGCAGAGCGTGAGCCTATCTGTCGATAAAGAGTACCAACTGTCACTCAGTCGAGGTCATAGTGCAGGTCACTTATCTTATCTTGCATTAAATAAGGTTCTGACCGAACAAGGCTATTGGCGCAAAGATGCTGATCGCAAAGACCCTCACGGAAACTATGATTTTAACAGTTATGCTCAAGTGACCAGCTTTGTTACCCCAGATAAGTGCTTAGATACCTATCGTTTAGGAAAAACGCTACGTAAACGAGGTTTAAATAGCGCTGATGTGCTTTCAAATTTAAACCAAATCGAGCAGCAAGTTAACGAGCAATTGATCAACTGGCTTGAGCTCAATTCTGACATCAAGGTTGAGTGTGATGGTGAGGCTTTAACCGATTCTCGATACTGGCAATGTGACTTGAAAGAATCCGCAATGGCAGTCATTCCGTGCGGTGGCACCCATGCTAGTTCATTGGCAGAATATCTCGCTATTGAGGTGAGTTTACTTCATGTTGATGAGCAAAATATTGAAATGCACACCAATGTAAAACCGGCTTAATGGAATCTGATCTTTTTATTAAATGCTAAAAACTAGATTTAAAATTGTATTTCTGAAGTTTTATGCTTTCTAAAATCCAAATGCAGCATATGTAACTTATGCTTTCGGTGTGTGGTTATATAAATGTTCTTTTTAGGGCAGATCGCTGATCACTTTGGATTTTGCCGACGATCAGACTTGGATCTTTTATCATCTTAACGGTTTTGGTGGTAAAGATTAATTGCTCGTGATTATTAATGAGCTAGAGATCGGCTAAAAAGCTCAAACTTTATGCTAGTGTTCGAGGTGAAAAACTAAAACAAATAAAGTAGTCGCCTTATGAGTCACCTTGAACTTCTCACAGCTCACAGAGAAGTAAATAAGCTGCTCGCAAAATTAGCCTTGGGAATGGGAAAAGAAGAGCTCAATCGAAGAGTTGTCGATCTTTCTGAAAGCTGGTTTGGCGAGCGCAGAGCATCCATTCTTCGTTTAGAACCAAACACTGCGAAATTATATTTAGAGTATGCCCCTAGTTTGCCAAAGTTGTATAACGACGCAATAGAAGGGGTTGAAATAGGGGCTAATGTTGGCTCTTGTGGTGCAGCCGCATATCTAAAGCAGACAGTGGTCGTCGAGGATATCAACCTTCACCCTAATTGGGCACCATTTCTCTCACTAACCACTCAAGCTAATTTGAGAGCGTGCTGGTCGGTGCCTATCTTATCAAGCGAAGATACTGCAATGGGGACATTTGCAATCTATAGCTCAACGCCATCTGCTCCCGCGGCTCATGAGCTCGAAGTTCTTGAAATGTTGGCCTCATTGTATGCTGTTGCTTGGGAAAAATATCAGCTTGAAGAGCAGCTTTATTATCATGCACGGTATGATTCGCTAACCAAGTGCTTAAATAGATCTGCATTGCTAGACCAAGTCGCTGATTGCTTAAACACCGATCTTCAGTATGTCTCTTGCTTCTTCGCCGACATAGACCAGTTTAAGTTGATTAATGATCGTTTTGGTCATGAAGTCGGTGACAAAGTACTGTCTACCGTTGGAGCGCTGCTTAACCAAACCTTTAAAGGTTGTAGTCTAAAAGGTCGCTATGGAGGAGACGAGTTTGTTGTGTTTTCCTTCTCGAATAGTAGAGAAGTGTTCACAGAGCTCGAAGAAATGTTTAATCAACAGCTGAAGAATGCCTTCCCAATAGAAGGCTTAACGATCAAAGTGAGTGTGGGTAAGGCCGTATGCGAAGTGAGCCGAGTGACATCACTACAAAGCTTAATAAAGCTTGCTGATCAGCAGATGTATAAGGTTAAACACCAGCGCAGGTATGATAAAGATCAAGGCAAACTCACCGCAGAACATTAAAGTTAGCGTAAATGATGAAAGATTATTGAGTGTCGTTTATGAACGAGAATATTTGCCCTGTGTGCGAAGACGAACTCGAGTGGACAGGTAAATACCACTGTTCTGCTTGCGATGAAAACTATATCAAGGTGGGGTTCTGTCCTGATTGCGAAGCCGAGTTAGAAAAGCTCCAAGCATGTGGTGCGGCGAACTACTTTTGCAATAACTGCAATGAACTGAAATCTAAATCTCGCGTTCGATTCGAGTTTCAACCAAGCTAGTTCTCTAGTTCTCTAGTTCTCTAGTTCTCTAGTTCTCTAGTTCTCTAGTTTTCTAGTTCACGATTGAGCGGACTTCGCCATCAGAAAGACGGGTGACCAAAGTGTCACCTGTTTTTATTTGCGAGGATTGAGTCACCACTTTACCTTGTTCGGTCTGAGTGATCGAATAACCGCGTTTGAGTGTGGCTAGTGGGCTTACAGTCTCAAGCTTTTCCGCTGCCATTGCTAGTTGGTGGCGAGTATTGAGCAGTTTTCGATCCATCGCATCCAATAGCTTTTGCTCCAGTCTTTGTAATGAAGCATTTTGCTCGGCTAGTCGTTTGATTGGAGAATTGAGCTGAATTTTGTGCTGCTGACGTTCAATCTTCTGATTGCGCAGAGAGATAAATTGCCCCATAGCACGGTGCAATCTAGCCTCAAGCTCGTCTAACTGTTGGCTTTGACGCTGCAGTTGATAATTAGGATGGTGGCGCTCGATGCGATGAAGTAAAGAAGTGGTCGTTCTTTTTTGCTCAGCCAAGTAGTAGCGCATTGAGCTAATCAGTTTGTGCTGGCGAGTGGTGAGCGCTTGCTCTTTGTGGCTGTTATCTCGACTAACTAATTCGGCTGCGGCTGATGGAGTAGGAGCACGCATATCCGCAACAAAGTCGGCAATCGTCACATCGACTTCATGGCCGACTGCGCTGATGATCGGGATTTGGCTCGCGGCAATGGTGCGCGCCAGTATTTCATTGTTAAAACACCACAAGTCTTCCAGTGAGCCACCACCACGTCCAACAATTAAAACGTCACACTCATTGCGGCTATTTGCACAGCCAATGGCTTGTGCTATTTGGATAGCGGCTTCTTCTCCCTGAACCATGGTTGGATAAACAACCACAGGAAGGGAAGGATCACGACGCTTAAGTACATCGAGGATATCGAACAGAGCCGCGCCCGTTTTTGACGTGACAACTCCGACGCGCTTAGGGTGCTCTGGTAACGGCTGTTTACTGGTTTGAGCGAATAAACCTTCCCCCGCCAGTTTCATCTTCAGCTCTTCAAATTGCTGTTGAAGTCTGCCATCACCTTCGGGCTGCATACTTTCAATGATCAACTGATAGTCACCGCGAGGCTCATAAAGAGATAAACGTGCTTTGACTAAGACTTGATTGCCGTTTTGCGGTTTGAAAGTAACGCGACGATTGTTACCACGGAACATGGCACATTTAACTTGGGCGCGAGAGTCTTTTAGAGTGAGGTACCAGTGCCCAGAAACAGGCGCAGAGAAATTAGAGATTTCTCCCACTAACCAAACAATGCCCATTTCATTTTCTAGTAACAGACGGACTTCAGCATTAAGACGAGAAACGGTGAAGATGTTTTGATTGGTCAGAGAAGACACAGCTAATCCCGTGGACGTGGGTATGGAAATTAGCGGCAATATAATACATAGCAAGGGGGTAAATGCAAGAAAAAAATTAAAAAATTTGTGGTCAAGCGATTGCGTTAGCCGTATAATCCGTCCGCAATATCTAATCCAAATGCAGCCAAGCATCTCCGCTTACTGCTCTCATTATGCGAAACGATGAGATTGGATTGTTCTTTTTACTCCTCTAATTGTGAGATATTGCAAATGCTAAGAATTGCCAAAGAAGCGCTGACATTCGATGACGTACTACTTGTGCCAG
Organism: Vibrio sp. SCP2; assembly: GCF_059295395.1. NCBI lineage: Bacteria > Pseudomonadati > Pseudomonadota > Gammaproteobacteria > Vibrionales > Vibrionaceae > Vibrio > Vibrio sp. SCP2. Next base: position 40,608 of record NZ_JCAFVV010000007.1, on the reverse strand, counting down.
CACACTCCACTGTTCTCCCAAACACAGCTGATCTTCGCACTCAGCTAACTAAGAACATCACCCTAAACATCCCAATGATTTCGGCGTCTATGGACACCGTTACTGAAGCGCGCCTAGCAATAGCACTAGCGCAAGAGGGTGGCATTGGCTTTATCCACAAGAACATGTCGATTGAGCAGCAAGCAGAAATGGTTCATCAGGTTAAGATTTACGAAGCAGGTGTGGTTTCTCACCCTGTGACAGTTAGCCCAGATGCATCAATTGCTGATGTGGTTGCTCTTACTGAAAAGCATGGTTTTGCAGGTTTCCCTGTAGTGACGGATAACAACGAATTGGTTGGTATCATCACTGGTCGTGACGTTCGTTTCGTAACGGACCTTTCTAAGAAAGTAGAAGTTGTGATGACGCCTAAAGAGCGTCTAGCGGCTGTTAAAGAAGGTGCAACTCGTGAAGAAGTACAAGAGAAAATGCACGAAGCGCGCGTAGAGAAAGTACTGGTTGTGAACGATGAGTTCCAATTAACCGGTATGATCACCGCAAAAGACTTCCATAAAGCAGAGCGTAAACCAAACGCATGTAAAGACGAGCAAGGTCGCCTACGTGTAGGTGCAGCCGTTGGTGCGGGCGCGGGTAACGAAGAGCGCGTAAAAGCTCTAGTTGAAGCAGGCGTTGACGTTCTACTTATCGACTCTTCACACGGTCACTCTGAAGGTGTTCTAAACCGTATTCGCGAAACTCGCGCGGCATACCCAGATCTAGACATCATTGGCGGCAACGTAGCAACAGGTGCAGGTGCGAAGGCTCTGATTGAAGCTGGCGTAAGCGCAGTGAAAGTGGGTATCGGCCCTGGTTCTATCTGTACAACTCGTATCGTTACTGGTGTTGGTGTACCTCAAGTTACTGCTATTGCAGACGCAGCAGAAGTGGCTGGCGAGTATGGCATTCCTGTTATTGCTGACGGCGGTATTCGTTTCTCAGGTGATATCTGTAAAGCAATCGTTGCTGGCGCATCTTGTGTGATGGTTGGTTCAATGTTTGCGGGTACTGAAGAAGCTCCGGGTGAAGTGATTCTATACAACGGTCGTTCATACAAAGCTTACCGTGGTATGGGTTCACTAGGCGCTATGTCTCAAGGCTCTTCTGACCGTTACTTCCAGTCAGATAACGCAGCAGACAAGCTAGTACCAGAAGGTATCGAAGGTCGTATCGCATACAAAGGCCGCCTAAAAGAGATCGTTCACCAACAGATGGGTGGTCTACGTTCAAGCATGGGTCTTACAGGCAGTGCAACGGTTGAAGATATGCGTACTAAAGCTGAATTTGTACGTATTTCAGGCGCTGGCATGAAAGAGTCTCATGTACACGACGTTCAGATCACGAAGGAAGCACCAAACTACCGTCTAGGTTAATTTTTACTGGTTATTTCGTTCGATAGCTGCATCGAAAGTGCTCATTTATACTTATAGACTGCGCGCTTTCTCTTGGCTCTCAAACGAAATACCGTCGTAAAAACAAAACCTATATATTTAACGGAAACGTTTGCTTTTTTTCCTTGAAGCATTAATAAGAGGCGAGTAAACTCGCCTCCGTTTTAATAACCTAGCTTATAAGACTGCTCAAAATGACTAAAAATATCCATGACCAACGTATTCTGATCTTGGACTTCGGTTCTCAGTACACTCAACTTGTCGCGCGCCGCGTACGTGAAATCGGCGTTTACTGTGAACTTTGGAGCTGGGATGTAGAAGAAGCGGATATTCGTGAATTCAACCCAGATGGCATCATCCTATCTGGTGGCCCTGAAAGTGTTACCGAGGACAACTCTCCTCGCGCTCCTCAATATGTATTTGACTCAGGTGTTCCTGTGCTTGGTGTATGTTACGGCATGCAGACAATGGCAGAGCAGCTAGGTGGTAAAGTTTCAACTTCTGATGAGCGTGAATTCGGTTACGCTGCAGTACAAGTTTCTGGCGAATCATCAATCTTTAAAGATCTTGAAGCTTCTCAAGATGTATGGATGAGCCACGGCGACAAAGTGGTCGAGATCCCTGAAGGTTTCGTGAAAGTCGGTGAGACAGACACCTGTCCTTACGCTGCGATGGCGAACGAAGAGAAAAAATACTTTGGCGTTCAGTTCCACCCAGAAGTAACGCACACTAAAAATGGCTTACAAATGCTAGAGAACTTTGTTCTTGGCGTATGTGGCTGTGAGCGTCTTTGGACTTCAGAATCAATCATCGAAGATGCTGTTGCTCGTATTAAAGAGCAAGTGGGTGATGACGAAGTTATCCTAGGCCTTTCTGGTGGTGTTGATTCATCGGTTGTTGCGATGCTGGTTCACCGCGCAATTGGTGACAAGCTAACATGTGTATTCGTTGATAACGGTCTGCTTCGTCTTAACGAAGGCCAACAAGTAATGGATATGTTTGGCGACAAGTTCGGCCTAAACATCATTAAAGTTGACGCGGAAGATCGCTTCCTTAAAGCACTTGAAGGCAAATCTGATCCAGAAGAGAAGCGTAAGACTATCGGTCACGTATTCGTAGACGTATTTGATGAAGAGTCGAAGAAGCTGAAAAATGCGAAATGGCTAGCTCAAGGTACTATCTACCCAGATGTTATCGAATCAGCGGCATCTAAGACAGGCAAAGCACACGTAATCAAATCTCACCATAACGTTGGCGGTCTGCCAGACGATATGGAGATGGGTCTTGTTGAGCCACTACGTGAGCTGTTTAAAGATGAAGTACGTAAGATTGGTCTAGAGCTAGGTCTGCCTTACAACATGCTTTACCGCCACCCATTCCCAGGTCCTGGTCTAGGTGTTCGTGTTCTTGGTGAAATCAAGAAAGAGTACTGTGATTTGCTACGCCGTGCTGACGCTATCTTCATTGAAGAGCTGCACGCTGCTGACCTATACAACAAAGTATCTCAAGCGTTCACGGTATTCCTACCAGTACGCTCTGTAGGTGTAATGGGCGATGGCCGTAAGTACGACTGGGTTGTTTCTCTACGTGCTGTAGAAACTATCGATTTCATGACTGCGCATTGGGCACACCTACCGTACGATTTCCTAGGTAAGGTATCTAACCGCATTATCAACGAAGTTGACGGCATTTCACGAGTTGTTTACGACATCTCTGGTAAGCCACCAGCGACAATCGAATGGGAATAACCCCTGTTTGAATAGATAAGCTAAGCCAGTCATCAGACTGGCTTTTTTTATTTTGAAAGATTTAAAGTATGGCTTTTGTTATTTTACCGAATGATCACACTATTTAGGTGGGCGGTTTTAGTATTTTCGGTTTTTGAACCCACTAGACACTTTTTACTAAACCTATAGTTTCAAATTCCGTTGCAACTTAAGAGTCACTCGCAAGTTGACCTTGCCACATCACACTAGCCGTGAAGTTAGTGCTCGAGTTTTCTAGTCTTTTCATCAGAAATACACATAAGGACTTGTCTGATGAAGAAAACAAGCTATCTTGCTGCAATGGCCATGCTATCTGCGGCACCTACCTCTTGGGCGACGATGAATATCCAACCCGATCCTCAAAACCCTACTGGCTATGTCGTTTCACGTGCTGATATCCAAGCAGCAGAGAGTCAAAAGACGGCGGATCCAATGTACCAAATCTGGTCTCAAGCGCTGCGTACTGCACCCAACTCGGTTGTTGAAGCGATTGATTCTGGGTTAGCAACCAACCCAGATAACGTAAAAAGGGCTGAACGTGTCTTTCCACGAGCGGAATGGGATTTTCTGACCCACATGGCCGCGCCGGAATACACCTACACGCGTTTCTTGCGCGCAATTGGTAAGTTCCCGGCATTTTGTGCAGAGTACACGGATGGACGTGATTCTGATGCCATCTGTAAACGTTCGATCGTGACCGCTTTTGCCCACTTTGCGCAAGAAACAGGTGGCCACATCGCTAAAGATAATACCTCTGATAACCCGTTAGCGTTGGAAGAGTGGCAACAAGCCCTAGTACATGTGCGTGAAATGGGCTGGTCTGAAGGTCAGGAAGGCTACACAACCGGGTGTGGTCAAAACGATTGGCAAAACAAAAAATGGCCGTGTGCTACAGGGCAGGGCTATTTTGGCCGCGGGGCTAAACAGCTTTCTTATCATTTCAACTATGGTGCATTCTCTGAAGTCATGTTTGACGGTGACGCGTCAGTATTGCTTAACAATCCTGGCTTAGTTGCCGACTCTTGGTTAAACCTAGCTTCTGCGATTTGGTTCTTTTTGACACCACAAGCACCTAAGCCAGCTATGCTGCATGTCATTGATAAAACATGGACGCCTTCTCAGCGCGAAATTGACGCTGGTATTGGTTACGGTTTTGGTACCACTATCAACATTATTAACGGTGGCATCGAGTGTGGTGAGCAAAACAGAGACAAAGGTCAGCCAGTTAACCGTATTCGCTATTGGGAAGGTTTGTCGGCGCACTATAAGATTCCTATTGAAGCCGATGAAAAGAACACTTGCTGGCAGCAAACGCCTTACGGCAGCCTGAATCTTAATGGCGCAACGGATGTGCTTTACACCAACTGGGATGGTAACTGGAAATACTATGCAGATAGACCGGGTGGCTACTCGTTTGAGTGTGAACTGGTGGGCTTCCAGACTGCGTATTCAGCATTGGTTCCGGGTGACTACGAGAAGTGTGTAACCAACCTCTACGGCTCACACGCTAGCTGGCCTGAAGTCCGAGTTGTCGACAAGTTAGACCCCGTCGATCCTAATCCAGACAATGGAACAGGTTGGAGTGCGACTAAGGTATATAACACGGGCGATCAAGTGACATTCAATGGGGCAACTTATAAAGCGAAATGGTGGACGCAAGGTGATGATCCAAGCTTAGGTGGCCCATGGGAGCTAGTGGCTGGTACACCAGAGCCGACGCCTGATCCTACTCCAGACCCAACCCCAACGCCTGATCCGCAGCCGACACCAACTCCAGACCCAGAACCAACACCGGATCCAAATACGTTTATTCAGTGGCAACCGGGTGTTTCTCAGGTCGCGAATGGCGATAAAGTGACCTACAACGGCAAGTGCTTTATTGCTAAAAATGGTCCAGGAACGTGGGATACACCAACTCAAGCAAACTGGTTCTGGGACGAAATTTCTTGCCAGTAAGTCTTTAAAACAAGCTAAATCGATTGAATAGGCCCTGAATTTATTTCAGGGCCTATTTTTTATTGCTCGATGTTGTACGGATTTCACGTGTTTTACATCCCTTATCGGCTCAAATACGGTCAAAGTTCTAACTTAATGATTTGCGCAACCTTAGATTGCGATTCCGAACACTATCTTTTTTATTGAACGTCACTAAAATTTGCGCGTAAATTTTATTAACTTTTTTTAAAGGTGCGCAAAATGTCAACAAAACTGGCAAACCCGGCTCCACTGGGCCTAATGGGTTTCGGTATGACAACCATCCTGCTAAACATCCACAATGCAGGTTTTTTCCCTATTGATTCAATGATCCTAGCAATGGGTATTTTCTATGGTGGTCTGAGCCAAGTTTTTGTCGGCATGATGTGTTTCAAGCGTGGTGATACTTTTGGTACTACGGCGTTTACTTCTTACGGCCTGTTCTGGCTAACACTGGTTGGAATTCTGGTTATGCCTTACATGGGGCTACCTGCAAGCCCAGCAAGCTTTATGGGTTGGTACCTAGCGCTTTGGGGTATTTTCACAGGCTTTATGTTTATTGGCTCACTGTGCTACCCAGTAGCAAAGCAAGTGGTATTTGGCTCACTAACAATCCTATTCTTCTTACTGGCAGCGCGTGATTTCACTGGAAGTCAGCTTATCGGCACTATTGCTGGTTTTGAAGGTATCTTCTGTGGCGCGAGTGCGATTTACTTCGCTATGGCACAAGTACTAAACAACGAATACGGTCGCACTATTCTGCCAATTGGTGAGAAGAAGCCGGTCCAAGACATGCCGCTAGAACAGGTAGCTGCATAATTAAAAAGAATTTGGTTGATGGTGTGCCTGAAGCAACATTGACTGAACCTAAGTTATCTAACTTAGTAAATTTTTGGGAACGATAAGATGAAAGGGGTTAGCCATTGGCTAACCCCTTTTTTTACCACTGCATTTTCTTATTTTTTATAGCGTGTCGCTATTAGGTTGAAGGTTGTTCAACCGGTTTAGACTCAGTTTCAGCCGAAGGCTCTTTGCCTGTCTTACGGCGGTACTTGTCTTCCCAGTAGTCAGCACCTTTGATGCCTAGTTTTACTGGGTTGAACGTGTACTCTGTAACACCTTGTTTTTGTTGCTCTTCATAATCATTCAGAGCTTTCAAAGCAGGCTTAGACATGAAGAAGATGATTAGGATACCAACGATGTTTAGCCACGCCATTAGACCTACACCTACGTCACCCATTGCCCATGCAAGGTTTGCTGTCTTAACTGTACCGTAGAACACGACTGCGATTAGCGCCACTTTTAGTAGGAACATCAGGCCATTAACTTTGATGTGGCGACGGATGTAAGCCACGTTAGTTTCTGCGATGTAGTAGTAAGCAAGAATCGTAGTAAACGCGAAGAAGAACAGTGCGATTGCGATGAATGGCTTACCAATGCCTGGTAGTGCACTTTCAATCGCCATCTGAGTGAATACAGGGCCGTTTGCAGCAATATCAGCAGCAACGTTCTGTACTAGGAAGCCTTCAGCGCCATGAACGTTGTATGCACCAGTGATGATGATCATAAATGCAGTTGCAGAACATACTAGTAGTGTATCGATGTAGATAGAGAACGACTGTACTAGACCTTGTTGTGCAGGGTGGTCAACGCTCGCTGCTGCCGCTGCGTGAGGACCCGTACCTTGGCCTGCTTCGTTTGAGTAAACACCACGTTTAACACCCCAACCGATAGCAGCACCAACACCCGCCATAGGTGTGAATGCATCGCCAATGATCATAGAGAATACGCGTGGTACTTCACCGATGTTGAGAAGGATGATGATGAACGCCGTCACGATGTACGCAAGCGCCATGAAAGGAACAACAATCTGCGTGAAGTTAGCGATACGTTTAACGCCACCGAAGATGATAAACGCTAGGATGACTGAAATCAGTGTACCCGTGAAGATCTTCGCAAAGCTGAATGTACCGATAGCTGTTTCAATCATTTCACCAGAACCGAATGCTGCTTCAACCGCATTACCGATACTGTTTGACTGAACGCCTGGTAGTAGGAAACCACAAGCAAAGATAGTCGCGATTGCGAAGATCCATGCGTACCAAGTTTGACCCATTGCTTTTTCAATGTAGTAAGCCGGACCACCACGGAATTGACCTTCGTCTTCTTCCTTGTAGATCTGTGCCAGTGTTGACTCTGCGTATGCTGTTGCTGCGCCAAAGAAGGCAACAACCCACATCCAGAATACTGCGCCAGGACCACCAAAACCGATAGCCGCCGCAACACCTGCAATATTACCTGTACCCACACGACCAGATAGCGAAACCGCTAAAGCTTGGAATGATGAGATACCCTTAGTAGAACTTTTCCCTGAAAGAAGTAAGCGCCACATTTCGCTAAAGTGACGAACTTGAACAAATCGAGTCATGATCGAATAGAACAAACCAGCGCCAAGGCAAAGGTAAATCAATACCGGGCTCCAGATAATTCCATTCAGAAAATCAACTAATGACTGCATAAGTATTTTCCCTGTTTTGTTTTGTTTTGTAGTGGTTGTTTTCTGAACAGGATATTACCCTTTCTGTAATGTAATTGTTAATTTATTTATTTGTTAGTGTTAATTAGCGTGACCCAAAACACAAAGTGCTAAAAAATTGTTAAATAGTAGCGATTGATTACTTACTGGGCTTCAATTGGAACGCTATATGGTCGAATGGGGAGGTTTGGTGGTGGTTTATACGTACGACAAATAACCCAGATACGTTGCTATATATTTTGTTAATAGAACGTAAATGAGTTAATTGTGTTGATATGAAAAGTGCGTTTTAGCTTAGCTTTTAGGCATACCTCTCCATGCTGAGTTCTGAAAGAGGCTTCTGACCGTTTGATGCCATCAACTCGGCTAAGATATCAGCTGAACCACACGCCATCGTCCAGCCCAATGTTCCATGCCCTGTGTTGGTGAACAAATTACTGAACTTTGTTTGGCCTATGATTGGCGTTCCGTCCGGTGTCATGGGGCGAAAGCCTGTCCAGTACTCAGCCTGAGAGAAATCAACACCTTGTGGGAACAAGTTACTGACAACGTGGTTCAGTGTTGCGAGGCGCTTGTCGGGTAAAGCAGGATCAAACCCTGCCAACTCTGCAGTACCCGCGACACGGATCCTTTGGTCAAAGCGGGTGAGTGCCACCTTATAGGTTTCATCCATAATGGTGGACGAAGGAGCTTGCTGCTCGTTAGTGACTGGCAGGGTCAATGAGTACCCCTTAACCGGATAAACCGGAATATCGATACCGATCGGGTTAAGTAGAGCTTTCGAGTAACTGCCTAATGCGACCACAAAGTGATCGGCACTTAACGTCCCTAGAGAGGTTTTAACACCCACCACCTTAGTGCCTTCCGTCAGCAGAGCCTCAACATCGGTGTTAAACATAAACTCAACCCCAGCTTGCTCTGCCATCTTATGCAGCTGTTGGCAAAACAGATAGCAATCTCCGGTTTCGTCATCAGGCAGGTAAAGCCCGCCAACCAACTCACCTTGCATGTTAGCCAGCCCAGGTTCTTGATTGAGGCATTGCTTGGCATCGAGTAATTTGAATTGGGTGCCACTCTCTTCGAGCAGCGCCATATCTTTTTCTACGGCTTTAAGCTGGGCAGAAGTGCGGAATATTTGCAGCGTGCCTTGAGTACGTCCTTGGTAATCGAGCTCAAACTGTTGGTTTAATGCGGCTAAACACTCACGGCTACGATTGGCGATGGTAAGCATGCGAGATTTGTTGACGCGGTACTTATCCAATTGGCAATTGCCGAGCATTTGGCTCGCCCAATGGAGCAAATCAGGGTTGAGGGAGGGCTTAATTTTCAGCGGGGCATGTTGTTCAAACAGCCACTTAATGGCTTTGGTAGGAATGCCGGGCGCTGCCCAAGGTGAAGAGTAACCATATGAGATTTGACCTGCATTGGCAAAGCTGGTTTCTTCTCCCGCTTTAGCTTGTCTGTCTATCACAGTGACATCGAATCCAGCTTGATGTAAGTACCAAGCACTGGTTAATCCGATGACCCCACTCCCTAAAACAATAACCTTCACGAACGCTACTCACAGTTTGAAATTTTGCTAAGGATGAAGAATTTACATCTGCTTAACAATCGATAAGAATTGATATTAGGTTTTAGTTTTTCTAAAGGCTTAATATGAAATCGACCTTGCTGCACGGGGTGAACTTAATCTGCATTGTTGCTCGCCATCAGAGCCTAACAAGCGCTGCTAAAGAGCTGAACCTGACGCTCGGAGCTGTCAGCCAACAACTTCAGCAAATTGAACAACGGTTAGGGTTTAGTGTATTTGAACGTCATGCTCGTGGAATCCGTTTAACAGAGCAGGGCGCGAAATTGGTTGATGCGACTAGCCATCATCTGGCTTCGATTGAAGAAAATGTCTTTCAGCTGACGCAGGTTTCAGAGCGTAAGCAGATCCGCCTCAAACTAACGCCTTCTTTTGCTTTTAAATGGCTGGTGCCAAGACTAGAAAACTTCCACAAACAGTATCCAGACATTCAAATTCATACCTTTGCAGAAGGGGCGCTCGTTGACAGTGACAAGCGCAACTTCGATATTGCGATTGATTACGGGCCGCTCCCTTACAAGCACTCAGATGCCGAGCTGCTGATGGAGGAGTCACTGATCCCGGTCATGAGCCGTGACTACTTGCGCTCACATCCGCAGCTAACGGAGGGAAACACCGAGTGGCAACAAGTGACACTATTACATGATGTGATGCCTTGGCATGGTGCGCCGAAAGATTATGAATGGCTCTATTGGGCGTCTCAGCAGCAGCTAGATTTTGAAACCAATCGCGGCCATTTTTTTAATCGTACTGACATGGCGATGTCAGCAGCAGAGGCCGGAGTAGGGATAGCGCTAGCAAGGGTTGCGCTATTAGGTGATGAGATTGAACAGGGGAAGCTGGTTGCACCTTTTGCTGCCATCGAAGCCAATGCGGGTTATTTTGTTCTTACTCATATCGATGATCCCTACACTCGATTGTTCAAACAATGGTTGAGAGATCAGGTCAACTAAATTTCTTACGTAAAGTCAGTCATTAAGCTTAAGTATTATTAATTAAATTATAAATAACAATGGCGCGACCATATGCACCCACTACACTTAGTAATGTGTCTATGTTGGCTTCTGCCGAGATAGATAATGTTAGGGGCAGCGCATATGGAATCTCACCAAGGCAAATGCAGCTATCAAAATCCTGATGGCTGGTGCTGCGATCAACCGTGTGGGGAGTCAGGCTTGTGTTACTGGCATGACCCAAAAGTCGATAAAAGCAAAGATGATATAAAAGACCAGGTTGAAGAATGGGCCGCAGCGGGTAAACCTTTAGACGGATTTCAGTTGGCAAAAACAAACCTCGAAGACATAGATTTAGTAAACCGAGGCTGTAAAGAAGGTTATCTATGTCGAAATGTTGATTTTTATCGAGCAAACTTAACCGATGCTCACTTTTTTGGCTTAGATTTACGTGGTTCATCTTTGATGAAAGCCAAGCTTATTGGCGCGAATTTACATTGTGCCAAGTTAGACAATTGCAACTTACTTGGGGCTGAACTCTCGCGGGCCAAGTTAGAAAATATCGAATGGGGTGGTTGTTTAAAGCAAGAACTTGAAGCGAAGAAAGCGTTAAAACAGCGAGATCGTAAGAAATCCGTCATGCTGTGTCAGGAAGCCGAAGAGGTGTGCCGTAACATTCGCAAGCAGTGTGAGAAGCAGGGGCTATTTGAAATGGCTGGTGACTTCTTTAAGCGCGAAATGCGATATCGGCGCTATCAAATGCCATTGTTCAGTTTGAAAAGAATGATTTCCAAGTTGGTGGACGTCTTTTGTGGATATGGTGAAGATCCTGTGCGAGTCGTCGGCTTTTCTATCTTCTTGATACTGGTTTGTGCGTTGGCTTATTTCTTGTTAGACACGACCGGAGCACATCCTATTTATGAAGGGGTCACGGGGTGGAAGTTTTACGCTTTAGAGTTTTTCAATTCGCTCTATTTCAGCGTCGTGACCTTTACCACTTTAGGCTATGGAGATATATCGCCCGTCGGGGTCGCGAGGTTTATCGCTGCCTGTGAAGCCTTCTTAGGCAGCTTTACCATGGCGTTGTTTGTGGTGGTGTTTGTTAAGAAGATGACTCGTTAAACCAACTACTTTGCTTTGTAGTCACTATCTAGCCAGTCAGAGAGGATTATTTGGTCGTCTTTGTACTGGTTAGAAAAGTGCTCAATTAAAGCGGCAAGGTGCTCGCCTGTGTCGCACATGGTGTCAGCAACTAAATCTTCAGAGACGGTAATCGCGCCGCCTAGAGGAGTAGCGTTTGTCGCTATCTGCACAGGGACAATGAACTTCGACATACTTTCAAGATGGCACTCTTTCAGCCGCCTAGCTTGCTGGTGGATATTGGCTTTTGACTCTTCAGTATAGCCTTGGTGAACAAGGTCAATGGCGACTGGGAACACCAAGCCGCGATAAAGAATAACTACCTCGATACCCAAATTAGAATCTGCTTGCGACAAACCCAAAACAATATCACCCGCCAAATGGGGCAGTTGATTGAATTGCTGTTTAAGTAGGTTAATTTTTGTCTGCCAGTCTGAAGTGGAGTGTGAAAGCTGCGCGCAGATATCAGAGTTTTTAGATTGGACAAAATCGAGAATGGAAGCGGAATATTGGGCGTGTAAAGTCATCTTGGTTTATGGGTAAATAAGCGAAAAGCAGAGGCTAACCAAGATAGGAGAGCGAGGCTAGCGAGTTAGCTAAATTGTTTGAACTTAGTGTCGCGGAAAACAAAAAGGGTTACCCGAGGGTAACCCTTTATGCAGAAATTTTTGCTGATTAAGCAGCGTTTGCAAACTCGGCTAAGAAGCACTCTTTGCGCGCGTTAAAACGCTCGACAAGATCGTCAACCGCATCTTGGTCATAAGGTTTCAAGCCGCTTGCCACCATGCGCTTAATGCCTTTGCCAACCACTTCGCTATCTTCTTTAAAGCTAAAGTTTAGTGTGACAACACCACGCTTGCCATCTACGTCAAAGGTCGCGCCCGCAAACTCAACTTCAGGGTGAGTCAGATCAAGACGATCAAACTCCACTTCCATGCTTTCGTAAATCACGAGTGGACGTTGGCAGTTAATCATCATTTGCGCTTCTTCCATGAGCGGGACCATGATGTGAGGGAAGTTCATGCCAGAGAACTGAACATAGCTAGTAACAACATGTTCGATAAATGCAGCATTACGGCTAACTTCACCTTCGCGCGACATGTGCAGGTATTCTTTCGCGTTCTCATCGACCAACGCGCTTTCTTTCTCACACTTATTCTCAATTGATAGCGAAATTCCATCGTTAACCATGCCAGAGAAGTCAAAGCGCATTTTTTGGCTAATGCCTTCTTTGCTTAGCAATACCGCAAATAGCAGATCGCCAGGTACGCAGAAGCGTTTGTTGTCTTCATCATGGATAGGGTTAAAGTCACCCGCGACCTTCTTAGCAAAGTGGCTTGCTTGTTGGCGAGTGAACTGGAACTGATTGTTATCTTGTGAAAAATACGGTGTCAGAAACATACTTTTATTCATGTGGCTATAACTGCCGCGCAGTATACATGAAGCTATGCAATTAAATGGTCTATCCAGATGATATTGACCAAAGCTTAACCTTTGTAGCGAAAGTGACATTGAAAATAATGTGCCTATGAATGTGAATGAATCCACATATTTGCGTAATTAATGAACAAGTTAGTGATGATTGCTGATATGACAATACACATAATTCACGTTACTCACGCAAGGAAGGCAAATGAAAGACGAAACGCTCTCAATCCATTTTGGTTACGAAACTGACCCAACAACAAAATCTGTTGCCACACCTATCTATCAAACGGTCGCTTATGAGTTTGATAATGCTCAGCATGGCGCCGATCTATTTAACCTAGAAGTCCCGGGCAATATTTATACGCGCATAATGAACCCAACCAATGATGTGTTGGAAAAACGCATGGCAGCTTTAGAAGGCGGGATCGCTGGTCTTGTTGTGAGTGCGGGTAGCGCGGCAATTAACTACGCAATCCTGACTTTGGCTCAAGCAGGTGACAATATTGTTTCGACACCTCAGCTTTACGGTGGCACTTATACGCTGTTCGCTCACATGCTGCCAAGTCAGGGCATCAATGTTAAATTTGCCAAAGATGATAAGCCAGAGAGCCTTGCCGAGCTGATCGATGAAAACACCAAGGCTGTGTATTGTGAAAGTATCGGTAACCCAGCAGGTAACATCATTGATTTAGAGCGAGTAGCAGAGCTTGCTCATTCTCAGGGTGTACCAGTCATTGTCGATAATACCGTTGCTACGCCAGCGCTTTGTAAGCCAATCGAGTTTGGTGCTGATATTGTCGTACACTCACTGACTAAGTATGTTGGTGGTCATGGTACGACGCTTGGTGGAATCATTATCGACTCCGGTAAGTTCCCATGGGCACAGCACAAAGATCGCTTCCCTGTATTTAATCAGCCTGAGCCTTCATATCATGGTGTTGTTTACTCAGAAGCTTTTGGTGAAGCGGCCTTTATTGGTCGTGCGCGCACCGTGCCATTGCGTAATACAGGGGCTGCCTTGTCACCGATGAATGCTTTCATGCTAATGCAAGGGCTAGAAACATTATCTCTGCGCATGGAGCGCCACACTGAGAACGCAATGAAAGTGGCCGAGTACTTACAGCAGCACGAGAAAGTGAGCTGGGTGAGCTACGCAGGTCTGCCTAGTTCAGAGTTTTTCCCACTTGCAGAAAAATACATGAAAGGTAAACCTTCAGCGATTTTATCTTTTGGTCTTAAAGATGGTTACGATGCCGGTGTGCGTTTCTATGATGCACTGCAGATCTTTAAGCGTTTGGTCAACATTGGCGATGCTAAGTCGCTCGCTTGCCACCCGGCCTCAACCACGCATCGTCAGTTAAGTGAAGCCGAGCAGAAACAAGCTGGCGTCTCACCAGAGATGATCCGCCTATCTGTAGGTATTGAGCATATCGACGATATTCTTGCTGATTTGGAGCAGGCGCTTAACGCTTAAATGCGAGAGGCGGGAACGGACTGCGTCCTATGGAACGCTCCGCTTCTGGAAAACTAGATAGGTTTTCGCCTTGAAGGAATACATTGTCATTCCATAGAGTGACGAAGGAGCGAGTAGGGAATCTCATAAGGTCTTCTACTCGTTTCAAGAGGTCCCCAACTCGTTCGTGCCTCACTCTTGAGGATGACAAGGTAAATTTTTGAAACTAAAGTTGGCTTCACAACCACTGTGGAGCAACTTTAGTTATCCAGTTATCCAGTTATCCAGTTATCCAGTTATCCTAACCACCCTAACCTGCAATATCCGGTTGTTTTGTACCTTCAAAACCTCAAACTGCCATTCTTGATACTCAATCACTTCGCCCACTTCAGGGACTCGGCCGATTAACCAGGTCAGAAAGCCATTCAGGGTTTGGAATCCTTCGCACTCTTCCCCTTCGAATGTGCTGATGTCTAAACGTCGTTTTAGCTCATTGAGTGGGATCAGTGCATCCATCCACCAGCTACCATCTTGATGTTGCCTTGCCCATGTGTGTTGGGGCGCTAACCCGAGTTCTCCTGCGACTGACTCAAGAATGTCGTAGTGGGTGACTAGTCCTTGAATGTCTCCATATTCATCGACGATAAACGCCATCTCACAGTTGTTTTGCTGCATTTGATTGAGCAAAGGCAAGCCTTTCATTGACTCGGGGAAGTATCGCGGCTTTCTAACTAAGCGAGCGATCTTTTCAATCGAAAGCGACTCATATTGGTCGAGCAGAACCTTAGAGGAAATCGTCCCGATTATATTGTCTAAGCCGCCATGACAAACCGGCCAAACCGAGTGCTGAGTCTGACGAATCTGCTTTAAACAAGACTCAATGGGCTGCTCGATATCGAGATAATCCATATCGCAACGCGGCGTCATCAAAGAAGTCACTAGTCGGTCATTCAAGTGCAGAATATTACGGATCATCTCTTGTTCTTGTGGCTCAATTGCACCGGACTCGGAGCCTTCATTGACCACAGCAAAAATATCTTCTTCGGTGACTTGGTCATTATCGCCGCCGTTTTGACGAAATAGCTTGAGTAACGCATCGGTAGAGGTACTCAGCAGAACCACAAAAGGTGTGGTGATAATGGCTAGCCAATGGATCGGGTAGGCGACAATAACCGCAATCTTCTCTGCATTTCGCTGAGCAAAACGTTTTGGCACCAACTCACCGACCACAATCGCAAAATAAGTGATTAATACCACGACACTGGCGGTTGCGACGATAGAAGCCAATTCAGCATCAAGCCCTTGCTGCGTGAGCCACAAAGAAAAAGGTGCTGAAAGGGTCGCTTCACCAAAAATACCACTCAAAATACCAATAGCCGTGATACCAATTTGAATGGTTGATAAAAAGCGGGTTGGGTTGTTCTTTAGCTCAAGAGCGAGCTGTGCGGAAGGTTGAGTCTGAGCTAGGCTTTTTAAACGACTCGATTTAGCGGCAACAAGCGCCAGTTCTGACATGGCAAATAAGCCATTAAGGGTGATAAGCCCCACCAGTATGAATATGTCCATTGAGAGTTCCAGTGATAAACACTTGTTCAGAATAGCCTCAGTTAAGGTTAAAAGATATCAGCATATTGGCGAATAGTTTTTATGGTATGGATTAAAATATTTGATCCCTAGTAGAGTGACTTTTAGCGGGCATTCTGCTGTTGCTCAAAATGATTGACAAGGAAATCTATCAGGGCTCTAACAGGATGAGATAAGTGCTTACGAGAAGGGTAGAGCAGATACATTTGTAGTGTATTCAGTTGCCAGTCTGGCAGTATCCATTCCAGCTCGCCACTGGCTATTTTGCTATCGGCTAGGTAGGTAGGCTGCATGGATATCCCTAGGCCAGAGAGTGAGCCATGGAGTAACACGGTGGCTTCGTTAGCGGTGATATCACAATTCACCTCGATTTGATGTTTTTGCTCATCTTTCGTCAATTGCCAGATATGTCGACCAAAGTTTTTGTAGCCAAGACAAGCATGCTGCTCTAAATCTGTTGGATGGGTAATAGCGGATCGCGCATCTAAGTACGCTTTAGATGCCACCAACTTAGAGTGGCATACCGCAAACGGGCGTCCTATTAAGGCAGGATTTGGATCATTAGTGGTGCGAATAGCAAGATCGATTCTTTCGCTGACCATATCTACGGCTCTGTCTTGAGCATCAATATCGAGCTTTATTCCCGGATATTGTTGGCGAAAAACCGTCAAAGCGGGCATCAGTTCTGAAAATCCAAAGGACATGCTGACTGACACACGCACAAAGCCTTGTATTGCCTGGGTGGGCATTAAGCTTTCTTCAATTTGCTGCGCTTGTTCTACCCAGCGCTGTAAGTCTGGCAGCATTTGTTCACCAGTATTGGTCAGGGAGACTTTGCGGGTGGTGCGTTGCAACAACCGAGCACCGAGCCAGTTTTCTACCGCTTCAACATGGCGAGTAACCATAGGACGAGAAATATCTAAACGGTCGGCAGTGGCGGTAAAGCTCTCTGTTTGGGCCACATCCAGTAGCACCTTTGCTGCGGTTAACTTGTCCATTGATATGATCGTTTTACGAAATAATGATGAAAAGAATAGGCTCTATTTAGAAATAAAACCAGAGGCTAACATGCTAAGCAACAAAACAAGCAATCCACTAGGAGACAGCATGAAAGCCTTAACAACACTCGCTTTATTACTTACCACTTCTTCAGCTGCGATGGCGGCAACCGATTTGAACTTTGAGGTTTACAACGCCGATGAGCACAGCTTCAACGTCACTTCGACTCTGGTTGTTGGAGAAACAGAATCCTTACTTATTGATACTGGCTTCACCCGCGCGGACGCACTCCGTATTGCAGCTAAAGTATTGGATGCAGGTAAACCGCTGAAAACCATCTTCATCAGTCAGGCCGATCCAGATTATTACTTTGGCGCCTCTGAATTGCTCACCATCTTCCCTGATGCGCATGTGGTCACTACGGCCGCGGTAAGGGAGGCGATTGCGAAAAAGCTTGAGAAAAAAGTCAGCTTCTGGGGGCCGAAAATGGGCTTAAATGCGCCGAAAGATCCCGTTCTGCCAGAGGTGGTGAAAGGTAACGAGTTAACGATTGATGGTGAAAAGATCGAAATACGTGGTACAGAGGGAGTGCTAGCGCATCGACCATATTTGTGGGTGCCGAGTGAAAAAGCCGTATTGGGTAACGTTGGTATTGTTCAAGGTATGCATGTGTGGATGGCTGATACTCAAACCGACCGAGAAGTTAAAACATGGTTGGCACAGTTGGAAGAGATGCAGGCGCTAAACCCAGAGTTTGTTGTACCTGGACATATGCAAAAATCAGGTCGATTGGATGCCAGCACCATTGCTTATACTCATACATGGATAGAGCGTTTTGTTGAAGCGAAAAAACAGAGTAAAAACAGTGCTCAACTGATCAAGATGATGACTAACCACTACCCAAAACTCGGTTCAGATTTTAGTCTAGAACTTGGTGCTCAGGTCCACATGAAAGAGGCGAGCTGGTAATAGCCTTTTAGCCGATATTAATGGCTATATAGCGAACAGCGTAAGGCTGTTCGCTTTGGTTAGTCGGAGTCGCTTTTCACTTCGAACCCGAGTGTTTTAAGTTCAGATGCAAATTGCGCTTGAGTATCGGGCTCGCCATGAATCAAGTGAATTTGCTTTGGTTTTTCAGCAATGCCACGGATAAAGCGCAATAGATCGTGTTTATCTGCATGGGCAGAGTAGCCTGACATTGTATGAACTTTCGCTTTGACTTCGACCTCTTCGCCGTCAATTTCCACATCCATCGCGCCTGCTTGAATTTCTCGGCCCAAAGTCCCTTGCGCTTGGTACCCTGCTAGAAGAACATCGGTTGTTTCCAAAGGCAGTAGCGCTTTCAGGTAGTCCATGATACGACCACCTTGGCACATTCCAGAGGCGGCGACGACTATCGCAGGCTCTTGGGTGGATTGGAGGCGATTAACCAAGCGCTGATGAGTGCGATGATCTTCGACCGTAATACATTGCTCAAATGCGAGTGGGTGGCGATGCCTCTCTAGCCGCTGTTTCGCTTCCTTGCCCCATAACTGTTTGAAATGGCGATAGGAACGAGTGACACGCTGGGCCATGGGAGAATCGAGAATAATAGGGATAGAAACATCAATTTGATGGTGGTGGATGAGCTGCTCAATATCGAACAACAATTCCTGAGTACGTCCAACACTAAACGCAGGAATTAAGATTGCTCCTCCATCTTCAAGAGAGCGATCTATGATGGCTTTTAACCGCTCACCGCGTGTTGCGATATCTTCATGCTGCTTGTCACCATAGGTTGTTTCAATCAGTAGGTAATCGGCACGCTGTGGAGGTTTAGGGTCAGGTAGGAGTGGGGTGTTATTTGGACCGAGATCGCCAGAAAAGACCACCACTTCTTGATTCGCCAAGCGCACTTCCACATAGGCGGAACCGAGTATATGCCCCGCAGGTTGAAAACGTATCGTCATCGAACTAAGGGGGTTACTCTCGTCTAGACAATGCCAACAATTGTAGTCCAATGGCTCAATCAGTCGACGTATCTTGTTTAACACGCGCTCGGTTTGTTTGCGGTCTAAACCGAGTTGCAGCTTTAGGCTATCTTCGAGCATTAATGGGATCAATTCGGCTGTTGCGGTCGTGCAGTAAATAGGTTGGTTATAGCCAGTTGCGAGTAACCACGGCAGTCGACCTATGTGGTCAATATGGGCGTGGGTAATGACAATCGCGGTCAAGTGAGAGGTTTCAAATTCAATATCCAATGGCCGAGCATCAGCGCCTTGAAACAGTCCGCAGTCGATAAGAATGGCTTGAGCCTCTGATCTTAGCTCATGGCAAGAGCCAGTAATCGTTTGTTTGCCGCCATGGTGAATGATCTTCATGTTAAATCCTCGCAACCGTTTCAAGCTGACTGTGCCGACAAAGCTATTTTACGACAACTAGCCCAGCCAAATTTGCGAGGATTGAACACTTTTGGCAGTAAGTTATAGAGTACTCAGTGGTTTATCTGCGACTGAGTTACTCTTTGATCGTATTATCCTGCGTACTTACGCCACAGTTTTGTTGCGCTTCGATCGCTGCCACTTCTTTATCCAGTTCTGCGATTTTAGCTTCCATTAACTGGTGACAATGCTCAGCAAGAGCGCGGGCATCACTCAGGTTGTATTGAGTGGTATCAATTGGCTCAAGCATTTCAGTGATCACCACACCATTGTTACGACGGTTAAGGTCAATCTTGTTGTGCGTAGTGCTCACTACCATAGGTGTGATGGGCACACCGGCTTCAATTGCCATACGAAAGGCTCCGGTTTTGAATGGTAGCAATCCTCTCCCTTTGCTGCGGGTACCTTCCGGGTAGGCCCAAACGGACAGATCGCGCTGGTGGATGGCTTCCGCCACTTGCTTAATCGTATCGCGAGCTTTGGACTTATCTTGGCGGTTAATCAAAATATTGCCAGTGATCCAATACAGTTGACCAAAAAAAGGTACCCAAATCAGTTCTTTCTTACCTAATGAAACGGTACGTGGTCTTAGCATTCCCGGTGAAGTAACAAAGTCATATACGCTTTGGTGGTTAGAAATATAAACACTGTTTTTCGGCGTAGGCGCTCGTTCTAACCCGCGCTGAATTAGTTTTAAACCTACCAGTTTATGCAGTTGGTTAAACCAACGACAAAAGAAATACACATGCCGCGGATTTCTGGGGCTAAACAGGCAATAAACCATAGCGAAGAGGGTCATAAACACGATAAAAATAGCAGCCAATACAAGGCGAAGAATACTTAACAAAACGCGCTCCTTCCGTTATCCAACCCACGTATGAGTGGTCAATCTGGTTGATACAGTTAGAGTTTTAATTCTATTTAACCAAATTGCAACAAGTTTTGCTGGCACTTGGGTGGTAATCAATTATAAAGCCAATTACTATGCAGTAAGTTCCACTTCGGTAGCAAAACTATGTCTTCAAGTTCTTCTTTTTACGAGAAAAATGCAGAACAACTGTGCGCTCAATATAACGCTCTCCAAGCGGAATCAGTGAATAGCGCTTGGCGTCTCTATTGGCCTATTTCGGGGGATAAAGTCCTTGATGTCGGTGCAGGGTGTGGGCGTGATGCGAAGTGGATGGCGGAGTCTGGTTGTGAAGTGTATGCCATCGAACCTTGTCAGGCTTTACGCAATCTAGGCAATGAACACACAGGGGAATCTGTTGTTTGGCTTGATGATTCGTTACCCGCTTTGTCTCGCACAACCAACTTAGGTATTCGGTTTGATGTGATTCTGGTCAGCGCTGTTTGGATGCATCTTGCTCCGACACACAGAAAGCGCGCATTCAGAAAGCTCGCCAACCTTCTCGCACCCAATGGAAAGTTGATCATTTCTCTCCGTCACGGTGAATTTGATGATGGTCGGGTGAGCTATGACGTCTCGGTTGAGGAGTTGGAACAACTCTCTAAAGACAGTGCTCTATTGGTGCGCGACGTTACTGACCAATCGGATCAACTCAATCGCTCTGATGTTTCATGGCAAACTGTTGTCATGACATTACCTGATGATGGTTCTGGTGACTTAAATAAAGTCCGCCATATCATCGTGAATGACACCAAAGCAGCTACGTATAAATTGGCGTTACTACGTACTTTGTTACGTATCGCTGACGCACACTCCGGGGCGGTTATAGATCGAAGTGACGGCAAGGTCGCTATCCCATTAGGTTTGGTTGCTCTTTACTGGAACCGTCAGTTTAAGCGCCTGATAGACATTGAAGATATTCAGCAAAGTGCCAATTCTTCGGCTGGACTTGGTTTTGTAAAGCCCGAAGGGTGGGGAAAGCTAACTCACTTAGCTGCTGAAGATCTCGCTGTTGGTTCACTCTTTACGGGTGAAGAGGCAAAAGCTTTAGACAAGGCCATTCGCGACACTTTAGCTACATTGAAGAGTGGTCCGGTCAAATACACTTACCAAAGTGATATTTCAAATCCCTATTTTCATATGCACCGTAGAAAGTATAAGAAAACTAGCTCGTATATTATTGATTTGGATTTCCTAGAAAGTTACGGTGAGTTTGTTTTGGACGAGAGTCTGTGGGACTGTTTCCGTTTGTACCACTCTTGGATAGAGCCACTAGTTGTAAATCAATGGATCTTAGAAATGCAGCGCTTTGAGAGGAATAAGCAGCGCAATATTTCTTTGCAAACTTACCATGACTGCCTTGTCTGGATAGACCACAAACACAATACGCGTGATGTTCGAACTAGGATTGAGGCATTACGTAGAGACAGTTTAGTGATGAAAAGTGTTTGGAGTGGTAAGTCCCTCAAAAATGACTACCACATTGATCACTGCTTACCTTTTGCTCATTGGCCGAATAACGATAAGTGGAATTTACTGCCAACCACGGCAAAAGAGAATCTTGATAAAAAAGATCGTATTCCTACTTATTACCGTCTTTGCTCATCTCGCCAAAGGATTTTAGAGTGGTGGCAATTAGCTTGGGGCGAGAACGAGCAGTTACAACAATGCTTTTTCTCGGAAGCCACGCTTGCCTTACCAAATGTCCCAAACCAATGCCGCGACTTTGAGCAAGTCTTTGAAGCTCTTGGCCTTCAAGTAAGAGGGGTTAAGAGTCGATTATTGGTTAGTGAGTGGTGATGCCTTTGGCGATGTGTATTGAGTCTTATGACCACATTCGCAGGTTAGCGTATAGACACATTTGTTTTTCGAGACACCTACAGCTTTTCCCCCACACGAGAGGCACACTTGCTTCATTGATGTATTTGTTTGGCAGTTCTCACAATGGACATAGTAACCAAATCGTCCCGATTTTTCTGTTGTATTGTAACTGCCGCAAGCTCGGCACTTAAACCATGAGTTTTGTTTGTTAGAAGAGGTTATTTGCGGTTGAAGATCTGACTTGGTTTCAAGGTTTTGGTTTAAAGACTCTTCTGGGCAACTAGGCGATGTGTGGTTTTGCGCTGTTCCTAATGGCTTATGTTGACCAAGCAAGAAATTGCGTACTTTCATCATTTCTTCGGGTGAAAAATTAGGGTTAGTATTAAATATAGTGCTGCTTGAAGAAATCAGAGAACTAACTTTGTTCGCTATTTGTTCCGCTTTAACTATCTGATTAGAAATGGATTTAGGCATTGAATCTCTTTCAATCAAAGTCTCATTTGAAGAGGCACAAACGAGATCCCAACATCTTCCGCCAAAATACGCTTGTAGTCCTATCAAAGCGAGCTTGCCGAGCATGATATCTGCATTTTCATTAAGTAACTGCTTTAAAAGCTTTTTCTGTAGATGTGCTTGAGCAATAGGAGATGCCATACCTTGCCAGTGGCCGTTAAATGTTCTTTGCCACTCTAGTTGCTTGTTTACTCTTACCTTGCCTTTGATCGACTTTGACTCAATTAGAATAAAGCCTTTTTTATAAAGGATTAGGTGATCAATTTGGGCAAACTGCTCATCGTGCTCAACTCTTAAATCATTGAAGACAAAAATGTCTTCCTTATCTGCAAACTCTCTGGATAGGTAGAAAGAAACATCTTTTTCTACCTTTTCTCCGCTTTTTTGTCTCTTGTTGTTCGCGGGTTTTCCATCTCGGGTTTTAACTATCATACCAACTGGCCTTTTCTTTTTATGCTACCAGATGTGTATTTTGCTTATAAAGTGTTCTTATGACTCGCTCTTTAGGAAAGAGATGTAAATCACTAACTTATTTAAGGCTGATATTTTAGTTCTCCACAGTCATCCTATTGCTATCCAACTGTGTTTTAGAATGAGAGCCTCTTTTTTTCTCCATCTGCAAAATCGTGGCTTGAATTGGGATGGCAAACTCGGCGTTGTTTTGTTTGATGATGCGCTCGATGCTAAACAGCAGTTCTTGTTGTAGTTCCAAGAAACGTTCTCGGTTGGTGGTATCTAGGTGAGCAAGAATCTCTAAGTTGATGCGATAGTTATCGAATGTCGAGAAATGGACGCGTACGGGCGATTCTAGCGTGTCTGGATGAGCGACAAGCATCGCTTCAATTTCGTGCGTGATCTTTGTAACTACGGTGGTTGGGGTGCCAAATCGCAGTGCGATGTCAGCTTTAAACGGGTATCGATCACGGCGACTGTAGTTAACGATCTCCATTTTAACTAATGCGCCATTGGCGATGGTGATTTGCGTACGGTCTTTGGCGCGGATTCGGGTTGAACGCACGCCAATACGCTCAACAACACCCGAGACTTTTCCCATCTGGCAGTAATCACCGACCGAGAGTGACTTGTCTAAGAATAGAATCACACCACCAATCAGGTTTTCCATCGTTGGTCGAATGGCAAGTGCAATCGCCATCCCGCCTAAACTTAGTCCAGTAACGATGCCATACACAGGTACGCCGATTCGGTGCAATCCATAGCCGAAAATGCTGACAGCTAATGCTGAACCAACCAGTGTGCCGATAATTTGAGTAATGCTCTGGCGCAGGTTGGAGGCGTTGCGAGTTTTTGCCATGGCACTGCACGTTTTATAGCCCAGCAAGTAGGCGGCCTGTGCGACCAATAACCAAACAATGAGCTCACCAGAGATCGACATAACAGACATTAACTTACCTGTCAGATTGAGCTGGTGGTTGCTCAAATAGATAAATGAACCAATACCTGCCGCCATAAGTAGCGGGCGCAATAGCACTAGTTTGTTGGCGCGATAAACGAGCAAGGCATAAAGTGCCAATCCGGCAGATAACACCGCTAAACCTATCCATTGCCATACCGCTTGATCGGCAACTTCTAGCATGAAAAACGGCGGTAAACTTTCAACCCAAGTAAACCAAGTTGGAGGCACGAGCTTACCAGCAGACAGCGAGAAGTAGCGGTAGAAATCTTTTACTGTGCCATCACGGTTGGGTAGATGCTTGACTAATTGATAGTTGGAATGCAGTGCTTCGACAGTTTGAGCAGAAAAAAGGAATTGTCCGTTTGGCTGCTTTTCAATCGACAGTTGTGTATTGGGGATCGTCCATCGCTCAATGCTATTTGTAGCGGGAATAGAGTTAAGATCAAACGCTGGAATTCGATCGAGGATCTCTTTCATCAGCATGACGGATTCTAGAGAGATACGTGGGTACTCAGATTTAGGTTGCTGCGAAAAATCAAAGCATTGCACTGCTTTGTTGAACAACGCGTAGACAGACTGCCGAGCGCCTTCTTGCTGCTCGCTTGGTAAGTTTGGTAACTGCGCGAGTTGGTTGTTTGCCGCGTCGACGAGCTGATGAAAACTATCAAATGTGGCTTTGGGGCTAGTGGTGTCTGGTGGAGCGAGGGGGAACCGATCTTGTGCGTAACCCCCTGTAGTGATCACCAATAACAAGGTTGAAATAAATACATTAATAGCTGCTTTAAACATGTTTGATAAACCTAGTCTTTCCCTGACATTTATAAGCTAATTCATATCCTTTTGATTGCATACCTATGCTTTTTGCTCTCAGCCTTTTTTCACTGGATTGTGTGCTGTTCATCAAGTCAGGTTTGATTGGTACTTTCGTTTAGTTATGTGGCGTGCAACTGGCCCTTAGATTTTGAGTTCTTGGATTAAGGTTAGCTGGTTGTTTAAGAGGTGTCTAAGCATAATAAGTGTTATTAAGTAATTGCTTTTTAAGGAAATAATTTTTCTAATGAGTGTTCACTTTTTAGATGTAAAGGGTGAGCCTTAGCGTAAAAATAGAGCATTAACTTTATAAAATGTTGGCGGTTTTATAATCATTCTTTATAGCTAGATAGCTTGTGAATCATCACTAGAAATGATGATTCATGAGTGGAAAATGAATAAAAATAGCTCAATGAGGAATAGAGCAGATGCATAACATAACAAGTAAAACCAAAGGGTTATTTACCCTTTCAACTATCGCAGTGGCTATGGCTGGAATCTCGGTGGCGAATGCTTCGCCTTCAATGGGATTCAATGAGGCTGATCTACCAACTAAGTACATCGTTAAATTTAAACAAGACGCACCTATGCCGTTTACTCGTGCTGGTGAGCCAGTTATGGCTGCTAGTGAAGTTCGCGAATCGGTGCTTCAGCAAGTTAAAGCTCGTAAGGTCGAAAAGCTAGGCTCTGAGCCAATCTACAGTGTAGAAATGGATGACAACGAGCTGTCTTCTTTGCGTACTAACGCGCAAGTGGAATACGTTGAGGTCGATCCTCCTCGTTACCTGCTAAGTGAAACGACACCGTGGGGCTACAATGCTGTGAACGCTCAGCTTTTGAATGACTCAAATGCTGGTAATCGCACGGTATGTATTATCGATTCTGGCTATGACATCAGCCACAATGACCTAAGTGGCAACCGCGTTAACGGCACCAACGATAGCGGCACAGGCTCATGGAGTTCTCCGGGCAACAACAATGCACACGGTACGCACGTGGCTGGTACGATTGCGGCGATTGCCAATACCGAAGGTGTTAAAGGGGTAATGCCGAACCAGAATGTGAACTTACACATTGTTAAAGTGTTCAACGAATCTGGTTGGGGTTACTCATCGAGCTTAGTTAAAGCCATTCAAACCTGTGCGGACAATGGCGCCAACGTGGTTAACATGAGCTTGGGTGGTAGCCGTTCAAGTATTACTGAACAAAACGCGATGCAAGACCTTTACGACAAAGGTGTTCTGCTTATCGCAGCGGCAGGTAACTCAGGTAACACGGCACACAGCTACCCAGCATCTTATGATGCGGTAATGTCAGTTGCAGCGGTTGATACAAACAACGACCACGCTGCGTTCTCTCAGGCAACTGACCAAGTAGATATTGCAGCGCCAGGTGTAGCGGTACTTTCAACTGTGACAGTAGGTGAAGGTGTTCTGTCTGATATTACCATCAACGGTGCGAGCAGCTTTGATCGCGGCGTTGTGCCACATAACCGTAAAATCAAAACTTCTGGCAGTTACGAGTCAGCACCAGTGGCAGGTTCGTTTACCGCTCCTATCGCTGCATGTGATATCTCTTCAGGTAGCTACAACTGTGGTGATATGACGGACAAGATCTGTCTAACTGAACGTATCGAAAACCAAAGAACGGGTGTTCGACCTGAAATCAACCCAGTGAAAGCATGTTCTGATGCGGGCGCTAAAGCGGCGATTGTATACAGTAATCAAGATCTACCTGGTCTTCAGAACCCATTTGTTCTGGATGACAACGATAGCTACCGTATGGTTTCAGTTACCGTTGACCGAGCATTTGGTTTAGAGCTAGCAGGTAAAGTTGGTGATACCGTGACGGTTTCTACGGAAACGGGTAAAGATTACGAGTACTACAATGGTACTTCTATGGCGACGCCACACGTAGCAGGTGTTGCAGGGCTAGTTTGGAGTTACCACCCAACCTGTACAGCAGCGCAAGTACGTAAAGCACTAAACGCAAGTGCGACAGATATTGATGTAGCAGGACGTGATGATCGCACGGGTCATGGTCTGGTTAATGCAGATGCTGCAAAAACTTACCTAGATGTGGGCTGTAATGGTCCTGTAGGTACAAGCACTGTACTAGAAAACGGTGTGGCGAAAGGCCCTCTATCTGGCGCAAGCAAATCAGGCACGGTTTACACCTTTGAAGTCCCTGCAAGTGCAACAAAAGCGACATTCAAGCTAACTGGCGGTAGCGGTGATGCGGATATGTATGTTCGTTTTGACGGTACACCGACAACAAGAACATACGATTGCCGTTCATGGGAAAGCGGTAACAACGAATCTTGTTCTCTTGATGTCACTCAGGCAGGCACATACCAAGTATTGATCGATGGCTACTCGGCGTACTCAGGTGCTTCGCTTGTTGCTACGCACAACGGTTCTGACAATGGTGGTCAAGCACCGTCAAACTACAGCAACCAAAATGCAATGGCGATTCCAGACAACAGCGCGCTAGGTGCAACGAGTGAGATCGATGTACTACGCTCTGGTGATTCTGGTACAGTGACAGTTGCAGTTGATATTAGCCATAGCTATGTGGGTGACCTTAAAGTCACGCTGACTTCACCAACCGGTGGTCAAGTTGTGCTGCATGAAAATACAGGCGGTTCAGCAAATGACATTCGTACTAGCTTCCAAGCAAACTTTACTGGCTTTGAGTCAAAAGGTAACTGGAAACTAAAAGCGGTAGATAGCGCACGCCAAGATACAGGTACGATCAACAGCTGGTCACTGTCATTTCAATAAGGAGTGAATATGAAGAAGCAAGTGTTTTATGGCGTTGGTTTAATTGCCTTGCTGATGAGTGCGGTTGCGACATTGAGCCATGCTGATAACCCAGCGTTTCCACCTGTTGATGAAAGACAGGCAGAAGCAGAGGCTCAATCAACCCGATTCTTTGTGAAGTATCATAAAGGCACTGAACAGCAGACTCGCGAGCTTCTTCATTCTTACCAGCTAGATGTTGTCGAAACGTTAGACAGCCAACAAGTGCTGGTAGTATCGGGCAGCCAGCAGCAAGTGGATAAACTGACATCCAGTCAATACATCGACTATGTTGAGCCAGAACCGATTCGAAGCTTATACTCACAATAACAAAACGTCCCATCGAGAGATGGGGCGTTTTTTATTTTGTCTTAACCACTTAAACTACGCTCATTAAGGCGTAGGAAAGAAATTATGAGAGCGATAGGAATAGACGGTTGTAAAGCCGGCTGGGTAATTTGGCAGGTTTCTGATGGTGTCCCCACTTGCCAAATTGTGCCTGAGATAGCAGATGCGGTACCGTTGATCCAACAAGGCGCAGCATTGATTGATATTCCTATTGGTTTTAGTGATACCGCTAGTCCTGACCGAGCATGTGATAAAGCGGCGCGTCGATTTTTAAGCCCCAAACGTGGTTCGTCGGTTTTCCCGGTTCCTTGCCGAGAGGCGGCTTACGCAAACACGTACCAACAGGCGTGTGATATCAACGTCGCTCGGCTTGGTAAGAAGCTATCTAAGCAAAGCTGGTTTATTTTGCCAAAGATCAAGCAAGTTGATCAGCTGCTTAACCAATTTCCTAACCTATATCTTCGTGAGTCACACCCAGAAGTAGTTTTTGCAGCGTTAAATAATAGGCAGCCATTAGACTATGGGAAGAAGAGTCGGGAAGGCTATCAAGAACGACTGGCGATCATCCAAGCCATCACTCCATTAGAGTGGGTAAGGGCTTTAGAGCATCAGATAGAATCGACGTTAGTGAAACATGCCAGCCTAGATGATTTAGTGGATGCTTTTGTTTTGATGTTGGCTGCAAAGCATCCTCAGCACTTAAGCTGCTTACCCGAAGTTCCAGATAAAGACTCAACAGGGCGAGTGAGGGAAATTGTTTACTGGCAGCTACAAAGCCAATAACAGGTGAGCGTAATCAAAAACGCCAGAAGATAGGGCTTCTGGCGTTTTGTTTTAATTTATTGGCCTGAGCTTAAAGCTTAGACTGTGCTCGACTTAATCGGTCATGAACAGCCAACCACTCGTCTGAGATAGGAGGATGTTCAACCCAGATCTCTTCGCAGCCCCATTTATCTGCTTCATCTAACGCGCGATAAAGATCGTGAGAATAGTCAGCCACATCTGATGGCATTTGTTTCGACTTAAAGCTTTGATTTTCAATCGCCGATATATGCAGGCAGGCAATGTTACTCCCTTCTGCGTTTTCAATCTCAGCAAGGTCAACCAAACGTACTCTGGTATTAGGTTGGTAGTGGCTAGTCACATTCCCCGGAACGGCAACAGTGTGTGCCTTCGGTGACAGCACTTCTTCGCCCAGCGTTTCTGATAGCTGCGCTGCTGTCACCGGACCGCTGCGCAAAATACGGAAAGGTTTTTGGGTTAGGTCAATGATGGTTGACTCTAAACCATGAGCACAGTTACCGCCGTCGAGTACAGCCGCAATTCTGCCCCCTAAAGAGTGGAGCACGTGCTCGGCTGACGTGGGGCTAAGTTTTTTATATGGATTTGCTGAAGGCGCTGCAACAGCCATACCTGAAGATTTCAGCAAAGTAGCAAACACTTCATGAGCGGGCATGCGAATGCCTATGGTGTCCAAACCGCCGGTTACCACTGGTGTTGCTTGGTCAGCTTTATTGAGCAGTACAGTCACAGGTCCAGGCCAGTACGCTTTGGCAATGGTGTACGCTTCTTGAGGAATGTCTTTTGCCCACTCAGACAGTTGCTCGACCTCTCCAATATGAACGATCAGTGGATGATTCGCTGGTCTACCTTTGGCGGCAAAGATCTTTTTCACCGCTTCTGGGTTTGATGCATCTGCAGCAAGGCCATAAACGGTTTCAGTCGGAATCGCAACAAGCTCGCCAGATGCGAGAATGTCTTTAGCTTGTTCGATATCTTTGCTGTCACTTGCCAAAAGGTGTTGCGTGTTCAATGTCTCTTCCTCAAACAACCAATAGGGTTAGAAAATCTAAGCGGGCTATTTTAACCATGTTTCACAAAGTTTCGACGTTTAATTGAGTATGAATTGTATCTATCGATAAGTTTTTTCTATATCAGTCGATCTTTCAATCGCTTAACGCCAAGATTAATATTGGTGACTAGGATTAGTTTGGCGGCAAGGAGCAATAGAGTGGATCAGCGTTACGATTACATTGTGATAGGTGGTGGGATAGTCGGTGTATCGACGGCTTGGCAACTACAGAATCGCTATCCGGATAAGTCCATTCTCTTGCTAGAAAAAGAGCAGCAACTCTCATCCCATCAAACCGGACACAACAGTGGTGTGATTCACGCTGGTGTCTACTATGCGCCTGGAAGTTTGAAAGCGGAGTTTTGTAAGGCCGGAGTTGCCGCTACTATCGACTTCTGTAACAAACATGATATTAAGGTCGAGAACTGTGGCAAATTGCTGGTTGCAACAAGCCCAATTGAAGTCGAGCGTATGCAAGCGCTGTATACCCGTAGTCAGCAAAATGGCATAGAGGTTGAACTGATCGATCAGCAAGAGCTTAAAAGGCGCGAACCTAACATTGTTGGGTTGGGGGCTATTGCCGTTTCAGCCACCAGTATTGTGGATTATCGCCAAGTCACCGAGGCGATGGCACAAGAGTTCCGCCAAGCGGGCGGACAGGTGCGCCTTGGAACACCTGTGGTGAACTTACAAGAGTACTCAGATAGGGTTGAGGTCTCGGTTGTCAGTGACGGCCGGGCGCAATTACTTCGAGGTCAGTTTTTGGTCGTCTGTTCGGGGTTAATGGCCGATCGCATGACCAAGATGATGGGGCTACAAACGGATTTTCAGATCATTCCTTATCGCGGTGAATATTACCGCCTTGCGCCTAAGTACAACCAGATCGTCAACCATCTAATTTATCCAATTCCTGATCCCGATTTACCTTTTCTTGGGGTTCATCTTACTCGTATGATTGATGGCAGTGTCACGGTTGGACCGAATGCGGTGCAAGGATGGAAAAGGGAAGGTTACTCACGCATTAACTTTAGTTTTCGCGATGTGTACGAAATGCTCTCGTTCAGTGGTTTCTGGAAAGTGACGGCCAAGCATCTAAAAACGGGGTTAATTGAGACGAAAAACTCTTGGTGGAAAGCAGGCTATTTGAAATTGGTGAATAAATACTGCCCAAAAATTCGAGTTGAAGATCTTGAACCCTATCCAGCGGGGATTAGAGCTCAAGCTGTGTTAAAAGATGGTACGCTAGTACACGATTTTCTGTTTGCACAAAGCCCACGTAGCTTGCATGTGTGCAATGCCCCTTCACCCGCAGCGACCTCTTCTATCCCAATAGGTAGCTTTATTTGCGACAAGATTGCGAGCAAGCAAGCTAAGACTATTCAAGACCATTAATTTGCTTAATAAGGTCGAGAAACAAAGCGTGCCCAATAGGGATTAGCTCGTCCTCAAAGTCATAGTCAGGGTTATGTAGCTGAGGTGTGTCGACACCGGCTCCCAAAGCAAACATTGCTCCCTGATTTGCTACTGCGGTGAATTGGCCAAAATCTTCAGACCAGCGCATAGGTTCATCCAACAAGATGTATTCCGTGGACGTGTTGCGACACGCCTGAACGACGCGATCACAGCCTTCATTTGAGTTAACACTTGCCTGAAAAACATCATCAAAACTGAATTCTATTTCTAATCCGGCTTTGTGAGCACAATCGCGCGCGAACTTTTGTGTGATCTCTACTAAGGTGTCCATTGCTTGATTGGTCTCGCTACGAAGTGTTGCCATGACAACGGCATCTCCAGGTGCAGTACCAAAAGCTACTTCGCCAAGTTTGGCATGGATGACGGTAACCCATAGCTTATCTTCGACGCCTTGTTCGGCTAGCTCTTCTGGAAGCTGGTTGAGTTTTTCGATGATCTGGCACATTGCGCCTGCGGGGCTAATACCATCTTCAGGATGTGCGGCATGTGATGTTTTGCCGCTGAGCTTAATGATGATGCCGCGAGAAGCACAATTAAAAGTCCCAGCTCGTACTGCTACCGAGCCAAGTTTTAGGCCTGGGTAGTTATGTAGTGCAAATGCGTAGTCTGGCTTTAGGGGGGCGAATTTCTCATCGTTGACCATATCAATCGCACCAGCCCCTGTTTCTTCCGCTGGCTGAAAGCAAAGTATCACTCTTCCAGATTGCGGTTTGCGAGTCGCGAGTGTCGCGCCCAAAGCAGAGATAATCGCCATATGACCATCGTGGCCACATTTATGTGACACGCCATCAAGGATAGAGCGATGGTCAAAGGTGTTTTGTTCGTGTATTGGTAGGGCGTCTAATTCGCAGCGTATTAAGGTTGAAGGCCCTATTTCTTGACCGTGGAAGACAAATGCGATGCCATGACCACCAAGCTGAGTGTGGACTTCGTCCGGCGAGAAGCTTTTAAACACGCGAGTTATACGCAGAGCCGTTTGTTGTTCTTGATGTGAGAGTTCGGGGTGCTGATGAATGTTTTTTCTAAGCTGAGTAAGTTGCGGAATATCTAACATGCGCTATCCATACACTTTTTAACCAGTGAAATACTATACGCTGAGGCTAAAAACAGTATGTTGATGAGGCTCTAACTATCTAAATTCGAGTGATTTTCTAATTGGTGGTTATTTTAAAGGGTTTAAGTTCCACAACATTGCCCTCAGGATCATCAACGTAAACAGAGCGACCGTATCCTTGTGCGCCGTATCGTTCGGCAAAGCTTGATGTAGTGATATTGTGTTGCTTTAGATAGTCGAGTAATTCCTCTTCCTCAAATGCGGACACTTGCAGACAGAAATGGTCAACGTTTCTACCGTTTTGTTGTGGCGCTATGCCTCCCATTCGACCTAGCTCACTATCAACTGTCACTATGTCAATTAATGCGCTCCCCGCTCTGAGTTGGGTAAGCCCAATATCGAGCTTTTCTCGTTCAATCACGCAGCCAAGAATGTTTTGATAAAAGTGCACCATGTTATCAAGCTGGCTCGTTCGCAGCACAATATGATCGAGTGCGATGATATTTATAGGCCGTTTACTCATTGATTGCTGCCTCCTCTAAAGCCATAAATTTAGTATACGCAGTAGTGGAAGAGGTGATCGATTGAGAAAAATAAAAAAGGCGCTAGAAATAGCGCCCATTGAGTTTGTCTCGCTTACAGTTAGGCCGTTACTTGTCGAGTCGAGGACTGATAAGCCGGTAGCTCTGAGCGCAAGCCTTTGATTAGGCTGACACACATTACGAGTAGGACAAGAGTGAAAGGAAGGCCTGTTGCAACAACACCAGATTGAAGTGCTTGCAATGCCTCTTTACCACCAATCCAAAGCATAACCGCTGCAATCGAGCCTTCAATACATGCCCAGAAAATTCGCTGTGGAACAGGGGCATCAATTTTGCCACCTGCGGTGATACTGTCGATAACGAGTGAGCCAGAGTCAGATGAGGTAATAAAGAACACCAAAATTAGGACAATTGAAAGCACAGAAATCACTGAGCTGTATGGCAGAGCATCATAAACCTGGAACAAGGTCAGCGAAATATCGGTTAAGCCATTAGTACCAAGCTCACCGACTTGGTTGACGACCTGGTCAAGAGCAATACCACCAAATACCGACATCCAAATAAGCGTTACTGTGGTTGGAATAATGATCACCGCAAACAGGAATTCACGTACAGTTCGACCTTTTGATACGCGTGCGATAAACATACCAACAAATGGTGACCAAGATACCCACCAAGCCCAATAGAACACCGTCCAACCGTGCATCCAGCCAGTATCTTCGCGGCCGTGAGGGTTGCTTAGCGGAAGAATATTTTGTGCATAGGCAATGGTCGTGTCCCACAGTGACAGCATTGCAGTGTCAAAACTGATGAACAATACAAACGCAAGTAAAGCAAAAGCAATCACCATGTTGATGTTGCTTAAAAGCTTAACGCCTCCATCGATACCGCGAATAACAGAGAGCACCGCAATGCAGGTCACGAAAGTGATCACAATCATCTGCATGCCGATGCCACCATCAAGACCAAATACATGATTGATGCCGCTGGTGGCTTGCTGTGCGCCTAAACCTAAAGAAGTAGCTAAGCCAAACAAAGTAGCTAGGACGGCGAGAATATCGATTACATGACCTAGCCAACCCCAAGCTTTATCGCCAAACAGTGGGTAGAAAGCCGATCGTAGTGAAAGTGGTAATCCTTTATTGAAGGCAAAGAAGGCCAAAGATAGCGCCACAATAGCGTAGATAGCCCAACCGTGAATACCCCAGTGGAACATAGTGGCACCCATAGCAAGCGCTTTCGCTTCTTCACTATATGCTTCCGCGTTAAGTGGCGTACCGTACCAATCAGTAAAGTAGGCCGTTGGCTCGGCAACACTCCAGAAAAGTAACCCTATTCCCATACCAGCTGCAAACAGCATGGATAACCATGAAATGGTCGAGTGCTCGGCTTTGGCATCGATCCCTCCAATACGGACCTTGCCTAGAGGGGAGAGTAGGAGCACTGCGGCGAACAAAATGAAGAAGTTTGCTGACCACATAAAGAAGGAGTCAAAATCTACAATAATGCTGTTTTTAAGACCGTTCAGAGCGTCTCGAGCAGTAGTTGGGTCAACAATTAAAAGAGTCAGTAGACAAAGGATCACAAGGCCAGCACTAATCCCAAATACCGGATTGTGGATATCGAATCCCCACTTTTGTACGTTGTCTTGTCCAACTTGATAATCAGTGGTTTCGATACTGTATTTTTTAATGCATTTTCCATAAATACAAGGTTTACGTTTTTATAATGTGTTTCACTTTTTCAAGAAAAACACTAAAAGCGCCCTCCATTTGTTTTGAGTTCAAAGTAATTTTTTTTGCGGCGCAACTATAACCTTTAGTGTGTTTAACTGCAAATTTGCTGCGGAAATGATCAGTAACCTCTTTTATCTTGGTTAGTTTTCTAATGTTTTGATGTGTAATGTTTTTGGCAGGGTGCGTTATCTAAACCCGAGGAAAAGGAAAGATTTCAAACAGTTATTGCGGGCAGGAGAAAGCGTAGTGATTTCTATTGTTTGCTAATCTGAATCTAGAGAGGCGCGAATAGTTGCGGCTTGTGGTACTAAATTTTTATGTGAGCTTATTTGCATAAAATTACTTTTCTTTAGATTTGCCAACCTATCAGATATAGGATGCTTTTGTGAAAATAAATACAATTAATCAATAGGTTAAATTAGGTTGTTATGAATAAAAGCCGATGCACTATCCTCACATGTTTCTCGTTATTAATGTCCACTCAGGCGCTTTCTTATGATCTTAGTTGGGAGCTGTTTGAGGGTGATGACCTCGCGTTGCTAAAAGAGGCTGAAACTTCAAGCGACCCAGACGTACTCTATAAAGCGGCTAACTTGTTGATAGATGAGTCTGTTATGCAAGCGAATATAGACAGAGCTCATGAGTATCTAGAACAAGCACTAAAGTCAGGTCATGATAGCGCTGAAACTCTGAAAGCAGATTTAGAGTATTCGGATGGTAACTATGAAGAAGCACTCTCGTGGTATCACAAAGCTGAAGATGGGCAAGATCCCTATGTGTTGTATAGCTTGGGGGTTATGTACTTTGATGGTGAAGGTACAGAACAAGACCTCGAAAAAGGCAACGAGTACTACTTAGCTTCAGCAAAACTTGGCGATGATGACGCTATGTACCAACTCGCTTTTTCCTACAACGATGGCGTTGGAGTCGAAAAAGACTACGCCAAAGCTGCATATTGGTTTGAGCAAGCCGCAAAACAACAGAATACCAGTGCGATCTATAACTTAGGGATCGCTTATCTCAATGGCGAAGGCGTTGAGATGAACTGCCAAAAAGCGATACAACACTTCGAGCATGCAATTGAACTTGAAGATCATACTCGCTCGGTGGCGAAACTTGGTGATATTTACTACTACCCTAAATACAAACAGCGTTGCGGCTTTAAAACGACTGATTACGCTAAGTCCTTTGAATTCTTCCAAAAAGCAGCAATGCTAGATGATACTTACGCCCAATATATGGTGGGATACGCGTATCGAAATGGTCATGGTGTATTCAGTGATTTTGCCAAATCATTAGCATGGTTTGAGATTGCTCAGGAAAATGGCGATGAGGATGCCGAAAAAGAAATCCTTAATGTGAAGCAATATATGTCTAACGATGAACTCGCTAAAGCACAGCAGTACAAAAACGAAATCATCGACGAAATTTGGTAAGCATACAAAAAAGGCGCTAACTCTAAGAGTTAGCGCCTTTCCAAACGTTTGGTGGAGCTGGCGGGAGTTGAACCCGCGTCCAAAAACCATTCATCATTGGTACTACATGCTTAGTCGATCTTTAAATTCACCAAGTACCTGCGAACCGACACGCTAGTAAATGACTATCCTGAATTATAATTCGCCGTTCATCTCTCAGGCGGGAGAATCCGGGCTAGCGCGTTTGGGTTTGATCTCTCGTTGGTCCCCGTCTTACGTGCGGAAGCTAGGGCGAGAGAGCTCTGAGCAGGTTATTAAGCTGCTAGTGCGTAGTTTTCGTCGTTTGCGACTATTTTTTTGCGGCTTTTTACGTGGCCAACCGCCCCACGGCATGCACCTCAGACTGCAAAATTCCTGTCGAATCCTAAATCAGCCCCAAAGTGTTCTTCGCATAGTACCAGAAAAGTGTAACCTGTCTAGACTTGTGCGTTTAAGTGCTCAATATTAGCGCAGTGAACTCTTCATTACGCGCGCTTTTTCGCGAGCCCAATCTTTTTCTTTAAGATCAGTACGTTTATCGTGCAGCTTCTTACCTTTCGCTACGCCGACTTTCATTTTAACCCAAGAGCGAGACCAGTACAGGGAAAGGGCCGCAAGTGTCATACCTTCACGGTTGATTCGACCTAGCAGGTTATCAAGTTCGCGACGGCTCATTAATAGTTTACGCACACGGGTAGGGTTCGCCACTACGTGTGTCGATGCTTGGTTAAGAGGGGTAATGGTCATGCCACTCACGAAGGCTTCGCCGTCACGCATAAACACGTAGCTTTCTGCGATGTTAGCTTTGCCTTGACGAAGGGCTTTTACTTCCCAGCCTTGAAGCTCCACACCTGCTTCGATTTCATCGTCGATGAAATACTCGTGGCGAGCTTTCTTATTGACAGCGATGGTATTGCTACCCGCTTTTTGTTTAGATTTTTTCTTTGCCATAATGGCTGCATTATACGGCTAGGAGTTAAGTTAGGAAATCCCTTTATTTGCGCTGAGTGCAAATAAAAGTAAAATTGCACCAAGCTTGAAGTTCAAGCAGATGTTACGAGGAGTCAATATGAAGCAAGTTAGTCGTTCTGCTTTAGTGTCGTTTAGTGCCCAGCAGATGTTCAATCTAGTGAACGACGTCGCGAGCTACCCTGAGTTTTTGCCGGGTTGCTCTGGTTCGCGTGTGATTGAGTCGAGCTCGGATGCGATGGTGGCTTCTGTTGATGTTGCAAAAGCAGGGATTAGCAAAACGTTTACCACGTCGAATGAGCTGGTTGATGGTGAGGCGATCCTAATGAATTTAGTCGATGGGCCGTTTAAAACACTTAAAGGTGGATGGTTCTTTACTCCGCTTGATGAGCAGGCGTGTAAAGTCGAGCTTAAGCTTGAGTTTGAGTTTTCAAGCAAGATGATTGAAATGGCGTTTGGTAAGGTTTTTAACGAACTGACCAGCAATATGGTCAACGCTTTTACGAAGCGCGCAAAACAGGTGTACCCAGCTTATGAGTATTGAGTCTGAAATGATTCATGTTGAAGTCGTCTATGCTCTGCCGCAAGAGCAGCGCGTATTTACGCTAGTGGTTAATCAGTCAATGACCGTCGAAGAGATCATTGCTCAGTCTGGTGTGCTTGAGTTATATCCTGAGATTGACCTAAAGAAGAATAAGGTCGGCGTATTTAGCCGTAATGTTAAGCTGGATGCTACGATCAATGATAAAGACCGCATCGAGATTTATCGCCCACTTCTAGCTGATCCAAAAGAGATCCGCCGCAAGCGAGCTGAGCAAGCCAAAGCTGCAGGTTCTGCCGATCCGGTTACGGGTGGTAAGAAAAATCCGTTGAGGAAGGAAAATTAGATAGAACGGGCTTCGCCCTATGGACCGCTCCGCTTCTGGATAACGAGATCGGACTTCGTCCTTCCGGAAAGCTAGAGTTAATTTCTCAACCACAGTGGATCAACTTAGTTTTCCAGTTTTCCAAGGACGAAGTCCGTTCCCGCATCTCGTTTCCGTAACTAGGCGTTCCAAACAAAAAGGGTTGACGTAATACGCCAACCCTTCAAATCTTCTCCAGCTCTCCAGCTCTCCAGCTCTCCAGCTCTCCAGCTCTTAGTTAATACTCTCAAAGAAGTCTTTGCTCGGTGGGAAATCGCCAGCGACATTAACAAGTTGGCCTTCACCGTTGAAGTCAACGATGAGGTTTTTCTGAATTGAGTCGTTGTGACCTTCGGTATGATGGTAGATGTAGTACCAAGTATCAGGATAACCATTCTCTACGAGCATAGGTGAGCCCATTACATAACGGACTTGCTCTTTAGTCATACCAAACTTTAATTGTTCTACTGCAGATTGCTCTACGTAGTTGCCTTGGTTGATATCAATGCGGTATACCAACTTTTCTAATAGCGAGCAGCCTGTCAGCATTGTCATAGCGAGTGGTACAGCGATAAGCCACTTTTTTAATTGCATACTTAAATTCTTGTAACTGATAAAAATCAAACTCAGCCGATAATAAACAAGCTAAGCGCTAAAGTAAAAAGCTGAGAGCATTTTGAATTGATTCAGACCATGATTTTTGAATTTGGTTGCAAAGTCGAGTCAAAATTCTTCATTGAAAGGAACTTTGACTCGAAAAAGCGGGGATTAAGCGGCGATAAGCAGCTCTTTAGCGTTGGCTAGCGTTGAATCAGTAATTTCACTTCCACCTAGTAGTCGGGCTAATTCTGAAACGCGTTGTTCATTGTCTAAGCAGTGCATCTGAGTTTCGGTTTTACCTGCTTTAGTTTGTTTCGCGACGAACAGCTGTTGGTGACCGCAACCCGCCACCTGAGGAAGGTGAGTGACACACAGAACTTGAGTGGATTCGCCAAGTTTACGTAGCATTTTTCCTACCACAGCGGCTGTTGGGCCACTGATACCCACATCGACTTCATCGAAGATGAGGCTAGGAGTATCGACTTTCTGCGCTGTGATCACTTGAATTGCTAGCGATATGCGCGAAAGCTCACCACCAGAGGCAACTTTGGCAATAGGTTGCATTGGCTGCCCAGGGTTAGTTGAGACAACAAAGCACACTGTGTCCATGCCAAGTGGGGATGGGTGAGTGCCTTCATTTGATACCTCAATACGGAACTGCGCTTTTTCCATACTAAGCTCATGCATACTAGCTGTGATCAGTTTATTGAGTTCTTTGGCATAACGAATGCGCGATTTATGGAGCTTTTCTGACGTTGTTAGGAAGCTTTGATATTTATTTTCTACTTCTTGTTCAAGCTCTTCTAGGCGTTCGTCTGAGCAATCAAGTGCTTCTATTTGACCGAGTAGATCTTGATGATGTTGGTAAAGTTCATCAGGCACAACATGATGCTTTCTCGCAATCGACATGACTTTAGAGAAACGCTCTTCCACGTAAGCCATACGTGCAGGATCGACATCGATGTTGTCCAAGTAATTACGAAGTTCACTATTCGCTTCTTCAACTTGAATAATGGCTTCAGCAAGCATATTGGGTAACTCAGCCAACTTTTCATCCAACTCAGCGAGCTGGATTAAGGAGTGATTGGCCGATTGCAAAATACCAAGCGCGTTAACTTCTTCACCTTCGTAAATAAGTTCGATGGCTTGTTGGCAGGTAGAGGCAAGTTCTCCACTGTTTGAGAGACGCTTGTGTTCTTGTTCGAGTTCTTCATATTCATCCTCGCCAAGAGAGAGTTCATTAAGCTCTTTAATTTGGTACTCAAGAAGTTGTTTCTGAGCTAGGTTTGCCGCACTGTTTTCTTTCAACTGCTTAAGGTTGTTGTCTGATTGTCGCCAAGATTGGTAGGCGTTACGCGTGCTCTTAAGCTGGTTAGAGTGACCTGCATATTGATCCAACATTGCCATTTGGTACTCACTTTTCATCAATTGATGATGAGCATGCTGACCATGGATGTTGATTAACAGCTGCCCCAAGGTTTTTAACTGAGAAAGTGGAACAGGGCTACCGTTAATAAATGCACGAGAACGGCCTTCTTTACTGATGATGCGACGCAGAATACAGTCGCTCCCATCTAATAAGTCGTTGTCTTCTAGCCAGCGAGTGGCATTAATATTGTTCTCTAAAGAGAAAGCCGCGCTTACTTCAGTTTTCTCTTCACCTTGACGTACCATGCTGGCTTCCGCACGCCCGCCTAAACACAAACCGAGAGCGTCAATGGCGATGGATTTACCTGCGCCAGTTTCACCGGTAATGGTTGTCATTCCCTTGGATAGCTCTAGCTGTAGAGACTTAACAATTGCAAAATTATTAACACTTAGATGAGCCAGCATTTTGTTGTACCTGTTTAAATGAACAATACTGTATAAGAAAACAGTATATACTGTTTCTTTATACAGTAAAGATGCTGGTGGAAATTTTTGTGATCAGGAGCGGGAACAGACTTCGTCCTAAGGATCGCTACGCTGCTTGAAAACGGGATCGGGCTTCGCCCTTCTGGAAAGCGAGAGTTGACTCCTCAGCCATAACAGAGCAACGTTAGTTATCCAGTTATCCAGTTATCCAGTTATCCAGTTATCCAGTTATCCAGTTATCCAGTTATCCAGTTATCCAGTTATCCAGTTATCCAGTTATCCAGTTA